>NZ_JAYSEO010000021.1:0-92836 GCF_041913825.1 Phenylobacterium sp.
CCCCGCCGCGGCCCCGCCGGCCGCGACCCCGGCGCCCGCCGCCGCCGAGCCCGCGCCGACGCTGCCGACCTCCGGCCCCGCGGCCGAGGTGATCGCGGTGCTGGACAACGTCTGCGTGCCGGCCGTGCGCGGCCAGAAGCTGGACGACCTCGCCAAGGCGCAGGGCTTCAAGCAGAATCGCCGGGACATGACGTGGGCGAAGATGCTGGGCGGCCAGAAGGCCTACCAGGTGGTCCTGTTCCCGCAGGGCTCCAACAAGGACGTCTGCTTCGCCGAGCTCCGCTACGGTCCGGGCCAGGCGGAGGAGATCGCCAAGGGCCTGAACGTGTGGGCGTTCACCCGCCAGCCGCCGCTGGACCCCACCGCCAACTACACCCAGCCGGTGGATCCGGACGGCCTGAAGCGCGTGCGCCGTTCGTGGGAGAGCCTGTCCTCGGCCCAGTCCATCGGCCTGAACTTCTCCACCGTCCGCAAGCCGGACGACAGCCAGGTCAACGCCCGCTACGACATGGGCACCCTGCAGTACCAGGAGCGCAAGCTCTAAGGGATCGGCCAGCGCCGAGCGGATCAGCGCCGGGGACGACCCCGGCGCTTTTCTTTTGCCCGCGGGGACGACCCCGCAGAATCCTGGGAGTCCGCCATGGCCTGGGTCATCCTTTTCATCGCCGGCCTGTTCGAGATCGGCTGGGCGATCGGCTTGAAGTACACCGAGGGCTTCACACGCGTGGGGCCGACGATCTTCACCGCGGTCAGCCTGGTGCTCTCCATGGGCCTGTTAGGTCTGGCGGTCCGCAGCCTGCCGATCGGCACCGCCTATGCGGTCTGGACCGGCATCGGGGCGGTGGGCACCGCGGTGCTGGGCATTCTGCTGTTCAAGGAGCCGGCCACGGCGCTCCGGCTGATGTGCCTGGGGCTGATCATCGCGGGAATCCTGGGGCTGAAGTTCCTCAGCCCGGGGGGCGGCGCCTAGGCGGCGGCGCGAGCCTCCTCGGCCAGCCAGCGCAGCACCCGGCGGGCCACCTCCTCCCAGCCCGGCTCCCCCACCAGCCAGTGACTCATGCCCGGCATCTGCAGGAAGCCTGCGCCGACCCGATCGGCGGTGAGGCGCACGGTGGCCGGCGGATGGACGAGGTCGTGCTCGCCCGCCACGGCGAGCGCCGGGGCGCCGAGGGGGCCCGGGCCAACGCTCGTGGTCATGAACGGGTCCAGCCACCAGTTCAGCGTCTCGCGCAGCGCCCGCGCGCTCTCGGGGCGCAGGCTGGCGAGGATCGGCGCGCGCTCCCCCTTCGGCATCCGGCTCAGGCTGTAGCGCTTCATCAGGCCCAGGTCGGGCTCCACGGCGCCGGAGGAGAACGGGCCGAGCATCTGGATCCCGAAGGCCGTCGCCGCTTCCTCGAAGCTGGAGCCGGCGACGCCCCACGGCGCCGAGGGCGCCAGCAGCACGAGGGCGCGCGGACGCACGCGCCGTGCGGCGAGCTGGGCCACGAGGCCGCCCATGGAGTGGCCGACCAGGACCGGCGGCTCGGACAGGCTCTCGCACAGCGCCGCGACGGCGGCGGCGTAGTCGGTCATCGAGAGGTTGGTCACCGCGCCCGCCGGGTCGCCGGCGGCGTGGCCGGGCAGGTCCGGGGCGATCACCCGGTGGCCGGCCGCCTCGAAGGGACGCCGGAAGCGCTCGAACGCCCAGCCGCCGCAGAATGCGCCGTGGACCATCACCGTGGTCGTCATGATCCCCTCGTCCGGACCGGCGCCGGCCTTCTGCGGGACCCAGTCGCCGCCACCATCCTAACCCGGAACGCCAAAGGGGTCCTGCGGTCTCAGGCGCGGTGCGGCATCGGGGCCGCGAAGCCGTCGAAGGCGCGCACCACCTGCTCGTAGGCCGCCCGCTTGAACGGCACCACCAGGCCCGGCGCTTCGGCCAGCCAGCCCCAGCGCCAGGTGTCGAACTCCGGCTCGTGGTGGGCGGCGAGGTCGAACTCCGTCTCGTCGCCATCGAAGCGGAAGGCGAACCACACCTGCTTCTGTCCCTTGAAGCCACGCCAAGCCTTGGGGCCGCCCATGTTCTCCGGGAAGTCGTAGGCGATCCAGCCGTCGGTGCGGCCGAGATAGGCGATGGTCCGGGCGCCGGTCTCCTCCTCGAGCTCCCGGCGGGCGGCGGCCTCGAAGTCCTCGCCGGCGTCGACTCCGCCCTGCGGGAACTGCCAGTTCCAGGGGCCGGGCGCGCCGGCGCGCCGGCCGAACCAGACCCGTCCGTCGGGGTGGAACAGCACCACGCCGACGTTCGGCCTGTGGTGGGGAAGGGGATCGTCGCGTTCGGGTCTCATCGCTTCTCGGCCAGGGCGGAGGCAGGGGCAAGCTGATAGCCCCTTTGCTCCACGCTGGCAGCCCAACGCGCGACCTTCTCGAGGGTTACCGGGTAGGCGAATCCGGAGCCCAGCGCCTTGCCTCGCTGCAGGGCGCCGGCCTCCAGCGCCAGGAGCTGCTGGTCGATGGCCTTGGCGGTGAGCTGGTCGTCGATCACCCGGTCGGCGGTGGCGCGCGGCAAGCCGCCGCCGCGCCGACCGGCCGAGCCGTCGTCGATGAAGCCGAGCCCGCGGGCGCGCACCGCGGCGGCGAAGCCCTCGTAGGCGCCCTCGTCGGCCAGGAAGCGCGAACCGAGGTAGTTGGTGACGCCGAAGTAGCCGGTCGCCCGCGAGAGCACCCACTCCAGCTTCTTGGCGGTCTCCGCCGCCCCCCCGTCGACCATCAGGGCGTAGGGGCCGGGATCGTTCTCGGGAAAGTCCTCGGGCTCCATCGGCGTCTCGAGCAGCACCTCGTGGCCGTGCTGCCGGGCGAGGTCGATCCAGCCCTGCAGGCCCTCGGCGTAGGCGACGAAGGACAGGGTCACCGGCGCGGGCAGGGTCTCGATGGCCTGCTGGGTGGCGCGGGCGTTGAGGCCCAGGCCGCCGATCACCAGGGCCACCTTGGGCTTGCCGTTGTCGCGGAATGGGCGGGCATAGGCCTCGAAGGGCGTGCGGCCGTCGGCGGCGATGATCGGCAGCGGGCCGCCCGGCCCGGGCGCGAACAGGCCGGCGATGGGCGCGCGTGGCAGGGGCCCGCTGGGCGGCGCACGGTCGACGAGCGGGGACGGCGTGTTCCAGTCGCCGCCGGCCAGCGGCGCGAGCGGGCGGTCTGACAGCCGCACGAGGTCCTCAGTGACCGGCGCGCCCTTCACCTTCGGCAGGGCCTCGCGCCAGCCGTGCGGCGCGGCGCGGAGCGCCTGGTCGAGGGAGACATGGACGATGGGCGCGCTGGGGTCGGCCGGCCCCATGATGGCGAGCAGGGAGGCGGCGGCCACCAGCAGCAGGGCCCCCGCGGCGCCGACGCCGGCATAGGGGCTGGCCGCCAGCCCGCGCAGCTTCTCAAGGCTGACCGCCGGCGCCTGCAGACGGGGAATCGCGATCATGGCCAAGGTCGGGCTCCAGTGGCCGGAGCCTCCCGCCATATGGTTAACGAAGGGTCGCCGGCTCCCGCCCGAACAGCAGGCGCGCGTCGTCAAGCCGCAGGGACAGCAGCGGCCGGCGGCGATCCAGGAAGGCCAGCGGTCCCGCCGCCCGCCAGCAGGCGCGGGCGAGCCGCAGGCGGGCGACCAGCCGCACCGGCGTCTCCACCGGCTCGGCTCCCCGACCCTGCGCCACGCGGATCGGCGCCGGCCAGCGGCCGGGCAGGGCCGCGCCGGCCACGGCGTCCACGGCGGCCAGCCCCGGCGCCGCGTGGGCCGGCCAGCCTTCGAAGGCCGCCATCTCCTTCGGGATCGCCCAGAGGCGTCGCGCCCCGTCGCGGGAGGCTGCGCTGTCGACCCAGATCCAGGGGATGGTCACCGCGACCCGCAGCCCGCGTCGCACCAGGACCGCGGCGACCAGCTCGCGATAGGCGAGGTCGCCGGGCGAGCGGTAGGTGGCGAAGGCCGCGCCGACGCAGAGCCGCCCCCACAGCCTCACCGGCCGCCACCCCGGCGGGGGGGCGAACGGGGCGTACGTCGCCGGGACGAGCCAGAACGACGCCCAGGCCTCGGCGGTGAGGCGCCAGGGCTCCGGCGGAAAGGCGGACGGCTTCGCCATTGACGCCGCAACCCGGGGACGGCAGGGCGGTTCCTCCCGTCCGTACGGAGAGTCCCTTGCCCAGACGCGCCCCCACCGCCGGCCTGCGCCGCTTCGCCACCGGCTATCTCTGGCTGGTCCTCGGCCTGATCTTCCTCGGCATCGGGCTGCAGAAGCTGACCGCCTACGAGGCGTTCGCGGTGCGTCCGTACGCCGCCAGCAGCCCGTTCCTCGCCCACTGGTACGAGTGGCTGGGCGTGCGCAACGCGAGCCGCCTGTTCGCCGCGGTGGAGGTGCTGATCGGCCTGGGGCTGCTGTCCGGCCTGCGCTGGCCGACGCGCTGGCCGGCTCGGGCAGGCGCCCTGCTGGCGGCCGGCACGTCGTTCATCACGGCCAGCTTCCTGTTCACCGCCCCCGGCGTGCTGGTGGCCGACGCCCAGATCCCGCTACTCACCCTTGGGGTGGGCCAGCTCTTCCTGAAGGACCTCGTGCTGCTGGGCGCGGCCCTGCTGCTGTTCGCCGAAAGCCTCGGCGGCCGGCGCTGAACGCGAAAAGGGCGGCCCCGCGGGACCGCCCCTCCGTGAGGCCTGGGCCTCGCGCTTACTTCTGGGTCGTCTGGGGCGGCTTGACCTCGGCCACGCGGGCCTTGGAGCCGACCACCTCGGCCATTTTCGCCGTCGGTTTCGGCAGCTTGGGCGTCGCGGCCACCGAGCCGTAGCGCAGCACGTCGGCGGCGCGGGCGAGCTGGAAGTCCTTCTTGGTGTCGAAGGCCTCCGGCGGCGCCTCAGCCGGCTCGTGGGCGCCCCGGCGCACCTTGCCCTCGTCGGCGTTCAGCGCGTTGCGGAACGAGGCCTCCGAGAACTGGAACGCCCGGTTGGCGATCGCCTGGGCCTCGTCGCGACTGGACGCCACCTCGAGGTCCGGCTCGATGCCCGTCTTCTGGATCGAGCGGCCCGACGGCGTGTAGTAGCGCGCCGTGGTCAGCTTCAGGGCGCCGTCCATGCCGCCGCGCAGCGGGATGACGGTCTGCACCGAACCCTTGCCGAAGGTGGTCAGGCCCACGACCTCGGCCCGCTTGCGGTCCTGCAGGGCGCCGGCGACGATTTCGGCCGCCGAGGCCGAGCCGTTGTTGACCACCACCACCATCGGCAGGCCGCCGGTGATGTCGCCCGGGCGGGCGTTGTAGCGTTCCACGTCCCGGGGATCGCGGCCGCGCTGGCTGACGATCTCGCCGCCTTCCAGAAACAGGTCGGAGACCGCCACCGCCTGATCGAGCAGGCCGCCCGGATTGTTGCGCAGGTCGAGGATCAGGCCTTTCATCTGCGGGTTCTTGGCCCGCAGTTCGGCGAAAGCCGCCTGGGCCTCGTCCGTGGTCTTCTCGTTGAACGTGGAGACGCGCAGGACGCCGTAGGCGCCTTCCATCTTGGCCGTGGCCGAGCGCGGCTTGATGACTTCGCGGACCAGCTTCACGTCGAAAGGATCGGACTTCTCGCGGGCGATGGTCAGGGTGACGGCCTCCCCGGGACGGCCGCGCATCTGCTTCACCGCCTCGGTGACCGTGAGGCCGAGAACGCTCTCGCCGTTGACCGCGGTGATGTAGTCGCCGGCCTTGATGCCCGCGCGGCCCGCCGGCGTGTCGTCCATCGGCGAGATCACCTTCACGACCCCGTCCTCGCTGGTGACCTCGATGCCGAGGCCGCCGTACTCGCCGCGCGTCTGATCGCGCATGTCGTCGAAATTCTCGGGGTCGAGGTAGCCGGAGTGGGGATCGAGGCTGGTCAGCATGCCGTCGATCGCCGCCTGGATCAGCTTGGTGTCGTCCACGTCGGTGACGTACTGCCGCTCGACGGTGTCGAGCACGTCGCCGAAGAGGCCGAGCATCCGGTAGGTCTTGGCCCTGGGCTCCGCCGAGGCGATCGCCTGCTGGCTCACGTAGGCCATGGACCCCGCGCCGAGCACGAAGGCCGAAACGCCGATCAGGAGGTACTTCTTCATCGCCTTTTCAGGCTCCCCTCTGCGGCTCTCGCCGCTTATGACCCGAGCCCCCCGACCGCTGTTCATGCAGCGCTCAGCCCCGGTTTTGGTTCAGCCAGCGCCCCGGATCCACCGGCGCGCCCTGCTCCCGGACCTCCAGATAGAGTTCCGAGGGCGATTGTCGATCATCGGGCATCCATCCGACAGGCTGTCCGGGCGCGACGGATTGTCCGACCGAGACCGACGGTCGCTCAAGGCCAGCCAACACGAGATGATAGCCGCCCGCCAGCCTTAAAATAAGGATGACGCCCCAACCTTTCACGGGGCCCACGTACTGAACAGCGCCCGCTCCCGGGCTTGTGACCCGGGCGGCGCGCGGCGTCTGGATCATGATGCCATTGGCGTGGCCGCCTCCGGCCACCGGGGCGCCGAAGCGGCGGATCACCGGTCCGGCCGCGGGCGCGATCAGCACATCGGGCGGCCGGATGGCCTCGGCCGGGAGCGGCGGCAGGCGGCCGGCCTCCGGCGCCCCGCGCTCCGCCTCCGGGGCCTGCTCGGCGGCGAGGCTCTCGGTCGTGAACAGGGCCTCGCTCTGGACAGCGGCCAGCCGGCGCTGGCGCATCATCTCGTTGGCGGCCGTCGCGTAGGTGCGGGCCCTGGCCTGCAGCTCCGGCGTCATGGCCTTGACCAGGATGGCGGCGCGCACCGCGTCCTTGGCGTCCTCGGGCGACACCAGCAGGGCCGGCGGGGGATCGCGGCGGATCTGCTCCAGCACCGACAGCAGCCGGGCGAGCTGGCTCATGTTCTCGGCCTGCTCGGCGGAGAGCTGGGTCTCGGCGAGGTTCAGGCGCGCCAGGCGCTCGCCGCCGGTCTGGGCCAGCGCGACTGCGCCCACGGCCACCGCCGCCACGCTCCCGCCGATCGCCGCCGCCTTCAGCATCTAGTCCCTATGATAGGGCGAACCCGCCAGAATTGAGACCGCACGATAGACCTGTTCGGCCAGCATGGCGCGGGCGAGCGCGTGCGGCCAGGTCTGAGGGCCGAAGGCCAGCTTGCCGTTCGTCTGCGCCAGCAGGTCGGGGTCGAGGCCGTCGGCTCCGCCGATCAGGAACACCAGCCGCCGCACGCCCCGGTCCCGCAGCGCGGCGATCTCCTCGGCGAAGCGCCGCGACGGGCGGGCGGCGCCATGCTCGTCGCAGGCGATCACGTGGGCGTCGGCGAGGTGTGGCCGCAGCGCCTCCCCCTCGGCGGCCTTGCCCGGTTTGCGGCTCTCCACCTCCACCACCTCGACAGGCCCCAGCCCGAGCGCGCGTCCGGCGTTCGTGGCGCGCTCGACATAGAGCTTTACCAGCTCGGTCTCGGGCGAGCGGGCGAGGCGTCCGACGGCGACGATGGCGATCTTCACGGCGCAAGCCTTAGGCGCTTCGCGGGCCCGTCAAAAGGCCCGGACGGGAACCTTTCCACGGTTCAGCCCGTCCCTTGCGGTGAGGAACCGCAGGAGAGGGACACCCATGTCCGACCATCACCCCCACAGCACGGCGAAGGTGGCTGGCCACCCGCTGCACCCGATGCTGATCCCGTTCCCGATCGCCTTCCTGGCGGCGGCGCCGATCACCGACATCGTCTACCTGTCCACCGCCCGTCCGGGCTGGGCGGAGGCGTCCATGTGGCTGCTGGGCGCGGGCGTGGCGAGCGCGCTGCTCGCCGCGGTGTTGGGCTTCATCGACTTCTTCGGCGATCGCGACGTCCGCCGCCTGCGGCAGGCCTGGCTGCACATGGTCGGCAACCTGATCGCCGTGGCGCTGGCGGCGGTGAGCTTCTACCTGCGGGCCACGACAGGCGCCGAGGCGGCTGTGGCGCCCGCCGGAGTGACGCTGTCGGTGGCGACGCTGGCCATCCTGCTGTTCACCGGCTGGCTGGGCGGGGAACTGGTCTATCGCCACCGGGTCGGGGTGGACGACGAGGCCATGGCGGCCGTCCGCGTCAGGACGGGGGACCGCCTGGCCCGCTGAGCGGCGTCCACAGCATGGGGCCGCGGCCGGCGTCGAACAGCACGACCCGCCCTGCGTCGGACAGGGCCACATCGCGATCGTCCAGCGGGCCGTCGTAGCGGCCGAGCGGGGCCACGCCGAGCGTCTGGCCGGTCGCGGCGTCGGCGAGCCGAAGACGCGTGCGGCCGAACCGGACCGTGCCGTCCGCCTTCGGCCAGGTCTCGATCTCGTGCGCCAGGACCACGCTCCCGTCGGGGGAGCCGAACAGCGCGTGGGCCCGCCAGGCGTCCTCCTGCCGGGTGGTCCAGCGGCTGGGCGCGGGATCCAGGGCGACGACGTGGGCCAGGGGATCCTCGAGAGTCCAGCAGGAGACGACGAAGCCCTGGTCGCCCCGGCGGGCGACGAGCCGGGCATAGCGGCAATCGCCGATCTCGACCACGGGCCGGCCCGTGCGGCTGTCGACCACCGCCAGGGTCTGGCCGACGATGCGGTTCGCCGCGTCCAGCCGGCTGTCCAGGGTCAGGAGGCGCGAGCCGTCGCGGGAGAGGTGGTTCAGGCCCCCGACGTTGGCCGTCGAGCGCGTCCACAGGGGTGTCGCGCGACCGCGGGCGTAGACTTCCAGCGCGCGCGAGGGCCAAGGCCCGACGCGCTCCCACACCGCGATGTCATGGGCCAGGCTGATCTCGCGGGGGCCGACCAGCTCAGGGCGCTGGCAGGCCGGCGGCCGGGCTTCGCGAGACTGGGTGTAGTCCCGTCCCGCCGCCCGGTCGACCGGGCCGATGGCCGGCAGCGCGCGACCGCGAGGGTCGAGCTCCACCTGGTAGATGTCGCGCTCGCACTCGATGTTCTCGACGACGAGGCTGCGGCCGTCCGCGGTTCGGAGCGGCGGCGGCAGGAACAGGCCGTCGCGAAGCTCGAACACCTGCCGCCCGTTCGTTGCGTCCAGCAGCCGCCGCAGGACCGGACCATCGCCCACCGCCAGCCAGAGCCCGTCGTCCGAAAAGGCGACGTCCATAGCCGCGCGGGACGCGAAGAGCGGATTTGGCGGCTCCTGAAACGTCCAGAGGCGGCGGCGGTCCTCGCGGCTCCAGACGGTGACTAGGCCCGGGGCTCCGACGGCGATGCGCGTCCCGTCACGGCTGAGCGCCAAGTTCGGGAAGCAAGGCTCGGGACGGGTGTCGGGGGCGGCGCAGGCTGGCAGGCCCTCGGTCCAAGGGCGGAGCTGCGCCCCGGCCCGCCCAGCCGGCGCTGCACCCTGCAGCAGCAGGGCGCAGGCGGCGATGCAGATGGCGGTCAGCCGTCGCACGGAGACCGCCGTCCGCTCACATGGCGGCGGTGCGGTGCGGGCTGTCCACCGACCAGATCTTCTCGATGTTGTAGAAGCTGCGCACTTCCGGGCGGAACAGGTGGACGATCACGTCGCCGGTGTCGATCAGCACCCAGTCGCAGTGCGGCAGGCCTTCGACCCTGACGCGGCCGTAGCCCTCGTCCTTCAGGGCGCGCAGCAGGTGGTCGGCCATGGCCCCGACGTGGCGATGCGACCGCCCGGAGGCGACGATCAGCCCGTCTGCGACGGCGCTCTTGCCCTTCAGGTCGATGAAAACGATGTCCTGGGCCTTGTCGTCGTCCAGCTTGGCCAGGATGAGGTCTTCCAGGGCGGTGACGCGACCCTGGTCGTCTTGGGAGGCGTCGCCGTCCGAGTGGACGTCGTTCGAGGCCTCCGGCGCGCGCGGCGCGGTCTCACGTTGCAGCGGGGTTGCTCCTTTGATGTCCTCGCTCCACAGACCCTATCACGGGAAAGGGCCGGGGTCAGCGTCCCTCACAAAGACGTCAAAGCGCAGGCGCCGGGGCGCGTTCCCGCTGCGCCGCGCGCGGCCGCTCAGCCCTTCGGCTCGGCGGGCCGGCGCTGGCGCGCGCGGAGCGCCGTCGAGGACTGGAAGTTGAACCGGCCGAACAGGAACACCCAGGCCGGCGGGCGGACATCTGGAAGGCCCATGGCCCGGTGCGCGGGCAGGCGGAAGGCGCGGAAGCGGACCGCGGCTGGCGCGAAGCGGCTCTTCAGCGAGATCCATGGCCGCGAGACCACAGCCACCGGCACCTCGCGCATGATCTGGGTCCAGCCGCGCCAGCGGTGAAAGGTCGCCAGGCTGTCCGCGCCCATGATCCAGACGAACTTCACGCCCGGGAAGCGGGCCTTCAGAGCGCGGACCGTGTCGATCGTGTACTGCGAGCCGAGGCGGGTCTCCGCGTCGGAGACGATCATGTCGGGCCCGTCGGCGAAGGCGCGCGCGCCGGCCATGCGATCGGCCAGGTCGGCGGTTTCGTGCGTCGGCTTCAGCGGGTTCTGGGGTGAGACCAGCCAGATCACCCGGTCCAGGTCGAGGCGCCGCCGGGCGGTCTCCGCCACGTGAGCGTGCCCCTCGTGCGCGGGATTGAACGAGCCGCCGAACAGGCCCACGCGCATTCCCGGGGCGAGGTCGAAGCCGAGGCGGAGCGCCTTCGGCCGTCCGGCCGGCGGGATCCGCCGGGCCGGACCTGCGAACCACATCCTCGCCATCAGGCGCGGCGGGGCGGGGTGGGATGGCCCCCGCGATCCAGGTGGGGATCGGCCTGCCGGACCCGGGCGCGGACGGTGAACACGCCGTCGCCGGCGAGCACTCCGCCGCGGGCGAACAGGCGGCCGTTCTCCCAGTTCGAGAGGCCGAGTTCGGGCCGGTCGAGGGCGTATTGTCCGTCGACCCAGCGGGTGAAGCCGTCGCCAACGAAGGGCGCGTCGATGGTCTCGTAGAAGCGCGCGTGGGCGGCCGGGTCGGCGCTGAGCAGGCTGGCCGTGAAACGCGGGCTCAGCCGGTTGAACAGGGCGACGGCCTCGTCCACCGAGTCCACCAGGCGCAGCGTGACCTCGGGCGTCTCCTCCCACTCCCACTCGCGACCCAGGTCCTCGTCGGCCATGGGCTCCACGAGCGGCTCGTCCACGGGGCCTTCCGCGCGGATCACCGGACCACGGGCGGCCCGCAGGGCCGGCGGGATGCGATCGAGGTCGGCCTCGGCGACGTGCAGCTTCCACCCGCGGCGGCGTTCGCCCGCCTGCTGGAGCGCGTCCAGGAAGACCGGCAGCAGGGCGTCGGCGCCGGTGCGCACGATGCAGCAGGTGTTGAGCGTGTTGCAGACCTTGCGGTCGAGGGAATGGAAGGCGGCGGCGAACAGCCGGTCGGGGTCCGCGCCGGCGTCGACGACCATCCAGGCGCCGCCCGTGCCGTGCAGGCTGACCGGCGTGCCGGCGCCCCGGGCGATGGCGCCGAGCTGGGCCACGGCCGGACCGGAGCCGCGGGCCACCGCCAGCGCCAGGCGCGGGTCGGCGAACATCGCCCAGCCGGCGGCGTGGGCGGCGGAGTCCACCAGCACGGCGGCGCCTTCGGGCAGGCCGGCCGCGGCCAGCGCCGGCTCCAACGCCTGTCGCACGATCGCGCGCGCGGTGCCGAGGGCGTCGGAGCCAATGCGGAAGACCACGGTGTTGCCGGCGCGGATCACCCCGGTGGCGTCGGCGAAGACATTGGGCCGGCCCTCGAAGACGAAGCCGACGACGCCCAGGGGCGCCACCACCTGCTCCACGCTCCAGCCCTGGTGGGCGACCGTCTCCAGCACCCGTCCGCGCGGCGGCTCGGCGTCGCGCCAGGCGCGCAGACCGGCGATCATGTCGGCCCGCATGGCGTCGGAGACCTGCAGGCGGGTGGTGGAGCGGCCACGGGCGCGGGCGCGGGCCACGTCGTCGGCGTTGGCCGCGGCGATCTCGGCCCAGCGGGCGTCGTCCTCCAGATGCCGGGCGAAGATGTCGAAGAAGGCGTCCACCTGGACGTCGCCCACCTCACCCATGCGGGCGAAGGCGGCGGCGGCGCGGCTTACCGCCTCGCCGGCGGTGCTGTGCTCGGCTTCGGGCACGTGCAGCAGGGCGCCGTCGGCCACCAGCAGGCGGTCGCCGGCCCGGAAAGCCTGGGCGAGCGCCTCGTCCACATAGGCGACGCGGTCGCCGCCCCAGACGATGGGCTGGCCGGGGGCGAGCGTCTCCAGCCGCCCCTCGCGGGTCGCCTGCGTGCGCCGTCCTGTTCCGCCGTCGTCCATATGCTCAGCCTGAGCCTTACCTAGCCGCGCGCGGGGCCGCGCGCCAGCGGAACTCAGGCGCCGAGCGGCTCCAGCGCCGGCTCGCAGGGCACCACGAAGCGGAACACCGCGCCTTGGCCAGGGATCGAGGCGACCCCGATCGCCCCGCCCATGGCCTCGACCAGGCCTTTGCAGATGGCGAGGCCGAGTCCGGTGCCGCCGTGGCTGCGCGAAGCAGAGCCGTCCACCTGAGAGAACCGCTGGAACAGCATCGCCTGCTGCGCCTCGCTGAGCCCGGGACCGGTATCCGCCACCTCGACGATCAGCCCCGCTTCCTCATAGGCGGCGCTCACGGTCACCCCGCCGGCGGAGGTGAACTTCACCGCATTGCCCATGAGGTTCAGCAGGACCTGACGCACGCGGTCGCGGTCCACCTGCAGGCGCGGCGGCAGGCCGGACAGCCGGGTCTCCAGCGTCAGCCCCTTGGCGGAAGCCTGCTGCTCGAGCACGGCGGCCACCTCCTCCACCAGGGCCGCGACGTCACATGGCGCGGGGCGGATCTCCACCTGCCCCGCCTCGAGCTTCGAGAAGTCGAGCACGTCGTTGATGGTGGCGAGCAGCGCCTGGCTCGCGCCTTCGATCCGGCGGGCGAACATGGCCGCCTGGGCCGGCAGGTCGGTGCGGACCTTCAGAAGCCCCGAGAAGCCGATGATCGCCGTGAGCGGCGTGCGCAGCTCGTGGCTCATGTTGGCCAGGAACTCGGACTTCGCGCGCGCCGCGGCGTCGGCCTGGTCGCGGGCCAGCCGCAGCTCGGCCTCCAGTTCCACCTGCTCAGTGACGTTGCGCAGCACGTCGACGATCTCGACAGGAGCGCCGTCGGAACCGACCACCAGGCGCGGATTGCCCTCCACCCACACCCAGGCCCCATCGCTGCGGCGAAGCCGGTAGCGGATCGGCTGGCCCGCCGGCCGCACCCCGCGCAGCAGGTCGCCGTAGGCCCCCGCGAAGGCGGCCAGGTCGTCCGGGTGGACGACGATGGCGACGTTGCTCTGCAGCGCCTGGTCGGCCGTGTAGCCCAGCAGCGCCTCGACGCTGGGCGTGACGTAGAGGATCTTCCCGCGCAGGTCGGTCCGGGCGATCACGTCGGTGGCGTGCTCGGCGAGCAGCCGGTAGCGCGCCTCGCTCTCCTCGCGGGCGGCCTCGGCGGCCTTGCGGTCGCTGATGTCGCGGATCACCGCCACCATCTCGACGGGCTGGCCGGCGGCGTCGCGGACGGTGCGGAAGCGGGTTTCGACCCAGACGGCGCGGCCGTCCTTGTGCTGGGCGCGGTGCTCCACCGTCTTTTCGTCCAGACCCCTGGCCATCTCGGCGAAGGTGGCGAGGATCAGCGGCTGGTCCTCGGGCCAGACGAAGGCGTGGGCCGGCCGCCCGGCCATCTCGCGCGGCGTGTAGCCGATCAGTTGCTCAATGCCCGGAGAGATGTAGCCGGAGCTGCCGTCCAGCCGGATCCGGGTGACCGTGTCGGCCATGTTGTCGGCGAGCAACTGGTAGCGTGCGCGGCTGCGCTCGGCCGCCCGCTGGCCGCGAAGCTGGTCGGTGATGTCGAGCACGACGCCGAACAGCCCGGTGACCTGGCCGTCCGGCTCCACGTGACAGCGCGACTTGATGATCACGTCGCGGACCACCCCGTCGGGGCGGGTCAGCTTGAGCTGCAGGTCGTAGCCCTCGCCAGTCGCCCGGGCGTGGGCCACGCGCTCGGTGATCTGGGCCTGGTCCTCGGGCGCGAAGAAGCCGACGGCGCTGTCGTAGCCGGGCCGGAAGGTCGCCTTGTCCACGCCGTGCAGGCGGTAGGTCTCGTCCGACCAGGTCAGCCGCCCGTCGCGCAGGTCGAGCCGCCAGTGGCCCACTTCGGAGATGTGCTCGACCATCTCGAGCAGTAGGCGCGTCGCCTCCCCCTGGCGCTTGGCGCGGGCGGCTTCCATCTCGCCGACCACGATGGCCGCGAGCCGCTTCAGCCGCTCCAGGTCCTTTGCGGGCGGAGTCGAGCGCGGCTTCTCGTCGATGACGCAGAGGGTGCCGAGGTTGTGGCCGTCGTGGGTGGTCAGCGTGGCGCCGGCGTAGAAGCGGATGTTCGGCTCGCCGGTGACCAGCGGGTTGCCGGCGAACCTCGGGTCGAGGGTGGCGTCCTCAACGACGAACGTCGAGGCCGGCCCGCCCTCGATCGCGTGGGCGCAGAACGCGAGGTCCCGCGCGGTGCAGGCGGCGTCGAGGCCGATGCGGGACTTGAACCACTGCCGCTCGCTGTCGATCAGCGAGATCAGGGCGATGGGGGCGTCGAAGATGTCGGCGGCGAGCGCGGTCAGACGGTCGAACGCCGGCTCGGCAGGCGTGTCCAGAACCTCGTACTCGAACAGCGCCGCGAGGCGCCGGGCCTCCGCCTGCGCATCCATGATCGAAGTTTTCCGTCCCGCGAAAGATACATTATCGCACGCCGGCCGGATTGGGGACGTGCGGCGCGCCGCCTCAGGCCAACGCGGCGTCGTGGTGGGCCAGCGCCAGGTCGTTGGCGTGCACCAGCGGACCGGAGGTGTAGCCCAGCACCGCTTCGATGGCCTCGCTCTTCAGCCCGCAGATGCGCAGGGCGTCCTCGGCCTCGTAGCGCACCAGGCCGCGGGCGATCTCCTGCCCCGCCTCGTCGCGGATCAGCACCGCATCGCCCTTGTCGAAGGTTCCTTCGACGCGGCGGAGGCCGGCGGCGAGCAGACTCTTGCCGCGGCGGACGGCGGCGGCGGCGCCCTCGTCGACCACCAGGGCGCCGGCCGGGGCGAGCGAGCCGGCGATCCAGGCCTTGTAGGCGGCCGCCGGGGTGGTGGCGGGCTCGATGATGGTGGCCGCCTCGCCGTGCTCCACAGCCCAGAGCGGGGAGGGCCGGTGGCCGAGGGTGATGACGGTGGCGCAGCCGGCGGCGGCGGCGATCCGCGCCGCCTCAAGCTTGGTGGCCATCCCGCCGGTGCCGACGCCCGCGTCGGCGTTCGCGCCGCCGGCCATGGCCTCCACCTCGGCGGTGATACGGGCCAGGCGGGGAATGTGGGTCGCCGAGGGATCGCGCCTGGGGTCGGCGGTGTAGAGGCCATCGATGTCGGAGAGCAGGACCAGCACGTCGGCCCCGGCCATCTGCGCCACGCGGGCGGACAGCCGGTCGTTGTCGCCGACGCGGATCTCCTCGGTCACCACGGTGTCGTTCTCGTTGACGATCGGGATGACGCCGAGCTGGAGGAGGGTGTCGACGGTGGCCCGGGCGTTCAGCCAGCGGCGGCGGACCTCGGTGTCGTCGCGGGTCATCAGGACCTGGGCGCAACCCAGGCCGTGGGGCTCGAAAGCCTCCTCCCAGGCGCGCATCAGCAGGGATTGGCCGGCGGCGGCGGCGGCCTGCTTCTCGGGCAGGGTGAGCGGGCGCTTGGTCAGGGCGAGGCGGCGGCGGCCGAGCGCCACGGCGCCCGACGACACGATCAGCACCTGCTGCCCGCGCTCGCGCAGGCGCGCCACGTCGGCGGCCAGGGCGCCCAGCCAGCGGGCGTCGGCGCCGGCCTCGCCCACCAGCAGGGCCGAGCCGACCTTGATCACCACACGGCGGGCGCGGGCCAGCTCGCTCACGGCGTCCAGCCCCCGGGCGTCTCCTGAACGGTCTCCTCGTCCTCGTCGACGACGATCTCGCCGCGGCGACGGCGGACCAGCGCCCAGGCCTCCCGCAGCAGCTCGGTGACGTTCTCCCCGGTGAAGCCGGAGACCAGGCGCACCGGCACGCCGGCGGCTTGCGCGAGCTCGGCGGCCTTGGCCTGCCGCTCCTCCTCGGACAGCGCGTCGATCTTGTTGAGCGCCAGGATCTCGGGCTTGTCGGTCAGTTCCTCGCCGTAGGCCTCGAGCTCGTGGCGGACGATCCGCCAGGCCTGGCCCACGTCCTCCTGGGTCCCGTCCACGAGGTGGATCAGAACGGCGGTGCGCTCCACGTGGCCGAGGAAGCGGGTGCCGATGCCGGCGCCTTCGCTGGCGCCCTCGATCAGCCCGGGGATGTCGGCCAGCACGAACCGCTCGCCGGCCGACAGGTCGACCACGCCGAGGTTGGGGGCGAGCGTCGTGAAGGGATAGTCGGCGATCTTCGGCTTGGCGGCCGAGGCCGCGGCCAGGAAGGTGGACTTGCCGGCGTTCGGCAGGCCCACGAGGCCCACGTCGGCGATCAGCTTCAGCCGCAGCCAGATGGCCCGCTCCTCGCCCTCCTGGCCCGGGTTGGCGTGCTTCGGCGCCTGGTTGATCGGGCCCTTGAAGTAGGCGTTGCCGAACCCGCCGTTGCCGCCCTTGAGCAGGCGGATGCGCATGCCCGGCTGGTCGAGGTCGTAGAGGATGGTCTCCTTGTCCTCGCCGAGCACCTGGGTGCCGACCGGCACCTTCAGGACCACGTCCGCGCCGGCCGCGCCGTGGCGGTTGCGGCCCATGCCGTGGCCGCCGGTCTCGGCCTTGAAGTGCTGCTGGTAGCGGTAGTCGATGAGGGTGTTCAGCCCCTCCACCGCCTCGATCCAGACGTCGCCGCCCTTGCCGCCGTCCCCGCCGTCCGGGCCGCCGTACTCGATGTACTTCTCGCGCCGGAAGGAGACGGCGCCGCCGCCCCCGTTACCGGAGCGGATGTAGACCTTCACCTGGTCGAGGAACTTCATCGGGCGGAGACTCTGCGGCGGACGGCGTGCACGATCAGCGCCGCCAGGAGGGATTTGACGAGGGCGCCGGGGACGAACGGCAGCACCCCCTGCATGAAGGCGCGGCCGACGCCGGCCAGGGTGGCGAGCCACGCCCAGCCAAGCGCCAGGATCAGCAGATGGCCCAGCAGGAAGGCGCCGGCAAGCCTCGGCCACTCCTGGGTGCGCTCGGCCGTGCGGCCGGTGAGCGGAGCGGCGAACAGCATGCCCAGGATGAAGCCGGCGGTCTGGCCCATCAGGGCCTCAGGCCCGCCCTCGCCACCGGCCAGCACCGGCAGGCCCGCGGCGGCGAACACCAACCAGGCCAGCACCATCTGGAACGACAGCCGCATGCCCGAGAGGCCCGCCAGGGTGAAGACGGCCAGGGTCTGCAGGGTGAGCGGCGCCGGGCCGATCGGGATCGAGACCTGCGAGGCGAGCGCCAGGATTCCGGCCCCGGCCAGCACCACGGGCACGCGCCAGACGGCGTGGCGCGCCACCAACCGGGCGAGCGGCGGCCGGTGCACCAGCGGGTCTTGGTCCGGGGCGACGGTCATGGCCTGGGCGATACCACGAAAAGGGAAGGAACCACGAAAGCCACGAAACCCGCGAAAGAAGGCGGAACCACGGAATACACGGAGGCCGGCGGCCCGGCCCTGTCCGTGTCGTCCGTGGTTCCTGCGCCTAGGCCAGCCACACCATACGGCGGGCGGGGACCTGCCCGCCCCGGGCGGCGCAGTCCTGCAGGACGACGTCGCCGGTGTAGAGGAAGCCCGCCTTGCAGAGCACCTGGCCGGAGGCCGGGTTGTCGGCGAAGTGGCCGGCCTCGACGACGTTACGGCGCCAGTCGCGCCGGACCCACTTCAGCGCCCCGCGCACCGCCTCGGTGGCGTAGCCGCGGTTCCAGAAGGGACGGCCCAGCCAGAAGCCGATCTGGGCGCGGCCGTTGCCCCCGTTCTCGAGGCCCAGCACGCCCACGGGGCCGAAGCTGTGGTGCTCGATGACGAAGGTGGCGTTGCGGCCCCAGTCCTGCACCAGGCAGCGGTCGAGCCACGCCTCGGCGTCCTGTTCGATGTAGGGGTGCGGCAGGCGGGCGGTCATGGCGGCCACGTTGATGTCCGAGGCCAGTCGCACGATGGCGTCGGCGTCGGTCCGCACCGGCCCGCGGAGCACGAGCCGTTCCGTCGAGACGACGGGGGTCACTTCGATGGCGCACATGTCTTACCTCCCGGCCCACTTTGCTGGGGCCCAAAACGAAAGCGGGGAGCCCGGCTGACCGGACTCCCCGCTTGGTTCGTCTGTCCGGTCCGCCTGTCTTGGAGAGGGCGGAACCGGAGAGAGGTGGTTCCGCCTATTCGGCCGCAATCACCTCGGTCGCCGGGACCACCGTCACGTAGGTGCGGTCGTCGCGCTTGGTCACGAATTTCACGGCGCCGTTCGCCATGGCGAAGAGGGTATGGTCCTTGCCCATGCCCACGTTGTCGCCCGGCCAGAACTTGGTGCCGCGCTGGCGCACGATGATGTTGCCGGCGAGCACAGCTTCGCCGCCGAACTTCTTTACGCCGAGACGCTGACCGGCGGAGTCGCGCCCGTTGCGCGAGGAGCCGCCCGATTTTTTGTGAGCCATTGTGCTCTCCTAACTCTCTAGAGGCTGCCCGTTCCGATTACTCGGCGGCGCCTTCGTCCTTCTTGGCGGCCTTCTTGGCGGCCGGCTTCTTGGCGGGCTTGGCTTCGGCGTCGGCCTCGACCGGCGCGTTCACCTCGGCGCTGGCCATGGCTTCCTGCACCGCCGGATCGGCGACGACCTCTTCGGCCTTCGGCGCGGCGGCCTTCTTCGGCGCGGCCTTCTTGGCCGGAGCCGGAGCGGCTTCCGCGGCCGGCGCGGCGGCGGCCACGGCGGCCGGAGCCACGAAGGCCAGGTTGCGCGAGCGGGCGTTCAGCTCGGCCTTGGTGGTCAGCTTCACTTCGCCGTCCCACTTGGCCGCTTCCTTGCCGCCCTCGCCGTTGATGGCGGTGACGCGGAGCACGCTCTCGAGCTGGCGGTGGCCCTTGGTGCGGCGGTAGCCCTGGCGGCGGATCTTCTTGAAGATCTTCACCTTCTCGCCCTTGCGGGTCTCGATCAGGGTGGCGGCCACGGAGGCGCCGGCCACGGTCGGGGCGCCCAGGGTCACCGCGTCGCCGTCGCCCAGCATCAGGACGTCGCCGAACGACACGTTCGCGCCGGGCTCGCCGTCGAGCTTCTCCACGACCAGCACGTCGCCGGGCTGGACCCGGTACTGCTTGCCGCCGGTCTTGATCACCGCGTACATCGTTCGCGCGCCTTCGTACTTATAGTGTGTGCAAAACGGAATGCGCCCGCAGGAACCCCGCGGGCGAGAGGGGCGGACTTATACGCAAGGGCGGCGCAGAGTCAACGCGGGGGAGCCATGATTTGCCGCCCTTGCCAAGCGGCGGGAGGAGGACGCGATGAGCCAACCCAAACTGCCCCTGGACGGCGGGTGCCGGTGCGGGCGGGTGCGGTTCCGGATCTCCGGCGTCCCGATGATGACGTCGGCCTGCCACTGCGCCGGCTGCCAGCGGATGACGGCGAGCGCCTATTCGCTGTCGGTGATGGTGGCGGCGTCGGACTTCGCGGTCACCGAGGGCGAGACGGTGATCGGGGGCCTGCGCGAGCCGCCGGCGCACCACTTCTGCGGCTTCTGCATGAGCTGGGTGTTCACCCGCCCGCCCATGGCCGACTGGGTGGTGAACGTGCGGGCGACGATGCTGGACGACACGTCCTGGTTCTCCCCCTGGATGGAGACCTACACCTGCGAGAAGCTGCCCTGGGCGGCGGTTCCGGCGGTGCGCTCGTTCGAGCGGTTCCCGGAGATGGCGGAATACCAGGCGCTGATGGCGGAGTACCGGGCGTCGGCGGGGGCTTAGCGGCCGCGGGCGGGCGGCCCGCCGGGCGCAGAGCCGGGCGGCGAGGGCCGGGGCAGGACTGGGCCATCCCGGAAGGCTAAGCCCCGAGGCGCGAAAACCACGAAGAAAAGCTGGGGCGCCAGATTGTCGCGGCGCCCGTGACCGGGGTCACGGCGGGGGCAGTCGTCGCGGCGCAGAACCGCGGCTCCTGCGGGCGGCGCGGCGCCGACCTCAGGGCGTTCCAGCGTCAACACGAAGGTGCAGGGCCGGCCGGGGCGGACGCCGCGGGTCGACCCGACGCCGTTCGGACGCGCCCACGCCCCGAGGACCGATGCGGCGCCTGCCCGCCAACCCGCGACGAGGATGACGAGCGATGCCGCAGGCCCCCGCCTGGCCGCGCAAGACGCGCGAGCTGCAGAACCACCACATGGACTCCACCGCCTGGAACGACTTCCCGTTCCGCGACGACGACGTGATCGTCGGCACCTACGCCAAGAGCGGCACCACCTGGACGCAGCAGATCGTGGGGCAGTTGATCCACGGCGGCGACCCGGAGGTGCGGATCGCCGAGCTGTCGCCCTGGTGGGACATGCGGGTCATCCCGCCCGAGGTCCGCGCCGCGGTGCTGGCCCAGCCGCACCGGCGGGTGCTGAAGACCCATCTGCCGGTGGACGCCCTCGTGATGTCGCCGAAGGCCAAGTACCTCTACGTGGTGCGCGACGGCCGCGACGTGATGATGAGCATGTGGAACCATCACGCCAACTTCCTGCCGCTGGCGTTCGAGCTGCTGAACGGCACGCCGGGCCGGGTGGGGCCGGAGCTGCCGCCGGCCGATCCGGATCCGCGGCGCTATTTCCGCACCTGGCTGGACGAGGACGGCGCGCCGTTCTGGTCGTTCTGGGAGAACATCGCGAGCTGGTGGGCGGTGCGCGACCTGCCCAATGTGCGGCTGGTGCACTTCGAGCACCTGAAGCGCGACCTGGCCGGGGAGATGGCCGCCATCGCCGACTTCCTGGAGATCGACGTGCCGGCCGCGGCGTGGCCGCGGATGATCGAGCACTGCACCTTCGAGTGGATGAAGGCCAACGCCGAGAAGGTCGCGCCGTTGGGCGGGGCGGTCTGGGAGGGCGGCGGCGCCACCTTCGTGAACAAGGGCGTCAACGGCCGCTGGCGCGACGTGCTGACCGTCCGCGACAGCCTCGACTACGAACGCATGGCGCAGCTCAGGCTGGGCGCGGAGTGCGCCCACTGGCTGGCCACCGGCGAGGACCTGGCCGCGAAGGCCGCCTGAGCCCCCGCCGTCAGTCGACGCAGAGGCCGCCCACGAGCTGGCCGTCCTCGACGTTGGACCAGCAGCCGCAGGGGTCGGTGTCGGCCTGGCAGCGGCCGGTGACCGGGCCCGTGGCGTCGGGCTTGGGGCCCTCGGTGCGGCAGTCGCCCTGGCACTGGTCGCCGTCGGTGCAGGCCCTGCCGGCGTCGGCGAAGGGAATGACGCACATCGGCCGTTGCAGGCGGCAGACCGGACGGACGGTCCCGCCCTTGGCCGCGCAGGCGGCGGGGTCGGCGCTGGCCACCGGGCTCGGCTGGACCGGGTGCGGGCCGCCGGGCGGCGCCGGGCGGGCCCGGGTCGGCGTCGTGGGCCCGGCGGCGGGCGGCGCGGCGCAGGCGGCGAGGGCGAGCAGGGCGGCGAGGAGGGCGCGGCGGAGCATCCGGGCACGGTAGCATCTCCTCTCACCCGACACGAAGTGCGGGCAAGAGGGCAGGGTGAGGGGCGGTTCGTCGGGGCGGATCCACGCAGAACGGTCGAGGGCCCTCGGGTTCGCCTCCGGGCCAGGGACGGTTTCGGCCACCCCTCTCGCCGACTCTCCCGCTCGGCTTCGCCGGGCGAGACGAGATGAAGAAAAAGGGCGGCTCCCCTGCGGGAGCCGCCCTTCTCACCCGTGCGGGCGGATCCGCTAGGCGGTCACTTCCCGACCTTGCCGAGCTCGGTCATCAGCTCGGGGACGGCGGACTTGTAGTCGGCGACGAGGCCGTAGTCGGCGACCTGGAAGATCGGGGCGTCGGGGTCCTTGTTGATCGCGACGATCACCTTGGAGTCCTTCATGCCGGCCAGGTGCTGGATGGCGCCGGAGATGCCGACGGCCACGTAGAGCTCCGGAGCCACGACCTTGCCGGTCTGGCCGACCTGGTAGTCGTTCGGCGCGTAGCCCGCATCCACCGCGGCGCGCGAGGCGCCGACCGCCGCGCCGAGCTTGTCGGCGAGCGGCTCGATGACGGCCTGGAACTCCTCGGCCGAGCCCAGGGCGCGGCCGCCGGAGACGACGATCTTGGCGCCGCCGAGTTCGGGGCGGGCCGACTTCACGATCTGCTGGTCGACGAACTTCACCTTGGCCGGCGCGGCCGGTGCGGCGATCGTCTCGACCGCGGCCGAGCCGCCTTCGCCGGCCGCCTTGAAGACGGTCGGGCGGACGGTGACGACCTTCTTGGCGTCGGACGAGCTGACGGTCTCCAGCGCGTTGCCGGCGTAGATCGGGCGCACGAAGGTGGAGGCGTCGACGATCTCGACCACGTCGGAGATCGGGGCCACGTCCAGCTTGGCGGCGATCCGCGGGGCGACGTTGCGGCCCTGCGAGGTGGCCGGCGTCAGGATCGCGTCGTAGCCCGCCGCGAGCGGAACCACGAGGGCGTCGAAGGCCTCCGCCAGGCCCTGGCCCAGCTCGGCGCTCTCGGCCACGAGGACCTTGCGCACGCCCTGGATGCCGGCCGCGGCCTTGGCCACGTCGCCGACGCCCTGGCCGGCGACCAGCACGTCGATGTCGGAGGACAGCTTCTGGGCGGCGGTGACCGTCTTGTGGGTCGCGTCGCGCAGCGTCGCGTTGTCGTGATCGGCGATGACGAGAACGGCCATTAGAGGACCCCCGCTTCGTTCTTCAGCTTCATGACCAGGTCGGCGGCGCTCTCGACCTTCACGCCGCCGGCGCGCTTCGGCGGCTCGGTGACCTTGGCCACCTTGAGGCGCGGATTGACGTCGACGCCCAGCGAACCGAGCTCCTTCACGTCCAGCGGCTTCTTCTTGGCCTTCATGATGTTGGGAAGGCTGGCGTAGCGCGGCTCGTTCAGGCGCAGGTCGGCGGTGACGATGGCCGGCAGGGTGGCTTCCAGGGTCTGGAGGCCGCCGTCGACTTCACGGGTCACCTTCACGGACCCGCCGGAGACCTCGACCGCGCTGGCGAAGGTGGCCTGGGGCCAGTCGAGCAGGGCGGCGAGCATCTGGCCGGTGGCGGCGTTGTCGCCGTCGATGGCCTGCTTGCCCATGATGACCAGGTCCGGGTTCTCCTCGGCGATCACCGCCTTGAGCACCTTCGCCACGGCCAGGGGCTCGAGGTCGGCGTCGTTGGCGTTGACCAGGATGGCGCGGTCGGCGCCCATGGCGAGCGCGGTCCGCAGCGTCTCCTGGGCCTGGGTCGGCCCGACGGAGACGGCGACCACCTCGGTGGCGGCGCCCTTCTCCTTCAGGCGCACGGCCTCTTCGACGGCGATCTCGTCGAAGGGGTTCATGGACATCTTCACATTGGCGAGGTCGACGCCGGACTGGTCCGGCTTCACCCGCGCCTTGACGTTGTAATCAATCACCCGCTTGACGGTGACCAATACCTTCATGGCCTACGCCTCAAAATTTGCATTGCGGAAAAGAGGGGTCGCCAGGGGGCATAACGGTTCCGCCGGGCTTTGCAAGTGTTCGCAGGCGCCGCAATTCCGTCGGGAGAGGCCGCTAGCCAGGGACCGGACGCAGGCTTAAAGACCGATCCTCATGAACCGCACCATCCCCCGCCTGATGCTGATCTTCCTGGGCGTCTTCGCCATCCTGTCGGTCGGCGTGGTCGTCTACCAGGTGGGCTGGGTGATCCCGGGCAAGCGGTGCGCGGAAGCCAAGAAGTGGTGGGATCCGGACGAGCGGGTCTGCGCCACCCCCGTGCTGATCTCCGACATCACCGGCCGCACGATCCAGGACAAGCAGGCCGAGGCCGAGGCCCGCGCCGCCATCGGCCGTCCCGCCCCCGCCGCCCCGCTCGCGCGGCCGGCGCAGTAAGGCGCGCTCAGCGCGTCGCGCCCGATTGCCAGAAGACCTCGGCCGCCCCGCGGTCGTTGGCGAAGCGGGCGGCGACGAACAGGAAGTCCGACAGCCGGGTGAGGTAGCGCAGCGCCGGGCCGCGGACCGGCTCGCCGGCCTCCGTCAGACGGACCGCCTCGCGCTCGGCCCGGCGGCAGACCGTGCGGGCGAGGTGCAGGGCGGCCGAGGCCGGCGTGCCGCCGGGCAGGACGAAGGACTGCAGCGGCGGCAAGAGCCCATTGAGCTCGTCGATCTCGCGCTCCAGCCGTTCCACCTGGCCCTCGGTGACGCGCAGGGTGCCGGCCTCGTCGCGGGCCGGCGGGGTGGCGAGGTCGGCGCCCAGGTCGAAGAGCTCGTTCTGCACGCGGGCCAGCATGGCGTCGAGCGTGGCGGCCGAGGCGGTGTGCAGCCGCGCCATGCCGAGGCAGGCGTTGGTCTCGTCCACCGCGCCGTAGGCCTCGACGCGCAGCGCGGCCTTGCTGACCTGCTCGCCGCTGGCCAGGCGCGTCAGGCCGCCGTCGCCCGTGCGCGTGTAGATCCGGTTGAGGGTGACCACCTGGCCCGCCGTCAGTGGTTGGCGCGCCACCAGACGGCGCTCACCAGCACCGCGATGGCGACTGCCTGCATGACCACCCGAAGCCGCATCAGCTTGTTGGAATAGCTGCGCCCGAAGTCGCCGCCGCGGAACAGGGCGAAGATGCCGAGCGCCAGCACCACGGCCACCGCGATCAGGGCGGCGGGGATCAGGATGTCGAACAGGTCCATGGCCCCAATTTAGGCCTCGCCCGCCTGTTCCGCCATCGAGAACGATGATTTACGCCGAACGGTGAAATTGCAGCTTGACTGTGCGTGGATTGATCATGTTCAACGATCCGCATTCCGCGGCAAGCGTCGCAAATCAGCCACACTGATCGAGGATTAGATAATCATAGGCCTACGAGTCGACCTTCGGTCGCCGAGGCCCACAAATTTTCCAGTCAGGGTTGTGAGCGCTATCCCCGATCGTCGAACGGCAATACTGAACGCGTTCAACTAACTGGTTTTCCCGCGCGGGACGTGACGCCGGGAGTCGAGGGACGGCCAGGCCGGATGGCGGCCACGCTGCGGCGCTCCAGACCACCGGGGGCCGCGCCATCACCGAGAGAAGAGCAGTCAATCGAAACGAGCGCCTCCCCGCGCTCCCAGAAGGTCAGGATATGAAGCACGTTTCTCCCCTCCAGCCCGCCGCCGAAACCAAGGTGAAGATGCCGACGCGCCGGGCGCTCGCGAAGCAGCAGACGCGGGCCAAGGTGCTGGCCGCCGCGCGCCGGCTGTTCAGCGAGCAGGGCTATGAAGGCGCCACGATCCGCGACATCGCCGCCGCGGCGGGCATGTCGACGGGCGCGGTGTTCGCCAACTTCACCGACAAGTCGGACCTGTTCCGCGAGATCATGATGGCGGACCTGGCCGCGCTGACCGAGGCCATGCGGGAAGCCGCCGGCCGCGGCCGCACGGTGGAAGACGCCCTGCTGAAGATGTTCATGGCCGGCTACGCCTTCTACAAGTCGCAACTGCCGCTGGCCCGCGCCGCCTTCAGCGTCTCCTGGTCCCAGGACGAGGGCCCGGCGCTGCGCAACGCCGCGCCGGTGCAGGCCCTGCAGGACCTGATCGCCGAGCAGCTCGACGCCGCCGTGGAGCGTGGCGAGCTGGGCCAGGAGGCCGAGGTGAAGCTGCGCACCCAGATGCTGTTCGACACCTACCAATCCAACTTCCCGCATGCGATCTTCCACGGCTGGAGCCTGGATGCGCTTCAGGCGCGTGCGCGCGACCAGATCCGCATCCTGCTGGCCGGGGCGCGCCGCGGCTAACATCTGAGCTGCCCGGGGGGGCTCTCGCATGAAGGCAGACGCCATCGGAACGGCGGGCGCGCTGGGAGGCGCCCGCCGGGTCCAGCGGGAGGCCACCCGCAACCGCGTCCTCAACGCCGCCCGGGACCTGTTCGAGACCCAGGGCTACGAGGGCACCACGATCCGCGAGATCGCCCGCCGCGCGGGCGTCTCGGTGGGCTCGGTGTTCACCACCTTCGCCTCCAAGGGCGAGATCCTGTCGCAGGTGATGCAGGACCGGCTGGAGCCGCTCTATGCGGAGCTCGACCGGGTGATGCCGCACCTGCGCGGCTGCACGGCCGACCGGCTGCGCTCGATGTTCGCCATCCACTACGCCTTCGAGGCGCAGCGTCGCCGGCAGTTCCTGGCCCACATCGCCGCCGCCTACGACTGGACCCTGCCGCCGACCGCCCGGCCCTACGGCACCACGCTCCGGCTGCAGGACATCATCCGCGAGTGCCTGCAGAAGGGCGTCGAGGATGGCGACGTCGATCCGGCGAGCGACCTGCAGGAGATCATCGACCTGCTGATGGCGGCCTACGCCTGGACCTACCGGCTGGTGGTGCGCACCAACGCCAACGCCCACGAACTGACGGCGGTGATGGACCGCCAGATCGGGCTGATCGCGGACGGCTTCCGCCCGCGCTGAGGTCAGTTGCCGCCCTCGAGCAGGCGGCGCGCGATCACCTGGGCCTGGATCTCGCCGGCCCCTTCGAAGATGTTGAGGATGCGCGCGTCGGCCAGCACGCGGCTGACCGGGCTCTCGAGCGCGAAGCCCGTGCCGCCGTGGATCTGGACCGCGTTGTCGGCGGCCGCCCAGGCGACCCGGGCGGCGACCAGCTTGGCCATCCCGGCCTCCAGGTCGCAGCGCCGGCCCTCGTCCTTGGCCCGCGCCGCGAACCACGCCAGCCGCCGCGTCCCCAGGATCTCCGCGGCCATCATGGCGAGCTTGTTGGCCACCCGCGGGAAGGCCGCGACCGGCCCGCCGAACTGCCGGCGGGCGAGCGCATAGTCGACGGCCAGGTCCAGCGCGTTCTGGGCGACCCCGATGGCCCGGGCGGCGGTCTGGATGCGGGCGCTCTCGAAGGTGGCCATCAGCTGCACGAAGCCCTGCCCCTCGTGGCCGCCGAGCAGGTCGGCGTGGGGGACCTCGAAGCCGTCGAAGCCGATCTCGTACTCCTTCATGCCCCGGTAGCCGATCACCCGGATCTCGCCGCCGCTCATGCCCGGGGCCGGGAAGGGCATAGCCTCGGTCCCGCGCGGCTTCACGGCCAGGAACATGGACAAGCCCCGGTGGTCCCGGGAAGCCGGGTCGGTGCGGACCAGCAGGGTCATCAGGTCTGCGCGGGCGGCGTGGGTGATCCAGGTCTTGGCGCCCGTCACCCGCCAGACGTCGCCGTCGCGCAGGGCGCGGGTCCGCAGCGACCCGAGGTCGGAGCCGGCCTCCGGCTCGGTGAAGACGGCGGTCGGGATGATCTCGCCCGAGCAGATCCCCGGCAGGAAGCGGGCCTTCTGATCCTCCGTGCCGTGGGCGATGATCAGCTCGGCGGCGATCTCGGACCGGGTGCCCAGCGAACCCGTCCCGATCCAGGCGCGCGACAGCGCCTCGGAAACCACGCACATGGCCGTCTTGCCGAGCCCTGAACCGCCCCAGGCCTCGGGCGCGGTGAGGCCGAAGACCCCGAGGTCCGCCAACTCGCGGTAGAGCTCGATCGGGATCAGCTCGTCGCGCAGGTGCCAGCCGTGGGCGTGCGGCGCGATCTTCTCCGCCGCGAAGGCGTGGAACTGGTCGCGGATCGCCTCCAGCGTCTCGTCCAGGCCGCTGGCCTCGAGGGAGGGGCGGCCGCGGGCCTCGTCCAGCAGCTCGACGATGCGCAGCTTCACGGCCTGGGAGGCGCCGGGCCGCAGGGCCTCGAGGGCGGGCGCCAGCCGTCCGGGATCGACGCCGAGGTCGCCGGGCCGGAACAGCTCGCCCTGGTTCATGGGCAGGCCGCCGGCGAGCTGGCTCAGGTACTCGAAGGCGAGCAACTGGCCCGGCAGGGCCTCGGCCTCGCCGAGGCGCGGGCCGAGGTCGCGCGCCCAGGCGGCGGTCTGGCGGAGCGTCTCGGCATAGGCGGCGGCCCACGCGAGCCCGTGGGCGGCGTGCTGCTCGGCGTCGAGGGCCGCCCGGTCCAGGCGGCCGTCGCGCAGCACGCGGGCGGCGACCGCGGCCCTGAGCTCGGCGACCAGGGAGTGCGCCGCGGCGGCGGCCTGGTCGAGGCGGTCGGGGAGGTTCGGCAGGACGAGGCTCATCGCGCCCTTATAGGCGATGCTTGCGTTGCGTAAGGGAAGCGGGGCTTCTAGGCCGCATCGCCCGGAGACCCCGCATGATCGTCGTCCACCACCTGAACCAGTCCCGCTCGCAGCGCATCCTGTGGCTGCTGGAGGAGCTGGAGCTGCCCTACGAGATCAAGCGCTACGCCCGGGACGCCACCACGCGCCTGGCGCCGCCGGAGCTGAAGGCGGTGCACCCGCTCGGCAAGAGCCCGGTGATCACCGATGACGACCGGACGGTCCACGAGAGCGGCGCGATCATCGACTACCTGATCCGCCGGCATGGCGGCGGCCAACTCGCCCCGCCGTCCGATAGCCCGGCCTACGACGACTACCAGCAGTGGCTGCACTATGCGGAAGGCTCGGCCATGCTGCCGCTGATGCTGGAGCTCTACGTGAGCCGGATCGGCGAGGCCGGCGCGCCGCTGAAGCCGCGCATCGACAGCGAGCTCGACAACCACCTGGGCTACATCGACCAGTCGCTGGAAGGCCGCTACTGGCTGATGGGCGACGACTTCACCGGCGCCGACATCAACCTGAGCTTCGTGGCCCAGGTGGCCGGGCTGTTCGGCCGGCTCGACCGCTTCGAACACCTGTCCGCCTGGTTCCGCCGCTGCCAGGCGCGGCCGGCCTACCAGCGCGCGGCCCAGCAGGAGCTCGGCTAGCAGCCCGTACGCGCGGCGGCGCAGGGGCGGCCTAGAAGTCCTCGTCCAGCAGGCCGTCCAGGAAGTCGAACACGGTGGCCTTGGTCAGCCCATGGGGAATGGCCGAGAAGTGGTCGCACCCGGGCAGGCTGACCCCACGGCCGTAGGGGAAGACCTGCGCGAGCCCTTCGGGATCGCCGGCGCCCTCGTCCCGTTGTCCGGCCACCACCAGCACCGGCATGGCCAGGGCGGCCATGGCGTCCTGGTCCAGCGGAGGATTCTGCGCCTGCACGAAGGCCGCCAGCGCGCGGCGGTCCTCGCCCTGCTCGTCGGCGAACTGGCGGAAGCTGCGCAGGAAGGGGTGGGCGATGCTCGCCGGGTCCTCGGCCAGCATGGCGTCGGCCATGATGCTCCCGCGGTCGGTGGAAGGCTGCAGCAGCCGGCCGCCGACGCCGCCGAGGATCAGGTTCGAGACCCGCTCCGGGGCGCGGATCGCGACCTCGATGGCCGTGCGCGTGCCCATGGAGTAGCCGAACAGGTCGACGCGGCCGACGCCCAGGTGGTCCATCAGCGCCAGGGCGTCGCCGGCCAGCCTGTCCCGGGTGTAGGCCTCGGGCTCGTAGAGCTTCTCGCTCTCGCCGTGGCCGCGCTGGTCGAGTGCGATCACCCGCAGGCCGCGGCGCTCGAACGCCCCGTACCAGCCCGTCCGCCGCCAGCCCTCGCTGCGGTTCGAGGTGTAGCCGTGCAGCAGCAGGATGGTGCGCTCGGGCTCGCGGCCCGCCGGCTGGATGTCGTCGTAGGCGAGGGTGACGCCGTCGGGGGTGGTGAAGGTGGCCATGGGGCGGGACGGTAGCCCTAGGGCGTCTCGCCGGTCCACTCCCAGTGCCAGGGCTCGAAGGGGTAGTTCACGAAGCCGAACCGGTGGGCGTTGGCCATCAGCCAGCGGTAGGTGGGCGTCCGGGTCATGTAGAGCCGGTTTGGATCGGCGGTGGAATCCGGGCCGTAGCCGGGCGCCTGGCCCACATAGAGGTCCATGGCGAGGCCGGTGCGGTGGGGGGAGCAGCGGGCGCGCACCACGCCGTTGCAGTTGCCGTCCCGTGCGCAGCGGGCCGCGTCGTACGCCGGGCTGCGGTAGGCCGAGAAGATGGTCAGGTTGCGCGGGTCCGCGGCGATCTCGGGCGACTCCGCCTTGGCCGCCTCGACCATGGCCCGATAGGCGGCGAAGGCGCCCTGCCGAAGCTGCACCTGCTTGCCGGCGTAGCCTTCGCCGGGCCGGGCGGCGGTGAGGCGCGCCTCGTTGGCCGGCCGCGGGCAGACGCCCTGGGAGGCGAGGCGGACGAACACCCGCCGCTCCTGGGCCGCCCCCTTCATGTGCTGGAAGGCCTCGGGGCTCATCACTCCGTTGGGGAACAGCCGCGCGTCGCCCTGCCAGGCGGCGAAGGCGGCGGCGAAGCCCGGCGTGTCGGGCGGGCAATCGGCGCCGATCGTCTGCTGGATCATCGGCAGGTAGATCTCCCACCCGCGCTCGGGCCGGCCGAAGGGCGCCCATTGAAGGGTCCTGAGGCTGGCGGCGTTCAGCCGCGCCGCGCGGTCCCAGCCGCGCGCCGAGTGGCAATCGGGGCCGGCGGGCGGCGGCGCCGTGGCCACGACGGGCGGGGGCGCGGGCCGGACCGGCGGTTCGGGTCCCTTGCCGGTGGTGACGCGCACGACCAGCAGGACGAGCAGCACCGCGGCGGCGGCGAGCGCGCCCAGGAACTTCAGAACGTCTGACGGCTTCAACCTCACGCGCATCAAATGCGCATCCTGCGGCAGAGGTCCAAGATGAGTTTCCGCAAGGCCGCCCTGGCGACGGCCGCCGCCCTCGCCGTGACGGCCTGCAACGAGCCGGCGCCGGGCGGGACCCGACAGGCGGAGGTTCCCGCCCCGGACGTGCACCCGGCTCCCCTGGCCGTGCCGCCGCCGGTCGCGGCCTCGACCTCGCCCGTGGGCCAGGCGATCGACAAGGCGGTGTGGGGCCAGGCGCTGACGCCGGAACAGCTCCGCCAGCTCCTGATCCGCACCCAGGTGCTGCTGTCGCGGGCGCGGTTCTCGCCGGGGGTGATCGACGGCCAGGACGGCGACAACCTGAAGGACGCGGTGCTGCACTACGAGCAGGCCAACGGCCTGCCGGCCGACGGCAAGCTGGACGCCGAGGTGTTTCGTCGGCTCAGCGTCGACGCAGGCCCGGTAATGACCGACTACGTGATCACCGACGAGGACGCGAAGGGACCCTTCGTCGAGAAGATCCCCAAGGACTACAGGGACATGGCGAGGCTCGAGCGGCTCGCCTACACGAGCCCGCGCGAACTCCTGGCCGAGAAGTTCCACATGGACGAGACCCTGCTGGCGGCGCTGAACCCGGGGGCCGACTTCGGCCGGGCGGGGACGACCATCGTGGTGGCCGCGCCAGGGCCCGAGACCCTGCCGGCGCAGGTCACCCTGGTGCAGGTGGACAAGGCCCAGCGGCAGGTCCGCGCCTACGGCGCCGACGGGCGGATGGTGGCGTCCTATCCGGCGACGATCGGCTCGGAGGAGATGCCGACACCGGCCGGCCAGTGGGAGGTCACGGCGGTCGCCTTCGACCCGGTGTGGAACTACGACCCCTCGAAGCTGAACTTCGGCGACAAGCGGGCCGGCAAGCTCTCCATCAAGCCCGGGCCGAACAATCCGGTCGGCGCCGTGTGGATCGATCTCTCGAAGGAGACCTACGGCATCCATGGCGCGCCGGACCCGGTGCTGGTCGGCAAGGTGGCCAGCCACGGCTGCGTGCGGCTGACCAACTGGGACGTGCGGCAACTGGCGAGCGCGGTCACCAAGGGCACGAAGGTGGTCTTCGTCGGCGAGGCGCCCGCGCCTCCCACCAAGGTCTGACGCGGCTCCGGCGTCGCAGGCCGCTGCGCGGCGGGCCGCGAGCCGCTAAATAGGCGGCGATGCTGCGGATCTCGGAACTCAAGCTGCCCCTCGACCACCCGGCCGACGCCCTGCCGGCGGCGATCGCCCACCGCCTCGGCGTCGGGCCCGACGACCTGCTGCGCTGGTCGGTGTGGAAGCGGGCGCACGACGCGCGCAAGAAGACGGCGATCCTGAAGGTCTATATCGTCGACGCCGAGGTGAAGGACGAGGCGGCGGTGCTGACGCGCCTGAGCGGCGACCCGCACGTGCGGCCGACGCCGCACACCGCCTACCGTCATGTGGCCACGGCGCCCCCGCCGGGCGGGCCGCGGCCGGTGGTGATCGGGGCCGGGCCGTGCGGCCTGTTCGCGGGGCTGATCCTGGCCGAGATGGGCTTCCGCCCGATCATTCTCGACCGCGGCAAGGTGGTGCGCGAGCGGACCAAGGACACCTGGGGCCTCTGGCGGCGCGGCGAGCTGAACCCGGAATCCAACGTCCAGTTCGGGGAGGGCGGGGCCGGCACCTTCTCGGACGGAAAGCTCTACAGTCAGATCAAGGACCCGCGGTTCCTCGGCCGCAAGGTGCTCACCGAGTTCGTGGCGGCCGGCGCGCCGCCCGAGATCCTGACAGAGGCCCACCCGCACATCGGCACCTTCCGGCTGGTCACCATGGTCGAGAGCCTTCGGGCCAAGATCGAGAGCCTGGGCGGCGAGTACCGGTGGCAACACCGCGTGACCGACATCGAGCTGGACCGCGGTCTGGACGGCGTGCGGCGGGTTCGCGGCGTGCACCTGCAGACCGGCGAGTTCCTGGAGGCCGACCAGGTGGTCCTGGCGGTCGGCCACTCGTCGCGGGACACCTTCCAGATGCTCCACGACCGGGGCGTCCACGTGGAGGCCAAGCCGTTCTCCATCGGCTTCCGAATCGAGCACCCGCAGTCGTGGATCGACCGGGCGCTGTTCGGCCCCTGCGCGGGACACCCCGACCTGGGCGCGGCGGCCTATTCCCTGTCGCACCACTGCGCCAACGGCCGGACGGTCTACAGCTTCTGCATGTGCCCGGGCGGCACGGTGGTGGCGGCCACGTCTGAGCCGAACCGCGTCGTCACCAACGGCATGAGCCAGTACTCGCGCAACGAGCGCAACGCGAACTCCGGCTTCGTGGTGGGCATCTCGCCGGCCGACTATCCGAGCGACCATCCGCTGGCGGGCGTCGAGCTGCAGCGGGAGCTGGAGAGCCGCGCCTTCGTGGCCGGCGGCGGAGACTATCATGCGCCCGGCCAGCTCGTGGGCGACTTCCTGGCGGGCCGGGCCTCGACCGCGCTCGGAAGCGTCACGCCGAGCTACCGGCCGGGCGTGCGGCCGACCGACCTGGCGGCGATCATGCCGGGCTATGTGGTGGAGGCGATGCGCGAGGCCCTGCCGGTCTTCGGGCGCAGGATTCCCCGCTACGACGATCCCGAGGCGGTGCTGACAGGCGTCGAGACGCGCACCTCCTCGCCGGTCCGCATCACCCGCGGCGCCGACTTCCAGAGCCTGAACGTGCGCGGCCTGTTCCCGGCGGGCGAGGGCGCGGGCTATGCCGGCGGCATTCTCTCGGCGGCGGTGGACGGCATCAAGGTCGCCGAGGCGGTGGCGCGGGCGTCCGTGGGCGAGGCGGTCGCGGCCTAGCTGCGCCAGCGGAGCACGGCCGGCTCCACGGGATTGCGGAACGGGCGGCCCTCGCGCCGGGAGGCCAGCCACTCGCGCTTCAGCGCCTGGTACCACTTCGCCTGCCGGTCGGCGTCGTCGATCCACAGCAGAGGCGGGTCGTACTTCAGCCCCTCGTTCTGCAGGTTCACCATGTCGCCGTCCTGGCGCAGGAAGGCGCGGGCGCCGGCGCGGACGAACGGCTTCAGGACGGTGAAGGCGGGGTGGTCGGACCAGACGATCTGGGTGATCCGGGTCTTCGCCTCGGTCACCGGCGTGAGGCAGGTGAGGGAGAGGACCTGCCGCCGGCCGACGGTGATGTGCTCCCAGCGCAGGCCGGGCAGGCGGAAGGTGATCTCGGTGAGCGGCTCCCCGCCCAGGATGGCGTAGGCGCGCGAGTTCTTCGACGGCTCGTGGCGCACCATGGCGAAGCCGGCCTCGCGCGGCTCGAAGCGCTTGGCCTTGTCGTGCTGGCTGCGGGACGAACGCCACCACCACTGCTGGTGCACGTAGGGGCCATGCGCCGGGTCCATCAGGCCCACGACGGCGTGGTCGATGTGGGCGTCGAAGTCCATCCGGTCGACGAGCTTGGGCGGGCCGCCGACCACGCCCGGGAACACCGGCGGTTCGTGGTCAGGCTCTGTCCTGGGGTCGGCGCCCATCCAGACGAACACCAGGCCCTGGCTTTCCGCCACCGGGTAGCGGCGCACGCGGATCCGGCCGACCTCGAGGTCCTGGTCCGAGACCAGCGAGGGAATGGCTGCGCAGGCGCCGTCCTGGCCGAACCGCCAGCCGTGGTAGGGGCACTCCACCGTCTCGACCCCCGAGACCTCGGTGTGGAAACGGCCGGCCGACAGGGGCGCGGCGCGGTGGGGACAGATGTCGCGGAGCGCGAACAGGGCGCCGGACTTCGAGCGGCCGAGCAACACCGGCTCGCCGAGGATCTCGTGGCGGGCGAGGCGTCCCGGCTTCAGGTCGGCGGCGAGCGCGGCGACGTACCAGGTGTCCGTGAGGAAGCCCTGGCCGAAACGGCTATCGCTGCGGGCGGTGCGGGTCTCGCCGTCGGGCATGGAGTCGTTCTAGTCCGGCGCGCCGCGCAGCGGAACCGCGCCATCGTGAATTCAGCGGCATGGAACTCACTCATGCAGCCAATTCAGTGGTTTGGCTCGCGGGCCGGCGCCAACCTTGGCGTCGAGAAGGAGCCAACCCATGAGACCGCGCAACATCCTCGCCCTGCACGCCGCCGCCCTGGCCAGCCTGGGACTGGCGGCCGTGGCCCTGGCCTCCGAGCCGCTGGACCCGATGGCCGCCTTCTACGGCAACACCATCATGATCGCCGTGCCCGCCGGCGACTATTACGCGCGCCGCTATGTGGATCCGGACGGCGCCTGGCGCGAGCCGCGCGGCGACGGCTGGATCAAGGGCGTCTGGCGGATCGAGGGCGGGCAGGTCTGTAGCTGGCAGACGGAGCCCGAGGTCCGCAACCCGCAGCGCTACTGCTACCCGCCGGTCGCGCGGAAGGTGGGCGAGACCTGGGTGACCGTCGACCCGCAGACCGGCAACGAGGTGATCCAGACCCTCGTCCGCGGGCGGGACTAGGAGAGCTTCAGGAAAACCGCCGCGTACGGGGAGAGGCCGAGGGAGCCGGCGCGGAGCTCGGCTTCGCCGCCCACCGGCAGGAGCTCGGCGGTGGCGAAGGCGTCCTGCTGCAGGACGGCGGGCTGGGCCGACAGGTTGAACACGCAGGCGATGGCCTCGTCGCCCTGCCGGCGGACGAAGGCCAGCAGCGGCTCGGGCGCGTCGAGGAACTCGATCTCGCCCACGCGCATGGCCGGGGAGCCCTGGCGGAAGGCGATCAGCGCCCGGGCGCAGGCCAGCACCGAGTCCGGGTCCTGCTCCTGCTCGGCGACGGTGAGGCCGCGGTGCTCCCGCGCGGCCGGCAGCCACGGCGCGCCGGTGGTGAAGCCCAGCGTCGGGCCGGGCTCCCAGGGCATGGGCGTGCGGCAGCCGTCGCGGCCGCTGTCGTAGGGCCAGTAGAGGTCGCCCACCGGGTCGCGGAGCTGGTCGCGGGCGAGGCTGGCCTGGGGCAGGCCGAGCTCCTCGCCCTGGTAGATCAGGGTGGTGCCCTTCAGGCTGACCAGCAGGGCGAACAGCATCTTGGCGAGCTCGGGCGTCGCGTGCTTGCCGCCGAAGCGGCTGACGGTGCGCGGCACGTCGTGGTTCGAGAAGCTGATCGTCGGCCAGTGGAACGGGTAGTCGCCGAGCGTGCGGTAGTGCTCCAGCACGAAGCCCGGGGAGAGCTTGCGGGCCAGCAGCATGACGAAGGTGTAGCCGGAGTGCAGGCCCTCGTCGGGCGTGCAGTAGGCGCCGCAGCGGGCCTCCTCCTCCGAGAACTCGCCGAACACGAACCGCTCGCCGCCGTTGCGCCCGTCGTGCTCCTCCACCCGGCGGCGGATGAGCTCCAGCATCTCCACGTTCTCGGGCAGGTTGGAGTCGTGGAGGTGGCGCTGCAGGTTGCCGGCGTGGCCCCAGTGCAGCTTCGTGCGCGCCTCGAGCGGGACGGGCGGATTGTCGGTCAGCGCCGCGTCGTGCAGGTAGGTGCCGGCGACGTCCAGGCGGAAGCCGTCGACGCCCTTCTCGAGCCAGAAGTCGAGCACCGAGAGCGCCGCCTCGCGCGCCGCGTCGTTGCGCCAGTTGAGCTTGGGCTGCTGGCGCAGGAACTTGTGGTGGTAGTGCTGCCGCCGCGCCGGCTGGTAGGCCCAGGCCGGCCCGCCGAACACGGACAGCCAGTTGTTGGGCGCGGTCCCGTCGTCCTTGGGGTCGGCCCACACGTACCAGTCGGCCTTCTCGCCGTCCTTGCCGCCGGTCAGGCTGTCGACGAACCAGGGATGCTCGTCCGAGGTGTGGCTGAGCACCTCGTCGAGGACGACCTTCAGGCCCCTGGCGTGGGCGGCGTCCAGCAGGCGCTGGAAGTCCTCGGGGCTGCCGTAGTCGGCCTGCACGCCCTCGTAGTCAGCGATGTCATAGCCCCAGTCGCGGTTCGGCGACGGGTGGATCGGCGACAGCCACAGGCCATCCACGCCGAGCGAGGCGATGTAGTCCAGCTTGGCCATGACGCCCGGAAGGTCGCCATGGCCGTCGCCGTCGCTGTCGAAGAAGGAGCGGACGTAGACATGGTAGAGGACGGCGCCCTTCCACCACGGCTCGCCCGCCATCTCAGACTTCCGAGGCGTTGGTGATGATCCGGCTGACGAGGCCGTACTCCACGGCCTCCTCGGCGTTCAGCCAGTAGTTGCGCTGGGTGTCCTTGACGATCCGCTCGTAGGGCTGGCCCGTCTCGTTGGCGATCATCCGGTTCACGCGGTCGCGCATCTTGATGATCTGCTCGGCCTCGATCTGGATGTCGGACGCCTGGCCGCGCATGCCGCCCGCCGGCTGGTGCAGCATGAAGCGGGTGTTCGGCAGGCAGAGCCGGTTTTCCTTCTTCGCGCCCAGGAAGATGCTGGCGCCGGCGCTGGCGACCCAGCCGGTGCCGATCGCCTTCACCTCGACGCCGCAGAAGCGGATCATGTCGTGGATGGTGTCGCCGCTCTCCACGTGGCCGCCCGGCGAGTTGATGATCATCCGGATCGGCTTGTCGCTCTCCGCGGCGAGGGCGGTGATCTGGGCGGTGACGCGCTCGGCCAGGCGCATGTCGATCTCGCCGAAGACGAGCACGGTGCGGGACTTGAACAGCGCGTTCTGGACCGGCCCCGCCGTCATCGGCATGTCGGGCAGGCGGCCCTTGTCCTCGTCGTCGCCGTCTTCGTCGTCCAGGCGGCCGGTCCACTGATCGCGCATAGATACCTCTGTAGGTCGCAGGCCTTCGCAGTTATTGGCCCGCGCGGGTTCCGGCAAGGCCCGGCGTGCGGATTGTGCCGGTTCAGCCGGCCGCGGTGGCGATCAGCCGGGCGTAGAACTGCACCGCCTGCTCCAGGTTCCGGAGCGTGAGGTGCTCGTTCGTGCCGTGGATCATGCCGACGGTGTCCACGCGGAAGGTCATCGGCTGGAAGCGGTAGACGTCCTGCGCCGCCGGCTGGAGGTAGCGGCTGTCGGTGCCGGCGGTGACCAGGCCCGGGCTGACCGGCGCGCCCGTCGTGGCGGCGGCGACCGCGGCGACCGTCTTCCAGGCGTCGGACGTAGTGGAGGAGACCGGCGACGGCTCGTCCGGGGTCTTCGACCAGGCCAGCCGGACCGGCAGGTCGCCCACGGCGGCGCGGGCGCGGGCCATCACCTCGGCCGAGGTGTCGCCGGGGGCGATGCGGTAGTTGATCCAGGCGGTGGCGTCCTGCGGCAGGACGTTCTCCTTCGGGCTGCCCTTCAGCATGGTGGGCGCGACGGTGGTGTGCATCAGGGCCGCGCCGGCAGGCGTGGCGCCGAGCTCCCGGACCAGCAGCGGCTTGAACAGCCAGGGATTGGCCAGCGCCATCCGGGTCGCGAAGGGGGCGTGCGGGGCCGAGGCGGCCAGCATGTCGCCGGCCGGGCCCTGCAGGGTCATGGGGAACGGCCGGTCGACGATGGCGACCACCGCGCGGGCGAGGGCGGCGACGCCGCCGGCGTCCTTCGGCGGGGCCGAGGAATGGCCGCCGGGCGCTGGGGCGGTGACCTTCAGGGTGGCGTAGCCCTTCTCGGCCGTGCCGATCATGGCGAGCTGTCCGCCGGTCAGCGGATGGTCGTCGATCACCGCCAGGCCCTCGTCGAGCACGAATTGGGCGCGCAGGCCCCGGGCCTTCAGCAGGGCGGCGGCGGCGCGGGCGCCTTCGCCGCGCACCTCCTCGTCGTGGCCGGCCACCAGGATCACCGTCCTGCGAGGCCGGAAGCCGCGGGCCGCCAGTGTCTCGGCGCCCTCGAACAGGGTGATCAGCGAGCCCTTATCGTCGATCGCGCCGCGTCCCCAGACGGCGCCGTCGGCGATCGTTCCGGCGAAGGGCGGGTGCTTCCAGGCCCCCTCGGTTCCCGGCGTGACGGGCACCACGTCCTGATGGGCCATCAGCACGACGGGCGCGAGCGCCGGATCGGAGCCTGGCCAGGTGTAGACGAGGGTGCGCCCGGCCACGACCTCGCGGCGCATGGCGGCGTGGGCGGCGGGGTAGCTCGCCTCCAGGAAGGCGTGCAGCCGCGCCCACTCCTGCGGCTGGTCCTCGGCCGGGTCCTGGTGGCTGACGGTGCGGATCTGCACCGCCTGGGACAGCCGCTGGGCCGCACGGGCCACGTCCACCGGCACGGGGGCCGCGACGCGGACCCCGGATGAGTCGGCGACGCCCTGCGGCCGGTAGGTGAGGGTGCGGACCACCACCACCACGGTCAGCGCCACGACCAGCGCCAGCACGGCGAGCGCGATCTTGCCCACGAGACGCATCCTGGAGGTCCCCCGAAAGTCCGCCGCGACCTTAAGCGCTGCCACGGGGAAGGAAAGCCGCTGAACCGGAGCCGTCCGCGGCCGTTCGTGCCCCGTGCGCCTCACCCCGCCCAAGCTCAAGCCAGTCTCGCCCGAGGCCCTGGCGCTCGCCGGGCTCTGGGCGGCGCTCGTGGACTTCGCCGTCGCAGGCCTGCTGCTGGCCGGCCTGGTCAACGCCTGGGCCCCGCCGCAGGACCTGCCGTGGAAGCCGTTCCGCCTGGATCGACCGGTGGGCCTGGCCACCGCGGTCCAGTTCGCCCGAGCGGCCGCGGACCCTCGGCTCTGCCGGCTGGCGCTGTCGGAAGGCCGGGTCACCTTCGTCGAGGAGCCGGACCGCGACCTCGGGGAGTGCGCCACCGAAAACACCGTTCGGGTCCGCGACGGGACGGCGGCGCCGCTGGCGCCTGCCGCGCCGGTGGTGACCTGCCCGATGGCGCTTTCCTACGCCATGTGGACCCGCAACGTGGTGCAGCCGGCGGCGCGCGAGACGCTGGGGACGCCGATCTCGCGGATCGACCACTACGGGACCTATGCCTGCCGCAACGTCTATGGCCGCGCCGACGGCCGCCGCAGCGAGCACGCCTTCGCCAACGCCATCGACGTCGCGGGCTTCCGGACGGCCGACGGGCGGCGGATCACCGTGCTGCGCGACTTTCGGCGCGACGACGCCCGGGGCGAGTTCCTACGGCGGGTGCGGGACGGCGCCTGCCCCTGGTTCCGGGCCGTGCTCAGCCCGGACTACAACGCCGCCCACCGCGACCACCTGCACCTGGACTTCGGCCGCTTCGACCTGTGCCGCTAGCGGGTTGACCTCGCCGCGCGGCCCGGCGCAAATGGCCGCCAATCAAACAACTGTTTCAGAGCGAGGAGCGACCATGAGCGAGGTGATGGACCGTACGGCCGTGGGCGTCGGCGGGCTCTTCGACCTGACGGGTAAGGTGGCGGTGATCACCGGCTCGTCGCGGGGCATCGGCCGCGCCATCGCCGAGCGCATGGCCGAGCAGGGCGCGAAGGTGGTGATCTCCTCGCGCAAGGCGGGGCCCTGCGAGGAGGTGGCCGGCCTGATCAACGAGAAGCGCCCGGGCCACGCCATCGCGGTGCCCGCCAACATCTCGTCGAAGGAAGACCTGCAGCGGCTGGTGGACGAGACCCGCGCCGCCTTCGGCAAGATCGACATCCTGGTCTGCAACGCCGCGTCGAACCCGTACTACGGCAGCCAGCTCGACATCTCGGACGACGCTTTCCGCAAGATCCTCGACAACAACATCATCGCCAACAACTGGCTGATCCAGATGGTCACGCCGGAGATGCGCGAGCGGAAGGACGGGGCGATCATCATCGTCTCGTCGATCGGCGGCCTGCGCGGTTCGACGGTGATCGGCGCCTACTGCATCTCCAAGGCGGCGGACATGCAGCTCGCCCGCAACCTCGCCCAGGAGCTCGGGCCCGACAACATCCGGGTGAACTGCATTGCGCCGGGCCTGGTGAAGACCGACTTCGCCAAGGCGCTGTGGGACACGCCGGAAGGCGAGAAGAGGGCCAGCTCCGGGACCCCGCTGCGCCGCCTCGGCGAGCCCGACGACCTCGCCGGCGCGGCCATCTACCTGGCCTCCCGGGCCGGCGCCTGGACGACCGGTCAGACCCTCGTCGTGGACGGCGGCTCGACCTGCTGAGCCGCCTTGCGTGACAGGTCGCGGGCGCGGGCCAACCGCTCGACGCCCGCGTCCAGCGTCTCGTCGCGCTTCGAGAAGCACAGCCGCAGGATGGTCGTGACCGGCGCCTCCTCGTAGAGGGCGGAGACCGGGATCGAGGCCACGCCCGCCTTGGTGACCGCCCGCAGCGCGAAGGCGCGGTCGGGCTCTTCGACGCCGGAGGCGGGCAGGTCGAGGTTCAGGAAGTAGGTCCCCTGGCTCGGCAGCACGGCGAAGCCCTCCCGCCGCAGGCCGTCGGTGAGCCGGTCGCGCGAGCGCTGCAGCGCCACCGGCATCTCGCGGAACCAGGCCTCCGAGTTCAACAGCCCCCACGCCACCGCGGCCTGGAGGTTGGGCGGAGTGGTGAAGGTCAGGAACTGGTGCGCGCGGGCGAGGCTGTGGACCAGTGCGGGCGCCGCGCACAGGAAGCCCACCTTCCAGCCGGTCAGGCCGAACATCTTGCCGGCCGAGCCGATCTTCACGCACCGCTCGCGCATGCCCGGGAAGCCCATCAGCGGCCGGTGGACGGCGCCCTCGAACACCACCTGCTCCCAGACCTCGTCACATATGGCCACCGTGTCGTGGCGGACGCAGAACTCGGCGAGGAGCGAGAGATCCGCCTCCGGCAGGACGACCCCGGCCGGGTTCACCGGATTGTTGAGCACGACGAAGCGGGTGCGGTCGGTGAACGCCGCCTCGAGGATCGGCCGGTCGAAGCGCCAGTGCGGCGGCTGCAGGCGCACGAGCTTGGGGATCCCGCCGGCCCGCCGGATCAGCGGCACATAGGCGTCGTAGAGCGGCTGGAAGACGATCACCTCGTCGCCCGGCTCGATCAGCGCGAGGAAGGACGCCGCAAGGGCCTCGGTCGCGCCCGAGGTGATCACCACCTCGGTCAGGGCGTCGAGGTCGAGGCCCTGGGCGCGGGCGTAGTGGGCCGCCACGGCCTCGCGGAGTTCGGGCACGCCGGCCATGGGCGGATACTGGTTGTAGCCGTTCAGCACCGCGTCGGCGGCCTTCTCCCGGATCGCCAGGGGCCCGGGGTCGTCCGGAAAGCCCTGGCCGAGGTTGATGGCCTGCAGCCGCCGCGCGAGCCCCGACATCTCCTCGAAGATGGTGGTGGGCAGGTTGGAGAAGATCGCGTCGGCCATGTGCTATCTTTGCGGCTGTCCCGCTTCGCTGAACACCACGCCCGGAGGGCTTCGTCCATGGAGATCGTCGCGTTCCGTCCCGAGCACGCGCAGGCCTTCCGCCTCCTGAACGAGGCCTGGATCTCGAAACACTTCACCCTCGAGCCGAAGGACCGCGAGGTGCTGGAGGACCCGCAGGGCAAGATCCTCGACAAGGGCGGCCGGATCTTCATGGCGATGGACGCCGGGCGGCCGGTGGGCTGCGTGGCGATGATCCGGATGGCGGACGGCGGCTACGAGGTCGCCAAGATGACCGTCGACGAGACCCTTCGCGGCTCCGGTCTCGGCCGCCGGCTGATGCAGCGCTGCATCGACGAGGGACGGGCGCTCGGCGCGCCGCGGCTCTACCTGGAGACCAATTCCAGCCTCGCCCCGGCCCTGGCCCTCTATCGCGCCATGGGCTTCCGGGAGCTCGCCGGCTGCGACACCGACTACGCCCGCTGCGACGTCTGGATGGAACGGCCGCTCTGACGGCGGAACTCTGTTGCGAATGACTCGCAACTGCAATAGCGTCCGAGTCCAGCGACGGAGCGGACGATGGACGACCTGGAAGCGGACCTCACCTCGGGCGAGCGGCTTCTTCTCTGCGGGCTGAGGCTGCTGGCGGCTGAGGCCGGGCGGCACACCCTGCAATCCAACTTCGAGGCGGCCTGCGGCTGCGCCGGCCCCCAGGCCTTCCGCGCGCTCCAGGTGTTCGTCCAGCAGCTCGGGCTGCACAGCCGGCGGCGGATCGTGGTCGCGCCCCCGGCGGCTGCCCCGCCCACCGGCGACGAGGCCCTGGTGCTGGAGGTGTTCGGCTGCGCCCAGGTGGACGACTACGCCGGCATGGACGTGCGGCTGGCGAGGCTGATCGGCTGCGACCCGCCGGCCTCGCTGGGCGGCGCGGCCTGCGTGGTGGCGGAGAGCTTCGGCCTGGGCGGGCTGATGCTGCGGGCGCGCGGCAACGCCGCTCAGCGTCCGGCGCCGCTCAGGACGGTGGCCGGCCTCGCCTGAGCGGCGGGCCTAGCGCTGGGTGGCGAGGACCACGCCCAGCAGCACCGCCGCCCAGTGTGTCGCGGCGGCGGCGACCACATGGCCGTGCCAGATGGCGCGTGCGAACTTGAGGCGCTTGTTCACGTAGAAGATCACGCCGGTGGAGTAGAGGACGCCGCCGGTGGCCAGCAGGGCCAGCGCGTACCAGGCGAGGTTGTCGATCATCGGGCCCAGGGCCACGACGACGAGCCAGCCGAGCGCCAGGTAGACCCCGACCCAGAACTTCCGGTCCAGGCCCTTGAGGAACAGCTTCCCGAGCGCGCCGAAGGTGGCGATCGACCACACCGCCGCCGTCATGCCCCAGCCCCAGGCGCCGGGCAGGCCCAGGGTGAAGGGCGTGTAGGACCCCGCGATCATCAGGAAGATGCCGGCGTGATCGAGCCGGCGCAGCAGCGGCCGGCGGCGGGCCGGGGCGAAGTTGTAGGCGGTGGAGAAGGCCAGCATGGCGGTGACGCCCGCCGCATAGATGGAGCAGCCGACGATGGTGCTGATCCGCCCGGCCCCGACCGCCAGGGCCAGCAGCACGATCCCGCCCACCAGCGAGAGGGTCAGGCCCACCACATGCACCACCAGGTCCGCGCACTTCGCGGCCGGAGTGGGATAGTGGCGGGGCGGCTTGGCGGGGGAGAGCGTCGTCATGGCTGACTCCATATCTCCCCCGAGTGTCATGCTGATGGCGCCGGCGTCTAGTCCTCGCGGGCGCGCTTCTTGCGGAAGCTGGGGTTCAGCACTTCCTTGCGCAGGCGGATCGACTTCGGCGTCACTTCCACCAGTTCGTCCTCCTCGATGTAGGCGATGGCCTGTTCGAGGGTCAGGCGGCGCGGCGGAGTGAGGCGCACGGCCTCGTCCTTGCCGGACGCGCGGACGTTGGTGAGCTGCTTGCCCTTGATCGGATTGACGTCGAGGTCGTCGGCGCGGCTGTTCTCGCCGATGATCATGCCCTGGTAGGTCTTCTCGCCGGCCCCGACGAACATGACGCCGCGCTCCTCGAGGTTCCACAGGGCGTAGGCCGCCGTCTCGCCGTCGGAGTTCGACACCAGCACGCCCTTCGGACGGCCCTCGATCGAGCCCTTGTGCGGTTCGTAGTGGCTGAACACCCGGTTCAGCACGCCCGAGCCGCGGGTGTCGGTGAGGAATTCGCCCTGGTAGCCGATCAGCGAGCGCGACGGGCAGGCCAGTTGGATGCGGGTCTTGCCGGCGCCGGACGGGCCCATGTCCTTCAGCTCGGCCTTCCGGGCCGACAGCTTCTCGATCACCACGCCGGTGAACTCGTCGTCCACGTCGATGACCACGTCCTCGATGGGCTCCAGCCGCTCGCCGTTCTCGCCGGTCTGATAGACCACGCGCGGACGCGAGATGCTGAGCTCGAAACCTTCGCGGCGCATGTTCTCGATGAGCACGCCGAGCTGCAGTTCGCCACGGCCGGCGACGTCGTAGGCGTCGGAGCCCGGCGTCTCGGTGACGCGGATGGCGACGTTGGCCTCCGCCTCCTTCAGCAGGCGGTCGCGGATGACGCGCGACTGCACCTTGTCGCCTTCGCGGCCGGCCAGCGGGCTGTCGTTGACGCCGACGGTCATGGAGATGGTCGGCGGGTCGATCGGCTGGGCGTCGAGCGGCTCGGACACCTCCAGCGCGCAGAGGGTGTCGGCCACGGTGGCCTTGGACAGGCCGGCGATGGCGACGATGTCGCCCGCCTCGGCGCCCTCGTCCACCGGCTGGCGCTTCAGGCCGCGGAAGGCCAGCACCTTGGTGATCCGGCCCTGCTCGATCTGCTTGCCGGTCCGGTCCAGCGCCTTGATCGCCATGCCGGGAACGGCCTTGCCGCCCTCGATGCGGCCGGTGAGCAGGCGGCCCAGGAAGGGATCGCTTTCGATCAGCACGTTCAGCATCCGGAACGGCTTGTCCTTGTTGGCCTCCACGGCCGGCGGCGGCACGTGGTCGACGATCATGTCGAACAGCGGGGCGAGCGTGTCGGACGGCTGGTTCAGGTCCAGGGTCGCCCAGCCGTTCCGCCCCGAAGCGTAGATGTGCGGGAAGTTGAGCTGCTCGTCGGTGGCGCCGATGGCCGAGAACAGGTCGATCGTCTCCAGGTGGACCCGGTCCGGGTCGGCGTGGGCGCGGTCGACCTTGTTGATGCAGAGGATGGGGCGCAGGCCCATCTTCAGCGCCTTGGTCAGCACGAACTTGGTCTGCGGCATGACGCCTTCCTCGGCGTCGACCAGCAGCACGCAGCCGTCCACCATGCCGAGGATCCGCTCCACCTCGCCGCCGAAGTCGGCGTGGCCGGGGGTGTCGATGATGTTGATGCGGGTCTCGCCGGCCTTCCCGTGCCAGAGCACCGAGGTGCACTTGGCGAGGATGGTGATCCCGCGCTCGCGCTCCTGATCGTTGGAGTCCATGGCGCGCTCCACCGTCGCCTCGTTGGCGCGGAACACGCCGGACTGGGCGAGAAGCTGGTCGACGAGCGTGGTCTTGCCGTGGTCGACGTGGGCGATGATGGCGATGTTGCGGAGCGACATGAGGGGGAGGCGGTCTTCGTCTTTTGAAAGAAGGCGGGCTTGTAGGCGAGGCGGAGGCTTCCCGCCAGCCACAGTTCTATGGCGCGACCGCGAGCCCCAGGGGGCGAACGCCCATGGTCAAGCTATTTTGCGGTGCAAAAGGGACATGGGGCCTGCGCCGTGGAATTGCAAGCTATTGTGCAGGCTAAGGAAATTTCTTGTAACGCAACGTGATAGCGCAACCATGGCCGCTCTGGCTTGCCATTTTGTGCGCTGCACTCTATATCCCCACCTGTGAGGCGTCGCTGACGCCTCTGCCCTTCCTGGGCGTTTCCTCCCTAATGAACTGGCCGCGCCGTTTGGCGCGGCTTTTTTTTTGGCCAGTGCTTCGGAGCGGCGGTTCAGGCGGCGCGGAGCGCGCTCCAGTCGGCGTCGGCCAGCGCGCGGGTCAGCGTCTCAAGGTGCGCCTTGAGGGCCTCGAAGCCGGCCGTGGGGGCGAGGCTCGCCTCGTCGAGGTAGAGGCCGCGGTTGATCTCGATCTGCAGGGCGTGGACCCGCCGGGCCGGCCGCCCGTAGTGCTCGGTGGTGTAGCCCCCGGCGTAGGGGGTGTTGCGAGCCACCCGGTAGCCCATGGCCTCGAGCTCGCGCTCCACCCGGGCCGGAAGCAGGCCGGCGCAGGCGGCGCCGAACCGGTCGCCCAGCACCATGTCGCTCGGCCGCTCCCGTCCGCCGGCCTTGGCGGCGGCCGCGGGCATGGAGTGCCAGTCCACCAGGATGGCGAAGCCGTGGGCCGCCTGGGCCTCGGCGATCAGCCCCGCCAGCGCCACGTGGTAGGGGCGGTGGGCGCCCTCGATGCGGCTGCGGGCCTCGGCGAAGGTGAGCTTGCGGTTGTAGATCTCCTGGCCTTCCGAGACGACGCGGGCGATGGCGCCCAGGCCGGCGGCGACGCGCGCCGTCCGGGCGCGGGCGAACTCCGGCAGCTCGTCGGCGAACATGTTCGGGTCGAGCTCGAAGGCCTCGCGGTTCAGGTCGATGTAGGCGCGGGCGAAGCGGGCGGTGATCAGCGCCGCGCCGAGATCGGGGGCCGCGCCGATCAGGTCGTCGACGAAGGCGTCCTCGGAGCGGCGGATCGACAGCGCGTCCAGCGCCGCGGCGGCCATCATGTCGTCCGGATAGAGCCGCCCCGAATGGGGCGAGGCGAACACCAGCGGGGTCGGCGGCCGTCCCGCGGGTCCCGCCCGCCGGACGTCGAAGGCCGCATGGCGCACGTGCGCGGGCTCTGCGGCGATCGGCTCCCAGGCGTTCATCACCGCATAGAACGCTCAGGGGCGGCGTTAGGTCAAAGGGTTCATCGCGAGTTTACGCTTGGGCCGGTATGGTTTCTTCTTTCCGTTCCGACACCTGCCCAGCCGCACGAGCCATGCCCCGCATCCTGCTTGCCGAAGACGACGATTCCCTGCGCGGCTTCCTGGCCCGCGCCCTCGAGCGCGCCGGCTACGACGTGGTGTCGTGCGCCGACGGCGACGAGGCGGCGGCGGTCCTGGATCAGGACTGGGACCTGTTGCTCACCGACATCGTGATGCCCGGCCTGGACGGCATCGAGGTGGCCCGCCAGGCCGCCGCCCGTCACCCGGGCCTCAGGATCATGTTCATCACCGGCTTCGCCGCGGTGGCGCTTGCGGCCGGCGAGCAGGCCCCTCCGGGCGCCAAGGTGCTGTCCAAGCCCATCCACCTGCGCGAGATCGTCTCCGAGGTGGAGCGGATGATGGCCGCGGCTTAAGCCGGCTTGCGCCGGGCAAGGCGCCCCGTTATATCCCCGCCTTCCCGACGCCCCGCCCCCGGCGGAGCCATGGATACGGACGCGTAGCTCAGCGGGAGAGCACTACGTTGACATCGTAGGGGTCGCTGGTTCAATCCCAGCCGCGTCCACCATCCCCTCCCGACAATCTGACCTGTCGCACCCGCCGCCTGGCTGGCGGTGTGGCGAATCTCACGCCTGCAGCGTGGCGGCGCCCACGGCGGGACCTCGCTCGCGGCGCGATCCTCCGGCGCGATATGGCCAGGTCCTGCTCGGGCCGATGGCTCTCCGCAGGGGGATCCGATGACGCTGGAAGGCATGCAGATCGCCGTCGCCGTGGCGGCCACCGGCTGCGGCGTCGCCAGCTTCGCGCTCTATGCGCTGGCTTGCGTCCGTACGCTCACGTCTCAGCCGCAGGTCAAGACCGCCGCCGCGGCGGCCCAGCGGGCGCAGTTCACCACCCCGGCCGACGTGGCCGAGCTGATCAAGGCGCTGGGGGCCCTCACCGACAGCCTTGCGAAGGCCGGGCCGGCGCTCTGGTCGCTGATCGGCTCGGTGCTGTTCCTCCTGGTGGCTGCGATCTCCGTCGGCGTGCTGCAGAGCCCGCCGGCCCAGAAGACGGCCGAGCGTCCGTCGCCCGCAGCCGCGGCGCCCGCGGCGCCGAAGGACCCGCGGCTCGGCCTCCGGCCCCCCGGGGGATCCTGATCGTCATTCGCGCGCGGGCCCGCCGCCGCGCCCGGGCCCCGCGAGCGCTCAGCCGGCGCGACGATGGGAAGGGATTGAAGATGCCAGACGACAACCTGTTCGACCGGTCCCGCCTGAGGGAGGAACCGGACCCGTTCCGGCCGCGGGAGATCAGCCAGGAGGAGGCGCTGCAGCTTCGCTCCGAGGTCCACAGGCTTCCCGGCGGATTCCGCTGCGACACGGAGAGGGCCGGCCATCCGACGCCCGACAACAAGTCGCCGCTGGAGCTGGTGCTGGACGCGACCGAGGGCTTCATCCCGCTCTGGGATCAGGACGTGGTCCTCCGCTGGCAGTTCGCGAAGGGGACGCTGGACAAGTTCCAGAACCCGACCGCGGCGGGCGCGGCGATCGAGGAGCTCCTCGCCGAGGCGATCCTGGCCTGGGGCGACGCGGCGCCGGTCAAGTTCAGCAAGAACGCCAACATCTGGGACTTCGAGATCGTGGTGCGCGGCTCCGACGACTGCGACGGGGGCGGCTGCGTGCTGGCCAGCGCCTTCTTCCCCGACGCCGGGCGGCATCAGTTGGAGATCTATCCGATGATGTTCGAGCAGCCACGGCGGGAGCAGGTGGAGACCTTGATCCACGAGATCGGGCACATCTTCGGGCTGCGGCACTTCTTCGCGCTCATCTCGGAGACGGCGTGGGCGGCCGAGGTGTTCGGCGAACACAACCCGTTCACGATCATGAACTATGGCGATGAGAGCGTATTCACCGACACGGACCGGGCCGACCTGAAGCGGCTCTACACCGAGGCCTGGTCGGGGGCGCTCACCCACATCAACGGCACGCCGATCCGCCTGGTGCGGCCGTATCACGAGACGCCGGCGCGCGGCGGCGCGGTGGCGATCGCGGCGGCCAGGACCTGACCGCCGCGGCAGGGCGGGCGGCGACGTCCGCCCTGCCGCGTTCCTCATGAGACAGCCGAGCCGCGCTCCCCGGCCTCAGGCCGCGGGAGCCGTCAGCGTGGCGCGAAGCCGGGGCCGGCTGGCGAGCTTCCCGGCGAGGCCCGGCGACAGCGGCGGGGCCGCGCGGATGCCGGCCAGCGCCTCAGGGCGCTCGCGCAGGGTGGCGTAGGCGCGGTCGCGGGCGCCCTGCTGGTAGCGAAGCCACAGGATCTCGCCGGCGAAGTGCCGCAGGTCCTCGTCGATCTCGGCCCGCGCCGCCTCGTCCATCTGCTCGGCCTGCTGGCGCAGGATCTGCAGGGTGGACCCGGCCCGCGCCGCGGGGGGGTGCTCGAACTTCAGGGCCGCGGCGGGCAGAGGGGCTGCGAGGGTGCGCTCGGCGTTCAGCACGCCTGCGCCGAGATCCCGCGCGCCGTTCCACACGGCCGGCGGGGCGATGTCGTGCACGACCGCCCGCAGGAACAGCTCCTGGACCGTGAGGTTCGCCTGCGCGGCCCGCTGGCGGAGGGCCTCGCCGCCGCCGTGGCGGGCGACCCAGAGGGCCGCGACGCCGGCGGTGAGGGACGTGGCCACCGTGGTCCCCTGGGAGGGTTTCACCGCCGTGACGCTGGGCCAGGCGTCCCCCTCCGGCCCCCGGACCGTCGCGCCCCAGACGTCCTCGCCGGGGGCGCTGAGCGTCACCGCGCCGCCACGGGCGGTGAACCGCCAGGGCGTCAGGTCGTAGGTGAGCGCCGCCACCGCGACGCTGAGCCGGTCGCGGGAATAGGCGGCGGGGAAGGTGACGAACGGCCAGCAGTTGCCCGCGGCGCAGACGACCACGCAGCCGGCGTGGACCGCGTCGCGCATCGCCTGTTCGACGGAGGCCACCCGGCTGATCCCGCCGACGCACATGACCAGGACCTCGCAGCCGGCGGCGGTGGCGTGGGCGATCGCCGCCGGCAGGCGCGACTGGCGCAGGTCGACCACCGAGCGGAAGGCCCGGATGGGGGTGACCTTCGCCTCCGGCGCCACGCCGGTGACGACGCCGGGCGCGAGGGTGTCGAACCGCGTGGTCAGCCCGCCCCGGCTGGCGATCAGGCTGGCCACCAGCGTCCCATGTCCCGGGTTCGGCCAAAAGACATCGGTGGAAAGCCGGTCGCGCGCGTCGCCGTCGTGCTCCACGTAGTTGGCCTGGGCGGCGAGGTCGTAGACGTCCGCCAGCTCCCGGTGGTCGGTATAGCCGGTGTCGATCTGGCCGATCCGCACCCCGGCCCCCTTGCTGGCGCGCCAGGCTTCGCGGGTGGCGATGGGGCTGTGGGCCCACCCCTTGACGTAGGACCAGTTGTCGCCGGAATCGCAGAAGCCGCTGAGGGCGAGCGGCAGGTCCGGCGCCAGCGCCTGCGCGTCGACCGCCGCGACGCCGCCGTAGAGCGAATCGCGGTGGACGAGGTTGGCCTCCTCGGCGCCGAGCGCCTCCCGCAGAGCGCGCGCGAACTCGAAACCCTCGGGCTCCGCGCCTTCGAGGCGCTTCGCGGGATAGGCCGCGAACAGGAACCGGTCGGCCTCTCCTCCGAACGCCGTGCGGATCTGCACGGCGTCGCCGGGCGTGGCCTCGGCCGCCGCGCGCTGCAGGGCCTCCGCCGGAACGGGTTCGCCGAAGACCAGCTCGATCTCGAGCTGGTCGTCGCGCGCGCCGGCCTGCGGGTCGTCGGGCAGCCGGCGGAGGAGCTCGCTGAGGTCCGTCATCGCACCCTCGGGCTGAATGCTGCGAACAGGCGCCGGGGGTGGCCGGCGCCCGAGCCGGGCCGCGAGGCGGGGCTCGTCCGCACGCTGCCCGTCGTCCCGCAGCCTGACTGTGTGGGCGCCCACCTGTCGAGCGTGACGTTTCTCACCGTCCCGGCGCGGGGCAGCGCACAGTCGCCCGCCAGCGCCGCCGGCATGCTTTCCCCGATCCGGCCGTGGATGGCCGGGACGAAGAGGAGGGGGCCATGCCTCGCAACCAGATCCGTCTCACCTCATCGCCGTCGGCCGCGCGTCGCGTCGTGGCCACGGCCTCGGCGCTCGCGATCGCGCTCGGCGCCGTTGCGCCGGCGTTCGCCCAGGACGCCGGCGAGCAGGCGGCCGTTGAGCGGACGAAGGCGCAGACCGAACAGACCAAGGCGGAGACCGACCGGATCAAGGCCGAGACCGACAAGGCCAAGGCGCAGATGGACGCCCTCGGTCTCTCCCCCGCCAAGGGGGAGACAACGCTCGGCGAAGGCGCGGGCAAGATGGAGGCCTACATGCTCTCGGGCGCGGCGATGAACACCGCGGCCCGGATGATTGCGGCTCAGGCCACCGGGCCGACGATCGTCGTCGGCGGCGAAGAGGCCGTGGACCTCAGCCTGCCCGAGACCCTCCACACCCAGATGGAGGCCGTCACCGAGGAAGCCAGGACGCTGGTGGCGATGGCGTGCGCTAAGGGGCCCGCGCCCAACAGGGACAATCGGCTGAAGATGCTCACCCCGGGGACCATGGCGGCGATCGGGGCTGTGGTGAGCGCGCTGAAGGTCGACACCGAGATCCGCGGCATCGAGATCGATACGGCGTCGGATCGGGCGTTCGTCAACGCCGTTGCGAGCTACATGCAGGACGCAGTCGTGCTTTCCGAAGCCGTGCTGCCGGCGAATTTCAGAGGATCGACCGTCAGTAAGGACTGGCGCGAGCTGCGCAGCGCCCGCGACGAGGTCACCGCGTGCCACGCCAGGCTCGTCCAGGCCGACAAGAAGGACGCCGCGGCCAAGGTGGCCACGAGCGTGGGCCAGATCGACGCCTTCATGACCGCCCTGACCAAGGCCGAGGCCGGCGGCAGCCCGTTCGTCCGGGCGGCGATCCTCGAGCAAGCCGTCAAGCCCGGGGTGCGGGTGCTTCGGGTGGCGTCGGAGTACACCGGCGGCAGTCTCGTGCAGCGGACGAACCTCTGGACCATGTTCGGGGCCACCGGCGTGAGCCTGACCGGCGGCCTGGTGGCGAGCTACCGGCTGGTCGATCCGACCACCGGCCGCGTCGCGCGATCGGGCCTGCTGATCTGCCGCACCGCGCACACCAACCTCACCAAGGTGCAGAACGGCGATGTCGGGGCGGGAAGCTGCACCCAGGCGCTGAGGACCGGGGCAGAGTGAGGCGCGGGAGGCCGGCTACCAGCCGGCCTCGTCGCCGATGGGGGTGCGGAGCTTGGCCTGCACCTCCTTCTCCAGTTGCTCGAGGTTGAGAAAGGTCAGCCGCCGGCGGCCGCTCCGCAGCACGTTGCGCTCCTCGAGCGCGCTGAGCTCGCGGGTGACGGCTTCCCGATGGGTGGCGATCCGGCTGGCGAGTTCGGCATGGGTCGGCGAGGGATCGATCTCTCCGCCGTGCTTGCGCGCCAGGCGCAGGAGCTCGCAGTGCAGCCGGGTCTGCACGTTCAGCGCGCTGAGCTCGAACACCCGGTCGGTGAGGTTGCGGACCTGGGCCACCAGCCGCCGCAGGAGCCAGTCGGCGGCGGCCGGCGAGGTCTCGATCAGCTCACGGAAGACCCTCTGGCTGAACGCCATCAGGCGGGCGTCGGTGACCGCCACCGCGCTCGCCGAGCGCACCACGCCGTCCAGCGCCGCAAGCTCGCCGATGAGCTGGCCCGGCGCGAGCTCGCGGAGCGACACCTCCCGGCCGTCGGCGCCGTAGAGCAGGACCCGCACCCGGCCGTCGTGGATGATCAGCACGTCCGTGGAGGCCTCGCCCCGCGAGAACAGGGCCTGACCCTTGCGGACGCGGATGAGCCGCGCATGCGTCATGAGCTGGCGCCGCGCCTCCGGCTCCAGAACCTCCAGCAGTGGCGGTTGGCCGCTGTTCGTCATCCGGTCGCTCCCCCGCCCAGATTAGGAGCAGCCGGCGCGACTTCGCGCAACTGGAAGGCGAGGCCTGCCCGCCTTCGCGTATTGGCGGAAGCCGGCATTGTGGCTAGCCTTCGGCCTGGGGGTCGGCATGAGCGAGCAGACACCGGCCGAGCGCAGCATCGTCACGGTCGTGGCCGCGGACGTGGTCGGCTCGACGAAGCATATCGTCGGGCAGGACCCCGACGACGCGCAGGCGTTCCTCGACCGCTGCTTCGAGGACTTCCGCGCCGCGGTGGAGGCGTTCGGCGGACGGCTGGTCAGCTACGAGGGCGACGGCGGCATCGCGATCTTCGGCTGGCCCGAGCCGCTGGAAGATCACGCCGACCGCGGTTGCGCCGCCGCCTGGCGACTGCAGCACCCGACCCAGCAGGTCTTCGGGCCGACCGGCCAGCCGGTGCGGTTGCGGCTCGGCGTGCACTCCGGCCTCGTCGGCGTCCGTTACCTCCAGGAGCGCGGCCGCTCCGGCTGGAATGCGGTGGGCGGGGTGGTGAACATGGCCGCCAAGCTGCAGCAGCGGGCGCCTGTCGGCGAGGTGCTGGTGAGCGCCGAGACGGTGGAGCTCTGCCGTGCGGCGCTCCGCTTGGCTCCGGCGGACGACCCGAGCCTCGGGCTGCGCGCCTACCGCTTGGAAGCGGCCCCGGATCTCGCCTCGCGGAAGCTCGCGCCGCGCTACGCCACGCCCCTGGTGGGCCGGGCGGGCGAGCTGCAGTGGCTGCGCGACCAGGTCCTGGCCGCGGACGCGGGGGCGCGGGTGGTCGCCCTGATCGGCGAGGCCGGGATCGGCAAGAGCCGCCTCGCCCACGCCGTCGGCGCGGAGGCCGCCAACGCCGGCTGGGCGACCCTCACCGTCTACGGCGACGCCCAGACCCGGGCGGCGGCGGCGGCCGCGGAGCCGCAGCCAACCAGATGCAGGTGGCGCGGGCCTTCCTGCGCGTCCTGCTGGGCGCGCCGCGCAGCCGGCCGCTGCTGGCCATCGTCGAGGACCTGCACCTGGTCGACCCGGAGAGCCTGGGCGTGCTGCGCCTGCTGGCGCCCGAGGAGGCGGAGCCCGCCCTGTCGATCGTCGGCACCGGCCGGCCGGAGGCCCTGGATGACGCCCGCGACCTGGGCGGCGCGGTGCTCGAGCTGCCGCCCCTGGCGCCGTCCGACATGCGGGCGCTTGCGCAGCGGATCTGCCCCGCCGGCACGCCCGATGAGGTGCTCGAGCGCGTGGTGGCGCGGGCCGACGGCGTCGCCTTCGTGCTCGAGGAGCTGGCGCGCTCGGTCGCCGCCAGCGCCGCTGGGGTGGACCTTCCGCCCAGCGTGGAGTCGGCCATCCACGCCAGGCTGGGCCAGCTCTCGCGACCGGCGAAGGAGGTGGCCGAGGCGCTGTCGCTGCTTGGCGAGCAGGTGGAGCTCGACCTTCTCCGGGACGTGGCGGGGGTCGAGGCCCATCGGCTGGCGCGATTGCTTTCGGAGCTGGAGCGCTTCGCCTTCGTGCGCACCCACGGCCGGCGGCGCACGGGTTTCCGCCACCACATCCTGGCGGAGGCCTGCGCCAACACCATCCCGCGGCAGCGGCGGGCGGCGCTGCACCGCGCGGCCCTCGCGGCGCTGGAGGCGCGGCCAAGGGACCTGCCGGGGCGGCGGCTGCGGCTGGCGACCCATGCGGAGGGGGCCGGCGACGACGCCCGGGCGCTGAGCTACCTCTGGGAGGCCGCCGCCCAGGCGAGAGGCACGTCCGCCGCGGCCTCGCTCAACCTGATCTTCGACCGGGCGGTCGCCCTCATCGATCGGCTCGGCGCGGCGGCGGCCAAGACCTACGTGGACTTCGTCCTGATGGCCTTCCCGTCCATGCTGCTGCTGGGCGAGTTCGCCAAGATGCGGACGCACCTTCCCAAGGTGATGGCGCTCGCGCGCGCCCAGCAGCGGCCGGACAAGGTGTCGAACAGCCTCTCGCAGCTCGGCATGCTGTGCTGGTTCGAGGGGCGCTACGAGGAGGGCCGCGCCGCCACCGAGGAAGGCCGGCGGATCGCGCGGGAGCTCGACCTCCCGGCGCTGGTCTATTCCAACCAGCTCATGCTGGCGAACGTGCTGCACGGGATGGGCCGGCTGGACGAAGCCCTGGCGGAGCTCGCCGGACTGCAGGCCCTGCTCGGCGGAGAGCTGGCGGCGACGCGCTGGGGCGCCCCAGCCATTCCACTCTCGACGACGCTCTCCTTCGTCGGCTGGATCAAGGCCGACACCGAGGACCTGGAGGGCGCGCTCGACCACGCCCGCCGCGGCCTGGAAATCGCCCGCGGCCAACGGGATCCCTACGCCGAGATCATGGCCCGCAACGCGCTGGGCCGCGCCTTCCTGCAAATGGGCCGCCATGAGGAGGCGGTGCGCTGCCTGCAGGTCGCCTGGGACCTGGCGGAGACCCATGGCTACGACGCCACCAAGGCCAACCTCGCCGGCCACATGGCCAGCGCGCTCGCCAGGCTGGGCCGGGCGGAGGAAGGCGCCGCCCTGGCGGAGGGCTGCCTCGCCCGCCGGCTGCATCTCAGGACCGGCCGGATGGAGAACGTCCTGCTGCTGGCCGGCTACGCCGAGGCCGTGGCGCGGGGCGGCGATGTGGCGCGCGGCCTGGCCCTGCTGGACGAGGCGCTGGCGATCGCGTCGGCGATCGACAATCCGGCCCTGCTGGCGAACGGGCTCGAGTTGCGAGCCAGGCTCCGCGCAGGACGCGATCCGAACGATCCCCGCGCCGCCGCCGACCGCGCGGCCGCGGCCGGCCAACGCCGGCGCATCGTCGGCGCTAAGGCGACCCTGGCCGACCTCGCGTGAAGTGGGCGCGCAACCCGATGGTGAGCGCGCCGCCGATCTTCCGCGGCCCGCCCCCGCGGCCGGCAACGGGCCGCAGGTCCTTCAGCGACGCCGCGGCCAGCAGGCTGGCCTGAAGGATCGGCATGGCGATGAACGCCCCCCAACACCGGCGACCGCTGCCCGGCGCGCCGAACATCAGGTAGGCGTCGGGATCGCGCGTGAGCGAGAAATGCGTGGGATCGCGGAAGACGCTCGGGTCGAGGTTCGCCGCACCCAACAGGGCGGCGACACGGTCCCCGGCGGAGGTTTCCGCCCCGCTCGGCAGCGTCGTGCTCGTCTCGCATTTCCGCTGGAGGATCGGCAGCACCGGATTGAGCCGGTCGCATTCGTAGACGACCTGGCGGGCCAGCTCCGCCGAGAGCCTGGCCTCCTTCCTCGGGTCCTGCAGGTGGTTCAGCGGCAGGCCGTGCTCGAGCAGGAAATGCATCACCGAGCCGAACGCGGAGGGCGTCGCCGCAATCGTGTTGGCGGTCACCTCCGCGAGGACCACGGCGGCCTCGCGCAGGTAGCTCTCCCGGTCCGGATAGCACCCGTCGGAGACGAAGGCGTCGGCATTGGCGACGAAGGCGTCGAGCAGGGTGAACGGCGCGCCGGGCCCTTTGGCGGCGCTCTCCGCCAGCAGCTCGTCGATGTGGGCCAGCATCTCGGCCCCCGCCTTTCGGCTGAGCGGCCAGACCTCCTGGGCGGCCGGCAGGTTGGCGATGGTGTCGGCCAGCATGATCGCCGACCAGGTCTGCAGGGAGCGGAGTCCGGGGTCCGCCGGCGCGGCCGACGCCAGGGCCTTCAGCCAGTCGGCCGGCAGTTCGGACAGATGCTGGCGCCCGAACGGCAACGCCGCCGCCAGCTCGGTGAGCCAGTCCGGCCCACGCACGCCGTAGACGCCCTGGACGACCCCGTAGGCGGCGGCGACGGCCAGGTCGTCCACGAGGTCGATCCGTCCGGAGGGGCGGCATCGGCGCAGGCTGGTGGCGAGCCGGCGGTCGCACTCCGTGCGGATGTCGCTGTCCACCGGCCGTCGCGTGCCGAGCTCGCGCCACGCGGCCGCGAGGATGGCCGTGAGCCGGTCGCGGCTCTTCGCTGTCGGACCCGCGGCGTCGGTGCTGATGACGAAATCGTAGCCGCGCGTGATGCGCTGGGCGCTGCGGTGGTAGGGCTCCACCGAAAACTCGAGCCCGTCCCCAGACGGCTTGTTGGAGAGCACCCGCACCACGTCGGCGTAGCGGCCGACAAAGGCGAGCCGCCCGCTCTCGCCGCCGTCGTGGTCGGCCTCCACCTTCGGCAGCGCGACCGTGATCGCGGGCTGGGTGCGCAGGATCCGCGCGCCATAGGCCTGGAGCCGCGCCGGGTCGAAGAGGCCCTGCGTGGTGGCGCCGCCGAAGCTGTACCCGCCGTGCGGCGTCGTCTCGGGCTTGAAGGTGTCTCCGGCAGCGATGGCCTTCAGCGCGCCGATGCCGGGAGCGAAGAAGTACTCGCCGCCCCGAGTGGTCACGAAACCGGGCAGGCCGGTCACAGGGGCAAGGCCGCCGGCGCGCACGAAGCTGTCGAGCGGTCCCCCGGAGTGCGCCCCCACCAGCGGACAGCGGCCGAGCCCGGCCTGTCCAAGGAACTCGCCGCCGTTCAGCCAGTCGGCCTGAACGACCTCGAACTGCAGGTCGATGCGGGCGTTCATGGCGACGAACAGCAGGCCGCGGGGTTCTCCGTCGCCCAGGGATCCGGCGGGCAGCAGCGGGCCGCCGTACGAGATCGAGCGCCGCAGAAGGCGGTGGCGGCGCACCTCGTCCCGCCCGCCCGTGTCGCGCGGATTCGCGCGGCGGATGTGGGCGCCCAGGGGGCACTTGCGGCCCTCCGGATCGTCCCCGGCGAACAGGAAGTCGTTGAGCCGGTCCTCGGCGCCGTCGCCGATCGGCCGGTCCAGGTCGGGCGACAGGACCAGGGGCGTCCCGGACGGCCAGCGGCCGACGATCTCCGCTCCGAGCCGACCGGCCGCCTCGGCGTCCCCGCCGGCGGTGCGGGCAAGGAAGCTGCGGAAGCCCGCCACGTCCTGTTCGAGCTTGCGGAACACGACGTAGGTCCCGTGCGCCCGCAGGGCTGCGTTGTCGGGCATGCGCGCCGTCTGGCCGTCCTCGTCCGGCTGGTCGAGGTAGAGCTCGCCCGGGGCGACGGGGGTCCAGGTTCGGTCGCGGCTCGGCGTGCCGGCGCCTGGGCCAGCGTCGCCCAGCCCCACGTCGGCGAAAGGCTGGCTCAGCCCGTCCCGGAAACCGAAGTGCTCGAGGCGCGGGCGCCGGGGCTTCGTCTCGCCGTTCTCGTCGACGTCGTAGGGCTCCTGACCCAGTTCGAGATGCAGGATCTCCAGCCCGAAAGGGCGGAACAAGGCGCCGATGTGCGCGCGGAGGTCCTGGCCGTCCTGCGACTCCGGCGCATTGAAGGCGGCGACCTGACGGCGGAGCTCACGCCACAGGACCTCCGGAACGCGGCGCTGCGGGCCGCCCACCAGGAAGCCGCCGGTGAAATAGCCGTGCAGCCGCGGCAGGCCGAACGCGCCCTCCCATCCGGCCGGCGCGCTCGCGCCCACGTCCCACAGCCGGTCGGCGCGGTGAGCCATCCCTTCCCGGAAGGGCTCCGGGAAGGACGCGAGCGTGCCGTCGTCCACGCCGAGCTTGGCAAGGCCGGTCCAGGTGAAGGCGATGTTCAGGGGAACGGGATCCCATCCGGGGGCGGCCGCGGCCGCCTTCGCCTCGCTGCGGAGCGACGACGCCGGGGTGCGATCCGACAGCTCGACGAAGGCCGGCGCGCACTGGCGCTGGATCTCATACTGCACGACGGCGACGAGCCCCTTGGCGAGCGCCTCCGTGGCGGGGTCCGTCAGCGGCTCGCTGGCCATGGACTGCCAGTGGGCGGGGTCTGAGAAGAGCCGCGCGTGCTCGCCCAGCAGCCCCGTCAGCGCCCCTGCGGCCGCCACGGCGTCGGGCGACAGCGCCCCCGCCGACGCCCCCTCCGCGAACGCCTGCGGGCCAAGCGGCTGGAGCGCCGGCCCGAGCGCCTGGGCGTCGGCCATCACGCCCCCGTGGTCGCCGCTGACCAGCGCCGTAAGCCAGTTCCGGAACTGCTGGGAAGCGGGCCCGGGGGCCAGTCCGACGTTGAACAGGCTGGGATTCTGCAGATCGGTGATCAGCTCGAGCGCCTTCTCCGGGCTCTGGGTCTCGGCGAAGGAGACCAGCCGACCCAGGCTGGCGTCCATCTCCGCCTGCGGCATGATCCGGAAGAAGAAGAACAGGGTCCAGTCGCGGGTCTGGCCGTCCTCGAAACGGGACGCGCGCACGAGATTCGCCTGAATGTCCCCGGCCGCGAGGGCCCGTTGCGGCGTGTCCTGGCTCATGCCCCCGCCTCCGCTTGCGCCCCGTGGAACAGGCCGCTGGGGAAGGGGAAGCCCTCGCCGTGCTGCAGGTTCTCCTTCAGGAACTCGTCGAACAGGGCGTCCAGAGCGCCCGGCGGGAGCGTCGCCGGGCCGCGGACCCGGGCGACCAGCAGGTCGAAGCTGCGTCGGAAGGCGGCCAGTTGCTTGATGCGGACGACGCTGAGATCGGGGCAGGCGGCGTAGAAGAGCTGGGTGCGGATCTGGAACCGGCGGATCCACAGCCAGAACGCCTCGAAGTCGGACGTGCCGGGATAGTCCTCGCAGTTCTCGAAGATGGCGTCGAAGCGCTCGGCGAGCTGGACGCCGATGTCGCGGAAGTAGGCCCGCAGGTCGCCATCGAACTCGACGGTGGTGAGCAGGAAGGACCGGAGCTGGAGGTCCGGCGGGTCCTTGCTCGCCATGTTCGGATCGACCTCCACGTACTCGTCGATCGGCTTGGTGACGCTGAAGCCGGGTCCCAGCGCGGTGGTCTCCGCGGCCGCTTCGTACTGGACGCCGGGGATGGCGGAGCCCAGCAGGTAGTGTTCCGGCCGGAGAAGCATGATGCGCCCGAAGTGGATGCTCGGGACGAGGTTCAGCTCGTTGGGCAGGCCCTGCTCCACCCGGCTGGCGAAGTTGCCGATCACCGCCATCGCGCGCTCCTCGTAGGTGCGCCGCTCGCCCGCGACGCAGCCGAGCCGGATCGGCGCCAGCACCGCGACCTCGGTGGTCTTCCCCGCCGTCTTGGACGGCGACCAGTCGAAGAGCTTCCGCTCCATGTTCTCCCCCCTCCGCCGCAGCCATGCGGCGCCGCGACAGCAGCCTAGGCCGTCTTTGCCGGCTGTCAGCCCGCCATCAGGAGAGAATGGAGCCGGCGGCGCCCGCCGCCCGTGGCGCGGGCCACCGGCGGGAGGTGAGAATCCCCACGTCTCCGACCGGCGCCGCTAGCCGCCGACCTCGCGGGTCATCTCGATCATGGTGGGGCGGAAGCCGGCGGCGGCGAAGAGGCGCTGGGCGTCGTGGTTCTTCTCGGCGGTGGAGAGCACCAGCCTGGGCGCGCCCATTGCGACCAGGGCCTCCACGGCGGCCTCCAGCAGGCGGCGGCCGATCCCCTGGCGGCGGGTCGCGGGATCCACCACCAGGTCCTGGAGCACGCCGGCCGGTCCCCGCAGCGCCATCCAGTCGCTGCCTTCCAGGCTGGCGTAGGCGTAGCCGACCACCTGCCCCTCGACCTCCGCCACCAGCACCACCGCGCCGTCGCGGGCCAGCTCGCCCCGGAGGAACCCCCCATAGCCGCGCTCGGTCTGCGGGCCGGGGGCGATGAAACGATCCGGATCGAAGCCGTGGTGGACCGCCACGAGCAGGGCGCCCAGTCGGCCGAGGGCGGGGACGTCGTCAGGACGGGCGCGGCGGACGGTGGGCATGGCGGCGGCGGTCCTCTTCTTCCTGGTGGTGCAAGCGCGCCACATAGGCGTGCGCTCCCATAGTCGTGTTCGCCGATCATCAGAATCGGTATGGCGCGGGCGCGACGGTTGCGCCGTTATGGCGGGTACTCGAGCAGTCCCGCGACCCTCCCGGGCGAAGAGGACGCCGAGGGGGAGGATAAGCATGACCAAGAGCAGAGTGTTCTGCAGCGTCTCGGCTGTCGCGGCGCTGACGGCCTTGGCCGCCGGCCCGGCGCTCGCCCAGTCCGGGGCCCAGCCGGCGCCGGCCGAGGTGGGCGAGGTGGTGGTGACCGGCTCGTTCATCCGCGGCACGCCGGAGGACGCCGCCCTGCCGGTGGACGTCATCGGGGCCGACGAACTGGAGAAACAGGGCTCGCCGACCGCCGTCGAGTTGATCAAGAACCTGCCGGCCTCCAACGGGGTGCTCGGCGACACGAACCAGTTCGACGCCCGCGCCCAGGGGGCCGAGGGCTCGGCGACGGTGAACCTGCGGGGCCTGGGCGCCTCGCGCACCCTGGTGCTGTTCAACGGCCGCCGGGTGGTGAGCGCGCCCATCGGCGCAGTCGCCCCGGACATCAACCTGCTGCCCCAGGCCGCCATCGGGCGCATCGAGGTGCTGAAGGAGGGCGCCGCCGCCACCTACGGCTCGGACGCCATCGGCGGGGTGGTCAACTTCATCACCCGGCGCAACTTCGAGGGTCTCGAGGTCAACGGCACCTACCGCTACATCGACGGCTCGGACGGCGACTGGAACGGCCACGTGCTGTGGGGCAAGGACCTCGGGCCCGTGAGCGTCATGCTGTCCGGCAGCTACCAGCACCGCTCCGAGCTCTCGGTGCGGGAACGCGACTTCACCCAGACCGACTACTTCACCAGCCCCGAGACCGGCTGGTCCACCGGCAATGCCGTCTCCACCTTCATCCCGCTGACCAACCTGCCGAACGGCGCCTTCGCGCCGGTCAGCCCGGCGGGGACGCCGACGGCCACCCCGAGCCTCGTGCGCGACGTGGGCTGCGTGCCGCTCGGCGGGGTGCAGACCTTCAGCGGCGCGACCCCCGTCTGCGCCTGGAATTACACGCCCTACGACAACCTCGTGGAGAAGGAGAACCGCTTCCAGCTCTACGGCGAGCTCAACTGGGACATCGCCGAGGGCCACCGGTTCCACCTGGAAGGCCTCTACTCCGAGACCGACACGCCGGAGTGGGCGACCTCGCCCTCGTACCTGGCGCTGCAGGCGCCCACGGCGGCCACCAGCCCGGCGGCGGCCAACCCGGCCTTCGCGGCGGGCTACTTCGTGCCGGCCACCAATCCCGGCTTCCAGCTCTACCGCCAGCAGAACCCCGGCCAGATCCCGGCCAACACGACGGGCGCCTACTTCCCGGGCGTGCTCTATCGGCCGCTCAGCTTCGGCGGCAACCCGCTGTTCGGGGACCAGTCCTCGCGCGGCAGCCGCAAGTTCGAGGCGTGGCGGCTCTCGGCCAGCCTGGCGGGCGAGTTCGGCAACGGCATCGGCTACGACGTGGCCGCCACCTACATGACCGACAACCTCAAGCGGATCGGCTACGACGCGCTGGTCAGCCGTCTGCAACTGGCGCTGCGCGGCCTGGGGGGCGAGGGCTGCAGCCCGACCACGGGGACGCCGGGCGCCGGCCCCTGCCGCTGGTTCAACCCGTTCTCCAACGGCATCCAGGCCAACGCGCTGACAGGCCAGACCAATCCGAACTTCAACGCCGCGGTGGCCAACGACCCGGAGCTGATCCGCTGGTTCTTCCAGCCCACCGGCTCGGACCTGACCTCCAGCATCTTCGTGGCCGACGCGGTGCTGAACGGCGAACTCGGTTTCGAGCTCGGCGGCGGGGCGATCGGCTGGGCGGCGGGGGTGCAGTACCGCAAGGACTGGTACGAGGCGAAGTACGACGCCCTCACCGACCTCACCGTCACGCCCTGCATCGACACGCCGGTCAACGGCGCGACGAACTGCACGGTGCGCAATGGGCCGTTCCTGTTCCTGGGCGGCGCGACGCCGGCCGACCTGAAGGGCGACGTCTGGGCGGCGTTCACCGAGATCAGCCTGCCGTTCACGGATCGCATACAGGCGCAGCTCGCCGCCCGCTACGAGGACTACGGCGGCGAGGTGGGCTCCACCTTCAATCCGAAGCTCTCGGTGCGCTGGCAGCTCTCGGACCTGTTCGCCGTGCGCGGCACCGTCGGCACCACCTTCCGCGCCCCGCCCCTGACCCAGCTCGACCCCGGCCAGGTGACCTCGCTGCAGTTCCTCGGCGGCGCCTTCCGGGCGGTGGACATCATCGGCAACCCGCAGCTCGAGCCCGAGGAGGCGACCACCTACAGCGTCGGCCTGATCGCCCGCAGCGGCGGCTTCTCGGCGACCGTGGACTACTGGAGCTTCGACTTCGACAATCCGCTGGTCACCGAGCCGGTGGGGGGCATCTTCCAGACCCTGTTCCCCACGGGGACGGGCACCGGCAACTGCGGAAACCCGGCGCTCGCGGCCCTGCAGAGCCGCTTCGTGTTCGGCGCCGGCGGGACCTGCTCGGTGGCGAACCTGTCGCGCATCCGCACCTTCTGGGTGAACGGGCCGGCGGTGAAGACCAACGGCGTCGACATCCTGGCCAACTACCGGGTGGACGACATCTGGGGCGGCTCGGCGGCGGTGGGCGCGACGCTCACCTACACCCTGGAGTACAGCGTCGAAGCGACGACGGTGGAGGGCGTGGTGGTCTCCCCGGCGTTCGAGGGCGTGAATTACCTGAACTACCAGACCCAGATCGTGCCGGTGCCGGACTGGAAGGGCCACGCCTTCGCCGAATACTCCACCGGCCCGCACAACTTCCGGGTCCAGGTGAACCACATCGCCGGCTACGTCGACCAGCGCGCCTCTCCGTTCCCGCCGAACGCCCTGCCCACGGCGACCGGCGCGAGCCAGCTCCGGTCGAACCGGGGCCGCAAGATCGGCGCGTTCACCACGGTGGACTTCACCTACCGCCTGCAGGCGCCGTGGGACACGACCATCGTGCTCGACGTCGACAACGTCTTCGACCAGGACCCGCCGTTCGCACGGCTCGACCTGGGCTACGACCCGTTCACGGCCACGCCGCTCGGCCGGAACTTCAAGCTGAGCGTCACCAAGCGCTTCTGAGCCGGGGCTGAGATGGGACGGGCGTCGCCGAGGCGGCGGCGCCCGTTCGCTTTCCGGCGATGGCGGCATTTCTGCAACAGATCACGCTGATCGGCGATAACCGATCCGACGGTATGCGGCTTTTGCCCGCTCCAGAGGTGTGTGTTTTCGAAATATCGGTACGTTGCTGGAGCAGCCGTCGCTGATCCAGGCGTCGAAGCCCAGGTATGCTTCGCCGGCAGGCTGAGCGAAGAAAGTCGAGCAAGATCAAAGCCGTCGCCGCTTCGACCCAGAATGGGCGCCTGCCAGGCATTGCAATGTTTCGAAGCCGAAAAACCCTCTGGACGGCTGCGGCAATGCTGCCGGATGATCCCCTCCGTTCAGCGGCCTCAAAGTCCCCGCGCCAGACGGGGGCGAGGCCTCCGACGGGGAGGAAACATTATGAGACGCAGACAACTCTGCGGCGGCTCCGCGCTGGCCGTCGCCATTACCCTCGGGGCGGTCCTGCCGGCCCTGGCGCAGACCCCCAGCAGCACCGAAGTCGAGGAGGTGGTGGTCACCGGCTCATTCATCGCCGGCACCCCCGAGGACGCGGCGCTGCCGGTCGACGTCCTTTCGACGGAAGACCTCGCCGAGCAGGGCTCGCCGACGGTGGTCCAGCTCGTGAAGACGATCACCGCCTCGCAGGCGTCGCTGGGCGAGTCCAACCGCTACAATGGCGGCGCGGGCACCGCGACGATCAACCTGCGCGGCTTCGGCGCCGCGCGCACCCTGGTTCTGATGAACGGCCGGCGACTGGCGGACAGCCCGATCCCGGCCTTCCAGGGCGGCGGCGCGAACCTGAACTTCATCCCGACGGCTGCTGTGGGCCGGATCGAGATCCTGAAGGACGGGGCCGCGGCCACCTACGGCTCTGACGCTATCGGCGGCGTGGTGAACTTCATCACCCGCCGCAACCTCGACGGCCTCGAGGCCGACGGCGAGTACGCCTTCATCGACGGCTCGGACGGCGACTGGAACGCGAACCTCGCCTGGGGCAAGACCTTCGACAACGGCAACGTGCTGCTGACCGCCGGCTACCGGCACCGGTCGCGGCTCGACATCCACGAGCGGGACTTCGCGCTCCGCCCGTTCGACTTCGCGGGCTCGTCCGGCGCGGCGGGCTTCACCGGCGCGTCCAACCCCGGCTTCTTCGTGGCCGGCGCGACGCCGTTCCGCGACAACGGGTGTGAGGAGCTGGGCGGCACGCTCACCCGCTCCATCACCTACCAGAACCCGCTGGCCGGCCAGCCGAACCAGGCCGCCACGGTGGCCTTCGCCGTGCCGGTCGGACCGCAGCTCCCGGCCACCTCGGGCACGGCGACGACCTGCCGGTTCCAGTTCTCCAACTTCAACGACCTGGTGAACGAGGAGGACCACTACCAGCTCTACGGCGAGGTCAACTTCGACCTCTCGGAGAACGTGGCCTTCCACGGCGAGGTCGCCTGGGCCCGGAACGACACGCCCATGCAGCGGCTGTCGCCGGCCAACCTCACCGCCCAGTATCCCTCGCCGGTGTCGGTGGGCGGCACCTCCTTCTCGCCGAGCGCGCCCAGCGGCCCCAACCTGGCGGTGCCGTTCAACGTGCCGGTGAACAACCCCGGCTTCCTGGCCCTGATCAACGATTGCCGCTCGCCGCTGACGCCGGCCGAGTGCGCCGCGATCCGCGCCGGCGCCTTCGCCCCCACCGGCGCCCAGCCCGGCGCCCCCGGCGGCGCTCGGGGGGTCGACATCGTCCAGCTCGGCTGGCGGGCCATCGCCTTCGGCGGCCATCCCACCAATCCGGACAAGGCCGATCACCAGACCATCGTGAACGACGCCTTCCGCATCAGCGGCGGGTTCAAGGGCTCGATCTTCGGCGGGATCAACTACGACACCGCCGTCACCTACATGGAGCAGAAGAACACCACCAACACCAACGACCTGCTTGTCCGGAACCTGCAGCTCGCCCTGCGCGGCTTCGGCGCCAAGGCCGACGATCCGGGCGGCTGCACCGCGGCGGAGACGGCCAACTTCACGACCGGGGCCGGCAATGCGGCGCTGGGCTGCTACTTCTTCAACCCGTTCACCAACGGGGTGGCGTCGAGCGCCGTGAACGGCCAGCCGAACCCCTTCTTCAACCCGGCGGTCGCGAACGATCCGCAGGTCCTGCAGTGGCTCTACGGCAACTACACCAACGTGCTCACCAATCAGATCCTGGTGCTGGACGCGGTGTTCTCCGGCGAGACCGGCATCGAGCTCGGCGGCGGTCCCATCGCCTGGGCGGCCGGCGCCCAGTACCGCTACAACCGCGAGCTCCGGAAGTACGGCGCCCTCTTCAACGCCGACGAGAACCCGTGCCCGGACCGCGCGGCCTGCGCCGACGAGAGCGGCCCGCTGATCTTCTTCGGCTCCAACAGCGACCGCGACGACGACGCCAACGTGAAGGCGGTGTTCGGGGAGATCCAGTTCCCGATCACCGACGCCCTGAACGTCAACTTCGCCATCCGGCACGAGGCGTACCAGGGCAACATCGGCTCGACGACCAACCCGAAAATCGCGGTGCGGTGGCAGGTGGCCGACTTCCTGGCGCTGCGCGGCAGCGCAAGCACCACCTTCCGGGCGCCCGGTCCGGGGCTCACCTCCTCGAGCTGCAACAACGGGGTGCGGGTGCTGGGTTCGGCCTATCGGGCCTTCCAGAGCTGCGGCAACCCGAATCTCAAGCCGGAGACCGCGGACACCTTCAACGTGGGCGCGATCGTCGAACTGGGTGGCTTCTCGGCGACGCTCGACTACTTCAACTTCAAGTTCAAGGACGAGATCATCGAGGAGAGCGGGTCGCGCCTCTACGCGACCATGTTCCCGGCCGGCTCCAGCGCGCTGTGCGGCAACCCCGCCTACGCGTCGCTGCAGGCCAGGTTCACATTCGCCGGGGCCTGCGGGGCCGGCAACGTGGCCCGGCTGCGCAGCTTCTTCGTCAACGGGCCGGACACCGACACCTCCGGCCTGGAGTTCCGTGCGCAGTACGACTGGGAAGGCCTGCTGGACGCGAGCTGGTCGGTGGGCGCCGAGCTCACCTACCTGATCGAGTACAAGCGCGGCGCCATCCCGCTGCTCGAGGACTCGGCCATCAGCATCGCGCCGGAAGAAGACCGGGCTGGCCTGTCGGACGTGCTGAACGACTTCTTCTCCTACCCGGAGCTGAAGGGGAACGGCTTCGCCACCTTCCGGAAGGGGCCGCTGACGCTCCGCTGGCAGGCGCGCTATGCCGAAGGCACCTCGCCGGCGTTCGGCTCGCCCTTCTTCATCACCGTGCCCGACGCGTCCGCCACCACCATCCCGGCGGCCGGCCAGGCCTGCCCGACCAACGCCTGCGGCGGCCGCCGCCTGGAAGCCGTCGGCAAGTCGGACGACTACTGGCAGCACGACGTGATCGCGCGGTGGGAGGCGCCCTGGGACACGGTGATCACCGCGAGCATCCAGAACGTCTTCAACGAGGACCCGCCGTACGTGCCCTCGCCGTACAACTACGACCTGACCCAGGGCAATCCGCTGGGCCGGGTGTTCGAGATCGGATTCGCCAAGAAGTTCTAGGCGACGCTGGATCGCGGATCGGGGGCGTCGGCCGCAGGGCCGGCGCCCCTTTCCTTTCAGGGCTTCGCCTTCGGCGGCAGTGCCGCCACCTCGGCCTCGGTCAGCTTGCGGATGTTGCGCACCGTGCAGCGCTGCGGCCCGATGGAGCTCGACGCCACGATCTCGGCGTCAAGGCCCGAGCAGATCGAGGACGAGCCGCGCGAGACCAGGGCGATGCCCTGGGCCCAGTCGATCTCGGGGCAGGTCCCGAACAGCTCGAACTGGTAGACGTCGCGCACGCCGACCCGGACGTTCACCACGCGGTCGTCGACCGCGGCGAAGTTGTTGGCGTTGCGCGCCCAGAAGCAGCTCCGCTGGGGCTTGGCGGCCTTTGCGTCGGGCTGGGCGGGCGAACGGGCGCCGGCGATCTGCGGCGCGGCCGCGGAGAGCGCCAGGGCGGCGAGCGGCGCCGCCCATAGAATCTTCGAAGTCATTGATCTTCGGTCCCTCTTTGGGCGTCCCCCGAAGCGCCCGACATATAGGCCGCGGCGCGCGGCTCAGGAAGCGCCGCGGCGTTCCGCCCGCAGACGGAAGCGCGCGGGGTCCACCAGGGTCGCCAGGCCGTGCGGCAGGGGCGAAGGCGCGGCGAGCGCCAGGGCGGCCACGTGCTCGGCCAGCAGCGGCGCCCAGGAGAGCCCGCGCGAGCCAAACCCGGTGAGCAGGAAGAGACCCGGCGCGCCCCCGTCCGCTGCCCCGGCGAGCGGCAGGCGGTCGGGTGTGACGGCGCGCACCGCGGCGCGCCCGGCCAGCGCCAGGCCCTCGACCCGCGCCGCCAGCCCCGGCAGGGCCGCGGCGAGGGTGGCGAGGTTGCGGGCGTGGTCGGCGTCCCGGACCTCCAGGCCGGCGTCGCCCCGGTCGTGCGTGGCGCCGAACAGCAGGCCCTCCCGCGTGGGCAGGGCGTAGCCGCCCCAGGCGACCGGCGGCGTGCGCGTCTCCACCTTGGCCCAGCTCGCCTGGCCGCGCACGGGCGACAGCGGCGGCCCGCCCGCCAGCCGCGCGGACGGAAGGCCCGCCGCCAGGATCACGGCGTCGGCCTGCAGGATCTCGGCGCCGGCGGGGTCGCGCAGGCGCCAGCCCTCCGGGGATGGCTCGAGGGCGGCCACCTCGGCCTGCCGCGTCTCGCCCGCCCAGGCGGCCAGGGCCACGGCGGGCTCGATGGCCAGCGCCGTCTCCTGCGACAGCGCGGCCGGCGCGGGCTCGCCCAGCCGCGCGGCGGCTTCGTCGGCGCAGAGCATTCGCAGGGCGCCGGGTTCGAAGAGGTCGGAGGCCGCGATCCGCTCGAACCGTCCGGCGTCCCGCTCGCCGGCGGCGAGTTGCAGCACCCCCCGGGCGAGGATGGCGTCCGGCGTCTCCGCCTCGTAGAGCGCTACGGCCCGGGCGAAGGCCTGGGCAAACAGGGCGGCCGGGGGGCCGCCGCCGGCGTCCAGGCGGGGCGTAACCAGGCCGGCGGGGTTGCCGGAGCCGCCGGCCCCCAGGCGCTCGGCCTCCAGCAGCACCGCCTCGCCGCCCAGGGCGCGCACGGCGCGGGCCGCCGCGGCGCCGGCGATCCCGCCGCCGACGACCGCCACCCGGTACGCCGCAGGATCGGCCGCCTGGCCGGGCCGCCGGGCCTCCAGCCGCTCGCGCTTGCGGCCGAAGCCGGGGCGCTTCTCCACCGCGAACCCCGCGGCGGCCAGGGCGCGGCGGACGTGACCGGCCACCGTGAAGGTCGCGGCGCGGGCGCCGGGGGCGGAGCGGGCGCCCACCAGGGCCATCACGTCCTCGCCCCACATCTGCGGGTTCAGGGCCGGGGAGAAGCCGTCCAGGAACCAGGCGTCGGCCAGGCCGGACCAGCCCGCCAGCGCCTCGCGCACGTCGAGGACGGCGAGGTCGAGCACGGCGCCGAGCTCGGGCAGGTCCACGCGGTGCAGGCCGCGGGCGCGGCCGGGCCATCGGGCGACCAGCAGGCGCGCCACCTCAGCAAGCTCGGGCCAGCGGGCATGGGCGCGGCCCGCCTCGGCGGCGGTGATCGGAAAGGCCTCGACGCTGAAGACGTGCAGCACGCCGCCCGGCGGGCGATGGCGGCGCCAGAGGTCGAGCAGGGCCAGGATGTTGAGCCCGGTGCCGAAGCCCAGCTCGCCCACCACGAAGCGCCGGCGCCCGGCCCAGGCGTCCGGCAGGCCGCAGCCCTGCAGGAACACGGCGCGGGTCTCCGCCAGGCCGTCCTCCGTGGAGAAGTAGACGTCGCCGAACAGCCGCGAGCGCGGCTGACCGTCCTCGCCCCAGGCGAGCGGGCTGTCTTCGGCGGCCGGCGTGTCGGTCATGGCTCCCACATAGCAAGAGGGCCGCCCCCCCGGGGGCGCCCCTCCATAGCGCGTGATGCGCGCGCCGCTTAGTGCGGCGCGGCTTCGCCGGTCGGCGCGGCGGCCGGGGCGGTGGTGGTCGCGCCGGCGGCGGCCGGGTCGGCGGCGGGAGCCATCGCGCCGGCGGCGGCGGGATCCGTGGCCGGGGCGGCGGCGGCCGCGGCGGCGTCGGCCGCGGCGGCGTCGGCCGGCGCGGCGGCCGGAGCTTCCGTCGTGGTCTCGGCGGCGGCCTCGGTGTTCTCGGCCGGCTTCGAGCAGGCGGCCACCGCGAGGGCGGCGACGGCGGCGCCGGCGATGGCCAGCTTGCGGAGCAGTTCGGCAGTCATGTCCCTGTTACCCCTTGTCCACGTGTGATCGCGTCGCGCAGGGCCGTTGCGGAGCGCCCCGGACGCGGATGCGACTATGCGCTGCTTCGCGGGTCCGGCAACCCGCGGGTTCACGGGTTCGTGATCACATTTTGCGAGGCTCAGGCCTCGTTGGGGATCGCGTTCAGGGCCTCTTCCAGCTCGAGGAAGCTGGGCTGGGCGCCGGAGGGCACGTTGCCACGGCCGATCTCCACCGAGATCTGGGCGGCGTTGCCGTGCAGGTGGGCCACGAGCACCGCCTGGATGATCTTGTAGAAGGAGCCTTCCTCCTCGACCACTTCCTTCATGCGCGTGGCCATCGGGCCCACCAGGCCGTAGGCCAGGAACACGCCGAGGAAGGTGCCGACGAGCGCCGAGCCGATCATCTCGCCCAGCACTTCCGGCGGCTCGGTGATCGCGCCCATGGTCTTGATGACGCCCAGCACGGCGGCGACGATCCCGAGCGCGGGCAGGGCGTCGGCCAGGTTCTGCAGCGCGTGCGCAGGGCCGAGGCCCTCGTGGTGATGCTTCTCGAGCTGCTTCTCCATGGCGTCCTCGACCTGGTGGGGATCCTCCAGGTTCATGGTCATCATGCGCAGCGTGTCGCAGATGAAGTCGACCGCGAAGTGGTCCTTCGTGATCTTCGGGAACCGCGAGAAGATCGTGCTCTCCTTCGGGTTCTCGATATGGCTTTCCAGGGCGATCACGCCCTTGGACTTCATGGTCTTGGTGAGCAGGAACAGCAGGCTCAGCAGGTCGCGATAGTCGGAGGCCTTCCACTTCGGTCCGCCGAACACCTTGGAGAAGCCGCCGAGCGTGCCCTTGATGACCGGCATTGAGTTGGCGATCAGGAAGCTGGCGACGCCCGCCCCGCCGATGGCCATCATCTCGTGGGGCAGGGCGTGCAGGATCACGCCCAGGTTGCCGCCCGAGATCAGGTAGCTGCCGAACACCAGGGCGAACAGCAGCACGATGCCGATGATCTGAAACATACTTCGCGGGTCCCCGTCGTCGCCGCGAAGATGGCGGTTAATGCTTAATGGCCGGTGTGCGGCTTTCGGGTTTGCCGCCGGACGCCAAGCCGCTTAAGCCGGGGAAGATGGCTTCCTCCGCGTCTTCCGCCAGCGGGCTGCCCCGCCGGTCGTTCGTGATCATCTTCGGCGTGTCGCTGGCGACCGCCATGGGGAACACGGGCCTGATCTCGGTGCTGCCGGCGATCGGGCGGGAGATCGGCATCCCCGACCCGATGGTGGCGGCGATCTTCTCGCTCTCGGCGCTGCTCTGGGCGGCCTCGTCGCCGGCCTGGGCGCGGGCCTCCGACCGCTACGGCCGCAAGCCGCTGATGATGGTGGGCCTGACCGGCTTCCTGGTCTCGATGATCCTCTGCGGCGTGGTGGTGAGCGCGGGCCTCCGCCACTGGGCGCCGTCGCTGACCATCTTTGTCCTGTTCCTGCTGGCGCGGGCGCTGTTCGGCCTGTTCGGCGCGGCCTCCAACCCGGCGACCCAGGCCTATGTGGCCGAGCGCACGCCGCTCGAGCAACGCACCCAGGCCATGGCCAGCCTGGCCGGCGCCTTCGGGCTCGGCACGGTCATCGGGCCCTTCCTGGCGCCGCTGTTCACGCGCATCCCGGTGCTCGGCCTAGCGGGGCCGCTGTTCACCTTCGGCCTGATCGCCCTGGCCATGCTGGCGGTGGTCTGGCGGCTGCTGCCCGAGACGCCGGTCCCGGCCGAGGCCCGGCGTCCGAAGCGCCCGGTGGTGGGCGGGGCGAAGCGTGAGCGGCCCATGTGGCGCGATCCGCGGGTCACGCCTTTCCTGCTCTACGGCTTCATCGTCGCCACCTGCCAGACCGCGCAGGCCCAGACGCTCGGCTTCCTGATCATCGACAAGCTGGGCGTCTCGCCGATCCAGGCGCAGTTCTCGATCTCAATCGCCATGATGTTCGGCGCCTGCGCGGGGCTGCTCGCCCAGTGGGGCATCATCCGGATGTTCGAGATGACCCCGCGCCAACTGCTGCGGTGGGGCGTGGCCGTGGCCGCGGCCGGCAACCTGATCGTCGCCTTCGCGCCCGACTACTACCTCGTGGTGGCCGGCTACGCGCTGTCGAGCCTGGGCTTCGGCTTCGCCCGGCCGGGCTTCACCGCCGGCTCCTCCATCGCCGTGGGTATGGACGAGCAGGCGCGGGTGGCGGGCGCGATCGCGGCGGTGAACGGGGTGAACGTGGTGCTCGCGCCCCTGTTCGTCTGGCTCTACCAGCACCTCGGCTCGGCGCCCTTCATCCTGAACACCCTGCTGATGGCCGGCCTGCTGGTCTACGCCTTCCGCAACACCCAATTGCGCAACGCCGACCCCAAGCCCGCCACCCGAGAGATGGCGACCATGGCGACCATCGAGAAATCGGACGAGGGCGGCGCGCCCTAACGCCGCAAGGCCGCCGCGCGCCTGAATTCGGCCCGGCGGCGGGTTAGGATGCCGCCATGTTGATCGCCGCCCTCGCCGCCGTTTCCGCGCTCGCCGCCCGCCCCGCCGACCTCGTGCCTCGGGGCGCGCAAGAGGCCTATTCCAACCAGCTCGCCGCCACCGTGCTCGGCCTTGCGGCCCAGCGGAACGGCGCGGCCTGCGGGCCGGACGCCAAGGTGGTGTCGCTCGGCCAGACCCGGCTCGGCACGGCGGCCTCGGTCATGGGCGCGAAGGACGGGGATCCCGTCCGCGCCGACGCCGGCGTATATAAGGAGCACCTGCGGGTGGAGGGCTGCGGGACCCAGCCCCGGCGCGACAACATCCTGGTCATCCGCCAGACCGACGGGCGCTGGGTCATGGCGCCGATGTTCTGGGGCGACACCCTCACGACGCCGGTGCAGCAGCACGATGCGGTCCAGTCGGCGCTGCAGGCCATCCAGCTCGCGCCGCCGGCGCCCACGTGCGAGCCCGGCGAGAAGCCCTTCGAGCTGGTGGACACCGAGGTCACCGAGACCACGCTGCTGAAGTCCGGCATCTGGAGCGAGCGCTGGCTGATCCGCGCCTGCGGCGAGGACCGGCCGGTGGAGATCAGCTTCATGCCCAGGCCCGACGGCAAGGCCACCAGCGTGGTGGTCAAGCAGGGCTGGCCGGCCGAGCCGCCGCCGAAGCCCTAGCTCGCGCCGAGGCCCTGCGCCTCCGCCTCGTTGCGCAGGCGCGCCACCATCTCCGGCGAGAGGTAGCCGTCCGCCGTCAGGCCGCGGGCCTTCTGCCAGTTGCGCAGCGCCGTGCGCGTGCCCATCCCGACGACGCCGTCCGGCGCGCCCGGATCGAAGCCGAGCGCCGCCAGCGCCCGCTGGGCGGTCATGCGGTCGGCCAGCGACAGCGGCGTCTCCGCGGGCCAGGCGCGGACCAGCTCCCCCTGGCCGGCGATCCGGTCGGCCAGCATTCCGACGCCGAGGGCATAGGAGATCGAGTTGTTGTAACGCCGGATCACGAAGTGGTTCGGGAACAGCAGGAAGGCCGGCCCGCCGGCCCCGGTGGGGGCCACGAGCTGAGCCTTGGCCGTCTGGTCGGTCTCGGTCCAGGGCAGGCCGTCGGCGCGGGTGACGCCGCGCTCGGCCCACCAGGCCGGAGCCTCGCGCGGCCCCTCGGTCAGGCTCCAGTCGAACCCGGCTGGGACGGTGACCTCCCGGGCCCAGCTCTGGCCGCGCACCCAGCCCGCCTTGGCCAGCAGGTTGGCCGCCGAGGCGAGCGCGTCGGGCGCCGAGCCCCAGATGTCGCGCCGGCCGTCCCCGTCGTGGTCCACGGCGGTGGAGGCGAAGGTGGTGGGGATGAACTGGGTCTGGCCCATGGCGCCCGCCCAGGACCCTCTCAACCGCGAGCGCGGATGCTCGCCGGACTGGATGATCTTCAGGGCGGCGATCAGTTCGCCCTCGGCCCAGGTCCGGCGGCGGCCCTGGGCGGCGAGCGTCGCCAGGGAGCGGATCACGTCGTTGTCGCCCTGGATCGCGCCGTAGCCGCTCTCCAGCGCCCAGACGCCCATCAGAATCTCGCGCGGGACGCCGTAGGTCTGCTCGATCGGGTCGAAGTAGGCGGCGCTGCGGCGCTGCTGGCCGATGGTGACGCGCGAGCCGGTGACCACGCCTTTCAGGTACTCGGAGATCGGCTTGGAGAACTCCGGCTGACGGCTGTCGAGCCGGCCGACGCTGGGGTCCGGCGTCAGCCCCTTGAGCTCGCGGTCCAGCACGGCGCGGCTGACGCCGGCCTTGAGCGCCCGGTCGTAGAACTCCGAGGCCCAGGCGTCGAACACCTGGTCGCCGGAGACGGTGGGCGGCGTGACCGGCTGCGGGGCGGGGGCCGGGGCCGGCGCGGGCGGCGGCGGCGCGCCGGGCGTGGGCAGCAGCGGCTTGTTGGCGGGGCTGGCGCACCCGGCGAGGACATAGAGGGCGAGGAGGGAATATCTGCGTCGCATCGATTCGGAGTCTAGCGAGCCCGCGAGTCCGGCCCATCATCAAAACGCCGTCAGGGCCCGAAGCGTTGACTCCTGCCGGACCTCCCCGTATATGCGCCCGCTCTTTGTTGAACTTAAGGACGCGGCGCGTCCGCCACGCCCGGAACCAAGGTCATGAAGGTCAGAAGCTCGCTCAAGTCGCTCAAGACTCGCCACCGCGACTGCAAGCTCGTGCGCCGCAAGGGCCGGGTTTACATCATCAACAAGACCGACCCGCGCTTCAAAGCCAAGCAGGGCTAAGCGCCGGGCCGACCGGCGTCCACGGCGCCGGTCCGCACTCAATCTTGTGAGAAGACCGACAGGAACCGGCGGACACCGACCGGTTCCTGGCGCATGTCGACGGTCAGGCCGGCTGTGGCCGGTCCGCTCTCAGCCGGGGCCGCTGCGCACCAGCTCGAAGAACTCCTGCCGGGTGCGTGGGTCATCGCGGACGCCGCCCAGGAGGTGGCTGGTCGTCAGGCGGGTGCCGGGCGTGTTCACCCCGCGCATGGTCATGCAACTGTGCTCCGACACGATGACCACGCCCACCCCCTTGGGCTGCAGGATGTCCTGGATCGCCTCGGCCACCTGGGCGGTGAGCTTCTCCTGGATCTGCATGCGCCGCGCGAAGCCGTGGACGACGCGGGCCAGCTTCGAGATCCCCACCACCCGGCGGTCGGGCAGGTAGCCCACGTGCGCCTTGCCCAGGAACGGCAGCATGTGGTGCTCGCACATGCTGACCACCGGGATGTCGCGCAGGACCACCAGCTCGTCGTAGCCGCCGACCTCGTCGAAGGTTCGCGCCAGGTACTCGCGCGGATCGACGTCGTAGCCGGCGAACAGCTCGCGGTAGGCCTTGGCCACCCGCTTCGGCGTTTCCAGTAGGCCCTCGCGCTCGGGGTCGTCGCCGGCCCATTCGATCAGGGTGCGGACCGCGGCTTCGGCCTCGGCCTGGGTCGGCCGTTTCTTCGTGTCGTCGGACATGATCCCTCCGCGGCGATCCGCCTCAACGCGAGGGCGGAAGTCAAGGTTCAAGGCGCCCGTGACAGGGGCAGGTGAGGCCGCTAGGTTCCGCCGCTTTCCGGCAACCCCCGACTTCTGTAGAGCTGAACCATGGCCGACGACGCTTCCGCCCACTCCGACGTTCTGAACGCCACGGCCCAGGGCCAGCTCAAGAGCATCATCGAGCGTATCGAGCGCCTCGAGCAGGAGAAGGCGGAGATCTCCGAGCAGATCAAGGAAGTGAAGGCCGAGGCCAAGGGGAACGGCTTCGACGTGAAGATCATCAACAAGGTGATCCGCATCCGGAAGCAGGACCGCGCCAAGCGGCAGGAGGAAGAGGCCATCCTCGACCTCTACCTCTCGGCGATCGGAGAGATTTGAGGAAGAAGGCGCCACCTTCGCCCTTCGAGGCGCAGCGGGCGGCCGCCAAGCGCGCCGCCCTCAACGCCCTCAAACGCGCCCGCCGGACCGCCGATAAGGCGGGCGTCGAGCTCTCCGACTGGGAGGGCGAATTCCTCGGCAGCGTCACCGAGCGCGTGAAGACCTACGGCCGCGCGTTCGGCGACCCGGAGAAGGGCGCCCGCGGCGAGGCGCTCTCGGTCATGCAGACCGTCAAGCTCAAGGAGATCGCCGCCAAGGCCAAGGGCGAGAAGAAGCCCATGTCCCGCGGCAAGGGCTTCCGCCGGAAGCCCAAGGCGGACGAATAGCCGTCAGCCCTGCGCCGCCACCTGCTCGACGACGTCCTCGAGGCCCTGTTCCTTGACCTTCCTGTAGAGCGTCGAGCGCCCGATGCCGAGGCGGCGGGCCACCTCGCTCATGTGGCCGGCGTAGATGCCGATGGCGAGCTGGATGAGGTCGCGCTCGATCTCCTCCAGGGTCCGCAGGTGGCCGCGCTCGTCGAGGATGCGGACCGGCGCGTCCTTCGGCATTTCGGCCATGAGCTGCTGGGCGGTGGGGAGCGGCTGCGGCATGGCGGTGGCCACCGGCTGCACCGTGGCCGCGGCTTCGGGGGGCGGGGCGGCGACGCCGGAGATCGCCGGGAAGTCGTGCGGGGCGAGGTAGGGCGCGTCGGCGAGCACGATGGCGCGATAGACCGCGTTCTCGAGCTGACGAACGTTGCCGGGCCAGTCGTAGGAAGTGAGGAAGGCCATGGTCTCGGGCGCGGCGCCCACCACGGACTTGCCTTCCTCGACGTTGAACCGGCGCACGAAGGCGTCGACGAGCGCCGGGATGTCCTCCTTGCGCTCGCGGAGCGCCGGGGCCTCGATCGGATAGACGTTCAGCCGGTAGAACAGGTCCTCGCGGAACCGCCCCTCGGCGACTGCCTGCGAGAGGTCGCGGTTGGTGGCCGAGACGATCCGCACGTCGACCTTGATCGAGCGCTTCGAGCCGATCGGATCGATTTCGCTTTCCTGCAGCGCGCGGAGCAGCTTGACCTGGATGTCGAGCGGCAGCTCGCCCACCTCGTCGAGGAAGAGGGTGCCGCCGTTGGCTTCCTGGAACTTGCCAAGGTGCTTGTCGGTGGCGCCCGTGAAGCTGCCCTTCTCGTGGCCGAACAGGATCGACTCCACGAGGTTCTCGGGGATGGCGCCGCAGTTCACGGCCACGAACGGCTTGCCGGCGCGGTCGGACGAGCCGTGCACCGCGCGGGCGATGACCTCCTTGCCGACCCCGCTCTCGCCGGTGATCAGCACCGGGATGCCGGACTTCGCCGCCCGCTCGCCCAGGCGCTTGACCATGGTCATGGCCGGCGAGGCGCCGATCAGGTCGTCGAAGGTGGTGCGGCCGTTGGCGTGCTTCTTCAGCCGGTCCACCTCGCCCTTCAGCGCGCCCATGGAGAGCGCGTTGCGGATCGAAACAATGATCCGCTCGGGAGCGGCGGGCTTGACGAAGAAGTCGACGGCGCCGGCCTGCATGGCCGAGACGACGGTGTCGATCCCGCCGGTGGCGGTGACCACGATGACCGGCTGGTTGAAGCCGCGCGCGCGCATCTCGGCCAGGGTGTCCTGGCCGGAGATGCCGGGCATCACCAGGTCCAGCAGCACGACGTCGGCCTTGGCCCCGGCGCCCAGCTTGGACAGGGCGTCGTCGCCGCTTTCGGCATGGACGACCGCGAAGCCTTCGCGCTCCAGGACCGCCTGGATCAGCCGACGTTGCGTCGGGTCGTCATCGACGACGAGAACCGTCTTGGACATAGGAGAGTACCCACCTGGATCGGATGCTCGTCTCTTCTGGACGACGCTTGTTTCTGACCCGAATTGATACAGGCAGGCGGTAAAGGCCGAGTTTCGGAGACCCGAATCAGGGGTTAACGCTAGGGGTTAACTTCGGCTTGCGCCGCGGCCAGGGTCGCGGTGCTCTCAGCCGCCGGCGAACCCTCGGCGACCAGGGCCGTATCCGCCGGCCCGGCGCCCACATCCGCCACGTCCGCTCCGCTGACCTGCTGCACGGTCGGCGCCACGGCCGGCTCCGGCGCCGGCGCGACGGCCGCTGCGGGCTGGGCGGCCGGCTCGGCCGAGGCGATCGTGTGGTTGCCGGAGCACTGGTCGCGAAGATAGCCCTTCAGGTAGCCGCGCCGCGCCCAGCCGGCCATGGCGGCCTCGGCGAGCTCGCGCTCCTTGCGGTCCACGCCGGTGACCATCCGGAACACCTCGCGGTAGGGGATCAGGCTGCGCGCGCCCTTCATCAGGAGGTTGCCGGCCTGGCTCTTCTCGGCCTCGGGCTCGTCGGCGTCGGGGCCGAGAATCTGGTCGAGCTGGGCCACCTCCTGGTAGGCGGCCTCGCAGGTGGTCGCGGTGTAGGGGTCGGTCTGGGCCTTCTTGAGCAGGTCGGGCACGTTGCGGGCGGTGAGGCCCAGGCCCTCCTGCTGGCCGGGGTTGATCTCGGCGGACGCGGGCCCAGCGGCCAGGGCCGCGCCGGCCATCAGGGCCGCCACCAGGGGGACGTTCAGCCGGGTCATCACCTTCAAGGTCTCCATCCTCGGACGACCCTAAACACCGCAAAGCGCCGCCGGGTTCACGGCCGGGCTTCAACAAAGGCGAACCAAATCTGCGCCTTGCGAGTTGTGACAGCCGCCAGGGGTTGGCGGTCCGGGGATCGACACGAGAAGGAGAGACCCGATGACGAAGCAATTCCGGCTGGCGCTGATGGCCGGCGCGGTCCTGGCGCTGGGCGCCGGCGCGGCGACGGCGCAGCCCTGGATGTCCATCAACGAGCGGCAGGCGCGGCTCGACGACCGCATCGACGCGGGCGTGCGCACCGGCGAGCTGTCGCGCTCCGAGGCGATGTCCCTGCGCGCCGAGTTCCGCGACCTGACCAACCTCGAGGGCCGCTACCGGGCCGGCGGCCTGAGCGCCTGGGAGCGCCAGGACCTAGACCGGCGGTTCGACATGCTGACCATGCGCGTCCGCGACAACCGGCGCGACGGCGAGATGGGCTGGTTCGGCGGCCGCGGCTGGACCGACAACTCGGGGAGCTGGGTGCCGGTGGAGCGCCGCAAGGCGCAGCTCGACCGCCGCATCGAGCAGGGCCTGCGGAACGGCCAACTGACCGGCGCCGAGGCCGCCCGCCTGCGCGCCGAGTTCAACGACGTGCTGCGGATGGACATGCGCTTCCGCCGCGGCGGCTACAGCCCGCAGGAGATGGCCGAGCTGGACCGCCGGTTCGACCAGCTCGCCGCCCGCATCCGTTGGGAGCGGAGCGACGGCGACCGCTACGGCTACAACAACCGCCGCTACTAGGCCGCGATCCGGCCCCCACGCTTGACGTGGGGGCCGGCTTGCCCGGCCTCGCTGTCCGGGCCTAACGTCGTCCCAAGGCCGCCAAAGGCCACGGGGAGGCGACATGAGGATCATCACCGTTGCGGCGGGGCTGGCGCTCGCGATCACGCTGGCGGCCTGCCAGAGGGCTCCGGAAGCCGGCCATGTGGACGGCGCGCGCATCGCCGCGGCCGACGCCAACGCCGAGTGGCTCACCTACGGCAAGGGCTATTCCGAGCAGCGGTTCAGTCCGCTCGACCAGGTCAACGCCGGCAACGTCGGCCAGCTCGGCCTCGCCTGGTACGCCCAGTTCGACACCGACCGTGGTCAGGAGGCGACGCCCCTGATGGTCGACGGCGTGCTCTACACCACCACCGCCTGGTCCAAGGCCTACGCCTTCGATGCGCGGACCGGCAAGGCGCTCTGGGCGTTCGATCCGAAGGTCGAGGGGGCGAAGGGCTTCAACGCCTGCTGCGACGTCGTCAATCGCGGCGTCGCCGTCTGGAAGGGCCGCGTCTACCTCGGGACCATCGACGGGCGGCTGATCGCGCTGGACGCCAAGACCGGGCAGCCCGTCTGGAGCGTGCAGACCACCGACACCTCCAAACCCTACACGATCACCGGCGCGCCGCGGGTCATCAAGGACAAGGTGCTCATCGGCAATGGCGGCGCGGAGTACGGGGTGCGCGGCTACATCTCCGCCTACGACACCGACTCCGGCGAGCTGATGTGGCGGTTCTACACCACGCCCAATCCCACGGGCGCGAAGGATGGCGCGGCCTCCGACAAGGTGATGGCCGAGAAGGCGGCGGCGACCTGGGGCGACGGGGAGTGGAAACGCACCGGCGGCGGCGGCACGGCTTGGGATTCCATCGCCTACGATCCTGCGCTCGACATCGTCTACATCGGCATCGGCAACGGCACGCCCTGGAACCACCAGCGCCGCTCCGGCGGCAAGGGCGACAACCTCTTCCTCTCGTCGATCCTGGCGCTGAAGCCCGACACCGGCGAGTACGTCTGGCACTACCAGACGACACCGGGCGAGAGCTGGGACTACACGGCCACCCAGCACATCATGCTGGCCGACCTGAACGTCGGCGGCCAGCCCCGCAAGGTGCTGATGCAGGCGCCGAAGAACGGCTTCTTCTACGTCATCGACCGGGCGACGGGTCAGCTCCTGTCGGCCAAGAACTACACCAACATCACCTGGGCCACCGGCGTGGACCTGAAGAGCGGCCGTCCCATCGAGGCCCCCAACGCCCGCTACGGCTCCGGCCCCGCGCTCGCCCTTCCGGGGCCGCTCGGCGCGCACAACTGGCAGCCGATGGCGTTCAGTCCGAAGACGGGCCTGGTCTACATCCCCACCAACGTGACGCCGTTCGCCTACACCGACGACCGGGGCTTCTCGTACAAGCCGGGCGCCTGGAACGTCGGCGTCGACTTCCTGGCGAATGCGCTGCCCACCGACGCCGCCACCCAGAAGGCGGTGGCCTCGATGATCCGCGGGGCCCTGGTGGCCTGGGACCCGGTGCAGCAGAAGGCGGTCTGGAGCGTCGAGCACCCCTACTTCTGGAACGCCGGCGTGCTGGCCACCGCCGGCGGCCTAGTGTTCCAGGGCGCCGCCCAGGGGCAGTTCGTGGCCTACGACGCGGCCAAGGGCGCGAAGCTGTGGAGCCACGAGGCGGGCAACGGGATCATCGCCGCGCCGATGACCTACCAGCTCGACGGCGAGCAGTACGTGGCGGTGATGGTCGGCGCTGGCGGGGGCGGCCAGATCTCCGCGCCGGGGTTCATGCCCAAGCGCCCCCGCCTGCCTGGCCGGCTGCTGGTCTTCAAGCTGGGCGGCAAGGCCGTGGCCCCGGCGTTCCCGAAGGTGGAGGAGCCGACCATCGACCTGACGAACGTCAGCTCCACCGGCGACGTGCAGCACGGCTTTGCGGTGTTCCACCAGCACTGCCAGGTCTGCCACGGGCCCAACGCCGAAGGCTCCTGGCTGCCCAATCTGCGCGCCTCGCAGATGCTGACGACGCCGGAGAACTGGAAGAGCGTGGTCATCGACGGGGCGCTCGCCCCGCGCGGCATGGCGAGCTTCGCCCGCTTCCTGACCCCGCAGGACGCCGAGGACGTCCGCGCCTTCGTCATCTCCCAGGCCAAGGGCTCCCCGGCCGACACCGCGCAGGGTGCGAGGGCTCCGTCTCCGGGAACCTAGGGCAGGACCGCCGCGAACCGGTCGGCGATCCAGTCGGCCTGAGCCTCGGTGAGGATCAGGGGCGGGGCGATGCGGATGGTGTGCTCGTGGGTCTCCTTGGCCAGTAGGCCGCGGGCCTGGAGCGCCTCGCAGACCCGGCGCGCGCCGCCCGCGTCGGGATGCAGTTCCACGGCCAGCATCAGGCCGCGGCCGCGGACGTCCTTCACGCCGGGCGTGCGCACCGCCTGAAGCGAGGCCAGCAGGCGCTCGCCCATGCGCGCGGAGTTCTCGATCATGCCTTCCTCCACCAGCACCTTGAGCGCGGCGCGGGCGACGGCGCAGGCCAGAGGGTTGCCGCCGAAGGTCGAGCCGTGCTCGCCCGGGTGCAGCACGCCCATGACCTCGGAGTTCGAGAGCACGGCCGAGACCGGGTAGAAGCCGCCGGACAGCGCCTTGCCGATCAGGGTCAGGTCCGCCTCGATCCCCTCGTGCGCCTCGGCCAGCAGCTTGCCGGTCCGGCCGAGGCCGGTCTGGATCTCGTCGAGGATCAGGATGACGTTGTGCCGGGTGCAGAGCTCGCGCGCCCGCTTCAGGTAGCCGGCCGGCGGGATGATCACCCCGGCCTCGCCCTGGATCGGCTCCACCAGGAAGGCCACGGTGTTGGGCGTGATCGCCTGCTCGAGCGCCGGGGTGTCGCCGAACGGCACCACCTTGAAGCCCGGCGCGAAGGGGCCGAAGCCGCCGCGCGACGCGGGGTCGGTGGAAAAGCCGACGATGGCCACGGTGCGGCCGTGGAAGTTCTCGGAGGCGACGACGATCTCGGCCTGGCCGGCCGGCACGCCCTTCACCTCGTAGCCCCACTTGCGGGCCACCTTGATGGCGCTCTCCACCGCCTCGGCGCCCGAGTTCATCGGCAGGGCCTTGTGTGAGTTGGTGAGCGCGCAGAGCTCCTCGTAGAAGGGCGCGAGCTGGTCGTTGCGGAAGGCGCGCGAGGTGAGCGTCAGCCGCGAGGCCTGCGCGACCATGGCCTCCAGGATCTTCGGATGGCAGTGGCCCTGGTTCACGGCTGAATAGGCCGACAGGCAGTCCATGTACCGGTTGCCGTCGACGTCCCAGACGTAGACGCCCTCGCCGCGGGTCAGGACCACGTCGAGCGGCTTGTAGTTCTTCGCGCCGTAGCGCGCCTCGGTGGCGATCAGGTCGGCGGCGAGCGAGCGGGCGAGCGTGATGTCGTTCATGGCGTCACCTATTCGGCGGCGAGGACGGTGGTGGCGGGCGCGCTGGTGCGGTCGAGGCGCAGCGTCATGCAGTAGGCGGCCCCGCCGGACAGGATGAAGGGCGAGAGGTCCACTTCCACCAGCTCGTAGCCGCGGGCCTCCAGCCGGGCGCGCAGCGCCGCGGGCGCCTTGGCCATGACGATCCGCCGGTCGAGGTTGACGGCGTTGACGCAGAAGGCCGCGGCGTCCTCGTCGGTCGCCTCGATCCGCAGGGACTCGGGCACCCGGGCGCGAATGGCGGCCAGCGACTCCTCGGTGAAAGCGGGCGGGTAGTAGAGCACCTCGCCGCCGGAGAGCGGGCAGAAGCAGGTGTCCAGGTGGTAGTAGCGCTCGGACGCGAGCTGCAGCGGGACCACCTCGTGGCCGAAAAAGCCCTGCAGCACGGCCAAGGCGCCGCGGCTGGAGCGCGGCCCGTAGCCGGCCCAGAAGAGCTGCCGGCCCAGGTCCCAGATCGCGTCGCCCGCACCTTCGTGGAACAGGCCCTCAGGCAGGTCCATCACTTCCTGGACGAGGCCGCGGGACTTCAGCTTGCAGAAGGCCGAGCGGAAGATCGCCTCCTCGCCCTGGCGCTCGGGGTGGCGGAAGCGGGCCAGCAGGACCTTGCCGTCCAGCACCACGGCGGCGTTGGCGGGGAACACCAGGTCGGGCAGGCCGCGGGCGGCCTCCACCGTCTCCACCTGCGCGCCGCAGGCCTTCAGCGCCGCCTTCAGCTCGCGGGAGGCGGCCTTGGCGGCCGCAAGGCAGGCGTCCCGCTCGTCGCGCCAGGTGGCCGGCTTCATCCAGGGATTGATCTGGTAGCAGACCTCGTAGTGGGCCGGGTCCGTCATCAGGAACAGCGCCATCGTACCCCTCGTGTGGTTGTCCTGAGGCGAAAGCGTCGCTCACGGTCGCGCTAGCGAAAAGCGTACAAGATGCTACTCTTCGTCAGACGTTCTGGCGAAAGGCCAGACATGGTTGTCGAAGTGCTTGACGAGCTGGACCGGCGATTGATCGCCCTGCTGCGCGCCGATTCCCGCATGCCGGCCTCGGCGCTGGCGGCCCGGCTGAAGGTCTCGCGTGGTACGGCGCAGAACCGGATCGACCGGCTGCTGGCGCGTGGGGTCATCCAGGGCTTCACCATCCGCACGCGCCCGGAGCTGGAGGGCTCGCGGGTCCGGGCCATCATGTGCATCGCGGTGGAGGGCGAGCGCTCCGGCGCGGTGGTGAAGGCCCTCCGTGGCCTGCCGACCGTCGACAAGGTGCACACCACCAACGGCCGCTGGGACCTCATCGCCGAGCTCGACACCGAGACCCTGCGCGAGTTCAGCGACACCCTCGACCGGATACGGACCATCGAGGGTATCGCCTCGACCGAGACCTCGATCCTGCTGGCGACACAGAAGTTCTGAAGGGGAAGGGCGCCTCCCGCTGCGGGGACGGATGGACTACATCGTCCCTATGAACGCCCCCGTGAAGCCCGACACCCTGCCGCAGTGGCGGCTCGACGACCTCTACGCTGACCGCAACGACCCGCGGATCGAGACCGACCTCGACCGCGCCAAGGCGGCCAACGACGCGCTGGTGGCGCTGAAGGGCCAGTTCGTGGCCGCCCGCGGTGAGCCCGCGCGGCTGGGCGAGCTGCTGGATCGGGGCGTGGGCCTCTACGAAGAGGCGACGAACGCGCTCTGGGGCGTCGGCGCCTACGCTTCCCTCGCCGCGTCGACCGCGCGCGACGATCCGGCCTGGTCGAAGTTCGAGGCGGACCTGCGGACCCGCTCGTCGCAGATCGCCGCCGAGAGCCTGTTCTTCACGCTGGAGATCAACCAGCTCGAGGACGCCGAGATCGAGGCCGCGCTCGGCGCGCACGCCCCGGCCGCCCGCTGGCGGCCCTGGGTGCGCCGGGTCCGGCTCTCGCGGCCGCACGAGCTCACGCCCGACCTGGAGCGGATGCTCGTGGACAGGGCGCCGGCGGTGGCCAACTGGAGCCGTCTGTCCGACGAGACGCTGGCCCGGCTCACCGCCCGCGTGGGCAAGGAGACGCTGACCCTGCCGGAGCTGCTGAACCGGCTCTCCAGCCCCGACCCGACGCAGCGCAAGAACGCCGCCATGGCCCTCGCCAAGGCGCTTGGCGAGCGGGCGCCGACCCTGGCGCTCTGCCTGAACACGCTCGCCTTCGAGAAGCAGGTGGAGGACCGCTGGCGGAAGCACCCGGATCCGGCCGCCGCCCGACACCTGGCGAACGAGGTGGACGCCGACGCCGTCGCCGCCCTGGAGGAGGCGGTGGTGGAGTCCTACGAGCGCGTCAGCCACCGCTATTACCGCCTGAAGGCCAGGGTGATGGGCCGCGAGGCCCTGGACCACTGGGACCGGAACGCGCCGCTCGATACGGCGCCGCCGCGCGCCTACGGCTGGGACGACGCCAAGGCCCTGGTTCTGGAGAGCTTCCAGGACCTGGCCCCCAAGTTCGCCGACACCGCCCAGGTGTTCTTCAACCAGCCCTGGATCGACGCGCGCCCGCGCGCCGGCAAGCAGTCGGGCGCCTACTCGCACCCGGTGAACTCCGAGCGGCACCCCTATGTGTTCATGAACTACATGGGCGAGCGGCGGGACGTGCTGACCCTGGCGCACGAGCTCGGGCACGCGGTGCACCAGACCCTGTGCGCGCCGTTGGGCACCCTGCTGGCCGACACGCCGCTGACGCTCGCCGAGACCGCCTCGATCTTCGGCGAGGGCCTGGTGTTCGAGCGCCTGCTGGCCAGCGCCTCGCCCGACGAGAAGCGCGGCCTGCTGGCGGGCAAGATCGAGGACGCGCTGAACACGGTGGTCCGCCAAATCGCCTTCCACCGCTTCGAAACCCGCTTCCATGCCGCCCGCCAGGCGGGCGAGCTGTCGCCGCAGGAGATCGGTGGCCTGTGGCTGGAGGTGATGGGCGAGAGCCTGGGCCCGGCCATCCGGCTGACCCGCGGCTACGAGCACTACTGGGCCTACATCAGCCACTTCGTGCACGCGCCGTTCTACGTCTACGCCTATGCGTTCGGCGACCTGCTGGTCCGCGCCCTGATGGAGAAGCGGCGCGAGGATCCGCAGGGCTTCGCGCCGCTCTACGAGGCTTTGCTCGCGGCCGGCGGGACCAAGACCTACGTGGAGGCCCTGGCGCCGTTCGGCCTCAACCCGCGGGAGAAGGCCTTCTGGGCCGCCGGCATGAAGCAGATCGAGCGGCTGGTCGACGAATTCGAGACCCTCGCGCCGAAGAAGTGACGGCCTGCACGGGTTTTCCACATGATGTCGATCAAGGCTAAGCGTCCGGAATGCCACGAAAAGCCGTGTTCGCGCGTTCGGGGGACCGAGGGCGAAGCTGAGGTGTCCCGGAGTATGACTGTGAGTTCGAAGCGGCGCGCGCAGGTTCGGATGGCCGCCGCCGCCTGTGTCCTGCCCCTGATGCTCGGCGGCGCGGCGCTGCACGCCCAGGAGCCCGCCGCGCCCGTCGCCCCGGTTCCCGCGCCGTTGCGGCCGCCGATCCCGCCGCTGACGCCGGCCCAGGCGGAGACCGCGCTGGCGGTGCTGCGGACCGCGGACGCGCAGGGCCTGCAGACCCGGGACTACCTGCCGGCGGACCCGGCGGACACGCGCGCCCTGACCGAGGGCCTGCTCCGCTACGCCCGCGACGTACGCATCGGTCGGATGGAGGAGGGCGACTTCCCGTCCAACTGGCGGCTGCGGCCCGAGGCCTATGATCCCTCGCCGGAGCTCGCCCAGGCGCTGGCCGCCGACCGACTCAAGCCCTGGCTGGACAGCCTGCCGCCGCCCTATTCGGGCTACGCGGCGCTGAAGCGCGGGCTCGCCAAGTACCGGCAGATCGCCGCCGACGGCGGCTGGAAGCCCATCCCCGAGGGGCCGCCGCTGAAGCTCGGGATGGACGATCCGCGGGTGGTCGCGCTCCGCGCCCGCCTGGCGGTGGAGGACCCGCTGGTGAAGGCCTCCGGCGGGACGGCGTTCGACGCCGAGCTGCACGGCGCCGTGCAGCGCGCCCAGCGCCGCTTCGGCTTCGAGCCCGACGGCGTGGTGGGCGCCGGCACGCTGAGAATGCTGAACCAGCCGGTGGGCCAGCGCGTGCTGCAGATCATCGCCAACATGGAGCGCTGGCGCTGGATGCCGCGCGAGATGCCGGCGACCCGCGTGCAGGTGAACTCCGGCGCGGCCATCGTCACCCTGTTCCGCGACGACCGCCCGGTGCTCTCCATGAAGGCCGTCTCCGGCAAGCCCGGCGACGAGACCCCGATGCTGGCCTCGGCCATGCACAGCGTGGTGCTGAACCCGCCGTGGAACGTGCCCACCCGGATCGCCAACGAGGAGCTGTGGCCGAAGGAGCGGGCCAACCCCGGCTATCTGTCGCGCAACGGGTTCCGGGTGATCACCAACGACGACGGGTCCAAGCGCCTGCAGCAGCGCTCCGAGCAGAGCGCGCTCGGCCGCTACAAGTTCGACTTCGACAACCCCTTCGCCGTCTACCTTCACGACACGCCGACCAAGGCGACTTTCGAGCGCTTCTCCCGCCAGGCCAGCCACGGCTGCGTGCGGGTGGAGAAGCCCCGGGAGCTGGCCGAGGCCCTGCTGGCGGGCGACCCGCAGTGGACGCCCGAGCAGATCGCCGCGACGCTGGACAGCGGCAAGACCGTGCGCGCCCGCTTGCCGGCGCAGGTGCCGGTCTACATCCTCTACTGGACGGCGTTCGCCGCCGCCGACGGCCAGATGCACTTCCGGACGGACCCCTACGACTGGGACCGGGACCTGCTTCGGCGGGTAGGCGTGCTGGCGCCGGCGAAGACGCCCGCCCAGGAGGCCTGACGCGAGATGCTGAGGATCGTGCTGTGGATCGCCGTGGCCTGCGCGGTGCTGCTGGCCGCGCTGGCGATCAGCCGGGGCGTGCGCTTCACCTCCGAGCCCAAGGCCCCGCCTCCGCCGGTCCCGGTGGAGCAGCCCGTGGCGCCCGCCGCCGAGGCCGCCGCGGCGCCTGCCGCCGCGGTCACGCCGGAGCCGCCGGGCCCGCCGCCGCCGCCGATCGACGACCAGGTGGCCGAGGACGCCGCCGCGGTCGGCATGACCACGCGCGAGCCGGTGGAGGAGGAGCAGCCCGTCGAGGCCGCGCCGCCGGAGCCGGCCCGCGAGCCGACGCCGCAGTCGTGAGGTGAGAGCCTAGGCGCCCTGCCAGCGGCGGACGCGGCCGGTGTCCACGTGGACGAAGTTGGACTGCGGATAGTAGCCGACCCCGCCCGCAGCCAGGTCGAGCGCGGCCTTGTGCAGGTGGGCGAGCTGGACGCCGTCGATGCGGACGTCCACCGCCTTGCCCAGCGTGTGCTGGCTTTGCGAGGCGACGCCGCTGCTGCGGGCGTGCAGCATGGCGTTGGTCTTCGGCGAGCGGTAGCCGGAGATGATCTGGTAGGGCCGGTCGGTCTCGAGCCGGGTGCGGATGGCGTGCAGCGCATCGAACAGCGCCGGCTCCATCATCTTCTCCTCGCCGGTGCGCCAGTCGCGCAGCACCCGCATGGCCTCGGCCAGGGCGTCCGGCACATAGCGGCCGTTCTCGAAATAGACGGCGTTGAGCTTATCGCCCGTGTGCAGGTTGTGCAGGATCGCCCGGCGCGGAGCCTGGGGCGACAGCGTGCTCGCCCAGGCGGGCAGCGAGAGGGTGGAAAGCGCGGCCGCGCCGCCCAGGCGCAGGGCCTCGCGGCGCCCGATGATCGTCTGCATGCACGTAACCCCGACGAAACAGACGTCGAAAGTCGACGTGACAGCCTAGGATGGCAAGCTGAACAAGAGGTTGCTGCGACAAGCCGCCTCAGGCGATCAGGGATGCGGCCAGGAAAAGCAGGGCCCCGACCAGCAGCAGCGCGATCATGCCGGCGGTCCAGCCGAACAGCGCTTCGCGGTTGTGATAGCGCCAGCTTCGGACGTTGCGCCTCAGGCTGCGGCGGCGGGGCTGGCGGAGCTCGAACCGGGGCATCGGCCGCGGCTCGGGGCGACGGATCTCGGGCCGGCCGGGCGGCCGCGGGTCCGGACGGCGGGCCGGCTGGGCGGGGCGGGGGCTTCGCATCGGTCTCTGCATCACGAGAGACCCAACGCCCCGATATCCCCGATCCATTCAGCGGCGCCGTGGCCGCTCAGTACTGGCCGTAGCGCCCCTCCACCGACTCCAGCAGCCTTGCCGCGTCGAAGCCGATCCCGTCCTTGAAGACCATCTCCACCTGGCCGATGTCGGCGATGTTGCGGGTGGGGTCGCCCTTCACCACCAGGAGGTCGGCGTTCTTGCCGGGCGCAATGGAGCCGATGCGGTCGGCCAGGCCCAGGTAGGTGGCGCCGTTGAGCGTGGCGATACGGATCGCCTCCTCGGGCGTGAAGCCCGCCTCCACCAGCAGCTCGACGTTCCGGTGGTTGCCGAAGCCGGGGATCACGCCGCCGTTGCCGGTCGGGTCCGGGCCGGCCATCAGCAGGCCGCCGGCGGCCACGAACCGGCGCTCCATGGCGAGCGCGTTGGCGAAGGCGCGGCGGCTCTCGGCGGCGCGATCCGCCGGCGCGGTGTTGGTGAGGTTCCGGGCGTAGAGGTAGGCCTCCCGCGCCTGCGGGGTCAGGACGGCCATGGCCTTGGCGTTCAGCGGCGCGTGGCCGGGCACCCGCTGTTCGAACACCGGCAGGGTGGAGGTCACCGCCACCTTGCGCTCCACCAGCAGCCGGATCAGCGCCGCGGCCTCGGGCCCGTCGGGATCCATGGCCAGCAGGGTGGGATTGCCCACCGTCCGCGGGCAGACGTCCGGCTGCTTGCCGGGATCGAGCTGGGTGTTGACGAAGAAGCCGTGCTCCAGGTTGTCGATGCCGAGTTCGGCGGCCTCCGGATAGGTCACCGAGCACAGGTGGCCGGTGACCTTCAGCCCGCGGCGGTGGGCCTCCTCGATGGCGGCCCCGAGCTGGCTGCGGGTGATGTTCATGTAGGCCTTGAACGAGGTCACCCCCTGGTCGGCCCAGAACGCCACCGTGCGGCGGGCGTCCTCGTCGTCCCTGAGCTGGTGCATCTGGATGAAGGGGCTGTTCGGCCCTTCCAGGTAGGGCCCGGTCACGTCCATGTGCGGGCCGGGCAGCGCGCCCTCGTCGATCTGCCGCTTCACGTTGAGGTCGGCGTAGGTCTCGACGCTGCCTGTGGTGCGGATGGTGGTCACGCCGGCCGCGAGGTAGAGCCTGGGCGACGAGAAGGTCATCTGCGGAACGACCAGCGGCGGCTCGGAATGGCCGTGCGCGTCCAGGTTCGGTCGGGCGATGTAGTACATGTGGTCGTGCAGGCCGACGAGGCCGGGCAGGACGGTATGGCCGGCGAGGTCCAGCACCACCGCTCCCTTCGGCGCGCGCAGGCCGGCCGGTCCGACCTCGGCGATCCGGCCCTCGCGCAGGACGATGGCGCGGCCGGCCTGAGCAGGCGCGCCGGTCCCATCGATCACCCGCACGTTGCGCAGCACGACCACGGGGGCCTCGACGCGGACGTAGGGCTGGACGGCCGGCCCCGGCCTGGCCGGCGGCGCGAGGATGGCCGGCGGCGCGGCCCAGGCCCCGGAAAGGGTCACCAGCGCCGCCGCGCAGCCCAGCACCGTCCGCCTGATCATCGCCCGTCTCCGTCCCTGAAGGCGGCGGAGCTTAGCGACCCCGCGCGTCCGCGCCAGCGGCTTGCCATTTTTCAAACGGTCGTTAGACCCGGCGGCAGGCATCAGGGAACATGGCATGGCGGACGAGGCGGGCGGAGCGCCGAAGGCGGCCGACAAGGAGACCTACGACGACCGGCCGTTCCACTCGGACGGGCTGCCGCCGGAGGTCCGCGCGCCGCTCGAGGCTTTCAAGGGCGCGGAGCCGCCGTCGCCGGCCTGGTTCCGGGACGCCATAGCCCAGGAGCCCGAGCGCGGGTTCGTGGAGAGCCTCGGCTCCAAGCTGGAGGTGCTTACCTGGGGCGAGCGCGGCAAGCCCGGCCTGCTGTTCGTGCACGGCAACTCCGCGCACGCCGACTGGTGGAGCTTCATCGCCCCGTTCTTCGCCGCGGACTATCGCGTCGCCTCCATGTCGCTGGCCGGGATGGGGGCGTCGGACTGGCGCGAGCGCTACGCCTTCCGCGACTTCGCCGAGGACGCCGAGGCGGTGGCCCGCGCCGCGGGGCTCTACGAGGGCGGCGTAAAGCCGGTCTACATCGGCCACTCGTTCGGCGGCGGCCAGGTGTTCTTCGCCGCGGCCCGCAACCCCGAGAACATGCGCGCGGCGATCCTGGTGGACACCGGGTTCGGCGGTCCGCCGCCCGAGGTGGAGGCCGAGCGCAAGAAGCGGATGGAGCAGATCCGCAACATCCCAACCGCCGACCGGCCGAGCCGTGTGTATCCCACTCTGGAAGCCGCCCTGGCCCGCTTCCGCCTGATGCCGCCGCAGCCCGCCGGCAACCCCTACATCGCCGACTTCATCGCCCGTCGCTCGCTGAAGCGCGCGCCCCTGCCCGACGGCTCGGGCGAGGGCTGGACCTGGCGGTTCGACCCGACCATGTGGGAGAAGCTCGACCGAACGGGCATGACCCCTCAGCTCGGCGCCGCCATCGCGACGCCGATGGTGCACATCTACGGCGCGCAGTCGCGGATCATCGAGCGCCGCAAGAGCGGCGAGCCCTCGTTCTTCCCGAAGGGCATGCTGGAGATCGAGATTCCCGACTCCCAGCACCACATCATGATCGACCAGCCGCTGGCCCTGGTGGCGGCGATCCGCGCGATCCTCGCGACCTGGCCGCCGACCACGCCGTCGGCTTGAGCCGGCGCGCCGTCTCGTGTAGCACGCGCCACGACCGATCCTCTGTTCAGGTAAGAGAGACCGCCTTCGATGGCCGACGCCACCCACGACTACCACCGCGGCGAGATGGACATCTCCGAGCAGACCGCGACCTACTCGCTGGTCATGGGCATGACCAAGTGGGGCTCGCTGGCGGTCGCGGCGCTGATCCTGTGGCTGAGCCTGTGGTTCTGCACGGACGCGGGCTTCCTGGGCGCCACGGTCGCGGCCGTGGTCCTGATCGCCGCCGGCGTGTTCTTCCTGCGCAACAAGGGCGACGCGGCCCACTAGGCTTTCAGCAAAGCTGGAGGCGCTGTCCGAACAACTGCCGGAACCGCGTTTCCCGCTTGCTGGACAGACCCTGAGTCCGCTGCCTATGGTCCCGCCCAACGAAGAGGGGGGATCTCGATGGCCGTCATCGCCGTCACCAGGGAACGACGCGCGGGGGAGACCCGCGTCGCCGCCACGCCCGAGACGGTGAAGAAGCTGATCGCGGCCGGGTTCTCGGTCACGGTCGAGGCCGGCGCCGGCACGGCCGCCTCCTACGTCGATTCCGAATACCAGGCTGCGGGCGCCACGCTGGCGAACGACCTGAAGGGCGCGCTGGCGACCGCCGACATCCTGTTCAAGGTGCGCGCCCCCGCCGACGACGAGATCGCCGCCCTGAAGACCGGCGCGATCGTCGTGGCCCTGCTCAATCCGCACCAGGACCGCGCGACCCTCGACGCCCTGGCGGCCAGGGGCGCCACCGCCTTCGCCATGGAGTTCGTGCCGCGGATCACCCGCGCCCAGGTGATGGACGCCCTGTCGTCTCAGGCGAACCTCGCCGGCTATCGGGCGGTGATCGAGGGCGCCGAGGCCTACGGCAAGGCCATGCCGATGATGATGACCGCCGCCGGCACCGTCGCCGCGGCCAAGGTGTTCGTCATGGGGGTGGGCGTCGCCGGCCTGCAGGCGATCGCGACCGCCCGGCGCCTGGGTGCTGTGGTCACCGCCACGGACGTGCGCCCGGCCACCAAGGAGCAGGTGGAGAGCCTGGGCGCCAAGTTCCTCGCCGTCGAGGACGAGGAGTTCAAGAACGCCCAGACCGCCGGCGGCTACGCCAAGGAGATGAGCCAGGAATATCAGGCCAAGCAGGCCGAGCTCGTCGCCAGTCATATCGCCAAGCAGGACATCGTCATCACCACGGCGCTGATTCCCGGTCGCCCGGCCCCGCGGCTGGTCAGCGCCGCCCACGTGGCGTCGATGAAGCCCGGCTCGGTGATCGTCGACCTGGCCGTCGAGCAGGGCGGCAACGTCGAGGGCGTGAAGCTGGGCGAGGTGGCGGAGACCGCGAACGGGGTGAAGATCCTCGGCCGTCCCAACCTGCCGGGCCGCATCGCCGCCGACGCCTCGGCCCTCTACGCCCGCAACCTGCTCGCCTTCTCGGGCCTGCTGCTGAACAAGGAAGGCCAGCTCGCGCCGGACTTCGAGGACGAGATCCTCAAGGCGGCTCTGGTCACCCAGGGCGGCAAGGTCGTCCACCCGCAACTCGCAAGCTGAGGACCCCATGGAAGCCGTCGATCCCACCGTCTTCCGGCTCGCCATCTTCGTGCTGGCGATCTTCGTGGGCTACTACGTGGTCTGGAGCGTGACGCCGGCGCTGCACACGCCGCTGATGGCCGTCACCAACGCCATTTCCTCGGT
>NZ_JAYSEO010000022.1:0-71932 GCF_041913825.1 Phenylobacterium sp.
TTCAAGGTCGACGGCGTCGCCGCCAAGGCCGCGCCGGCCAAGCGCGCCGAGCCGGTGCAGCCGCAGCCGCCGCGAGCGCAAACCGCCCAACCTGCCCCCGCGCGGACGGCGGAGCTTCGCCGCGCCACGGCCGGCGGCGCCGCGCTCAAGCTTGAGCCGGCCGGCCAAGGCGAGAGCTGGGAGGAGTTCTGATGGACGCGGGAGCGAGCCTCTCCGCCGCGCCGGCCGAGCTGATCTCGGTCCGCATCGGCGAGCAACTCTTCGCGCTCGACATCATGGCCGTCCGCGAGATCCGCGGCTGGACCGTCTCCACGCCGCTGCCGCACGCGCCGGACTACGTGCTGGGCATGATCAACCTGCGCGGCGCCGTCCTGCCGGTGGTCGACCTGGCCGGCCTGCTCGGGCTCCAGAAGATCCAGCCGGACGCCTCCTCGGTGGTGGTCGTGGCGGAGGTCGGCGGACGCACCATGGGCCTGCTGGTCGACGCCGTCTGCGACATCATCACGGTGCAGGACGGGGAGCTGAAGCCCGCGCCCGACCTCGGTTCCGACGACCTGGGCTTCGTCAGCGGGGTGATCACGGCGGCCGACGGGATCGTCACGGTTCTGCAGCTCGACGGCGCCCTGCCGGCGGTGGAGGAGGCCGCCTAAGCGGCGGGGCCATGCCGGACGTCGGGGCGAGGCGCCGACCGCTGTCAATTGACGGATCGCTCTCGGCAACGTGTCCGCGTCGGACGTGAACCCGGCTTCCGCTCCTAGCTGCGGGCCTCAATCTGGCACGGGCGATCTGCGCGCCGTCAGTCAGGGGGCACACCGATGAAGGCGGAGATGGAGGCATGGGAGCAGCTCGTGTTCGGAGACACGAGTGGAACGCTGTCCGGCTCTGCGAGAGCGGGTGATCAGGAGCTCGACGTCAGCTCGCAGGGCGTCACAATCCTGGTAGGAGACGCGCGCAACCTCGGCGGTTTCGCGGTCGGAGGCGACGACCGCCTGTCCGCATATGGCTTCGCTCTCGGTGAGGCTATCGGAGACGCGTTCAAACTCACGGCCCAAGCTCGCGGCGGCGACGACGTCGTCGTCGCGCGGGGGGATCAGGCGAGCCGCGCCTTCGGCGACGCCGAGCACATCACCGGAAACGCGGCAGGCGGTGACGACGAGGTGGGCGCCTATTCCCCGCAGAGCGCAAGAGCCTATGGCGATGCGCTGGTGATCAGCGGCGTCGGCCGCGGGGGAAACGACACGGTGAGCGCGGGCGCAAGCCTGCATGGTACGCCCGTCGTGTTCGGAGATGCCGAGCGTCTTGAGGGGACGAGTCACGGCGGAGACGACGTGCTTATCGCGTCGGTTGTCGGCAGCATGATGTGGGGTGACGCGGAATATGTCGGTGCTGGGGCGAGCACCGGGCAGGACCGCTTCGTGATTCCCTACGGCAATGTCTTCGGCTCGACGATCATGGACTTCGAGCCCGGACGAGATGTCGTCGAGCTACGCGGCTATCCGGTCGGCGGATACGACGAGCTGGCCGCCCGGTTCGTTGAGACGTCTTGGGGGGTCGAGATCGACTTCGGGCAAGAGGACACGATCTACCTGCGGGGCGTCACGGCGGACGAGCTCGGTCCCAACGACTTCGAGCTTAGCCGGCTCGTAGACGAGGGCGTTTTCCTGGAGGCTGACCATCCGAGCGCCGTCCATGGCCCCGGTTGGTATTACTTCGCTTCGCCGGGCTCCCAGGCGTTCGTTGGCCATCCCGGTGAACTCGACGTTTACATCCGCGATTTCGGCCTGTTCGGTCTGGGTGACGCGGCAGCGCCACTCGGTGACGACACCATCGACGTGTTCGAACTGGGCCTCGACCGGATCGTCACCCTGAACGCCGGGATCGTGCAGGATGAGAATAACCGGAACGTCATCGTCTCGCGCGAAGGGCAGACGGCGCCAAACGGGGAGTACTTCCCAACGTCCTACTATCAGGATCGCGCCGTGGACGGCGTCGTCAGTGTGACGGAGGTGCCAGGCCAGACGCTCATCCAGGACTTCGTGTTCGCTTGAGCCGATCGCGATTCGGGGAGCTTGCCCGCCTGGCCGCGAGGGCGCGCGTTCAGCGGGGACCGCCGCGCTGCATCGTAGGGTCTGGCGAGGGAATGGTGTTTCCCCAAGCCTGTCGAGGCTTGGGGAAACATGGTGCCGCCGGGCAGGATTGAACTGCCGACCTCAGCCTTACCAACTCGCATAACATGTTTTGCGAAAATGCGGCGAGCTGCGAAAATTCACTAGAAACATTGACTTACGCCTTCGGCTTCACGACGCTGCGCGACCTGATTTCCGTCCCGGCGCTTACTATGTGCTTACTAGAAGCGCCGGGCGGCGGCCATACGACCGGAGGCCCCCGGGTGCCAAACGACGCTCGCGCCAGGCTCACCAGACGCCTCGTGGAGGCGCTTCAACCCGCCGCGAAGGATCGCTTCGTCTGGGACTCCGAGGTCACCGGCTTCGGCGTGAAGGTCGCCGCCTCAGGCCTTCGAACCTACGTCCTGCAGTATCGTTTCGGCGGACGCGCGCGTCGCTTCAGCATCGGCGCCCATGGATCGCCCTGGACGGTGGAGACCGCGCGGGACCAGGCGCGGGTCCTGCTCGGCCGGATCGCCGGCGGCTGCGATCCCCAGGAGGAGAAGCAGGGCGCCCGGCGCGACCTCACCGTGGCCGAGCTCTGCGACCTCTACCTCTGCGAAGGCCTGGTCACCCGCAAGCCTTCGTCGATCGCCTCGGCCCGCGCCGACATCGAGAATCACATCAAGCCCTTGCTTGGGGCCAAGCGCGCCGCCCTCGTGACGCGCCAGGACGTCGAGCGGCTGCTGATCGATGTGGCGGCCGGAAAGACGGCGCGCCGCGCGCGCACCTCCAGGCGCCGGGGGCTCGCGCGGGTGCGGGGCGGGCAGGGCGCCGCCAACGCCGCCGTCGTGACGCTCTCGGCGGCGTTCAGCTTCGGCATGGGCCGGCAGGTCCGGCCGGACAACCCGGCGCAGGGAGTGCGGCGCTTCCCGGAGAAGAAGATCGAACGCTTCCTCTCGCCGGCCGAACTCGCGCGTCTCGGCGAGGTGCTGGCCGCCGCGGAGAGCCTGGGCGTCGAGAGCCCCTACGCGCTTGCCGCCATCAAGCTCCTCATGCTCACCGGCTGCCGCAAGAACGAGATCCTGACCCTGAAGCGCAACCACGTCGATCTTCACCACCGCTGCCTGCGCCTTCCGGACAGCAAGACGGGCGCGAAGGTCGTGCACCTCGGCGCGCCGGCGGTGGCGCTGATCGCCCGGATCCCCGAGACAGCGGGCAATCCGTACCTGCTGCCCGGGCGCAACGGCGTCGGCCACTTGGTCGACCTTCAGGCGACCTGGGAGCGGATCCGCACGGCGGCGGGGCTCGAGGATGTCCGCATCCACGATCTCCGGCACTCCTTCGCCAGCGTCGGCGCCACGACCGGCGACAGCCTGCTGATCATCGGCGCGCTGCTCGGCCATCGGAGCGCCAAGACAACGGAGCGCTACGCCCATCTCTCGGATCATCCGATCAAGGGCGCCGCCGACCGCATTTCCGCGGAGATCGCGCGCATGCTGGGCCTCTTCGAGCGGGCCGACGCCGGTTCAGCCGCCCCGCCCCCCGCTCCGCCGCCGCTCAGCGCTCGACCTGTCCTGGGCGATGTCGTCCAGGCGCGCTGGCTCGACACGCCTGCGGCCGCCGCCTTCCTGGGCAACACCGTGGGCACGCTCCAGACCTGGCGCTGGATGGGCGTGGGCCCGAGCTTCCGGCGCATCGGGCGGCGGATCGTCTACGCACGGGCGGACCTGCAGGCATGGCAACGGGAACATGGCCATGCACCCGCCGCAGCCGGCGCCGAGTTGGGCGAGAACGTCATCTCTCTGGCGGCGGCCCGCCAGAACGGGCGGGGAGGGCGCGCAGCCGGTCACGTCTAGCGCCGAATGCCGCGCGAGCACCTTCCAAGCCGCTGAGCGCGTACGACTGCACGGCGCATCGGCGACTCCGACCCCAGGCGTAAGATCTCGCATCCCCGCCTGCCGCAGAGGACACTGCCCAGCAACAGCGAAGAGGAAACGATGATGTCTTGCCGGAAAGACAGAAGAACAAATGCGACGGCAAGATAAAAGGGCGCAGGACCCTGCGGGCCTAGGCGGCTGTGGGTGTTGAGGTTTCCGCGGGACCTTGAAAAGGGCCAGGGTCCCGCGGCGGACGAAAACGCCAGCCGCATCAACCCACATCGCGGGACCAGCCGCCGCCGCAGCCGCTTCGTTCACGAAGGGGAAGAGGCTTTCGCGACACGCCGAGCCAGCGCCGGCCGGCGGGAGCGGGTCAGGGCTGGCGCCGCCAGGCGCCACCGCGAAGCGGCGGCGAAGCCGGCCTTGACGCGCTCGCAGAGCCGGCCGGCACGCTCGCGCGCCGAGCGATAGCCGCGCCGCCGCCGCAGCCGCCACCAGGAGGTTTCAGCGGGCCCACGAAGGCAGCCAGCCCGGCCGCGCAATTCGCTGGCACCCTCCAGGGCGCCGAGCTGAGCCTCCGGACGTCAGCTATGGGTGGATTGCGGACCTTCTCCGGTTAAGCTTCACCGATGCGCAGAAATCGGTTCCCCGTGATCTCTGGCTGGCCTGCTGTTCTGCTGGCGCCTCTCGTGGCGCCGATCGCTCTTTTGGCGCAACTGCTCCCGGGCAAGAAGACGATCGACCGAACTCCGGAGGAGGTCGTTGGCTTCATCGAGGACTTCTTGGAAGGCACTGGCGGCGATTGGGATTGGGACGAGTTCGAGAGCGTGCCAATTACCGATCCGACGCTGGAAGCGATACGCATCCGAGCCACAACGCCGGGCGTGGAGCTGTCAGACCTTCTCCAGGAAGCGCGACAAATCGCTAGCGCGAGGTCTGCTTAGGGTCGAGAGCGGACCTTGGCGACGTCGGCTCCCCGGCGGGTGGCAGCTAATTCGGCGAACCTTGGATTGACCCGACGAGTCTTTCGCAAATCCGGTCGAGGTGCCTAGTCGGTGCGGTGGCAACACCGAGCAGCAGCGCGGACTTGGCTCCGTCCGTCGAGGCATACCAAGGCGAGAGCGGCGTCGGCGATACGCCGAAGCTTGAAGCCTCAGTGGCCAACCGCACGTCGGAAATCGACTCCGGCAGCCTCAGCATGACGGACAGCCCCGCAGTCGCCAGTTGATCACCCGGAACGAGCGTCCGAAGGCGCTCCATGACAGCTTGCCGCCTGGCGGCGTACGCGCGTTTCGTGCGCCGGAGGTGGCGGATGTAGTGCCCTTCGCGGATGAAGTCTGCGATGGCCCATTGAAGCGACGGGCCGGGGGGCGGCGCGAGGCAGGCCGCCGTCTCAGCGAACCTGGAGACGAGCTCGACGGGCGCGACCACGAACCCGAGCCTGAGGCCGGGGCTGATCGTCTTGCTGAACGAGCCGATGTGGATTACCCGACCGCCGCGGTCGAGGGAGGCGAGCGCGGGCGCAGCTCTCCCCGAGAGCTGCAGCTCGCTGAGGTAGTCGTCCTCCACGACCCAGGCGTTCTCGGACGACGCCCACTCCAGCAGTCGAAGCCGCCGGTCCAGCGACAAGGCCCCGCCAAGGGGCGCCTGCTGGCCCGGAGTCACCAAGGCGAGCTTGGCGTCGCCATGCACGCGCAGGCCGTGATCGAGATCGATCCCATCCTTGTCCACGGGTATGGGCGCCAGCGAAAGGCCAGCCAGCTCGAGCGCCTTCCGCGACCATGGGAAACCCGGGTCTTCCATCCATGCCTTGCAGCCGGCGAGACGGAGGACGTGTAGCGCCAAGCCGAGGCCGCCAGCGAACCCAGCGGTGATGATCACCTGGGAAGCCGCACAGGAGATCCCTCGAGCGACGGCGAGATAGGCTGCGATTTCGCGCCTGAGCTCAGGCTCCCCCCGCGGGTCGGGATACAGCGGCGGTGCGCTCGCCTCCGCCCGCACTGCGCGCCCGCGCAGCCGGGACAGGAGGGTCGCGGGGAATATGTCGAGCGCCGGCACGCCCATCTGGAAGTGCGCGGGGCCGCGGATCATCTCCTCATAGGTGGCGATGAACGGGCCGGCATCGACAGGCTCCGCGAGGGCTCCGTGGGCGCTCGGCCGCGGCGCGACGCGGGTGCCGGAGGCGCGGGAAGCTACGACCAACTGTGCGGCGGCCAGCTTCTCGTAAGCGATCCGCACGGTGCCCCGAGCCACGCCGAGCTGCGTTGCCAGGTCCTGCCAGGAGGGTAGGCGCGCACCCGGGCTCAAGACCCCCTCATGGATGGCGTTTGCGATCCCCAGCTGGATCTGCTCGGCCAAAGAGGGTTTCGCCGAGCGGTCGAGCTTCAAGTCCAGGGCATTGGTCATCGCGGTCATAGTACAGCGATTTCGCACATTCTTGGTGCTTATCGGTGAACCAACGAAAGCCAATCTTCAGGCTCCCAGGAGGGACAGGCGCATGAAGATTCAAACCCCTATCGCCGCGGCCGGCATGGCCTTGCTGCTGGCGTTCCCCGCTGCGGCTCACCCGGCGCGCGAGACGGTCACGCCGAAGTTCGATCAGGCGATCCCGAACGTGCCCGGCAAGTCGCTCATCGTGGTGGAAGTCGACTACGCCCCCGGCGCGGCGTCGCCCTCGCACACCCACGCCAAGTCCGCCTTCATCTACGCCTACGTGCTCGCCGGCGAGGTCGAGTCGAAGGTCGATGACGCGCCGGTCCGCGTGTACCGGGCTGGCGAAGGTTGGTTCGAGGCTCCGAACGCGCGCCACCAGATCAGCCGCAATGCGAGCAAGACGGTGCCGGCGAAGCTGCTCGCCGTCTTCGTCGTCGACAGCGGCGACACGAAACTCACCACCCCCGACCATTAGAGGAACGAAATCATGGCCAAGAGGCTCGACTACGCTCAGGTCGCTCCGAACGGCGCGAAGGCGCTCGGCGGCGTGTACGGCTACGTCCTACAGAGTGGACTGCCCGGCGATCTGGTGGATCTGGTCTACCTTCGGGTGTCGCAGATCAACAACTGCGCCTACTGCTTAGATATGCACACGCGGGAACTGCTGAAGCGCGGTGTGACGGTGGAGAAGCTGGCGCTCGTTCAGGCTTGGGCTGAAGGTGGCGCGCTCTTCAGCCGTGAAGAACGTGCGGCGCTCGCCTGGGCCGAAGCCGTCACGCTCGTCGCGCAGACCGGCGTTCCCGACAGCGCCTACGACGCGGCGCGGGAGGTCTTCGACCAGAAACAGCTCGTCGACCTCACCCTCGCGATCAGCCTGATGAACAGCTACAATCGTATGGCCATCAGCTTCCGCAACACGCCTCAGGCGGTCGCGGACCTGGGTGGAGACTGATCATGGCGCTCTCGAAGGCGCTGATCGCCACAGCAGCCGCGCTGGCGATCGCCGGGGCGGCACAGGCCGGCGGCAGCCCTGCGGAAACCGGGCTGCCCAAGCCGGCGAACTCGGCGCCAGCCGCAGAGGTGGCTGGCGTCGTCATCCCGGATGGGCCCTTAGCCGCTGCGGCGGCCCAAGCGGTTCGCGGCGCCGAAAGCGAGCTGGTCTATCAGCACTCGCTGCGGGTCTACCATTGGGCGACCCTTGCGGCGAAGCGTAGAGGGCTCGCGGTCGACCCGCAGCTGCTCTACGTGGCGTCGCTGTTTCATGACTTCGGGCTCACGGACCGCTACCGGAACAGCCATCTGAGGTTCGAGGTGGATGGCGCCAACGCCGCCCGCGAGTTCCTGCTCCGCCACGGCGCGTCAGCGGAAGAGGCGCAAAGGGTCTGGCTGGCGATCGCGCTCCACACCACCAACGGCGTCTCGTCGCAGCTCGAGCCCATGGCGGCGGTGTTGGCGGAGTCCGCCAACATGGATCTGGTCGCCGCTGGCTATGACGCCTTCACGCCGGGCGAAAGACGCGCGGTCGAGGCGGCATTCCCGCGTGAGCCGGACTTTGCGGAAGGCTTTCTGCAGACGCTTTACGAGGGCCTGAAGCACCGACCCGAAACGACGCAGGGTACAGGGCTGGCCGATGTCATGGCCTACAAGGATCCTGCCTTTCGCCGTCGCGATTTCAGCGTCCTTGTGCGGACCTCGCGCTGGACGGCCAAGCCGTGACCGCCCAGCCCTCAGGCCAATGGGGTCTTGCGATGCGCCGTGAGGTTTTCGGCGTCAGGGTTCCTGACAGCGCGCTGGCGCGGAACGTGACCGCCTACGTCCGCGACGTGGAGGGCAGCCTGCTCTTCCGTCACTCGCTGCGGGTCTACTTCTGGGGCGCCCTGAAGGGCCGGCGCATGGGCATGACCTTCGACGCCGAGCTGCTCTACGCCGCCGCCATGTTCCACGATATCGGGCTGACGGCAGCGTTTCGCGAAAGCCAGCTGCGCTTCGAGGTCGACGGGGCGAATGCCGCCCGCGAGTTCCTACGCGGCCACGGCGTACCGGAAGCGGACCTCCAGACGGTGTGGAACGCCATCGCCCTGCACACCACGCCGGGGATTCCGGAATTCATGGGGTCCGAGATTGCCCTGGTCCAAGCGGGCGCGGGCATGGATGTCGCAGGACGCGGGTTCGACGAATTCACCGAGGCGGAGCGCAGCGCCGTCGTTGCCGCCGCGCCCCGGGAACGACACTTCGAGCACGGCATCATCAACGCCTTCTACGAAGGCATGAAACATCGCCCCGGCAGCACGTTCGGGACCTTCAACGACGACGTCCTCGCCTACAAGGACCCAGACTTCCGCAGGACCGACATGTGCAGCGTCATCCTGTCTTCAGCCTGGGCGGCTCGGGCGCGCTGACGCGCGCCCGTCTCATCCGATCAGGTCGCCGGGCGTCGGAGCTGCCGCCCCCCGGCGCCTCATGCGCGGCCCACATCGTGACCCGGGGCGCTACATGACCATTGGAGCAAGAGATCGATGATCGAACGCACTTTCCTCGTGACAGGCGCCAGCAAGGGCATCGGCCGCGCGGTTTCGGAGCGGCTGGCGAAGGCGGGCCATCGCGTGGTTGGCATCGCTCGCGGTGCGGATGCCGGTTTCCCGGGTGAACTTGTATCCCTTGACCTGGCTGACACTCAGCGAGCCCAAGACGTGTTCGCCGAACTTGCGGGGACTTATGCCTTCGACGGCGTCGTCAACAACGCTGGCTTGGCCCGACTGGCCCCCCTTGGCCGCATCGAGGTGGCCGATGCTGACGATCTCTTCCGGATGAACGTGCATCCAGCGATCGTCGCCACGCAGGCGGTGCTGCCGACTTTCCGGGAGAAGGGGTGGGGGCGTATCGTCAACGTGACCAGTCTTGTGGTGACCGGGACGCCTCTGCGCAGCGCCTACGCCGCGGCGAAGGCGGCGCTGAACAGCCTTACCCGCACGTGGGCGATGGAGTTGGCGGACACGGGCGTCACGGTCAATGCTGTCGCGCCAGGTCCCGTCGAGACGGAACTCTTCCGTCGCAATACGCCTGTCGGAAGCGAGGCTGAGGCGCGGTTCCTGTCGATGATCCCGATGCGGCGACTGGGCAAACCCGACGAGATCGCCGCCACCATCGAATTCCTGTTGTCGGAGGACGCCGGCTTCATCACGGGGCAGACGGTCTTCGTCGACGGCGGCGGTTCGATCGGGAGAGTTGCCGCCTGACCCGCAACCGCCTTTCCTGCCAGGCCAGCGGAGTCCGCTGCCGGCCCTAGGGTCCGCTTCCCGCCTCTAAGCCAATGTCCGCTAACGCCCCATAGCGGACCTTCAAAAGACGATACGCCCGAGTGCCGTAGCGATGTTTCCGTTCTCGTGTGGGCCTTCGTCGGTGTGAATACGGAGCGAGGCTCCGTTGCTGAACTTCAGGGTCAGGCGAAGTGACTCAGCCTCAAGCTCAGAGATGCGTTCCTGTAGAAGTTCGCGCATGTAGACAGGCGCGGTGTCGCGATCCTCTCCCGCGTGATGCTCATGGGCCTGCCCGCGCGCGTCGAGGTGCTCAAACCTGCCCTCGATGGTGATCTGCCCCTCGTCCGCAAAGCGAAGCTGGACCGACCAAGGATCGAGGCAGATTTGGCCGACTTCCTTCCCGATAAGGAAGTGCAATTCGGAGGCGGGAGGGAACGGGTGCATGCGAACAAGCTGTGGCAAGCCGAGCGCTCGTACAACGCCCCTAGCCGACTTAGAAAAGTCGGCCGCGGGCGTCCACGTCCAACCGTCGTTCCGCAGAGTGAAGTCAGTGTCGGCTTCCGCCTCTGAGCGGCGTGGGAACGTTCCGGCCTTGCCCGAACCCGCCGAGCCGAACGACGACAAACGGTCGTGATTCGGTTGGTAGTCGGCCTTCAACCTCGAGGATCGGAGCCTAATCTCACGGAAAAATGGCTCTCCGGGCGCTTACTATGTGCTTACTAGCGCGCTGACGGGACACCAATTGGGGAAGTGGCGTTTCCCCAAGCCTTTGAAAGGCTTGGGGAAACATGGTGCCGCCGGGCAGGATTGAACTGCCGACCTCAGCCTTACCAAGGATGCGCTCTACCACTGAGCTACGGCGGCGAAAGGCGAGGCGGGGCATATAGCGGGACGACTCGGGCTCGTGAAGCCCCCATCGACGGCAAATTTGCTTGACGCCCCGGACCGGTCGCCGCACCGCAGGGGAGATGGCCGCCGACGACAAGCCCAACAGACACCCGCCTGACAGCCGGGAAGCGAAGCTCGCGCAAGCGCTCCGCGCCAACCTGCGGCGACGCAAGGCGCCTCCGCCCGCGACGTCGGCGAAACCTGCACCGGAACAGGACGAGAAGGGCTGAGCAGCGCCCTTTGCGAGCTCGCGGCCGCACGCTAGATAGCGCCGCGAAGGGCCGACCCCGCGATTTCCGCACAAGCGTCGCCTCGAAGGACTGGGATTGGACCGCATCGCCATCACCGGCGGCGCTCGCCTGCAGGGAGAAATCCCCATCAGCGGCGCCAAGAACTCCGCCATCAAACTGATGGCGGCGAGCCTGCTCACGGACGAGCCGCTGCGGCTCACCAACATGCCGCGCCTGGCCGACACCCGCTTCCTCGGCAAGCTGCTGCAGCGGCTGGGGACCGAGGTCGTCGAGTCGGAGCTGGAGAGCGGCTCCGAGACCCTGCTGACCACGCGCGAGATTGTCTCGGGCTTTGCGCCCTATGACCTCGTCCGGCAGATGCGGGCGTCATTCAACGTGCTCGGCCCGCTACTGGCCCGCAGCGGCCAGGCGAAGGTCTCGCTGCCGGGCGGCTGCACCATCGGCGCGCGTCCGGTGGACCTGCACCTGAAGGCGCTGGAGGCGCTGGGCGCGCGCATCGACCTGCACGAGGGCTACGTCTACGCCCAGGCGCCGCGCGGCCTGAAGGGCGGCGAGATCGACTTCCCGTTCGTGTCGGTGGGCGCCACGGAGCATGCGCTGCTGGCCGCCGTGCTGGCGGACGGGGACACGGTGATGACCAACGCGGCCCAGGAGCCCGAGATCGTCGACCTCGCCGAGTGCCTCAACAAGATGGGCGCGAAGATCACCGGCGCGGGGACGTCCACCATCCGGATCCAGGGCGCGACGAGCCTGAGCGGCGCGACCCACGCGGTGCTGCCGGACCGGATCGAGACCGGCACCTATGCGCTGGCCGCGGCGATGGCGGGCGGCGAGGTGCGGCTGACCCGGACCCGCAGCGACTTCATCGCGGCCCTGATCGACAAGCTGGTCGAGGCCGGCGTCGAGGTGACCGCCCACAACGATGGTTTGACGGTGAAGCGCAACGGCGGGCGGCTGCGCGCCGTTGAGCTGGAGACCGATCCCTATCCCGGGTTCGCGACCGACCTGCAGGCCCAGTTCATGGCGCTGATGACCCTGGCGGAGGGCGAGAGCATCATCCGCGAGACGATCTTCGAGAACCGCTTCATGCACGCGCCCGAGCTGCGGCGCCTGGGCGCCGACATCACGGTGCACGGCGGCGAGGCGCGGGTCAGGGGGGTGGAAGCCCTGGAGGGCGCGCAGGTCATGGCCACCGACCTTCGCGCCTCGGTCAGCCTGGTGATCGCCGGACTCGCCGCGCGCGGGGAGACTGTGGTCAACCGGGTGTACCACCTGGACCGCGGCTTCGAGCGTCTGGAGGAGAAGCTGAGCGCCTGCGGCGCGCAGATCCGCCGCATCCAGGGCGATGGCGAGGCGGAGGACTGAGCCGAGCATGGCCGATCCGACCCCGCTCCGTCTGCTGGCCCAGGACGAGGAGGACCTCGCGGTCATCTCGGCCGCCCTGCAGGACGCCGTCGCCAAGGTCGGCGACATCCAGTTCGAGCCGAAGGCGCGCCGCCTGACCCTAGCCTTCAATCGCTTCCGCTGGGAGGCGGGCAAGGGGGAGCGGGTCCGCACGGCCCTGCAACTCGGCGGCGTGCTGAAGGTGGAGGCGCGCAAGATCCGGCGCGATGCGCCCGACGCCGTACTCGAGGTCCTGGCCGTCACCTTCGAGCCCGGGGAGGCGCCAGGCGGGGTCGTGACCCTGAGCTGCGCGGGGGGCGGGGATATCCGGGCGACGGTGGAGTGCATCGAGGCGGTGCTCGCCGATGTCTCCAGCCCCTGGCCAACGCCGCGCACGCCGAAGCACGAACTCTAGTCGCGCATGGCGCTTCGCCCCGCGCGTCGCTAAGTAGCGCGCCATGCGCCGCTTCCGCTTCACCGATCCTGGCTTCCGAGCCGTCTTCGCCGCCTTCGTCGAAGAGCGGCGGGAGACGCCCGAGGAGGTGGACGCCATCGTTCGCGACGTGGTGGCCGCGGTGCGGAGCGAGGGGCTGGAGGCGCTGCTGCGCTTCGCCCGCGAGTTCGACAAGGTCGAGCTGGACGCGCAGTCGCTGCGGGTGAGCGAGGCCGAGATCGCCGAGGGCGCCGCCGCCTGTTCCTCCGAAGTACGCGAGGCGATCGCCTTCGCCGCCGGCCGCATCCGCGCCTACCACGAGCGCCAGCGCCCCGCCGACCAGCACTTCACAGATGAAGCGGGCGTCGAGCTCGGCTGGCGATGGGGACCGCTGGACGCCGTCGGGGTCTACGTACCCGGCGGCCGGGCCGCCTATCCCTCCACCGTGCTGATGAACGCCGTTCCGGCCGCCGCCGCGGGCGTGGGCCGTATTGCGATGGTCACGCCGCCGGGCCGGCTGCAGCCCGCGGTGCTCGCCGCCGCCCAGGCCGCCGGCGTGACCGAGATCTGGCGTGTCGGCGGCGCCCAGGCCGTCGCCGCCCTGGCCTACGGCGCAGGGCCGATCCGCCCGGTGGACAAGATCGTCGGCCCAGGCAACGCCTTCGTCACGGCCGCCAAGCGGCGGGTCTACGGCGCCGTCGGCATCGACGCCCTGGCTGGCCCCTCCGAGATCGTGGTCGTGGCCGACGGAGCGAACGATCCGGAGTGGATCGCCGCCGACCTGCTGTCCCAGGCCGAGCACGATCCCGCCGCCCAATCCATCCTGATCACCGACGACGAGGCGTTCGCCGCCCGCGTCGAAGCCGCCGTCCAGGCGCAACTCGCCACGCTCGCCACAGGCGAGGACGCGGCGGCGTCGTGGCGCGACCACGGCGCCGTGGTCATCGCGCCGCTGGACGAGGCGCCGCCGCTGGTCGACCTCATCGCCCCCGAACACGTGGAGTTCGCCGTCGAGGAACCCGAGCGGCTGGCCGCGCGCGTGCGGCACGCCGGGGCGATGTTCCTCGGCCGGCACGCGCCGGAAGCCATCGGGGATTACGTCGCCGGCTCCAACCACGTGCTGCCGACCAGTCGCGCCGCCCGGTTCTCGTCCGGCCTCTCGCTGTACGACTTCCTGAAGCGCACCTCGTTCGTGAAGTGCGACGAGGCCGCCTTCGCGGCGCTCGCACCAGCCACGGTGGCGCTGGCCGAAGCGGAAGGGCTGCCGGCCCACGCCCGCTCGGCGGCGATCCGCATGGGCCGCGGCTGAGACCGGAACCGCCGCATTCAAACCTTGTTTCTGGGGCACGGCAGCGCGCCGCCTCAATTGGGAAGATCCATGCCACCCGACGCGACCTCCGCCAGCGCCTGGTCCAAGAAGCTCGTCGCCTACAGGACGCCCAAGACGGGACGGAGCGTATTGGAGATCGTCGTCACGGCGGTTCCGTTGCTCGCCATCTGGGGCTTGGCCTGGCTGCTGCATGGGCGCGGGCTTTGGTGGGCCGCCCTGCTGCTGGCCGTACCGGCCTCCCTGTTCCTCGTGCGGCTGTTCATGATCCAGCACGACTGCGGCCACCAGGCGTTCTTCGGAGAGCGGCGGGCCAACGACTGGGTCGGCCGGATCATCGGGGTCTTCACCCTGACGCCCTATGACTACTGGCGCCAGACGCACGCCATCCACCACGCCACCTCCGGCAACCTTGACCGCCGCGGGCTGGGCGCGATCGAGATGCTGACGGTCGCGGAATACAAGGCTTTGCCGGCGCACCGGCGGCTGGGCTACCGCCTCTACCGCCATCCGGCGGTGATGTTCGGCCTGGGTCCCGCCTTCGTCTTCTTCCTGATGAACCGTCTGCCGATCGGCATGATGCGCCAGGGCTGGCGGCCCTGGGCGAGCGTGCTCGGCAACACTCTCGCGGTGGTGATCGGGCTCGGGACGCTCGTCTGGCTGTTCGGCCCGGCGCCGGTGCTGATCGTCAACGCCGCGACCATGCTCCTGGCGGCCACCATCGGGGTCTGGCTCTTCTACATCCAGCACCAGTTCGAAGGCGCCGAGTGGTCCCGCAACGGCGTTTGGACACGGGACGCGGCGGCGCTGGCCGGCAGTTCCCACTACGACCTGCCGCCCGTGCTGCGGTGGTTCACCGCCAACATCGGCATCCACCACGTGCACCACCTGTCGAGCCGCATCCCGTTCTACCGACTGCCGAAGGTGCTGCAGGACAATCCGGAGCTCGCGCCCATGAGCCGGGTCGGCCTGCTGGAGAGCTTCCGCTGCGCAAAACTGGCACTGTGGGACGAGTCGCAGGGCCGTCTGGTGTCGTTCCGCGAGGCGCGGCGGGTCTGACCGCCAGGAACTCCGGCCAAAGCCGAGGCGTTGGCCCGCGGACGTCCACCGCCACAGGCTCCGCATGTTCCAGTCCAACGCCGCCCCGGCCGAGGCGGCTCCGGCCGCCGCCGACGCGGTCCAGCCCTCGCTTGCCGAGCAACTGACCGTCTTCGGCCGCAACGCCTGGCGACACCTCACCCAGCTCGATCCGGGCGAGGCCGGCCTGAACTTCCTGGTCTCGGCGGCGGTGATCCTGGGGGCGCTCGGACTGCTCTGGATCCTGCGCCGCGTGTTCGACCGATGGATCGGCCGCTTCTCGGACAGTTGCCAGGTGGAGGTGGCCGAGGAGGATCGGCGCACGCCGCGGGCGGCCGGCGTCACCTGGGCGCTCATGCGGCTGTTCGTGCTCGGCGCCGCGCTTCTTCTGGTGGTCAGCGTTTGGGGCATCGACCCCTGGGCCTGGATTTCGGGCGAGGCCGGCGCCCGCCTCGTGCGCCTGGCGCTAATCCTGGTGCTGGTCACGGCCCTGGTGGAGGTGGCGGGCTTCGTCATCCGTCGGTTCATCGAGGGCGTCGCCAGCCGCAGCCGCGACGCGCGGCGGGCGAATCAGATCCGCTCGCTCGGACCCCTGCTCACCGGCTCATTGCAGGGCGTGCTGCTGGTGGTGGGCCTGCTCACCTTCCTGTCGGAACTCGGCGTCCAGGTGGGGCCGCTGTTGGCCAGCGCCGGCGTGGTCGGCCTCGCCGTGGGCTTCGGCGCCCAGACGATCGTGAAGGACTTCCTGACCGGCGTCTTTCTCATCGCCGAGGACGCCGTCTCCGTCGGCGACAACGTCCGCATCGGCGACGCCAGCGGCACGGTGGAGGCCATGACCCTGCGGACCATCCGGCTGCGCAACATGAACGGCACGCTGCACATCTTCCCCTACAGCGAGGCGCAGGTGATCCATAATCGGACCAAGGCCTTCTCCTCCTACCTGTTCGACCTGCAGATCGCTTACGACGCCGACATCGACGAGGCGCTGGGCGTGATGACGCGGGTGGGCGAGGAGATGCGGGCCGATCCGGAGTTCGGCCCCATGATCACTCGGCCATTCGAGGTGATGGGCGTCGACAAGCTGGCCGACAGCGGGGTCGTCCTGAAGGCCCGCGTAACCACCACGCCCAAGGACCAGTGGAAGGTCGGCCGGGAGTACAACCGCCGCATCAAGCTGGCCTTCGACCGCGCCGGGATCGGCATCCCGTTTCCCACGGTCCAACTCGTCGCGCCCGCCGAGCCGATCCGCATCGCGGGAGAGGGGCGCGAGGCGCGACGCCCGGCCGAGCCTCGCTCGTTCGATAGTCCGGACGCGCGTCCACAAAGCTGAACAGTTCCTGTCAGCGCGGCCCAAAGGGCGTTCAGGCTCGGCCGTCTAGGGTGGCGTCATGTCGAGGCCGGTCGGGCCTCGCGAAGCAACGCGAAGAAGGACGGAGAGCAAGATGCGGACTTCGAAGATCAACAAGCTGATCGGCGGCGGCGCGGCTGCGGCGATCCTCGCCGGCGCGACCCTGGCCAGCGCCGGGGCGGCCCAGGCGGCTGGGATCGGCGGGGTGACGAACTGCTCGGCCCCCGGCGGCAAGCAGGAAGTCGGCGCCGTGCTCGGCGCGGTGGTCGGCGGCCTCGTCGGCAACAAGGTGGGCGGCCGCCATCCCACTGGCGAAACGGTGGTCGGCGCGGCCGCCGGCGCGGCGGCGGGCTCCGCCATCGGCTGCCAGATGCAGAAGAACACGGCCCGCGAGCACGCCTATGGCGGCACCTACACCCGCGGCGGATACCGGCTGTCGTCGAGCATCGCGCCGGCCAACTACAGCCGGATCGGGGACACCTTCGTGGCCACCCGGACTGTGAACCTGAGGGCGGCGCCCTCCACCGGCTCGGGGCGGGTAGGCTCGCTACGGGCCGGCGAGCGCTTCCAGGCGCTGGCCGAGGTCCGCGGGACCGACTGGATTCTGGTTGGCGAGAACGGCGTCGGCGTGGGCTACGTCCACCAGGCCTATGTCCATCCCGAGGGGCGCCGGTACGCCCGCTACTAGGCGCGCCGACATCCGAAACAAGACGCCCGGCGCAGCCCGCGCCGGGCGTTTTTCGTTTTTGGGCCGCGGGTTCTCGCGGCTGCGGGATGACGCGAACCCCCGGAATGCCATAAAGCTCGCCCACTGCCGCAACGCCGAACCCGATGGCCGAGGACCGCAACAAGCACCGCCTGCAGAGCGTGGAACTGGACGAGGATTCCCTCGCCGCGGTGTCGCGCGACCAGGAGCAGGAGCGGCAGATCGCCATCTTCGACCTGCTGGAGGAGAACTACTTCGTCCCGGAGGGCGCCGAGTCGGGTCCGTACGACCTCCGCATGGGGCTGGTCGAGAACCGTCTGGTGCTCGACGTCCGCGGCCCAGGCTACGAACGCCGCCACATTCTTTCACTCTCGCCGTTCCGAGGCCTGATCAAAGACTACTTCATGATCTGCGAGAGCTACTACCAGGCGATCCGCAACTCGACGCCGGCGCAGATTGAGGCGCTCGATATGGGGCGTCGCGGTCTGCACAACGAGGCTTCGCAGCTCCTGCAGACGCGGCTGAAGGGCAAGATCGAGACCGACCTCGACACCGCGCGCCGGCTGTTCACGCTGATCTGCGCACTGCACTGGCGCGGGTGAGGATCGCGTGCCGTCCGACGACTCTCCCCCGCAGCCGGGCGCGGTACTCTTCGCCTGCAACCTCAACCGGGTGCGCTCCCCCATGGCTGAGGCGCTGCTGAAGCGCCTGATGGGCGACCGCGTCTTCGTGGACAGTTGCGGGCTCAAGCGCGAGCCGGCCGACGCGGACGACACAGCCGTCGATCCCTTCGCGGCGGCCGTGATGGCCGAGCTCGACTGCGACCTCACCCGGCACCGGGCGAAGACCTTCGACGAGCTCGAGGACGACTCCTTCGACCTGGTGATCTCGCTGACGCCGGAGGCGCAGCACCGCGCCGTCGAGCTCACCCGCGGCCGGGCGGTCGAGATCGAATACTGGCCGATCTTCGATCCCACCCTGTCGGAGGGCTCCCGGGAGGCGCGGTTGGCCGCCTACCGCGAAGTGCGCGACGCGCTCGCCGCCCGGATCGCCCAGCGCTTCCGCCGCTGAGCCCCCATCGACCGCAGACGGGCGCCTGCGTTATACTTCCGGCGCTGTTCACGGCTCGCGGCCTCGGCTAAAGGCGCGAGCCGTCGTTTTATTCTCCGTTTGGGAGCCGGCATGGCGAAGGAAGAGCTTCTGGAATTTCCGGGCACGGTCAGCGAGGTCCTGCCCAACGCGACCTTCCGCGTGAAACTCGAGAACGACCACGAGATCATCGCCCACACCGCCGGCAAGATGCGCAAGAACCGCATCCGGGTCTCGGCCGGGGACAAGGTGCTCGTGGAGATGACCCCCTACGATCTCACCAAGGGTCGTATCACCTTCCGCGTCCGCTAGCCGGCTTGGCCGACACACCACCACGCCTGGTGCTCGCCTCGGCCAGTCCCAGGCGCCTCGACCTGTTGCGCCAGATCGGGCTCGAGCCCGACGCCGTGGCGCCCGCAGAGGTCGACGAATCTCCCCTCAAAGACGAAACGCCGCGCCAACTCGCCCTCCGCCTGGCGGCGGCCAAGTGCGCGCGCGTCGCCGAGAGCGACCCGGAGTCGTTCGTGCTCGCCGCCGACACGGTGGTGGCCGTGGGCCGCCGGATCCTGCCTAAGGCCGAGACAGAGGCGCAGGTCCGAGACTGCCTGGCCCTGCTGAGCGGGCGGGCGCACCGGGTCCTGACCGGTGTGGCCGTGGCTGCGCCCGGCGGCGCCCGCGCCGAGCGGCTGGTGGAGACACGCGTCCGCTTCAAGCGCCTTTCCGAGCAGGAGGTGGCCGGCTACCTCGCCGCGGGGGAGGGGCTCGGCAAGGCCGGGGGATATGCGATCCAGGGCCGCGCCGCGGCCTTTGTGCTCGGGCTCCAGGGCTCCTATTCCGGCGTCGTGGGTCTGCCGCTCTACGAATGCGCGAATCTGCTTGGCGGCCTCGGATTTCGACTTCCATGAGCGTGCGCCGCCTCTACCTCGACCGCGGCCTGGGCGAGAGCCGGGGTGTCGTCACCCTCGACGGCCGGCCAGAGCGGCTGCTGATCCGCCGAGATGGCGACGACCCGAAGCTCCGCCTCGGCGCCCGCTGCGTCGCGCGGGTGGCGAGCCTCGAGCCAGCTCTGGCCACGGCCTTCCTGGACCTCGGCGGCGGCGCCGAGGCCATCCTGCCGTTCAGGGCCGACGCCAAGCCGGTGCGCGGACAGACCATCGAGGTGGAAATCCGCAGCGAGCCGCGCCGGGGGAAGCTTCCCATCGCCCGCCTGCTGGGAGAAGGAGAGGGCGCTCCGCGCCTGCTGGGCGAAGCGCGGGACCTGGCCGAGGAACTGCGTGGCTTCGCCCGCGACGCGGATCTGGTGGAGGGCCGCGCCGCGCGCGAGGCGGCCGACGAGGCCGAGGCCGAGGCGCTGGAGGTGCTGCACCCGATCCCCGGCGGGGGGCTGATCGCCGTCGAACCGACCCGGGCGCTGACGGCCATCGACGTCGACCTTGGCGAGCGGAAGGGCGCGGACGCGAAGCGCGTCACCCGGGCGGCGAATCTCGCCGCGCTGGGGCTGGCCGCCCGCCTGCTGCGCCTCAAGGGAATCGGCGGCATCGTCGTGGTGGACCTGGTCGGCCGGGGCCACGACGGCAACGCGCTGATGGCGGCGGCGCGTGCGGCGTTCGGACCGGACAACCCCGGCGTGGCCATCGGGCCGGTCGGCCGGTTCGGCACCATGGAGCTTTCGCTGCCGCGGCGCGTGCGGCCGCTGGCCGAGATCCTGTGCCGCGAGGACGGGCGACTCGCCGAGCGCACCTTGGCCCAGCGCCTGATCCGTCGGATCGAGGCCGAGGCCGCCGCCCAGGGTGGCGCCCGGCTCGTGGCGCGCTGCGCCCCGGGCGTGGAGCGGGAGGCGAGGGCGCTGGCGCCGAAGCTCGCCGAGCGGATCGGCGCCCGATTCACGATCACCGCCGATCCATCCCTGCCGCAGGAGCGACTGGAGGTGTCGGCGGCATGAGCCGGCCCAAGTGTCCGATCTGCGGCAAGCCCGCGGTCGCGGAGTACCGCCCGTTCTGCTCGCGGCGGTGCGCGGACGTGGATCTCCAGCGCTGGCTGAGCGGCGTCTACGCGGTGCCCGCCGTGGAGGACGAGGAGAGTTCCGCCGATGGTTCGCAGGACGATTGAAAGGGTCGCTGGACTTCCGAAAAAGCCTACCCTATAGACGCGGCTCCCGCGTCGGCGGCCCGGCGCCTGGGTAGCTCAGTTGGTAGAGCAGCGGATTGAAAATCCGCGTGTCGGTGGTTCGAATCCGCCCCCAGGCACCACTTCCTTCCAGATGAACCGCCGCCTCTTGCACGCGAGGCAAGCAACGCGGCGCCTTGGCGCCTTTTCGCGATCTCAGATTCAGTTATCCCGGACCGTTTGTTCGACAACGCGGTTCCGTAGAACATTGCTGCGGCGCAACATCAGAATTCCCGGCAGAGTGGAAATACCTCTGAGCTTTTCGCGGGCGCCGATTGTGCAGTGCAGCGCCATAGGCGGGCTGTGGAATTTCACAAGACCGACCAAGCGCGTCTCCCCTTGACGGCTTAATAAGGGGTTGCCAAAGGGTCGCAGCCGCACGTCTAACATAGCGGTAAGACTTCGGGTTCCTTCGGGAGTTCGGGGTCGCCTCGCGCCTTCGAAACGCCAATCTTCCACGAGCAGTTGGGAGTACGCGTTACGGGTCGGGCGTAAGCGACAGCGGCTCTGTCGTCCGGGTCCGGTAAAACGGGTCGGGGCGGCGGGCTTGTTTCAACTAGGGTGGAGACGCTCTCGCGCGACGACCCTCCGGCCAATCGTGCTAGACCAACCAGGAACTGGCGACAGATGCTCGACAACAAACTGAAGACCCCTTTCATCGCTCTCGTTGGCGCGCTGGCGCTGGCGGTGAGCGCGCCGGCGTTCGCCCAGGACGCCGCCGCCCCGGCCGCTCCGGCGGCTGACGCCGCCGCCGCCGCTCCGGCTCCCGGCGCTGCGGCCCCCGCGGCTGCTCCGGCCGGCGATCCCGCCGCTGCCGGCGCCGAAGGCGGCGATCCGCCGACCATGAAGCATGCCGGCAAGCTCGGCATCGGCACCATGTTCATGGACGCCGACCCCGTCGTTAAGGTGATCATGATCGGCCTCGTGCTGGCGTCGATCTTCTCGTGGACCCTGCTGCTCACCAAGCTGCTCGAGTTCCGCAACCTGAACCGCACCACCGACAACTTCCTCGAACAGTTCCGCGGCGCGAAGTCGATCAACGACATGAACCGCATCGCGCTCTCGGAAGAGTTCGACGGCAACCCGCTGGCCGACATGGCCGCGGCCGCCGCCCAGGAGATCGAACTGTCCCGCCAAGCGGGCCTGCAGATCGCCGGCGAGCACCGCGACAACACCATCATGCGCGCCCAGGCCGCCGTCGGCGCGGTGCAGGCCTCGCTGGCCCGCCGCCTCTCCAGCGGCATGCAGTTCCTGGCCTCGGTCGGCTCCAACGGTCCGTTCATCGGTCTGTTCGGCACCGTGTACGGGATCATGAACTCGTTCATCGGCATCGCGAACACCAACACGACCAACCTGGCCGTCGTGGCGCCGGGTATCGCCGAAGCCCTCCTGGCCACCGGCCTGGGCCTCTTCGCCGCTATCCCGTCGGTTATCTTCTACAACTACTTCCAGACCCGCATCTCCGCCTACGGCGCGCGGACGGAAGGCTTTGTGGCTGAGCTGATGAACGCCATCTCCCGGCAGCTCGACAAGGGAGCCTAAGCCACATGGCCGCCAAACTCTCGGGCTCCGGGGGCGAAGGCAAATACCAAGAGGAGCAGAACGCCGAGATCAACGTCACCCCCTTCGTGGATGTGATGCTCGTGCTTCTGATCATCTTCATGGTGGCGGCGCCTATGGCGGCCGTCACTGTGAAGGTGAACCTGCCCCCCGCGGTTGCGCCGCCTTCGACCAACCCTCCGAAGCCGGTCTACATCTCGCTCCAGAACAATGGGCGGATCTTCATCCAGGATTTCCCGTCGGACCTCGCCACCCTCGGCGACGACCTGCGGTCCAACCTGGGCGAGAGCCGTAACCCGACGAAGGAGCGGATCTTCATCCGGGCCGACAAGGACGTGCTCTACGGCGACTTCATGGGCGTTATGAACATGCTGCAGGACAATGGGTTCTACAGCGTGGCCCTGGTCGGCGAAGAACAGTGAGGACGGTGACGCATGGCTGATACGCAAGAAGCCGTCCACGTCCGGCACAATCCCTTCGACGATCCGAAGCCGAAGCGGAACAAGGGCGTCACGATCGCGATCGTGATCTCGATCATCGTCCACGTCGCCGTCGGTATCTATCTCTGGAAGACGCGCTTCGAACCGAAGTACAGGGAGTACTCGGACGAGGTGACGGACGTGGCGATCATCAAGCCGGTGCCGCCGCCGCCGCCGCCCCCTCCGCCGCCCCCGCCGCCCAACACGCCGCCGCCGCCGCCGCCCAAGCTGCAGCCGCGGCCGCCCGTGGCGGTCCCCGACGTGCCGTCGATCCCGCCGCTGCCGGTTCCGCCGGTGGAGCGCCGGATCGAGGAGCCCAGGCCGCCGGCCCCGCCGCCGCCTGAGCCGCCGCGCCCGTCGGTGATCACGCAGCCGGACTGGCTGCGCCGTCCCTCGCCCGAGGACATGGCGCGGTACTATCCGGAGCGTGCTCAGCGGATGGAAGTCGACGGTCGAGCGACCCTGAGCTGCACGGTCAACGCCCGTGGCACTCTGGACAACTGCTCGGTGGCGTCGGAAGACCCCGCGGACATGGGTTTCGGCGACGCTGCGATGCGTCTGTCGCGTCTCTTCAAGATGCGGCCGCAGACCAAGGACGGCCAGCCGGTCGACGGCGGTACGGTGCGGATCCCGATCCGCTTCCAGCTGCCCAAGGGCTGATCGCCTCCAAGGCGTGACACAAGGAAGGCCCCGGAAGCTTCGGCTTCCGGGGCTTTTTCTTTGTGCGGGGGGCGGCTGCGGAGCGCTTGATCCCAAGGGCCGCGCCGACTAGAACCGGGCCCTCGCGAGGCGCCGCCCTAGCTCAGTTGGTTAGAGCGCCAGATTGTGGCTCTGGAGGTCCCCCGTTCGATCCGGGGGGGCGGTACCACGAAGTGCTTGAAAAGGCTCGGGAATTCCCGAGCCTTTTTCTGTGGTCTGACAGTTTTTTTGTAACATTCCTCCTCTGAGATTTGTAACGCGTTGGAAGACGCTGCCGAATCTCTCGCCAAACGAGACCAGGTCCCCCTCCCCAAGGCCGATTCGACGGCAAAAAATTTCCGTCGGAGCGGAAGCTGGTAGGGCCGAGGGGCCTCGGATCGCATAGCGTCTCAGGCTCCCGCAGCACCCTTTGGCGGCGCGTCCGGCGTGGTGCTTCGCTTCCGCGTCAGATTCGAGCGATGTGCTCGCCGCCCTGGGGCTCAGCCATCTATGCGGAAATCGACATAGGCGCGTTCATGCCGCCTGGGACATAGGCGCGCCCACTGGTGTCGCCGGCTGTCCTCGGGAGCTGGTCCAGGTCACGGACGCCCGGAACGGCCGCCACCCGCCGACATCAGCGGCATGGCGATCGATGCCGAAGGCCGCACGCCGCCGCGGTGTCGCGGCGGCAGGGCGTCCGCGACTGATGGCGCCTGGCGGTGTCGAGGGCCAGCAGGCCGGCTCCGCTCGGGCCGCACCGGGCCGGCTGAGACGCTATCCGCCCAGCGGCGCCTCAAGGCGGCGGCGGTCGAGCATGATGAGCGCGCCGGCCAGACCCAGGGCGGTGGCGAGCGCCAGCATGGGAGCCAGGTCGCTGCCGCTGACGTCGCGGACGACCGGCACCAGGTTCTGGGCCGCGAAGCCGCCGAGGTTGCCGATCGAGTTGATGGCCGCGATTCCGGCCGCCGCGTGGGCTCCGAGCAGGAAGCGCGGCGGCCAGCTCCAGAACAGCGGCTGGCCGATGAAGATGGCCGGGGCGGCGATGCAGATCAGCGCGAACTGCAGCCAGGGCCAGGGGGCCATGACGCTCAGCACCAGGGCCGCGGCGGCCACGAACAGGGGCCCTGCGACTCCGATGGCCCGCGCCTCGTGGCCGGCGCGCGTGCGGGGGTAGAGCCACAGCGCCAGCGCCACCAGCGCCCAGGGCGCGATGTTGATCAGGCCGTTGACCGTGTGGCTGACCCCGAAGCCCCGCACGATGGTAGGTAGCCAGTAGCTCAGGCCGTAGGCCCCCAGAGGGAGGCCGATGTAGAGGCCCGCCAGCCGCAGGACCCGCAGGTCGAAGATCGTCCGCCAGGCCGCGCCGTCATGGGCGGGGATCTCGCCGGTGTCGAGGCGGAGGCGCTCGAGCAGCGCCTCGCGCTCGTCCTGCGGCAGCCACCGCGCCTGGCCGGGATGGCTGGGCAGCCAGAGCAGCACGAAGGGCGCGAGCAGGACCGCCGGCAGGCCCGTCGCCACGAACACCCACTGCCAGCCGGCCAGGCCGAACGTCTGGTCGAGGTCGAGCAGGGCGCCGCCGATCACCGCGCCCACTGCGTTGGCCACGGCGCTGGCGACCATGAACAGGCCGACCATCCGGGCGCGGTCCGACTGCGGGTACCAGAGCGTCAGGACGTAGAGCACGCCGGGGAAGAAGCCGGCCTCGGCCGCGCCTAGCAGGAAGCGCAGCACGTAGAACATCGCCGCGTTCTGGGTGAAGCCCAGCGCCACCGTAACCGCGCCCCAGGTCAACATGATCCGCGCGAACCAGGCCCGCGCGCCCACCTTGGCCAGGATCAGGTTGGCGGGCGCCTCGAAGAAGAAGTAGCCGAGGAAGAACAGCGACGCGCCCAGGCCATAGGCGGCTTCGCTCAAGCCCAGAGCGCCCACCATTTCCAGCTTGGCGTAGGAGACGTTCTGCCGGTCGATGTAGGCGATCAGGTACATCAGGCAGAACAGCGGCATGAGCCGCCTGGTGGCGCGGCGCACCGCCCGTCGGCAGGGGTCGGACGCGGCCACGGGCGGCAGGGTCGTGCTCATGCGGCTCCCGGAGATCTGGCCTGGAGGATCACGCGGCTCAGGCGTCCTGTCGAGCGCCCCAGCGCGCGACCTCGGCGACGCGGCGGGGCCGCCAGGAGAACCTCGCGCGCGCCGCGGCGTTGTCAGCGCATGGACGAGGTTTCACGGGAACGCGCACACCGCGCCTGGCGCGCCGCCGACCGGATCCGACGGCTGTCGGACGACATGATCCGCATCGGCCCGTGGGGCCTGGGGCTGGACGGCGTGCTGGCCTGGGCTCCGGGCGTCGGCACGATCTACTCCCTGGGGGCCGGCGGCCTGCTCCTGTATGAGGCGACGCAGTCCGGAGCCTCCAAGGCGACGCTCGGCCGGATGGCGGCCTGGCTGGCGGCCGACAGCGCCTTTTCCGGCGTGCCGGTGGTGGGCTGGGCGATCGACACCTTCTTCCGCGGCCACCGGATGGCCGCGCGGGCGCTGCAGCGGGACATCGAGCGCCGGCATGGCCGTCCCGCCTTGGAGCCGGAGACCGAGCTGCGGCCGGATTCCCTGCGAGACGTGACGCCGGGCCGAACCTGACGCACTCGCCCCAGGGCTGCTGACGTGACCTGCGGCACAGCCCAGCCAGGAAGCGCTCGCTATCGAAGGTTGCAAGCTTCACCTTAATTTCGGATAATGCTGTTCGGGGGCGTGTGAGGAGCAGCAGCTCGTCAATGCCGGACATCGTGAGCGTTTGGGGGACGAATGCGCCCGCGGTCGGTTCATGCTTGGGGATTTGGCCTCTTCCGGAAACGTCGGCGCGCGCCGCGCGTCTCGTCGGTCAGTGAGTTCGTGCAGCGCACCGACAGGTGCGAACTCACGCCCCGCGCCGAGCCGCACCGTCTGCAGGTGGCGCCGGCGCCGTGCAACGATGAGGTGAGCTATGTCACCCCGGCCGCGCGGAACAGCCGCGCGCAGCAGCTTGAGGCCGAGAACCGCCGCCTGCGCGAACTGGTGGGCGACCTCATGCTCGAGACCGAGATCCTGCGGGCGACGCTGCGTCGCTACGCCCCGGAGACCGGAGCCGTCGCCATCCGCTGAAACCCGGCGATCCCCGGCGACTTGGGGGCCGCCATCTGCTAAGCGGCGCGCGGGGGAAATCCGTGCCGCTCAGCGACAGACCTGCACATTGCATGCTGGACCACGACCTGCGGTTCGTGTCCGTGAACGACGTCATGCTGCGCTCGCTGGGCAAGACCCGGGACGAGATGATCGGCCGTGGCTACCTCGAGGTCTATCCGCAGTCGGTGGGGTCTGAGGTGCACCAGGCGCTGGAGCGGGCGCTTCGGTCCATGGCGCCCGAGAAGCGGCGGCTCCACTCGCAGGCGCTCGGTCGCGCCCTGGAGATGGAGATCTTCCCCGTGGCTGGCGGCCTCCAGGTCGCCTTTTCGCTGGCCGGCTAGTCGCCCTCATTCGGCGGGCGCGGCGGCTCTCGGCCCTGCGCGCAGGAGCGGCTGCGGCTTCCACTGCACGAGCGAGCGCCAGGCCCACTCGAAGGGGCCGTATCGGAACTGCGCGAGCCACGGCGCGCTCCACGCGAGGATGAAGGCCCAGACCCCGGCCACGACCCAGAGCAGTTGGGAGCGCGACAGCTCCCCGAAGAGCCCGAGCCCCCAGCCGCCGAACACCGCCGCGGTTATGATCGAGCTCATCAGGTAGTTGCTGAACGCCATCCGGCCGGCGGCGGCCAGGCGCTCCACCAGCCACCGCGCCCAGCCGGCCTGGACCACCAGCAACAGGACGGCGGCGTGGGCGAGGGCGATGAAGGGGCGCGTGACCTGCTGCCAGACCTGCAGCTCGTGCAGGACGAGCGGGTCGAAGCCGCTGCGCCACATTCCCCAGGCGAGCCAGGCGTTGAGCGGTACGCAGACCAGGTAGCCGAAGGCGATGGCCGCCGCGTAGGCCCGGCGGCTCCACCGCAGGGTGAAGAAGCCCGTCCGGAACAGCGCCATGCCGATGAACATCTGGCCGATGGCTTCGGGCACGGCGTCCCAGGGCAGGAAGTAGGTGTAGAACATCCTGAGCAGGCCGAGCCTCGCCTGGACCGTGTCGAGGAAGCCGCCGCCGAAGCCGGCCAGCTCGGCGGACGCCGCGCCGGGCGGCGGTGCGACGAAGCTGCTGGCCTCGCGCCAGGCCGCCACCAGCTCGGGCGAGGCGCCGGGCGCCAGCGCGGCGGACCGCAGGCCCTCGAGTTCTGCTGCCTGCCACAGGTTCTTGCCCAGCAGCGCCAGCAGCACCGCCGCGCCGATGGCGATCTGGATCCGAGGGGAGAGCTTGCGGAACGGGAAGATCACGAGGCCGGCGACGGCGTAGGTGACCAGGATGTCACCGTACCAGAAGAGCACCGCGTGCAGCAGGCCGAACACCGCCAGCCACAGCATGCGGCGGTAGTGGGTCTGCGCCGGCGACAGGCCGCGGCCCGCCGCCGCCCGCTCCGCGATGAGGACGGCGCTCGCCCCGAACAGGAAGGTGAAGAGCGCCCGCATCTTGCCGTCGACCAGCACGTTGTTGGCCGCCCAGGTCCAGAGATCGGCGCCCTCGGCGCCGCCGGCGAACGTCGGGAGGATGTAGGCGAACGACGGCAGCCCCATCGCCACGATGTTCATCAGCAGGATGCCCAGCACGGCGAACCCGCGCACGGCGTCGATGGACAGATGGCGGCCTCCATCGGCCTCGCCCTCGGTCGCGGACATGTCTTGCTCCTCCCGAAGCGCCGGAGGATGCGCCCGCGCCCGCCCCTGTCAACGTCGCGGAACCGTGTTCGTCCGTTCGGCGACAGCGCCGGAGCGCTGTGTTAGCCTCGACGGGTGAGGACTGTGGTGCGTTCGCTCCGGGTCGTCCTCGTGGCCGGACCGCGCCGCCGCCGCCCATAAGACGGGAGCTCGCGCATGGCCGCGCCACGCCACATCGAAAACCCCTTCGAATTCCTCATCGTCGGACTGAGCCGCAGCGTCTCAATGGCCGACCGGGCGCTGTCGACCGGACGGGGGGCGCACGCCGGCCCGCGGCCCGACGTCAGGCGCCTGACCCCGGATGACCTGCGCCAGGCGCTCCGGGAGGGCCTCGCCGATCTCGGTGCGGGGCGGGCGGACGTCCCGTTCCTGGCCATCGTCTACCCCGTCGCGGGCCTGGTGCTCGCCGCACTCGCCTTCCGTTACGAACTCCTGCCGCTGGTCTTTCCGCTGATCTCCGGCTTCGCCCTGCTCGGGCCGCTCGCGGCGGTGGGGCTCTACGAGATCAGCCGCCGCCGGGAGCGGGGAGAGGCGGTGACCTGGACGGCGGTGGGGCAGGTGTTGAGCTCTCCGGCCATCGGCTCGATCATGGCGCTGGGCGCAGGCCTGCTGGCGCTGTTCTTCCTCTGGCTCGGCGCCGCCTATGGCATCTATCAGGTGACGCTCGGGCCCGAGCCGCCCAGGTCCGTGAGCGCCTTCCTCTCGGAGGTGTTCACCACGCCGGCCGGCTGGGCGATGATCGTGGTGGGGATCGGCGTCGGCTTCGTCTTCGCCGTCACGTCGCTGGCGGTCAGTGTGTTCGCCTTCCCCCTGCTGCTCGACCGTGACGTCGGCGTGGTGCGCGCGGTGCAGACCTCCGTCGCCGCCGTGCGGGCCAATCCGGGAACCATGGCGCTGTGGGGGCTGATCGTCGCCGGCGCCCTGGTGCTGGGCTCGCTGCCGGCCCTGGCCGGTCTGATCCTGGTGATGCCGGTGCTCGGCCACGCCACGTGGCGGCTCTATCGCCGCGCCGTCGGGCCCTGAGCCGTCAGAGAGAGAGGCCGAACTCCGGCCCCAAAAGGTCGCCCCCGGCCGTCGGGGGGTGGCCGGGGGCTATGGAGTGCGCCGGGGGGCGCCAGGGGGCGGAAGGAGATTGGGGGCTCCGGCCGCGCTTCTTTCCAACACGGCTGGCGGCGCGGCGTTGCGTCAAATGATGACCACCGCGTCCTGCGCGGCGCAGTAACCTGTCGCCGTGAGCGCCGGTGTTCCTTCGGCGGGTGAATAGGACTCGATGTGTCGGCGGTGGAACATGGCTCCCCCGAACCCATGGAACGCCTGGGAACCGGCGTTCCGGACACCGCCTGGTCTATCCTCCTGCGCCGCGCCGACCGAGGGTTGATCCTCGTCGATCGCCGATGGCGGGTCAGGTTCTGCAGTCCCGTGGCGCAGCGCGAACTGCTGCGCCAGCCGGCCGCGGAGGGTGCGAACTTCTGGGATCATGCCGGCCGCTTCTTTGACGCCGCCACGCGCAGGAGGTTCCGCCGCGCACTGTCACACGCCACGCCGGCCGAGGCGGTCCTGTCTCCCGCGCCGGGCCTGTGGCTGCACGTGGAGCTCGTCTGCGATACCGAAGTATCGGCGGTGCTCGCCCGCGACGCGACGCGCGACCTGCGCCTTCAGGCGGCGGCCCGCCGGATGCAGGAGCGGACCCGGGAACTCAACGAGAGCCTCATGCTGGCGCACCGCGCCGCCCGCGCGGCGACCTGGGAGTGGAGAGCGGGCGAAGCGCTGCGCTGGACGGACGTCGATGCGGCCCGCGACCTCATCGGCATTCCACGGCCGTGGAGCAGTGCGTTGGTCCCGCGAGACTGGGTCGATCTCGTGGTCCCCGAGGATCGGCCCGGGCTGCAGCAGGCGGTGTCGCGCGTCCGCGCGGACGGCGAAGGCCAGTTCGTGTTCCGGGTCGTGGCCGCCGACGGAGCTGTCCGGTGGCTCGAGGCGAGCGCCGTGGTGGCGGAGCGCGGCCCCGCTGGCGAGGCCCTGCGGCTCGCCGGCGTGACCATAGACGTCACCCAGCGCCGGGCCGCCGAGGACGCGCTTCAGCAGGAGGTGGCGGAGCGACGCCGCGCCGAGGAGCGGCAGCGCCTGCTCGTGGCCGAGCTCAACCATCGTGTGAAGAACACCCTGGCGACGGTGCAATCCATCGCGCGCCAGACCCTCCGCAGCAGGCCGGAGCTGCGGCGCCTGTTCGAGGATTTCGAAGGACGGCTGCTCGCACTGTCCTGGGCCCACGACGTGCTGAACGCGGAGGGCTGGTCGGGGGCGGACCTGCCGAACCTCGTGGAGCAGACCCTGCGCGCCCATCAGGGCGACCAGGGCGACCGGATCATCGCCGTGGGCCCCGCCGTGCGTCTGGCCCCGGAAGTGGCGCTGGCCATCTCCCTTGCGCTGCACGAACTGGCGACCAACGCCCTCAAGTACGGCGCATTCGCGCGGGACGAGGGGTTCGTGGAGGTGCGCTGGGACGTAGGCCCCGTCGATCAAAGGGGCGAGGTCCGCGAGCTGACCCTCGAGTGGCGGGAACGGAATGGTCCCGCGGTGACGGCGCCCACGCGCAGCGGCTTCGGGACCCGGCTCCTGCGCCAGGCGCTCTCGGCCGAACTGGGCGCGCCGGTGGATCTCCGCTTCGAGCCGGACGGGCTGGTCTGTCGCCTCTCCACCCGGCGGGGATTGCTCCCCGCGCCCGCGGCGGCATGACCGGAATCCCGTGCTAGTGCCTCAGCAGGAGACCCGAGCCTTCCAGCTCGTCGGCGACCCGAGCGGCGGCGGCGGCCCGCCATAGCCGGTCGGCGGTTCGCTCCGCCGCCTCGGCGGTCAGCGGGATCGCGCCGCCGGTGGGGGACAGGATGAGGACCAGACCCTCGTCATTGACGACGAAGAGGGGGTCCTGGTGGATCGGCTCGGGGCTGAGCTCATGCATACAGCTGTGTACCGCTCCGATGCCAATCCGGTTCCGTGGACGGCGGCGCATGGACGGAGAGGCGGAGGCGGCGTCGGGGGGCGCCGCCCGCGGGCCTGTCGGATCGGGCGGCGATCAGCCGGCCGCGCCCTGCCAAAGCACCTGAAAGGCGCGGAAGGCCGCCCACCAGAAGAGGCCGCAGGCCAGGACGACGGCGAGGACAAGGCTCAGCCGCCGCCAGTTGATGGTGTATGTCCCTCGCGCCCGCAAGCTGATGCCCCTCCCGCGCGCCGAGGCGCGCCCGCCGTCGGCATGCCCCCGGTCCAGGGCTGGACCGGGGACACCTTGTCGCCGCGGCAGCTGCGCCGACTGGAGGCGCAGAGTTGGGCTCGTGCTGACGCCCGCCCACTCTGGCTGAGCCGCAGCGCCATGCCTTATCAAACGACGCGGGCGCTGCTGTTGAGCCTGACGGGGCTCGCCCCGACGTGTTCAGCCGGGCAGGACGAACGGAGCGAGCTTGCGGAAGAACGCCTCTCGCGATCCCACGCCGAGCTTGCAGTACGCCCGCTTGATGTGCATCCGGATCGTGTCGACGGTGACGTTAAGCGCCCGGGCGGCCTCCTCGGCGGTGCGGCCGTGCAGAAGCTGGGTGGCGACCTGGCGCTCGCTCCGCGTCAGGCCGAACGCCTGTCCAAGGTCGGCGAGGGCGAAGTCGAAGCCGGGACCGGCATGATGCAGCGTAAGGCCGACCACGTGGCGCCAGGGGCGTTCCAGGCGCACGGCCGTCAGCACGACATGTTCGTCGGTCTCGTGGTTGGTGATGCAGTCGCTGCTCAGGCGCTCGGTCGCCCTCGCGACGAAGCGCCGGAGGGCCTGATCGGTCCTGGCGTCGCGAGAGGTCAGGCGGCCGTTCCTGTGGACGATGCTGGCGTCCCGCCGCAGGAACTCCTGGGCCGACGAACTCAGCCAGTAGACCGTGAGATGCTCGTCCACCACGAGGCGCGCGCGGGTCTCCCTGTCGACCCAGCGCGCGAGCATGGTTTCGACCGTAACCGCCGCCTCGGCATTGACGCTCACTGGAAGCATGGCTCGCGCCCTCCGGCCCATGTCGTGTTCGCTGCGCTTGCGGACGATCCGTGGAAAGCCTGGGCCATCTAGCGCACCAGCCGCATGACCTGACGGAGGACGCCCGCGATCCCGCGCACGTGCATCTTCAGGTAGAGGGTCCGCAGGTGCGCCCGCACCGTGTTTGTCGAAACGCCGAGTTGCCGTGCGATGTCCTTCGGCGCGGAGCCGCCCACCAGCAGGCGCAGCACCTCCCCCTCGGCGCCCGTCAGGGCGAAGGCCTGCATCACCGCCTCCACGTCCTGCAGTGGGCGGGGCTCGCCAGGGAAGGAGACGAACACCAGGTCGCTCGGCCGGGTCGGCCAGGCCAGGAGTTCTAGCGGCCGCCATTCCCCGTCGGCGCCGCGCAGGATCACCCGGGCGCCGCCGCTTAGCGAGGCTTCGGCGAGGCCGCGGGAGAAGGCGAACTGCGCGTCCCCGTCGGCGAAGACCAGGCGCTCACGCCGGAGCGCCGCCGCCGCGCCCTGCTCCAGGAGCCGCCAACCGGCAGGGTTGGCCTGCGCCAGCACCCCCGCGGGGTCGACGATCAGGACCGGGATCGGGTCGGCCAGGAACCATCCACCGGGCTCCACGCCCGCGTAGCGCGGCCGCTCCGAGGTTGTGCGGGGGATCCGGGCCGGCTCTCCGGCGGGGGAGTGCGAGTGTCCTGCATCATTGGAAGGCATGGCGATCCTGCGCAATGGAGGCTGGTCTTCAAGCCGCCCCGCAAACATTCGCCACGACGTTCACCATGAAAAGTGAGGGATTTCCCGTACGTGGCCCGTACGTGCACAGGACCTGAGATCGCCAAAATTACGCCCCCAAATGATGGAACCGAGTTCAACAAACGACGGTATCTCTTGTTGGGAACATGCTCTCAGCAGGTGAGGAGGTGGGCTAATGTTAGTGACGCGGAATACTCGGATTGCGCCAGAAGGCGCGACGTTCGCGGGTGGCGTCGATCGGCCGTTTTCGGGTGCGGCCTCGGCCTGGGGAACCGGCGAGTCGTTGAGGATCCGGCGATCGTCGGCAGGGCTTCGGGGGACGCCGGGACAGGACGAGGCCTATGCGAACGCCGCCATCGAGACAGTGCCGATCCCTGCGGCCGTGACGGACGAGGAGGGCGTGGTGCTGGCGGCCAACCGGCGGCTGCTGGACCTCCTCGGCCTGCCCGGCAGCGCGCCGGCCCCTCGACTCCGCCTGCCGCTCCCCGGCGCGGCTCCGACGGAGCGGCAGGAGGTTCGCACGGGCTCCGTGACCCTCTCGCGCTGGAACGGGCGACTGATCAGCCCCATGGTGGTTGCGGTCGGCGTCGGAGGCCGCGGCTGGATGCTCTACCTCGTCACCGACGTCTCTCCGCCGAAGGCGTCGAGCGAGCCGGCCGACGGTCCGGGGACCTCAGAGGCGGCCGCCCGTCTCTCGCTTCTGACGTCGCGGGAGACGGAGGTTCTGCGGCTGCTCATCACCGACGGCTCCAACAAGGCGGTGGCTCGGGCCCTGGGAATCAGCCCGCGGACCGTGGAGGTGCATCGCAGCAGGGTGCTGCGGAAGCTCGGGGTCACGAGCCTCACCCAGGCCTTTGCGGTCGCGCTGGCGGCCGGCCTGGACGGGGGCCGCGCGGGCCGCCGGCACGGCGACCTGGGCGCTGTGGACCGCGAGGGCGGCGGCCAGGCGGTCGGCGCCTCCGCGGCTTACAGCCTCCAGTTCAGATAGGTCGGGGAGAAGTCGGCGAAGCCTTCCAGGCGCCGCTGGTCGAGGATCCGCAGCACCCGCCCGTCGAGCTGCAGCAAGCCGTCTTCCTGCAGGCGCTTCAGCACGCGGTTGGTGTGGACGATCGAGAGCCCCTGGGAGGCTGAGAGGCGCGCCTGGCTGAAGGGGACGTGGCAGGTCGAGCCTTCGGCGAGGCCGGCGGCCTTCATCCGATGGAAGTGCTCGCAGAGCGCATGGGCCAGGCGCTCGGCCGCCGGCCGCGCGCCCAGGTTGGCGAGCCACTCGCGCGCGATGTTCTGGTCGATCAGGGCGGCCGCCTCGAAGGTCTGGCGGAGACTGGGGAAGTCGTCGAACAGGTCCAGCAGAGCGCCGGCCCGGAACACGGCCACCACGCTTCGGCTGATCGAGGTGATGTTGTGGTCCAGGACTGCGTCGCGGGCCCCGGGGCTGAACGCCCTCAGCGAAAACAGCGGCCAGTCGAACAGATCGCCCGGCAGCAGGAAGCCGATGATGGGATGTCCGCCCCACCGCGTGACCTTCGAGCGGGCGGCGCAACCATGGACCATCATCATCAGGTCCCCCATCGAGCCGCCCGCGAGCCCGATCGCATTCTCCCGCCGGAACGCCTCCAGCGTGAAGGGAAGCCCCGCCAAGCCCTGATGTTCCGCCGCGCTGAACGGGCGGATAGCCGACAGCTTCGTCGTCAGCAGCCGTACGACACGGGTCCGCTCCACGTGAGGAGGCGGGCGCCTGATTGACATGAGGAGCTCCCGGATGCGCCGCCCAAGGTCTTGGCGATGTTCATATCGAGAGAGAGCTCGAGCGGTTCGGCGCCTGATTTTGAGGAGACAATATTTGCGGACTTCTCGTCCCGATCTGATCACGCGCTTGTGATTTCGCTTGAAGGGCGAGCCCCAGGACAACCTGCAATAGAATTCGACGGGGGCGCTGAAGGGGCGCTGCTGGCTGGGAGCGGCGGTTTGGATCTGGATGGAGAGGCCAGCTCCTGGTCGCGCTGGGACTACCCCGGCGTGTGTGCGCTCTCCCCGCTCGCCTTCGGCAAGAGCCGACATGAGCCGCCTCACGAAACAGCATCGCAAGCTAAGCTTGTTTCCGCGGGCGGGGCTGCTCTCGGCCTCTGGTGGGGGGCGGTCCTCGCCCTGGCCGCGCCCGGGTGAGCGCCCATCCCACCAATTCAGGGTCGCATTCAGCTTTCTACAAGTTGGGCGAACAATCGGGTTCGACAACATTTGATGTTGTTCGGCATCTATGTGGGTGGATCACTAGAGGAGCCTGCTGACAGCAGGTGTTGGTGCGGCTTCTCAGGAAGCGTTGGCGCCTTTTCGAGGGTTGGCGGGGTGATGGCGAGTTGAAGTGCTCGCCGTCTTCCTGCTCGGGAGGGGAGCACTATGGCCGACATGTTTCGGGATAGCGTTATCGCGTTGATTCCAAAGATGCGTAACTACGCAACCGCTCTGACGGGTTGCCGAACGAGCGCAGATGATCTGGTGCAGGACACCCTCGTCAGGGTGTGGCGCTTCCGAAACAGCTATCAGGAAGGCAGCCAACTGCAGGCGTGGGTCATGAAGATCATGCGCAACGAGTTCCTGAGCCAGCGCGCCAGGCGTCTGCCCGTCATCCAGAACGGCGACGGCGAGTTCGAGGACCTGCGGACCTGCGAGCCGGATCAGGAGTGGCGCGCGACCTATTCCCAGATGCTCGAGGCTCTGGCCCAGTTGCCGGGCGGGAACCGGGAAGCCCTCCTCATGACGGTGGCGCTGGGCTTCACCTGCGAGGAGGCGTCCGATCTTCTGGGCTGCGCCGCCGGAACGGTGAAGAGCCGGGTCAGCCGCGCACGAGAGCAACTGATGCGGCTGCTGAACATCCCCACCGAGCCCGCGCAACTCCTGCATTCGCCCGGTGGGCTGGCGCAATGCTAGCCGAACCGCGAGGCCTCCTTTGATGTGGTGCGCGCCGAATCGCGAGCATCGTTATCCCAGTTTATAGAAAGTAACGCGCCCATTCGATATCCCTCCTTGTAATGAAATTGCCACCCACGCGTGTTTTCGGCGGCGGTGTGGTCTAGAATACAATAGGGATGGAAATGGGTTGGGCGTCGAGTATACCTGCGCGTGAGCGGTGTTTGCTTCGCGACGATCTCAAGGCGAAGGGCTGCGCCTCAGAACGACTTCGAAGAGAAGCCGCGGCGCAGGCCTCCTCGCCTCCTTCAGCTCCGTGGCTGTCTCCCGCCAGCGGCCAAGCCGCCTGTCCGGGCGCGCTGTGATGTCCCTGCCAGCCTTTCCGTGCGTGGGATCGCCCGAACGAGGGCGGCCGCCGCCGGGCGCGCCTGGTCCATCCGCGACCTGGCCGCTCGAGGAACTGCGCGTTCTTCGCCCCGCCCTGCGGTCCTACGCCGTGGGGCTGGTCGGGTCGGCCGCGGACGCCGACGACCTCGTGCAGGAAGCCCTGCTGAAGGCCTGGCGCTATCGCGCGAGCTACGAGCCCGGCACCAATCTGAAGGGCTGGCTCTTCCGCATCCTGCGCAACGAGTTCCTGTCGTTCGTGGCGCGGCCCCGTCCGGTCCAGGATGTTGATGGAAGGTACGCGGCCCAGCTCCGGGCTCCCGACAGGGAGGATCTGGTCCCGCTGACGATGGAGGTGCTCGCGGCCCTGGACGCGCTTCCGGAGATCTCCCGCCAGGCGCTGGTCCTTGTGGCCCGCGGGGAGAGCTATCAGGACATCGCGACGATCTGCGGCTGCGACGTCGGCGCGGTGAAGGCCCGGGTGAGCCGCGCCCGCGCCCGGCTGCTCAAGGCCGTCGGCCGCTCCGCCACGCCCGGTCAGAACCTGTAGGGGGTCCTCAGCATGATCCGCACGTCGGAGGCGTCCGCGGTCATGCCGAACTCGAAGGTGCCGTTCACCGTCAGTCGCTCGTTGAAACGATAGGACGAGCCCACCAGGAAGTTGCCGACCTGCAGCGGCTGCGAGGACTGTACGGTCGCGCCCAGTTCGGTGCGCGTGCGCCGGATGTAGTTGTGCGTATAGCCGAACGAGACCGAGAACCGCGGGTTGAGCGAGAGGCCGAACCCCAGTGAAGCGCCGATCGAGGCGCCCGGCTCGACACGCCCCACCAGGGCGCCGCCCACCTCCCGATCGATGTCCCGACTGAAGTTGTGCAGGTAGGTGAGGGCGCCGAAGATCACCACCGGGTCCGACGGGTAGAGCATGGTCAGGCCGCCCTCCACAGCCCAGAAGCCGGATCCTGTGGCCAGTTCGCTCGCAACCCCGAACTCGTCGTAGTCGACCTCATAGGGTCCCAGGCCGGTCGGGGATTTGACGCGCGTGGTGGCGACGAAGACCGGCCATCCGTTGCGCCCGCCGTTGAGCTGGTAGCGGAGGCTCGCCTCGATGTCGCCGAGGCCCCGGCCGTCGAGCTCAATATTGCGCGAGATGGTCTCGTCGCGCTGGGCGAGGGTCGTGATGCGGTCGTGCCGCACCACGTAGGGGACGCGCAGCTCCATTTCGAGCCGGTTGGTGAGGCCGTAGCGGGCGGCGATGTTGGCCACTCCGGTGTCGCGGTCGGCGTCGCTGGCCTCGATCACGCCGAGCTGGACGCCGGGGACGATCTCGACGCCGCGGAACACGAGGCGGTTGTTGCTCGTGCGCACGTATTCCAGCGATGGGTCGATCACCAGCGTGCCCGGGGCTGTGAGAACCCCAAGCTCCGGCGGGAGCGCCGCAACCTCCGCCCGTGTCGGTTCCGGCGCCTCCCCCACAGGCGCGCTCGGAAGCACGACCGTCGCCCGGGGCGCGGGCGCGGGTGCGGCCTGGGCCAGGGCGAGGGCGGCGAAGGGGGAGGGAGCGCCGCGCGCGCGGATCTCCGCCAGCGTCGCGTCCCGCTCCGCCTTCAACGCCTGGATCTCCCGCTGCTGGTCGGCGATCAGCCCGGCCTGCCGGGCCAGCTCGGCGCGGATCTCGTCGAGCTCTCCGCCGGCGGTGCGGACTTCGGGAGGGCGGGTGGCCAGCGGGGCGTCCTGCGCCGCCGCGCTCCCGGCTGCGCCGGCGAGGAGCGCCGCGGCGAGCGATCCGCCGGCTCCAGCGATCGTGGCGATGCGGCGCCTCAACGCTGCGTTCCGTCCCGCAACGCCGCGCTCACCGCGGCGTCGAGGTTCAGGGCGGTGCGCTCGACGGCGACCTGTCGCTGGAACTGCTGGAGCTCGGGCACGGAGAGCATGATGTCCGTGACCTGGCGGATCGCCCTGTCATTTGCCGTATTGAGGACGACGCTGGCGATCCGATCCTCGCCGATATGGTGCAGCACCTGGGTCGTGCCTCCGCCCGCCGCCGGCGCGTCGAAGAACGGCGTGCCGGCCGGCAGCGGCGTCCCGTCCGCGCCTGCCGTGCGGGTCGTCAGCCCGGTCTCCGACCACGCCACCCAGCTTTCCAGGACCAGCCGCCCGTCGACGAAAGTCTGCACGGAGGCGGCGAACCCCACCTCGATACCGAGGGGGGTCATCAGGCCTGCGCGGGCGGCGGCAAGCTCGGCGTCGGCCAGCCGCCGCGGGGCGGCTTCCTCCGCGGCGGCCGGCGTGGCGGCGGCGAGAAGCAGGGCGGCGAGCGGGGGGACGAGGCGTCTCATTGGCCGGACACCACAAGGGGGGTGATCTGGTAGACTGGCGGAAGCTCGCGGGTGAAGCTCGCCAGGCTGGTGTCGTCCAGCCGCCGGCGCGGCGCCCGTGGGAGGCTGTTCCATTCGGCGGCGACGTTGAAGGCGCCCGGCGCCGCGGCGGGATGGATGACGAAGGTGACGCCGTTCCACATCCTCGCGAACTCGCGCAGGGGGTAGGCGGCGAGGCCTCGTGCGGGATCCCCCACCAGAACCTCGTCGCCGCGGACGCCCTTCACCACGACGAAGTGGCGGTAGGCGCCGATGCTGATCATCACGATCGCCGGTGTCCGTCGGGCGGCGAGCTGGGCGACGGACTCCCGGTAGCCGTCGGACCGCAGGCCGATGGCGGCGAGGTAGGTCTTCATGTCCATGAGCGAGAAGCCGAGCCGGCGGATGTTCGGCTGGTCTCCGACGGCGTACATGGCCCGGAACACCTGGGCCTCGTTCACCGGCCGGCCGTAGTGATAGTGGAGCAGGGTGGCCAGCGCCGCCGAACCGCAACTGTAGTCGTACTGCTGGCGAACCACGGTGCGGAACGGCATGTCCCGCAGGCTGGTGACCTTGGCCCGGAAGGCGCCGACGCTGCTGTTGAACTGCGCCTGAGCCATGCAGGGGGCTGCAGCGGCCGCCATCACGAGGGCGCCGCCCGCCGCCAGGAGCGTGTGCGCGGGCCGCATCACGGGGTCGGCGCCGTGCCGATGCTGACGTTGATCGCGCCCTGCAGCGTGTTGTTGGCGCCGGTGTTGATCACGAAGTTCCCCACGCCCGTGAAGCCGCTGAGGGCCTCCGGCGAGAAGTTGACCGGACCGGAGCTCAGGGACCCGGCGTTGACGACGTTGCCGCTGCTGGTGGCGGTGAGCTGCTGGCTCGACAGCACCTGCAGGCTGACGCCGTCGCCGCCCCGGATGGCGCTCATCTCGTCCACGCCGAGCGTCGGCGGCTCGGCGTCGGCCGCGTCGGCGCTCGCAGCGTCGGGCGGTGGCGCCTCGGGCGAGGAAGGAGGGTCCGCACCGGCGGGGCTGCAGACGAACAGGACGGCCGCGCCCCACAGGGCGGGCGACAGAAGGCGATGCACGGTCTCTCTCCAGGTTTCGGCAGGACCAGGTGACCGCGGCGGGCTTGCGCCCGCCGCGGTTTCCCCCCGTCAGGGCGCCGTGCCCGTGGTCGGCGCGCCGAAGCTGATGTTCGCGTTGGCCGAGAGCGAGGTGGCCGACTGGTTCAGGGAACCCACGCCGGTGTTGAAGCTCGCCGTCTGCACACCCGCGAAGTTCGCGAACGAGCCGCCATCGATGGTGATGGCGCCCGTGGTGACCACGCCCTGGGTCGCGCCGCCGCCCGCGCCGCCCGGTCCGCCGGTGGCGCCGTCCGCGGCGTCGCCGCCGTCCGCGTAAGAGTCGCCGAAGGTGACGGTGATGCCCGTCACGGTGCCGGTGAGCTCCTGCGTGGACATGGTGGTCACGTTGCTGGAGTTGTCGTTGCCGGAATCGTTGGTGGAGTTGTCGGAATAGTCGTTCCCGGCGTTGTCGACCGAGTTGTCGTTGCCGGAGTCATTCGTCGAATTGTCGTTGCCCGAGTTGTTGGTCGAGTTGTCGTTGCCGGAATCGCTCGTGGAGTTGTCGTTTCCGGAGTTGTCGGTCGAGTTGTCCGAATTGTCATTGCCGGAGTTGTTGGTCGAATTGTCGTTTCCGGAATCGTTGGTCGAGTTGTCGTTTCCGGAGTCGTTCGTCGAGTTATTCGAGTTGTCATTACCCGAATCATTCGTCGAGTTGTTCGAGTTGTCGTTTCCGGAGTTGTTCGTCGAGCTGTCGTTTCCGGAGTCGTTCGTCGAACTGTCGGTGTTGGTCGAGTTGTCGTTTCCGGAGTTGTTCGTCGAACTGTCGTTTCCGGAGTCGTTGGTGGAGCTGTCCGTGCTCGTCGAATTGTCGTTGCCGGAGTTGTTCGTCGAGTTATCCGAGTTGTCGTTTCCCGAGTTGTTGGTGCTCGCGGCGGCCGCGCCGCCGTCGGCCGTTCCTGTGGCCGTGGCGTCGAGCGTTGTGGAAGTGGCGGTCTGCGCCAAAGCGGGGCTGTAGAGTGCGCCCGCGAGGATGAACGCCGATGTCGTGGCGAAGAGCTTCAAGTTCATGGATACCCCTCCAGGGATGGTCTTGGAGGATGACCCTCCGGACCGCAGAACCTGAGATCATTCCGGTCGGTGATCACACAAGATATTGAACGGACCGGGCTCGTGAACTTGCCGCAGGTTGGCGAATACAGGCGCTCGTGCGGTCGCCGGCGCGCTTTTCATAGCCCATGTTGTAGATCCGGGTCAGGGCGCGAGCCGCGCCGCGGTCGCCGCGCGCAGCCGGCAGGCGGCGGAAATTCAACCAGAAATTTACCCAATCTTGGGGCTGCGGGCTCGTCCGCCCGGCGCCACCGTCTCACCTGCCGGGCGCCGTTCCGCCCGGAGATGATCGGCAGGCGCTGCGGGTGGCATGGCCGCAGGGCGGCGCCTCTCGGTTGCAGAGCTGGAGGGTCTTCGATGGGGCAGTTGGATTACATCGCATCCAGATCGGCCGCGCCCGCCGGGGCGTCCTGCGTCGCGCCGGCGGACAGCGACGACGTGCAACGGGTGCGTGCGTTCTGGCGGCGGGTGGAGCGCTATCCGGCCGGCGTGCAGATGGGAGTGGAGTCGGGCCCGGGCCGAGGTCGCCGGCTGGTGATCGTGTCCGGTTGGGCCTGCGAGCTGAGGATCCTCCCGGACGGTCGTCGGCAGATCTTCGGATTCCTGCTGCCCGGCGACGTGGTCGACACGGAGGTGACCCGAGACCTCGGCGCCCGCGGCGTCATGACCCTGACGCGCCTTCAGGCGGTCGAGGCCGAGGGTGAGGCGGCCGATCCCGCCACGCCCGCCGAGCGGGCCGCAGCGGCCTCCCGGCGGGAGGAGCGGCTGTACGATCACATGGTCCGGATGGGCCGGCTGACCGCGCGCGAGCGGGTGCTGCATCTGCTGCTGGAGCTGTGCGAGCGGCTCGAGGCGGCCGGCCTGGTGCGCGACGAGAGCTTCCGCATCCCGCTCACCCAGGAGCTGTTCGCCGACACCCTGGGGCTCAGCGTGGTGCACATCAACCGCACGCTGAAGGCGCTCCGGGAAGAGGGCAGCATCACCCTGAAGGCCGGATCGGTGACACTGCACAACAGGGCGCGGCTGGCGGTGGCCTGCTGCTATGAGCCGCCGCGGCCGGTCGCTGGCCTCGGCGCGGGCCGGGAGGGCGTGCGCCGCCGCACGGCGGAGATCTGAGGACGCGGGCCATTCGCCAAATGACGCCTCGGGCGCCGCGGCGGCCTGCCATGCGTGGCGGGCGCGGCGACCGGCCGGCGCCCAACGAGGTGAGCGTGGTGTGGCGGCAGGACCCAGGGCTGGCGGCCCCCGCCGAAGAGGGCGAGGCGGTCACCTTCGCGGCTCCAGGCCATGTGACGCGCCTGCGTGTCGGCGACCGCGCGATCCTCCACGACGCACGGCGCCAGCAGCTCTTCGAGCTCAACGACACCGCCGACCTGGTGTGGCAGGCGCTCACGTCCGGGGCCGGGGTGGTGGGGGCGGACCGCGACCTGCGCCGGCTCGGCCTCGCGCCGGCCGAGGCTCGCGCCCATGTCTGCGCGTCCGCCGCGGCTTGGATGACCGCGGGGCTCCTCGCGCCATGCGCGGCGCTGCGGGAGATCGCCGGCGTTCCCGACCACAGGCGTCGCCTCCACCTGGACGAGCTGTCGCTGGAGATCGCGTTCCACGGCCTGCCGCCGGCAGCCTGCGATCTGGTGGCCCGCCCGTTCTACGGCGCGGGCGCGCCGGCGGATCGGCTCTCCGTCGTCGCGCACGGCGACCTGTTCCTGTTCTTCCTCAACGGAGTCATCCGCTCCGCGTGCCCGGGCGAGCGCCTTGCGCCCCAGTTCAAGGCGCTGCTCACGGAACTGTACCTCGGCGCGGTCGATGGTGGCTTCCTGGCCCATGGCGCGATGCTCGTTCGTGACGGGCGCGGCCTGCTCCTCACCGGCGACCCCGGCGCCGGCAAGTCGACGCTCGGCCTGGCTATGGCGGCGGCCGGATGGACCTTCGGCGGCGATGACATCGTCCGGGTCTGGCCGGACGCCCGCGCCTCCCCGGTCACCTTCGCCGCCTGCGCGAAGTCCGGCGCCTGGCCGTTGCTGGACGCGCTATGGGCCGGGTTTGCAGCCCTGCCGTCATGGATACGCAACGATGGCCAGCAGGTGCGCTACCTCCTGCCGCCGGACCTCGCCGACCGCTCGCCGCGGACCTTGGACGCCGTCGTCGTCCTCTCGCGAGAGAGCGGCGCGCCGGCGGGGCTGCACCCCCTCTCGCCCCTGGACGGCCTGAGGGCCCTGGTGGCCGGCGCGCACTCGGGGCGCTGGTCCCTCACCGGAGACGCCCTGCGCGCCCTCGTCGATCGACTCGAGCGCATCCCCTGTCGACGGCTGGTCTATTCCGACGCGCGCGAGGCGATCCCTGTCCTGGAGGGGCTGGCCCTTGCGCCGTCTTGAGGTCCTGCGGCAGCTGTCCGCCGCCCTCGCCGGTCGGCCGTTCGAGCGGACAAGCTGGCCCGAGGTGGTGGAGCTCGCCAACGAACACCTCGTGACGCCGCAGCTCCATGCCGCGCTGGTCGGCGGCGGGGCCCTGCGCCGCCTGCCCGTGGACCTGCAGGCCTTCCTCGAGGACGTCTTCCAGCGGAACCGTGAACGCAACCGCCGCCTGTTCGCCCAGCTCCGCGAGGCCCTCGCGGTGCTGAACGCCGCGGGACTGCAGCCCATCCTTCTGAAGGGGGCGGCCCTGTGGATCAGCCTCGGCCGGCCGGCCGGCTTCGACCGGATGCTCAATGACCTTGACCTTCTCGTCCAGCCGCACGAGGCCGCCCGGGCCATGGACGCGCTCGCCGCGGCGGATTTCCAGGTCCTGGCCCGCTTTGACGAGCCATGGCGTCACGTGGTGGCGGAGCTCGGCCGGCCCAGCGACGTGGGTGTCCTCGACCTGCACCGCCGGCCGCCCGGCCCGCTGAGCGCTCCCGCGCCGCTGCAGGATCTGCGGCCGGTCGACTGGGACGGCGTCCGGGCCTGGACGCCCGGGCCCGCCGCCCAGGTGTGCATGCTGGCCCTGCACGACCAGTTCCACGAGGGCGCCTTCTGGCGCGGGGACCTGCCCGTGCGCCATCTGCTGGATATCGCCATGCTGTCGCCGATGGTGGCGACGCAGTCCCTCGCCGAGCTGGCGGGAGAGCGCCTGCTGCTCCGCGGCGTCGCCGTGCAGGTGGCGGCCGCGCAGCGGTTCGTGGGGGCCAAATCCGACTGGCCCGCTCTCAGGTCGGCCGCGGTGCGCGCCCACCACCTGCGGCAGGCGGCGCAGTTCGCCTGGCCGGGCGCAGCCTGGCCGCTGGCCTGCCTCGCGGCGCTGGCCGAAGCCGGCAGCCTCGTTGGGCGGGATCGGCTCGTGGGCGATGGCCCCGGTGGGGTGGCGGAGCGCTTCGCGCGATTCCGGTCCGTCGCGCGCGCGGGCGGCGCGAACCCTCCGCTAGGCGCCGGGTGAAAGACCGCCACACCGGCGGCGGCCTGGGCGCGTCGGCAGCCGCCAGCCTCGGCCTGAACGGCCTCGAACCAAATGATGCAACCTTGGCGGGATTTCGGCCACACTATGGCCATGGAAAACATTCGTGTGGCGCTTGGCTTTTCCGTGAAGACGCGGCGGCGTTCATGAGCGGCGACGATTTCGCTCATCATGTCCTCGCTTCAGATCAGGTCTGAGCGCGACTTGAGAGACTTGGCCTGAGAAGAGAGCGCATGCTTATGAGCGACAAGGGCGAGGACGAACGTGTTGAACAGGATCGTCGGATCTTCTTGAGGCGCGCGGGAGTCGCGGTGCCGCCGGCGATGGTGATGCTGCTCTCTACGAGCATGGTCTCTCCGGCCATCGCCGCCTCCGGCGGCGGCGGAGGCGGCGGCGGCGGAGGAGGGGGAGGCGACGGCTTCGTGCCGCTGGCGATCCCCCTGATCGGCGCCGCGGCGACCCAGGGCGGCCCCGGGATCGCGCCGCTGGCCGCAGCGCCGGTCCCTTCGGGATCGGCGCCCAGCGGCGCGGGGACCTCCACGCCGGAGCCGCCGCCGATCGTGGCGCCCATCGGCTCGGGAACGCCGGCGCTCGCGATGGCGACGCCGCGGCCCGGGGCCCCGCCGATCGGAGCGGCCCCGCCGCCCACGCGGCGGTCGCTCGCCGTGCGGAAGGCGGGAGAGCGTGGCTAGGAGCCGCGGCGCAGTCCGCCGTGCGGAGGCCGCGCTGGCAGGCTGGTGGTGGGTCATCGGCGCGCGCGCCGCCAACGCCTCCAAGCGGTCTGTGCTGCTGACATCGGCGCTGGTTCTCGGGGTGGCCGGAGCCGGGCTCGTCGCGTCCCAGGCCCCGGACCTCGCCCTGCGTGCGGACCTGCGGCAGGAGCTCGCCGCCAGCGCGGCGCCGCCCTCGGTGACCGCCTTCTACGCCGCGCGGCGATATGAGCCGGTCTGGGTGGAGGCGGCCGGCGTGTGGCCGTTCTGGACTCAAAGCCGCGTTCGTCCGGCCGCACGGGAGCGCGCCGAACGTGTCCTGGCCGTCCACCAGCAGCATGCCGCCCTGGACGATGCTCGCAACTGGTCCGGGGCTGCAGTCCGGCGGAGCACGCTTGGCGGCCTGAGCGACGGCGCCCGCGTCGAGGTGGCTCTGACCGCTTCCCTGGCCGCCGGGGCCGAGGCGGTCGCCGAGGCGCGCCGGCGAGAGCTGGCGTTCGTGGATCCGGCCTTTTCGTCTCCGGCGCCGCCGGAGGAGTTCTTCCAGTGGGCCACCTCCGCGCCCAGCGCGGTGGACGACATCCGCCGGCTCAACCCGGTGCACGACGCGCTCGCCGCTGGCCTGGTCGCCTATCGCGACCAATGGGCGGCCCTGCCGAAGGCGAGGGTTCCCGTCGGGCCGACGCTGCGGGCGGGCGACCGCGGCCCGCGCGTGGAGCGACTGCGGTTCCGGCTTGGGCTCGCCGCAGGCGACGTCTTCGACAGCAAGCTCGTCGCGGCCGTGCGGCGCTTCCAGGCGGCCCACGGCGTCCCGGCGACGGGCGCAGCGGACCCCGACACCGTCGCCGCGTTGAACCTGGGCCCGGCGCACTTCGAGGCGCGGATCGTCGCCAACCTCCGTCGCGCCCAGGCGCTGCCGCCGCCGGTGGGCGAGCGCTACATCCTGGTGAACCCCGCGGCCGGCCGCCTCTGGATGTACGAGGGCGAACGGCTGGCCGGCTCCATGAAGGTCATCGTCGGCTCGCGGCGGGAACAGACCCCCGGCATGGCCGGCCTGATCCGCTACATGGTCTACAATCCCTATTGGGAGGTCCCGGTCGACATCGCCCAGGCGGCCATCGCGCCTGCCGCGCTCCGCAGCGGGCCGGGCTACATCGAGGCGCGCCAGATGCAGGTCCTGTCGGACTGGGGCGACAACGCCAGCCTCGTGAGCCCGGCCGCCGTCAACTGGACGGAGGTGGCCGCGCGGCGGGCCGAGGTGCGCCTGCGCCAGCGGCCAGGACCCGAGAACATGATGGGACGGGTCAAGTTCATGATGCCGAACGAGCTCGGCATCTACCTGCACGACACGCCCGACAGGAGCCTCTTCGCCTTGGAGGCGCGCCAGCTCAGCGCCGGCTGCGTCCGCGTTGAGCGGGCCGAGGAACTGGCGGCGTGGATCCGCATGGACCGGCCCCTGGATCCGGCGTTCCAAGGCGTGGACCAGGTGGTGGACCAGTTCGCGCCGGTGACGGTCTACGTCAGCTACCTGACCGCCGGCCCCACGCCCGAAGGCGTCAGGTTCTACCCCGATGTCTATGGACGGGACCGGGCGGGCGCCGGAGCGAATGGCGCCGCGACGCTCGCAGACAACGCCCGCGCGCCGGCGGTCTAGCCGGCGTCAGGTCGATCGGGGCGCGAAGCGCCTCAGCTCTTCCGCGCCACCGTCCGAGGCGAGCGTCACGACCGCCGTCTCGCCACGTTCGGACGCGGCCTGCGCCATGTTCTGGGCGGCGGTGAGCGCCTGGTCGAGGGTGGCGAACCTCAGTCCGGCCGTATGGCCCCGCTTCACCAGCCATCCCGACGCTGCGCCCGAAATCGCGTACTCTACCCGCATGCTGAGGTCCTCCTTCGCGCCAGATCAGGACCTCGGCGCCGCTCGCGCCGTATCAAAAGATCGGTTCGTGCGCAGGCAGGGCCAGGCGACTGCGTCACGGCCGCGGGCGCCGCCGGAGCTCACGGTTCATTGGCGGAGGAAGGCCAGAACCTCACCCTGCGTCGGCGCAGCCACAGCTCGCGATCGGTGGTGTCCCGCCGGCTCTCCACCCATGCGATCGCCTCCCGGTCGTCTTGGCAGTCGAGGGGAAGGGCGCGAACGATCTCCCCGCCCGAACTCTTGAAGTAAAGCCAGTAGCGGGCCATCGCGCGCTCCCGTCCCTAGGATCGTGCTTCTTCTTCCAGCATGCGGCGTCGCCCCGCCGCTTCATTCGCCTAGGTGGACGCCGCGGAAACGGCGGGGCCCAGGTCATTCATACTTACGTGAGCCGGGGCCGCGCAGCGTCGGCCGCCGAAGCCGCGCCGGCGAGCGCGACCTTCAGGTCCGGCGGAGTCCCGCGCCCGGGGCGAACTCGTCCGGGAAGGTCGACGCCTCGAGCTCCTCTTCCGCGGCGGTCGTGGCCGAGCTCCTGACCGGCAGGCTCAGTCCCAGGCCGAAGTAGAGCAGCACGGCCGCGGCCGAGATCAGCATGTTGTAGGACGGCAGCTGCGAGAGGCTGGCCGCCACGATGGCCAGGCCCGCGAGGCCGGCCGACGATCGCCGCCCCGCGACGACCGCCGCCGTCGCGAGCCAGGCGAGGACAGCCAGGAAGGCGACAGCCATGGGGATGCCGTAGCTCGTCGCAAGCTGGATCAGGGCGCTGTCCACCGTGCCGTGCTTGGGATCGAGGCGGCCGTTGCCGCTGCCCAGCCGGGTGGCGTTGTCGGTGCTGCCCAGCCCCTTGCCGAGGATGGGCTCCTCGAAGGTGATGGTCTGATACAGGATCAGGCGGTCGCGGAGGCTGACGTCGGAACTGCCGGCGCGGAAGCTTTCGACCCGGCTCACCACCGCCCGCTGGATCGGCTCGTAGGCGAGCAGGGGCAGGCCCAGGGCGAAGACCAGGGGAACCACCGCGAACATCCGGACAACGCGGCCGATCGAGGCCACGCCGGCCACCAGGGCCACGGCGGTCATGCCGATCGCCAGCGCCAGCCACTCCGAGCGCACAAGCGAGAGCAGCAGGGCCACCAGCATGGTGGGCGCCAGGAACCATCGCCACGGGCGTGGGTCCAGGATGGCGGCGATGATGCCGGCGACCATGACAGCGGCGAACGGCACGGGCGAGTTCAGAGGCCCGAACACCCGGACCCGGAAGGGGAGGGGCTCGCCCAGCACCGGCATGCCCGAATTGATCATCCAGCGCCGGTCCCACATGCCGGGCTCCACGAACTGGGCGATGCCGTAGATGCTGGCGCCGAACGCCAGGAGGGCGAGGCCGCCCAGCACTGTGGCCTCGAGCCCCGGTTCCCGCTCCCGGGCGCCGAGCACATAGAGGCCGAAGAGCGCCGGCCCCGCCCAGGCCAGGAGGGCGTAGGCCGCCGGGACGATCCCGTTGTTGAGGAAGCCGACCGCGAGGGCCCAGGCGAGCGGCAGCCCCAGCATGGCGAACCCCGGGGCGCGCGCGAGTCCGGTGCGCCAGGCGCCTACTCCGAGAAAGGCCAGTCCGGTCAGCACGGTGGGCGTGGCCAGGATGGAGCTCAGCTGGTGGTACTCGGTCTGCCAGTCGACAATGCGGCGCACGAACGGGGCCCAGACCCAGACGCCGAGGGTGAAGACGATGAACGCCGCGGGCCGGCGCACCAGGATCAGGCCGAGCCCGATGCACAGGGGTGGAAAGAGGTAGAGCAGCCAGCCCGCCCTGCCGATCGCGGTGAGCGCCAACACCATCCCGCTGACGGCCAGCAGCGCACTCCATCCCAGCCGCGCGCTCGGGGGCGCCGCCTCGGGGGTGGACCACATGGGGCATCTCCGTCGCCTGTACCGGCCAGCAGGACCGGCGAGGCAGCTAAGCGTCCCCGCGCTGCGCCTTCCGCCTCAAATGACGTCGGGTCCGCCGGCGCCCTCCCCAGCGGAAGGTGGGGCGCCCGAAGCGGGCGGGCGGTTCGTCAAATGATGGCGGCCGGCCTGCTCGATTTGGCTAGCGTGATATGGCCTGTGTTGCACACCGCTGAAGGCGAGTGGGGAGCGGGCGAAGTCGTGCCGCGTAGATCCTCAGTAGTCCTCAAGATGACAGAGCAACGGGGTGCTTCATGCTGCTTGCGCCGTCTCCAGCCGCCTCGGAGTTCGACAGCTACTCGACAGCCGAGCTGGCCGATGTGGGTCGCAGCGGCCTTTCGCCGGGCGTCATCTATGGGGGCCTCAGCCCGGGCGCGCTCGCCGCGGCTGACGTCGCCGCCAGCCGGGCCAAGCGCCTGCTCGACGTCGTGGTCAGCGCCACGGCCCTCCTGCTCCTGGCGCCCGCCCTGCTGCTCATCGCCCTCGCCATCTATGTAGAGACGAGGGGCCCGATCTTCTTCCTGCAGCAGCGCACGGGCTACCTCGGCCAGGTGTTTCCGATCGTGAAGTTCCGGACGATGACGGTCCAGGAAGACGGTCGGGCGGTGCAGCAGGCCTGCCGGGGGGACCCGCGGATCACACGGGTCGGGGCGGTCCTCCGGAAACTCAGCCTCGACGAGCTGCCGCAACTCATCAACGTCCTGAGAGGCGAGATGTCGCTCGTGGGGCCGCGGCCGCACGCGGTCGCCCACGACGAGGCGTTCATGCGCCTTGTTCCCAACTACGCGCAGCGCTTCCGGGCCCGGCCCGGGATCACCGGGCTTGCGCAGGTGCACGGCCTGCGGGGCGAGATCGTCCGGGAGTCCTCGATCATTCTGCGCGCCGCGGCCGACATCCGGTACGTGGAGCGCTGGTCGCTGTTGACCGATGTCGTGATCCTCGCCCGGACGGCGCTCCTCATCTTCCGCGACCGGTCCGCCTTCTGAGCGCGCCGGCGCGCCGATGATCAAACGGCAAAGCCGCGGGCGCGCCCGCCCCATCTAGTGAGGGCGCGCCGCGAGCGCGGAGGCGCCGGCCCCGGCTCCCCCCCGCGCAGGCGCGCGCCGCGCGCCGCGCGGCGTCTTCCATCGGCCCAGCCATGTCGGAGCGAGACCTTGCCCAGCCGTTCGAGAATGCAGGAAGCCTGGAACGCCCGCGCGAAGGCCGACGCGGTCTTCTACGTGGAATCCTATCACGCGACAGACCGCGACGGCTTCTTCGCCAGGGGCGAAGAGCGGGCCGCGATGTTCCTGGATCCGGTGGTGTCCCGCACGCTGGGCGAGCCGGCGGGCCGCCACGTGCTCGAGATCGGCTGCGGTCTTGGCCGGTTCTCCCGGGCGCTCGCCCGCCGCTTCGGCCAGGTGACCGCGGTAGACGTGTCGGACGAGATGGTGGCGCAGGCGAAGGCGGCTAACGCCCATTGGCCGAACATCCGCTTCCACGCCACCGACGGGGAGAAGATCCCTCTGCCGGCCCAGGGCGCCGACTTCGTGTTCTCGTACGAGGTCTTCCAGCACATGCCCTCGCACCGCGTCATCCAGGCCAACCTGCGGGAGGTGGGGCGCGTGCTGAAGCCCGGCGGCGCGGCGATGATCCACCTGAGAACAGGCGGATTCCGGCTGCGCCTGCTGTACCGGCTCGCCGACCTCGTGCCGACCTGGGCGCACGCCGCGATCAAGCGGCTGAGGGGCAAGCGCGCCCTGACCAGCGACGCCACCTGGCGAGGCGCGCCGCCGCTCTCGTGGCCGCAGATCGAGCGCATGGCTGCGGCCGCCGGCCTGAGGGTCGCGGAATTCCTGCCCGATCCGACGCACGGTCCAGGCACACGCGTCTTCGCCCTGATGTCGCCGGCGATACGCTAGGTCGGTCAGGGGGCGGTTCGCCCCCCGACCAGCGCCTTCCCGGCCGCCGATGGCGCGAGCTCCAGGACCACGGGGTGGCCGGCCAGCGGAATGGTGATGCTCCGCGCCGCCTTCCAGGTCCGCACCGGCCTGTCGCCGACGAGCGGATCGTAGAGGGCCAGCGCCGCGTGCTCCGACGTCAGCGTCAACTCGACAGGCGTGGGCTCCACAGCGAGCGGGCGGGCGGCGGACTCGTCCCAGAGATCGGGCTCGCTCCAGAGGACGATGTCGTAGCCGCCGTCCGGCCTCCGCAGCAGGAGGCTCGCCCCGGTGGGCGGCAGGCCCGCCAGGCTGTAGCGCGGCAGCGGACTGCGCGCCGGCGCGCTGCGCCGGCCGACGATGCGGGTCAGGTTGTGGAGGGCATGGGCCGCTGGCTTGGGGCTCCAGTCGTAGCGGTAGAGCCCATAGTGGCTCTCGGTGTCTGCGGGCCCGTTGTCGTGGGAGTCCACGAGTTCGTAGACGTAGGTGGCCGCCGCGCCGTGCTTTGCGGCGGCCATGATCGAATTCAGGATCTGCTTGGCCTGCACCGGCTCGCTGACCCCGATCGGGGCCCGGCGGGCGGTGGTGGAGCCCGTCTCCGTGACCACGACCGGACGGCCGGGCGCGGTCCACCGCGCCGAGGCGAGGTAGTTCCGCAGCGTGTAGCGGGTGTCCAGGCGGCTGTGCCCCCAGGACTGCTGGCCGGCCCGGTAGTACGGGTGGACATTGGCGTAGTCGGCGTGCGCCGACAGGTCCCCCAGCGCGTCCGAGCTCTCCCGGCTGATGCCCGAGACGGTGACATTATAGACCGGAACGCCGCGAAGAACCGGGTCGGCCTTGGCCTGCGCGTACAGCGCCCTCTGGGTCGCGGCGGCCGCCCGATAGCCCGTGAGGCCTCCGAAGGTCACCGGCCATTTGTCGACCTCGTTCGGACCCTCCAGCGCGACCACCGATCCGGGGTAGGCTTGGGCGAGGCCGCGCGCCCAGCCGAGATAGTTGTCCAGTCCGACCTTCGGATTGAGCAGCAGGTTGAACCGCACCCCGCGGGCGGCGAGCCGGTCGAAGACCGAGAGGCTGCTCGAGTTGATGTAGTCGCGGAGATTGCGGACGCCGACGTAGGCCATCGCGCCTGCGACCCTGTCCGTGTCCGAATAGGGGTAATGGCCCGGCCAGCTCACGTGGCCGTTGACGCCCAGGCGATCCAGGAACGCGCGCGCCTCGATAACGCTGCCGTCGCTGTCGATGCGGACGGGGAAGGGGGCTGCGCCGACGCCACCCTCGTGCGAGTGCAGCAGGGGAACCGACAGCGCCGCCGCCAGGGCCAGCCGATGGATCGTCGCGCGAGGCAAGGCGAGCTCCGGGAAAGTCCCGGTCGACCCTAGAGGGGCTTCCCCGTCCGGCATGATCCTATGACGGTCGCCCCTGCCGATGAGTCGGCAGAGGCCGGGCGGGTGACCCGGCCTCGCCGTACCCGGTCAGCCGAAGATGAAGTTGCCGTCCTGCAGGCTGCTGGCCTGGATGTTCTGCAGCAGCAGGCTGGTGTCTCCCAGCGTGATCAGCGCCCCGCCGGCGGTCTGCGTCAGCACATAGCTGTGCTGCTCCGCGCCGAAGGCCCGCATGTCGACGCGCTCCCAGAGGGTGAAGTCGGTGACCACGTCGTGACCGCCGCCCCGCTCCATGACGAAGAAGTCGACCTCGTCCGCGCCGCCCGTGAGCGTGTCGTTGCCGAGGTTGCCGTTCAGGATGTCGCGGCCGCCGTCTCCGAAGATCCGGTCGTCGCCTTGCCCGCCCAGCAGGGTGTCGTTGTCGGGCCCGCCGTAGATCACGTCCGCGCCCTTGCCGCCGTTCAGGACATCGGTGCTGCCGAGGCCGGACAGGGTGTCGGCGCCTTCGCTTCCCACCTTCAGGTCGTTGCTTGCGGTGCCGACCCAGTTGACGCCGGGCGTGCTCGGAGCGGGCGCAGGCGCCGGGACTGGCGCCGTGGTGACCGGGTTCAGGGGCGCGGGATTGTTGAAGATGAAGTTCCCGGCCTTGAGGCTGGTCGCCTGGATCCCCTTGAGCAGCATGCTGGTGTCGCCGACCGTGATCAGCGCGCCGTCGGCGGCCTGGCTGAGCTTGTAGGTGTGCTCGTTGGAGCCGAAGGCCCGCATGTCCACCCGTTCGGAGAGGGTGAAGTCGGTGACCACGTCGTGGCCGCCGCCGGCCTCCATGACGAAGAAGTCGACGTCGTCGGCGCCCCCCGTCAGCGTGTCATTGCCGAGGTTGCCGTTCAGGATGTCCCGGCCGGTGTCCCCGAGGATGCGGTCGTCGCCCTGTCCGCCCAGCAGGGTGTCGTTGTCCGGGCCGCCGTAGATCACGTCGGCGCCCTTGCCCCCGTTCAGGATGTCCGTTCCGCCCAGGCCGGAGAGCGTGTCGGCGCCTTCGGAGCCCACCTTGGAGTCATTGCGCGCGGTCCCGAGCCACTCGGCGCCGGTCGACGGCGTGGGGCTCGGAGGGGGCGGGACGGGGGTGGGCGTCGGCGCAGGCCCGGGCGTCGGCGCGGGGGCCTGCGCAGCGCCGCTGACCTCGATGATCAGCGGGTGATCGGTGAGCGACAGCTTCACCGTGTTGGTGTTGCTGAAGGTCTGCAGCGGCTTGTCGCTGACCAGCGGATCGTAGACGGCGACGCTGGCGTAGGTTGCGCCAAGCGACACGTTGATGGCGGCGGTCGGCGCCGTGATCGCCCGGTGCGCCGCCTGGTCCCACAGGTCCGGCTCGGCCCACACCACGATGTCGTAGGAGCCGTTGTCCTCCTGGAACAGGAGGCTCGAGCCCGTCGCCGGCAGGCCGGTCACCGTATAGGCCGGAGCCGCCGTGTTCGTGGCGCCGCCCGAGGCGGTGGTGAGGATGCTGGTGAGATTGTGCACCGCGTGCGCCGCGGGCTTCGCCGTCCAGTCGTAGCGGTAGAGGCCGTAGTGGCTCTCGATGTCGTTCGGTCCGGCGTTGTGGGACTCCACCAGCTCGTAGATGTAGGTCGCCGCCACATTGTGCTTGGCGGCCGACATCAGCGAGTTGAGGATCTGCTTGGCCTGGACCTCCTCGCTCACGCCGATGGCCGAGCCGGGCGAGGTGGTGGAGCCGGTTTCGGTGATCACCGTCGGCTTGCCGGGCGCGCTCCACTGGCCGGAACTGATGTAGCCCTGCAGCGTGTACTTGGTGTCGCCGAAGCTGTAGCCCCAGGACTGCTGCCCCGCCTGGTAGTAGCTGTGGACGTTGGCGTAGTCGGCATAGCCGGAAAGGTTGCCGATGGCCGAGTATTCAGGCGCGTCGATGCCGGCCAGCGTCAGGTTGTAGACCGGCACATCCTTCAGCACCGCATCGGCGTTGGCCTTGGTGAACAGCGCCTTCTGGGTCTCGATGGCGCCCTGGTAGCCGGTGAAGCCGTTGTAGCTGACGGGCCAGTTGTCGACCTCGTTCGGGCCCTCGAGCGCGACCACCGAGCCGGGATAGGTCTGCGCCAGGCTGCGCGCCCACCCGATGTAATTGTCGACGCCGACGACAGGATTGAGCAGGAGGTCGAACTTGATGCCGCTCGCCGCGAGCTGCTTGAACACGTTCAGCGAACTCGAGTTGATGTAGTCGCGCATATTGTCGATGCCAAGGTAATCCATAGAGGATATGACCTTGGAAGTGTCCGAGTACGGATAATAGTTAGACCAGCTCACGTGGGCGTTGACGCCCAGTGTACGCACGAAGTTCTCTGCGTCTAAGATCGACATACAAGTTACCTGCTGAATACCATCGCCCCCGCCTGGCGGGCCGGAAACTAGTGGGGGGTTGCTTGGCGAGTTAGTGCCGAGGTGTCGCACCGGGCGCGCAGCCGTCCCGCCACGGTCAAGCTTTGTGGCCAAATTCTGGCAAGTTGATCGGCGTTATCTCGCCTGTGGAAACAAGATGAAAACAAACCGTTGATTTCAAACGCTAACCCACAATGGCGTATCCTGGTTATCGAAATCCTCACTACGCCTGACGCGCCCAGAACTGCGACGCTCTGCCACACAGGTCGCACCCTCGAATTCTCTGTTTTCCTTGGCGTGAGGCGCGGCGTGGAGCCGCGGCATGCCGGCTCAGGCCCGACTCGGCCCCCGATGTGCGCGGCGCCGGGCCGGACATCCCGATGACCATATGATGGTCGCCCCCGCCGTTGGTCGTTGCCGAGCCGAGGCGGGACGCAGCAAGCTCGCTGTGGGCTGCCGCGGCGCAGCATGGCCAGCCGTGCTGCGGGGCTGGCGTCCGTTAAGCGCGGGTCCGAACTTGATCGTTGTCGTGATCGCTACCGTCGGCAGGCCTCGCCACGTCGAGGACTCGCTGTCGCTGCTCTGCGATCAGAGCCTCCGCCCTGACCTCGTCATCGTGTCCGCCGCGAACGAGGCCGACCTTCCCGGGGCGGCCGACAGGCTGTTCGAACGCCTGCCGTTCGAGACGCGGGCGGTGACCGGCCCGAAGGGACTTACCCGCCAGCGGAATCGGGCGCTGACGATGCTCTGGGAGCGGGATGCGGACGACGGCTTCGTCGCCTTCTTCGACGACGACTTCGTGCCGCGGCTGGACTGGCTGGAGAACGCCGCCCGCGAATTCGCCGAGCGGCCATCCTGCGTGGGGCTGACCGGCGTCCTGCTCGCCGACGGCGCCAACGGTCCGGGATACGACCTGAGGCAGGCGATGCAGATGATCGTTCAGGGGCGTCGGCTGCTGCGCGGCGGTGACGAGCGCGCCCGGCCGGGACCTGCGCGGGCGCTCTACGGCTGCAACATGGCGTTGCGCGCGCGCGCGGCGCGCTCGGTTCGGTTCGACGAGGCGCTGCCGCTGTACGGCTGGCTCGAGGACGAGGACGTGTCCGGACAACTGCGACAGCTCGGGGAACTGGTGCGGTCGGAGCGGCTGGTCGGCGTCCACCTCGGCACGAAGTCAGGCCGGGTGTCCGGCGCCAACTACGGCTACTCGCAGATCGCCAATCCCATCTATCTGGTCCGGAAGGGGACCTATCCGGTCTCCAGCGCCGCCAACCTCATGGCCCGGAACCTCGCGGCCAACATCGTCAAGTCGGCCTTCCCGGAGCCATATGTGGACCGACCCTCGAGGCTGAGGGGAAACCTGCTCGCCCTCGCGGACCTGGCCCGCGGCCGCCTCCATCCCGGGGGCGCGGCTAGCCTGCGCTGACGGACCTTCGGCCGGCCGCGGCGCGATGATGATCGAGGGTGCGTCTCAGGCCGGTGGCCAGGTCGACCCGGGCTCGCCAGCCCAGCGCCCGCAGACGCCCGCAGTCCAGCAGGGGAGGGGCCACCGTCGGCCCTGCATCGGCGGTGTCGGGTGCGAACCTCAGCCGGGCCGCGCCGCCGGGCGCGCTGCGGATGACCGCCTGCGCCAGCTCGGCGATGGAGACGACCGCCTGTTCGTTGGCCACGTTGCAGGCCAGGCTGTCCGGTGCGGCCAGCATGTGCAGCAGGCCGGAGACCACGTCGCTCACGTAGGTGTAGCTCCGCCGGGCCCGACCGTCGGAGCGAAGCGTGATGTCCTCGCCGGCCAGGACCTGGCGCATGAAGTAGGCCTGCACCCGGGCGTCCTCGAGCGCCATGCCGGGCCCATAGGTGTGCGCCAGCCGCGCGATGCGGTAGCTGACCCCGTGCTGGAGCCCATAGGCGACGCAGAGGGCCTCGGCGAGGCGCTTGCTCTCCGGGTAGGCGCTGCGCGGCGCCAGGCTGTCCAGCACGCCGGCGGCCTCTTCCGTCACCCGTCCGGAGGCGTCCGCGGGCGCCTGGCCGTAGATCTCCGCCGAAGACAGGAAGCAGAAGGTGGCCCGGTGCGTCCGGGCCGCCTCCAGCAGGTTTGCGGCGCCGAGCACATTGGCGACGATCACCCCCACGGGGTCGTCGCGGTAGGCCACGGGATTGGCCGGGCTGCCGGCGTGGACCAGGACGTCGAGCCGGCCCAAGGGAGGCAGAGGTCGCGCGGGATCGTAGGCGAGGATCCGCAGGCCTCCGCTCTCGCGGTCGGCTGCGAAGACCCGTGCGGCTTCCGCCGGACGGCGTGTCATGGCCAGCACACGGGTAGGTTCGCCCCGCCGGCCCAGCGCCAGCAGGGTCCGGACCAGATACTGGCCCACCATGCCGGTGGCGCCCGTGACGAGGAAGCTGCGTCCCGCAAGCGAACTCCAGGGGAGGTCCTGCCGAAGGATCTCGGCCACGTCCTCGGCGACGATCCGGCTGGTCACGCCACCCGGGCCCCCCTCACGCCGTCAAGCGAACCGGAGCCGAGCAGCAGCGAGAACTGCAGCAGGTCGAACTCGGTCGTCAGCTTGGTGTTGCCCCGCAGCCCCGGCACCATGTGCAGCCGGTGGCCATAGTGCGTCATCAATTGCGCCTGGTCGACGAAGCGGCCGAGCAGGCCGTCGGCGATGGCCCGCCGGTTGGCCTCGATCACCTCGCCCAACCGGAACGTCTGCGGCGCCTGCAGGACGTACATCAGGTCCCGCTCCGTCACCGACTCGATCGTCTCCGCCTGGTCGAGCGACATGGCGATGGTCTCGAAGCAGGGGATCGCGCTCACCGCCGCGCCATGCGCCTGGGCGCAGGCGATGTTCTGGGAGATCAGCTCGGCGTTGATGATCGGCCGGACGCCGTCGTGAATGAGGGCGACGGCGCGCTCATCCACCCCGTCCGCGACGGCGCTCTCCAGGCCTCGGAGGATGGACTCCTGGGCGGTGCAGCCGCCGGGGACGATGGCGCGCACCTTCTCGAACCGGTAGCGGCGCGTGAGGTCCCAGGCATGCGAGATGTAGGGCTCGAGGCAGGCGATATAGATCGCGCCGATGCCCGGATGGTCCTGGAAGTGCTGCAGCGTGTGGACCAGGATCGGCCGGTCCCCCGCCACCACGAACTGTTTCGGCGGTCCGGGACGCAACATCCGGGTCCCGGCGCCGCCAGCAAAGATGATGGCGATCGCCTCGCCGCGTCCGTGGCGCATGCTTTGGTTTCCTCACCAGCGTCATGCCTAGGTCACCCGCGGCGAGCGCGAGTGATCGTTTGACAGGTGGAAGGCGACCTCGGGGCGGGGGGATGGGGGCGCGGGGCGGTTGCGCAGCGTCCGGTGGCGCTCGAGCTCCCTCATGACGGCCGAGGTGAAGGCCTCCGCCCGGACGAGCCCCGCCTGCGTCTTCAGGTTCTCGCGGGCGCGGCGGCGCTGCTCGGGCCGCCAGTCCCCGCCGCTGGCGGCGGCCGCAAGGAACCCGCCCAGCTCGCGCGCCTCCTCCACGATCAGCCCCGGCGTGAGCTCCATCATCGTCGGTTCGCTGAAGCCGCGGCCCGCCGTGTAGTCGCCGAGGTCGGGGCAATAGAGAGCCAGCGGCTTGTCGAGGTCGAGGTACTCTACCCAGACGCTGGAATAGTCGCTGACCATCGCCGCCGATGCGGCGATGAACTGGTAGAGCGTCATGCCGCTGCCGAGGATCTCGTCGGTGGTGACCACGCGCAGCCCGCTGCGATCGAACCGGGCGGAGTCCAGCGGGTGCGGCTTGACCACCAGGGTGACCCCTGCCGCCTTGGCGAGCACGGCGATCTCGGAAACCGGATCCGTCCCACGCGCGTCGAGCCGGGCGGAGAGGTCGGGGGAGTCCCGCCATCGCGGCCCCGAGGCGCCGTTCGCCTCGCGATAGGTGGGCATCCAGAGCACGAAACGGTCGCGCTCGAGGCCGAGCCGGCGCAACGCCGCGGGCCGGCTCGGCAGACTGAACGCCACCTGGCGGGGATTGCCGCTTCGCAGCACGCGCGCGTCGCCCGCTCCCAGCCAGCGCGCGGCCGCGGCCCCCCAGACGGGCGTATTGCAGGTCAGGACCGAGAAGGGGATGCGGGCGGAGAAGGCCGGGTTGTCGTTCGCCTTGGGACCGTAGCCGTGCCACAGGTTGATCACGAGCTTCCGGCGCGTGAGATCGGGCGACCCGTAGAGGCCGTGCGTGAACAGCAGCACCTCAGCCGCGCTGGCGTGCAGCAGCCCTGCGAGGGAGTTCTTCGCCACGACCCGTATGCGCTCGTGATCGGCGGCGATGAGCGACAGGTAGCGCCTGGCCAGCTGCGGCCGCCGCGCCAGGAGCGTCACCTGCAGGTCGGGCATCCGCGACAGCAGGACGGCGGCGAACAGGCTGTTCTCCTCGTGGTCGGGCCAGCCGTAGACGCAGACGCGTCCCTGGCGGTGCAGGACGGCGCTCAGCAGGCGATGCAGGGCCGCCAGCCACGCACGCCCCCAATCGGCGGGGCTGCGTCGGAAGGCGCCATTCCTGGCCTTGGGCATGACCCTGTCCAGCAGGAGCCCCTTTCAGCACGAGGGGGCGGCGCGACCAACGCGGGCCCCTTGCGTGAAGGATTAGCGACAGCGGCGATCGCGCCATTCGTCATTTGACGGTTGGCGCCCCTGCTGAGGATTGCCTCTCCGCCACCGCGACCTTGTGCTGGCCCGGCATTCAGAGGGGCTGCGGATGTCCAGGATCTTGGTGATCGGCAAGTTCTACGCGCCGTTCAACGGCGGCATCGAACGCAACACGACGGAGCTCTGCGAAAGGCTGGCGGCCGAGCACGACGTCACCGCTGTGGTGTTCAGCCATGAGGAACGGGGGGGCGAGGAGGTTCGGAACGGCGTGCGGGTGCGCCGTCTGCCGGCCAGTCGTCCCCTGGCGGGCCAGCCCCTGAGCTGGAGCCTGTTCGGGGCGTTCGACATCTCCGAGTACAACCTCGTCCACTTCCACGCGCCCAATCCCCTCGCGTCTGTCGCGCTCCTCGCGGAAATGGCGCGCAGGCCCAGCCCTCCGCTGGTGATCACGCACCACATGGACATGCGTCCGCGGGGCCCGCTGCGATGGGCGGCCCAGGCGGCCTACGGGCGGCTGCTGGCCGCCGCCGACACCATCCTGGTCTCGTCCCACAAGAACGTCACGGTGTCGCGCGACCTGCGGCCCGGGGGCAGGTACGTGGCGGTCCCCTTCGGGGTCGCCGCCCGCCGCTACGACGTCACGCCCGAGCAGCGACGGACGGCCTCCGAATGGCGACGCGCGCTGGCGGGCCGGGCGCGCACCGTGGGGTTCGTCGGCCGCCACGCCCGGTACAAGGGGCTCGATGTGCTGGTCCGCGCCCTGGCCATGACGCCGGGAGTGCACGCCTTCATCGCCGGCGACGGCCCCTACCGCGCCCCGGCCGAAGCGCTCGCCAGAACCCTCGAGGTGCAGGATCGCACCCACTTCCTGGGAGAGGTGAGCGAGTCCGACAAGCTCCGGCTGCTCGCCGCCTCGGACGCCTTCGTCCTGCCGTCCACCGAGATCACTGAAGCCTTCGGGATCACCCAGCTCGAAGCCATGGCCGCCGGGCTGCCAGTGATCGCCAGCGACCTGCCCACAGGCGTCACCGACGTCACGGTGGACGGCGTGAGCGGCCTGCTGTGCCCGCCCGGCGACCCGCTGGCGCTGGGCGCCGCCATCGGACGGCTGATGTCGGACGAGGCGCTGCGGCGACGGCTGGCCCTCGGCGCACGCCGCCGCGTGGAGGAGAGCTTCGACGAGGAGGTGGTCCTTGCGCGCGCCGTGGACGCCATCGAGGCGGCCCTCTACGGCTACCGCCGCCGGGTTCGGGTCCCCCGGTCAGCGCCCCGGCGTGCGGCCGGCGCTCACCAGGTCGCCGAAGAGGCCTAGCAGGTCTCGTTCGAACCGGACCGGGGAGAAGCGGGTCCGGGCCATCTCGCGGGCGGCCCGGCCGAGGCGCGCCGCCTCCGGCGCCAGGGCGGCGGCGAGCGCGTCCGCCAGCGCCGCCGGATCGCTCGGCGGCACGACGAGGCCGGTGACGCCGTCGGTGAGGATCTCGCGCACGCCGCCCACATCGGTGGCGACGCTTACGCGGCCCAGCGCGGCGGATTCCAGCAGCACCGTGGGAAGGCTCTCGAATTCGCGCGAGGCCAGGACCACCACGTCCATCGCCGCCATGAGTTCGGGGATGTCACGGCGGTAGCCGGTGAAATGGACCCGCTCGCCCACCCCCGAGGCGGCGGCCAGGGTCTTCAGCTCGTCGATGTAGGCGGCGTTGCCCGCATAGCTGAGTTCGCCCACGATCCAGAGCCGGGCTGCGGGATGGTCGCCCGACAGGCGGCCGAGCGCCTTGATCAGATCGGCCTGACCCTTGCGCGGCTCGAGGACGCCGAACACGCCGATGTGGGGGCCGGCCTTCCCCTCGAGCTCCGCCGGCCTGGGCGACCCCAGGAAGGCCGGTCCGACGGCGTTGTAGACCAGGTGGATCCGCGCTTCCGGCGCGCCCAGGCTGCGCAGCAGCTCGCGTCCGGCGTCGGAGACGCAGACGAAGGCGTCGCACCCGCGCCGCAGCCAGCCCGCGAGCGCCGCGTACTGGCGAGGAACGGGGAGGGTCTCGTGGACGTGCAGGACGATCGGCGCGCCCGCCCGCCTGGCCGCCTGCGCCGCCTGATACGCCCCGATGGGGTGGTGGGCGTGGACCAGGTCGACGCGCTCCTGCGCCACCAGGGCGGACAGGACCTCCCGGTTCCGGAGGGTGGCCCAGAGGGCGCGCGCGAGGTCGGCCGCGGGCCCGCGGCGCCCGCTCAACGCCGCGATGGAGCGGCCTTCCAGGCCTTCGAGGGCGACCGTGGCCTCGAGGTGGCCGCCGGGCGGGCAGGCGATGATGGCCCGGCCGCCGCCGCCGCGCACCGCCTGGGCGCTGTTGAGCGCGATCCGCTCCGCCCCGCCGACGAACGGCACGCGGCAGATCTCGAGGACGCAGCGGCCCTCCAGCCCCGGCGCGAGCCCGTGCGCGCCCGGATCGGCGGGTGAGGCTTCGGCGGCGAGAAGATGGCTGTGGTCCAAGGTCGTCGCCCGTTCGTGAAACCACGTCAGCAACGGATGGGAGGGGGCGCCTCGCCACCCCAAATGATCATCCGCGGCGGCTCGGCCGGGGCCACGGTTCCCCGCCGCCCCTTGAGGGCGCCAGGTCCAGCGACGTGGCCACAGGCGTGACGTGCAACTGAGCGACCCTTTCGTGCCCCGTCTCCTGCAGGCGATGGCCCCGCATCCGACGCTCCAAGGCGAAGGATCCCCCCGCCTGACGGTGGTCGGTCGGCGGGTCACCGGACGCTCCCGCCTGTACTTCCTGGGTGAGGCTGATCGCGCTCCGACCTTCGTGGCCAAGGTGCCCCTGGCCGACGCGCCGTCGCACCATCCGCCCCTGGACGCGCCCGCCCAGTTCGAGGCGCTGCGCCGGTCGCACGCGTGGTTCCGGCAGGAGGATCGGCATGCGGTGGTCGAGCCGGTCGCCTGTCTCCCGGACCTCGGCGCGCTCGTCATGCGGCACGCCCCGGGCCCGACGGTGGCGGCGTCCCTGGCCCGCGCCCTGGCCGATCCTGTGCAGGCCCGGCAGGCGGTGGGCGCCGCCGGCGACTTCCTGCGCCGCTTCCACGCCCACGGCGCAGCGGCGGACGCCGAGGTCGACCTGCGCGCTCTGGCCGACGACCTTGGCGAGGAAGCGCTGGCGGTCCTGACGCCCTTGGGCCTGCAGCCGACGCGCGCCGTCCTGCAGGCGCTGCGCGAGGCGCCGCGAAGCCGCGTCGCCGTCCGGCAGGTCCTGCGCCATGGCGACTTCGTGGGGGCGAACCTCATCGTCTCGGGTCCGAACAGCGTCACCATGATCGATCCTTCCCTCGCCGAGTGCGGCCTGCCCGATGACGACCTGGCGCGGTTCCTGGCCCATCTCTCCTCGACAACGAGCCTGATGGCGGGGCTCGCCTGGCCGCCCGCGGCCCGGCTGAGACGCGAACTCGAGCAGGCGTTCCTGGCCGCCTACGGCTCGACGCCCAACCCGCCGGCCGTGTTCGAGATCCGGCTGCTGCGGCAGCTCCTGCTGCGATGGGCGCGACGCACGGAGCACGCCATGGCGCGAGCGAGCGGCACGGCCCTGCGCGCCCAGCGGCTGGTGGTCGACCTTCACATGGGCAGGCTCCTCGATCGGTGCGCCGTCCGGCTGCGACAGGCGCTGCGAGAGCCCCCCTTCGCCGAGCCGGTCGGATGAGCCGCAAACCGCCCGGCGCCGGCCGCTGCGCCGTGGTGGCGGCGGCGGGAAAGGTCCTCGCCGCCGCGCGAGAGGCGCTTCGATCCATCGATCCCGACGCCGCCGCGATGGAATGGATGGGCCCGCCGCTCGTCTCGGCCCAGTCGGTTATCTACGTCCTCGGGCTCCGGCATGAACCGCCGCGGTACGTGGTGAAGGTCATGGCCGCTTCGGGCGGAGCGCTGTCGGCGGCGGCGCAGTTCGCGGCTCTGCGCACCTGCCATGACTGGTGGCAGGGGGAGGACCGGCACGCGGTCCCACGACCCGTGGCCCTGCTGCCCGGCGGCGACGGGCTGGTGCTCGAGCACGTGCGGGGCGAGAGCGCCGCCAGGATCCTCTCGCGGGTCCTGGCTCGGCCGGGAGCGGCCCTGGCCGCCGCCGGTGCGGCGGGCGACTTCCTCGGGAGGCTCCACCGACATGGCGAGGCCGGCGTCGGCCAGGTCCGCCTGGCCGACCTGGTCGCCGAGATCCGGGCCTCCGAAGCGGCCGACCTGGCGCCGATCGGGCTGGCCTTGCCGTCTGCGGTGCATCGCAGCCTGGATCGCGCGCCCGCGATCACGATCTCCGTCCGCCGGGTCCGGCTGCATGGCGACTTCACGCCGCGCAATGTCCTCGTCACCGCGCCGGCCCAGGTCGCGGTGATCGACCCGACGCTGCAGGTCACCGGGCTCGCCGAGGACGACCCCGCGGCCTTCCTCACCCTCATGTCCTCCGCGCCGGTCTTCGCGGGCGGGCTGGTGCTGCCGCCACTGGGTGCGGCCCGTCGGCGGCTGGAGGCGACGTTCCTCGCCGGTTACGGGCCGGACGGGCTCTCCCCCGTGGTCCTCCCCCTGAGGCTGATCTATGAGCAGATGTGGCGCTGGGCCTATCGCCGTCGCCCCGGGGCGGCCCGCCGGGCGGGCGCGCTGGCCGACCTGCGCGCCCGACTCATCGATGCTCAGATGTCGGCGCTGCTGGAAGAGAGCGCGGGCTTGCTTGACCGGGCGCTCGCGGCGGCCGCAGCGGGAGAGGGCCGGCGACGCAGAAGGGCTCCGGCGTGAAGGCCAATCGCCTTGAGGCCGATCAGGCCCCAATAGGCTGCGCCCGGTCCCGTCCGGCAGAACCTGGCGAAGGCGGGCCAGGCGGCGGCGAACTCGGCCCATGACCCGGTGGCGGCGGCCGCCAGCAGGGTGTGGGGCTGGACCCCGACCTGGCCTTCGCCCGACGGCAGGTCCAGGCCCCTCAGGGCGCTCCCCGTCACCAGGCCGACATAGGCCGGGAGGAAGCCGACGCCGGCGGCGCTGGCGGCCAGCATCGAGCCCCAGCACCGCGCGTTGGCGTCGATGTGCCAGAGCCGCCCGGCAGGGTCCTGGATGAAGTCGAACTGGACCAGTCCCCGCACGCCCAGGGCTGAGGCCACGGCGCGCCCCGCGCGCATCGCCGCGGGCTCGTGATGCAGCGTGACGCCGGCGCTCGGGCCGCACGGCTTCTGGTAGCCGGTCGCGCGGAAGCAGCGCTCCACGAGCGGACCCTTGTCGCCGACGAGCGCGCCGTACATCACGAGCTCGCCAGGAACGTGCCCCTGGAAGAAGACGTCCTCGGCGGCGGCGCCCCAGCGGGCGAGGCCGGCCTCCGCCTCCGCCGGGCCGGCCGCCAGCAGCACGCCGCGGCCGCCTTCGGCCACCCGGCGCTTGACCATGTAGGGTGTCCCGAGGGTGTCAGCCGCCGCCTGCGGATCCGCGGCGCTCGCGGCGATCTGCGGCGGGACGAGAACGCCGGCCTCGGCGAGGCGGGCGTTGAGCTCGAACTTGTCGAACAGCTCTGCGGGCGGGGCTGCGGCGCATGACAGGGCGACGCGTGCGAGCCCGCGGACCAGGTCCGACCTCAGACCCAGCTCCGCGAGCGTGGCTTCACCGAGTTGGACGTCGACGATCTCGTAGCGGGCCAGGCGCGCAGGGAGGCGGTGGTCGCCGCCCGTGGCGGCAAGACACAGGACCTCAGAATAGAAGAGCCGGTCGCGAAGCGCCCGCGCCCACGAAGGCGTGGCGATGGTCAGGCGTAGGGTGGCCAACCCCCGGCGCTTCAGCGCCGCGGCGAAGGGATCGAACAGCGTCGCCTGCCGCCCGCCGTCGTCCAGGAAGACGACGGCCTTGCGGCGCCGGTCCTTCACGGGGCCTTCCGCCCGCCGGCGGCCAGGGCGGCGAGTTGCGTGCGCACCCGCGCCGGCGCCCGCTCGGACAGCCAGCGCTTCGCCAGTCGGTAGCGTACGAAGTGTTCGCCCCGGAAGGTGAGGGGCAGCAGGTAGGACGTCACCGTCTCGACCCTTGTGGCCCACTTCAGCTTGTAGGCCTCGTTCCCGGGCCGGAAGTCGTAGTCGAGCCCGCGGGCGAGCGCCCACTGGATCACGGCCAGCGTCAGCAGGTGGCCCGGCGAGCACCTGTCGAACGCGGCGTCGAAGCTGGAGGTGAACGATTCGACGCGTCGGCCGTCGACGCTCACGACTTCCGCCGCGACGGTCCTCCCGTCCAGTTCCAGGGCGAAGACGCGCCGGCCGCCTGCGCCCCAGTCGTGGGAGAGGGTGGCGGCGAGGAACTCCGCGTTCGCCTTGGACATCAGCCTCTCGTTGCTGAGGCCGCGGCGGGCCATCCATTCGCGCTTGCGGGCCAGCACCCATCGGAGAGCCTCGACCCGCGCCGGCGCGGTGTCGACCTCCCGGAACTCGACGTGTCCCAGTTCGTCCAGCTTCCGCCGCCGGCGGCGAAGGTTGGCGCGGGTGTCGGCCGGCAGCCAGGCGGCGTAGTCCTCGGGCGCCGAAAAGGCGCCGGCGCTCACCAGCGGAGCAGGCTGCACGAGCGTCGCGCGCGCTCCTGGCGTCTCTCGCACCAGTCGGTCGAGCGGGCTGTCGCGCCGCACGTGGGGGAGGCGCAGCGCGTCGGCCAGCCTGCGGTCCCGAAGCTCCTGGAGGAGGGCCGCCCAGAGCGCGTCGGCCGGCTCCGCGGGATCCAGGAGAGAGGGGAAGTACTCGGAGCTTTCCGAGTTGAGGGGGCTCGCCAGGCGCAGCAGCTGTCCGGGCCTGGCGAGCAGCGGCCAGATCGCCACGGCGCGCGTCCCTCGGCGGGCCACGACGCAGCGGGGGCGTCCGCGGCCCCGCGAGGTCACGACGCGCCAGCTGAGCCAGGCCCAGTCGAAGCTGTCGCTGAGGTGCGGCGCGGAATGTCGCGCATACAGATCGTCCCAGGCCCGCTTCAGGCCCTGCAGGCCGTCGGGATCCGAAACGATGTCGAAGGTGTAGGCGGCCTGGGTCATGAGGATCAGCGTCGCTGAGGTCAGCAGACCTGGCCCGTCGTTGCGGCGTCATTTGAGGGCCGGGCGGAGCGTTTGCCTCCGGGCGGCGCTTCCCGCGTGCCTCCGTTCCGGGGCTGGCCTGTCAAGGCTTGGGCGCCGTTCTGGGGTCGAACTCTGCATCGGTCAAATGACATGGCCTGACCCGACTGATGGCCGGCAGATGGACCCGCTGACCGAACCCACGCGGGCAGTCGGGTCGCCATGGCGACCGCGCAGTAGCAAGACAGAGAAGGCGGCAAGATGAACGCTTCGGCGCCTGTGCCCTACCGGGGAGCTCCGATCGCCCCCTTCGCAGCGGCCCGCAGACCTGAGCCCCAGACCTCCAAGGCGCTCGACCCCCGGCAGTGGATCGCCGCGGCTCTCCGGCACCTGAAGCTGTTCCTGGGTGTGGTCGTCCTGGTGGTGGCAGTGGCGGTGATCGTCACCCTGCTGCAGGAGCCGAAGTACGTCGCCACTGCGAACGTTCTCCTGGATCCGCGGGAGGAGCGCGTCTCGAACGAGAAGGCGGTGCTCTCCGACCTTCCGACGGACTCCAGCGCCGCATCGTATGTGGTGGACACCGAGGTCGAGATCCTGCGCTCGCCGCGGCTCGCGCGCCGCGTGGTGGATGTCCTCGGCCTCGAGCGGGATCCCGAGTTCAACCGCCGCCTCAAGAAGGACGGGACCTACGACGCCAGCCGCCGCTTCACGGAAGCCGAGCGGATCGCCACCGCCGCCGCCGTGTCCAAGCGGCTGGGGGTTCGCCGGGCGGCGCTCACCTACGTGATCGACGTCACCTTCACTTCGAAGGACCCGCAGAAGGCGGCGCGCATCGCCAACGCCTTCGCCGACCTCTACATCGTGGGCCAGCTGGAGGCGAAGTTCGGCGCCAATGAGCAGGCCACCAAGTGGCTCCAGGGCCGCATGACCCAGCTGCAGGCCCAGGTGCTGAGCGACGAGGCGGCGGTCCAGCAGTACAAGATCCAGAACAATCTGCTGAGCGCCTCAGGCGCCAGCCTGACCGAGCAGGAGATCTCCACCCACCAGGAGAGCCTGGCGGCCGCCCGCGTGCAGGTGGCCGAGGACGCCGCCCGTCTCCAGACGGCGCGCGCGCAGCTTGCCCGGGGGTCGCGCGGCGACGACGTGGGCGAGGCCCTGGCCTCGCCCGTGGTGCAGGATCTCCGGAAGCAGCGGGCGGAAGTCAGTCGCAAGGTGGCCGAGCTCGAGGTGAGCTTCCGCGACGGCTACCCCGAGCTGGACAAGGCGAAGAGCCAGCTGCGCGACATCGACGCCGAAATCCAGGCGGAGATCCAGCGGACCATCACCAACCTCCAGGCCCGTCTGAACGTGTCGCAGCAGCGCGCGGCGGCGATCGCCAGCAACCTCGGCGGCGCCAAGGGGCAGCTCACCTCGAACACCCGCGCCATGGTTCGGCTGAACGAGCTGGAGCGGAACGCCGAGGCGTCTCGCGTCCTCTATGCGAGCTATCTGAACCGCTTCAAGGAGACGAGCTCGCAGCGCGGCCTCGCCCAGGCCGACGCCCGCATCGCCTCCGAGGCGGTGCCGCCGCTGAAGCCCGCCTCGCCGAACAAGAAGCTCAACCTCGCGCTTGGCCTCATCGCCGGCGTGGGCCTGGGCGGCCTGGCCGTGGCCATGGCGGAGTACATGCGGGTGGGGCTGCGCACCAGCGACGACGTGGAGCAGATGCTGGGGCACCCCTACCTCGGCGCCATTCCGGAGCTCTCCTCGGTGGTCGCCAGGGCCCGCGGCAGCGTCCGCAACCAGTTGCGCGGCCGACCGATGGACTATGTGGTCGCCCGGCCGCTGTCGGCCTTCCCCGAGGCCTTCCGGAACCTGAAGGCCTCGGCCCTGGCCCTGCCTCAGGGCGAGCCGGTGCGCACCGTGGCTGTCACCTCGGCGCTCCCCCGCGAAGGCAAGAGCACCGTCTCCATCTGCCTGGCCCGGACCGCCGCCCTGCAAGGCTGGAGGGTGCTGCTGATCGACTGCGACCTGCGCCGGCCCGGGCTCACGGCGGCCATGGGCCTGGAGCCCAGGTCCGGCCTGCTGCAGGTCCTGCGCGGGGAGGCCCAGCTCGAGGACGCCATCGTCCATGACGAGGCGAGCGGCGCGGACCTGCTGCTGCTGCCCGGCAAGACGGACGCCATCAACGACGTGTTCGGCTCCGAGGCCATGGACGCCCTGCTGGCGAGGCTGAAGCAGCGCTACGACCTGGTGGTGCTGGACACCGCGCCGGTCCTGCCGGTGGCCGACTCCCGCATCCTGGCGGCCAAGGCCGACACCGTGATCTTCGCCGCCAACTGGAACAAGACGCCGCGGCGGGCGGTGCAGACGGCGCTGAAGATCCTGGAGTCCATGGGCGCGCGGATCGCCGGGGTCACCCTGACCCGGGTCAACATGGAACAGCAGGTCCGGTACGGGTACGGCGACGCCGACTACTACTTCCGCGACTACCGCGGCTACTACGCGGAGACCTGAGCCGTGCAGGATCTTCTTCGGGTTCTTCACGGCGCAACAGTGGGGAGTGGCAAGATGCGTGAATCTCGAACCCTTGCAGTCTGCGCGTTCGCCGTCGTGCTCGGCGCGGGCGGGGCCGCCGGCGCCGGCGCGCGTGACGCCGCCAAGCTGCCGCCGCCCGATGCGGTGGCCGCGAGCGAGCAGGGCGCTCCGGAATACCGGATCCTGCCGCAGGACGTCCTCGAGATCACCGTCCTGCAGGTGCCGGAGCTCAGCAAGTCCGTCACCGTGGACAACGCCGGCAACATCGCCCTGCCGTTCCTCGGCGACCAGCCGGTGGCCAACAAGACCCCGCAGCAGGTGTCCCAGGAGCTGACCCGCGCGCTGGGCGACCGGTTCATGAAGGACCCCCAGGTCACCGTCCGGGTGAGCGAGGCGCAGGGCCGGAAGGTCACGGTGGACGGCGCGGTGGCCTCGCCAGGCGCCTATACCCTGAGCGGGCCGACGAGCCTGCTGCAGGTGATCGCGCTGGCGAAGGGCCCGGACCCGCGCCTCGCCAACGAGCGCCGCGTCGCCGTCTTCCGGACGGTCGGCGGGACGCGCCGCATGGCCATGTTCGACCTGCGCGCCATCCGCCGCGGCACGGTGGAGGACCCTACCGTCTACGGCGGCGACATCGTGGTGGTGGACACCTCCGGGACCAAGTCCTTCCTGCAGGGGTACCAGCCGGGCTTCGGCCTGATGGGGCTCCTGTTCGGCGGGCCCTGGTGACTCCCAGCCTGAGCGGAGGATCCCCATGGCGGCGTCCGCGCCCTTCTTCAGCATCGTGGTGCCGACCTACAACCGCGCGCACCTGATCGGCCCGACCATCCGGTCGGTCCTGGGCCAGACCTTCGGCGACCTGGAACTCCTGGTGATCGACGACGGCAGCACCGACGGCACCGCCGCGGTGGTGGGCGGCTTCGCGGATCCGCGCCTGCGGTATCTGCCGGTCACCAATCGCGAACGTGGCGCGGCCCGGAACTACGGCCTCTCGCAGGCGGCCGGCACGTACGTGGTGTTCCTCGACTCCGACGACGAGTTCCATCCCGATCACCTCGAGACCCTGCGGCGCGCCATCGCCGAGCAACCCCATCCGCCGAACTTCGTCGCCACCAAGTACGCCTATAGCGTCGGGGGCCGCCGGCGGCCGAGCCCGGTCACGCGGATGCGCGGGGGCTGGTACGGCGTGGACGACTTCGCGGGCGGCAATTTCCTGGCTTGCAACATCTGCGTCCGTCGCGCCAACCCGGAGCTGAGGCCATTCGAGGAGGATCGTCGCTACGCGGCGGCCGAGGATTGGCTGTTCCTCCTGGAGAACACCCAGTCGGACAAGCTGCTGCTGGTGGACGCCGAGACCGTGACCATGGTCGAGCACGACGGACGCACCATGCGGAACAACCGGCTGCTGATCGAGCGGGTCCGGCTGGCTGTCGGCTGGATGGAAGAACACCTCGCCTTGACCCCCAGCCAGCTGCGCCGCGCCCGCGGGCGGGCCTACTGGCTGTGCGCCGTGCACGCCTATGCGGATGACCGGCGGGGCGAGGCCTGGGGTTTCGCCCGAAGCGCGTTTGCGGGGATCCGCGGGAGCGAGGCGCTCACGCTCGTCCTGCGGCTCCTCGCGGGCCCCAGGCTGGTCGGCCGACTGAAGTCGCTCGCCTGGCGGACATGATCCGTTCTGTCGCGCTGTGGGCCGGAAAACCCCGACCCCAGATCAAATGAAGCAGCGCGCCTGAGCCCCCGGCGCGACCCCTAAGGCTCGCCGCGGACCCCACGCCCCGTCCTCACGACGGAGGAGCACGGGCCGCGTGGCGGCAGTCATCTAGGGGGTCTCGTCGCATCATGGCCGACGCCGCGTTCATCGCCATCACGCCCAACGCTCCGTTGAACGAGAGCGTCTTCACGCCTGGGAGCTATGTGGTCCAGAACCTGTCCACGGGCGGGGTGCAGATCACGAGCGTCAAGTTCGACATCTCCACCGCCATCTTCCCGGGACTGGTGTTCGATCCCTCGCCCACGGGGTCGTCCGGGAACGAGCTCGGCAAGCCCTTCACGGTCGACCAGAACATCGGCGGCATCACCGCCACCTCGGCCGTCACGAACCCCTACCAGGGCGAAATCGGCCAGCTGCTGACCGTGACCACCGGCAGCTTCGACCCCAATGACAAGCTGGCCTTCTCCATCGACATCGATCCGGGCCGTGTGACGACCAGCGATCCGGCGGCGGGGCCGCAGGGCAAGATGATCGGCCTGGAGCTGATCGGCTCCACCGTGACCGTGGCCTTCTCCGACGGGACCACCAAGGTGGGCGAGGTGTTCACCGACGGCTCGGTGGGCGGAGCGGAGATCCTGCTCGACGACGACCTGCTCGCCGCCCCCACCGTCACCGTCGTCGGCGCGAGCGGCGGAACGGGCACGCTCGCGAACAGCACGGCCCAGGTGCAGATCACCGGGGGCCCGGCCAACGGGGTGGTGCGGCTGGTCGTGGTGCGCGGCATCGACGAGCTGATCGAGCCCACCGACAACATCTATGAGGCCCACCGGGCGACCAATACGCGCTACCTCGACGTGCCGCTGGGGTCGACGGGCGCGGCGAACCTGACGCTCGACCTCAGCAACGGGGGAACCTGGGCGCTCGGCGGCGGCATCTTCCACGTGACGGGCGCAGTCATCGACGCCCAGGGCGATGCCCAGAGCCTGGTGAGCGACATCAGCCGCCTGCGGGTGGCCACCGACGCCGACGTGGACACCGATGGCGATGGGCTGATCAACGGCTACGACCGCTTCCAGCTCGACGCCACGAACGGGACCAACAAGAACCTCGCCCAACTGGGCTCGATCACCCTCGACTTCAACAGCGGGACGACGCCGTTCCAGGCGGGCTTCACCGGGGTGATGAGCAATGGCCAGGAGAGCCATACCCAGCTCGGCACGTCCGGCAGCGTCGCGGATGGCAAGCTTACCGTCCTGACCACCGCCGGCGACGCCAACGGCGACATGAACACCCAGAAGAACGGCTACCAGTTCGGAGTCGACACCTCGGGGGTGCAGAACTTCACGGTGGAGACGAAGGTCTTCAATCCCTTCGCCGGCGGCGTGCCGGTGCAGAACTACCGCCAGGCCGGCCTGCAGATCGGCGCCGGCAACCAGGACGATTACGCCAAGCTGGTGCTGCACTCGAACAATGGCGCCGGGGGCATCGAGTTCATGACCGAGATGGGCTTCGTGCCCAGCGGCGTGACCTCGGCGCTGGGCGTGCCGCTGCAGAACGTGGCCTACGCGATGCTCTACATGGACGTGGCGAAGACCGCGTCCGGCGGGACGATCACGCCGCGCTGGACCCTGCACGACGCCGGGGGCGCGCAGATCGGCGCAGGCTCACAGGCGGCTAAGGTCGTCACCGGCGCCCTTCTCGACGCCATCCAGGGCGACCTCGTCTGGAAGGGCCAGCAGAGCGAGCTGGCGGTGGGGGTGATCTCCACCTCCTTCGGCTCGTCGGGCCCGATCTCCGCGAGCTGGGACCACCTGAAGATCTCCACCGCAGACGCGCCGCCGCCGCAGGCGATCGCCCTGAACGTGGGCGGCCCAGCGGTGACGACCGGCGGGGTGAACTACCTGGC
>NZ_JAYSEO010000022.1:72032-77908 GCF_041913825.1 Phenylobacterium sp.
TGAGCGTCGCGCCGGTCTCGGTGGCGATCACCGACAACGACACCGCCCCGGTGGCTCCGAATTTCACTCAGAGCACGCTTTCCGGGCTCGCGGACGGCAACTACACCTCGTTGCAGTTCGGGCCGGACGACCGGCTCTACCTCGCGAAGGTCGACGGCACGATCCTAGCCTTCAAGGTGCAGGCTGCGGGCGCGGGCTACCAGGTGCAGCCCGGCACGCTCGAGACCATCAACGTCGTCAAGACCATCACCAACTTCAACGACGACGGCACGCTCGCGCCCAGCAGCGTCCAGGGCCATCGGCAAGTGACCGGCATCCTCGTGGTCTCGGATCCGTCCGCGCCGGACAAGCCAGTCCTCTATGTCAGCTCCAGCGATCCCAGGATCGGGGCCGGGCCCAACGACGGCGACGTCAACCTCGACACGAATTCGGGCGTGCTCTCGAAGCTGACGCAGAACGCGTCCGGCGGCTGGGACCGGGTGGATCTGGTGCGCGGCTTCGCCCGCTCGGAGGAGAACCACTCCGTCAACGGCATGCAACTCAGCCAGGACGGCCAGACGATGTATCTGACCGTGGGGGGCAACACCAACAACGGGGCGCCGTCCCACAACTTCGCCTACCTGCCCGAGTTCGCAACCTCGGCGGCGATCGTGTCGATCGATCTGTCGGCGGTGGAGGCGATGACCACCAAGACGGACAGCTTCGGCAACAAGTACAAGTACGACCTGCCAACGCTTCCGCCGGGCGCCAGCGATCCCTACCCGAACGACCCGTTCGGCGGCCGCGACGGCCTGAGCCAGGCGAAGATCGTCGACGGCGGCCCGGTGCAGATCTACTCGCCCGGCTACCGCAACCCGTACGACGTCGTGCTCACGCAGAGCGGCAAGCTCTACACTGTCGACAACGGCGCCAACGCGGGCTGGGGCGGGCTGCCGGTCGGCGAGGGGACGCCGAACGTGACCAACCAGGTGGTCGACGGCGGTCCTGAGAACTGGGACCACCTGCACCTCGTCACCGAAGGCTTCTACGGGGGCTTCCCCAATCCCCTCCGCGCAAACCCCAACGGCGCGGGCTGGTACCTGGACGACAGCGGCCAGCCTTCGCCCCTGCCGGCGGGCTGGCCGCCGGTGCCGGCCGCCAATCCGGTCGAGGGGGACTTCCGCGAGCCGGGGCAGGACGGGGCTTTGTATGCGGGCTGGAAGGCTTCGACCAACGGGCTGGCCGAGTACACGGCGTCCAACTTCGGCGGCGCCATGGCCGGGGACCTGCTCACCGTCGGCTTCGACGACCAGCTCTATCGCGTCGACCTCAGCGCCGATGGCGCCAGCGTCCTCTCGGTGGCCAAGCTGACGGGCGCCTCCAGCGTGCTGGGGAGCGGCGTGCCGCTGGATGTCACCGCCCAGGGCGACGGCAAGGTCCATGCAGGGCTGATCTTTGTCGCCAACTACGGGGGCGGGGTGACGATCTTCACGCCCAGCAACCAGCCGCCGCCGCCGCCGAACACCGACACCGACGGTGACGGGCTCAACAACGCGATCGATCGCTTCGGCGAGGATCCGGCGAACGGCAAGGCCACGGACCTGGGGGTCAGCGACACCCTCTTGTGGAGCTTCTCGCAGAACATCGACCCGCCGGGGCCGAACGGCCTGTTCAACATGGGCTTCACCGGCCTCATGTCGAACGGCCAGGATTCCTACCTGGCTCTCTACGACGCGGCCAACATCAAGCCTGGCGGCGCCGCCTCCGGCTTCCAGATCGACGCTGTGGACGCCGGCGACGCCGCGGTGGGCAACAGCCAGCACAACGGATTCCAGTTCGGCGTCGACGTGCTGCCCGGCGTCGCGAAGTTTGTGGTGGAGTCGAAGATCGACAATCCGTTCGGCGGCGATCCGTCCACGCCGGCGACCAACTACAAGAGCCAGGGCTTCTTCATCGGCAGCGGCGACCAGAACAACTACGTCAAGCTGGTCGCGGCGGCGAACGGCGGCGCCGGCGGCATCGAGCTGGCCTGGGAAAACGCTGGCGCCGGCGGGAGCCAGATGTTCGCCGCCGGGATCACCGGCGCCAGTCTGACCTCCCTGGACACCGTCACCCTCAGGCTCACCGTGGACGTCACGGCGGGGACGGCGACGCCGAGCTGGACCTACACGGTCAACGGGGCGGAGTTCAGCGGAACCGGCGCGGCGCTGGCGCTCGCCGGGGATACGCTGAGCGCGGTGCGCGGCAGCTTCTCCGTGGGCGGCCAGGCGAGCGCGCTCGCCGTCGGGACCATTGCCACCTCCTTCGGCACGATCGAGAACTACCCGGCCTACTGGCAGTACCTGAAGGTGAGCTCGGATCTGATCGGCCCGGCGCCCGGGCTGAACGTGGTGCAGTCCGGCGGGAGCACGTCCGCCGCCGAGGGCGGCGCCACCGACACCCTCTCGCTGTCGCTGAAGAGCGAGCCCACGGCCAATGTGTCCGTCACCATCGCGGGCGACGCGGACGTAGGCGTGGCGCCGACGACGCTGACCTTCACGCCGTCAAACTGGAACCAGGCGCAGACCGTCACCGTCTCGGCGACCAATGACACCCTGGTGGAGGGGCCTGAGACGGCCGCCATCACCTTCGCCACCAGCAGCACCGATCCCGACTACACCAACCTGAACGTCGCGCCGGTGTCAGTGACCGTCGTCGACAACGACACCGCGGCGCAGATCATCGCCGTGAACGCCGGCGGGCCTGCGGTGGCCACGGGCGGGGTGAACTACCTGGCCGACCAGTACTTCACCGGCGGCTCGGTGTTCTCGGTGACCTCGGCGATCGCCGGGACCACGGACGACGTGGTCTACCAGACCGAGCGCTACGGCCAGGCATTCAGCTACGCTGTGCCTGTGGCGAATGGCAGCTATCAGGTCACGCTGAAGTTCGCCGAGCTGTACCACGGCGCCGCGGGCCAGCGGGTGTTCGACGTCACCGCGGAGGGCGGGCTCGTCCTCGACAACCTGGACATCTTTGCCCAGGCCGGCGGCAAGTTCATCGCCAAGGACTTCATCATCCCCGTGACCGTCGCCGACGGCGTGCTGAACCTGCAGTTCGCGGCGTCGGTGGACAGCGCCAAGATCGACGCCATCCAGATCGCCCCGGCTGCGGCGCCGTCCCCGGCCGCGCTTCGCCTCGCCGACATGGAGGAGGAGACCGTGGCCTTCGACGACCGGCTGGGACTGGGTGACGCCGGCCTCCTGCCGGGGGCGTCGCTCACCTCGTCCGACTGGCTGTGACAGACCCCGCGCGGCGTCCGGCGTACGCGTCGGGCGCCGCGGCGGCGTTCGGCGGGAGTCAGGTGGCGCGAGCGGGCGAGAGGCCGAAGCTGCGGCTCAGGGTGTTGAGCAACCGCCGCCCGGTTCCGCGGATCGCGCGCGTCGCGAAGTAGAGGGCGTTGCACCAGGCCATCTCGGCGTGGAAGGCCAGCGATGTCCCGCGGTCCATACGGTGCGGGGCGACGAGGCGACGCTTGGACATCTGCAGGGCGTAGTAGCCGTTGGACGCGCGGCAGTCGGCGCTCAACGGCTCCGGGAACGCCGCCTGCCAGGGCTTCCACCAGAGCTTCAGGACGTAGGGCGGATGCGTGGCCAGCATGCGCTTCACGGCCGCGCTGTTGCGGATCATCCGCCCGCCGCGGGCGAAGCCGTGCGCCTGGGTGGGTCTCTCCACATAGAGGTGGGGCGCGCGACGCCAGGTCTCGCGGAAGGCGCGGTCGTTCCGGAACAGCGTCTTGAACAGCCCGTCGAGCCAGAAATAGTCCGTCGTCTCCCGCCGATCACGCCAGTAGTCGTCGCAGGCGCGCTTCCAGCGGCTGATGATGAGGCCGCCGGCCTCGGAGGCGATGAACCAGCTCGCCGGGCCGAAGCGGGCGTCCATCCCGCCGCCGTGGCCGTGGTACATCCACAGGCCCGCAGGCCGGACGGCGTCCACGATCCAGGGCGTGAGCGGCTGCATGCAGAGCAGGGTGGCGTCGGCCCACACTCCCCCGTGCCGGTTGAGCAGGCTCACGCGCACGATGTCGGAAACCGCCTGTGGCGAGATGTTCCTGCCGGGGGCGAACAGATAGTCGGCGTCGTCCACGTAGTCGCGCAGATTGCTCCAGCTCAGGTACCGGACCGTCCAGTCCGGGTTGTTGATCTCCCAGGACTCGGCCACCTGCCGTATGAGCCAGGGCGCGGTGTCCCAGCCCTGCAGCCACAGCAGCCAGATGGTCCTGTTCAGCACCGGCTCTGGGGCGGAGCGGCGGGGCGTCATTTGAAGGCCGCCCGCATGCCGGCCAGGTCGCTGCGGGCGAGCCAGAGCCGGGGGAAGGGGATGCTCAGGTGGGTGATGAGGCCGGCCCAGAGCAGCACCAGCCGCACGATGGTCCCGGCCAGCAGCCCGAGCGCCGCGCCCATCGGACCGTAGCGGGGCGCCAGCACGACCATCAGGACGAGGACCAGCGCCAGCTCCACGCCACGGATCACCGAGTTCAGCGTCGGCCGTCCCACCGAGAGGTAGAGCTGCGACGTGACCGTGGCGACCCGGTTGAGCACGGCCTCGACAACCAGCACCCGGAACACCGCCACCGCGGCGAGGAACTCGGCCCCGTAGAAGACGGTCATCACCAGCCGATCCAGCAGGAAGGTGAGCGCCACCAGCGGGATGTAGGAGGCGATGGTCAGCCTGAGCGCGAGATGGTGGAGGTGCGCCGACCGCTCGCGGTTCTGCCCGCTCATGGCCGACAGGAGGATCCCCGTCGCGGGGGTGAAGATGATCAGGATCCGCGAGAGATTCGCTGCGACGACGTAGATGCCGAGCTGGGCGGCCGGGAGGAGTGGGATAAGGATCAGCTTGTCGGCCCAGGAGGTTCCGAGCGCGAACAGGTCCGCGGGCGCCGCGCGCCGGGCGAAGGCGACCAGGCTCCGCCAGGCCTGGCGCATGCCGGTCAGCGGACCCTTCAGCTCCTTGAGCAGGGCGGGCAGCAGCGCCAGCAGCGCGAGCACCGTGCCGCCCACCACGCAGACGATGGCGGCGGTGACGTCCAGCCGCCCCAGCAGCAGGCAGGAGATGAGAAGGACGGCGTGCAGGGCGAACGGCAGGAAGGCCGCGAGGTTGGCCGCCAGGTAGCGGCCCTGGCCCGCGAACACCTGCCGCATGATCATGCCGACTGCGGTGAAGTGGGCGAGGATCAGCGTGGCTCGGGCGAGGTCGAGCGCCGCGGCCCCGTGGCTGCCGAGCAGGAGCGGCATGAAGACGAAGGCCGCGCCGCACATCAGGGTGGCGAGCAGCAGGGCGGCCAGGACGCCGCAAAGGAACAGGGCGCGGGCGTGCTCCGGCGTCTTGCGCACGTGGATCAGCACCGCGTCGGAGAGGCCGACCACCGCGGCCGAGCTCAGGAGCGTCGCCCAGGCGGTGGCGGCCGCGTAGACGCCGCGGCCCTCGGCCCCGAGGGCGCGTGCGGTGATCACGCCGGTGACGAAGTTGACCAGGACGCCGGCGGCCTGGAGCAGGATCGACTGGAGCGCGGCGTAGCCCAGGCGATCCGCCGAGATCAGCTTGCCGAAGAAGCGCTGGAGCCGCGCCGTCGCCGGCGTGGCGGCCGAGGGGGGAAGGACATCGCCCATGCCGGGTGTGTGTAGGTAGGGCGCAGGGGCGCAGCGATATCATTTGCCCAGTCGCGGACCTGATCGCGAGAGCATCAAAAGGCCGCTCGGCGGCCCGCCGCCTGACCTATGGTTCCGGTCGCCGGGCGCTGCGACACGCGCGTGGAGACGCCGGCGCAGCGTGGATCCACGAGGGCCTGGAAGGGGCGGCAGCCATGAAGCGTATCCTGGTCACCGGCGGCGCCGGCTTCATCGGCTCGCACCTGT
>NZ_JAYSEO010000023.1:0-68467 GCF_041913825.1 Phenylobacterium sp.
CGCCGAGCGCACGCCGGCGACGCCCGCCGCGCCCAGCCCGCCCAGGCCCACGGTCGTGGCGGCGGCGGCGCCGGCGCCCAGCTGCGGGCCGCCGGAGACCAGGCCCGAGGCGATCCCCGGCCCGAAGATCCCGAGGCCGAGCAGCGAGGCGGCGCCCAGCGCCAGCGCCAGCACCGCCTCCAGGTCGGGGAGTTCGCCGCCCGGCGCGCCCAGGAAGCCCTCGAACAGGGTCGCGCCGATGCCGGTGATCACCGCCAGGACCAGCACCTTGACGCCGGCGGCCATGACCGCGCCCAGCGCCCGCTCGGCGAGGAAGGCGGTGCGGCCGAACAGGCCGAAGGGGACGAGGACGAAGCCGGCCAGGGTGACCAGCTTGAACTCCACGAGCGTCACGAAGAGCTGCACCGCCAGCACGAAGAAGGCGATGAGCACCACGAGGGCGGCGGCCATCAGCACCCCGACCTGGACGGCGTTCTCGAAGAGGGCCGGGAAGCCCGCCATCTCTCCGGCCGCCGCCAGCATGGGCCGGACGGCCTCCACGCCGACGCCGGCGATGCGGCCGGGGCGCAGGAGGTCGGCGGCGGCGAGCGGCGCGCCGGACGCCTTGAGGCCGAGGCCGGCGAAGCTGTCGAACACCGCCTGGGCGAGCCTGGGGAAGTCGCCGATCAGGAAGGCGAAGGCGCCCACATAGAGGACCTTGCGCACCAGCCGGGCGAGGACCTCCTCCCCGGTCCCCCAGGCCCAGACGAGGGCGGCCAGGGTGACGTCCAGGGCCACCAGGAGGCGGGCGAGCGAGGCCACGTCGCCGCGCACCAGGCCGAAGCCGGAGTCGATGTAGCGGCCGAACACCGCCAGGAACTGGTCGATGACGCCGGTGTCGGTCATCGCGGGCGCCTGGCCAGGAAGCGGTCGAGGCGGGCGCGGGCGTCCGCGGCGGCGGCCGCCGCCCGGGCCTGTTCCAGGGCCTGGGCCTCCCCCTGGGCGGCCAGCAGGGCGGAGAGGTCGGCGAGCTGCCGGGCCTGCACGGCCAGCAGCTGGTTGCCGGCCTGGGCCGCCTCGAGCGCGCCCCCGGCCTCCTCGCTGGCCCGGGCCAGGGTCGTGGCCTGGGCGTGCGTCGTGGCCAGGGAGTCCCGCACCGCAGCCTGGACGGCCAGCGTCCGGCGCAGCGCCTCCGTGGCGTTGGCCAGGCGGGCGTCGGCCAGGGCGGCAAGCGCGCGCCCCGGGGTCGCGGCGCGGTCGTAAGCGTATTCCCGGTCGTACTGGGCGCGCAGCGCGGCGGTCTCCCGGGCGAGGCGACCGGCCTCGGCCAGCAGGGCGTTCACCCGGGCGAGGTCGGCGTCCAGGGCGCCGGCGGCGCGCAGGCCGAGCGGGCGCAGGTTGCGGGCCTCGTTCTGCAAGCTGGCCAGCTGGTTCTGCACCTGCTCCAGGGCGCGGGCCGCCTGCAGCATGTTCTGGGCGAGGTTGGCGGGATCGTGGACGGCGAGCTGCGCCCGGGCCGGCGCGGCGAGGGCGCCGGCCAGCGCGGCGGCGAAGGCGGCCAGCAGGGTCCGGCGGCTCATGGCGCGCAGGTCCGGAGCGGCGCCACGGCCTGGTCGGCCTCGACGAGCTCGGCGGCCCAGCCCAGGCCGCGCTCGCGGAGCCAGGCGGCGGGGAAGCCCTGCGGCCCGGCCGCCGCCAGGACCCGGTCCATGGCGGCCTGGTCCTCCCGGCGGCCGGCAACGCAGAGCGCCCGCGCCACCGCCCCGAGCTCCAGGTCGAAGAGGCGCGCCCCCTCGGGCGACTGGAACCAGTAGTCGCGCTTCGGCTGGGCCTCCGCCAGGATGGCGAGCTGCCGGTCGGTGAGACCAAAGCTCCGGTAGAGGGCCGCCTGGGCCGGCTCGCGGGCCCGCGGGTTGGGCAGGAAGATCCGCGCCGGGCAGCTCTCCACGAGGACGGGAGCGAGCGGGCTCGCCTGCAGGTCGGCCAGGGACTGGGTGGCCAGCACCACCGAGGCGTTCCGCTTGCGCAGGGTTTTCAGCCAGGCCCGCAGGCGCGGCGCGAAGGCGGGATCGCCCAGGGCCAGCCAGGCCTCGTCCACCAGGATCAGGGCCGGGCGGCCGTCGAGCCTGGCCTCCAGCCGATGGAACAGGGCGTCGAGGACCGCAGGCGCGGCGGCGGTCCCCAGCAGGCCCTCGGTCTCGAAGGCCTGGACCTCCGCCGCCGCCAGCCGCTCGGCCTCGGCGTCCAGCAGCCGCCCGAACGGCCCTGTCAGGGTGTAGGGGGCGATCGCCGCCTTGAGCTCGGCGTCCTGCAGCAGGGCCTGCAGCCCGCTCAGCGTCCGCTCGGCGGGCGCGGCCGCGCCGAGGCTCTCCAGCGCCGACCACAGCCGCGCCCGCCGCCCCGGGTCCATCCCCACCCCCTCGCGCGCCAGCAGCGCCTCCGCCCAGCCGGCCGCCCAGGCGCGCTCCGCGGTCTGGTCGACCCCGGCCAGCGGCTGCAGGGCCGGCCCTGCCCCGCCGCGGTCCTCGCCCAGCGCCGCCCAGGCGCCGCCCATGGCCAGGACCGCGGCGCGGATCGAGCCGCCGTGGTCGAAGGCGAAGACCCGGGCCCCGGGGTAACGGCGGAACTGCAGCGCCAGCAGGGCCAGCAGCACGCTCTTCCCCGCCCCGGTGGGCCCCACCACCAGGGCGTGGCCCACGTCGCCCACGTGCAGGGAGAGGCGGAAGGGCGCGGCGCCCGCGGTGCGGGCCTGCAGCAGGCAGGGTCCGCCCAGGTGGGGATTGCGCTCGGGTCCGGCCCAGGGGGCGGACAGCGGCAGCATGTGGGCGAGGTTCAGGGTGGAGACCGGCGGCTGGCGGACATTGGCGTAGACCTGGCCGGGAATGGTTCCGAGCCAGGCCTCCACGGCGTTCAGCCCCTCGATCCGGCAGGCGAGGTCGCGCCCCTGGACCACGCGCTCCACCTGCCGCAGCCGGGCGTCGGCCACAGCCCGGTCCCGGTCCCAGACCACGATGGCGGCGGTGAGGTAGGCGCAGCTGACCGCGTCGGCGCCCAGGTCCTGCAGGGCCGCGTCGGCGTCGGCCGCCTTGTTCTCGGCGTCGGTGTCCACCAGGGCGGCGGGCTCCTGGGTGAGCGCCTCCTGCAGGAGGGCCGCCACGGACTTGCGCTTGGCGAACCACTGCCGGCGGATCCGGCCGACCAGGCGCGCCGCCTCCTGGCGGTCGAGCAGGATCGCCCGGGTCATCCAGCGGCAGGGAAAGGCCAGCCGGTTGAGGTCGTCGAGCAGGCCAGGCCAGGTCTCGGCGGGCAGGCCGGTGACGGTGAGCACCCGCAGGTGCGCCTCGCCGAGCCGCGGCGCCAGGCCCGTCACCAGGGGGACGCCCGCCAGGCGGACGTCCAGGCATTCCGGGACCTCGGGCGTCGCCAGGGGCCGGAGCTCGCCGCCCACCGAGGCGGCCAGGTAGCCGAGGGTCTCGGCGTCATCCATCCAGGCGAGCTCGGCGGCGTGCGGAGCCAGGGCCGCCAGCACCCGGTCGGTCCGGTCCGCGAAGGCGGCGAGCTCGGCCCGCCAGTCCGTGGCCGCGCCGCCGCCCTCCCCCTCCAGGAACCAGCGCCGCATCCCGCGGCCCCGCTCGGCCGGCGCCCGCCACAGGAAGGTGAGCACATAGCGGCTCTCGAAGTGGGCGCCGGCCTCGAACGCCGCCCGACGCTCCTCGTCCGCCAGGGCGGACACCGGGTCCGGGAAGGCGGCCTCGGGATAGGCCAGGGCCGGCATGCGGCGGGCCTCGCAGAACAGCGCCCAGCCGGAGCCGAGCCCGCGCAGGACCGCGTTCACCCGGGCCGCGGCGGCGGCCAGGTCGGCGGGCTCGGCGGAGTCCAGGTCGAGGCCCCGGAAGCGGGCGCTGCGCTGGAAGCTTCCGTCCTTGTTCAGCACCACGCCGGGCGCCACCAGCGCCGCCCAGGGGAGCCAGTCGGCCAGGGCGTGGCCGCCGCCGCGGTACTCCCGCAGGTCCATCATCTCAGGCCTCCAGCCGCGCCGGCAGGCGCACGGCGCGGCGCAGCACCTCCAGCACCTGGGGGTCGCGCCGGGCCGCAGCGGCGGCCGCCAGGTGGCCGGCGGCGAACACCAGGAGCCCGGCCAGCCAGGCCCGCAGGCCGAGCCCGAGGGCGGCCGCGAGGGTCCCGTTGAGGATGGCCAGGCCGCGCGGCGCCCCGGCCAGCAGGATCGGCTCGTAGAGGGCCCGGTGGACCGGCGCGGCATAGGAGCCCTCCATCAGATCACCGCCCCGCCCCCGAAGGCGAAGAAGGAGAGGAAGAAGCTCGAGGCGGCGAAGGCGATGGACAGGCCGAAGACGATCTGGATCAGCCGCCGGAAGCCGCCGGAGGTGTCGCCGAAGGCCAGGGCCAGGCCCGTGCTGACGATGATGATCACCGCCACCACCTTGGCCACCGGCCCCTCGATGGACTGCAGGATCTGCTGCAGGGGCGCCTCCCAGGGCATGGCGGAGCCGGCGGCCCGGGCGGGGCCCGCCGCCAGCAGGAACAGCCCCAGAAGGAGAGACAGGCAGGTGCGGCGCATCTCAGCCCGCCCCGCCCGCCAGCGGCTCCAGCCGCCAGCCGTCCGGCGCCGGCCCCGCGACCCGGGCGAGCTCCACGAGCCGGCGCTCGGCGCCGCGGCCGGCGAGCACCGCCACCACCTGCACGGCCTCGGCGATCAGGCCCCGGGGGACCGCCGCCGCCACCTCCTGGACGAGGTGCTCCAGCCGGGCGAGCGCCCCGGCCGCCGAGCCCGCGTGCACCGTCCCCACCCCGCCGGGGTGGCCGGTGGCCCAGGCCTTCAGCAGGTCCAGGGCCTCGCCGCCGCGCACCTCCCCCACCACGATCCGGTCCGGCCGCAGGCGCAAGGCCGAGCGCACCAGGGCGGCCATGGACACGCCGGGGTCCGCCACCCGCAGGGCCAGCGAATTGGGCGCCGGGCAGCGCAGCTCGCGCACGTCCTCCAGGATCACCACCCGGTCGGCGGCCAGGGCCGGCTCCGCCAGCAGGGCGTTGGCGAGGGTGGTCTTGCCGCTGGAGGTGGGCCCCGCCACCAGGATGTTGGCCCGGGACGCCACCGCCGCCGCCAGGGCGTCCGCCGCCCGGCCGCTCATCACGCCCTGGGCCACATAGTCCGCCAGCCGCAGCGCCTGTCCCGCGGCCTTGCGGATGGCGAAGGCGGGCCCCGCGGTCACCGGCGGCAGCAGGCCCTCGAAGCGCTCGCCGCCGCCCGGCAGCTCGGCCGAGACCCGCGGCGCGCCCGGGTGGGCCTCGCGTCCCGCGTGGTGGGCGGCCAGCCGGATCACCCGCTCGCCCTCGGCCGGCCGCAGCACCAGGTCGGTGGCCCACAGCCCGGACCCCAGCCGGTCCAGCCACACCCGGCCGTCCGGGTTGAGCATCACCTCGCAGATGTCAGGGTCGTCGAGCCAGCCGCAGATCCGCGGGCCCAGCGCCGAGCGCAGCATGCGCGCCGAGCGGGCGGCGACTTCGTCCTGGAGCGAGATGAGGGACAAGGGTGTGTATCCGAAGCGAAGGAGACGCCCAAGGAGACCCGCGGCGGGCCCGGATCAACACCCCCGTCGCGGCGCTCGCGCCCCGTCGCGCAGCGGCAGGCCCCGGCGAGGGCGCCCTCCCCCGCGATTCGGCCGGGCCGGCATCGCGCCAGCTTCGCCCAGACTGGGCGTGCGCTCGCCTTCCGCAGACCTGATCGTCTGATCGGCCGTCCCAGCCGGGGAAGCTCGCCCGGAGCGCGCCCGCCAGCGTCTCCGCCGCCACCCTGAGGCGCCGCGGGACACGGCTCTCCAGAGCCTTCGCAAGACACGACCCTCCGGCCGCGGATCTGGGAGCCAACGCGGGTCGCGCCTGCCGAAACAGGCTCGAGGGGTGTTCGCAGCGCGCTCCCCCGGAAGGTTGGGCGCGTCAACAGACAGGAGCGCCAAGCCGCAGCGCGGACGCTCCCACCGTCAGATGGGGTCGGCAGGGACCTTGAGCGTGGCCCGGGAGGGGACTTCGATCGCGGGGGTTAAGGAGGCGAATGGCGCCTCCGCGCCTTGAACCCGGTCTTGGCTCGGAGTGTTCGTCCGGAATGGGAGAACGCCATGGAACACAAACACCCACCGATGAGCATGGGCTGGGGCCGCTTCGCTGCGATGATCGCCGTCTCGACGTCGATCATGTTCCTGCTGATGTACCAGCTGGTCTATAGCGCCGAGCACCTGCTGTTCAGCCTTACCCGTCTGATCTCCGCCCTGGTGATGGCCTGCGTGATGACAGCCGTCATGCTCGCATTCATGTGGAACATGTATCGCCCGACCGCGGCGAAGCTGGCTGTGCTCGCGGCCGCGGTGGTCGGTGGGATCCTGCTGCTCGGGATCAACCGGAGTCAGGCTCTGATCGACGACACCGCCTTCATGCGGGCGATGATCCCGCACCATTCCATCGCCATCAACAATGCTCGGAAGGCCGACATCCGCGACCCGCGGGTTCGCTACCTCGCCGACCGCATCACCCGTGATCAGGTGAAGGAAATCACGGAGATGAAGATGCTCATCGAAGATATCCAGCAACATGGACGGAGAGCCGATGTGCCGCTCCGGGCAGGTCCGGCTTCTCTGCGCCCTGAAGCCGCCAGTGAGGCGAGCGAGCTGTTGAGCGGCCAGCTCCTCGAGGACGAGCCCCTTCAGCGTCGGCCCTAACCGGAAGGTTCCGATCCGCCCTGGCGCCGCACCGGCCCTATGCAGGCTCGGCGGCGCCGCGATGGTTGCGCATCATCCTCTCGTGAGCCGTGACCATCCCGCGCTCGACCGGGTCCGACGCTTCGGCTCGAGCGGGAGCCATCCAAGCGTCGCGCCACCGGATGTCCGGGCTCCACCCATCGCTGAGGCTTGTGGTGCTCGCTCTGCAGACCGCCAGGCCCTCCACCTCGAATCCACGACAGGCCGCGGGTTCATGGGTTGAGTCTCAGTTCCTTATCGTCCGCCGACCATCAGAGGGGTCCCGCCTCTGTGGACATCCGGGCCGCGCCCAGGACACGCCCGGCCGCCTCGCGCACCTGGCGGCGCTCGGCCTGGCCCAGCACCTCCGACGCGGCGTCGAGCGCCTTGCGCGACAGCTTCCACGCCGCCCTGGCCACCTCGCGGTCGTGCAGGGCAGCCAGGCCGGCGAGGGCGTGCTGGAGCTCCACCTGCAAGCCTGGGTCGTCCGCCCCGTGGCGGATGATGGGACCCAGGGCCTCCTCAAGAAGCGCCTCGGCCGATAACCCGGGAGCGACGACGTCGACGCGCGGGGCGTCATCCGGCGGGCACGCCTCGACCCAGAGGTTGACCAGCAGCGTCGATCGCGCGAGCACGTCGCGGGCGGTGCCCGGGTCGTTCACACCTGGCGAGAGAGCGCGCCCGGCGACCTCGCCCAGCACCCGCATGCCGTAGCGGGGGTCCTGCTGGTGGGTGCGCTGAGCACCGAGGGTGACGCGGCGCTGCAGCTCGTGCACGCAGGCTGAGTCGAACCGCCCGCCGGACATCCAGAGGATCGGCTGTCCCCGGTGCACGAAGTCGCCTGGCTGCACAGCGAGGAAGATCTGGCCGCCCCGCGCCTCGACAATGCGGCGCAGGCCACCGAGGTCCACGTTCTGGACGAACCCCATGCTTCCCGCGTGGACCGGGAGGGCCTCGTCGGGCCGGGGCGGCGGGGGACCAACGGCTCGCCGGCCGACAGGGCTGCGCAGGGCCTGGCTCGTGGCGTCGGCCACCCGTCCGATCACGTCGTTGGACTGGCCAAGCCGCGACAACTCCCCCACCCACCGCAACATGGCCACGATGACGCCGCCCAGCACGACCAGCGTGAAGAAGAAGAGGATGACCCGTCCCTGCGCGCCGTAGTAGCCGGTGTGGACGGCGACGATGCCCACCATCGCGTAGACGAACGCCCCGATGAAGGTGGCGAGGGTGTTGCGAATGGCGCTGACCGACACCAGCAGCTGGGCCGCGTGCGGCGCGAGATTCGCCGCGACGGAGGTGTAGGCGGTCACCAGGGTGGCGAGGGAGAAGGTGGCTACGGCCAGCATGCTGCTCGCCAGGATGGAGAGCAGGTCGTCGACCGCATCCGATCCAAGCCTCAGGGGGAAGTCTGAGGGCACATAGCGGCCGAAGCGGGCGGCCACGAGCGCCGCGAGGACACCAAAGGCGCTGTAGAGCGCGACGGTGAACCACAGCCGCCGGCGCATCTCGAGGACATGGAACAGCCAGCTCGGCATTACGCGCGACCGCGGCGTCGCCGGACTATGCTGTCGAGGGGCATGACGGGAGAACGGGGCATGCTGGAGCTCGTTCCCCCCTAGCCAGCCTTCCCTTCGGCGGCGGCGCGGATGCGTAGCGGCGGCAGGCCGACGACCTGCACGGTCGCCGAGGCGATGCCGATCCGCGCGTCGTCGAATGCGGCGAGCACGTCCCGGCTGATCGCGTCCTTGAGCTCGCGCACACCATGGTCACGCGCGACGAACCGCAGCGTGAGTTCCAGCCAATTGTCGGTGATCCGCCAGTAGACGCGCGGGCTGAAGTCCGTGGTGGCCATGAAATAGCGGCGCTGCAGCTCGCGGGCCTCCGCCTCGGCGAGTTGCATGCACTCGCGGGTGTGTCGGCGCGCCACGTCGAGGAGGATCGCCTCCGCGCGGCCGCGATCCGCCTCAAAGGCCACCGGGATCGTCATCTCCTCGAACAGGTAGCCGAAGTCGCGGCTGTAGTTGTAGATCGGCTCATCGAAGATCTTTGCGTTGGTCACCGTGACGATCCGGCCGGTGTATTGCCGGGCCCTCACCCACATGGCGGGGTCGTCGTTCTGCACGGGCGGCGGCTGGCCCATCTCCATGATCGTGGTCTGCATGAAGTCGAGCGCGATCACGTCGCCTCGAACGCCGCCCATGACGATGCGGTCGCCCACGTTGAAAGTCTTGCCGCGCAGGATGACCACGTAGCCGGCCATCGCGGTGATCACCCGCTGGAGCGCAAAGGCCAGGCCCGCGGTGACGAGACCGAGCGCGGTGGCGAGGCGCGTCGGATCGTCAAACCAGATGGAGAGGACACCGATGAGACTGACCAGCGCCATCAGGATCTTGATGGCCTGGCGCGTCCAGAACTTCACCCGCGGGTTCGGATCCCCGCGGGTGACGGCGCCCAGCGTTGCGGCGACACCCCGCCCGGCCGCCCACGCGGCGAGCACGAACACCAGGGTCAGCAGGAGCTTGCGTCCATTCTCCGGCGTCACGCCGATCAGCGTCACGCCGAGCACCTGCAGCGCTCCGTTCGGGCCCGTGAAATCCATCCCGCCGTCTCCCCGTCCCCGTGCAGCTGAACCGTCGGCGGCAGCACGCGTTCCCCGATTGCCGGAGGACGGATGGACGGCGCCTTCTTCACCAACTGGAACGACATCGGCCGCGTGCTCGCGGTCGGCGCGGCGGCTTACGTGAGCCTGGTCCTGATCCTGCGGATCTCGGGCAAGCGTACGCTTTCGAAGCTGAACGCCTTCGACTTCGTGGTGACCATCGCCCTGGGCTCGACACTCGCCTCGGTGCTCACCTCGAAGACCCTCTCGCTCGCCGAGGGGGTGACCGCGCTCGCCCTGCTGGTGGGCCTGCAGCTGGTGGTCACATCGCTGGCGGTGCGCAGCCGTCGGTTCGATCGGATTGTTAAGTCCGAGCCCTCGCTCCTCCTGCGCAACGGCGAGCTGCTGTCGGACGCCATGCGCCGGGAGCGGGTGACGCCGGACGAGGTGATGTCGGCTATCCGCGACGCCGGCGCCACGACCTTCGCCGCGGCCTCCGCCGTCATCCTGGAGTCAGACGGCACGCTCACGGCGCTGCTGGCCGACGCCAGGTCTCCCGGCGCGTAGGGATGCCGACGCACAACCCCGGTCCCGCCGTGGACGCCGCGTTCGCCCGGCGGACCTTCTTCGTCTTCGCCGTCGCGGCCATGCTCTTCCTGGTGTGGCAGGTGGCCGACGTCCTCCTGCTGGCGTTCGGCGCGGTGATCATCGCGGTGCTGATCCGCAGCCTCGCGGATCCAATCCGCGAACACACGCCGATGAACGACTCCCTGGCGCTCCTGGCGGCCGGGCTGCTCATCCTCGCCATCCTGGGCGGCGCCGGCTGGGTGTTCGGATCCATGCTGTCGAGCCAGTTGACGGCGCTGGCCGGCGTGCTGCCGCACTCCATGGCGGAGCTTCGGGAACAGGTGACGCACTGGCCCTTCGGCGGTCAGATCGCTGCGCAGCTCGACAATGTCGGCGCCTTGCCGTCGGGTCTGCAGGGCCTGGCCGGCCGGATCGGCGGCTATGCCATGAACTTCGTCAGCGGCGTCACCAACCTGGTGCTGGTGCTCTTCGCAGGCGCGTTCCTGTCCACCAGCCCGGGGCGCGCGCGCGACGGGCTGGTGATGCTCCTGCCACCAAGCGCCCGCGAGCCGGTCCGGGACGGGCTGAACACCTGCGGGCGGGCGCTGCGCCTGTGGCTGCTGGGCACCCTCGCCGACATGGTCGTGACCGGCGCGCTGACCTTCCTGGGAGCCTCCCTGATCGGCCTTCCTTCTCCCGCCGCTCTCGGCCTGCTGGCCGGGCTCGCCACCTTCGTGCCGGTCATCGGCCCGATCGCCTCCACGATACCCGGACTGCTGGTCGCCGTGCAGCTGGGTCCCGACATGCTCCTGTGGACCTTGCTGATGTACGTCATCGTCCAGCAGATCGAGGGCAACCTGATCTACCCGTTCATCCAGCGCCGGGCGGTGGACCTGCCGCCGTACCTGTCGCTGCTCGCGGTGATGGGCTTCGGGGTGCTGTTCGGCTGGCTGGGCGTCATCTTCGCCACGCCCCTTCTTGTCGTGATCTACACCCTGACCAAGGTGCTCTACCTGAGAAACACCCTTGGCGACGACGTCACGGCGCCCGGAGAGAAGAGCGGCTAGGCCGGCTGCGGCGAGATCACGCACGAGCCCGCCCGAACTCCGCCGGCTTTTCCGAAGAGCAGGGAGGGATGCAAGCGACGCCGCCCCCCACCCTGCGACCGCCGACGCTCCGACCGGCGCCCTTTCGCGCCGCCGTGAGGCTGCTGGCCGGCGGCCTGGCGGCGCTTGGCCTGGCGCTGGCGCTCTACGCGACCGGGGTGATCGCCACCCTGCGCGCCCCGCAACCGCCAGCGCCCGCGGAACCGGCCGTCGTGCTGCTCGACAGCTCCGGCGCCCCCTTCGCCAGGCGCGGCGTGCTGCGCGCGCCACCCGTGGACGTGCGCACATTGCCCCCGCACGTGGTCCAGCCGTTCATCGCGATCGAGGACCGCCGGTTCTATGCCCATCATGGGGTCGACCTCCAGGGCCTCGGCCGCGCAGCCCTCGCCAACGCGCGCGCCGGCCGGGTGGTGCAGGGCGGCAGCACCATCACCCAGCAACTCGTGAAGAACACCCTGCTCGGACCGGAGCGGACCTACGGCCGCAAGCTGCGCGAGGCGATCGCAGCCGTCTGGCTCGACGCGCGGCTCGAAAAGCACGACATCCTCTCCCGCTACCTGAGCACCGCCTACTTCGGCGAGGGCGCCTATGGCCTGGGCGCGGCAGCCTGCATCTACTTCGACAAGGCGCCGCAACAGTTGTCGCTCGGCGAGGCGGCCATGCTGGCGGGTCTGGTGAAGGCTCCCTCGCAACTTGCCCCCAGCCGCCACCTGGCGGCGGCCCAGGCCCGCCAACGCACGGTGCTGTCGGCCATGGCCCATGCCGGGATGATCAGCTTCGCCGCCGCCGCCGGCATCCCGGCGGCGAAGCCGGCCGCCACCCGCCGACTGCCGCGCGCCGGAGCCTACTATGCGGACTGGGCCTACCCCCGCCTCGCCGAGGGGCTCGCCGCAGGCTACGGCGAGGTCGCCGTGCGCACCGGTCTCAATCTGGCCCTGCAGCGTCACGCCGAGACGCTCGTCGCCCAGGCGCTGCGCCAGGAGGGCCGTCGGGGACACGTCAGCCAGGCGGCGCTGGTGGCCATGCGCACGGACGGCACGGTCGTGGCCATGGTCGGGGGCGGCGACCACGGCAAGAGCCAGTACAACCGTGCGACGCAGGCCCTGCGGCAGCCGGGTTCGGCCTTCAAGCTGTTCGTCTACCTCGCCGCCTTCCGCAGCGGCGCGAACCCGTGGTCGCTGGTCTCCGACCAGCCCCTGAGGATCGGCGACTGGCGGCCGCGAAACGCCGACGGCAGCACGCACGAGGCGCTGACGCTCGACGAAGCTTTCGCCCGGTCCAGCAATCTCGCCGCTGTCCGCCTTGGGCGGGAGGTCGGGTCGGAGGAAATCATCCGCGCGGCGCGGGACCTGGGGGTCACCGCGCCCCTGGCGCCGGTGGACAGCCTGCCGTTGGGCACATCCGGCGTCAGCCTCCTGGAGCTCACCTCCGCCTATGCCGCCGTGGCCGCCGGCGCCTACCCGGTCAGCCCAACGGCGCTGCCCGACGCGCCGCGCCTGCCCACGGTCACGCTCGACTGGGAGCACGAGCAGCGGCCGCTCCTGCAACTCCTCCAGTCGGCGGCCGAGCGCGGGACAGGTCGCGCTGCCGCCCTCCCTATCCCGGTCTATGGCAAGACCGGCACCACCCAGAACTACCGGGACGCGGTGTTCGTCGGCTTCGCGGGAGACCTCGTGGTGGGGGTCTGGGTCGGCAACGATGACGAGACGCCGATGAAGGGCCAGGCCGGGGGCGCCCTCCCCGCTCGGATCTGGCGGGAGTTCATGGAGATCGCCCTGGCCGACGAGATCGCCGAGGCCCGCCGCATGACGGAGCCCGTCTTGAAACCGGAGCCTGAGACGGAGCCGATGGCGCCCGAACACGAGGGCTGGTTCGGCCGGCTGCGGTCGATCTTCGGAATCTAGTCCGCCGGGCCGTCAGGGGCCGGCCGCCGTTACTTCTGCACCACCACAAGCCGGACCGCAGGAACCTGGCTCACCGGCGCATTCACCCCGGTGCTGGTCACCCTGTCCGCTGGCATGCCGTTCCGGACGAAGGCTTCGGCGACGCGCCGGGCGCGGTCCTCCGAGGCCTCGCTCACCTGCGCCTGCTGTGGGTTGGCGTGGGGCGTCTCGATCCGGATGCGCGCGGTCGGATAGGCGCGCAGGACAGCGACGAGCGAGGCGATGGAGCCGTCGGGATCCTCGCGGACCTGTCCCCCCTCCACGAAACCGATGGACGGCAGGACGAAGGCCTTGCCCGGCGGTTCGGCGGAGGCGAGGTAGGCCTGGATCTCCTGCGCGGCGGGGGTGGCGTAGACGGCCGTCCCGGAGGGCAGCGTCGTGCTCGCCATGGGCGGCGCGGGCGTGGAGGCGAGTGGCGTGCGGAACGCCCCCTCGTCGATGGTCGCAGGGTCCATCTTTCCTTCGTTCCTGTCGCCGCAGGCGGTCAGGAGCAGGGCGGCGGCGACGGCGCTCGGGGTTCGCAAGATCATCAGGAGGTCTCCCTTGTCATGTCATTCGGCGGCGCGTCCTCGGCCGAAGCGAGCCGCTGGCGCAGCGGGCCAAGGTCATTGAGGCCGGTGAACGTGAGGTGCGGCGCGATCTTGCGGATCTGCGGATCGGTCCAGGTCCGCGCCAGTTCGGCCACGAACACCGCCAGGACAGCGGCCGCCAATCCGCCGACCGCCACCTGAGCGACGCGCCGCACGGCCCCTTTTCGCGCTGCGGGCCTGCCGCGGGCCGCGATGATGCGCAGCGCCTGTTCGTCATCCAGCGCGCGGGCGGCGGGCAGCCAGGCCTCCGCAGGGAGGCGACAGATCAAGGTGGCGCTAGCCATCTCGACCTTCCCGGGTCGCCTGGCGCCTCGACTCGAGGAGAGACTCCGCAAGGGGGCGGACGACGCCGGCCTGCCTGAGCAGGCTGGCCTCCAATCCGGCCTCCGGAGCCTGCGAAGGCGGCAGGACGGCGCCGCTGGGGCCATAGAGGGTCACCAACCGGTCGCCCACGAAACCGAACGCTCCGCGAGGGTCCTGCACCAGGAACAGCTCCCCCTCAGGATCGAAGTAGTAGTCGCGGGCTCGCGCGGCGTTGTCGCCGTCCGGAAACGGCGTCGAGATCTTCAAGACCCGACCGTCGGCGGCCCAGACGGCTTGCACCACGACATTGTCCTCGGGACGGACCGACGAAATCTCATCGCCGCCGGCGGCGATCCGGCGATCGATCCCGGCGGCGCGGTCGAGGAATCCGTGCGGGTCGTGCAAGGCGGGTCCCTCCCCCGGATCTGGACACCGCAGCAAGGTGATCGGCACGGCCGAGAAGGGCGCGCTCACCACCATCGAGTCCGTCGGAGCCGCGGTCACCCGCAGCGAGATCACGCCCGGCGCGGCCTCGCCGCAGCGGGCGACGCCGGTCCAGCCGCCGGCGTCCGGCCGCATCTCTTCCAGGAGACAGGTGGCGCCGGACTCCGCAGTGAGCGCGGTGGGACTGAGCCGCCAGACGGTTCGGCCGCAGAGATCCGGCTGCGCGGCCCAGACCCCGACATAGGCGGCAGGGCCCGCGGGAGGCGCAACGGGCGTCGCCGCCCCCTCTTCGGGCTCCCGGCCGCTGCAGCCGGAACAGGCGAGCGCGAGGCCGCCCAGCACGACGCGCCGAAGGTTCATGCGGCGCGTGCAATGCTCAGCAGGACCGTCGCCTGATCGAGGTCGCCTGCGACCGGCTTACCGTCCTTGGTCTTCTCCTCGGAGAACACCAGCGCGGTCGGGGCGCCCTGGCGGCTTCCCTCCCAGGATGACGTACGTCGGTCGCGAAGCGGCCCCTCCGAAGGCTCCCGCACCCGCCGCACCTCCAGGCTGTTGGCCAGCGCCCACGCGTTCAGAAGGTCCAGGATCGGCTTCTCCCCCCCGGCGTCGTACGTCACCGTCAGGGAGCAGACGTTGGGGTTGGCCGGGGTCGGCGGGAGGACCAAGAGTTCCTTGCGCCCGTCGACGGTGAGAACCCACTGGCCGTCGCGCTGCCTGAGGCCCGAAGCCTGGCTGACCGCGTCCGGGTCTTGGCCCGCGATCAGGGGGACGCACACGCGCTCCAGCGCGCTTTGCAGGGCGATGGCCTCGGGAGTGCGTGAATCCGCACCCTCGGCCTGGGCAAAGCTCGGCGCCGCCAGCAGTGAAACGACTGCGGCGGCGCAAGGCATGATCGTTCGCATGCTTGCACCTTTCCGAATTTTTGCTGTGCGCCTCTCCAACGAGGACCTCGACACATAGTTCTATCGCAGCACGATGTTTTGAACGTGCAATGTTGATGAAAGGAGGACCGCTCTGTTCAGTACTGAACCGACGGCCGCCGCCCTCCGGTGGCACCACGGGTCAGGTGCGAAGACAGGAGCTCCTTTGGGCGGCCGGCGCCATGTGCCTCGCCATGGCGACGCCGGCGCGCGCGCAATACCCCAGGGCGGAAATTGAGGGTGGCCTGCCGCCGGACCTTCGCGACGCCATCGCCACGGGCGTGACCCAATCCGAGACCCCCGCGCGCAGTCGTCTCGAAGCCCGGCGCCGCGCCCGAGAGGCGTCTGAGGACGCCGAGGAGATTCTCCGTTCGGAAGGCTACTACGGCTATCAGCTCGACGCCGACGTGCGGGCGGGCGAGCCGCCGGTCGGCGTCGTCAAGATCGATCCCGGGCCGCGCTTCTACCTCACCGACCCCGCGATCGAGTGGCGTGAGACGCCCCCCGCGCCCGACGCACGCAAGCAGGCGCACGATGCGCTCCAGATCCAGGCCGGCGACCCGGCGCGGGCGGCCGACGTGATCGCCGCCGAAGGACGGGTCATCGCCCGGCTGCAGGACGTGGGCTACGCCGACGCGGTCGCGGCCCCACGGCGCGTGGTGGTGGACCACGCCACGACCGCCGTGAGCCCGACCTTCCGCATCGTGGCTGGCCAGCTCGTCCGGCTCGACGGCGTCGAGGTCGCGGGCCGGACCCGCACCAGCCTGGCCTGGCTGCAACGGCTGGCCCCCTGGCGCTCGGGCGAGGTCTATGCGCCCGACGACGTGGCCGAGCTGGAGCGCCGCCTGCTCGACACGGGCGTGTACGAGACCGTCACCGTCGCCCTGAGCCCTCGCGAGAAGACCACGGCGGAGGGACTCCGGCCCGTGGTGGTCAGCCTCAGCGATCGGCCCCGCTGGACCGTGGAGGTCGGGGCGCGCTATGCCACCACGGACGGGGTCGGCGTGGACGCCCGGTGGACCCGTTACAACGTGCTGCGGCGCGCCGACACCCTGCAGGTGACTGGCCGGGCGTCGACCCTGGACAGCCGCCTGGGCGCCGAGGTCTCGCTGCCGCACTGGCGGCGGCCGCAACAGACCCTCGATCTCGGGGTCGAAGGCTATCGGACCCGCACCGACGCCTTCGGCGAGACAGGCGCCGGCGTGCGCGCGAGTCTGACCCGCCGCTTCGGGCGCACCTCCTATCTGACCTGGGGCGGCGCCCTCGACTACAGCGAGGTCGAGCAGGTCCGCGCCGGTGAAGTGTCGCAGCTCGGCCGCAGCCTGATCACCGCGGCGGGGCTGGCGGCCTTGTCGCTTGACCGTTCCGACGACCCCCTGGACCCGACGCGGGGCTGGCGCGCGCAGGGGCGAGCAGAACCGACGGTCATCTCTGGCGACGAGACGCTGGCCTATGTGCGACTGCAGGGCCAGGCGTCCGCCTATCTCCCGCTCGGCGAGAATGCGCGCACGGTGCTCGCCGCCCGGCTGCGGCTTGGCGGCATCGCCGGAGGCAAGCTGCCGCAGGTCCCAGCGTCCGAGCGCTTCTATGCAGGCGGCGGCGGCTCGGTGCGCGGCTTCGGCTACCAGGCGGTGGGCCCGAGACTTCCCGACAACACCCCACGCGGGGGGCTGTCGCTGGTCGAGGCGTCGATAGAGGCGCGACAGCAGATCACGGACCGCTGGGGCGTCGTCGCCTTCCTCGACGCCGGGTCCGTCGGGGCCCGGCAGGTCCCCGGGTTGGACGACGTCGGCATAGGGGCCGGGTTGGGCGCGCGCTACGACCTGGGCTTCGGGCCGATCCGGGCGGACATCGCCTTCCCGCTGACCCGCAAGCGCGGCGGGGAGTCGTTCCAGGTCTACCTCAGCATCGGACAGAGCTTTTGACGGACGAGGTCGCCCGCATTGCGCATGAGCGGGCGCCCCACCGGCGTCGCCGGTGGCTTATCGCCATCGTCGCGGGCGTGCTGGTTCTGCTGGGCGGCCTGTTCCTCGCAGTGCGACTGGGCGTGCTGGCGCCCGGCGCGCAGGTGATGATCGAGGCGCGCACCGACGGGCTGAAGATCGGACGCTTCGGGCGCCTGAAGCTGGAGGGGCTTTCAGGGGACCTCTGGCGCGACTTCGAGATCGACCGGCTGATCCTGACTGACGAAGAGGGCGTCTGGCTCGAGGCGCGCGACGTCCACGTCGTCTGGGACTACCTCCAGCTGTTCCGCCGGCGCTTCGACGCCGAAGAGATCACCGCCGAGAACGTGCGGCTGATCCGGCGGCCGGTCATGACGCCGAAGACCGAGTCCCAGGGGCTGCCGATCAGCTTCGATATCGATCGCTTCGGCGCGCGCGTGGAGATGCTGCCCGCCTTCAGCTATGAGCGCGGCGTCTACGACCTGACCGGCGCGCTGCACGTCGGCCGACGCAACAGCGGCCAGTCCGGCGAGGTGCATGCCGTAAGCCAGCTGCACGCCGGCGACCGGCTGGACGCGCGCTTCAGCTTCGGGGGTCGGCTGCCGCTGCGGGTGGACGCCCGCGCGCATGAGGCCCGCGGCGGTGCGCTCGCCGGCGCGCTCGGCCTGCCGGCCGACCAGCCGTTCAACCTTGCCGTGGACGCCAGGGGGCGGACCGGCGCCGGCCGGTTCAGCGCGGTCGCGCAGAGCGGAGAAGCGCGTCCGCTGGAGGCTGCGGGCCAGTGGTCGAACGAAGGCGCCCAGGCCCAGGGCCGGGTGCTGCTGACCGCGTCCGAGCTCACCGAGCCGATGGCCCAGGCGCTCGGACGTGAGGCGAGCTTCCGGCTCTCGGCGTCGCGGGTGGGCCTGATGCAGGACGTCGCCCTCACCCTCGCCTCCGAAAACCTCCGTCTGCAGGTGACGGGTCTGGTGGAGCCGAGGGCGCGGAAGACCAGCGCCCGCGGCCTGCAGGTGATCGCCGAGACCCCGGACGCCGGAGCGCTGGCGCCAGGGCCGGAGATGGGCGCCGCGCGGTATGAAGGCGAGCTGACCGGAGGCCTCGACAATTGGCGGCTCGCCGGCGACCTGGCCGTGCAGCAGGTCGCCGCAGGCGACTACGCACTGCAACGCATCGGCGGTCCGGTGACGATCGCCTCCGCCCGGGACGTGCTCGGCCTGGAGGCGCGGCTGCGCGGCCAGGGGGGGCGCGGCGACGGCCCCTTGGCCGCCCTGCTTGGCGGGGCGCCGGTCGCAGAGCTGGAGGCGACCCGCCTGGCGGACGGGCGGCTGCTGCTCGAGCGCCTCGGCGTGACGGGTCGCGGGCTGAAGGTCGCCGCCCGCGGCAGTCGGAGCCTGACCGGGTCCCTGAACTTCCGAGGCGAGGCCGAGCTCACCAACCTCGGCGCCATCCGGCCTGGCGCAGAGGGCGCCTTGAACATCGACTGGACCGCTCGACAGCGGAACGTCGAAAGCCCGTGGATTCTCAGCGCCGACGCCGATGGCCGGCGGCTGACCACCGGGTTCGACGCCCTGGATCGGCTTCTCGGCCAGAGCCCCGACCTGGACCTGGCCGCGAGTTTCCGCAGTGGCCAGCTCACGGTCCGCACGGCGGAGCTGAACGGCGCCCGGGCGCGCATGACCCTCGAGGGCGTCGTCGGCGGACCTGCCGGCCTTCGGCTGCAGGCGGACTGGCGGGCGGAAGGGCCGCTGGGGATCGGGCCTGTGGAAATCCAAGGCGCCGCCCGCGGCAGCGGCCACGTGAGCGGCAGGCTCGCGGCGCCAACGATGGCCCTGCAGGCGCAGTTCGACACCGTGGACATCCCGCGCCTGCCTCTGCGAGACACACGTCTCGACCTGCGCCTGGGACCGACGCCCGGCGGGCGCGCCGGCGAGATCTCGGTCACCGCCCGCTCGCCCTATGGGCCGGCGCGGGCGCGGGCCGATCTTGGCTTCCCGCCCGGCGCACTGAGGCTCTCCAATCTGTCGTTGCAAGCCGGCGGCGTCTCGGCATCGGGCGACGTCGCCCTGCGGAACGGCGCTCCCTCGGCCGCCGACCTTCAGATCGCCGTCGGCCCGGGCGCCCTCCTCCAGGCCGGACAGGCCTCGGCCAGCCTCCAAATCACCGGCCGTCCGGGCGCGACCCGGACCGCGCTGCAGATGACCGCCCGGGACGCGGCCCCATACGGAACCAGCCTGGTCGTCGATCAGGCCCGTCTGCGAGCCAATGGCCCCCTGAACCGGCTGGCCTACGACCTGGAAGCGCGTGGCGACAGCCCCCGCGGCGACTGGAGCGTGCGCGGCGACGGCCGGCTCAGCCGAACAGCATCGGCCTATACCGCCAGCTTCTCGGGCGGCGGCGCCCTCGGAGAGGAGTCGCTGCGCACCGCCCGTCCTGCGGTGTTCCGGTTCGGCGCAGGCGCCCGCACCGCCGACCTGGAGCTGGTGACCCGTCGTGGCGGCGCGGTGACCGCCCAGGCGCGGCTGACCGACAAGGCGGCCGAGCTCCGCGCCATGGTGCGCAATCTCAGCCTCACCCTCGTCAACGAAGACCTCGCCGGGCGGGTGAACGCCACCGTCAACCTCCAGGGCCGCGGCCGTCGGCTGGAGGGGGGGCTCAACGCGCAGCTGGCCGACGCCCGGGCCCGCGGCTCCGATCCGGCGAGCGGCCTCGACGCGCGGGTCGAAGGGCGGCTGACCGGCCGCGCCCTCGAACTGGTCGCCACCGCGTCCAACGAGCAGGGCCTGCGCGCCCGAGCAGATGTCCTTCTGCCCGCCGAAGCCTCTGCCGCGCCGCTGCGGCTGGCCCTGAGGCGGGACCGACCCATCCGGGGCGACGTCACCGCCAATGGCCAGGTCAGGCCGCTGTGGGACCTGCTGGTCGGCGGCGAGCGAACGCTGTCTGGCGAGGCCGCCATCTCGGCCCGCCTCGGCGGCACGCTCAATGACCCGCAGCTGCGTGGGCAGGCCACCGTCACCGAAGGGCGGTTCGCCGACGGCGTCACCGGCCTGACCCTCACCGAGGCGAGTCTGCGGGCCAGCTTCACAGATGATTTGGTCGATCTCCTGGAGGCGCAGGCCTCCGACGGGCGCGGGGGTTCGCTGCGCGGCTCGGGCCGGATCAGCCTCTTGCGCGGGGGCCTCAGCAACCTGCGCGTGCAGCTGCAGGACTTCCAGGTCATCGACAACGAGCTCGCGACCGCCCGGGCGACGGGCCCGGTGACGGTCCACCGCTCGGCGGACGGCCGCATCGCAGTCGCCGGCCGGCTGCGGATCAACGAGGCGGAGATCTCCCCCACCACGCTCGGCCCGCCGGGAGTCGTCACCATGGACGTGGTGGAGATCAACAAGCCCGCACGGCTGCAACGGCCGACGGCGCCGACGGCCTCTGGGCCCAGCGTGGCGTTGGACATCGACCTGGACGCGCCGGGCCGGATCTTCGTCCGCGGCCGCGGGCTGGACGTGGAGCTGGCGCTTGACGCCCATGTTGGCGGCACGATCGCCGACCCGGCGCTCCGCGGCGCCGCGCGGGTGGTGCGCGGCGACTACACCTTCGCCGGCAAGCGGTTCGCGTTCGACGAGCGGGGCGTTGTCTATCTGGCGACCGATCCCGAGGATATCCGCCTCGACCTGACCGCCCGGCGCGATGACCCATCCCTGACGGCGGTGATCCGGGTCCGCGGCACGGCGGCGCGGCCGGAGATCAACCTCAGCTCCAGCCCCGCACTCCCCGAGGACGAGGTGCTGTCCCAGGTTCTGTTCGGTCGCTCCGCCTCCCAGCTCTCCACGCTCGAGGCCGCGCGGCTGGCGGCGGCGCTGTCCAGCCTGTCCGGGGGCGGCGGCTTCGACGTGCTGGGCGACCTGCGGGCGCTGACCGGGCTCGACCGGCTGTCCTTCATCGGCGGCGGCGGCTCGGGCCTGGGCGTCGCCGGCGGAAAGTACCTGTCCGATGACGTCTACCTCGAGATCATCGGCGGCGGCCGGGCGGGCCCGGCTGTGCAGGTGGAGTGGCGTGTCACGCGCCGGATCTCGATCGTGTCGCGGCTCACCCAGATGGGGGGCAACGACATCGCAGTGCGCTGGCGCAAGGATTACGGAGCGAGCAAGGGAGACAACCGATGATGAGACACCAGATGGCCGCGGCGGCCGCCGCCGCGGCGATGGCGCTGGCGATGGCGGCCTGCGGACGGGACGCCGCGCCGCCCGAGCCCGGCGAGGGCGCGGTGGGCACGGTGGCGGTGGACAACGCCGGCGCGGCGGAGAATCCGGTGACGCCCGCCCTGCCGGGCGGTCCCGCCGGGCAGACGCCGGACTATCCCAACGCGGCGGGCGCTGGCTCGATCGTCCACTCGGATCGGACCCCGCCCTCGACTGCCAGCGGCGACCCGCCTGTTCAGTAGCGGGCGAGGTCCGGCGGTTCGGCGGCGCGCGGCGGATCCCTCAGGATCCGCCGCCGCATGGCGCGAACCACGTCGTAGCACTCGCAGCAGCTGGCGCGCAGCGCCTGGCGGTCAACGACGGTCACGGCGCCCCGCGTGTAGCGGATCGCCCGCCGACGCTTCAGCGCGCCGGCCGCATGCGTCACCGTCGTCCGGCCGACGCCGATCCGGCCGGCGATGTAGTCCTGGGTGAGCGGGAACCGGTTCTCGCCGGTATGGTCCGCCGTCTCGAGCAGCAGACGCGCCAGACGGCCAGGCGCCATATGGGTCGCCTGGCAGGCGATCGACTGGCGCGCCTCGGCGAGCAGGAACTCCGACCGGCGGTGGAAGGCGCCCTGGAGCTCGGGGCTCGTGAGGACGACCTCCTTCAAGCGGCGCGCCGAGAGCGCCCAGGCCGCGCCCGAGATCTGGACCATCACCCGTGAGATCATGGCGCCGCTGCCGCACGCCTCCACGTACCCGATCCCACCATCCCGTCCGCGGCTGCCGTTCTCCACGTGGCGACCGCTGAGCATGGGCGTGATCATCGAGACGAGGCCCGAGACGGGGAAATAGACCCGGTCGACCTCGTCGCCCGGTTCATAGAGCACCTGTCCCGCCACCAGGGTCACCCGCCGCAGGTACGGCCGCAAACGCTCGAGATCCGGCGCCTCCAGGGCGTCCAGAATGTCGTTCTGCAGCTGCGGCTCGACCTTCGGCTCCGCCGGGGTCGGCGGACGAGCAAGACGCGGGGGGTAGATCGCCAGGTCACCGCTCATCGCGCGTTCCTCCCCCGCGCCAGGGCGGCCGCCCCTTGATCTCGGTCTCCAGCGAGAAGCTCAGGAAGGTCCGGATCAGCACGATGGCGGCGAGCACGCCGACGCTCTCGTACGTCAGGGGGGCGCTCACGGTGGCGATGATGTCCGCCCCGACCAGCAGCTCCAGCCCAAGGAGGATCCCGCGGCCGAGGTTGGCCCGATAGCGATCATATCCGCCGACCAGCCCCTCGCGGTCTCGGAGATAGGCGATGCTGGCCACGAGGGCGCCGACCAGGATCACGCCCACGCCCGCAATCTCCAGGCCGAACGCCGCATGGTCGATATAGCTTCGGACGCCGTTCATGGCGCTCCAGCCCTCGCACGCTGCCCTGCAGCCGGCAGGTGATCGGCGTGCCACCTTGTCCCCATCCCAGCCTAATGGCCACGGCGCTGGCGTGTTCCTGGCCGCCCGCCACTTCGCCGGTTCGTGATGTCTCAGGGCGACAGGGGATCCGGCCGCTTCCGCGCTCCCGGCGAGCGGACCTGAGAGGGCAGCTTGAGCGCGCGCGCCACCCGATCGTCCCAGCCATAGGGGTCCGGCAGCATCGCCACCTGGCCCCCGGTTCTGCGGTAGGCTGTGTGGTAGAGCAGCCGCACGGGGATGGCGCGCCCCAGTTCGATCACGCCCGTTTCACCCGACCGGAGCTGCTCGTTGAAGGCCTCGCCTGCGCCTCCCGCCTCGGCGAGCGCTCTTGCGAACTCCACAGCGTCCTGCACCCGCACGCACCCGTGGCTGCGATGGCGGTCCGTGGCCTCGAACAGCGCCTTGGCGGGCGTGTCGTGAAGATAGATGGCGTAGCGGTTCTGCATGTCGAACTTGACCCGCCCTAGCGCGGAGCTCGGGCCGGGGCGTTGGATGACCCGCCCCTCACGGACGTACATGTCGTGCCGTCGCAGGTAGGCGGGCCCGTTCGGCAGGATCTCCTCCCGAGCGATCGAAGCCGGCACGTACCACGGCGGGTTCACCACCAGCTGGCTGAAGACCTCCTGGAGCTGCGGGGTCTCACGCCCCGGGCTGCCCGCGACCACCCGCGTGTTCCAGATCTCGGCGTCCTCCAGAACGTAGGTGAGCCGCGCGGCCGCCACGTTCACATCGATCCTCGTGGGCGGAGGGCGGCGCACGAGCCAACGGCGGCGCTCGAGATTGACGGCGAGCTGCCTCGCCCGTTGCCGGGGACCGCGATTGAGCTGCTCCAGGGTCTCTGGACCGACGATCCCGTCGGCGGCGATCCCTCGCGCCGCCTGGAAGCTGCGGACCGCCCGCGCGAGCTCCGGATCATAGATGTCCCCGCCCCCCGTCAGCCCGCCGACGTCCGCCGCCAGCCGGGCGCGGATCTCCGGGACGCGCGGGTCCCTGCCTCCGGCCCGGATGGGAGGGCCCTCTCCGATCCGCCGGCGCGGCTTCAGCCCCACGCGGCCGGCCTCGCGGAGATAGGCCGCCGACAGGCTTCGGTATTCCGCATCCTGCGCGGCAGGTCGTCCAGCCAGGCGCGAAGGCGGCCCTCCTGGAGCGCCGCGGCCAGACCTGCCTCCAGGTCCGGCTCAGGACGCTCCAGGGTGTATATATCGAAAATCCGATGCGGGTCCGTCGCGCCCAGGGCGAGCGCGCGGGCGTAGGCCGCCGCCGCCGCCCTCAGGCGCGCGTCACGGTCTGGCGCCCCCGGCTGCGGCAGGAGCACCTGGAAGGGCTTCGGGCTCAGGCCGTGGCGCGGGGCCTCGGCGATCGCCGACCGCAGCTCCGCTTCGGCGACGACGCTCCAGGGCGGGGATGGCGCGCCCGCCGTCCGCTCGGACTCCACCACAGTCTGGGGCGCGGCCCAAGCCACCGAGACAGCCAGCGCCAACGCCGCAGGGGCGCTCCATATCCTCAGCGTGTTCAGCATGCAGAAGGAGCGGCCGCGGCCCGGGTCCGTTCCGAACGTCAGCGCGCCACATCCCACCGTTCAGCCGTGAACAGACCGGCTAGGGATCGGCGAAGACGCGGAAGCAGCCGGCGAGCAGGTCGCGCCGGTCGTAGACGTCCACGCGCACGTCCACTCCGAGCTTCGCCAGGCATTCGGACATCCGCCGCGCCTGGCTCTCCGCCGCCGCACCCGAGCAGAACAGCAGACGTTCCCCCCAGTGGCGCGACGTCACCGACCAGCCGCCCTCCACCGGCCGCACCACCACGAGTCCGTCGTCGGCTCGGCCCGGACGGCCCGCTCTCGCCCGGCGCGCCGGGCGGGGTTCAGCTTCGCGGGGGTGAGCGGCGTTCATGGCGCGCCTCCTTTGCGGCGGGTCTACGACGGCGATGCGCGACGACGCGCGCGACGCGCCTCTCCGGAAGAGCCGCCGCCGGCGAGCACATCGTATTGCGATCCATATCCATGTTCATCACACGGGTTCGGGAGCGCAGCCGAAACCTCGCCGCCGTTCACGGATTGGTGCAGAGAACAGAGTAGAAGCTTGCGCACAGGACGATCTTGACCTCCGCTCCACACGCCCACCGTGACGCGCCGCCGGCGAGGGTCCGCCGCCGCCGCCTGACCGCCGCAGACTACCAGGCGCTCGGAGCCTTCCGGTACGCGCTTCGCAGGTTCCTGGCGTTCAGCGAGGCTGGGGCGAAGGCTCTCGACCTCACGCCGCAGCAGCACCAGGCGCTGCTGGCAATCCGCGCGCACACGGGCCCAGATCCCATGTCGATCGGAGACCTGGCCGAGTGCCTCCTGATCAAGAACCACAGCGCCGTCGGCCTTGTCGCGCGGCTGGTGGACCGCGGCCTCGTCGTCCGCCGCGCGTCCGCGGAGGACCGGCGGCGGATTCTCCTCCACCTCACCCCCGCCGCCGAGGGCAAGCTCGAGACCATCTCGCGGAACAACCTCGGCGAACTGAACCGCGCGTCGGACATCTTCCGAGAGCTGCTCGGCACCCTTCGCCAGCTCCACGCCGACGGCGTCTGGACGGACCCGGCGCCCAGCGCCTCGGACGAGTGACGGCGACGCAGCGACCCTCACGCCAAGTTCACTTGCCCAAATGGATCGCTTCACGATCTTTGTGGGTTCATGGCCTGAGACGTGGAGCAGATCGGAGGCGACGTGAACGAGAGGGCGATCCTGGTGGCGCATGGGGATCCACAGGTGCTGGAGCGACTGGTGACCACGCTCAGCGACCAGGGCTACGAGGTGGTGGGACCGGCTTCCACCGCTCGGGAGGCCCTGGCCTACGCGGCGCAGGCGCCGGTGGGGCTGGCGCTGATCGGAGAGCCCCTGGCCGGTCGACGCAACGGCCGGGCGCTTGGCGCGGCCCTGCGGGCGACCTGGGGCGTGCCCTGCGCCTATCTGAAGGGCCGCCCGGGGCTTTCGGCGTGATGGCGCCGCCCCGCGGGCCGGTCATCGCCTGCGTGGACGGATCGAGCTACCTCGCCAGCGTCTGCGACCACGCGGCCACGATCGCGGCCCGCCTTGGGGTCGGGATAGAGCTGTTGCATGTGGCCGAGCCGGCGGGCGCGGCCGACCCGGCCGTCCGCCTCCACGGTCAAGGCCGCAGCGGGCGCGATCCAGTGGTGCAGGACGCCGTGGCGCGACTCACCGACAATGGCGCTGAACTCGACGAACTGTTCTGCGCCGACGGGGGCTTCGTCCCCGTCGCCGCGCGCCTGGCGCGGCGCGCCAGCTGCCTGGTCCTGGGACGACGCGGCCTCGCCTCGGAGCGGCGGAGGTCCGGTCTTGGCGGGAACATCGAGCAGATCCTGCGGACGGTGGACACCGCGGTCTGCCTCGCTCCAAAGCTGCACCTGCCCGGGCGCCGGGCCTTGATCCTCTATGACGAACGCCGGCCGAACCCCGGCTTCGCCGGCTTCCTCGCCAGCCACCCCGCCCTTGACGGTTTCAGTTTCGAGATCGCGACGATCGCCCCTGGGGCTCCCGCTCCGACGGGCGGAACCCGTGTCACTCAGCTCGGCGGAGGTTCGGCGCCCGGTCAATGCCCGGCGAGCGCCTTGACGCAGTACTTCGCGGAGAAGCACTGCGACCTGATCGTCGCGCCCCGCTCCGTCCTGCTGGATTGCGCCGAGGACATGGCGGCGCTCGCATCTGCGCTCGCCGCCTGGCGCGTCCCGATCCTCTTCCCCCCGCGCCTCGACCCCTGATCGCCGGCACGCCCGGGACCTCAGGTCCCGGGAAGGGCGTAGGCGATCAGCTCATCGCCGATCGGCGTCTCCATGAAGTGGTGGCCGCCGGCCATGATGACCACGTACTGCCGGCCGTTCGCCTCATAGGTCATGGGCGTGGCCTGCCCGCCCGCGGGCAGCACGTCTCGCCAGAGGGTCTTGCCCGTCCGAAGGTCGATCGCCCGGAAGACGTTGTCTGTGGTCGCCGCGAGGAACGCCACGCCGCCGGCGGTGACGAGGGGCCCGCCGTTGTTCGGCGTGCCGATGGTGATCGGCAGCATCGATGGAACGCCGAACGGCCCGTTCCGTCGCGCCTGGCCGATGGGGCGATCCCAGATGGTCCGGCCGGTGCGCAGGTCGATGGCGCGGATCCCGCCGTACGGCGGCTGCTTGCACAGCAGACCCGTGAAGGGCAGTCGCCAGCCGGCGTTCACGTCGATGGCGAAGGGCGCGCCGGCCTGCGGGTCGCCGGCGCCCTCCGCGCCGGAGCCCATGTCGCCGCCTCGGGCCTGGCCGCGCGGCGCCCACCCCTTGCGGTCCGCCTCCTCCCGCGGAACGAGCCGGTTGTAGTTCGGCATGTCGTTGTAGTTGGCGACGATCACCCCGCGGAGCGGATCAACCGCCACCCCGCCCCAATCCGATCCGCCGTTGTACCCCGGGTACTGGATCCAGCGGCGGTCCGTGGTGGGCGGCGTGTACACGCCCCTGTAGGCCGCGCGCCGGAACTGGATCCGGCAAGCCAGCTGATCGATGGGGGACATGCCCCACATGTCCTTCTCGCGAAGGTCGGGCCTGCGCAGGGTGTGGTAGCCGGAGAACGGCTGGGTGGGCGATCGCTGCGCGGGCTCCACACCGCCTTGCGGCGCGCGTCGCTCCTCCACCCGGGTCAGGGGCCGGCCGGTGCGCCGGTCCAGCACGTAGATGTCCCCCTGCTTGCTGGTGAGGACGAGCGCCGGCACGGCGCCGCCCTGGCCGGGGAAGTCGATAAGGGTGGCCTGGGAGCCGAGGTCATAGTCCCAGACGTCCATGTGCACGGTCTGGAACCGCCAGGCCGGCCTGCCCGTGGTCACGTCCAAGGCCACCAGGGACGTTGAGTAGAGGTTCTCCTGCTGGGAGCGGTCGCTGCTCCAGTAGTCCACGGCGGAGTTGCCCATCGGCAGGTACACGAGGCCGAGCGCCTCGTCCCCCGAGGCGATGGTCCACATGTTGGGCGTCCCGCGGGTGTACATCCCTCCGGGTCCGACCGGCTGGGTCTGCCCCGGACGCCCCAGGTCCCAGGCCCAGCGCTGCTGGCCGGTGCGGACGTCGAAGCCCTGGATGACGCCTGAGGGCGCATCGTTCTTCTGCCCGTCGAGGACCTGGTGTCCGGTCACCAGCACGTCGCGGACGACGACCGGGGGCGAGGTGACCGACACCATGCCCGGCGTGACCGGCCCCATGCCGACCTTGATGTCCACCTGGCCCCCGCGGCCAAACCCCGAGCAGGGCCGGCCCGTGCGGGCGTCCACCGCGATCAGCCGCCCGTCCAGCGTGCCCTCGATTATCCGCGCCGCGCACTCCGCGCCCGCCGGCGCAGCCGGGTCGGCGTGGTAGCTGACGCCCCGGCAGGCGGCGGTGTAGGGGATCCATTCATCTGGCACGCGCGGATCGTAGCGCCAGAGCTCGCGGCCGGTGGCAGGGTCGAGGGCGATCATCACGTTCTTCGCCGAGCAGAGGTAGAGGGCGTTCCCCACCTTCAGCGGCGTCGTCTCGGCGCCGTACTTGTTGTCCTTCAGGTCGTCAGGGAGGTCACCCGTGTGGGCGACCCAGAAGCGCTGCAGCTGCCGGACGTTCTCCGGCGTGATCTGGTTCAGCGGAGAATAATGGCGGGCGCTGTAGGTTCCGGCGTAAGCGGGCCAGTCGGCGCCCGCCTTGAGGACCGAAGGCTCCGCCATGCCGCCGACCGGCTGCGGCAGATCCCGCGGCGCGGGGTCCCGGCTGGCGAGGGCGATCCCGACGCCGCCGGCGAGGACCATCACGGCGAGGCCCGCCAGTCCGCCGAGGGCGATCCTCCGCCCGGTTGGACGCCCGGCCAGCGCGGGCGCGGCGGCCAGAACCAGCACCAGGAGAACCAGAGGTCCTACCAGGCGGGGCACGAGCGGCCAGCCCTGCAGCCCCACCTCCCAGATCGCCCATGCGAGCGTCGCCAGGAACAGGGCCACGTAGACCCAGAGGCCGAGCAGCTGGCGCCGGAAGATCAGCATGCCGGCGACCGCAAGGCCGAGGCCCGCCAGGAGGTAGTAGAGCGACCCGCCGAGCAGCGCGAGCCACAGCCCGCCCGCCGTCAGCACGGCGCCGAGCAGGACGAGGAGCCCTCCGAGCAGGCGCAGCGTCCATGCGGCGAGGGGGCGCGAGGAAGGCGACGGGCTGTCCGTCATGCGATCGCTCCGGCTTGGCTTCGGCTGACGGGAGGGAAACCGAGCGCAGCCATATCCGTTCCACCAATACATCGTGCCGCGAGCGTTCGTGATCATCGTCGGAACCGGACCGTCCGGCGGCGGTTCCGCAGACGCCGGTCCCGCCAGGCCAGAGCCCCATGCCCGACCTCGCCCTCGCCGCCTACTGCGGCCCCCCGCCCCGCCCCGCCGAGCTTCTGGCGAGCTGGAATCTCGACGCCTGGGTGGTTGGAGCCCTCGCAGTCGCCGCCGGCAGCTACTGGCTGGCGCGCCGGCGCGCAGCCGGCGACGACCGGATGGCGGCCGCGGCGGTCGCCGTGCTCGCCGTCGCCTTCGTGACCCCGCTCTGCGCGCTGAGCTCGGCCCTGTTCTCGGCCCGGGTGGCGCACCACGCCCTCCTCGTCGTCGTCGCCGCCCCGCTTTTCGCCGCCGCGCTCCCTGCCGGCCTGCTGCGGGGCGGGCTCGTGGCGACCACGCTGATCCAGGCGGCGGTGTTCTGGTTCTGGCACGCGCCCGCGCCCTATGCCTGGGCGCTCTCCGGCGAGGCGCCCTACTGGCTGATGGAGGCGACGCTGTTCGCCTCCGCCGTTCTCTTCTGGGCGGCGGTTCGCCGGGCCCATCCCCTCGCCGCATCCGCAGCGCTGCTCGTGAGCATGATGCAGACCGGGCTTCTCGGCGCCCTGCTGACCTTCGCCGCCCAGCCCCTCTATGCGCCGCACTTCGCCGCCACCGCCGCCTGGAACCTCACCCCGCTCGAGGATCAGCAGCTGGCGGGGCTCACCATGTGGGCCCCCATGGCGCTGGCGTACCTGCTGCCCGCCCTGGCCCGCGTGAGCCGGTGGCTGGCGGCCCAGGACGCCCGCGGGGGGGCGCCGGCGTGATCCTGGAGGCGGTGCGGCGCTGGGCCCGCGGCCACACCCGCCGCAAGCGGTATTCGCCGGTCGGCGTGGCCTTCCACTGGACGGTGGCCGGCCTGATCCTGTTCCAGCTCTGGTGGGGCTGGCGCACCGGACGGCTGCCGGTGGGCTACGACAAGCTCGAGGCCTATGAGGTTCATAGCCAGGTCGGGCTGCTGATCTTCGTGCTGACCCTCCTGCGGATGGCCTGGCGGCTGATGATCCCGGGGCCCGTGAACGACGCCGACAAGCCGGGGTGGCAGAGCCAGGCGGCGCACCTGACGCATCTGGCCCTGTACGCATGCCTTCTGGGGCTCCCGCTCAGCGGCTGGGCGATGCTCTCGGCCACCGCCCGCGAGCAGGAGCTGTCCGTCGCCGGGGTCGCCCCCTGGCCGCAGTTGCCGCTGGACGCCCTGCCCGAAGCCCAGCGCTGGTTGATCGAGGCCTGGGCCGAGCAGATGCATTTCGGGTTCATCATCCTCCTGCTGGCGCTCATCCCCCTCCACGTCGGAGCGACGGCCAAGCACGAGTTCGTCGACCGTGACGACGTCCTCAGGGGGATGCTGCCGGGAATACGGCGCCTGGAGCGGGCGCTGGCGGCAGCGCCGAGACGTATTCGGCAAGGATTCGACGCTGGGCGTCGGAGAAGGGCCGGACCGCCTGCGCCATGACCCCGAGCGGATCGTTGCGCCGCTTGCCCGCGTCCCAGCGGCGGAGCTGCTCGGAGAGATACGGTTGCGGCTGGCCGGCGATCGGCGGGTTGGCGAGGCCGCCCCCCTGGCCGGCCCCGCCGTGGCAGTCGGCGCAGGAGGGGCCTCCCTGCCGCGCGTGATAGAGTCGAGCCCCCTCGCCGGAGGACGGCTCGCCGGCTGCGGCCGCTGAGCGCGGCATTCGAGCGTAGAAGTCCGCCACGGCCGCCCGCGCGGGCGCGCCAAGCGCCTTTGCGATCGGCCCCATCACCGGATCGTCGCGCCGGCCTGTGGCGTAGTCCTCCAACTGCTTCTGCAGGTAGCCCGCCGGCATGGCGGCGAGCCTGGGACTGAAGGCGCCGTCGCCCTGCCCCCGCAGGCCATGGCAGGTGAAGCAGGCTCCCTCGATCCCCGCCGCCCCGCCGCCCATGGCGATCACCTCGCCCGTGGCGCTGAACGGCGAAGGCCGTCCGCCGGCGTCCGGCGCGCATCCCGCGAGAAGCGCGGCGACGCCCAGGGCGACCGGTCCGAAGGCGGCCCTTTGCGACTGGCGGAACATAACCTCGGAACACGATCCAAGCTCGGCGGTTCCTTGAGGGGATGGTGGCGCGGCGGTCCGCCGCGCGCAGGGGACAAGGGGAGATGCGGTATCCGTGCGCGCCTGGGGCGCTGCTCGCGCTGACCGTCTCGGCCGGCGCGCTGGCGGCCTGCAGCGACACCCGGGTCAGTCCGGCTCCGCTGGCCGGCGGCGACCCCGGACGCGGCCGCACGGTCGTGGCCGAACTCGGCTGCGGCGCCTGCCACATTGTTCCCGGCGTGTCTTGGCCCAGGGGCCGCGTGGGCCCGTCTCTCGAGGGTTTCGGCGCCCGCTCCCTGATCGCTGGCCGCTACCCGAACCAGCCGCCGGTGCTGATCCAGTGGGTGCGCGACGCCCCGTCGCTGTCACCCCGGACCGGCATGCCGGCGATCCCGATGACCGAGCAGGAGGCCCGCGATGTCGCCGCCTACCTCTACACGCTCGACGCTCGCTGAGGCGCTGCGCGGCTGGCCGCCGCCGCCGCTCGACCCGGCGGGGCCGGCGGGGGGCGTCATCGCCAGCCTGAGCTGGGTGCTGTTCGGCATGGCGCTGGCGGTCATGCTGATCGTCTTCGCCGTGCTGATGGTGGCCTTGTTCGGCGGCGAGCGGTGGCGGGCCCGCATCGCTCGCGAGCGGGTCATCTGGATCGGCGGCCTGGCCTTCCCCGTGGTCGTGCTGACCGGGATCCTGGTCTACGGCCTTACCGCCACGCACCAGCTCTCGCGCCCGCCGCAGCCGGGCGAAATGCGGGTCCGGGTGACTGGGGAGATGTGGTGGTGGCGGGTCGCCTACCTCGACCCCGCCGGCCGGCCGCTGATGCTCGACGCCAACGAGGTCCACATCCCGGTCGGTCGGCCGGTGACGTTCGAACTCGAGGCCTCCGACGTGATCCACAGCTTCTGGGTCCCGCAGCTCGGCGGCAAGCTCGACATGATCCCGGGCCGGCGCAACATCCTGCGCCTGCAGGCCGACCGGCCGGGCGTGTTCGCAGGACAATGCGCCGAGTACTGCGGCGGTCCCCACGCCCTGATGGGGTTCGTGGTCGTCGCCCAGCCGGCCGAGGCGTTCGACCGCTGGCGCGCCGCGCGTCTGGCGATGGCGGCCGCACCGAGCGATCCGCTCGTGGCGCGCGGTGAACTCCTGTTCAGGCAGTCCGGCTGCGGCGCCTGCCATCGGATCGCCGGCACCCCCGCCAACGGACTGGCCGGTCCCGACCTCACCTATGTGGGCGCGCGCCGCTCGATCGGCGCGGGGATCCTGGCGAACAACCAGGGCACCCTGGCCGGCTGGGTGTCCGACAGCCAGGCCATCAAGCCGGGGGCCCGCATGCCGCCGTTCAAGATGCTGTCCGGCGAGGACCTTCGCGCCCTCGCCGCCTATCTGGCGAGCCGGCGATGACCTCCGAAACCGGCTTCGACCCCCGGCTGTTCGAGCGCTTCCCGACGCGCGAGCCGCGGCCGGACGGCGAGCTCGAAGACCTAGAGCGGGTGTGGCGGGCGCCGCGCGGCTGGGCCCGCCTCACCGTGGTCAACAACAACTACGTCGGCGCCTACTACGTCGCGGCGGCCTTCCTGTTCTTCCTGCTCGCCGGCGTTCTGGCGCTGCTGATGCGCACCCAGCTGGCCCTGCCGCTGAACGGGGTGCTGCCGCAGGCCACCTACAACCAGGTCTTCACCATGCACGGCACGGTGATGATGTTCCTGTTCGCCGTGCCCGCCATGGAGGCGCTGGGAGTCATGCTCCTCCCACAGATGCTGGCCGCCCGCGACCTGCCGTTCCCGAGGCTCTCGGCCTACGCCTTCTGGGCCTATCTGGTGGGCGGCCTCTGCTTCTTCGCCTCGATCTTCTTCGGCCTGGCGCCCGACGGGGGCTGGTTCATGTACCCGCCGCTGACCAGCAAGACCTTCTCGCCGGGCGTCAACGCCGACTTCTGGCTGCTGGGCATCGGCTTCATCGAGATCAGCGCCATCGCGGGCGCCGTGGAGATCGTGGTGGGCGTGCTCAAGACCCGCGCCCCTGGCATGACCCTCGACAAGATGCCGATCTTCGCCTGGGCGATGCTGGTGTTCGCCGCCATGATCATCATCGGCTTCCCGGCGGTGATCCTGGGCACCCTGCTGCTCGAGCTCGAACGCGCCCTCGGCTGGCCCTTCTTCGACCCCCTGCTTGGCGGCGATCCCCTGCTCTGGCAGCACCTGTTCTGGTTCTTCGGGCACCCCGAGGTCTACATCATCTTCCTGCCGGCTGCGGGCCTGATGTCGATGATGATCCCGACCATCGCCCGCACGCCGCTGATCGGCTACCGCCTCGTCGTGCTCGCCCTGCTGGCCACCGGGTTCATCAGCTTCGGGGTCTGGGCGCACCACATGTTCGCGACCGGGATGCCGACGCTGTCGGTGAGCTTCTTCTCGGCCGCCAGCATGGCTGTCAGCGTGCCCGCGGGCGTGCAGGTGTTTTCCTGGATCGTCACCCTGGCGGGCGGCCGCGTCCGCTGGACGACGCCCGCCCTCTTCGTCGTGGGCTCGGTGATCATCTTCGTCATGGGCGGGCTCACCGGCGTGATGGTCGCCATGGTCCCCTTCGACTGGCAGGCGCACGACACCTACTTCATCGTCGCCCACCTCCACTATGTGCTGATCGGCGGGATGGTGTTCCCGCTCTTCGCCGCCTTCTACTACTGGACACCCATGGTGAGCCGCCGGGCCCTGTCCGAGCGGCTCGGCCGCTGGGTCTTCGGCCTGATGTTCGCCGGCATGCACCTGGCCTTCCTGCCCATGCACCTGACGGGCCTCATGGGCATGCCACGCCGGGTCTACACCTACCTGCCCGGCCGCGGCTGGGAACTGCCTAATCTGATCTCCACCGTCGGAGCGTTCATCCTGGCCGCGGGCGTCCTGCTGTTCCTCATCGATCTCCTGCGGAACTTCCGGTTCACGGCCGACGACGAGGCCGGCAACGTCTACGGCGCCGGCACCCTGGAGTGGCTCCCCACCGGCCTCTACTCCACCCGCTCCATCCCGCGCGTCACGAGCCGCTACCCGCTATGGGACGATCCCAACCTGTCCCGGGACGTCGAGGAAGGGCGGTACTTCCTGCCCCGGACGGCCACCGGGCTGCGCGAGACCATCATCACGAGCCCGCTCCGCGCCGAGCCGCAGTATGTCCAGAGCATGCCGGGGCCATCGGCCTGGCATGTTCTGGCTGCGGTGTTCACGGCAGGCTTCTTCCTCCTGCTCACCGTCCAGGCCTACTGGCCGGGCGCCATCAGCGGCGTTCTCGCCGTTGGGTGCGTGCTCCGCTGGCTGTGGGAGACCGACCGGCCCATGCCGGCCGAGGAGGTGGACATCGGCGCCGGGATCCGGGCGCCCACCTATGTGACCGGCCCGGGAAGCCACGGCTGGTGGGCCATGATCGTGCTGCTCACGGTGGCGGGCATGATCTTCCTGATGGCCGCGTTCAGCTACGTCTTCCTGTGGAGCCGGCGACCGGACCTCTGGATTGACCCGCCGGCGCTTCCCTGGCTCGGCGCGGTTGTCGTCGCCTATGGGGTTTCCGGCGCGCTCGCCTTCGCCGCGCCCCGCGCCGGCCGGCGTCCGCATGGGCGTTGGACGGGCCCCACGCTGATGACCTTGGCGACCCTCTCGGCCCTCGCCGCCTGGGGCGCCGACCTCCTGAGCTGGACAGACGCAGGGCTGAGCCCCTCGGCCAGCAGCCAGGGCGCGACGGTGTTCGCGCTGCTGAGTTGGCAGGGCCTGCTGCTGGCCGTCGCCCTGCTCATGGCCGGCTTCCTGGCGGCCCGCGCCCTTCGTGGCCTGCTCCGTCCCGAGCGCCCGGCGAGCCTCGAGGTGGTGGGGCTGTTCGTGGTCTTCACCGCGGCGCAGGGCATGCTCGGGGCTCTGCTCGTCCGTCTGTTCCCGGGGGCGGGCTGACATGCGGCGATGGCTGTTTCTCTTCGCCCCGCTGCTCATCTGGGCGGTCCACTTCATGGGCGTCTACGGCATCGCCAGCGTCGCCGCCGTGGTGAGCCGCCCCGACGCGCCAGCGTCCCGGCTGGCCGTCGGCGCGTTGACCCTGCTCTGCGCCGGCGCCTGCGCGCTCTTCCTGGCCCTCGTCCTGCGCCGGCGGCCGCCCCAGGACGAGGCGGACCGCTTCATCAACTCGATCGCCGGATTGGGCGCCGGCGTCTCCCTCGTGGCGATCCTCTGGCAGGGCCTGCCGGCCCTCGTCGGCCACTAGGTTCCAAGATGGCGACGGTCCTGGACTTGCTCCTGAACGGCGGCGACAGCCTCTGGAGCTCGGCCGCCATCTTCCTCACCGCCGCCGTGGTGGTCTGGCGGGCCGGCACAAGGCTGGCGGGCTATGCGGACCGCTTCGCCCGGGCCACCGGCCTCAGCGGCGCGCTCGTGGGCCTGCTGCTGCTGGGCGGCATCACCTCGTTGCCGGAGATCTCCACCTCGATCACCGCCGCTGTGGGCGGCTCCGGCGACCTGGCGGCCAACAATCTCGTCGGCGGCGTCGCCTTGCAGCTTGTCGTCCTGGCCGTGGTGGACATCCTGGTCGGGCGCGGCGCCCTCACCGCGATCGTCCCGCGCCCGGACGTGCTCGCCTACGCGGCCATGAACATCGCCCTGCTGGTGATCATCGCCATGACGATCGCCGCCGGCGAGGTCGAGCTGTTCGGTTCGGGCGTGGGCGCCGGGGCGGTCCTCATCCTCGCGGTCTACGGCCTCTGCCTGTGGTCGGCCGCAAGCCTGAGCCGCGGCGCCGGCTGGCGGCCGGCCGAGTCGCCCCACGCCGCTGCGCCGGAGGACTCTCCCGAGCCGGACGATCCCGGCTCGATGGGCAGGCTCAGCCTCCTGCTCGGCGCCGCCGGCGCGGTGATCCTAGCCGGGGGCTACCTGCTGACCCGCTCGGGCGAAAGCCTCGCCGGACAGACCGGCCTCGGCGCGAATTTCTTCGGCGCCGTGTTCCTGGGCGGCGCCACCTCCCTGCCCGAGCTGTCCAGCGCGATCGGGGCGGTGCGCCTGAAGCGGCCGCAGATGGCCATGGGCGATGTCCTCGGCGGCAACCTGTTCAATCTCGCCCTGCTGGGGCTGGTCGACGTCTTCTACCGGGACGGTCCGGTCCTGGGCACGCTGGGACCGTTCTCCGTCGTCGCCGCCGGCCTCGGGGCCGTGATCTGCTCGATCTACATCGTGGGCCTGGTGGAACGCCGCGACCGGACGGTGCTGCGCATGGGTTACGACAGCGCCATGGTGCTCGCCGTCTACGCCGCGGGGCTGGTGCTGCTCTACAACCTGCGCGACGCCACCTGACAGGCTGCGTCTCTTCGACGGAGATCGAGATGCCTGCTTCCCGCGCCACGCCTCCCGCCCGCCCCACCCGGGGCGCCGGCCTCACCACAGCGCTCCTGTTCGTGACGGCGCTGGTCGCCGCCTGCGACCGCGGGACACCCGATCCGACGCCCGCGCCGGTCAGCCCGCCGACTCCGCCGCGGGTCGCCGGCTAGGGCGACCTGCCGGCCACCGGCGGCGCGTCGCCCGCCGGCAAGTCGCCGCGCTGGACGCCCATGGCGAACCTGTAGGCGAGGATCGCCAGAAGGAGGACCAGCGCCGCGGCGAGCAGGTAGGTCAGGGGCCGCCCCATACCGACCGCTCACTCAGCGCGCAGGACCGGGGGCGAGACGCCCGCGGACCCTGCTGTCCCACACGGCCCGCTCTTCGCCGGACAGCGCGCCCTCGCCCTCACGGACCACCTTCTGGGCGATCATGTAGTCCGGCGATCCCTCGCTGAGCTCGCCAGCGTCCACCAGGGTCTGCAGCGCCTCAGAGAGGGTGAGGTTCGCGACCGGCGGCCCGTCCGTCCCGCCGCGCCCACTCGCGATCGCCGGCCTGCCGTCTTCCGCCATATTCACCTCCCTTGGCTGGACCTGCAGCGGCTCAACGGCTCGCGCGCCTCCGGGTTCGGGAATGCGCTTCACGCCGGGCCGCCTGCGGGAAGCCCGCCGTCCGCCGGGCCGCTGATGAACAGGTGCGGCGGCGCGCCACCGCCCCGGAGTTCGTCGTCAGCGATCCGGAGCCGCGCCCCGGCCGCCGCACCGGCGAGCGCCGAGGCGGCGGCGCCGGCCAGGAGCACCAGGCAAGCCAGGGCCCAGGCGCCTCGAATTCCGCCGTCGCCGGCCGTCTTTCGCATTCGCATGGCCCCGCCCCTACCCGATTTGCGCCCGCGGATGCGCCGCTTCCCGCTCATCTCACGACAATGTCATATGGATCGTCTTACGATCTATTTTGTGCGCAGCTAGACCACAGGAGCCACCCTCGCGCCCGGCGCGAGGGTGGCGCCCTGGAAACACGCTTCGGAGCGCTCATGAGACCCACGACCATCGCCCTCAGCCTGGGCGCCGCCCTGGCGGCCGTCGCCGTCGCCGACCAAACACCAGCCGCCGGCCTGGCGGCGGCGCAGCCGGAGGCGGCCAACTCCGCCGTGACGCCCGCTGCGACACCGGCGACGGCGACGCCCCCGCCCACGGCCACGGCCACGGCCACGGCCACGCCGAGTCTCGAGGAACGTCCCGTCGTGGCCAAGGGCGACCTCGTTCAGACGCTTCGGGCGGATGGACGTTTCACCACCCTGGTGAAAGGCCTGGAGGCGACGAACCTCGTCAGCCTGCTCAAGACGACACCGAATCTCACCCTGTTCGCGCCTACCGACGCCGCGTTCGCCGCCCTGCCGGCGAACGAGCTGGACCGGCTGATGGCCGACAAGGCGGCGCTCCAGTCCCTGCTTTTGCACCACCTGATCAACGCCAGGATCGACGCCGCGAAGATCAAGGGCGCCAAGGGTCCGGTCCCCGCCGTGTCCGGACAGGCGATCCTCCTGGATGGGACCAGCGACACGCTCGCCGTCGGCGAGGCGACCATCCGTCAGGCCGACGTGGCGGCCTCGAACGGCGTGCTGCACGTGGTGGACCAGGTCCTTCGGCCCGGCGCCGCTCCGGCCGCCGCCGCGCCGACGGCTTCCTGAGGCGTCAGCCCGCGGCGTCCGCGCTCCGCCTGGCTCCACTGTTCCAGCGCCGGAGCGCGGGACCGATGGTCCCGCCCTGCCCGACCACCGAGAACAGCACCACCACATAGGTGACGGCGAGCAGGACGTCCTTGGCGGATCCCTGGGGCAGGGACAGGGCGAGCGCGATGGAGATGCCGCCACGCAGGCCGCCCCAGGTCATCACCCGGAAGGTCAGCCGGAAAGGCAGGGTCCTGCGCCAGAACAGCAGGGGCACGCCGACCGACAGCGCCCTGGCGCCGAGGACCAGGGGGATGGTGAGCAGGCCAAGCCCGAGCAGACCGATCCGCTCGGCGATGACCACCCCTTCCAGACCGATGAGCAGGAACAGCACGGCGTTCAGCACGTCGTCCACCAGCGACCAGAACTTCAGCAGATGGTCCCGTGTGATCTCGCTCATGGCGTAGGTGACCCCCTGGTTCCCGATCAGAAGGCCGGCCACCGCCATGGCCACTGGCCCGCTGATCCCCAGACCCGCGGCCAGCGAATAGCCCCCCATCACCGCGGCCAGGGTGATCAGCAGCTCGGTGGAATAGTCATTGATCGCCTTCATCGCCCGGAAGGCGATGAAGCCGACGGCCAGGCCGAGCACCGCGCCGCCCACCGCCTCCACGAGGAAAAGCTCCGCCGCGTGGATCACCGAGAAGCCGCCGTCGACCCCGAGCGCCGCCGCCAGCAGGATCGAGAAGATCACCACCCCAACTCCGTCGTTGAACAGGCTCTCGCCGGCGATGGTCGCCTCGAGCCGCGGCGGGACCGTGGCGGTGCGCATCACCCCCATCACGGCCACCGGGTCGGTGGGGCTGATCAGCGCTCCGAACACGAGGCACCAGGCCAGCGGGACTGCAAGGCCGAGCAGATGTGTCAGGCCGAACAGTCCGCCGCCGACGATGGCGGTGGAGGCCACCACACCCACCGTGCTCAGGAAGGCGATCTGCCAGCGCCCCTGGCGCAACTGCTGCAGGTCGACATGCAGCGCGCCGGCGAACAGAAGGAACGACAGCATTCCTTCCATCAGCGTGCGATGGAAGTCGATGCCGGCGAGGAACTCGCGGAAGGTTTCGGCGAGGCGGCTGGCCGGCAGCAGCCGGTCAGTGACCACCACCGCCACCGAAGCGAGCGCGCCCATCACCGTAAGCCCGACGGTCGGCGGCAGCCGCAGGAAGCGGTGGTTGGCCCAGCCGAGCGCCGCCGACACGACGATGAGCACCGCGGCGGCGTCGAAGGGCGAAAGACCGATGTCGTTCAGCATGGCCTCCCTCCCCTAGCGGGCGACGAGCACCGCGACGTCCGGGGCCCTCAGCTAGCGCGCATGCGCTCCCGCCGTTCCGCATGCATTGGCCCGCGCCAGCCACGCTCGTGAACCGTGCCGGCGCCCCCGATCGCGCCGGCGCGGTCAGTCTTCGGCGGCTAGGCCGCCTCGCCCCAGACCTCGAGATGCCCCCGTCGCTCGATGCGCCGTGTCGTCCGCAGAGTCAGCAGCTCCGAGAGCCCGGTCTCTGCCAGCAGGACCGTTATCGCGTCGCGCGCGTGGGGCTGCGCCGCGTCGAATGCGTCCTGCACCTTCTGGAGGAGGTAGAGTCTGTAGGGGAGCACGTTCACCTGCATCCGCAGTCCGCGCCAGGTGAAGGACGTCTGGCCGATCACCCGGTCCTGCGGCCGCGGCAGACCGGTCGTTCCGGGCGCCATCCCGGGCCGCTCCGCCAGCCACGCGTTGGTGAAGCCGACGAAGGCCCGCACCTCGGGAAGATAGTCCTCGGCCACGAACCGCAGCAGACGCCGGAGCGTCTCGGGGACGCCGTCCTCGGGGAACAGCTCCGCTGGGGGCGCACCGTATTCGCCCGCGTCCTGGTCCGCAGCGTTCATCCGCTCGACCCAGCGCCACACGCGGAAGGCCGTGGCCTTCATGAGCTGCGCCGGATACGGATCCCGTCCAAGATGCGCGTACAGCGGCGCCACCAGCCCATAGTCGCCGATGGTCGGGCGCCCGCCCAATAGGTAGGGCGACCCCGCCAGGTGGTCCTCGAAGAGGGCGAGGAACTCCGCGTAGGCGGCCTCGATGGGCGGGATCGTGTCCGGGGAGACGCCGAATCCCGCCATGGCCCGGCGCATGCGGCCGCTGGCCATCTCGAACGCCGCCGCCTGCTCCGCCGCGCCCGCGCCGGTGGGCGCCAGGGCCGCCGGGAAGTCCCGGCGAAGGAAGGGCCCGTTGATGGCGTCGAAGTTCCACCGGTAGTGCATGGCGGGGCGCAGCAGCCCTTCGCCGCCGAACAGCTCGAAGATCTGGCCCACGAGCCTGTGCAGCGGCGTGGGCGGGCTGGCCGGGAGCGGAACGCCGCCTCGCGCCTCGAACCAGGCGATGATCTCCGAGCCGTCCTGGACCAGCTCGCCGTCGGGCGTCTCCAGCACCGGGATGATCCAGCGCTGGATGCGCGGCACGATCTCGGCACGGAACCGCGCCTCGCCGGCCGCGCGGTTCTCGAACGGAATCCGCTGCTTGACGAGATAGGACCGAGCCTTGCCGGTGTAGAGCGAGCCTGGGGTTCCATACAGGCGGTAGGTCATCGGCGGCGGCGGCTCCGTTGCGTGGCCCACGGCCATGGCCGAGCCTAGCGGCGCGGCTCCGGCCGGGCAACGCACGCCTCCGAGGCCCGCGGTGGTCAGGGCATCCAGTACGGCCGCGCGCCGTAGGGACCGTAGAAGTTGTAGATTCCCTCGCGCTCGATGGCGTCGTCCCATCCGCTCAGCGCGTCGCGGTCGATGCCCGGAGCCGCCTTGAGCTGCTCCTTCTCGCAGGGGATCACATAGCCCCGCAGCCCCAGGTCGTAGCGCAGCATGCGCCAAGGGACAGGATGATGCTCGGAGCCCAGGCCGAGGAAGCCGCCGAAGCTGACGATGGCGTAGGCGACCTCGCCGGACACCTTCTCCAGCGCCACGTCCTCGATCTTGCCCAGCTTCTCTCCCGAAGGACTGTAGACCTCCGTACCGTTGACCCGGCCCGCCGGGATCAGCGGGTGGTCAGGTCCTTCCGGCCGCACGTCCTGCGCTTCACGGACAGGGTTCTCGCGCTCTTCCATCATCATCTGCCGTCTCCTTCGAATGTGGGGCCCAGCGCCCCATCGCCGCCGCGCTCCGGGTCGCGGCGGGAGCTCGGCCTGGCTTTGGCGCCAGGCGGCGGGACCGCCGCACGCCGCGCGGCCATGCGCCAGGAACAGCCCCGCACCGCCGAGGTTCTGTGCTGCTCGATCACGCCTCCGGCAGAGCCGCTCAGCGGGCCCGGTTCCGACGCCATCCGATTGGCTTGCCGCGAGGCGCCGCCCAGTGGTGGACAAGCTCTCGCGGTCAGGCCGCGCCGCTGCGCGGCGGCGAGCGCCGCCGCCAGCCCGGCCGCCGTGGCCGCGCGTGGCCACAGGTCGGTGGTCGAGCCCCCCCAGGCGGGGCGTTGGGGCTTAGTCCGTCTCCTGGCGTTCTCCCCCGGGCGCGCGGAGGGCCTGCTCCGCGCGCAGCTCGGCGCGCCCGCCGGCGAGCCGCGCGCGGTAGACCTGATAGTTGGCCAGGACGTTCATCACGTAGTCCCGCGTCTCGCCGAAAGGGATGCATTCGATAAAGTCGACCGGATCGATCCCGGGTGCGCGCGGGTCGCCGCAGTAGCTCACCCAGTTCCCCGGCCGGCCGGGCCCGGCGTTGTAGCCCGCGACCGCCAGGACATAGCTGCCCCCGAACCGGGCCGACAGATCGCCCAGGTACCGCGACCCGAGCCGCATGTTGGCTGTCGCGTCCCAGAGCAGCGCATCGCTCCAGGCCATGCCGAGCCGCCCGGCCACCTGCCGCCCGGTGCCGGGGAGCAGCTGCATCATGCCCCGCGCATCAGCGCCGGACCTCACCCGCGGATCGAACTGGCTTTCCTGGCGGGTGACCGCCAGAACCAGGGCCGGGTCCGCACCGCCAGCCACCGACGGCAGGCTCACGATCGGATAGCCGCGCTCGAACAGCACGTGGCCATGTCGGGCGCCCCGACGATAGGCCAGCAGCGCCGTCTCCTGCTCCCCCAGCCGCCGGAGTTCATCGACCAGCAGGGCGAGCTCGGCGGCGCTGGCGGCGCGGTCGCCGAGCTGGAGTGCGAACTGCTTCAGAAGGCCACGCTCTCCCGCCGCCGAGAGTCTATGCAGGGCGCGGGTGAGCTCGGAAGAGCGGAAGGCGGCGCGCGCCGCCCCGTCCGGCTTCGGGTCGGCCGGAAGGACAAGCGCCTCGACCCCGGCCTTCTCGGCCGCCAGCTGGCCGTAGAAGGTGGTCTTGTACGCGGCGCCTCGGGCGTAGAACTGCAAGGCGCCGATCGGATCCCCGGCGGCTTCGGCGGCCCGGCCGCGCCAGTAGGCGGCGCGCGCCTTGCTGACCGGACTTCGGACCGCGGCGTCCAGGCGGGCGAAGTGGCGCTCGGCGGCCGCAGGGTCTCCGAGCCTGGTCAATGCAAGCCAGCCGGCGAACGACTCGAGTTCGGCGTAGGCGACCGAACCGGGCCGCTGCACGTGGCCGACGACCGCGACGTACGCGGCGCGCGCGTCCCCTCGCTGCAGCGCGGCGCTCATGCGGAGCCGCCGCTGGCGGTAGTCGCCGGCCGGGGCGCGCCGCCCCTCCGCCGGCGTCGCGCCGGCCTCGCCACGTCGCGCGGCGAGCGTCCGGACACGGGCGTCCTCGCCCGGCCAGCCGCGCAGGCGCCGCTCCGCCGCCTCCAGTTCAGCAAGCGAGAGACGCCGCGCCGCGACGGTCGACAGGGCCCAGTCGACCAGGGCGATCTCCACCGGATCGTGCAGACTTGACTGCCGGGCGCGCGCTGCGGCGACGTCGCCGCGATGGGCGGCCCTCAGCGCCGCGCCGAGGACTGCGGGCTGCGAGGTCGGGCTGCGCAAGCCGACCGGGGTCGGCTGGGCGCTCGACGCCACCCCGAACGAGGCCACGCCGTCCTGAGCCGATGCGGTCAGACCAAGGGTCGCCGCGGCGAGCCCCGACACCAGGATACGTTTCAACTTTGCCCCTCAGGAAACAGAACGTTACCACCCTCCAGCGACAACATCCCGTACATCGAATCTGCCGGACATCAGGGAGCGGACGCCGCAGAACCGTCTCACAAGACTGTGAGACCGAACCCACAATCCACCCCGCAGCATGGCTAAGCTTTGACGGACTGCCCAAAAGCGCCTGCAGTATTCATCATCAACCGCAGGCGGCCCATTCGGACTGCGGAAGATCTTCCTGGCTGCATCCGCTCGACTGCGCATAACCTGCTGCGCACGTCGATCGAAACACCGCCGCGCGATGGTCGCCCGCGCTCCGGGGGCGAACGACCCAGTGATCATCGCCAGCCCGCCGAGCACGTTCGCGAAGGGCGGAAGCCAGGGATCTCGGCCGCCCTCACAGCCAGGCTCGGCTCGGCCGAGAGGCGGGCGCGCCCACGAACGCGCCCGGGATGCGGAACCCACAGGCCAGCGCTCGCCGCATGGTGGCGTGGGCGCGCGGCGGCTCTGGGCCCATCCTGCGCCTCACACAGCTGTGCGGTGAACCCCAGCGCCGTCCGCGCCAGAACATCCGCTCACATTCGAAGGTCCGCGAGACCTCGCCAGAAGTCGAAACAATGCTCCTGCTCGCCGCTGCCGTCGTGCTCCTCCTGGTGCTGCTGAACGGCCTTTTCGCCATGTCCGAGCTGGCCGTGGTCTCCTCTCGCAAGTCGAGGCTGCAGTCGCGCGCCCAGCAGGGGGACGGCGGAGCCCGGGCGGCTCTGAAGCTCTCCGAAGACCCCACACGGTTCCTGTCGGCCGTTCAGGTGGGCATCACCCTGATCGGCATCTTCGCCGGCGCCTTTGGCCAGGCGACCATTGCGAGCGAACTGGACCTGCTGCTCGAGGGCGCGCCCGGCCTCGGACCCTACTCGGAGGAGATCGCGACCGTCGTGGTCGTGGTCCTGCTGACCTACCTTTCCCTGATCCTCGGCGAGCTCGTTCCCAAACGACTGGCGCTGATACACCCCGAAGCCATCGCCAGCCTCGTGGCGCGGCCGCTGTCGCTCCTCGCGCGGCTCATGGGGCCGTTCGTCACCCTGCTCACCATTTCGACGGCCGCCGTGCTGACGCTGCTGCGGGTCCGCGACAGCGACGGCACCAAAGTCACTCAGGAAGAAGTCGAGGCCGTACTGGCGGAAGGCGCCGGCGCCGGTCTTATCGAGCCCCAGGAAGAGGCCATGATGCATGAGATCATGCGGCTGGGCGACCGCGCCGTCCGTGTGGCCATGACACCGCGCACCGAGGTCTACTGGGTCTCTCTGGACCATCCCGAGGAGCGCTGGCGCGAAGAGATCCGCACCTGCCCCTATTCCCGCTTCATTCTCGCACGCGGCGAGAACCTCGACGGCCCGCTGGGCGTCGTGCACAAGCGCGACATCGCCGACGCCCTGCTCTGCAGCAGGCCGCTGGATCTCTCCGGCCTCGCGCGGGCCCCGTTATACATCCCGGAGACCGCGTCGCTGCTGCAGGCGCTGGAGCAGTTCCGGACATCCGAGGTCCACCTGGCGCTCGTGGTCGACGAGTTCGGCGTGCTCCAGGGTGTCATGTCTCCCACCGACCTCCTGGAGATGATCGCTGGGGACCTGCCGGAGGCGCACGACGGTCCCGCGGCCATGGTGCGGCCACACGAGGACGGCTCCTTCCTCGTCGATGGCCGGGTGGATCTGGTGGAACTGGGAGAGGCTCTCGGGGTCGACGACTTGAAAGCTGGCGGCTTCCACACGGCGGCCGGACTGGTCCTCGCCGCCGCTGGGCGCATTCCGGAGAAGGGCGAAGTCCTGCATGTGGGCGACTTCGACGTCGACGCGATCGATGTGGATGAGCGGCGGATCAACAAGCTGCTGTTCCGCCGCCGCTCCCGGAACTGACACCGATGCCGCGCCCCACACGCCTCGCGGGTGCGGCGCTCCGCGGCCTCGCGGCCGTGGGCGGGCTGGTGGTGCTGGCGAACGCCACCCTCATGCTGGCCCTCTTCGGGCCAGGCGAGGGCGCGGCTCGGCTGGCGAGCGACTGGAGACGCATCGCAGTGGCGCATCAACTCTCCGAAAACCGCGTCACCATCCAGGCGGCTTTCGCGACGACCTACGGCGAGGACCTCAGGCCGGAGGCCGGCGCCGACGCGATCCGTAGCCACCTGGCCGCTGATCTTGAGGCGGGGGAGCCGGCCCTGCTCGACGTCATTCTCGTGCGACACATCCTGGCGCGTTTCGGCGCGATCGATGGCCGCACGGTTCCGCCCGGGGTCTATCTCGCGGCCGGCCCCATCGGTCCCGACCGCTGGCCCGGCCCTCTGCTCACGCACTATCTGATCTTCCCGCGCCACGGCTACCTTCTGGTGGTGCCCCACCGGCAGGGGGACCGATGGCCCGAGGCCTACGAGGCCACAGCCAGCCTGCGGGGAGCGTTTCACCGGAGCGGTGACGAGAACACCCTCCACGGGGTCGTCGAGACCTACCGCCCGGGCGCCTACGACTTCCCCACGCCGGGCGAGCCGCTGCATGACCTTGTGCTGCTGACTCGTGACCCGGAGGAGACCGCGAAGATCGCGGAGGGCCTCGGCGCCTTCACCCGGCGCCTGGATGAGAGCCATCTGGCCTACAGGCTCCTGCGCCGCAACTCGAACTCCGCCCTCGCCTGCTACCTGGCCGGCGCGGGCCTCACGGAAGACGTCCGGCGGCGCCTGGGATCAAGGTTGCTGCTGCGTCTGCGCCTACCCGGCATCGTCCACACCCAAAGCCTGCCCTGCTGAGCCGGTCCGGTGTGACATCGCCTTGGAGGTTCGGCGACGACCGGACCCGGACCTCCGAGCCCGACGTCTCCGCCCGCGGTCGAAGTGCGAACGGGTGTCGGCTGCGGAAGCCGGCGGCAAGCCGACAAGACCTTAGCCTCTCGGCCTCACCGTCATCGGCGCCGCCATTGTTCGAGCTGGTCCAGCACGTCGGCGATCAATTGGTTGCGCGTGAATCCGGTGACATCACGGCCGCGATCGCGGCCGACGCCTGGCACGCGCGCAACGAGACGCCATTCCTGACCGCGCCGCCCCTCAGGCGCTTCCAGCGGAGTATAGGCTGGGCGCGGTCGAGCCACCGCCGCCAGGCTGTACTCGAACGTCGCACCGTCGGCGAACCAGACGCTGAGTTGCGCACCGGACAGGGCGAGGCTGGTTTCGGCGCGCAGGCCCTGGTCGCCAGCAAGAGCCTCGCGGACCCTTTCGAGGGCCTGGACGCCATCTGTTTGGATCTGCTGCTCGATATCCGAGCGGCGCGGCGGCGCCAGAATTCGCTTGAGACGCTCGGCGAGAGGCGCACTCTGCGTCTCCACCGGCACGCCGGCCAGATCAGCATTCATCTGTCGGATGAGGCCGACCAACAGCAAGATCATGATCACGGCGAACGGCAGCGCTGCGACGAGCGTGGCGGCCTGAAGCGCTCCCAGCCCGCCGGCGAGAAGCAGCACTGCCGCGGCTGCGCCTTCCAGGCCGCACCAGTAGACCCGCTGCCAGCGCGGCGTCTCTTCCGCGCCGCCCGAGGCGATCGTATCGATCACCAGGGACCCGGAATCTGCGGACGTGACGAAGAACACCGCGACCAGAACGACGGCCAGGGCCGAGGTGACGGCCGAGCCGGGCAGATGTTCGAAGAAGTGGAACAGGGAGGTGGAGAGATCCCCCTCGACGGCCCGCGAAATCGCGCCGGCCGCGCCTCCCATGTCCAGCACGATGGCTGTGTTTCCGAAGACCGTCATCCAGAGGAAGGTGAAGCCGGTCGGCACGAGCAATACGCCAATGACGAATTCCCGCACCGTGCGGCCGCGCGAGATGCGGGCGATGAACATGCCAACGAAGGGGGACCAGGCGATCCACCAGGCCCAGTAGAAGAGCGTCCAATTCGCCATCCAGCCGCGCGGCTCGTAGGCATAAAGATTGAAGGTCCGGATGAAGAAGTGATCGAGGTAGAGCCCGAAGTTCTGGACGAGGGCCTTCACCAGGAAGCCGGTCGGGCCCACCGCCAGCACGAACAGCATCAAGCAGATCGCGATCGCCAGGTTCAGCTCCGAAAGCCTCCGCACCCCTCGATCGAGCCCGGTCAGGACCGATACTGTGGCGGCGCCCATCACCAACACAACCAGGCCCAGTCCGAACGGGAGATTGGAGGGCGCGCCCGTCAGGTAGGATATGCCGCTGCTGATCTGGCCGACGCCCAGCCCGAGGGACGTGGCGATCCCAAACAGCGTGCCCCAGATGGCGAAGATATCGACCGCGTCGCCGATAGGGCCGTGGATCCTCTTGCCGAGGAGCGGGTGCAACCCGGACCGGAGCGTCAGCGGCAATCCCTTCCTGTGGGCGAAGAAGGCCAGGCTCAGCCCCACCACCGCGTAGATGGCCCAGGCATGGACGCCCCAGTGCACGAAGGTGATCACCATCGCCTCACGCGCCGCGGCGAAAGTGCCCGCCTCGGCTTCAGGCGGCGCGGCATAGTGCTGGATGGGCTCGGCGACCGCGAAGTACATCAAACCGATGCCCATGCCGGAGGCGAAGAGCATCGCCAGCCAGGAGGCGTAGGGGAAATCCGGCTCGGCGTCGTCAGCCCCCAGTCGGAGACGTCCGGCGGGACCGAGCGCCAGGGCTAGCACCGCCAGGACGAACCCGGCCACCACCACGACATAGAACCATCCGAACGTGTCGATGACCCACGTCTGCGCCGCTTGGAAGGCCGCCTGCGAGGCGTCTGGCGCGGCGACAGCCGCCCCGAGCAACGCCACCACGGCGGCGCTCGAGCCCCAGAAGACCCGGGGGTTCATGACGGATCTGAGCATCCTCACCAAGCGCGTGCTGCCGAGCTAACGTTCCGTCATGCTGCCGACGACGGCGGCTTCGCCGCCGCATCGAAGCCCCATGCAGAGGGCGTTCCGAGGCCTTCTCGTCGAGCCGAAGCAACGGCCGCTTCCGACCCACCGCGAACATTGGCCTGACGACCCTTGAGGGCCTTCGGTCGACTCATCCACGCCAGTCGCTATGGGCGCGGATCGTGGCGATCAGAACTGCGATGCAGAAGCTGAAAAGGAGCCCCGATGAGGAAGGAGGCCAGAGAGCCCCGTCCGATCAGGGCGGGCGCTACCGAGCCGGCGATAGAGTAGCCCTCACCTTCGTCTGGCTTCCGCCAGCGGAACCAAGCTTCAGCCACCGGGCCCTCCGCTCCTCCAAAAGCTATGTTAGGGGGCCTGCGCTGACCACCCATAGCCGACGTTCGTCGCGGCAGCTGAAGGCGCGCCGCGGACCTGCTCCGAATTTCGGCCTCGCGCACTGACGCCAACGTCCGGCTCCACCGTGAGGCGTACCTTCGAATGTCAGCTAGAGGTGGCAAGCTGACCGTCGCTCTGGCGCTGCAAACGCACATTCCGCGCCGCGCTCGATCGGGGATCCGCCACGGGTGGGTGCGTGCCTGTTGCTGCGAGGGAGAGGCCGGCGCCTGGATGCATGAGGCTAGTTGCGCGACTCATGCTCGGGTCGTTCGCCGTCGGTCCGCACGTGCCCCGCGCCGCCAAGTGCGGCCGGCGGAGCGCTCTGAGGGTCGGGAACATCAGCGCCGCAGCGTCAGCGGCCCGACGGCCAGCCGCCCCCCGGCCGCCCCTACGCCACCAGCCGTCCTCGCGAAGCGCGAAGACGGGCGGCCTCGGCCAGCGCCTGGGCGAGCGCGGCTTCGCGCGCCTCGGGCCCGAGCGCCAGGCCCTCGGCGCGGATGACCGTGATGTCCTCGATGCCGATGAAGCTCAGCAGCTGCAGGAGGTGCGGCTCCTGGAAGTCCAGGGCGGCGGCCGGCGAGCCTGGCGCGTAGACGCCGCCGCGCGCGGAGGCGACCACCACCCTCTTGCCGCCCGCCAGGCCCTCGGGGCCGTCCGGGCCGTATCGGAACGTCCGCCCGCTCACCAGGATGTGGTCGAACCAGGCCTTCAGCTGGCTGGCCATGGCGAAATTGTACATGGGCGCGCCGATCACCAAGACGTCCGCCTCGAGGAACTCCCGCAGCACGGGGTTGTCGGCGAGGCCGGCGAGGCCGGCGCCGTCCAGGTGCCCGACGGGCTTGGCCTCGAGGTCGCGGCGGACGATCTCCAGGGAGGGATCGGCGGCGGTCAGGGCCGCCACCGCGGCGGCGGAGATCTGGCGGCTGGCCGAGGCGGGTCCGGTGATGCCGGCGTCGACATGGAGCAGCTTCATGAGGGGCGTGTCCTTCCAGTGGGATGGGGCACGGCCTATTTGCTGCTGCAACGAGCGGGGCAGTAGTCGGCGGCTTCGGGACACTACGTTGCAGAAACAGGACGCTGGATGCCGGACCTGAACGACCTGAGCTTCTTCGCGGCGGTGGTGGCGAACGGCGGCTTCTCGGCCGCGTCGCGCGCCCTGGGCGTCCCCAAGTCGCGGGTCAGCCGGCGGGTCGCGGCGCTGGAGGACCAGCTGGGCGTGCGCCTGGTGGAAAGGTCGACGCGCCGCTTCAAGGTCACCGACGTGGGCCAGGACGTCTATCGCCACGCCCGCGCCGCGCTGCTGGAGGCCGAGGCGATCGACGCGGTGATCTCGCGGATGCGGGCCGAGCCGCAGGGCCTGGTGCGCATCAGCTGCCCGCCCGGGGTGGACCGGCTGGTGTCGGGATGCCTGCCCCACTTCATGGCGGCGCATCCGAAGCTGAAGCTGCAGTTCCTGGTCAGCAACCGCCGGGTCGACCTCATCGAGGAGGGCGTCGACATCGCCGTCAGGGTCCGCCAGCAGCTGGACACCGACGCCGACCTGCAGGTGAAGCTGATCGAGCGCACCAGCCTGGTGCTGGCGGCGAGCCCCGAGCTGCTGGCGGCGCGGGGGACCCCGGCCTCGCCGGCGGACCTCGCCACCTTCCCGACGGTGTCGCTGGGCGAGGCCCCGGGCCCCGACCGGTGGCGGCTGACCAACCGCGACGGCGAGACCGTCGAGGCGGCGCACGAGCCGCGGCTGACCGCCAGCGCTTTCCCGCTGCTCCGCGAAGCCGTTCTGGGCGGGGTCGGCGTCGGCCTGCTGCCGGAATACGCCGCCCGCGAATTCCTGGAGAGCGGCCGGCTGGTCCGGGTCCTGCCTGACTGGGAGGCGCCGCAGGGCATCCTGCACCTGGTGTTCACCTCCCGGCGCGGGCTCCTGCCCGGGGTGCGGGCGACGCTCGACTTCCTGGCCGCGACGCTGCGCTCCGGCTCGCCCGCCTGGCAGGTGGCGGACCTGACGCTGCTCTAAGGGGGAGCGGCGGATCCGGGCGCCGCCCCGGCGCGCCGCGGCCCGCTCGCATCAGCTCACGCCGGCTCACTGGAGCGAACAGCCCGCGGCGGGCGCCGCAGACTAGGCTGCGTGCCATCCCCTCACGCCGGAGCACACCCATGACGTCCGAGCAGCTGATCAGCCTCTTCGGCGCCGCCGTCCTGGCAGGCGCCGCCGTCGCGGCCCCCGAGGCTCAGGCGCAATCCCAAGGAGCCCCCCAGATGACGCCGACCGCCGCCGGGACGCCGGAAGCCCGCAACCGGGCCCTGGTCGAAGCCGCCTTCGCCAGCTGGTCCGCCGGGACCGGCGGACCCTATGACCTGCTGGACGACGCGGTGGTCTGGACGATCGTGGGCCGCTCCGACGCCTCCCGCACCTATCCGAGCCGCGAAGCCTTCATGCGCGACGTCATCCGCCCCTTCAACGCCCGCATGCGCGAGCCGCTGAGGCCGACCATCCGACAGCTCACCACCGACGGAGACCGGGTGATCATCTTCTTCGACGCCCAGGGCGTGGCCCGCGACGGCCAGCCCTATGTCAACACCTACGCCTGGTTCTGGGAGATGCGCGACGGCCGGGTGGCGCGGGCCCACGCCTTCTACGACAGCCTGGCCTTCAACGATCTCTGGCGGCGCGTCTCCCCCTGACATCCGCCTCGCCGCTGGGCCCAGGGCGCGCGCAAGCGCGCCCTTTCTGCGTTGTCCGCCCCTGCAGCCCCCCTGGCGCTCACGCGGCCTCACGGCGGCTGTCATCGGTCCACGCGCGCCCGGCCCGGCGGACCGCGATGATGGCCCTCGGACAGGCACGGAGACCGACCCCATGCAACTCACCTCGGACGGCGCCCACGGGATCATCGCGGCGGCGCAGGACCGCGCCGCCGCGCTCGGGGTGGCGGTGAACGTCGCGGTGCTCGACGCCGGCGGCCACCTCAAGGCCTTCGACCGGATGGACGGCGCGGTGCTGGGGTCCATCGACCTGGCCCTGCGCAAGGCGAAGACCGCGGTCCTGTTCGCCTGCGACAGCGAGGCGGTCTGGGACTACTGCCGGCCTGGCGCGCCCGCCCATGCCCTCGAGCTCAGCAACGGCGGCCTGGCCCCGTTCGGCGGCGGCGTCGCCCTGACAGACGCGGCCGGCGGCCTGATCGGCGCCGTGGGCGTCTCCGGCGGCGCCGTCGACCAGGACCTCGAGATCGCCCGGGCCGCCGCCGCCGCCCTGCCCCGCTGACAACCGCTCACCCCCGCCAGCTGCAAGGACAGCCATGACCCAGAAGACCATCCTCATCACCGGCGCCGGCTCCGGCTTCGGCAAGGCCGCCGCGCTCGGCATGGCCCGCAACGGCCACGACATCATCGCCACCGCGCACGTCTCCTCCCAGGTGACGCCGCTGCGCGAGGAGGTGGCCGCGCTGGGCCTCCAGGACCGCGTCCGGGTGGCCCGGCTCGACCTCACCGACCCCTACGACATCCGCCAGGCGATCGGCTGGGACATCGACGTCCTGTGGAACAACGCCGGCATGGGCGAGGCCGGTCCGGTCTGGGAGATCCCCGTCGACCTCGTGCGCAGGAACTACGAGGTCAACGTCTTCCTGCCGCTGACCCTCACCCAGGGCGTGGTGCAGCGCTGGGTCCGGGAGGGCCGCAGCCAGGGCAAGAAGGTGGTCTTCACCTCCTCCATGGGCGGCCTGTTCACGCCGGCGAACTGGGGGACCTACGTCTCCACCAAACATGCCCTCGAGGCCTTCGCCGAGGCCATGCAGCAGGAGCTCGCCGCCTACGGGATCAAGGTCCAGACGATCAATCCCGGCGCCTACTACACCGGCTACAACGAGACCATGGCCGACAACCCGTTCCGCTGGCTCGACGACGCGAAGAACTTCACCAAGCGGGCCGACCTGCGGAAGGGCTTCGACGACTTCTTCGCCACCCCGGAGGGCCGCATGGACCCGCAGGAGATGATCGAGCGGATGATCGACATCGTCCCGGCCGACACCGGCAAGTTCCGCAACGTCGTGCCGAAGGCGATCGAGGACATGCTGAAGGACCACCAGCTCAAGGCCTGGGACAACCAGATCTGAGCCGCGGTCGGGCAGCCTCCCCAGCCCTGCCCGCAGCCTGGGCCCGACTCCCGACACCCCCCGGAGCCGGGCCCAGGCATCCCCGCCCCGCGCCAGGAGCCCTGCCGTGAGCGACAATCCCTTCCTGCCGCTGACCTACATCGCCGGGCCGGCGATCCTCACCAACGCCTGCGCCACCCTGCTGAACAGCGCCACCCTGCGCTACCACCTGGCCATCCCGCAGTGGCGCGAGTTCAGGGCCTCGCTGGCCGCCGGCGACCGGCTGCTGGCCGACCTCTACGCCGCCCCCGAGCGGGCGCTGCGCCTCGCCGAGCGCCGCCTGCGGCTGCTCCTGCGCGGCCTCGACCTGTTGTACGCGGCGCTGGCGGGCTTCGGCGCCGCCACCCTGCTCGGCCTGGCCGGGGCGGTGGCCGCCGCGCAGGAGCTCCGCCTGGTCCCGGTCTGGCTGGTGCCCGCGGCCGGCGCCGCCGGCCTGCTGGCGTTGCTGTCCGCCATGGCGCTGTTCGCCCTCGAGATCGCCTGTGCGCGCGCGCTGCTGCAGCTGCAGGTGGCGCCCCGGGCCGCCGCGCTCCCGGGCGGACAGCCCTGAGGGCGTCGAGGCCGCTCCGTTGGCCAAGCGCTCTCGCCCCCGACCGCACGGCGGCCGCGGGGGGGGGCGGGGGGCGGGCCGGGGGGGGGGGGCGGGGGGGCCGCCCCCCCCCCGCCCCGGGGCGCTCTCGGCCCGGCACCGCGGCCGCGGCGGGGGGAGCCATACCGCGGTCGCCGTCGCCATCGCCGAGACCGAGCCCGGGCTGACCCGAGGCCGGGAGCCGCTCTTCCGCGCCGCGGAGCTCCTCTTCGCAGGCCTGTTCTTCCTGGAGTTCCTGGCGCGCCTCTGGACCGCGCCGGAGCGCGCCCCGGGCGCGCCGCCGTGGCGCGCCCGCCTCCGCTGGCTCGCCTCGCCCCCGGCCCTGGCGGACCTCCTCGCCCTGCTGCCCGCCCTGCTGATGCTGGCCGGCGCGCCGTCCTTCGTCCTCCGCCTGCTCCGCCTGCTGCGCATCCTGCGACTGGCCAACCTCGGGCCGGCGTCGGTCGCCCTGGAGCTGGTGGTCCGGACGGTGCTGTCGCGCCGGCACGAGCTGTCCGTCACCCTGGCGCTCGGGGCGGTGATCCTGGTGCTGTCCTCCACCCTGCTGCACCTCCTCGAGGGCGCGGCGCAGCCCGAGGCGTTCGGCAGCATCCCGCGGGCGCTCTGGTGGGGCGTCGTCACCCTGACCACCATCGGCTACGGCGACGTCTATCCGGTCACCGCCGGCGGCCGGCTGGTCGCCGGACTCACCGCGGTCAGCAGCATCGGTCTCGTCGCCGCCCCGGCCGGGATCCTGGCCGCCGCCTTCGCCGACGCGCTTCGCGCCCCGACGACACCGCCCGCCGGGCCGCACCCCTGACGGTCACGCGTCGGGTGCGGGGGCCGGGTCGCGCGGCGAACCGGCGCGCAGCTCGCAGAGCACGAGCCGGAGCAGCGCCCGGAGGTCCTGCTCGTCCCGGTCGCGGGTTCCGGGCTCCGGGGGCGGTGGGTCGGTCGGCGCATCCGCGGCCAGCAGGTAGCCGCGGCCCGGGATCGTCTTGAGCAGGTCGCGGTCGTCGCCGAGCGCCCGGCGCAGGCGGGACACCTGGAAGCGCAGGTTGCTCTCCTCCACGGTTGTCGTCGGCCAGACCTGGCGCATGAGGTCCGCCCGCTCGACGATCCGGCCGCGGGCGCGCAGCAGCACGTGCAGCAGGTCGAAGGCCCGGCTGCCGATCTCCACCGGCCGGCCATCGCGCAGCAGGAGCCGGGCCGCCGGCAGCAGGACGAAGCGGCGGAAGCCCAGCGCCGGCGCCCTCGGCGGCGGCGGCTCGGTGAAGTCGATCACCACCCTGGCGTCCCGCTCCGGCTGGGGTCTTCCCGGCGTGTGCATGGCCACGTTCCTCCTGCGCTGCACGGCTGAGGTCGCGCGCCGCGGCGGAATCCTCACCCCCTCCGGACGAAAACCTCAGCGCGGGGCCGCCACCACCTCCCAGGTCCCGGGGCCCCGGGGCTCCAGGCGCACCGGGTGCAGGAGCGCCAGCGCGCGGCCGAAGCGCCGGAGGTCGCCGGTGCGGAACCGGCCGCTGATCCGCAGCTGCGCCACCCGCGGGTCGCGGACGATCAGGCGCTCCGGGCCATAGCGGTTGAGCTGCGTGGCCGCCTCCGCGAGGGTGACGTTCTCGAACACCAGCTGCCTGGCCTGCCAGGCGCCGGCCGCCTCGAGATCCGCGGGCCCCACCTGCGGGCGACGGCCAGCCTGGGCCACGAACCTCTGGCCCGGCTCGAGGCGCACCGGGAGGCCCGCCTCGCCGGCGCCGACCGCCACCCGCCCCTCGAAGAGCACCACCTCGATCCAGCCCGGGGTCACGGCCACGTCGAAGCGCGTGCCCACGGCGCGCACCTGGTAGCCGCCGGCCTGCACCTCGAACGGCCGGCGCGTGTCCCGCGCCACGTCGAAGAACGCCCGTCCCCGGAGCAGCGCCACCTCCCGGCGCGTCGGCCCCGCGGCGACCTGCGCGGCGCTGCCGCTCGCCAGCACCAGGCGCGAACCGTCGGCGAGCACATGGCTCTCCGCGACCGTCGCCAGGTTCTCGTAGAGCCGCCCCGCCGCCGGCGGCGGGCGATGCGCCGCCCCGGGGCCGGAAGGCGCCTGGGGTCCACGCGCCAGGCCCCACATCAGCCCGGCGCCCAGGGCCAGCGCCACCGCGGCCGCGGCGGCCGGGCGCCGCCAGCCGGCCGCCGGCGCCGGACGCGCCGGCCCAGCCCGCCGGGCATGGTCCCGCAGAGCCTCGACGATCTCGTCGTCGCCGACCGCGTCGAAGTCCGCCCAGGCGGCCTGCATCCGGGCCCAGGCGGCCGCGTGCTCCGGCCGTTCCAGCCAGGCGGCGAGGACGCCCGCGTCCAGGGCGGCGGCCCCCTCGCCCTGGCGGTAGGCCAGCAGGGCGGCCGCGGCGTCTGGCTCCAGGGCTTCCAGGCGTTGCAGGGTGAGCGCCTCGATCATCGGCCGCGCTCCGTCCGCATCGCGCTCAGGTGCTGCAGGGCGCGCATCATGTGCTTCTCCACGGCGCTGACGGAGATCCCGAGCTGGGCCGCGATCTCCTTGGCCCGGCGGCCCTCGAGGCGGTGCAGCAGGAAGATCGTCCGCGTCCGCTCCGGCAGCTGCAGGAGGGCGCGGGTGGCCGCCTCGAGGTCCTGGCGAGCGGCCAGGATCCGGTGCGGGTCGATGTCTGGCTCGGCGTGCCGCTCCGGTTCGAACGGCACATGCGCGTCGGCATGCCGCGCGAAGCGGCGCCGGCCGCGGTCAGCGAGGACGTTGGCCGCGAGCTGGAAGACGAAGGCCGACAGGTGGGCGATCGGGGCCTCACTGTCGCGGGCCGCCAGGCGCGCGAACACCTCCTGCACGAGGTCGTCCACCTCGGCGCCGTCCGGGATCCGGCTGGCGAAGTAGCGCGCCAGCGCCCGCCGCAAGGGTCGGGCCTGCTCGGCCACGGCCGGGCCCGTCATCCCGCCGGGCGCGCGGCCGCGCGCGGCCGCCCCCTCGCCGGGCCTCGGGTCGCACGCCGGGACGTCCGCCATCGCCATGGTCCCAGGGTCGCGCGCCGCGGCGAAATACTCAATGCGGTCGGCGAAAATTCGCGATGGCCGGCCGGCCGGCGTCGGCGCGGTGCGCGGCCCCGAGGCGCCCAGCGCGGCGCCTGCGACGTCCGGCGCGACAGTACAGCACAACTATTCGGAAGCATCGCCCCCCTTCGACAGCTTGCGCGCGAAACAGCCGATCCGAACTATACAATAACCGCGTTCCCCGATCGCGAGTCTCAGGTAGATTGACGGCCAGCCGGCGCGCGCGGGCGGACCAGGCCCGAGGCGGCCAACCAGGGGGCGTTGAACGGGAATGCGACGGTCGCTGCTGAGCTGGGCCTGCGGCGCCCTGCTGGCCACGGCGCCGGGCGCCGCCTGCGCGCAGGGCGGCGCCCTGCCCGTCGACGTGGCCGGGGGCGCGCTGCAGGACGCGCTGCTGGAGCTTGCGCGCGAGACCGGCGTCGACCTGCTGTTCGACGCCGAGGATGTGGCGCGCCTGCGCGCGCCGCCGCTGCGCGGGCGCATGTCGCCAGAGGCGGCCATCGGGATGCTGCTCCAGGGCACGGGGCTGGCGGCGCGCCCGGCCGGGGCGGGCGCCTTCGTCATCGAGCGCCGGAGCGGGGCGGCGGACCCGCCGGAGCCCGCGACCGTTCCCGAGCTGCTGGTGGTCGGCCGGCGCAGCCAGAACGCCGACATCCGCCGCCTCGAGACGGACATCCAGCCCTATCGCGTGGTCACCGGGCTGCAGGTCCTGCAGGCCGACCGCGACAGTCTCGATCACTATTTCAGCAGCCGCGTGCCGGCCAACACCACAGCCATCCGCCCGACCCAGGAGCTCGGCGGCGAGGCCCAGTCGCTCATCGACCTGCGCGGCCTCGGCGAGACCGGCACCCTCTCCCTCGTCGACGGCCGGCGCCTGCCGAGCGCCCCCGCGCCGCTCCGTGGCTACCGGCAGGCGGATCTCAGCGCCGTGCCGCTGCACGCCATCGAGCGGGTGGAGATCCTCACCGGCGCGGCCGGCGGGATCCACGGGTTCGGCGCCCTGGGCGGGGTCGTCAACGTCGTCATCGATCGCGCCCGCCAGGGGGCGGAGCTCCACGTCACCGGCGGCATGGCGTCCCGGGGCGATGCGCGGCATCTCGGCCTCGAGGGCCGCATCGGCCATACGAGCGGCGATGGCCGGACGGACGTCATGCTGTTCGCCGGCCGCACCTGGTCCGAGCCCCTGCTGGCCGGCGATCGGGGCTACCTGGAGGCGGACCTCGCCCTCAGCACCGCCAACGCCCCGCTGTCTCTGCTCTCGCTGCGGCCCAACGGGGACTCGCTGTTCGTCCGCAACCTCAACGGCCCAGGCACGGTGTTCCGCCTCAAGCCGGAGTTCGGCGGCGGCGTGTTCGACGGTCGCTTCACCTACCTGCCGCCCGGGCTCTCCGGGGCGCCGGCCGAGGTCGGCGCGGCGCTGGCGCGCAACGCCGGCCGCGCGGACACCGAACTGCCCGCCGGCGCCGCGACCAGCTGGGCGATGTCGACGCCGCAGACCAGCGCCCTGCTGGCCAACCTCCGCCACCGCTTCGATGGCGGCTTCGAGGCCTATCTCGACGCCGTCGTGCTCAGCAGCCGCGGCCGTTACGTGGGCGAGTTCAACAACCAGTTGCTGATCCTGAACGCCCAGTCGCCGTACAATCCCTTCCAGCACAGCGTGGAGCTGGCCTTCCCGCTTGCCGGATTCCGGCTGGACCGACGCACCCGCCTGGACACCACGCGCTACTCGGCCGGCCTGGTGGCGCCCCTGCCGCGCGGCTGGCGCGCCAACGCCGACCTCGCCGTCGGCGGCGCGACCAGCGAACAGGACCAGACACAGGTCCAGCCCGACCCGAACTTCAACGGCCGCGACCCGGACCTCAACCCGTTCGGCGACTGGCGGCGGTTCCAGGCGGCGCTGCTCGCCACGCGTCGGGTGTCGACAAGCGCCCAGACCCTCACCAACCGGTTCCGAGACGCCTCGCTGCGGCTGGCCGGCCCGCTGTTCCGCACGCCGGGCGGCGTCTCCACCCTGACGCTGCTCGCGGAGGGGCGACGCGAGCACGCCCCGTCCTACGTCAGCCTCACCGGCACGCTGGGCGTCCACTCCAGCCAGACGATCGCGGCTCGCAGCAACCTCACCACCTCGCTCTACGGCGAGCTCAGGGCGCCCCTCCTCGGCGCTGCGGCGCCGGCCCTCCTGCGCGAACTGGAGGTGCAGGTCGCCGTACGGCACGACAGGGAGCGAAGCGACTTCGCGCGCAACCCGCGCAACCCGGCGGCCGGCCAGCTGCGCGCGAAGTTCGCCGGCACGGCCTACACCGTGGGCGCCAAGGTCCGGCCGCTCCCCGGCCTGCTGCTGCGCGGCAGCTACGCCACCGGCGAGACGCCCCCGTCCCTGGCGAGCCTCATCGAACAGGTCAGCACCACCCGCACCGCGCTCAACGACCCGCAGCGCGGGGGCGTCGGCGCCCCCACCCCGCCCACCTACACCCTGCGCTGCTGCGGCGACCCCGACCTCGACACGGTGCGGGTGAGCACCGCCTCGGCCGGCCTGTTGCTGGCTCCCTTCGGGCCGCGGGGCCCTGAGCTCACCCTCGACTACTCGCGTATCCGCAAGACCCGCGAGGTCTTCTTCCCCACCGCCGAGCTGGTGCTCGCCCAGGAGGCCGCCTGGCCCGAGCGCGTCGTCCGTGGCCCGCTCGGCGACACTGACCGCGGCCGGGGTTTCACGGCCGGTCCGGTCACCGTCCTCGACGTCCGGCCGGAGAGCACGGCCGGGCTGAAGATCGACACCCTGGACGCCCGCGTCACCTGGTCCCTCGTGCGCGGCGACCAGGGCCTGCGGCTCTACGCCGAGGGCTCACACTACATCCGCCAGACGCAGACGGCGCCGTTCCGCGACGGGCTGCAGGTCGCCGGCTACTATGGCCGGCCGCTCCGCTGGCGCGGCGTCGCCGGCGCCGAGTGGTCGCGCGGCCCGTTCAGCGTCGGCGCCAGCCTCCAGTACTTCGGCAGCTACCGGATCTATCCGGCCGGCCAGTTCGCAGACGGGATCGCGCTGGCGGCCGGGATCCAGGGGGACGACGAGGTGCCGGCCCAGTCCTACCTCGACCTGCATCTCGGCTGGCGCGGCGCGGTCCCGGTCCAGGGCGCGCGCCGGGATCTCCGCGTCGATCTCGGCGTCGTCAACGTGTTCGACAAGGCGCCCCCGCGGGAGAGCCGCTTCGCCCTCACTCCCGTCTACGGGACCAACGCCCCCTACAGCCCGGCCTACAGCCGCTATGGAGATCCCCGGCAGCGCCGCTTCGTCCTCACCGTCAGCACAGCCCTTTAGCCTTTCCCGGGCCGACGAGACGCCGCTGATGCGGCCGTCGCGCCGACGTGCGGCGCGCAGGTCGTTCATCATCGCGACGGCCGCTCCGAAGGCGGCGCTCACTGACCTTGGTGCGGCCGCGGCGGGGGACCGGCCGGGGCTGGGGCGCGGCCGGTCCCCGCCCCCGGGCGGCGCGTCCTAGCCGCCCGGGATCCAGCCGACGTCCAGCCCCGCAAGCTGGACGTTCGCCAGAACCATCTTCGTCCCGGCGCCCAGGTCGATCACCGTGTCGGCGCCCACCTGGGAGAGGCTGTAGGCCTGGCCGGGGAGCAGTTGCACGCGATCCCCCTGGCCCCGGTCGAAGTCGAGCACCAGGTCCGCGCCCGCGCCGGCGAACAGATGGAAGGTGTCGGCGCCCGCCCCACCCGCCAGGGTGTCGTCGCCCAGGTCCCCCGAGAGCCAGTCATCGGCGGCCTCGCCGCGCAGCAGGTCCGCGCCCTGGCCGCCGCGCACCACGTCGGCGCCCTCGCCGCCGCGCACCGTGTCGTTCCCCTGGCCGCCATGGACCGCGTCGTCGCCGAAGTCGCCGGACACCGCATCGTCGCCGGCCCCGCCCCAGGCGACGTCGCCATCCTGGCCGCCATGGACAGTATCGGCGCCCTCCCCGCCGTCCAGGCTGTCGGCCCCCGCATTACCCTGCAGGAAGTCCTCGCCCAGGTCGCCGCTGACGGTGTCGCCCCCCGCGTCGCCCCAGAGCCGATCGGAACCCTTGCCGCCGTAGACCAGGTCGCCGCCGTCGCCGCCATTGACGGTGTCGGCTCCGGCGTTGCCGTGGACGAGGTCGGCGCCGGCGCCGCCGAACACCACGTCGTCGCCGTCGTCCCCGAACAGCCGGTCGTCGCCGGCCGCCGAGCCGACCGTGTCGTCGCCCGCCCCGCCGCGCAGCACGTCGTCGTCGGCGCCCAGCACGATGGACTGGGCCGCGCCGTCGCCGAACACCACCTGCCGGCCCTCGCCGCCCGTCACCCGCGCCGCGCCGATCACCGCGGCGAAGTCGACGTTCTGCAGCTCGATCACCGCGCCCTGCGGCAGGCTGCGGGTGTCGATCACCAGCGCCGTCGAGGGCGCGCCCGCATCGATCGAGCCCTGGATCACCAGCGGCTGGCTCGGCGCCGGCCCGCCCGGCGCGGTGGTGGGCGTCACCGTCTGCACCAGCAGGGGCGTGTCGGACGGCAGGGCGGACAGGAACCCGGTCCCGCCGCCCGTCAGCGACGCCTGGTCGGCAGAGCCCGGGGAGGTGCGGCCCTGGATCTCGCGGATCAGCTCGCCCAGCAGGTCGGGGGCGGGCTTGGGCTGCGCCAGGCCCGAGACCTGCAGGCCGAAGCCGGTCGGCACCTGGGCCGTGAGCACCGGGGCGCCGCCCGCCTGCACCAGCGGGATGTCCGCCACCGTGTTGCCGCCGACGCTCTCCTGCCGGCCCGAGGTGACGATCGGCACCGTCACCGTCTGCTGCACCGAGCCGTCGGGGTTCGTGCTCGTGCTCGTCCCCACCGGGACCCCGTCCACCGTCTGCGGCGCGGACGGCGGCGGCGGCGGCGGTTCCGGCTCAGGCTCGGGCTCGGGCGTCGGGGGGGTCACATTGAACGTGAGCTTGCTGTCCTCGGCAGCCAACGCCCCCGCCGTGTCACGGACCTGGAAGGTCAGGCTCGCATAGGGGCCGCCGGAACCTCCCGGCGCCGGCACAAAGACCAGCTTGCCGGCAGCCAGGTCCGAGAGCGGAATCTCTCGACCCGGCTTGACCAGCACGCCGTCCAGGCGGAGCGCGCCGCCGGCAGGGGTCGCCGTGATCACCACCGACTGCAGGCCGTCGCCCTCCGCGTCCTCGAACGGGAAGGCCTCGGGCCCGAGCGTGACGGAACTGTTGGCCGCCAGCGTCAGCGTATGGTCCAGCCCACTGGGCGCGTCGTTGACCCCGGTGACCACCACACGGGTGAGGACCGTCTGCGAGCTCGTGACGCCGTCGCGTACGACCATCTCGATCTTCCGCTCACCGGCGACGGGCTCCCCCAGGCCGTTGCGGAAGGACACGCCGCGCAGCGCCGCCTCGAACTGCGCAGGGGTCGCCGGCCCGGTGAGCACCAGCGTCCCCGTGGCCGCCGCGTACTGGGCGCTGATCGCCCCGCCGCCAGCGCCTTCGGCGAGGAACAGCTCGTCGCCGGGCTGGGGGTTGGTGATCACCACCCGGGCCTCGGTGAGCGTGGCGCTGTCCGGGTCGGCGAGAGTCACCACCGGCTCAAGGGCCACCGCGGAGCCGCCTTCGACGAAGCTGGCGGCCCGCCCCACCCCGTCCAGCACCGGGGCGAGCGGCTCCGGGTCCTTGGCCGTGAGGGCCAGGGTCTTCTTGACGGGGTTCGCCACCAGGCCGTCGTCGACGCTGATCTCCACGGACGCCGCGCCCGCCGCCGTCGCTCGAAAGCCCATCGCCGCCAGCGCCGGGTTGATGTCGGCGGCGGCGCCGGTGAGCTGCACGCCGGCCCGGAGCGGGTCCGCGTCCTCGACGCCCACCAGCTCGCCGTTGTGAGCGGTCAAGGTCACGCTCAGGGGATCGTTGTCCTTGTCGCCCACCCCGACGTCGGCAAGCGCGGCGACCGCCCCGACCGTCACGTCGGAGGTCGTGGCCGGCACGCCGCTGATGGTCGGCGCGTTGTTCGGGCTCGCGAAGACGTTGATCCAGGTGATCTCCGGCTCCGCGACGCGCCCGTCGCTGACCTCCACGCGGATCACCTGCACCCCGCTCTTGGCGGCCGTGAGGGTCGCGTGGGCGAGGCGGGCGTTCACCGCATCGGCTGAGCCGGTGATCTGCACGCCCGCGGTCGTCGGGTCGTCGTCCGTGACCCCGCCGATCACGCCGTTGCCGGGCGCCAGCGTGACGGTCAGCGGATCCCCGTCGGGATCGGCCACCGTGAAGTCCGGAAGCGCCCCGGGGCGCCCGACCCGCACCTTCACATCGTCCAAGGTGAGGCCGGAGATCGTCGGCTTGCTGTTGCCGCCCCCCGCCTCCATGAAGAACCAGCCCCAGGTGGGCAGGTCCTGATGGCCGTCGTTCAACTGGAACTGGATCGACGCCGGACCATCCTCGTCGGCCTTGAAGGTGGCCGCCGCGAGCGCGGCGTTGATCTCGCTCGCCAATCCGGTGAGCTGGATCCCATCGGCCGTGGGGTCGCTGTCGGTCAGGCCGCCGATCGTCCCCCACCACGGCAGGAGGGAGAGGGTCAGGACGTCCCCGTCGGGATCGCTCACGGTGAAGTCGGGCAGCGGCGTCGCCTGCCCCGCCACCACGGAGACCGGAGCGCCGGGGTTGTCGACGCCGTGGATGGATGGCGCGACGTTCCCGCCGCTGGCGAAGAGGAGGAGGCTGGCCTGCTGGCTCTCCGTCCCGTCCGAGACGGTGATCTGGAAGGTGGCGAGGCCGTTGGCCGTGGCCGTGTAGGTTAGGCCGGCGAGCACCGGGTTCAACACCTCGGCGGCGCCGCGGAGCTGCAGGCCCTCCTCTGCGGGGTCCTGGTCCACGGCGCCGCCGATCGTCCCGCCGACGGCGGTGAGCGTGACCTTCAGCTCGCCGCCGTCCGGATCGGAGACGGTCATGTCCGGCAGGGCGTAGGCCTGGCCGACCACCACGTCGGGGAATTCGATCGGCATGGTCACCTGCGGCGCGCCTAGGAGCCCGCGGTAGCCGGCGGCCGCCTCGGGCCGCAGGGCGGCGGCGGCGGTGACCTCTCCGACGCAGTAGCCCAGGTCCCAGTCGCCGCCCTGCTCGGCCGCCCCCGTCGCCGTGACCGATGCGGCCACCGGCGCGTCGAGCGTGCCGGCCAGCCGGCGCAGGAAGGCGCGCCCCGCCTCCCCTTCCGCCACCCCGCAGCCGTACAGCAGGACCTGCGCCCCGCGGGCCAGTCCGCCGGCCAGCCCCGAGACGACGGCCGGCCGCTCCGCCAACAGGGCCTCGTCGAGCTCGCCGGCCCCAAGCCGCAGGCGACCCGGCGCGCCGTGGCTGAACAGGTGCAGCGTCACCGCCGGCGGCCCGCTGGCCAGCGCCGAGGCCATGGCGGCGAGCGCGTCGGCGCTTGCGTCGATGAGGTGCGCCTCGAGACCGGGCCGGAGGCCGTCGAGCAGCTCGCCGGGATCGGGCACGTCCGACAGCACGAACGCGACCTCGCGGGCGCCCGCCCGCGGCTCCTCGATGAATTGGATCATTGTTGCCCCCGCAACCGGATTGACCGGCAGCGCGGCTAACATGCAGGCGGCGGGGGTGGCGGGGCGGGGCGCCCCGGAATGGGGGTTGCGCCGCGGCTCGGCGCCCCAGAATGGGGGATCAGCCTGGTCCCATCTCCCAGGCGTGGAGCAGCCCGCGGGCGTCGAGCACGCTGTAGAACCGCAGCAGGTTGTTCAGGTGCGCCGAGGTGAACGCGATCCACTCAGGCCGCTCCAGGACGTCAGGCGCCATCAGCAGCCCGCGCGACGTCCGCAGGCACCGTCCCTCCGCCACCAGCCGCGCGGCGTTGCGTCGGACCGTCTCTTCCGGCAGGCCCAGCCGGCGCGCCAGGGCCGCCACGGTCACCGGCCGGCCGCCGCCGCCCTCCCCGTTCGCCCGGAGGATCGAGAGCTGCAGCATCACCTGCAGCAGGCCGCCGAGCGTCCGGGCGGCGGTCTCCAGCGACCGCAGCAGGTGGTCGCCCCAGATCCGCATCACCAGGCGGTACGGGAACGGCGCCATTGCCGGCTGGGGATGGCGCGGGGGGTCGAGCACGCCCAGCCCCCGCAGCCGCGCGTAAAGCCGGCCAAGACCCTCGCAGCTGGCCCGCGCCGGCTCGGTGTACTGGCTCGACGCCAGCACCCGCTGGGGAACCACCACCCCGCCCCGCACCCGCTCGCAGAGTCCGAGCTCCACCAGGCGGTTCACCCGGCGCCGGACGGTCTCGGCCGGCAGGCCGATCGACTCGGCCACGGCGCGCGTGCTCACCGGACGCCGCACGGAGTCGGGGGGCGGGGCGTCCATGGTGTCGTAGGCCCGACGGTGCTGCGGGTCGCGCAGCAACGGCTCGACGTTGGCCTGGGTGATGGCGATCATGATCGTCGCGTCGATCGAGGATCGCGCCTCGTGACCTTCGTCCGAAGCGCCGCGAAGAAAGCCGATCTCGTTGAGATCCGCGATGAACGCGGCGGTCAGCCGCTCGGCCGCCCGTCTCGCCTCTGCTGCCTCCAACGCCGCACTCCGACGCTCTCACCACCCCTGGTGGTGCCAGAACGGGGATCGGCGTGGCAAGCCTCCTTCGTCTGCCGCGTTGCGCGGAGGCTTGGTGGTGCCGCTCTCGCCGCAACAGGCGCCCCAGGTCCGCCTCACCCGCGGCTATTCGGCCGGGTCGCCAAGCGGGCGCTCGCCTGCGCCTTGCGCCGCCCGCCCAACCTTGGTATTTCGTTATTATGCGAAACGACGAAATAGTCGGCTTGAGCCTGCGGCTGGACGCTCTGAAGGCGATCGCCAGTCCTGTGCGCCTGAGCATTCTCGAGCTTCTGAAAGACCCCCTGGGGAACTTCCCGCCTCAGGTCGACGGTGATCTGATCGTCGATGGCGTCTGCGCCGACTTCATCCGCGAACGCCTCGGCATCGCCGCGGCGACGGCGTCGCGGCACCTCACCTTGCTGACGGACGCGGGACTGCTGGTCGCCACTCGCAAGAAGGGGTGGACCTTCTATCGGCGTCACGAGCCGGCCATCGCCGACCTGGCGGCCAGCCTGTCTGCAGAGCTCTAGGTGACTGATGGAGGGTCTCGCCTACACCCACGTCGACGTGTTCGCGCCGCATCCCTATGCCGGCAACAGCCTTCCGGTGTTCCTGGACGGCAGCGGGCTCGTCCCGTTTCAGATGCAGGCGATCACTCGCGAACTGCGGCACTTCGAAGCCGTCTTCCTCACGGCGACCGGGATCGAAGGGACGTACAGGGCCCGGGTGTTCGACCTCGGCGACGAGCTTGATTTCGCAGGACATCCCATCATCGGCGCGGCGGCGGCGTTGCACGAGGCCGGGGATCGCGGATTGTCCGCGAAGTGGACCTTCGAGCTCGCCGCGCGAACGGTGACGGTGGAGACCAAACGCGGCGCGGATGGGTTCTTCGCCGACCTGGATCAGGGAAGCGCCAGCTTCCTGTCCGAAGCGGGCGATCGGAGGGCCATCGCCCAGGCGTTCGGACTGGAGGAAGGCGACCTCGATCCCCGCCTCCCAGCCCAGGTGGTCAGCACCGGCCTGCGCTATCTGATCGTGCCGGTGTCGTCCTCCGCCCTGGCCAGGGCGCGCATCCGAGAAGATATCACGCCGCTGCTGACGGCGGCGGGCGCCGAGTTCGCGGTCCTGCTCGATGAAGACCGGCGCGAGGTCAGGCATTGGAACAACGACGGCCTGATCGAGGACGTCGCCACAGGCAGCGCAGCCGGCACGGTCGGGGCCTACCGCCTGCGCTATTGCGGCGCGGAGTCCGGTCGGCGGTTCCATCTCGAACAGGGCCGCTTCACAGGCCGGCCGAGCCGAATCGAAGTGGAGCCGCATGGTCACCCGGGCGAGGTGCGCTCAGTCAGGGTCGGCGGACACGTCACGATCGTCGGCGGCGGCGTGCTGAGGCGCCTGCCGTGACCGTCACGCCGAGGCGGACTGACGGCCTGACAATGGAGGAGAGACCGATGCTGCCCAGGAAAGTCGCCATCGTCCCGGCGGTCGACAGCCAGATCGCCCAGCCGTTCGATCCCTACATCGTCGCCGACGTGAACGAGTCGCAGGTCAAGGTGGCCAAGTTCGGGGAGATGTTCGAATGGCATCACCATCCCCACGAGGACGAGGCGTTCTTCGTGCTGAGGGGGCGGATCGCCATCGACTTCGAGGAGGGCGCCGTCGAACTTGCCGAGGGCGAGTTCCTCGTGGTCCCGCGAGGTGTCAGCCATCGCCCCCGTTCGCTGACCCACGAACCGGTCGTCATGATGGTGGAACCCGCGAGCACCCTGAACACCGGAGCCGCGGTCACCGAACTCACCGTCGCCGCCCCCAAGCGCCTTCAGCCTGGGTGAGACCGCGGCGGAGCTCGGGCGCCCGCTCGACGGCAAGCCGTCGACGCGCCGCCAGCCTGCTTGCCGAGAACGACCTCGCTGGAGCCCCGCTGGCCGCAGGCTCCCCTCGCCCTGTCCCCGTGCTGGATTCAACAGGCGCACACAGGTCGCAGACGAGGGCCGAAGCCGGTCACCACGCGCAAGGAGACGGTCGACGCCTTCGAGGTCGGCCTGAAGCGAAGCTCCTGTCGACGGCTGCAGGCGAACGCTTCGGCTTTCTGGTGCGCCCACCGGGACGTTCAGGCGGTGATGAACGCCTCCAACGCTCGTGCGCCTTGAGGGGCTCAACGATGTGCTGAAAGCGGCGCCCGCCGAGCGGCGGGCCAATGCCGCGACCTACGCCGACCCGGGCTTGCCCCTCCCTGCCGTCGTAGCCGATACCATTGTACGGGTCATCCTCCGCTAAGCGACACAGGTCGAACTCGCCCGCGGCGAAGCGAACCTCATCTGCGGTCGATTGGCTCCGAGTTGGGGCTCAACAGCGGACCCGTCCAACGTCCGCTACCGACCCGAAGCTGACCTTTCGACAGCGAGATGACGGCTCCGCCACCCCCCATGTCACAACCAGGATCTGCCGCACGTCTTCGGTCGACGTGGATGACAGGAGATCCGATGACACGCTTGAACTGGAGCGAGGTCGCCCCTGAAGGCGCGAAGGCGCTCTACGGGGTCCACCACTACATCACGGCGCGCACGAACCTGCCGCCGGAGCTGATCCACCTCGTGTTTCTTCGGGTGTCGCAGATCAACGGCTGCGCCCATTGCATCGATCTGCACGCCCGCGATCTGCGGAAGACGATGTCCATCGAGAAGATCACCCTCGTTCCGGTTTGGGATGAGGTCCCGCACCTCTTTTCGGACATGGAGCGCGCCGCGCTGGCCTGGGCCGAAGACGTCACTCGCGTGAGCGATACCCATGCGTCGGACGAGGCCTATGCCGCAGCATCGGCAGCGTTCGAGCCGAAAGATCTGGTGGACCTCACGATCACGATCGCGGCCATAAACGCCTTCAACCGGTTAGGCGCGCCATTCCGTCTACCGGTCGCCGCGCACGCATAGCAGGCATCGTCCGACATGGGTCGTCAGCGGACCTTCGACTCGATGCGGAGCGTGGAGTCAGGTCCCGAATGGAAGCGCAAGTCTGAGCATGGCCTTGGGCTGCGAGGCCAGGGTTGTCGGCGGCGTTCAGGGAGGCAATGACCCGAGGGGCGGAGGCGCGACGCTGCGGGGCTCGGCGCCGTATCAGCTGCGCCGAATGTCCACCCTGACGGGTTCTCGGCCGGCCCAAGCGAACAGCCACGCGGCGTCCTCCGGCGTCAGCCGGATGCAGCCGTGGGATTTCGTCCGGGTGTTGCCGGCGTGGAAGGCGATCGCCGGATGCTCCTCCAGGAATAGGGCGTGGGGCATCGGCGCGCCATTGTACTTGCGGCTGCGGTAGTTCCGGATCCTGCGGGACGTGGAGAGCCGGCCGTCCTCGACAACCGGCGTGCTGCGCCCGGGGCCAAACGAGAGGTCGGTGATCTCGCGCACCACCGCGCCGCCCTCCGCCACCACCAGCCGCCGCTCCGCGAGGGAGACCGTGATCGTCCGGGACGGCGTCCCGGGCGCCGCGACTTCTGCGGCGGCCGTGTTCGGCGCCGGGGCGGCGGCCAGGACGCGCGAGGCGCCGGCGTCGCCGAGCGCCGCCGGGTCCTTGCTCGGCGGGTTGCGACGGGTCGCCCGCGCGGGGCAC
>NZ_JAYSEO010000024.1:0-65734 GCF_041913825.1 Phenylobacterium sp.
CTCGCCGCCGCCGTCGAGCACGACCCGGCGGAGATCGAGCCGTGGGGGGCCGGGCCCCCCCCGCCCGCCCCCCCCGCCGGCGGGGGGGGGGCCCGGGGGGGGGGGGGGGGGGGGGTCGGGCGGGTCCGGCGCCGCCGGGCGCCGCCGGGTCCTGGCTCGGCGGGTTGCGACGGTGCGCCAGCGCGGGCGACGGCGGCGGGACAAGCTCGTCCGCCCTCACCTCCGGCGTAGTCGTCGCGGGCGTCTCAGCGGCGACCACTTCCGCCTCAGGCGCCGCCGAGGGGGTGGGCGCTCCCGCCAGCGGCGTCGGCAGCGGGACCGGCTCCCATCTGACGGGGGCGGGTCTGGCCCGCGCCGTCTCCACCTGAGCCGTAGCCCAGCCGGGCGCCGGCAAGGCGAGGGTCAGGACGACGGCCGAAGCCGATCCCGCGAACAGGGCGCCGGCGGCAAGGAACTGGATGAGCTCTTTCGGCATCTGGTCTGGCAGGCGGCGGGCGGCGGAAGGACGAGGACCGGCGCGCCAGCGCCGGTCCCCGCTCACGTCAGGTGAACTGGATGGCCTTCGGCTTGGTGCTCTCGGCTTCGGCGGGCGCCGCGACCTTGGCCGCGCCCATGATCTGGCGCATGGAGCCCGCCATGGAGGCCGTCCCCTTGGCCTGCAGGACCACGAGGTCCGCCGCCGTCTTGAGCTGGCCGGCCTTGGCCAGCAGGCGCGGGTTGGTCTTGACGCTGTCCAGCAGCGCCGGGGCCTGCTGCGACAGCCTCACGTTGCGGTACATGCCGAGGGCGAAGTTGAACGCCGCCGCCGCCACCTGCTCCCGCTGCTCGGCGGTCATCTTGGCGTAGCGGGCCTCGAATTCGGCCGCCGACTCCTTGTTGGCCGAAATCGCGGCGAGGTCCTCCTGAAGCGAGACCTTGAACGCGCCCAGTTCCTTCACGTCCTGCGCGGACTGGATCGCGTTGACCCGTGCGCCGAGGGCGGCGCGGTCCTGCGAGTTCTTCGCCGCCGCCGCAAGGACGGCCGCGGCGACCATCATGTAGCGGGTCGTCTCGACGGTTTCGGCGAGGAAGGCGTCGGGATCGACCGACGCGGCCGAGGAGGTGTTCGCGCCCGGGATCGCGCCACGGAGCATGCCCAGCTGGGCCGCCGCCGGCATGGGGCTGGCGAGCGCCACGCAGGCCGCCACCGTGGTCAGGATTCTCATCTTCATGGTTGTCCCCCGTCTCTGCACGCCGTCACTGCGGCGGCTTCAGTCCCCGGGCCACCTGGCCCGTGAGTTTGGCGGCCTCGTCGGCCAAGTCGAACTGGACCGCGCGAAGCTTCAGCGGCGTATCGGCGCCGGCCGGGACCCCCGATCCCGCGAGCGTGGACTGCAGCCCGCTGCCGCCCAGCTTCTCGTCCCCGCGCTGCAGGGTGTAGCCCAGCGCCACCGAGTAGAGCGGCGTGACAAACCCCGACGCCGCGGCCTTCTCGCCCTGCGCGTCCACCTGGTGCACCGGGGCGAAGCAGACGTCGGCGTTTCGCGCCTGCAGCGCCCCGAGGCGCTCCGCGCCTTCGAACTGGGCGAGCGACGGGCGCAACTCGCGCTCGAAGCCGGACAGGTAGACCGGTCCTTTGAATCCCGCGGCGAAGCTGTTGATGGCGATCTGCGCGTACAGCGGCTGCTCCACCTGGCCCCGGCGGCTGACCGCCGTCTCGCCGGAGGCGCTGGTGCAGACCGCGAACCTCTGGCGCGAGACCGACTCTCCCGCCCCGCTGTCGAAGGCGACCTGGTCGCCCGGGCGGACGCGGACGTCCTCCAGCCCGGCCAGGCGGCCGCGCACGGACGTCCCCGAGACCGACGTGACCTCCACCTCGCCCACGGGGGTCCAGACCTGGCCTTGGACGCCGGCGACGCCGCCACTGCGGCGCAGCAGCACCGCGTTCACCCCGACGCCCAGCGCCCCGCCGGGGTCGTCGATCTCGACCTCGTCCCCGGCCGGACGGACATCCAGCCGCAGTCGGGCGGGCCGGAAGCCGGCGCTCAGCTGCGTGGCCGCCCGGGTCAGGGCGTTCTTCACCGCCGTGTCGCGCCGCTGCTCCCGCGACAGCGCCATGTCGTCGACCACGTCGTCGACGATGCGGTCCGCGGCCTGGGTGGCGTAGATCACCCGGCCATTGTGATCGACCACCTCCACGAAGGCGCGCGCGCCGAAAACTCGCCGACGAGTTCCCTGGATGTTGGTGGCGATCTCCACCGGCTCGAGCGCCGCGACGCTGACCCGGACGAAGTAGTCCGGCAGCCGCCGCCGGTCCTGCATGCGGGAGTCCAGCCGCGCCTCGCCGAGCGCAAAGGCCCTGAGCGCCGTGAAGCTCGGATTGACCGGCGAGACCGCCAGACCGGCGCCCGCGCCGAGCGCGTCGGCGAAGACCGCGTTCACATAGCCGCGGGACAGGTCCGGCGGGTGAGAACCCACCACCACCAGAGCCGAGGGCTTCTCGAGCATCTCCACGGGCTGGGCCACCTGGCGGGCCAGGGTCTGGCCGACCGAGAGGTGCTGCAGCACCGGCTCGACGATGGCGTAGGTCGCGTCGCTGAACACCACCCGCGCGTCCGCCCCGAGCGTGTCGCCCTCACGCAGGCCGCCCTTGCGGCCCACGTCGAACACGTATCGCGCCCCGACCTTCTCGCGGATGCGGCCGCTCACCGGATAGGGCTTGAACTTGCCGGCCGCGTTGGTCACCAGCTGGTCCACCGCCGCGGCGAGCTGGCCCGGCAGCTGGCTTCGCACCTGGTCGAGCAGGTTCGCCTTGGTCACCGCGCCCTGCACGATGACGTTGTGGTTCTCCACGAACAGCACTTCGCCGCTGAGCGCATTGGTCAGGAACAGGCTCAGCGTGATGGGGACATAGACGTCGTAAGTGGCCGGCTTCTCCACCCGCCAGAGGTCGACGCGCGACACCTGCAGCGAGGCGATGATGGTCTTAGACAGGCGACCCTCGGCGGTTTCGCCCGCCTCGATCTGCTCGGCCACGCCGGAAACCACGCCCGGGAAGGCGGCGCGCACCTGGGCGGCGAAGCGCTCCCCGAGGGCGCGCCGGAGCGTTGCGTCCAGGGTTCCGCAGAGGTCCTCGGCGACGCGGGCCGCGTCCTGCGCCCCACCGGGCGCGCAGGGGTCGGCCGGCAGGCCGTACACCCCGGCAACCGGGAAGATCCGGAGGTCGGCCGCGGAGGCGGAACCCGCCGCGACCACCCAGGCCGCCGCGAACAGTGCGCCGGGAGCCCTCATAGGCCGTGCCTCAGCAGCCGGAGAGGCACAGGGTGACGCTGCGCCCGTCCACGGTGGGTTGCATCTGGGCGAAGGCCGGATTGGTCCGAAGCTTCTGGAAGAGCGCCACCTGCAGGGGCAGGCTGTTGTTGTAGCGCACCTGGAAGCTCACCTGGTTCGGCGTCTGCGAGAGGAAGACGTGCTTCTCCACCCCGGAGGTGGAGGACAGGGCGTCCAGCAGGTCCGCCTGCATGGCCATGGAGATCGATCCGCCGCGGACGGTCAGGGTGTAGTCGACGGGCCCCGCGGCCAACGCCACCGTCTCGGCCTGGTTGCGGGTCTGGGTGCGCCAGTGGTTCTGCACCGAGGGGCCAATCGACAGCGCCACCTTCTGCGACAGCGTCTCCGCGAGCTTGGCCTGGCAGAGTTCGTTGGTGCGGGCGTAGGCCTCGCCGGAGGCCTTGCCCGACGCCAGGTGCTCGCCCGTGCTGCTCGCGTAGGCGTCGGCGTAGAGGGAGCCGGTGCAGACGAACTGCCCCGTCGCGGCGTCCGTCCCGGCATGCTCCACGCGGATGCCGCCGCCCATGAAGAAGTTCATGCCGCGCTGCGCCGCAACCCGCAGGAAGGGCTCGAAGCGCGGGCTGGTGCTGAGGCTCTCGAAGGTCGGGGGCGCGCCGTTGAAGTAGCTCGACATCACCATCCGCTCGTCCGCGAGCTCCACGTCGTAGCGCTTCAGCTCCTCGCTCAGGCTCGACCTGGCGAACCGGGACGGGCCGTTGGCGGCCGCGGTCTGGTAGGTGATGCGCTGGCGGAAGCGCTCGTTGTCGTGCACCTCCGCCTGGACGTCGGTCTTGTCCACCGACGACACCGAGCGGGAGGAGGCCTGGGCGCTCTGCACCCGGGCCGCCGAGGCCGAGGAGCCGCTGGCGCGACCGGCCGCGGAGCCGTAGGCGTCGCTGTAGCCCACGGCCATGGAGCCCTGCCGCTGGGAGGCGCTCGCCCCCTTGAAGGTGGACGCCGAGCGATCCTTCTCCGAATAGGCGGACACGGACCTGTCGCTGAAGCTGGCCCCGGTCTGACGGTCGTACTCGGTGACGATCTCGGCAGGCTTCGCATAGTCCTGCGCCGCCCCGACCGCCTCGTCCAGCATCAGGAGGATGCGGGTCTGCGCCCCGCCCGCCCGGGCCACGGAGGTCTTGATCTGCTCGTTGTCCAGGAGCCCCTGGAACCACGCCTGCTCCACCCGGGCGCTCAGCGTCACCTGGAACTCCTTGCCGAGCCGCTGGGAGCTCCGGTCGACGATCATGTCCGGCCGGATCTGCCGGGCCAGCCGCTGCAGCACTTCCGGGGAGAGTTCGTTCAGACGCTCGGCGCCGAGCGTCTGGATCACCAGGTTGCGGACCAGGTCGACCTTGGCGTCGGCCTCGGCCTGGGCCCGCACAGTCTCCACGTCACGGGTGATCGGCGCCTTGCCCGTTCCGGGCACGATCTGCTGCGCCTGCGCGGCGCCGGAAATGGACAGCGCCGCCACGGCGGCCGGGATCAGGTAACGCATCGGAAGGGCCCCCGCTCTTCAGGTGTCAGTTGGCTTCGAGCACGATGTCGCCGGCGCGGATGACCTCCTCGCCGGGCGGGCCGGAGATCTCCACGTCCCCGGCGCTGATGGTCTCGCCGCTGTCCTGCGCCACGGCGCGCGGGCGGGCCCGCGGCGCGGGCGCGAAGCGATCGGCCAGGCGCTGGAAGGCGGCGTCGCGGCGGATGGAATCGAACGCCGGATCGGCCAGGGCCTCCTCCGGCCGCTCAAGTCCCGCCAGGATGGCGCGCTCGAGCGCGCGCGCCGCGTCGCCAGCATTGCCCAGGCGGGCCTCGGCGCGGGCCTGCAGGAGGTGCAGCTCGGGGTTGGTCGGGTTCTGCTTCACCGCGGCGGCGGCCAGCTCGGCGGCCTTGCCGTAGTTGCCGTCGTCGAGCTCCGCGCGGATCGGCTGCGCGGCCCCGGCCCCCGCCTCGGCGGCGCTCTGCTGGCAGCCGGCCGTCGCCAGCGCGCCGGCCAAGGCCAGCGCCACGATCTTCCCCCGCATCCGCCCCTCCGAACAAGCTTGGCCGTTCACCCTGCTCATCATCCGTATACGTTCGGTGAACGCGGGCCGGCGGCGGATAAGCGGAACCGCGATCAGGGCCGAGCGAAATCCGTCTCGCAGGCCTCGGGGGCGAGCATCCGCGTCGAGCCGGCGAGCGGGAAGGTCGCGGTGCGTCCGCCGAAGCCTATGCTGAGGACCGCGCCGCGGCGGATGGCGTCCCACAGGGCCAGGAAGTTCTCATTCCCCGCACGGGACGCCGTCTCGAGCCGCCCACTGTCGTCCACGGGGAAGTCGAACGCGGTCAGGTCGGTGCGGACCGTCACCGTCTCGCCGGGCTCGGGACCAGTCCCTTCGATGGCGAACGACACGGTGGTGCCGAAACCGCTGCCCTCGTCACAGGCGATATAGACCTTGTCCCCGTTGGCCGCGGAGAACCCGTACTCCGCCGTCCCCTGCCCCCAGCCCGACCACCAGCGGCCGGTCGGCTCGGCCACCGCGGGCAGCGCGACAGCTAGAAAGACGCCGGTGGCGAGGAGGACGTGGCGGTGCATGGACTTCCCGATCTGCTGTGTCGCCACGGACGGCGGCGGACCGGAGCATCGCCCGCCTTCGTAAGCGAAAGGTTGGTGCGCTCAGGGCGCCAGCTTTGCTCCGTGGCGGAGGCCGCCGTCAGAATGCTTTCACGATTGAGCCGCAGCCTCGATTGGCCGGGCGCGCGCTCCAGAGGCTCGCTCGCCGGCTCGACACCCCGGCGACCGGCGAGTTCCGGCGCCTGGGCGATGAGCGCAGACGGCGGCATGGTGACGGTTGTGAAGGAACCACCGCGGAGCTGGAGGTCTCTCCTGCGACTGCAGGGCTCAGGACGCCGCTTTCCGGCGCAACGCCACGAGCCGTTCCCTACGCCAGGAAGAGGCCCGAGCGCAGCTGCAGGCTCCGGGGCGCTCACCGCTGCCAGGGCCCCAGAAGACCCGGAGGTTCATGACGGATCTGCGCATCCTCACCAAGCCCATGCTGCCGAGCTAACGTGCCGACATGCAGCCGACGACGACGCGGCGGCGCCGCCGCGGCGACGTGAGACGCCCTCGCGATCCGCGAAGTCGCCGCCGGTGGCGCGGCGGTGCTCGAGGCGGCCTGAGCAAGAGCGGAGCGGCGCCGCCGAAAGAAGGCTGGGGGCCATAGCGGGCTTGACCATGGCTCTCATCAGTCCCTGCTGAGATTTCAGCGTCCGGTCTGCGCTTGACGGCGGGCTCCGGGATGAATTTGAGCTGCCGACTGCTTCCGGAAAACGTCCTTTGCTGCCTGCTGGAACAAGGCCGCGCCTCGGCGGTTGGCAGCCGTCTTCCATGCAGGGCCGGACCATGCCGCTCCTCTCGATCATCCGCTTCTTCACGACGCTGCTGTCCCTGATCGTGTTGGCCGCGGCCGGATATCTGATCTGGAGCTGGTATCAGGGCGACTGGGTGCGCGATGCCGCTGGCGTGCCCGAGCGGGTGCGCGATGACTGGCGGCTGTGGACCGGGCTGGGCCTTCTGGCCTGGTCGTTCCTGGGGCGACTGCTGATGTTGCCGCTGCTCGCCCGGCGCGACCAGAGGCCGACCAGGCCGGCACGCGGCCAAGGCCAGACGATCGAAGGGGCGAGCGGCGCCACGCTCTACGTCGAGCGGCATGGGCCGGCCGGCGCGCCGCCGATCATCTTCACCCACGGCTGGGGGATGGACAGCACGTTCTGGTCCTATGCCAGGCAGGATCTCGCCGACCGGTTCAGCCTGACGCTCTGGGACCTGCCGGGCCTGGGCAAGAGCCGCGCGCGCCAGGTGGGCCTTCCCGCCTTCGCATCCGACCTCGCCCGATTGCTTGAAGTCTCAGGCCGCCGGCCCGCCGTGCTGGTCGGCCACAGCATCGGCGGCATGACCATCCAGACGCTCGTGCGTGACCGGCCCGACCTCGCCGAGCGGATCGCCGGGGTCGTGCTGCTCAACACCACCTACACCAACCCGCTCAGGACCATGGTCATGAGCGGCCTGCTCCGGGCGCTTCAGAAGCCGCTGATCGAACCGGCGATGCGGCTCACCAAGGCGCTGCACCCGTTGGTCTGGCTTTCCAAATGGCAGAGCTATCTGAGCGGCTCGTCGCATCTCGCCCACCGCTTCGGCTTCGGACGCTACGTAACCCGCAGCCAGCTTGAACACGTCACCCTGCTGTCGACGCGCAACCCGCCGGCCGTCGAGGCGGCGGGCAACCTGGCCATGCTGCACTGGGACGCCACCGGCGCCATGGCGAAGTTTCGGCGGCCCGTGCTCGTGATCGGCGGGGACAAGGTCATTGTCACGAAGCTGGAGGCCAACCGCGAGATCGCCGACACGGCGCCCCAAGGCGAACTGCACATTGTCAAAGACGTGAACCACCTCGGCCCCATGGAGCGGGCGGACATCTACAACCGCCTGATCGCCGACTTCGCCCTTGCCGTGCAGCCGGCCGTCTCCGCGGACATGCCCGGCCCGGCAGGCGCCGGCCATAGCGCGCCGGGTGCGACTCCCAGCCGCGCTGCCGACAGCGCGCCCGGGCCGCGGCCGGTCTGACCTTCTCTTCCAACGAGGAGGGCTCGGGGACGGCCGCACCACCAGGAGGGACGGCATCCCGAGGTCTCGCGCGCGTGGTGAGCGAACCTGGCAAGAGGCGATGGGGCAGCGACCGGCGCAACGCGCGAACAGAGCGCGGGCCCGATTCGCTCCCGGCGCCGAGCCGGTCATCAGCCTTGGGAGGTCCGCTCCTGACCCGGAGCGGACAGGGGCGCCTTGGGCGGACTTCGCGTGACGCTGCCCGCGCGCCGCACACGCCCGCACCATCCCCCGCGTGCAGGCACGCAGCACGAAGCGGCCCGTATTGTCGCTCAACCTCCGAGTCCGTCGGAGGGGCGGCCGCGGTCCTCAAGCACCTCCGCCGCCAGGCTGCGTCCCCCCGCGATCCGACGGCCGAGCGCCTCGACAAAGCCGGCATAGCGTTCCCGCCCCTTGGCCTCGGCCGCCGGACGGTCAGCGTCCGCGAGCGGCGGGGTGGCGGTCAACCAGGCGCGGATGAACAGGGCCTGGGACTCGTTGGCGATCAGCAGATCGCGCTCGAGCCGCTCGGCCTGCCGGCTCAGCCGGTCCAGCCGCCGTGCGAGCGCGGCCTCCAGCTGCTCGGGTCCATCCGCGGACAGCCACGCCGCCACTGCGGCCCGGACGATCTCCGACTTCGGACGTCGAAGCCGCTTCGCCTGCTCGTCCAGCCGCCGCACCAGGTCGGGCGGCAGGAAGACCTTGGTCTGGATGTGCTTCGGGCTCACAGAGGAATGCCCTCCCCGCCATCCCGCTCGGGGCCGATCCTCGGCTGCGGGAGCGGCTCATACGCCGCGCCGGCGGGGCGGACGGGCGCCGCCGCGATGCGACCGGCCCAGGGCGAGGTCCAGGACGTGCGCACCGTCTCGTTCGCCGCCGCCGGCGCCGGACAGTCCACCCGCGCCCGGAACCGGCGATCGGCATAGGCGCGGAGCTTGCGGGCCCGCAGCGGCGGCGTCCCGCTGACCAGCACCAGGGCCTCGTCGCTCGGCAGCTGCAGGACCTCCCCCGGCGTGAGCAGGGGCCGCGGCGTCTCCTGGCGGCTCACCGCCAGCCGCGCCAGCCAGGGCGCCAGCCTGTGGCCGGCGTAGTTGCGCATGGCCCGCTGCTCCGTGGTGACGCCAAGGGCCTCGCTCACCCGGCGGGCTGTGCGCTCGTCATTGGCGGCGAACGCCACCCGCACATGGCAGTTGTCCAGCAGGGCATGGTTCGGCCCATAGGCCTTCTCCAGCTGGTTCAGGCTCTGGGCGACCAGGAAACCCTTGAGGCCGTAACCGGCCATGAAGGCGAGCGCGCTCTCGAAGAACTCCAGCCGGCCCAGCGCCGGGAACTCGTCCAGCATCAGCAGCAGGCGGCGCCCGCCCGCGCGGGTCGCCAGGTCTTCGGTGAGCCGCCGCGCACACTGGTTCAGCACCAGGCGCACGAGCGGCCGGGTCCGGGCGAGGTCGCTGGGCGGCGCGACCAGGTAGAGGCTGGCCGGCCCCGCCCCCTCCGTGAGGTCCGCGATGCGCCAGTCGCAGCGCCGCGTCACCGCCGCCACCACCGGGTCGCGGTACAGGCTGAGAAAGCTGAGCGCGGTGGACAGGACGCCGGAGAGCTCGTTCTCGCTCCGATTGAGCATCTCCCGCGCGGCCTGCGCCACCACGGGGTGCGGCCGGCCATCCCGGTGCGGCGTCTCCAGCATGGCCCGCAGCGTCGCCGCGATCGGCCGGCCCGGATCGGAAAGGAACGCCGCCACTCCGGCCAGGGTCTTGTCGGGCTCGGCGTAGAGCACATGCAGGATGGCGCCGGAGAGGAGGGCGTGAGCCGTCTTCTCCCAGTGGCTGCGGCGCTCCAGCGCCCCGTCCGGATCCACCAGGATGTCGGCGATGTTCTGCACGTCCCGCACCTCGCCCTCCCCCGGCCGCACCTCCTCCAGCGGGTTCCAGGCCGGGCTCTGCGGATCCGTGGGGTCGAACCGGATCACGCGTCCGAGCCGCGCCCGCCAGCCGGCGGTGAGCGCCCAGTTCTCCCCCTTCAGGTCGTGGACGAGCACCGAGCCCGGCCAGCACAGGAGCGTCGGGATCACCAGGCCCACGCCCTTGCCGCTCCGGGTCGGCGCGAAGCAGAGGACGTGCTCGGGCCCGTCGTGCCGCAGGAGGCGCCGTCCCAGACGCCCCAGCACCACCCCATCGGGCCCCAGCAGCCCGGCGCGCCGGGCGTCGCGAGCCGTTCCCCACCGGGCCGAGCCATAGGTGGTGGCGACGGCGGCCTCGCGGGCGCGCCACAGGCTCAGGCCCAGGGCCAGCAGCACCGCGCCCCCCGCGCCCGCCACCGCCACGGCGCCGCCGGTTGCGAACACCTTCGGGGCGTCGGCGTCGAAGGCCAGCCACCAGGCGAACAGCGCCCAGGGCGGATAGACCGGCCAGCCGAGGATCTCCGCGGCGGGCGCTCCAAGGGCGGGCTGGAAGCCGAGCCGCCAGGCGGTCCACTGCACGGCCAGCTGAAGGCTCCCCAGGAGCAGGGCGGGCGCGCCAAGCAGCTGTCCCCACAGCAGCCGGCTTCCCCACGCTGCGCCGGGACGGCTCACGGCCCGGGCTCCCGCCCGCGTCCGAGGTCCCAGGCCATGCCGTCCGGGCCCAGGCGCCCGGACACGGTGCGCCCGAGCCGCCGGTCCAGCGCCCCCGCCCAGGGCAGCAGGCGCACGGCGTCCTCCGAGAGCACCGCGGCGAAGCGGCCCGACGCCAGGTCCAGCCGTCGAAGGTAGAGCCCGCGCACGGCGTCCCCCACCCCCGACGCCACGTATGGGGCGCCCGCCTCCCGCCCGAGCGCCAGGCCCGCCGCGCCCAGCTCCCGGTCCCGCAGGGCGGACAGGAGCCCCGGGGCCAGGGTCACGCCGCGCCCACTGCGGGTCGCCAGGCCATTGTCGACCAGCCACTGGCGGCGCGCCGCCAGGGCTTCCCGAACCTCGGCGCCGAAGCCGTGCGCCGCCAGGCCCTGCTCCGCGCCGGCGAGCAGCCGCCGGTCGAGCCAGGTGGCGCCCCAGGCCCTGACCTGCGCGTCGAGGGCGAGGTCGCTGCGATTCAGCACCCGCGGGCCATCCTCGCCGCCCCGCACCTCCACCAGCCCGCCCGCCGGGGTGTCGCCGGCGGCGGCGAGATCCGGCAGCCGCACGTGCCGCAGCCGCCCGTCGACCCCGTCCAACACCAGGTAGGCGGTCCCGGTGAGGGCGTCGTGCAGCCCACGGCCCGCCACCCGGCCCAACACCGGCAGGCCCTCCGCCTCGCCCGACGGGACGAGGTCCTCCGGTCGGCGCCCGGGTTGCGCCCGCTGGAGCCTGACGAGGATGTCCTGGCGCAGCGCCAGCGCGTGAAGCCGCTCCCGCAGCTCGGGATCGAGCGTCCAGCGGCCGGGTCCCTCCCCCGCCGCCAGCCCCAGACGGGCCAAGGCGGCGGCCCGGCCGGCGAGCAGGGCGCGCGCCTCCGGGTCCAGCCCGGCGCCCGGCCGTAGGTCCACGACCCCGTCGGTCGCGAGGACCTCGAGGCTTCGGTCGAGGCGGGTCCAGCGCTCGGCGGAGACCTCGCGACCGGCGGCCGCGGCGATCTCCCGCGCCGTGCGCGGCCCGAGCTCCAGGGACGCGAGCGCCTCAGCCCGCCCGCGCAGCCCGCGGGTGATGTAGTCGCGGGCGATCACCAGGTCCGAGCCCGTGTCGTCGACGCCCCGCACCAGGAGGTGCAGGTGCGGCCGGGCGGTGTTCCAGTGGGCGACGCCGACCCAGTCCAGCCGTCCGCCAAGATCGGCCTCCGCCTGGCGCATCAGGTCCCGGGCGAAGGCCCCGAGGTCCGCCAGCTGCGCGCCGTCCTCGGGCGACACGATGAACCGGAAATGGTGGCGGTCCCCCTCGCAGCGCGCGGCGAACGCCCGCCCGTCGGCCGGACCATCAGGCCCGAACAGCCGACCGCGCGCGCCGTCCCGCTCGGTCCCGTCCCGCTGCAGGTAGGCCAGGTGCGCCGGCAGGGGCGCGGCCCGGAAGCGGGCCCCGGCGTGGCGGACGATGCGCGCCTTGACCACCACCCGCCGCCCCGGCGACCGCAGCTCCGCCAGGAGGGCCGCAGCCTGGCCCCGCCCGCCGCGGACGAGCCCGCGCCGAGGCGGCCCGGCGCGCCCTCCGGCGCGCTCCACGGCGCGCAGCACCTGCCCCACGAACCCGCGGCCCGGTCGGCCCCGGTCGCGGATCCGTCCGGGACGGACCCGGAATTCCTCCTCCATGGACATGCGTGGAGCGTATGCCCGCGCGAGGGCGTGCGCCCGCCGACGTTCGCGCGCCGCAGCCGCCGTCTGAACTAGGCAAGAACGGCTGCCGGCGCCTTCGTCCCGACGCTACGGCGGCGCAAGAGATGACGGAGCCCAGATGCCCCCGCGCGGACCGGTGCGCGGGGCGCGACCTCTGTCAGGCGCGGTCGAACCCGCTCTCCGGCCAGGCCCGCCGAACCAGTCCGAAGCGGGCGTCGGCGCCCCGGTCCTCGAGCACATAGGCCAGGAAGCCCTGGGTCACCTCCTCCCCGGTGCTCGGCACGGTGATGGTGTACGAGGTTCCCTCGTAGGCTCCGGTCCGGGCGAACATGAGATAGCCCCACCAGCGCGCCTCGCGCTCCGTGATGCGATGTTCCGCATGGTCGGCCTGCAGCTGGGCCACCACGGCCTCCGGCATCTCCATCATGATCGCGCGGATCTGCTCGCCGGTGTGCTGCTTCATGCGCCGGCTGGTACCAGCCGGCCCGCCGATTCGCCGGAGCCGCGCCCCCATTCGGGCCCGCGCCAATGGTCGCGCCGGCTCTCGTCGCCTGATCGAAGCCGCCGGCCCGGCGCATCGGCGCGGCGGCGCCCTGACCGCCGAACGGGGCGTGAGCGGGTCCTTACGGCGCCTACAGGCGAAATCCTGCAGCGGATCCATCCCAGAGTGGCCGCTCCCTGGGTCTTCGTCATCACCCAGCGTGCTAAGGAGACGGCATGAAGCTGAACATGGGCTGCGGTCACAACCGCATCGAGGAGTTCGTCAACGTGGACGCGGCGGCGGAATGCCAGCCGGACGTGGTCTGGGACCTCGAGATCGCCCCCTGGCCCTGGCCGGACGACTGCGCCGAGGAGGTCCGGTTCATCCACTCGCTCGAGCACATGGGAGGTGACCCCAAGGCGTTCCTGGCCATCATGAAGGAGCTCTACCGGATTTGTGCTCCCGGAGCCCGGGTCGTGATCCACGCGCCCCATCCGCGGCACGACAACTTCATCAGCGACCCCACGCACGTGAGGCCGATTACGCCCGCCACCCTGCAACTGTTCGATCGCGAGCTGAACGACGCCTGGCGCGCCGCGAGGGTCGCCAACACGCCCCTCGCCCACTACACCGACGTCGACTTCCGGCTGGCCGAGCGCAGCGCCGTGCTGGCGGAGCCCTACGCCTCGCAGCTGAGCGCCGGGACGCTGAGCTCCGCGGAGGTCGACCTGCTGGCCCGCGAGCGGAACAATATCGTTGCGGAATACCGGCTGACGCTCGTCGCGCGGAAGACGCGGCCCTCGGGCGCAAGCTGACCGCCAAGGCGGCAGGTTCCGGCGAGCTGTGGTAAGCCAGCCGCATGGCTACCGTCACCTACAACCCCGGGGTCTTCGACGTCGCCGACCTGGACGCGGCGCGTCGCATCATCCTCACACCGGACCAGGCGCTCGACACCGACACCCGCTGGGCGCGCGAGACCCCCTATTTCGGCGCGCTGCTCGCAGCCCACCTGATGCCGGGGCCCGAGCACCTCGTGCTCGACTACGGCTGCGGCGTGGGGCGCCTCTCCAAGGAGCTGATCGAACGCAGCGGCTGCCGGGTGCTCGGCGTCGACATCAGCGCCAGCATGCGTCGCATGGCGCTCGACTACGTGGGCTCGGACAGGTTCGAGGCGATCTCTCCGGAAGCCTTCGAGGCTCGCGTCCGCGACGGCGTGCGGGTGGACGGCGCCTTCGCCGTCTGGGTCATCCAACACACCCTGGATCCGCGCTTAGTCGTCGACGCCATCGCCTCCAGCCTTTCTCCGGAAGGCCGGCTGGTGGTCGTCAACAGCCTGGCCCGCTGCGTCCCGGCGGTGGAGAAGCCCTGGGCGCGCGATGGCGTGGACGTCCGGGCCCTGCTGCGGGAGCGCCTGCTGGAGACCGGCTTCGGCTCCCCCGATCCGCGGCACGTGGGCGAGCCCACCGCCCGGACCTGCTGGTGGGGTGTCTACTGGCCGAGGACTCCCGCGCCGTAATCCCCGGTCCCGGGGCGGACCGCCCGCAACAGGGCCGCGATCGGACACCGACCTCTCCCGTGCCTCCGCCCGGCCTGGCTGAAGCCGCCGGTCCGCGGCGGCAGCCCCTCGCCTCCCGGCGCTCGGGCCGCTAGGCTCCGCGCGACGAGGGCGGGCGGGAGCCGCGCCATGACCACCGCCGCCCAGTCCCGGACGCCCGTCGCGCAGTACCTGCGCATGTCCACGGAGCACCAGAACTACTCCCTCCAGTACCAGGCGACGCACAACGCCGCCTACGCCGCCGACCACGGCCTGGAGATCGTCGCCACCTACGCCGACGCCGGGGTGAGCGGGATCAGCCTCAAGGGGCGGGCCGAGCTGAAGCGCCTGCTGGCGGACGTGCTCGGCGGGGCGCCGGGCTTCGCGGCCGTGCTGGTCTACGACGTCAGCCGCTGGGGCCGCTTCCAGGATCCCGACCAGAGCGCCCATTACGAGTTCCTCTGCCGGGCGGCGGGAGTGCGCATCGTCTACACCGCCGAGGCCTTCACCGCCGACGGCGGCCTCCCCGCCGCGATCGTCAAGCAGCTGAAGCGGGCCATGGCCGCCGAATCCAGCCGCGAGCTTTCGGCCCGGATCTCGCGCGCCAAGCGCGGCCTGGCGGCGGAGGGTTACTGGCTCTCCGGCCGGCCCGGCTACGGGCTGCGCCGGGCGATCGTGACGGCGTCCGACGGCGCATTGCGCCGCCTGGAGAACGGGGAGCGGAAGGCCCTGCAGGGCCAGCGCACGGTGCTGGTGGCTGGCCCCGAGGGCGAGGTCGAGACGGTCCGGAGGATCTTCCGCCTGTTCGCCGTGGGCGGCATGTCCAGGCAGGCCATCGCCGGCCTGCTCAACGCCGAGGGCGTGGCCACGGGGGCCTGCGGCCGCTGGACCGCCGCCCGGGTGCTGGGGGTGCTGCGCAACGAGGCCTACGTCGGGGTCCAGGTCTACGGCCGCTACCGCTACAGCCTGGGCCAGCGCGCCCGCGACGACCCCGCGCGCTGGCTGCGCACGCCCACCCGGTTCCCGCCGATGGTCTCCCGCGCCCTGTTCGACCTGGCCGCCCGGCACATCCGCCGGCGCAAGCCATGGGTGGAGGACCACCAGCTGATCGAGGAACTGCGCACGGTCCTGCGCGAGCGCGGCCGGCTGAGCGCGGGCGTCCTGCTTGAGCATCCGGCCGCCCACGCGCCCGACGTCTACCGCCGCCGGTTCGGCGACCTCCTGACCGCCTACCGCCTGGCCGGCTACGAGCCGCGCCGGCAGCAGGCGGCGGCGGCCGAGAGCGCCCGGCGCTGCCGTCCCACCGACTTCCGCCGCGGCCCCTCCCCCTGGACCGACGAGGACCTCCGCGACCGGCTCGTCGCCCTGCAGAGGCGGGAAGGCCGCATCAGCGTCGACCTGATCAACGCCTGCCCCGACCTGCCCAGCGCCGAGGTCTGCCGCGGCCGCTTCGGCGGCATGGCGGCCATCTACGCCCTCACCGGCCACCTGCCCGACCGCCAGCAGCGGCTGGCGAGCCGATCCCGCGCCGAGCGGCAGCTGGACGAGCCCTGAACGCTGCTCCGCGGCCGAACGCTCACCCTCTCCGCGACTCGCCGCATGCTCCGGAGCCGCCGTCGGCCGTCCCGGAACCCTTCATGCGCAAGCCCCTCGCCGCCCTGGTTCTCGCGCTCGCGCTCGGCGGGTGCGCCACCGAGACCGCCCGCGGAGCGCCGCCGCTCAGGGTCGCCAGCTGGAACCTGGAGCATCTTTCCGAGGACGGGGCCCGGGGCTGCCGCCCGCGTACGGACGCCGACTACGCCCGCCTGCGGGACGTCGCCAACCGGCTGGACGCCGACGTGGTCGCATTCCAGGAGGCGGAGTCGGCCCGGGCGGCGGCCCGGGTGTTCGATCCCCGGGTCTATGACATCGTCATCGAAGCCCGGCCGGCCGGAGATCGCTTCCCCTGCCGGGGGCTGGAGGGGCGCACCCTCACCCGCCAGGCGGTGGGCTTCGCCATCCGCAAGGGGATCGCCTTCCAGCGGGCGCCGGACCTGACGGACCTGCAGCTCGGCGACCCCAACCTGCGCTCCGCCGTTGACGTCACCCTGCGTCCGAAGGGCCGGCCGCCGCTGCGCCTCCTGGCGGTCCACCTGAAGTCCGGCTGCGCGTCCGGCGACCGGGGCGAGGCCTGCGAGACGCTGCGGCGCCAGGTGCCGGTCCTGGAGCGCTGGATCGACGCCCGCGCCCGCGAGCCGATCCGCTTCGCGGTGCTGGGGGACTTCAACCGCCGCCTGGCGGGACCGGCCGATCCGGTGTGGGCGGAGCTCGACGACGCCGATCCGCCGAACGCCGACCTGGCGCTCGCCGCCGGAGACCGCGCCCCGGCCTGCGACCCGCGCTACCGCGCCTTCATCGACCACCTCGTCTTGGACCGCCGGGCCGCCCGCGACCTCGCCGGCTTCGACGAGCTCACCTATCCGGCCGGGGAACGTCCCTCCGACCACTGCCCGGTGGTCGCCCTGGTCCGCTGACCGGTCGCCGGCGCGCGCCCCCGCGCAGGTCCCGCGCCGCCGGCTGGAAGATCTCGTGTTTTCCGCGGACGCGGGACCGGGCCGCGCCGCCGGGTCCCGCGGAAAACCCAACACCCACAGGCGCCTGGGACCGGAAGGTCCCGCGCCCTTTCATCTTGCCCTCCTGGGTGTCGTTCTCCGTCGCACCTGCGGCGATGTTCCTCAGAGCGGCGCCACCACCTGCACGGCCAGCACGGGGCGTGGGCCGGGGCCGCCGGGCGTGGGCTGCGGGATGATCTCCGCCTGGACCAGCAGGCCGAGCTCGGCGGCCAGGTTGGCGAGCCGGTTGAACTCGGACACGGCCGCGCCGATCTCGGCGGCCAGCTGGCGCGGGTCGATGGGGGGCGGGATGGGCATGGGCGGCCTCGGGTCGACTCCGGACGGGCCTTGCCGTTAGGTCGGCCGGCCGCGCGCCACCAGCAGACGAAAGGCCGCGGAGCCTCAGGCTCCGCGGCCACGGGTTCGCGGGTGGAGCCGGCGGCGCCCGGAGGCGCCGCCGGCGAGGCTCAGTCGGCCGCCCGGCTGCGGGACCAGATCAGGCTGTAGCCCTCCTCGGCGTCCACCAGGCTGGCGTAGATCGGCACCGGGAAGCTGGGGTCGTCCAGCTTGCACGAGAGGTAGTCCCGGTTCTCCCGGCTGGTCTTCCGCCAGGCCGCGCCGAACTCGGTCTGGCCGGCGAAGATCCGGAAGTCGGGGGCCTTCTCGTCGGCCTTGGCTTCGTTGGGCCGGAAGGCCGCCGCCCGGACGTTGAGCGTCAGGGTCTTGATGGCGCCGGCGTAGGAGCCGTCCGCCTGCTTGGTGAAGGTTCCGATGGTGGCCATGTGAGGTCTCCTGTGATTGATCGGGCCGCCCGATTGCGGCCGCGATGGCGATCGTCCGACCGGTCCGCCGGGCCGGGGCGCAGCCCGCAGGGCCCGCAGCGCAGCGCAGGACGACGGGGCCGGGCTTTCCTGCCTCGCGAGGAAGGGCCGTCAGGCCCGGGGAGTGAAAGCCCGGCCCCGGCGTTGCGACCCGGCCGGCCCGGTCAGATCCAGCCCCGAGCGGCCGCTTCGGCGGCCCGCCCCGCAGGAGACCCGGCGCCAAGGACCCGAGCAGGCCCGCGACCGCCCGCCGGCGCCATCACCCGAGCCCCGCGTCCTCGAACGCGGCCGCCGCCGCCGCGGCCAGGGCGGCGGGCTCCGCCGGCAGAGGCACGAGCCAGCCTCCGGCGCCGGCCGCGTCCAGCTCCAGGATCGACCCCCCGCCCAGATGGAAGCGCCACCGCACCGGGTCGCCGCCCACATCGAGCGTGAACGGCACGCCGCGCCGGGCGAGCGCCTCGGCCAGGCGGGCGGGGAGGTCGGCTTCAGCCGGAGGGTTCGCAGGGCTCATGCCGGTATAGACGCACGTGACCCCGGCGTTCCCTCACTCCGGCGGCGGCGCGAAGAGGGTCGACCGCCCTTCCGCAGGGGGGAAGAGCCCGGCCGTCCGCCAGCCGGCCGGGGCCGGAGAGGCCTGCGTCACCGCCGGCGCGAGCCGGGCCACATAGGCGCGCGTCTCCGCCGGCAAGGGGCCGCGTCCGGCCAGGTGCGCCGCGTAGCGCCCCGGGCCGGCGTTATAGGCCGCCAGGAACCCCGGGCACCCGGAACTCCTCCCGCGGCAGAGCCGCCATGGCCGCCCGCAGCCAGTCCGCCACCGCGGCCGAGCTGCTCAGCACCGGGCGCTCGCGGAAGGGCTCGCGCAGGCTGCGGACCATCAACTCGTGCAACAGGCGGATCTCGCGGGCGGCGCGGGCGCCGGCCGCCCCCCGGAGCTCCGGCTCCGGGGCTCCCAGCACCTCCGGCAGCGAGCCGAACCGCGCCAGCAGCCGGCGCGCCAGCGGCCCGGCCGCGGGGCCGGCGCCGCGCAGCAGGAAGAGCCGCAGAACTTCCTCGCCGGTGAGGGCCGCCAGGCCCGTCTGGCCGGCCCGGGCGCAGAGGTCCTTCAGCGCCTCGATCTCAGGTGAAGGCGCCGGCTCGGGGGCGAATTGGGGTTCGGGGCTGCGCCGCGCGCGCATGGCGGCCTCCTGCAGGGTGCTCGCCCCTCCGATGCGGGGGCGCCCCCTCCCGTCCTTCTCCCTCCCCCCTCCCACCGCCGCCGCGCCCGGTTCACCGCCTTGGGGCCCAGGGACGACCCTCCCCACCGCCGCCCCAAGGTCCCGCCCTGCTCGCTGGCGCCCGCCCCCACGGGGCCGCCCCCGCGGCCCAGGGGGCCGCGCAGATCGGACGAGGCTTCGTTCTTCGGCTTCCGCATCCGGCGACGGGCTGCGAGAGTGGGGTGGTGAGTGCGGATCCGAGTACAGACCACATGGCCCGCGGCCGGCTGGACGATCTCATCGAGAGCGTCTCCGACGCCTTCTATGCGGTGGACCGCGACTGGCGGGTGGTCATCTGCAACCGGGCGGCCGAGGACTTCTTCGGCTTCGGCCGCGAGACGGTGCTGGGGCGGAACCTCTGGGAGATCTTTCCCGACGGCCGCGACCGTCCCTTTGGCCAGGCCTGCCTGGCGGCCATGGAGCGCGGCGAGGTCTCGCAGCTCGAGGCCCCGTCCGCCTTCCGGGCCGGGCGGTTCGTGGAGCTGAGGATCGGTCCGCTGCGGGCGGGCGGCGTGGCGGTCGCCCTCCGCGACGTGACCGAACGCGTCGTCGCCGAGCAGAAGACCAGGGCCGCCGAGGAGCACCTGCGGCTGATGGTGCTGGAGCTGAACCACCGGGTGAAGAACAACCTGGCCACGGTTCAGGCCATCGCCAGCCAGACGCTGCGGGGCACGGAAAGCCCGCGGGCGATGCGCGAGGCGCTCCTGCGTCGGCTCACGGCGCTCGCCGCCGCCCACGACATCCTGACGCGGGAGCAGTGGGAGGGGGCGGGCGTGGCCGAGGTCGCAGCCGGCGTCCTGGGCGCCCTCGACGGGGCCGGCGCCCGGGTCCGCCTCGACGGGCCATCGCTCCGCCTCAACTCGAAGGCGGCGCTCGCGCTGGCCATGGCCTTCCACGAGCTCGGCACGAACGCCCTCAAGTACGGGGCGCTGAGCCATCCGGCCGGCGCCGTGCGGCTGGCATGGTCAATCGATGGCGACCCGGCGGCGCTCACCCTGGATTGGTCCGAGCGCGGCGGACCTCCAGTGGTCGAGCCGGCCTCGCGCGGCTTCGGCTCCCGCCTCCTCGAGCGGGGCCTTGCGGCGGAGCTGGGCGGCGCGGTGCAGATGATCTTCGCCCCCGAGGGGCTGCGCTGCGCCCTGCGCGCGCCACTGGCGCACGTCCTGGCGACGCCGCCGACCGGGACCGCGGCCTGAGCGGCCACGACCGGCGCCCACGCCCCTGGCCGCGCCCGGCTCTTCCGGCGACCCAGCGACGGACCGCCCCGAACCCCGCCGCCACCCGTCCCAGACAGGCCGGCCACCCGCCGCCGGCGGGTCGGCCTTGGCCGCGCCGCCCGGGGCCGCCCTGCCTCGGAAGTCGATGGCGACAACACCGCCGGGCCAGCCCAGCTGGCGCCCCAGGATCTTGTGCTCCACCCGCGCCACCTCCGGGGCATCCCCCAGCCGCGCGACCCAAAGCCGGGCCTGCGCCCGCGAGCCGTGCCCTGCGGTCAGGGCGTAGTCGTCCCCCCCGCCCCTCGCGGGCCAGCGCTGGAGGGCGAGGATCGGCGAGGCCGGCTCGGCCTTGGTCCTGCCGCTCGCCCCCTGAGACGCAGGCGCACGCCGGACTCAGCCGAGCCGGCCCGCCGCCACGGCGGCGGCCAGCACCAGGCCCACGAGGACAAGGATCGCCGCCAGGCCCCAGCCGCTAGCCTGGGCCTCGAACCAGCTCCCGATCTTCAGGGAGAGGGCATGGATGTCGCGTTTCGCGGGCGCTCTGGACATGCTCGCACTGTACCGCAGGGGCCCGCCCCCAGCCTAAGAAAAACTGTATGTTTCATACAGCCCGCCAGCCGGCGGCGTCCGGTTCTGACGCAGACCTGCGACGGCGCAAGTCTCTGCGCGCCGACCGCGCCAGGGGCGGCCGGCTGCGCGTTCCGGGGCCATGTCCCAGCCGCCCGTTCCCCACCGCTGGCCCGCCGTCATGGACGCGCGCACGGCGGCCGCCTACCTGCAGATGAGCCGCCGCTCCCTCGCCCGGCTCCTGGCCCGCGAGGGCGTCCGCCCGCTTGCCCTCGGCCTTCGGCTCCGCCGCTGGCGGCGGGCCGACCTGGACGACCTGCTGCGACGGCTCGGCCCCGGACCCGCACCCCCGGACGGGCTGACCGGAGGGGATCCGCTGTCCGCCCTGGAGGCCGTCGCCCGTCGCGCCGCCCGCCAGGGGCAGGCTAGGCCCCGTGCGTCTCGGAGGGCATGAAGCACGTCCACCGCGTCCGCCGGCCGAGCGGCGCCGTCCACCTCTACCTCCGCCACCCGGCCTGTCCCCGGATCCGCCTGCCGCAGGACCTCGCGCCCGCGCAGCTCCAGGCCCATGTGGCGGCCCTGGTGGCGCGCCATGCCGGCGCCCCGCCGGCCGGCCCCGGAACCCTCAGGGCGGCCCTGCGCGCCTACGAGCTGCAGGACCCCGCCTTCCAGGTCCTCGCCCCGTCCACCAAGTACGAGTACCGCCTGATCCTCAAGGAGCTGGACGCCGACCTCGGCGGGGTCGCGATCGCCGCCTTCAGCGCGGCCTACCTGGAGCGCCTCCGCAACGCCTGGGCGACCCGGGGTCATCGGGCGGCCAACGTCCGGCTGCAGGTGCTGAAGAACGTGCTCCGCCCCTGTCTGGTCTCCGGCGCGCTTCGCAGCGACCCCTTCCCCCTGGTCCGCAACGTGCCGCGGCCGCGCATGCTGGGCGAGCCGCACCGCCTGTGGCCAGACGCCGCCCTGCAGGCCGTGCTCGAGGCGGGGGTGGCGCGCGCCCGCCACGGCCTCGCCCGCGCCGTAGCCCTGGCGCGCTACACGGGCCTGCGCCGGGGCGATCTCGTGCGGCTCACCCCCGGGCATCGCCAGGACGGGCGGATCGTGGTCCGCACCGGCAAGCGGCAGGTCCAGATCGACATTCCGGAGGACCCTCGCCTCACCGCCTGGCTGACCCGGATCCCCGACCGGCCGGCGCCGCACCCGCTGCGGGCCCGCCCCGAGGCCTCCGGGCCCCCCGCCCGCCTGGTCTTCAACATGGCGGGCGCCCCCTACACGGAGGACGGCCTCGGGCAGGAGGTGGTGAAGTTCGTCCAGCAGCTCCACCGCGAGGGCGTCCTCGACCAGCCCGACTACGACCTGCACGGCCTGCGCCACACCCGCGGCGTGGAGCTGGCCCTGGCCGGCTGCAGCGACGCCGAAGGCGCCGCCATGCTCGGGCACCGCAGCGCGTCCAGCTTCGCCCGCTACCGACGCCAGGCGGAGAAGAGCCGCCTCACCGAGACGGCCGCGGCCCGCCTCCAGGCCTATTGCGCCCGCCTCGCCGCCGGGGCTCCGTGAGCCGCCGATGCAGGCGGGCGCCCGTCCGCCGCAGCGCCCGCAGGAGGGCGGAGGCGCGCGAGGCCCGATGCGCCCGCCACGCGAGCGTGGGCGGCAGGACGCCCAGCAGGCGAGAGCGCCGGTGCAGCAGCAGGTCGAAGAAGGCCTCGTCCGGGAGCGCCGCGTAGCGGTCGAGGGCCTCGAACCAGGCGGCGCTGCGGTCGGCCCGGGCCTGGGCGCGGGCGACCGGCCCGCGGCGCGCGGCGTCATAGGCCCGCAGGGCGGCCGGCACGCCGGGCTCCCGCACCAGGGCCGTGGCGAGCGCCACGGCGTCGTCGATGGCCAGCTGGGTTCCGGAGCCGAGGCTGAAGTGGGCGGTGTGCGCCGCGTCTCCCACCAGCGCCATCCCCTCCCCGACGAAGGTGTCGGTGCGCACGGTCCGGAAGCTCTGCCACCGTGCGCCCCCGGACATCAGCGGACACCCCGCCAGCTCCCGCGCGAAGACCCGGGAGAGCGCCTGGGCGGCTTCGTCGGAGGACATCCCGCCGAACCCCAGCCTCGTCCAGGTCCCGGCGGCGCATTCCACGATGAAGGTGCTGGCCCGCCCCGACGGATAGGCGTGGAACCACACGGGTCCCTCCGCGGTCTCGGCCACGCCGAAGGTGAAGGCCTCGAAGGTCCGCGCGGCCCCCAGCCAGATGTACCTGTTGCGGCCCGTGACGACCCTGGGCCGGAAGACGTGGGACTGCGCCTCGCGCAGGCGGCTGCCGGCGCCGTCGCTGGCCACCACCAGGTCGGCGGGCGGGAGCTCCGCCGGGCCGCCGATCTCGGTCCCGTAGCGCAGGCGCACGCCGAGCCCGGCCGCGCGCTCCGCGAGGATCTCGAGCAGACGGCGCCGGTCGAGCCCGTAGCCGCCCGCCCGCAGGTCGCTGAGCGCGCGGCCCGCCCGCATGAGGGCCTGCCCCGGCCAGGCCACGGCCGACGCCTCGATGGCCCCCGCGCTCTCCGGGTCGCACCGGCGCAGGGTCTCGAGCAGGTCCCGCCAGAACACGATGCCCCAGCCCTCGGCATGGCCGGGGGGATTGCGGTCGTAGACCACGACCTCGCAGTCCGGCGCCCACCGCCTGAGAAGGATCCCGAGATAGAGGCCCGCCGGGCCCGCGCCCACGCACACCACCTGCATCGTCGTTGCGGCTCCCCCCGCCCCGCTGCCGACCAAGGCGGCGGGCGCCGGCCCGGGGCCTGGTGCGAGGCACTCCCGCGTAGCGCGCCGGCCGCCGCCCTGCGCCCTCAATTGCCGCAGCCCGGGTCGGCCACGCCCCGCGCAAGGGCCCTCCCGGCCCTCGTCCGCAGAGCACCGTTCAAGGCTGAAAAGCGGCGGGCGCCCTCATTTCGATAGGTTTCGGCCGGCGGAAATGCGGCGTCGGCTCTCAAATGATCGTCCGCCGGGTCCGGCCGCGAACTTAGCTCCCTCACGCCCGGGCGGCTCTGCCGTACCGGGAGGACACGACCAGAGGGACACCAAGATGACCAGCCTCCAACTCGCGGCCAAGTCTCGCCTCGAGGCGCTCGCCGCCGGCCTGCGCACCTTCCGCAAGAACCAGAGCGGCGCCGCGCTCGTCGAATACGCCCTGCTGATCGGCCTGATGGCCGTGTGCGTCATCGCCGCCGCCGGCGCGCTGACCCCGCAGGTGAAGACGGCCTTCGGCAAGGTCGGCACCCAGCTCACCCAGCTCAAATAGGCCGGACGCGGGAAAAGGGGGCGCCGATGCGCAGGCTCGGTCTCATCTTGCTGGCGCTGTCGCTGGTGATCGGCGCCGTGGGCGCCTGGGGGTTGCGGCTCGTCACGGGCTCGCAGGCCCAGGCGGCGGCGCCCTCGCCGCCCCAGGCCCGCGTGCTGGTGGCGGCCCGGCCGATCGGCTATGGCGAGCCGGTCCCGGCCGAGGCGCTCCGCGTCCAGCCCTGGCCGGCCGGCGCGACGCCGCCGGGCGCCTTCCGTTCCGCCGAGGAGCTCGGCGGCGGGCCGCGCTATGCGCTCGCCCCGATCGCGGTGAACGAGCCGATCCTGCGCCAGAAGATCACCGGGCCGGGCGGCCGCGCCACCCTGTCCGGCCTGATCCGCCCCGGGATGCGGGCCAGCACCATCCGCGTCGACGACGTGATGGGGGTGGCGGGCTTCGTCCTCCCCGGCGACTTCGTGGATGTCCTGGTCACCCGCAAGGAGGGCCAGGAACAACCGCAGATGCGGGCCGACGTACTCCTGCGCGGGGTCCGGGTGCTCGCCGTCGACCAGATGGCGAGCGACAGCAAGAACGACCCGATCGTGGCGAAGGCCGCCACGATCGAGGTCAGCCCCGAACAGGCGCAGAAGCTAGCGCTCGCCGCCGCCGTAGGCACGCTCTCCCTCGCGCTCCGCGGCGCGGAGGACGGACCGCCGGCGGTCGATGGCGGACCCGCCGCCCGCCCGGTGCGAGAAACCGACCTGACGATCGCCGCCGCGCCGGCGGCGCCCCGCCCGGCTCGCCCCCGGGCCGCGCCGCGACACACCGCCCCGCCCGGGCCGAGCATGCAGCTCTATCTGGGCGCCGAACCGCGCGACGTCCGCGTGGGCCGCGACTAGCGCCCCGAACAACCCGACCAGGAGTGGGACATGAACGCCCGTAAGACCGGCGGCGCGCCCGCCCGGCGCCTGCTGACCGCCGCCGCCGCCCTCGCGCTAACAGCCCTCGCTGGGACCGCCGCCGCGCAGCCCTCGAAACCGGGGCCAGACCCCAGGTCGCCTGAAGCCCGGCTCATCCAGGCCGACGCCGCCGGCTACGGCGGGCGGCTGGCGCTGCCCACTGGCGGGTCCCAGGTCCTCCGTTTCCAGCGGCCGATCGGTCGCGTGATGCTGGGCGATCCGAAGGTCGCCGACGTGATCCCGCTCGGCGCCCACACGCTCTACGTCCTCGGCAAGGCGCCGGGTGCGAGCAGCCTGACCGTCTTCGCCGCCGGCGACGGCGCTCGGCCCGCCGCCACCATGGACCTGCGGGTCGGCTTCGACGTCGTCGGCCTGACGCGGGCGCTCGCCGGCGTGCTCCCGGGCGAGGCGATCGACGTCCGCGCCGAGGGCGACGGCCTGATCCTCAGCGGCGACGTCTCGTCGTCGGCCGCGGCGGCCCGCGCCGTGGCGCTGGCCGAGCGCTATGCGCCCGAGAAGGTGGTCAACCTGCTGGCCGTCCGCGGGCCCGAGCAGGTGATGCTGTCGGTGCACGTGGCCGAGGTGCAGCGCTCGGCGCTTCGCCAGCTCGGCATCCAGAGCCTCACTGGCGCCTGGAGCGACATCAGCCCCATCGCCCTGCCCGGCGTCGATCTCGACCCCGGAGCGGTGGCCAACCTGTTCGGGCGGGCCGGCATCGGCGAGAACATCACGCTCCAGGCGCTGTTTACCGCGCTCGAGAGCCGCGGCTTCGCCTCGACCCTTGCCGAGCCGACGCTCATCGCGCTGTCCGGCGAGACCGCCGTGTTCTTCGCCGGCGGGGAGTTCCCCGTCCCGGTGCCGCAGCTCGGCGGCCCCGGCCAGACCCAGATCACCGTCGAGTACAAGCCCTACGGCGTCAGCGTCGGCTTCACGCCGACAGTCTACGGCGAGACCATCAACCTGCTGGTCTCCCCCGAGGTGAGCGCGCTGGACCGCGAGAACAGCGTGGTTCTCCAGGGCTTCCGGATCCCGGGGATCACCACCCGCCGCGCCAAGACCACCGTCGAGCTTCGCAACGGCGAGAGCTTCGCGATCGCGGGCCTGATCAAGCGCGACTTCTCCGACAGCCTCCGCGGCCTGCCCGGCGCATCCAACCTGCCGGTCCTGGGCGCCCTGTTCCGGTCCACCAGCTTCCAGAACAACGAGACCGAGGTGGTGATCATCGTCACCGCCCATCTCGCCAAGCCGGGGACGCGGCGGGATTTCCTGCTGCCCACCGACACCCGCCAGGCGCCGAGCGCCGCCGAACAGTTGCTCACGCCCAACGTCGACAAGCCGCGGACGCCGGGCGCCGGTCGTCCGTGAGGGAGATCCTGACCATGACCCTGCGCCTCGCCATGTTTGTCACCGCCGCCGGCCTGGGGCTCGGCGCCTGCAGCACCCCGCTGGATGCGCCGCTCTCGCCCAGCTTCGGCGTGGCCGCCGCGACCCTGCAGAGCCAGGCGATCCCCCCGGCGCCCGATCCCGGCCCCCGAGCGAGTTCGGCCGCTCGCGGCGTGGCGGCGATCCGCCGCTACGAGGCCGGCGAGGTGAAGGAAGCGGAGACGCAAGCGGCGTCCCAGCTCGGCGCCAGCTCGCTCTCCACAGCCATCGCCCCCACGCCCTGACCCGCACCGAAGGAGCGCACGATGACACGCAACCTGTCGCTCGCCCTGGCGGACGTGCGGGGCGATCTCGCCCGCGACCTGCAGGCCGCCGCCGCGCGCCTGGCGGGCCTCCGGATCCTGTCGCCCACCGGGGCGGGAGCCGTCTCGGCCGACGCCTGGCTGCTGGCCCTGGAGGATACGGGGCCCGCGGGGCTGGAGCGGCTGAGGAACCTCGTCGGCAGGATCGGCGGCGCGCCCGTGGTGGTGGTGGCGCCGGAGGCGGACAGCCTCGCCGTTCGCCAGCTCTTCCGCGCCGGCGCGCGGGACGTGCTCGCGGGCCCGCAGGACGCCGGCAGCCTCGCCGCCGCCCTGCATGACCTCTTCCAGCCGGCGGCCGCCGCCGAGCGCCCGCGTGGCGCGGTCATCAGCGTTCTGAAGGGCTGCGGCGGGGCGGGCGCGACGACCCTGGCGCTCAATCTCGCGGCCGTGGCCGTCTCCGGCTCGCGCCGCGCACGGCCGCTGTCCAGCGTCGTCCTCGACCTCGACCTGCAGTTCGGCGACAGCGACGTGGCCCTGGATCTTCAGCCCCGCACCGGCGTGCTGGACCTCATCAAGAGCGGAGGCAAGCTGGACGCCCGGCTGCTGGACAGCGTCCTCGCCGACCATTCGAGCGGCTTGCGGCTGCTCGGCCCCGCGCCCGCGCTGACGCCCCTCGACGCGCTTCCGGCGGAGCTGGCCCTGGACGTGGTGGACCTGGCGGCGGCGCGGTTCGACAGGGTGTTCGTGGACCTCCCGCCCGCCTGGACCGACTGGACGCCGTCGCTCCTGGCGCGCTCGGATCTGGTGATCCTCGTGACCATGGCCACGGTCGGCGGCGTGCTCGGCGCCCGGCGCGTGCTCGACGCCATGAACGCGGCGGGGGTCGCCCCGCCCTGCCTCCTGGTGCTGAACCGGGTGGCGGGTGTGCTGGAGGCCATAGACAAGCCGGCGCGGGTGCAGCGGGCGCTGGCGGCGCCCGTCGACGCCGCCATCCCCTTCGACGCCCAGCTCGCCCGCGCCGTCGAGCGGGGCCGGCTGGTGGCGGAGGCCGCGCCAAAGGCGCCCGCCGCCCGCGCGGTGCGCGCCCTGCTCGGAGCCGTCGACGCCAGGCTCGCCGCCGGGGCGCCGGCCCGTCTGGAGGCGGCGGAGTGAAGCTGTCCTTCGCCCCCCCGTCGGCAAGGACGCGGCTCCGCCCGATCCCCGGCGGCGCGGGGCCCGAACCAACGCCCGACACGGAAATCGCCTCCGACGACTACTTCGCGCTCAAGTCCGACCTGCACCACCGGCTGCTGGAGCGGCTGAACCTCGCCGCCCTCGGCCAGCGCGCCCCGGATCAGGTTCGCGCCGAGGTCGCGGAGCTGCTGGCCACGATGCTGAAGGAGGACGCCCGGCCCCTCAACGAGGAGGAGCTGCGGCGGCTGCTGGACGACCTGATGGACGACCTGACCGGCTTCGGGCCGCTCGAGCCGCTGCTGCAGGATCCGGAGATCTCGGACATCCTCGTGAACACCGCCCGCGAGGTCTACGTCGAGCGCCGCGGCCGGATCGAGCGCACGCCTGTCCGGTTCGCCGACGAGCAGCACCTCCTGCGGGTGATCGAGCGGATCGTCGACAAGGTGGGCCGGCGCATCGACGAGAGCCAGCCGATGGTCGACGCACGTCTGCCCGACGGCTCGCGGATCAACGCGGTGATCCCGCCCATCGCCGTCGACGGTGCCCAGCTCTCGATCCGCCGCTTCGCACGCATTCCCTTCGACCTCGGCCGGCTGGTGGCGAGCGGCGCGCTGGACGCGCCCGCGGCCCGCCTGCTCGAAGGCATGGTCGCCGCGCGCCTCAACATCCTGATCTCAGGCGGCACCGGGACCGGCAAGACCACCCTGCTGAACGCCATGTCCATGGCGATCGGCCGCGACGAGCGGGTGGTGACCATCGAGGACGCCGCCGAGCTACAGCTTCAGCAGCCGCATGTGGTGCGGCTCGAGACCCGCCCGCCCAACGTCGAGGGCCGCGGCGAGATCACCCAGCGCGACCTGCTGCGCAACGCGCTGCGGATGCGCCCCGACCGCATCGTCGTGGGCGAGGTCCGCGCCGGAGAGGCGTTCGACATGCTGCAGGCGATGAACACCGGGCACCACGGATCGATCACCACGGTGCACGCCAACACGCCGCGGGACGCGCTCTCGCGCCTGGAGCAGATGATCGGCATGGCCGGCCTCGACCTCGCGCCGCGCGCCATGCGTTCCCAGATCGCCAGCGCCATCGAGGTCGTGATCCAGCTCCAGCGGTTCTCCGACGGCAGCCGCCGCGTGGTCAGCATCCAGGAGATCGCCGGTCAGGAGGGCGAGGTGGTCACCATGCAGGAGCTGCTGCGCTTCGAGGCGCAGGGGGTCGACGACTTCGGCCGCGTCCGCGGCGGGTTCGTGTGGACGGGCCTGCGGCCGGTCTGCACCGAGAAGTTCCGGGCCAGCGGCGTGCCCCTTCCCGAAGGACTGCACGCATGATCGAGCTGCTCGGCGCCCTGTTCGCCTTTGCCTTGGGCCTGGCGACCCTTGGCGGCTGGCTGCTGCTGCGGGCGCTCGGCGGCGAGGCGCGATCGCTCGACCGGCGACTGATGCGGGTGGGCGCGCCCTCAGGCGCCGAGGCCAGGCCCTATAGCGGGCCGCTGGCGGCGCTGGACGCCCTCGTCGACCGCCGGTGGCCGGGCCTGCGCAGGCGGATCCTTGCGGCCGGCGGCGGCTTCACGCCCGTCCAGCTCGTCCTGGGCAGCGGTCTGGTGGCAGTCGCTGTCTTCGCGGCGCTGGCGGTCGCCGGACTGCATCCGATGCTGGCGCTGGCCGCCGCGGCCGGCGCGGGCGGCGCCCTGCCGGGCCTGGTCCTGTCCTTGATCGCCGGCCAGCGTCGCGAGCGCCTGCTCGCCCAGCTTCCCCAGGCCGTGGAGCTGATCGCGCGCAGTCTGCAGGCGGGCCACCCGGTGGTGGTCGCCATGCGCGTGGTGGCCCAGCAGATGCCGGGCCCCATCGGGCCGGAGTTCGCGGCGGTCCTGGACGAGATGAGTTTCGGCCGTGACCGGGCGAGCGCGCTGCGCGCGCTGACCGAACGGTATCCCGTGGCCGAGCTCCGCATGTTCGCGGCCTCCCTGGAGGTCACCCGAGAGACCGGCGGCAACGTGGCCGAGGTGCTGCTCAAGCTGGCCGACGATCTGCGGGCAACGGCGCACCTCAAGCGGAAGGCTCAGGCCGTCACGGCGGAAGGCCGGCTCTCCTTCTGGGTGATCTCCAGCCTGCCCTTCCTCGTCGTCGCCGCGATCATGCTGCTGCGACCGGACTATTACCGCGACGCGGCCGGCGATCCGCTCTTCTGGCCGCTGATGTCGGCCCCGCCGCTCCTCTGGTTCACCGGCGCGGTTGTGATCTGGCGCATGGTGAACTTCAGGGTCTGAGCATGGCGCACCTCCTGCTGATCGTCCTCGTCCTGGCGCTCGCGGGCGCAGCCGCTGGCGCCCTCGCCGCCGCCTTCGGCGACCGGAGCTTCGACACCCGTCTGGCCGGCCGCCTGGCCGCCGCGCCGGCCGCGGGCCCATCGCTTCAGCCTCTGCTGCAGACCCTCAGCCCGCGCCTGACGCGCACGCTCGTGGCCTGGGGACGGCGCGCCGGGCGCGGCAGCCTGGACACCGAGGAGAGAGGCGCCCTGCGCACCCGCCTCGTCCACGCCGGCTTCTTCGGAGAGCGGGCCGCGGAGGTGTTCTTCGGCGTCCGCGCCCTCGCCGCCGCCGCCTGCGCCGCCGCAGGCTTGGCCCTGGCCCTCACGGCCGAGCTCGGACCGCTGTGGCTTGCCGCCCTCGTGTTGGGCCTGGGAAACCTCGGCCTGTTCGGCCCGGTGCTCTGGCTGCGCCGGCGCACCGCCGCCCGCACCGATGCGATCGCCCGCGGCCTCCCGGACGCCGTGGACCTGCTGGTGGTCGCGGTGGAGGCCGGGGCGACCGCGCCCGCCGCCCTGCAGCGGGTCGTCGCCGAGTTCCGCGACCTCCATCCGGAGCTCTGCCAGTTGCTGGCCATGATGCTGGCCGAGATGCAGGCCGGAGCGAGCCGCGCCGAGGCCCTCGCCCGACTCGCCCGGCGCGCGCCCGGCCAGCAGGTGCGCAGCCTCACCACCATCCTCATTCAGTCGGACGCCGTCGGCGCCAGCCTGGGCGCGGCCCTGCGGACCGCCGCCGAAGAGATCCGCAAGGCCCGCTACCTGGACGCCGAACGGCGCGCCGCCGAACTCCCGGTGAAGCTCGCCTTCCCCCTGGTGTTCTGCATCTTCCCGAGCCTGGTGGGCGTGATCTTCGTCCCGATCCTGATCCTGTTCGCGCGCACCCTTTTCGCGGACTGACCGGCCACAAGCCGCAGGGGTCCGCGCCCTACCGCCATACAGGCGCGGCGTCGGGCTGCGCCGCCTTCGCGGCCGCAGGCGCAGAGGGGACGCCCGACGATCCCTCACGCTCAGCCTCGGCAGGCCGGACGCCCGCGGGTTCTGTGATCAGCCGCGCCCGCCGGCCGAAGGTCAGGTAGTCCCAGGCCCAACTGAACGCCACGGCGATGCGATTGCGCAGGCCGATCAGGAAGTAGACGTGGACGACGCCCCAGAAGAGCCACGCGGCGTACCCCTTCAACGTCAGCCGGCGCAGCCTCACCACGGCGGCCTTGCGCCCGATGGTGGCGAGATCGCCCGCGTGCCGATAGCGGAAGGGAGCTGAGCCGGCTTCACCTCGCGCGCGATCGCCGATCAGGCGCCCGACGTAGGCGCCCATCTGCTTGGCCGCCGGGGCGACGCCCGGCACGGTCCTCCCCGGCTCCCAGGGAACGGCCGCCGTGTCGCCGATCGCGAAGACCTCGGGGCGGCCCGGCACGGACAGGTCGGGGCCGACGATCACCCGGCCAGCCCGGTCGCGCTCTGCGCCGAGCCAGTCGGCCGCCGCCGAGGCGGCCACGCCGGCCGCCCAGATCACCGCGCCGGCGGGAAGGCGGCGCTCTCCGAGCATGACATGATCCTCGGCGATCCGTGTCACAGGCGCCCCCAGCAGGACCTGCACGCCCCGACGCTCGAGCGCCTGGCGCGTATAGGCGCTCAGGGCTTCGGGAAAGGCGGCCAGCAGCCTCGGCCCCGCCTCCACGAGCAGAACGCGGGAAGCCGCGGGCTCCACGTTGCGGAAATCCGGAGCCAGCGCCTCGTGGGCCATGTCGGAGATGGCGCCCGCCATCTCGACACCGGTCGGGCCGCCGCCGACCACCACGAAGGTCGTCAGCCGCTCCCGCTCCGCGGCGTCGGTCGCCAACTCCGCGCGCTCGAACGCGGTCAGAATGCGGCGGCGGATCTCGGTCGCATCCTCGATCCGCTTCAGTCCGGGCGCGCTCGGCGCCCACTCGTCGTGTCCGAAGTAGGCGTGCGTGGCGCCGGTGGCGAGCACGAGGTGATCGTAGGGGAAGTCGCCACTGTTCGTGCGGACAAGGCGGGCGTCGGCGTCGATCCCGGTGACGTTGGCCATGACCACGCGGACGTTCTTCTGTCGCGACAGGATCCCCCGGATCGGCCAGGCCACATCGGCAGGGCTGAGCGTGGCCGTGGCGACCTGATAGAGCAGCGGCTGGAAGCAATGGTGGTTCTGCCGGTCGATCAGGGTCACCTCCACCGGGGCGTCATGCAGGGCCTTGGCCGCTTCCAGCCCGCCGAACCCGCCGCCAACGATCACCACCTGCGTCGGCCTGCTCATCCTCGCCTCGCCCTCGCCCGGTCTGCGGCCGGTCAGCTGCGGGCGCCGCCTTCGGGCCGAGCGGGCGACGCAAGCGACCGCCCCGACGGACGCGGAAATGATTGTGCGCCTCCAAGACGCCGGCGCGCCACCCTGTATCGACGCGGCTGCCGCAACCTGATCTGTCGGGGCGCGCGGCGGAGAGCCGCGTCGAACGAACCCGCGTGATCGCCTCGTCGGCCCTTCCTGTCGGGGGAACGGTCGCGGAGACACCATCGGACATCAAGACCGCCCATCTAATGATCGCTCCCGTGCGGATTGTTGTCCGGGTCGCGGGGAAATGCGCCAAGCTACCGTATGCGGCAGCGTCACGAACGAAGGAGTTCGCCATGCTCGCAGAGTCCCACACTCCGACGACCGGAGCGGTGTTCGGCGACCATGACGGTGTGCTGGCAGCCTTCACCCACGCCGGGAACCAGACCCTGCTTCTGACGGACTTGCCGGACGGGATGGTCGACCTGGTTGGCGACGGCCGATCATTGGCGGGCTTCGCGCAGGGCGGGAGCGACGAGCTGACGGCGCTCGCGCATGCCGCGCGTGTCTGGGGCGACGCGTTCACCCTCCTCGGCCACGCTCGCGGCGGGCATGATCTGGTGGTCGCCGGCGGCGGCGCGGAGGCCTACGCCTTCGGCGACGGAGAGCTGCTGACGGGGAGTGCGATCGGCGGCGATGACGATGTTCGCGCCGGGGCCGACGAGACCGCCGTCGCCTACGGCGATGCTGCGACCATCGGCGGCCTGGCGAGGGGCGGACACGACCGGGTCAGCGCCGACGGCTTCGGAACGCCCACCGCCTACGGCGACGCGGAGGTCATCCTCGGGGCCGGCGTGGGCGGCGACGACACCGTCACCGGTCTGTCGAGCCTGCACGGCGCTGTGCGGCTGTTCGGCGATGCGGAGCGGCTGGAAGGCCTGAGCTCCGGAGGCGACGACCTCCTCATAGCGCCGAGCGGTTCCGCCGACATGTGGGGCGACGCTGCGTTCCGCGCGGCGGGCGCGACCACGGGCGCCGACCGCTTCGTGTTCGCGCCGACGGGTCAACTCGCGGTCCGCTCGGTGATGGACTTCGAGCCCGGAAAGGACCTGATCGAGCTCAGCGGCTATGGCCTCGACGGCTTCAACGAGCTCGCAAGCCTGTTCCAACCGGCGGAGGCGGGCGTGCTGATCGTCTTCTCCGGCGCAGACTGGGTCCTGATCGCCGGCGTTCAGGCGGCTCAGCTCAGCGCCGGCGACTTCGTCTTCAGCTAGCTCCGGCCAACGCCTTCCGGCCTCAGCGCGAGAGGCGCAGGGCGGAGATCTCCTCGCCGATCTGGTGGAAGGCCGCCTTCAGGTCGGCGCCCGTCTCCGGCAGGTAGACGTGGTCCGGCGAACTGGCGCAGTGGGCCATGAGCGCGCGGGAGGCGGCCGCGTCCGCCGCCGACTGGCCGCCCTGATCGAAGCTCCGCAACGGGTCGGGCGCGGATTGCAGGGCGCGCGCCAGACAGACATCGACGGCCTGCCCGCGGAAAGCCCATGTTCAGCCGCAGTCGCGATGGTTGGTTCGCCTTGCCGCGACATCCTGAGCGACCGTCATGATCAACGCACGGCTGGCGATCTTCTTCGGCTTGGCCGCGTTCGGCGCGGTGCTCCTCTACCTCGTTCTCGAGATCAGGGCGGCCAAGCGGGCCGAGGAGATCGGCTGGAGCGCGATTTGCGCCGTCGCGGCCGCGGGGGCGTTCGGCTGGAAGCTGAGGACAGGCGGTTCGCTCGAGGGCGCAGTCCTGTGGGCCCTGCTCGGTGGCGGCGCGACTTACCTGGTGCTCGCCGGCTCCGCGGCGCGGATCAGAATGTACACACCAAGGCGGCCTGGCCGGCCCTTAGAACCGAAGGATTTCGAAGCGAACTGAATGCTCCGCCTCGAGAGGCCGGGTCGCACTCAGCTCGAGCCGATTGATCGCCCAGCTTGGTCCGCTCAGCGCCAGTTGCGGACGTTAGAGGGCGGACTGCGAAGGGGTGCTAATCGTAGTGCTTCGCGCTGACTTGCGATTTGCAGGAGGGCCAGCTCGCGAAAGCGCGAGAGGTCGGATGTCAGGCTCACATAACGATCTGCCGCGCCTTTGATCCGCGCGTCCGTGATGGAGCGCAGCATGGTGGCTGCCTCTTCTGCGCGTCCGCAAAGCCCTGCTGCGATCCCTGCGTTGTAGGTCGACCAGCTCCCGCCGCGCGTGGATTTCTCGTGGCTTAGCAGAAGGTCCGCCGTCGCCTCGACCGACGGTAGGCGAGCGGCCAAGTCACGGACTTATTCCGATGCCATCACGGCGAGCCTGTTCGCCGCTTCCTCGAACTGCTCAACGGATTGGTGATCTTCGAAGTCAGCCGCTCGACTATCCCAATCGGCTCCACTGCCAAGGTCGAAGCTGATGTACCCCTTGTCAGACCAGAGCCAATGTGCGGCCACGTTGAGGTAGCTGCCCTTGCTGAAGCCGCTCGGCTGGAACTCGACGATCGTCAGCCACCAGCCATGGTCGCCGATCCACAAGCGCGAGTGGCCCTTCCGGCGAAGCCCCAGCGGCTGAAGCGTCGCTTTCGCCGCCTTCGCAATGATCTTGTCGTGTGAGCCAGTCATGGCGGAAACGTATCGGGACGATCGCCCGCTAACCACCCTTGGCTGACGTCAGCGGGCGAGCTCCTGAGCCGGTCGGCGGAACCTCCGCTCCCAGACCGAGCGCCGAGATCCGCGTTCGAACCGAACCCTGGCGGACAGCCGGAAGCCGGCGTCGGATGCTCAACGCACCTGCCGCCCCAGCGGCGGAGCGGCTGTTTCAGCGCTGCCTCAGCACAGGCGCCGGTCGATGCGCTTCACGTCAAACAGGGTCACCGGCCCGCAGGCCGACAGAGTATGCAGGCCCTGCCGGTAGGCGCCCGCGCCGAGCGGCGGGCGCAGCGGCGCGGTCGTTTCGGCCTGGAAGCGATCGGGTGAGAGCTCCACGAGCTTCAACATACGAAGGGCCCCGCCGTAGGTCCGTGTACAATCCTGTACCGGCAAATGTGGAACGCCATCCTCGAGCCACGCCGTGCCCCCCGGCCTGCTCGACGCCAGCTCGTCGCGTACCGGGTTGCCCGCATGCAACCGCCACGGCCCCGACAGTCGTTCGGCATGGGCGAGATGCAGCCGCCCCTGCTTCCGGCGTTGACCGCCGGAGGGCGAATAGGCCAGCCACCAGAGGCCGTCGTGGCGGAACGGCGTGGGATCGATCGCCGGCGTGTCCAGCTCCAGACGAACGACCGGCTCCCACCGATGCGGAAACGCGGCGGCGCGGTAGAGCGTCAGGCCGCCGGAGCGATGCGCCTCGGGGATCATCCACCAGTCGCCGTCGGCCTTGAAGACCTGCGGATAAGAAAGATGCCACGGCTCGCGCAGCGCGACCGAGCGGCGCACGGGCGAAAACCCGGCGTCCAGCTCGATCAGCACGATGACGCCATGGCGCGTCCGGTAGTCATAGGCCTCCGCGAACACCAGCAGCCGCCCGTCGCGCCAGACGCCGAACGGGTCGGCCAGGAACGCCCGGCGCGCTTCCTCGGGCAGCCAATGGACGAGCGCGCCGGGAGCAAAGCCGTGGCGAGCCACCTCGGCGATCGGCGCTTCCACGAGACCGATCCGCCAGATGTCACGCCCCGGCAGGCTCCACCTCAGCATGCGCCGCCCCTGCCGGCGGCGGCCGCCCGAACCGTGATGCCCGAGGGCGGGCGCAGGTGACGGACCAGGTCCGCCGCCCCAAGCGCGACCATGACGACGAGATGCAGCATGAGCATGACGAGCGCCAGGGCCGCGAGCAGGACCGAGATCGGCGCGTCGGCGCCGAGCAGGAGCAGGACCAGATTGCCGAAGACCAGCTCCTTGTTGGGGATCAGCGGGATGCGCGAGACCAGGCAGCGGAGCGCCAGGAGGACGATCCAGGCGCCGGGCGGCGTCTCCGGCAGCGCCAGCCGCCAGATCAGGAGCGTGAGCCCGGTCCAGGCGGCCAGACGCAGACCCTGGACGGCGCCGACATAGGCCAGCTGCGCCGCGGCGAGCGAGAACACCCGGCGCGCGAAAAGGAGCGCTCCGACGGAAATCGCGAACGGGATAAGCGCCGACCAGAGCGCCGGCCCCACCTGTCGGGCGAAATCCAGGTCGCGCAGCTGCGCCGCGCTGACCGCCGCCAGGACCAGGGTCAGGAAATTGCCGAGCAGGGCCGAGAGGATGCTGGCGTCCTTTATGGCGGCGAAAGGCGCGACCCCGCCGCCGGCCGCGCGACGCGCCCAGACATAGAGGTAGGCCTCGCCGCTGTAACCGAGCACGACCTCGTTGATGACGTTCTTGCGGAACAGCGCCGCCATCCCCGCCAGAGGCAGGCGCCAGAGCCGCCGGAAGACGACGAAGTCGACAAGCGGCTGGATCAGATAGAGCAGCAACAGGGCTGGCCAGACGAAGGGCGGCATCTGGCCGATCAGTGTCAGCGCCTCCGGCGCCGCGCCGCCAAGTTGCAGGCCAATGGCCACGACCATCGCAACCGAGAGCCCCCCGCCCAGCCACAGCCAGCGTCGGGAGACCCCATCTCCCGCGGCGTTCGGCGCGCCGGCATGACCCGCGGAGGTCCGGGTCATGCCGGCGCGCCCTCCACCAGCGACCCATAGTGGCCGAAAAGCTCCGCGAAATGGTCAAGGTCGCGCCGCACCCGGACCGCCGCCGCGTTCGCGGCCGACTTCAAGGCGAGCGGATCCCGGGCGAGCAGCCGAGCGAGCGCCGCCGCCGCGGCCCTGGCGTCGCCGGCGCGGTAGATTTCCGAGCTCGCGGGCTGGGCCAGATGCGGGAAGCCGCCGCGATCGGGCCCCACCACCGGCAGGCCGCTGGCCATGGCTTCGGCCGGGATCAGGCCGAAGGTCTCCGACTCGCAGCCATGGACGAGGGCGTCGGCGCTGGCCAGCCACGCGGCCAGGCGGGCGCGGTCACGGATGGGCGGCATGATCCGGACGTGCGGGTGGCGGGCGGCGGCCCGCTGGATCCGCCTGCGGTCGAGGCCATCGCCGACGAGCACAAGCCCGAGGGACGCGTCAGCGCCGGCCCGCGCCACCGCCTCGATCACCATCGGCCAGCGCTTCTCGGGATGGAAGCGGCCCACGCCCAGGACCAGGCGGGCCGTGGCGGGACAGCCACAGGCCGCGAGCAGCGCCGATCGCAGCCGCTCGTCGCGCAACGCGGGCGAGAAGGCGCCGCGGTCGACGCCCAAGGGGATGCTGGTCACCGCATCCACCCCTTGGCGCTGAAGGCGCTCGGACAGCCAAGGCCCGGCCGTGACGACTGAGGAAAACCGGCCGGCCAGCCGACGAAGGTAGGACCAGAATCCCTCGAACAGGCGATCCACCCGTTGCGGGCTGGCGATCGGGGCCAGCCAGCGGTGCGGATAGGAGGCCACCGGATCGGCGTGCATGAACATGGCGCGCCGCGCCGGGCCCGCCCAGTTGGCGACGATCCAGGCGCCCCGCCACGGCGACGAGGCCTCCACAAGGTCGGGCTGGAGTCGGTCCAGCCAGCGGCGCACCGGATCGGCCTCCCAGAACATGTGATAGTTGGCGTCGAACGGGAGGCCGGGAGAGCGCACTCGGATTACGCCGCCCGCCCTGCGGGCCTCGAACGCGTCCGACGGCCCCGGCGCGATCACGAACAGCTCGTGCCCTAGCTGCGCCGCCCCTTCGAACTTTCGGTCGATATAGGTCCGCACGCCCCCGCCGGTCGGGGAATAGAACTCGGCCACATCCACCACCCGCATCGCGTCTTCGCAGCTTCCAGGTCCGCCCCGCCGACGCCGCTCGGCGCCGCCCCTGACGGCGCCGAGCGGCCTGCCCTGACGAGAAGACGACGCTGGGCGGCGCGGCTCTCATCGATTCCGGGAATCCGTGCGGGGGCGTGCGGCCCGCGTCGTCCTTGTCGCCGGGGCTGAACGACGACCTGGAAGGACAAGCATGAGCATCAAGGCTCTCACGGGCGCAGACGGCGCGCGCCCGGCGCGGATCGCCCTGTTTTCCGGCAACTACAATTACACCCTCGACGGCGCCAACAAGTCCCTGAACCGGCTGGTCGGTCATCTGACAGAGACCCTGGGCGCGAGCGTCCGGGTCTATTCGCCGACCTCCCCCACCCCCGCCTTTCCGCCGGTGGGGAAGCTGGTGTCGGTGCCCTCCGTGCGGATCCCGTTCCGGCCGGATTACCGCATGGCCCTGGGGTTTCCCGCAGCGATCCGGCGCGACCTCGAGGCCTTCCGGCCCGACCTGATCCACCTGTCCGCGCCGGACCCTCTCGGCCGCGCCGCACTATCCCACGGCCGAAAGCTCGAGGTCCCGGTCGTCGCCAGCCTCCACACTCTGTTCGACACCTACCTCGACTACTACGGGCTCGGTTTCCTGCGCCCCGTGGTTCGCCGGCAGCTCTGGGGCTTCTACGGCGCCTGCGACTATGTGATGGCCCCGACCGAGGCCATCGCCGACGAACTGCGCCGCGAAACCGGCTCGACGGCGGTCCGCATCTGGGCCCGCGGCGTCGACCCCGCCCTCTTCCATCCGGGGCGCCGCGACGAGGCCTGGCGTCAGGGCGTCGGCTTCGACCGTGACCTCCCGGTGATCGTCTATCTCGGGCGGATCGTGATGGAGAAGGGCCTGGCGGCCTTCGCCGACACGATCGCGCGGCTCGAGGCGCTCGGCCACGCGCCTCAGGTGCTGGTCATCGGCGACGGTCCGGCCCGCCCCTGGTTCGAGGCCCGCTTGCCGCGGGCGGTCTTCACCGGCGTCCTGACGGGGGAGGCCCTGGCCAGGGCCGTGGCCAGCGGCGACATCTTCCTCAACCCCAGCACCACCGAGACCTTCGGCAACGTCAACCTGGAGGCCATGGCCTGCGGCCTCGCCATGGTCTGCGCCGATGCGCCCAACACCCGCGCCCTGCTCCGCCACGGACGCGACGCCCTGCTCTGCGCGCCGGAACGTCCGGAGTCCTACGCTGAGGCCATCTCCAAGCTTCTCCTCGATGACGGCGCGCGGCGCCGGCTGGCGGCCGCGGCGCTCGAGCGCAGCGCCGCCTACCGCTGGTCGGACATCCTCGACGACGTCGTCTCGGTCTATGCCGAGGCGCTCGACCGCCCTTCCGCTTCGTCCGCGCCTGCCGCAGCAAGCCCCCGCTGGCGCTCGCCGGCTGCAGCCAGACTGGAAGCCTCGCGACGAGCCCTGGCGGGCGGCCCTGCCCGCGCGTCGGGTCGGCTCGCGCCATGATCCTGACCAACCTCGACCGCTACCTGCTGCGACGGGCGGTGACCCCGATGTCCGCGGTGCTGATCAGCACCATGGTCGCCTTCCTGATGGAACGGCTGATGCGCTCGCTCGAGCTGCTGTCGCAGACCGCGGGAGGCTTCGACCTCCTGATGCGCCTGCTGACGACGCTCCTCCCGCACTACGTCGGCCTCACCCTGCCCGGCGGCTTCTTCATCGGGCTGTTCGTGGTGGTCCACGGGCTGAACAAGAGCTCGGAGATCGACGCGATCCTGGCCAGCGGCGTTTCGCTGGGCCGCTTCGCCGCGCCGCTCGTTGGCCTGGGTCTCGCCCTCATGCTGCTGAGCGTAGCCCTGTTCGGCTTCCTGCAACCCTACAGCCGCTACGCCTATCACGCCGTGCTGCACGCAGCCGCCAATGCAGGCTGGGACGGGGCCGTCCGGCCCGCGGCGATCGTTTCCGCCGGCCCCGACCTCGTCCTCACCGCCGACGACGCCGACTCGAGCGGTCATCGCCTGAAGCGCGTGTTCATCCGCACCGTGGGGCCGGACGGCCGCGAGGATGTGATCGCCGCCGCGTCTGCGGAGGTCGTCAGGGCGCCGGGCGCGCGCGTGGTCACCCTGGTGCTGGACCGCGGCCAGCTGGTCAGCACCACGCGCGAGGGGCGGGCCTATGTCACGGACTTCACCACCTTCAGGGTCAGGCTGCCGACGGCCCACGCCGCCGCGCTGCTGCGCGGGCGCGGCCAGGAGATCAGCGAACTGACGCTGGTCGAGCTGGCCAGGCAGGGTTTCGCCGCCCCCGAACCGGCGCTGTCGCGCCAGGTGGCGCTGGCCGAGCTGTTCACGCGGACATCGCGGGCGCTGGTGCTGCCGCTCCTGCCGCTCCTGGCCGTGCCGCTGGGGCTGAGCGCCAAGCGCGGGGGCGCCGGTGCCGCCATGGCGATCGGCGGACTGATGCTCTTCGGTTTCGAGACCTCTATGGTGCTGGCCCAGGCGGTGGTGCGGGCGACGTCCGTGCCGGCCGCCGCCGCTATCGGCGCGCCGGCCGGCCTGTTCGGCGGCGCCTGCGTGGCCACCTGGATCGCCAGCCGCAGGCGTCCCGGCGAGAACCCGGTCAGCTGGCTCTCGGAGCAGGTGGCCGCGGTCTTCGCCGCGGTCGGCCGGATGCTCCGGCGGCCACAGGCCCTGCCGGACTAGTCGCCGTCGCGGCATGCCGCCGGCGCTTGCTTTCGCCCCTTCGGCGCGTCATGTCTCGACCGCCGCCCCTTCCAGCGGGCCCATGTCCCGGTGATGACGAACGACGCCAATCGACAGGCCCCGACCTCGCGCCAGACCTGGGCATGAAGGACGCCTCCCTCGACCTCTCGCCTCTGGCCAACGCCTATCTCGAGCGCCGCGACGACATGCGTCGGTTCTTCCTGGCGCGCCTGGGCGGCCGGGGCGATGTGGAGGACCTGGTCCAGGAGCTCTATCTGAAGGTCCAGGCGGTCGCCCACGAGCCGGTCGAGAACCCGCCGGCCTATCTCTACCGCCTCGCCTCCAACCTGATGCTGGACCGCCTCAAACAGGCCAGGCGTTCGACCGCGCGCGAGACGGAGTGGCGCCGGACCCACCATGCCAGCGTCGGCGCCCTGGACATCTCCGACACGCCCGACGCCGAGAGCGCGGTCATCGCCCGCCAGCGGCTGGAGAAGCTCTCGTCGGCGCTGGAGACCCTCGCGCCGCTGACCCAGAGGGTGTTCCGTCTGCACAAGTTCGAGGGCCTAACCCACGCCGAGACCGCCGAGCGGGTCGGCATCTCGCGCAGCGCTGTCGAGAAGCACATCAGCCTCGCCCTCGGCCATCTGGTCAGCAAGGTGGGGCGATGACTGTGGCCAGCCTGCATCGCCTCGTCGGAATGCTGGGTGGGCCCTCGGCCGCCCTGGCGTCATTAGGGCGATGCCCGCCCAGGACCGCGCGCGAAGAAGGCGCAGACCGTCGATGACCAAGCCCGCCGCTCAAGATCCGATCCATCAGGCCGCCGCCGACTGGTTCGCCAGGCTGCAGGGCGACGCCAGCCTGGCGGACTGGACGGCGTTCCAGACCTGGCTGGAGGCTGATCCCGAGCATGCCGACGCCTACCACGCCGTCGAGGCGGTCTGGGTCGATCTGGACGGGCTTCCTCCCGAGGCCCAGGAAGCCGCGCCGCTGGCCGCCGACATCGCCGCCTTGCGCCCGCCGCGCGCCAGCCGCCCCCCGCGACGCCGCCTGCTGCTCGGCTTCGGCGTGGCCGCGGCGGCGGCGATCGTCGCCACCGTGGTGACGCCGCACCTGACTGCGCCCTCATACACGGACTACGTCACCCGCCGCGGCGAGACGCGCGAGATCGCCCTCGCCGACGGCTCGCGCCTGACCCTGGGGAGCGCGACGACCCTGCGCGTGCGGCTGGGCCGCCAGCAACGAGTTGTCACCCTGGTCGATGGCGAGGCGAGCTTCGACGTCGCCCATCTGGAGAACCGCCCCTTCGTGGTGGCCGTCGGCGCGCGCGAGGTGCGGGTCCTCGGCACGGAGTTCAACATCCTCAGCCACGGCGGCCGCCTCGCCATCACCGTTCGCCGTGGACGGGTGGCCGTCTCGGGCGGCCAGGAGGGGACAGTCCAGCTGACCCGCGGCGAGCAGCTGGCGCAGTCTCCCGGCGGCCGCGCCCGGAAACGCAACGTGGCGCCGGACGTCGCCTTCGCCTGGCGATCGGGCCAGCTGATCTACGAACGCACGCCGCTTCCAGAGGTGGTCGCCGACCTCAACCGCTATGTCGCCACACCGATCCGCGTCGATCCCAGCGCGGCCGCGGTGACCGTCTCGGGCGTCCTGCTTGTCGACGAGGAGGCCGCCATGGTCCGGCGCCTGGAGCTGTTCGCCCCCATCGTGGCCGAAACGACGCCGCCCGAGGTGATCCTGAAGGCCAAGCCAGCGCGGCGCTGATGGCGGAGGGAAACCTCGGCCAGGTCCGCACCCGACACCGGGCCGCGGCGCTGGGCATGGGCCTAGCCTGCATGGGCGCCGCGTCCGCCGAGGCTGCGCCGCGCCTGTTCGCCGGCCGCAGCGCCCCCGTCGTACGGTTGCAGATTCCCGCCAAGCCGGTCCGGGCGGCGCTGATCGACTTCGCTCTCCAGGCCGAGCTTTCCCTCGGCGGCGACCTGGACGCCTGTCGCGGCCAGGCTCCCGCCCTGTCGGGCCGCCTTTCAGCGGCCGCCGCCCTCGACGCCATCCTGGCCGGGAGCGGCTGCGGCTATCGGCGGCCCGATCCCCGCACGGTGATCATCCACCGCCTGGCCGAAGCCCCGGCCGCACCCATTCGCCCCGCACCGGCGCCCCTGGCGCTCGGAGAGGTGGTGATCACCGCCGAGCGCTATCCCAACCTGCCCGGCCGCACCCCCTACGCCATCTCGGTCCTGCCGCGCGACGTGCTCGAGCGCCAGGCGCTGACCAGCCTTGAGGACCTCGCCGGCGAGGTCGCCGGCATGACCGTGACGAACCTGGGCCCTGGCCGCGACAAGGTGCTGCTCCGCGGCCTGTCGGACGGCGCCTTCAGCGGTCAGGCGCAGTCTATGGTGGCGCTCTATCTCGATGACGTGCCGATCACCTACAGCGCCCCTGACCCGAACCTGCGCCTGGCCGACATCGAGCGCGTGGAGATCCTGCGCGGCCCGCAGGGCACCCTCTACGGCGGCGGCGCGCTGGGTGGGGTGATGCGGATCGTCACGCGCAAGCCCGACCTCGACCGATTTTCCGCCAGCCTGTCGGCCGGGGTCGGCCTCACCGAGGGCGGCGGGCGCGGAACGGAGCTGGAGGCGATGGGCAACCTGCCGCTGATGCGGGGCCGCGCGGCGCTGCGGGCGGTGGTCTACCGGGAGGCCCAGGACGGCTATATCGCCAACCCCGCGCTCGGCCTGCGCCGCGCGAACGGATCCGACCAGGTTGGGGCGCGCGCGTCCCTGCGCGCGATTGTCACGCCAAGCTGGACGCTGACGCTGGGCCTGACCCACCAGTCGATCGACAACGCGGACACCCAGTACGGATTGCGGCGCCTGGGACCGAGGACCCGCGACACCCTGGTGCGCGAGCCCCACGACAGCGACTTCGACCATGCCTCCGTGTCCCTGGCTGGCGAAGGCGGCTGGGGCCGGACGACGGGCGCGGTCTCGCGGCTCTCCCACCAGTTCGACAGCCGCTACGACGCCACGGCGGTCGCCCCGCTCTACGGCCTCGCGGCTGGCCCGGCGGCGTTCGACGAGAACAGGCGGATCGACCTGACGGTGGCGGAAGTCACCTACGCCACCCCGGGCGAGCACCGCCTGCACGGCCTCATCGGGGCCTTCGCCTCACAGGGCTCGCTCGGGCTCGCCGCCGACCTTCACGCCCTGCCCGCCGGCTCGCCGACGGCCTATGCCGAGCGTCGGCGCGACGAGATCAACGAGGTTGCGCTCTATGGCGAAGTCACCTTCGACGCCACCGCCCGCCTCTCCGCCACGGCCGGTCTGCGCTGGTTCGACTACAGCTTCACCACCGCCTCCACGGTGACCCAGGCGGCGGGCCAGCGCGAGACCCGTCGATCCGCCGAGGCCAGTGGCTTCTCCCCGAAGCTTCTCGTCACCTATGCGGTCCGCCCCGAGGTCCTAGTCTATGCCCAGGCCGCCGAGGGCTACCGCCCGGGCGGGTTCAACACCGCCGGGCGGATCGGACAGCTGTTCGGCGCGCCGGGGACGCCACCGGGTCGCTACCTGGCCGACGAGCTGTGGAATTTCGAACTGGGCGCCAAGGTCCGGGGCTTCGATGGGCGCCTGCAAGGCCGGGCGGCGGTGTTCTACGCCAGCTGGGAGTCCGTCCAGAGCGACCAGTATCTCGCCGACGGCGTCGCCTACACCGCCAACATCGGCGACGGCGCCAACCGAGGCGTCGAGGTCGAGGCGGCCTTCCGCGTCAACGAGCGGCTCGACCTGCGCGCCGCGGCGCTGGTCAACGATCCCGAAGTCACCCGGTTCGACCCCGCGTTCAGCGGGCGCGAAGGCGCCGCCCTCCCCGGAGTTCCGCGGACCTCGGCCAGCCTTGGCCTCGACTACCACCGGGAACTGGCCGCGGGGCTAACCCTGCGCCTGCAGGGCCAGGCCTCCTATGTGGGCGCGTCCTACTTCACCTTCGACGCGGATCAGGCTCACGCGATGGGCGATGTCGTGGGCCTGCGTGGGGTCGCCAGCCTGGCGACGCCGGACTGGACGCTGAGCGCCGCCGTCGATAACCCGCTGAACAGCCAGGCCAACACCTTCGCCTACGGCAACCCCTACCTGATCGGCCGTGAGCAGATCATCACCCCACCGAGCCCCCGCACCGTGACCTTCCGATTCAGCCGGCGGTTCTAGGGACGGCGCAGGCGTGAGGTCCGCGGGTCGATCATCGTGTCCTCCACCTCCGGATGCGACGGGCTTTGCAGCCTGCGGGGTGACCGGCCCGTCCGATTCCGGCGCGTGCAATGCTGGGCAGCCATGGCTCCGCGGTCGGTCATGGGGCTGAGGCAGACATCTCGACACGCGCCCCTAGCGGACGTTAGCTCTCGTGATGTGCAACGAATACCGCTTCAACGGCAAGCTCGCCGAGATCGCAGCCGAATTCTCGCAACTCCACATTCCGCTGAGGTTCGAGGGTGCGGCCTCGAACCGTCCGCCAGGCGAGCCGCTTAAGCCGACCAACCGCGCGACCATCATCCGGCCCGACGATCCGGAGAACCCTCGCGCCGGCCTCTACGCCGCCGACGTCCGTTGGTGGCTCGTGCCGTTCTTCCATCGGAAGGCCGTGAAGGATTGGCGGGCGATGTGTACGAACGCCCGCTTCGAGACCGTGGACACGGCGCCGACGTTCCGAGAGTCCTACAGGAAGCGGCGTTGTCTCGTGCCGCTCACCTCCTTCATCGAGTACAGCGAACCGCCCGGCTGGAAAAAGGGCCAGCCGAAGACGCGCCACGAGATCACGTGGCGGAGTGGCGGCGTCCGCTACTTCGCCGGGATCTGGGAGCGCTCGAACCCTGAAGACTTCCCCGAAGGGTTGGAGAGCTTCGCATTCGTCACCGGGCCGGCCTGCGCTGACGTCGAGCCGATCCACGACCGCACGCCCTCGATCCTGACGCTCGAGCAAGGGCTCGAATGGCTCGACCTCAATGGTCCCGGCAAGGAAGCCTTCGCCTGTACGCCACCGGCGGGGAGCTACGTACTGACGGTTGCGCCTCGTGAGGCCGTGATGTCGCGGGAGATGCGGAAGCTGATCTAGGAGGACTCACCGTCCGGCGCAGCCAGAACGGATAGCGCGACGTGGATGAAGGCCAGGAATGGGTCGGCCTTGTGCTCCGCCGCCGGATCGCACCGCGCCCCCTCGGACGGGGTCAACGCGTCTGGGGTGCGAAGGCGGGCCGGTGGGGGGCGATCCGCCAGGCGGGCTGAGCACCCCGCCCATCGACCCCCAGAGCCGCGATCAGCGCGAGAGGCGCAGGGCGGAGATCTCCTCGCCGATCTGGTGGAAGGCCGCCTTCAGGTCGGCGCCCGTCTCCGGCAGGCAGACGTGGTCCGGCGAGCTGGCGCAGTGGGCCATGAGCGCGCGGGAGGCGGCCGCTTCGGCCGCCGACTGGCCGCCCGGATCGAAGCTCCGCAACGGGTCGGGAGCGGACCTTCGGAAGGCCTGCTGCTCGGCCTGGAGCAATCGCCGCTCGCGACCCTGGCGGACCGGCCACCTACCGAGCCGCCAACGTTCAATTGGACGAAGGCGCCGTCTCGGCGGCGCTCCGCTCGCGGTAAAGCCGCCCCGCCCTTAGACGTAGAACTGCGTACTGGCCGATAAACAGCGCGCACTTGGAGGCCACGGCCCACAGAGTGAAGAACACAGCGGCTCTATCCGGGGGGAGGAGCGCAACGGCTGCGACGTTCACGGCCGCGCTCGTGAACATCAGCGCCGCCCACCCCCAGCCGACGTGATCGAACGTGCGGTCTGAGAGAAGCTCACGAGCGAGCGGGGGAACATAGCTCGTCACCCATCCGCGCGGCAGCATGGTCACCCCGAGCACCAGGGAGATCAGCGCAGGCTTGATCAGCAGGAAGCGCGCATCGACGGTGAGGAAGGTGAGGCTCCCCAAGGCTAGGGTCAGGCCTATGCTCACGATCAGGAGGCCGGGCGGTCGAAGGCGACGGAATAGGAAAACCGAAAGCTGAGCCAAGGCGATCACGAGCCCAAGCGCGGCGCCCAGCCGGGCTGACCCCGTCGCCAGGTAGACGCCATAAAAGACCAGCGTCGAGGCAAGGTCAGTGACGATGGGACGGGCCGTGGCTGTGAAGTAGCGCATCAGGATTGCTCGTGTGGTCCCAGCTTGGCAGGTGTCTGATGCTAAGGCTCCATCCTCCGATGTCGCAGGCTTGCCTGCGGCGGAAGGCTACGGCGAGGGCGGAGTGCGCTCTCTACGCATAGCTGGCCCTAGTGGTCGGCGCTCTGTGCTCCGACGCCGACGTCCGCTTGCTGGACAGGGGCCAAGGTCCGCTCGCGACCCCGAGCGGATATTCACTGCTCGCCGCGAAGCAGACCTTGGCTGGCCCTGCCACCGGCCGTCGGCTCGCGACCGCTGACGGACCTTCAGGAGGACCTGCATGTCGGCAGCGCGGGGCAGAGCCCGGCCGCTCTTCCCACGACCATTTCCACGCCGGACCGGCTCAGGCAACCGCCTAGGAGTCCCTGGGCGTCAGGCAGACCGAAGCGCGCGCTGAGCTTGCCGAGTTTCGCGCGCCGGCGGCTGTCCGAAGAGGCGGCGATACTCGCGCGTGAATTGCGACACGCTCTCATAGCCGACCTTGTGGGCCGCGACGCTGGGCTTCAGCCCCTTCGCCAGCATCAGGCGTCGCGCCTCGATGAGCCGCAGCTGCTTCTGGAACTGCAAGGGGGAGAGTGAGGTGACGGCTCGGAAGTGGTGGTGGAAGGTTGAGGTGCTCATGCCGGCCGCCGATGCGAGCTGCGCGACAGACAGGGGCGCAGCGAAGTCTGTGCGGACGATCTCGACGGCGCGGGCGATCCGCCGCGAGCGGCTGTCCGGCAGCCCCATGTGGCGCATCGCTGGGCCTTGGTCGCCAGCCAGCAGCCAGTAGTGCAGCTCCCGCACAATCTGCGCCTGGAGCACGGGCATGGCCGCCGGGCGATCGAGAAGGTTGACGAGCCGCAGGGCGGTGTCGGCCACCTCTGCATCAGTGGGCTGCAGCCGAAGCGCTGGGCCGCCCTCGGACGCGACCGCGTTCATCTCGGCGCTGAGTTCGGCGATGATGGCCGCGTCGAGATTGAGTGCGAACGAGAGATAGGGCGTGCTCGGGCTGGCCTGAGTGATCTGGCTGACCGTGACGGCGTCAGCCGTAAGCAGCATGCAGTCGCCAGCGCGAAACGCCAGAGACTGAGATCGCGTGGTCACCTGCTTTGTCCCCTGGACGACCAGGCAGATCAGCGGGCGGTCGATCGCGTGCCGCAGCTCCCCCGCCGAAATCGAGCGCACCAGGCTCATTCCGCGAACAGGCGTCCCAGCGATACCGGCGGCGTCGGCGTGGGTCCGGGCGTAGCGGTCTATCGCGTCCCGAAGAGCCTGGGTCACGCGGACCTCCTTGCCGGACCAACCACAGCGTAAAGGTTCATCGGAGTTTTGGGCAAGATTTCAGGTCAAGCGCGCAACCCCGGCTGCGCTCTCGGCGGCAGATTGGGCTCCGGCCCGGATTCACTGCGCTCGACGCGAGGGAGCAGACCTTGATCATGACCAACGACGAGCAGCATCGCGGGGTCGTAATGACCGGAGGGGACGGCGAAGAGGGCCCGAAAGCCTTCTACATCCTTGTCGAGGCCCTCCCAGGGCGGGAGGACGAAGTGCTGCAGATGCTCCACGACATTCGAGCATGCGTGGAGGACGAGCCAGGCACGGGCCCCTGGTACGCAGTACGGCATTCGCAGACCACATTCGCCATCTTCGAAGCGTTCCCAAGTATCGCCAGCCGCGACGCACATGTGGCTGGCGGCGGGGGAGACATCTTCCGCGACGTGGAGCGGATGAACCGCCTTCTCGCCGTCCCCGCCCACGTACAGAAGGTGGACGTCCTGCTCAGCAAGACGGTCTTCGCCTGAGGCGTGCTTGGCCGTCATGCGCCAGAAGCGGTCTGCGGCCCCCTCTTGGCAGCTGGGTGGAAAGTCCAGACCAGGGCGGCGCCGGAAGCTCGTGTTCGCTGATGACGCGCCGCGCTATCGCTTCGACTGCCTTTGCCAGGGCGCCCGCGCCATCGAACGGACGCGACGCGCAGCGAGTGGCAGGGCGACTGGCGCGGGCGGGCTGCCGCATGGCCTGAGACCGCAGAAGCAAACTATCATCCTTCAACCTGGAGAGGACGCAGCGCAGAGGCGGAGAGGAGCGTGGCACTCAAGCTACCCCAGGCGGTGCTTCGCGCCTCCGCCGACGTCCTCCTGGACCAGGTGCGGCTTGGACGCGGCCCGCTCGATCTCGTCGACGCGCTCATCATGCTGGCGGTCACCCAGGCAAACGTGGAGCCGGTTCTTCGGGACCCGGGACTCAATCGCCGATACGCGACCTACGACAGCCCGCCTCCGGAGGCGATACGCCGCCCGATCAGTATCAACGCCGTAGCCCAATCCCTGGGCATTCCGTTCGAGACGGCGCGCCGGCGCGTCGCGCGCCTGGCCCTGGTCGGCGTCTACCGCACGACCCCCGCCGGGGTGATTGTGCCCGGCTGGGTCGTCAGGGCCACCTCTCACCGCGCGGCCGCCGAGGCGGGCTACGCCCGAGCGGTGGCGCTCTTCAGCCGCCTGGCGAGCCTCGGCTTCCCTTTCGAGCCCTCCTCCGCGCCTCCCTGGGAAGGCGCGCCTCCGCTGCGGGCGGTGGCGAGGGCGTCGGCCGAATACCTCCTTCGTCTCGTCGGGGTCCTCTCGGCCGAGCTGGGCGATGTGGTCACGTCAACGGTCTGGCTCGAGTTGCTCCGCTCGACGCACGAGCACCTGCCCCTCGAGGCTGGACTGAGCGCGGAGCGGCAGCAGCCCGCAAGCGCGGCTCAGCTTGCGAGACGTCTGGGCCTGCCCGCGGAAACGGTGCGTCGCCGTGTGGGCGCACTGGCGGAGCTGGGCCTCTGCGACCTCTCCCCAAAGGGCGCCACCCTCCCCGTCGCCAGCTTCGGGCGCAGGGACGTCGTCCGCATCCTGCGGAACAACCAGCGGGACCTGGCCCGCATGTTCACGACGCTCGGCCAGCTCGGGATCGTCGCCATGTGGCGCGCCGATGGCAGCCTGGCCGCCTAGTCGCGCCGCCCGGCCAATGATCTCGGCTTTCGCCTCCAGCCCAGCGCTGAATGGCCGTCCGGGATCGCGCCTGGGATCCGCCGTCGCCCTCTAGCTTGCGCGGCCTATGAGGTCGGGCCCCTGACCATCCGCGTCGCCGCGACGGCGGCGGACGCTGTTGGCGCCGGGACGCAGGCGCCGCTAGGCTCCAAGAGAGCCGCTAGGCTCCAAGAGTAAAGGCACGGGGAAGATCATGGCCTGGCTATGGGGCGCGGCGCTCGCCTTCGCGTCGGCGGTCGGCTTCGGCGGCGTGAGTTCGGCGCAGGTTCCTGTCCGGCCGACGCCCGACCCGGGCCCGCCGCTCAGCGGCTACCCTCGCAGCGCCCTGCGAGCGCCGACGGCCGCGGAACTGAAGACGGCGACCTATGTCCGCGATGTCGTCTACGGCCACCGCGACGGCATGGCGCTCACCTACGACGTCTTCAAGCCGGCGAGAAACGCCAACGGCGCGCTTGTGGTCAACATGGTGTCGGCCGGCTGGCGATCGTCGTGGGCCCCGCCGGAAGAACGCCAGGCCCGCTATCAGGCGCTGATCGACAGGGGCTTCACCGTCGTCGCCCTCTACCACGCCTCGGCGCCCCGCTTCCAGGTTCCGGACGCGGTCGCAGACGTCCGGCGCGGGATGCGTCACATCAAGCTCCACGCCGCCGATTACGGCGCCGATCCCAGGCGCATCGGTGCGTGGGGCGCGAGCGCCGGGGGACATCTGGCGCTCGTGGCCGGAATGATGGCCGACGACGGCGATCCCGCGGCCACCGACCCCGTGGAGCGTTCGGGCAACCGCATCGCCGCCGTCGTCGCCTATTTCCCGCCCACCGACCTGGCCGCCCTCCTCCAGGGCCGTCCCAAGGCCGGCGCCATCGCCTTCGACGACACGCTGCTGGCGTCGGTCTCACCGATCCACAGCATCGACGCGCGCGATCCGCCGACGCTGATCCTGCACGGCGACGCCGACAGGGGCGTGCCGCCCTCCCAAGGGGCGGCCATGCGCCAGGCTCTCGAGAAGGCCGGGGTGGAGTCGGAACTGAGGCTGTTCGCCGGGGCCGACCACGACTTCTACGTCAAGGGCGACCCGGCGAAGACCGACGCCTACGCCACGGAGGCCATGCAGGCGATGGTGCGGTGGTTCGAGGACCACCTGAAGAGGTAGATCCGGCCATGCCCGTGGTCGGGCTGAATTCCGCGGAGGCCGACCGAGACGAAGCCTGCCCGGGCGACCTTGCCGCCGTGCGGCGGCGCGACCGGGCGAGATTGGCGGGCCGGTGGGGGGCGATCCGCCAGGCGGGCTGAGCAGCCCCCCAAACCCGCGATCAGCGCGAGAGGCGCAGGGCGGAGATCTCCTCGCCGATCTGGTGGAAGGCCGCCTTCAGGTCGGCGCCCGTCTCCGGCAGGTAGACGTGGTCCGGCGAACTGGCGCAGTGGGCCATGAGCGCGCGGGAGGCGGCCGCATCGGCCGCCGACTGGCTGCCCAGATCGAACCCGACCGCATAGACAAGGACGCCGCGGGCCTTGATGCCGTCGCAGAGCGCGCGGGCCTGGTGGAAGGCGTCGCCGTTGGTCGCCCTGCCCGGGATCTGCTCCCGGCGGGCGTTCCAGTCCTGCCGAGAGTCCTCGGCCGCCACGACCCCGTCGCGGTAGGCGGTGTTGAACATGCCGTCGGTCATCAGGACGACCACCTTGAGCAGCCTGTCACGGTCGTAGTCGGCGGGGCGGTTCTCCACGGGCCACAGACCTGCGAAGCCCGGCGCAAGCGCGTACCACCCCCAGGCCAGGCCGATGTGGCCGGCCGTGTAGCCCTCGGCCACATAGCCGTTGATCGACGCCTTGAGCGCGGCGCGGTCGGAGCTCAGGGGCCGGACCTGGCTGCCCAGGCAAGGGTTCGCGGCGCCGGCGTAGTTGAAGCCGACCGGCGCCTGCCGGAAGCCCGCGTCCGTGTATTGCTCGCGCTCGGTGCGCTCGGTCACGCAGGTGGTCGCCCTGAACTCCTGCGGATCGCCGGAAGCCGACGTGAACCGGAACCGCGCGCAGCCATAGCTGGTGCAGTTCTTCCGCGCCTCGCCCCGCGCCTCGTCCGCCAGGCCGCCGAGGTTCACGGTCGCGGCGTAGGGCGCCAGCGCCACCTTGGAATAGAAGGGCGTCTGCTCGTCCTGGACCAGCAGGTCCACCAGGTCCTTGGCCGCGGACTTCAGCGCCGTCAGCTTCTGGCCCCGCATCGACCCGGTCACGTCGAGCACCAGCGCCGCTTCCAGGTTCTTCGCGCCGCGGACGACCTCCGCGCGCGCCGTCACCCGCAGCGGCTGGCCCGCCATCACGAGCTGGCCGAGGATCGTCGGGATCTCCGCCTCGGCCTCGGCGACGACCACCCCGGCATGGTCGCGGTCGAACCGGAACGCGCGGCGGGTGACCTGGAAATCCGGTCGTCCCGCGCCGAGATTCTCCTGGAACGCGCGGGCCGCCACCTCCGTCAGGCGTTCGTCGTCGCCGGCGGTCGCCGGCGAGGCCTTCGCCGTCACCGCGCCCGCGCCGGCGAGGGCCGCGGCGTCCAGGGCGTCCTGGAGCTGGGTCCGGGCCGAAAGGGCCCGGTGCAGGTCGAGGGCGCCCACCGTGGCGATGGTGAGCGGCAGCAGGGCCAGCGCCAGGCTGACAGCCATGGCCCCTCCGGTGTCGCCGGCCAGGCGCCACAGCCGTCGGCGTGCGTATCGACGGACGTTCAAATGATCAGCTCCCGTGGTCCGCTCTGCGGAAGACTAAGCGCGGCCGTAGGGCGGGCCTCCGCCTCAAATGAGAGCCGGCCTGCGTAGTGGAGCAGCGACACGAAGATGCCCGTGACCAGCCTGAAGAGGTGCGACTCCGGGGCGGCGGCGGTGGAGTTCGCCCTCCTCGTCCCGCTCTTCCTCGGCCTGCTGCTGGGGGCGATCCAGCACGGGATCGCGGGCATGGTGTCGGCGAGCTTCGACGACGCCGTGCTCGCGGCCTCGCGTCACATCCGGACGGGCCAGGCGAGCGGCGCAGGCGGCGCAGCGGCGTTCAAGGCCCTGATCTGCGAGGGCATGTTCGATCCGCCGCCCACCTGCCTGGCGCGCCTGCGCGTGAACGTGCGGCCGCTGGCCACCTTCGCCCAGGCCGCGGCGGCCCAGGACCAGGCGCGGCCGGAGGAGGATCGGTTCGTCAACGGCGGGGCCAACGCCATCATGCTGGTCACCGCCACCTACGACTGGCCGATGTTCACGCCCTTCCTCGGCGACGGCTTCACGCACGGACCGCCCGGGACGGCGCGGATGACGGCGCACATGCTGTTCAAGAACGAGCCCTTCCGGTGAGGCGGGCGCTATTTGCGATCCTCCGGGAAGAGCGGGGCGCCGTGCTCGTGGAGTTCGCCTTCCTGGCGCCCGTGCTGATCCTGCTGTTCTTCGGGACCATCGAGGTCGTGCAGGCCGTCCAGGCGCAGCGGAAGCTCGCCCATGTGGGCGCCGCGATCGGCGACGTGGTGGCGCGGGAGCGGAGCCTCAGCCCGACGGAACTGCAGGACGTGCTCGCCGCCGGTCCGGCCATGATGGCGCCGTTCCCCGGCGCCGCGCTGGGCGAGCGGGTGATGAGCTTCAGCGCCGACGACAAGGGCGTGATCCGGCGCGACTGGCAGGTGCTCGGCCCCGCCTACGTCGGCGACGCGCCGGCCAGCCTGCCCGCAGGGTCCCTGCGGGCCGGCGAGAGCGTGATCGTCACGGACGTGAGCTACGCCTACAGCCCGATGTTCAGCCTCGCCGTCAGCCGGCCGCTGCAGTTCCAGAAGCGGACGCTGCATCGCCCTCGCCTCGGCCGCTCTGTCGAGCTCGAGTGAGGGCGCGCGGCGGCTCTCATTCGAAGATGAAGTTGCCGTCCCGCAGCCGTGAGGCCTGGACGCCCATCAGGAGGAGGCTGGTGTCGCCGAGGCTGATCAGAGCGCCGTCGGCGGCCTGGGTCAGCGCATAGCCATGCCCGTCCGGCCCGAACTCGCGCAGGTCGACCCGCTCATGGAGCATGAAGTCGGTCACCAGATCGTGCCCGCCGCCCCGCTCCATCACGAAGAAGTCCACGTCGCCGTCACCGCCGGACAGGGTGTCGTCGCCTGGCCCGCCCCGCAGGATGTCGCGGCCCGCCTCGCCGAACAGCCGGTCGTCGCCCTCGCCGCCCAGCAGCGTGTCGTTCTCCGAGCCGCCCTGGACCAGGTCTGCGCCCTTGCCTGCGGCGAGGACATCGGTGCTGGCGGCGCCGGACAGGGTGTCGCCGCCGTCGGTGCCGGCCTTCCAGTCGTTCTGCGCGGTGCCGGTCCAGACCACGCCTCCGGGAGAGGACGGCGCCGGCGGCGGATCGCCCGGCGCTGGCGGGGCCGCGCCTGCGACCTCGATGATCAGCGGATGGTCGGTTAGGGACAGGCGCACGCTGCTCACGTTGCTGAACGTCTGCACCGGCGCCTCGCCGACCAGGGGGTCGTAGACCGCCACGCGGGCATAGGTCGCGCCGAGCGAGACGTTGATGGCGCTGGCGGGCGCCGTGAGCGCCGTGCGTGAGGCCTGGTCCCAGAGGTCCGGCTCCGCCCAGACCACGATGTCGTAGGCGCCGTCGTCCTCCTGGAACAGCAGGCTGGCGCCGGTCAGCGGCAGGCCGCTGACGGTGTAGGCCGGCGCCGCGGATCCCGTGGCCGCGCCCGGCCCGGTCGTCAGGATGGTGGTGAGGTTGTGCAGCGCGTGGGCCACCGGCTTGGGGGTCCAGTCGCTGCGGAACAGGCCGTACTGCCCCTCGACGCTGCCGGGATCCGCGTTCGCGCCGACCAGCTCGTAGAGGTAGGTGGCCGCAACCCCGTGCTTGGCGGCGGCGAACAGGGAATTGAGGATCTGCCTGGCCTGCACCTCCTCTGTGACCCCGATCACCGTGCCGGCCGAGCTGGTGGAGCCGGTCTCGGTGATCACGACGCCCCGACCGGGCGCGCTCCACTGGCCGGACTCGATCCAGGCCTGCAGCGTGTACCGAGGGTCGGCGAAGCTGTAGCCCCACGACTGCTGGCCGGCCTGGTAGTAGCTGTGGATGTTGCCGTAGTCCGCGTGGGCGGAGAGGTCCCCTACGGCCTCGTACTCGGGCGGGTCGATGCCGGCGAGGCTCAGGTTGTACACCGGCACGTCGTTCAAGACCGGGTCGGCGTTAGCCCGGGCGTAGAGCGCCTTCTGCGTCGCGACCGCGCCGGCGTAGCCGGTCAGCCCCTGGAAGCTCACCGCCTGCTTGTCGACCTCGTTCGGTCCCTCCAGGGCGGAGACGGATCCCGGATAGGACTGCTCGAGCGCACGCGCCCAGCCGATGTAGCTGTCGATCCCGACCACCGGATTGAGCATGAGATCGAAGCGGATCCCCGCCGCCGCGAGCTGCTTGTAGATCGGGAACGAGGCGATGTTGATGTAGTCCCGGATGCTGTCAATTCCGAGATAATCCAACGCCTCTATGACTTTCGTAGTGTCCGAATACGGATGTTTCGTCCAACTCACGTGCACGTTCACGCCCACGCCGCGCACGAATTGTTCTGCGTCCAGAGTCGCCATGCATCCCGCCTGCTGATGACTTGCGCCACCCCCGCCCGGACCACAGCGGAACCAGTAATTGCATCCAAAGCATGGCGAAGGTCGCCGGGACGTCAGGCGCCCTCCGGACCCGAGGCCCCCGCCTGCGGAGCCGGAGAGCTCCGCGGCGACAGGCGCCGCACCACCTCCCCGCACGCGGATCTCAGGCGCCCGGCGACCGCGGCGGCCTGCAGCAGGGCGGCTTCGCGGGGTCCAAGGGCGACGAGGACGTCGAGGATCTCGTGGCGATCGGTCCAGAAGGCGGCGACGCCGTTCGTGTCGGCGAACTCGCGGTTGTTGGACATGTCGGCGAAGGCGAGGGAGGCGTCACCCAGCAGGTGGCGAGTCACGTGCTCCAGGAGCAGGAAGCCGGGCGCGAGCGACCTCAGCGTCTCGTCGTAGGCCGACTTCCAGCCGTAGACGACGTTCCCGTCGTGCAGCAGGACCTCCATCGCCACCGGACGACCGTCGAGCCGCAGCGCCCAGATCGTCACCCGCCCGCTCTCCGCGAGGCGTCCGACCATCCGGCGCACGAAGGGAGCGCTGCGCTGGACCAGCGCCGTTCCGCCCTCCCCCTTCCAGCCCGAGGCCTCCAGGACCAGGAACGCCTCGAACGTCTCCCGCACCTCGTCCGGCGCGTCGTGGCGGGTCACCTCGACCCGGCCCATCTCCTCGAGCCGACGCCGGCAGCGGCGCAGGCCGCCTCGCCGCTTTGGCGACAGGGCCTCGGCCAGGTAGGCGTCCGGGTCGGGCCGGGGCGTGAGCTTCGGCCGGACCAGGCGTCGCCGGACGCTGAAGGCGCCGCCGCGTCGGACGAGCGCCCGCCGCAGGGCCTCGGCCATCTCCCCGCCGCCCGGGAACTCCCGCAGATGCAGCAGGCGCGGCAGGGCGCGGTCGGCGGCGATGGCGTCAACGAGGGCGGCCATCGCCTCGTCCGTGAACGCCCGGTCGATCACGGGCGCGCCGAGGATCAGGTTGCGGTCCGGCGGCGAGACCAGCGCCCGCACCGTCCAGCTCCGGAAGAGCTCGCCCTCGGTGAAGATCCAGGCGCCGACGAGCCTCCGGCCAGGATCGCCGTCCTCACCGCTCCAGGCGAGGGCGACAAGCACGGCGGCTCCGCTCTGGGCGGCCGCGTCGGCGACCGCCGGATGCATGGCGACGTTCCCGTAGGCTGCCCGGGCGACCAGCTCCTCCCACTGCGGGATCAAACGCGAGAAGCGCGTGCTGTCGGCCAGTTCCCCCGTGACCGTGCGCCGGCGCGGGGCGGTTCGCGTCTGCGCGTCTTCATCCACCAGGTCGAGAACGGCCATGGGCGCCTCCGAAGTCAGTCCAGGGTGGCTCTGAGGCCCGCCAGGTCGGCGCGGTTCAGCCACAGGCGGGGAAAGGGCACGCGGAGCTGGCCGACCAGGCCGCCCCACGCCAGCAGCAGGCGCGCGACGGTGCCGCCGAGCAGACTGGAGGCTGCGCCCGCTGCGCCGTGCTCGGGGGTGAGGAGCAGCATGAGCCCGATCATCACCGCCAGCTCCACCCCACGGATGGCCGAGTTCAGCCCTGGGCGGCCGAGCGCCAGGTAGAGCTGCGAGGACACGGCCGCCAGGCGGCTCAGCACCCGGTCGATCACCAGGATCCGGAAGACCAGGACGGCGGCGGCGAACTCCGCCCCGTAGATCGTGGTCATCAGCAGCCGGTCGACGAGGAACAGCGCCGCCACGACCGGCAGGTAGGAGGCGATCGTCACCCGCAGCGCCAGGTGGTGCAGTTGCGCGGCGTGCTCGGGCCGCTCGCCGCTCATGGCGGAGAGGAGCAGCCCGGTCTTGGGTGTGAAGATGGTGATCCGCTGCGCCAGGCTCGCGGCGACCACGTAGACCCCGAGCTGGACCGGTGCGAGCAGGTGGATCAGGACGATCCGGTCCGCCCAGGTCGCGGCCATGCCGAACAGGTCGGCGAACACCGCCCGGCGGGCGAACGTCTTGAGGTCACGCCAGGCGCCGCGCCAGGCCGAGAGCGGCCCCTGCAGGTCGCGCAGCAGGGCCGGAAGCAGCAGGGCGAGGGCGAGGATCGAGCCCCCGGCCACGCTGGCGATCGCCGTAGCGACGGTCAGCCGGCCGCTCAGGAGGAACCCCACGAGCAGGAGGGCGTGGAAGGCTGTCGGGAGAAAGGCGGTCAGATTGGCGGCGAGATAGCGCCCCTGGCCCGCATACACCTGGCGCACGATGACGCTTACTGCGCCGAGATGGGCCAGGACGAGGCTTGCGCGAGCGAGGTCCAGGGCGACCGACGCCTGGCGGCCCAGCAGCAGCGGCATGCTGAAGAACGCGATCAGCGACAGCAGGGTGGCCAGGCCAAGTCCCGCCAGCAGCCCGCACGCGACGGTCGCGCGCGAGACCTCGGGACGTTTGCGCGCCTGGATGAGGACGGCGTCGGCGAGACCCACGGTCGCCAACGAGCCGGCCAGCATCGCCCAGGTGGTCGCCGCCGCGTACACGCCGCGGCCCTCCGCTCCCAGCACCCTGGCCGTGATGACCCCCGTGGCGAAGTTGATCAGGACCCCGGCGGCCTGGAGCAGGATCGCCTGCATCGCCGCATAACCCAGGCGGTCCGCCGCGATCAGTCTGAGAAGGAAGCGGGGCAAGCCGCGTCACCCCCGGCTCGACGGCGGCGGCGTTCGACCGGAGGCGGGGCGAAGCGCGCTCTTTGGCATGGAGGCATTGGCGGCGAGCGCCCGCGCCGCCGCCATGTCATTTGAGCCGGTCGGAGCGTGGTTGGAAACGCCCCCGTCCGGCTGCAACCGCGCCCGGCGGACCCCTGCGTCAGGCGCGCAGGAGCAAGGCGACGAGACCGCTCCACAGGAGGACGGAGACTCCGACCGCGAGCAGGAGGCCGACGCCGACTGGCAGCCGGCGCTCTGTGGGGTCGTCGTCCATGCAGGTGGTGGGCGCCACGCGGTCCATCCTAGAGGCCGCTCGCGAAAACGAGGCCGGACGGGAAAGGTTCGGGACGACGGGCCGCCCCCTGCGGCTGGGCGCAGCAAAGCTCTGCGACGGGAAGTCGCAGGCCGAGGCGCTTTCATCAATTGATGCCGCGGCTTTCCCGCTGCGGGGCGAGGCTCCGAGGCGGGACAGGAGGACTGCGATTGCTGATCACCAGGACCGTCGCTGTTTGGGCGACCATCGGAGCATTCGTGCTCGGCGCCTTCGCCGGAGCCCCGCTGACCGGGCCCATCCTTGGACTTTTTCCCGCCGCGCAGGCGGCGGCACGCCCGGAGCCGAGCCGGCCCGCCACCGCCGCGGAATGGACAGGCGGCCTGACGCGCGTGCAGTGCGCCGCCGGCGACGGCACCGCCCCGGACGACACAGCGCCGGCGCTGACGCTGGCGAGCGGGCCCGGGGGATCCTAGCCGACCCGCTGACGGGCCGCTGGGGACGTGACGCCGAAACGGCAGGCGAGATCCTCGAGCGTCATCCTCAGCCCTTCCCGAAGCGGGGTGCCGCCCGCCGCCCCGGCGGCGCCGACGCCGCGCATCCCGTCCGCCGCGGACCGCGCCGCAAGACCGGCGGCGGAGGCCGCCGGGATGCTCAGGGCGGAGGCGGAACCGGTCAGCTCCAGGATGGCGCGCGCCAGGGCCGCGTGCGTGATCTCCGCCGGTTCGGCAGCCAGGCGCGAGGCGGCGCCCGGTCGCCCCTCAAGCTGGCGGATCCAGCCGTCCACCTCGTCCCTGACGAAACGGAGCCGCAGCGTCGTGCGGGGATCGGAGATCCGGATCGGCTCTCCCCGCAGCGCCCGCAGGGCGAAGTCGGAGACCCCGCAGCCGCTCTCCAGCGGCATCCGGGGACCATAAAGGTGGGCGGCGGCGACCACGTCGAGGCTCACGCCCCGCTTCTCCGCACACCGGGCGAAGAGGTGCGCCATCACGTTCTGCGTCGCGCCCGGGGCAGGATCGCCGCCGCGGCAGGCCAGCAGCACCCGCGCGCCGTCGCGGGCGGCGCGGTCCAGGACCCTCACCGCCATGCGGACGGCGCGGCGCGCCTGCACGCGCTCGTCCATGCCCCTGCCCTCCGGCGCACCGACCAGATGGTAGATCTCGTCGAAACGCGGCAGTTCGTCAGGGATGCGCCGCAGCACGTCGTGGCTGACCACCGCCCCCCGCCGCTGGCCGATCAGGCCCGTGAGGTTGTGGATCGAGCCGCGCCGGAAGCTGTCGATGCACACGACCTCGCGGCCGCGTGCGAGCAGCGCCTCGCACAGGTGGGAGCCGATGAACCCGGCGCCGCCGATCACGGCCGCCACAGGGCCACGCGCCGGCTCTTCGCCAGGCCGCTCAAAGCTCATCACCGGCGCCGGCTGTCCGTGCATGGGCCCTCCCTTCGACCCGCGGTGCGGGCGGTCGGACCTGGCGGCGCAGATCCTTCACGACGATGCGTGGCGACCCTCGCACCGCCGGGGGAGACCCGAGACGTCAAATGCGAACGAGGGGCATGGGCCGTCGCGGCTTTCGTTCCGACGCAACCCTGCTGGGCAAGGCACTCCGGATCCGCGGCGCCTGTTTATATCGCAGGTTGTACTTTCCACCCGGCGCCGGCCGACAGTAAAGCGCGGGGAATGAGGCAAAGCTCATTCTCAACTGATCCAAGCGGCGCACGCAGACCATTCAAATGATGGGACGCACACACTTTCGTTAGCGATCTAACCAAAAACGATGTTTTCAAAGGAGCGAACGAGGCGGCAGACTGCACTCGGACCTTGGGGGATACGAGGTCACGCCGGCGAGGTGGGGGCGCCCAGGCCTCCGGCCGCCGCGTCTTGGTGAGCCAGCGGTTTGGTGGAGGGGCCTACGATGTCAGCAGCCGCACAGGCGGTGCGTTCTACGACCACGCCGGTCACGTTCAGCGCGTTCGGCGGATTGCAGGCGCTCCAGGTGGAGCAGGTCCGCGCCTTCTGGCGCACGGTCGAACGCTTCGAACCCGGGGTCCAGTTGCGCTGCGCTCCGGACCAGGGCGTCAAGCGCGGCGCGATCCTCTCGGGCTGGGCGTGCGAGATGCGCATCCTCCCGGACGGACGCCGCCAGATTTTCTCGTTCCTGCTGCCGGGCGACCCGTTCCTCATCGAAGAGCAATCGGACCTCGGAGGTCGCGCCGTCGTCGCGATCACGCGGCTCGAGGTGATGGACTGGACCAACCCTTTCATCGGCGGCGCAGAGGCGCGCGACACCCTGGCCCGGGCGATGAACGAGGCGGTCGTCCAGAAGCAGGATCGTCTGCTGGATCACATGGTCCGTATTGGCCAGCTCACCGCACGCGAGCGGATCCTGCACCTGCTGCTCGAACTCTGTGATCGGCTCGAGGCGGTCGGCCTGGTCAAGGGAGACACGTTCCGCATTCCGCTGACGCAGGGGGTGTTCGCCGACGCCCTCGGCCTGAGCCTGGTGCACATCAACCGCACGCTCAAGCAGCTGCGCCGGGAAGGCCACATCCTGCTCAAGGGCGGGTCCGTGACCCTTCTCAACCGCCACCGCCTGGCGGCGATCGCCTTCTATCATATGCCGGGGAAGACCGGCCTCGCCTGATCGCGGCCGGCCTCGGCCGACGTCGCCCGCCAGGCGGATTCCGCGGCCCCGCCGCGGCGACGGCGGAGTCGGATACAGAATCCGCCGTCGCGGAGCCGACAAACGACGGTGCTTCGGACCGTTTGTTAAAGCCGCGCAGCCCCGCCGCACCTCTCCTCGTGACAATGACTGACCCGGACGGGTCGATACTGTGCGGGAGGCGCGCCATCTCACGCCCGACAAGATCGTGCCCCGCATTCCAGCAAGCCCTCGCCTCCCTGGCCAACGCCGCTGCGCTCGGCCCAGACGACGTGGAGCGCCTTCGCACGCTCTGCGACCGCACCGAGACCTGGACGGCCGGCGCGCAGGTGGAGGCGCCGCAACGCGGCGACCGGTACCGGCTGATCACCACTGGCTGGATCTACGAGGCTCGGCTCCTGCCGGACGGCCGGCGCCAGATCTTCGGCTATCTGCTGCCGGGCGACCTGATCTGCAGCCGTCACGCCAGCCGGGCGCCGCCGAGCGTCCTGCTGGCCCTGACCCGGTCGCAGACCGTCGACATACCCGCGGGGCTGGCGACCACGCCCGAGGGGCGCCGGACAACACTGGGCGAAGGCCTCGCGGACGCCGTCGAACAGCAGGAACAACGCAGCTACGCGGCCCTTCTCCGTCTCGGCAAGTACACGGCGATCGAGCGCGTGGCGCATCTCGTGGTGGAACTGCGGGACCGCCTCGCCCGCGTGGGATTGGCCCGCGACGAAGCGTTCCAGGCGCCCCTGACGCAGGAGCACCTGGCCGACACCCTCGGCCTCAGCGTCATCCACGTGAACCGCGTGCTTCGGGAGCTGCGCAATCACCGCCTGCTGACGATCAAGTTCGGGGTGGTGACGATGTTGCAGCCCGAGCGGCTCGAGCGGCTCGCGGAGGGCAGAGGCGGCCGCGTCCTCCACGACCGGGAAGAGCCCTAGCCTAGCGGCCGCGACGGCGAAGCCTGAGCGGCGCGTCTTCGGCCACCACCAACAGGGTGGCGCCCGCAGCGGCGGCGGCCAAGGATGTGGGAGGCTCGGCAAGCTCCACGAAGTCGCCGGCTCCAAGGTCGGCCCCATCGAGCCTGAGCGCGCCGGCCGTCACCAGCAGGACGAAGGCGGATCTCACGCTCGCCACACCGATGTCCGCGCCTGGCGCCGCGCGCAGCAGGTAGACGCACTCGCCAAGCCCGCTGACCCGCTGCGCCAGCGCGCCCTCGACCCCCTTCCGCATCTGCGTCCAGCCGTCGATGCACACCTGGCTCGAAGGCTTGTGGGCGGCGGCGAGCTCGGCCTGCGGCTGTTGTGCCCGGAACGACATGGCCGACCTGTCCTGCCTCTGCTGTTGACCGCCCTCGACCGCCGCCGCGGCCATGGCGCAGACGGGGCACATATCGAGGTGGGCCGCGACCGCCAGCGAGACGCCGGGCGAAAGATTGGCGATGAGATAGTCCGAGATCACCTGGCCGGAGGGATGGTGAGCGATGCGCACCGGTTGTCGTCTCCAGGAATGCATCTCGCCGCCCATGACCGCATCGCCCTCCGGCGCTGCGCAGTAGCGATCACGCCACCTCCTGCGACGCGCAAGTCGATCATCGGCCCCATGAACCACCTGTGAACCGCCCTCAGCTTGGGCGCGCGGCGCAGTGACGCCGAGCCGGGCGCCCGCGCCGCCACTCCGGTTCGCGCGTACCGCACTTCTGCTGCGCGCCTTCCCGCGCCTCGAGCAGCGCGATGGCTTCATGGGCCAATGGACTGTCCTCGCTGAAAGCCGAGGCGTCGATCTGCCCGCCTCAAACTGGACGCGGGACCTGCAGCGATCCCGGCGCGAAAAACACGCCGAAGCGCCGCCGAGTCAAGCGGCGTCGCAGGTTTTCAGGCTGGACCTGGATGATGTCGGCGGGCCGGCGATGAATGCGAGCACCCGCGCCGGCCGGGACGGCTCGCGGCTCCGGGCCGGCTGCCGTCGCCGCCCGGGTCGAAGCACGCCCTATTCGGCGGCGCGGTAGACCTGCCCCTCTTGCGCCAGAGCCCGGCCCCGCTCGCTGCGCCACTGGGTCAGCGCAGAGAACGCGCCCATGATGTGATAGAGCGAACTGGCCGGCGCAGGCTCTTCGACGAACCGGCCGTCCGCGAGGAGCTTGTCGCGCCACAGGCCTCGCACGGGGGTGTCCAGATAGGCCCGGATCGCATCCGCCGCATCGGCCGCCTGGGCGAGGTGCTGTGGGTCGTGCGGCGCGCGGCGCGCCATGACCAGGGCCGCTCGCAGGTGCTCGGTCTGCGGCCACAGGCGCGCGCGCCCGCTCCGGATCGACCTCAGATCATCCAGTTCGTCCACCAGCACCCCGCGGCTGGAGTCCAGGCCGAGCCGCCCGGCCTCGTACAGGGCGCGCGAGGCGGCCATGGCGCGGGAGTCTCCGACGAGGTCGTCCCAGCGGCTGAGCAACCAGGACCACTCGAGCTGATGCCCCGGCTCCACCAGCCCCCGGTCCGCTCCGACGGCCGGCGACCAGTCCCCTTTGAAGAACTCACGCAGGAAGGCGCCCTCGTGGTCGATGAAGCGGTCGAGGGCGAGGTTGACCAGCTCGCTGGCCAGGGTCAGCCAGCGCTCGCCCCCGCCGGCGTCGATCCAGGCCAGGGCCGCCTCGAGAAGGTGCATGTGGGCGTTCGCCTGGAACGGGTGCGCCCCGGACTCGCGGAAGCCGCCGGCGGGGTGGGCCATGTGCCGGACAACCCCGTCGAGGAGGTCCTCCGCGGCCCTCAGGGCGGCGCGGGGCTCGGGCGAGATCCGGCTTGCGCTCGCCAGGGCGAGAAGGACGAAGGCCTGGTCATAAAGGTAGGCGTGGTCGTTCAGCGGCGCACCGTTGGCGTCCACCAACGTGCGATAGAGTCCGTCCGCCCGCGAGTAGCGCCGCCGCAAGTACTCGAGCCCCCAGGCGGCGGCCTCCGTCCAGTCCCCCGGCAGGCCAAGTCGGGCGGCTTCCGCGTAGACGAAGCTCTGGCGCGCCTGGACGCGGGCGCGCTTCGCGCCGCCCACCGGGCGGCCGGACTGGTCGATCATGTCCACGTAGCCGCCGTCCTGGGGATCTGCGCCGACCGTCCACCAGAGCGGCAGGGCCGCGGTCCTGAGCCAGAGGTCGAGCTCGTCGCAGAAGGCGTCGAGCCGCTCGCCGGGCGTCGCGGCGACCACCTCGTCCGCGACCGACTTGACGCCCTGGCTGGCGGAGAGACTGCAGAGAAGGAGGTTGCGGCCATCGCCCACGACGGCGATGTCGGACAGGCCGAGGAGAGTGACGATGGGCGCATCGTCGGAGAGCCGCACGAGACTGCGCTGCGTGTCCACCAGCCGCGCCGGCCCCTTGGTCGCGTTGCCGCGGCTGTCCTTGCGGGAGACCGCGAGGACGGCGTCCCAGGCGCCCAGGTCGCTCCAGCGGAAGCCCACCGGCAGCACCAGAGCGCGGCCCGTCTTCTCCATCACCGCATAGTCGAAGGACGTCTTCGGCGCGCTCAGGAAGGCGTCGCCCAGCCGCCATCCCGCAGGAGTCTCGACGCTGTCGGCGACGGCCGACTCGGCGGCGCGGAGAATGGCCGGTGCATAGGTCCGGAACTCCTTGAGCAGGATGTCCGCCCGGCCGATGAAGTTGCCGCTGTTCCACAGATGGCCTGCGTCCACGCAGGCGCGGGCGACCTTGGCGGGCGGCTTCTCGATGAAGCGCTTCACGGCGCGGACGTCGCCGGCCACCCCCACGCCCGGCGCGATGTAGCCATAGGCGCTGGACGGGCCGCTCGGACGGATCCCCAGGGTGATCACCCCGCCGGACTCCGCGGCCCGCGCCGCGATCTCGATGGCCCGGCAGAAGGCGTCCGGATCCGGGATGTGATGATCGGCCGGTGAAATCGCGAGAACCCCCTCCGGGTCCCGGGTCGCGACCCAGGCCGCGGCGGCGGCCACTGCGGCGGCGGAGTCTCGCGGTTCGGGCTCGATCAGGATTTCCACCGGTTGATCCGCGGCCATGCGGCGGACCCATCCGGCATGCGCCGGACCGCAGATCACCAGAGGGCGCTGGGCGCCGACGATGTTGCGCAACCGCGCGAGGGTGGACTCGAAGGTGGAGCGCTCCTCCACGAGCGGCAGGAACTGCTTCGGCCGGTCGCGGCGCGACGCGGGCCACAGGCGGGAGCCGGAGCCGCCGCACATGACGACCGGATAAACCTTCATTGGAACCTCCACGTCTCCCCAGCCCGAGGAGAACACAGCGCATCCGCCGCCGGTGGGCGTGGACGTCGTCGAGTCTTGGAGGTCTGCCTGCGGACGACCCGCTCATAAGACACAACGCCCGCTCGCCCCCCCGTGCGGCTCAGGCTGGCGCCCTCGGAGAACGCAAGGACGCCTCCTTCCCAGGCGCCACCGCCTCCTGGGCGGCGCCCCGGCGCGCTCGCGCCTACTGCGCGGCCAGCCGGGTGGTGGGCTCCGCGAGCGCCAGCAGCTCGTCGAAATAGGCGATGGTCTTCTCGAGACCCTGGCGGAGCGGGATGGTGGGCTCCCAGCCGAGGATCTCCTTGGCCTTGGCGA
>NZ_JAYSEO010000025.1:0-62671 GCF_041913825.1 Phenylobacterium sp.
GTCGATGCGGCCGCCGCCGCGGCCGCCGCGGGCGGGGCCTATCCCCAGGAGGCCGCCGCGCTGGGCGGCCGCCGCTTCGCCCTTCGCCTGCCGTTCGGCTGCGCGGGACCCACGCCCGAGGCCGCGTCGGGTTGGAGCTATGACGCCGGGCGCCAGGCGCTGAAGATCACCGTCCGCCCCGAGACCTGGACGGACGCGCCCTGGGCCCGCGAGCTGGCCGGGACGCCGGAGACCGAGCTGATCGACGGTTTCTGGCTCCGGCGACCCTGGATGACCACCGAAGCCTGCCCGGCGCCGGCGGTCGCGGCGCCGGGGGCCGCGCCGGCCGAGGAAACGGTGGCGCTGGTCCGCGTGTTCGAAGCCGGCAGCTCGCGCGTGACGCGCCGCGGCGGGCGCGCCTACGAGGTCACGGAGAAGGTCCCGCCCGAGCCGCCGCCGGGCGAGGGCGGCTTCCGCCTGGTGCTGGAGGGCCGTATCGCCGCGCCGGAGGACGGCCGGCCGATCCGCTGCCGAAGCCTGCATCCCGATCGCCGGCCGCTTTGCCTCGTCCTGGTGGACGTGGACCGCGTGGCGTTCGAGGCCGCCGGCGGCCGCCAGTTCGCCGAGTGGAGCCGGTAGGCGCTGAGGCTCAGTCGTCGCGGGGCTTCACGTCGTACTCCACCACACGGTCGTCGGCGCAGAGCCGCTCGGCCAGCACCTCGGCCTTCGTGTTGGTGGAGCCGCGCAGGGTCGCCGACAGCTCGATGACCTCGCCGCCGCGCAGCAGCCGGTGGCCGACGCCGGAGGCCCGCAGCCCCAGGTCGTGCGCCAGGGCCAGGAACTCCGGCTGGGGGAACTTGTCGCCGCGCCGGTAGCGCACCGCCACGTCGAGGATGGTGGTGGTCGGGATCCGATCGTCCACGGTCCGCAGCAGCACCAGCACGGCCAGGGTGGAAACCGTGCCGCCGATCGCCAGGCCGTAGAAGCCGACGCCGTAGAGGGTGCCCAGCGCCGAGGTGATCCACAGCGACGCGGCGGTGGTCAGGCCGTGAACGGAGAAGCCGTGCCGGAAGATCACGCCGCCGCAGAGGAAGCCGATACCGGTCAGGATGCCGTGGGCCATCCGCACGGGGTCGATCCGCACCACCTCGTCGGGGGTGTCGGTCAGCCAGCGCATCTGGTGCACCGCCGCCAGCATCAGCAGCGACGAGGCCAGACAGACGAGGATGTGTGTGCGCAGGCCCGCCGGGCGGCCGCGGAACTCGCGCTCGAGGCCGATCGCGGCGCCGGCGATGGCGGCGCCCAGGACCGGCAGCACGTACTGGAAGAAGACCTCGGATCCCATGACGCGTCACAATAGCGTCACGGCGCGATCGGTTGCGAGGCCGCTACAGGAACATCGGCCCGACCCACAGCGCGGCCAGGACGATCAGCACCAGGACGAGGATCAGGCCCGCGTTGCGGCGCGAGCCGAGCAGAGGCTGGTTGGCGCTCTGCGGCCGGGTCGGGGGCGGCGGGGGACGGCGGCGCGCCTGCTCGCGCGCCCGCCGGTAGCGGGCCAGGTCGGTGACGCGGGGATCTTCCTTGCGCGCCACCGGGGTCAGCCCGCCAGCCGCTCGAGTTCGTCGGCGGCGATGTCCTCGTTCGACCACACGTTCTGGACGTCGTCGTCGTCGTCGAGGCTGTCGATCAGCTTCATCAGCGTGCCGGCCGCGTCGCCTTCCACCGGCGTGCGGCTCTTCGGCCGCCAGGCGATCGAGGTGGACTTGGCCTCGCCGAGCGTGGCTTCCAGCGCCTGGGCCACCTCGTTCAGGCCCTCGAAGGCGGTGTAGATGGTGTGGCTCTCCTCGTCGGACTCCACGTCCTCGGCGCCCGCCTCGATGGCCGCCTCCATGACCGCGTCCTCCGAGCCCGCCGAGGCCGGATAGACGATCTGGCCCACGCGGTCGAACATGAAGGAGACGGCGCCCGTCTCGCCCAGGTTGCCGCCGTTCTTCGAGAAGATCGCCCGCACGTTGGCCGCCGCGCGGTTGCGGTTGTCGGTCAGCACCTCGACGATCACGCCAACGCCGCCGGGGCCGAAGCCCTCGTAGCGGATCTCCTCATAGGTCTCGGCGTCGCCGCCGATCGCCTTCTTGATCGCCCGGTCGATGTTGTCCTTGGGCATGGACTCGGCCTTGGCGTTGGCGACCGCCAGCCGCAGGCGCGGGTTCATCGCCGGATCGGGCAGCCCCGCCTTCGCCGCGACGGTGATCTCGCGGGCGAGCTTGGAGAACAGCTTCGAGCGGACCGCGTCCTGGCGGCCCTTGCGGTGCATGATGTTCTTGAACTTTGAGTGTCCGGCCATGGTCCGTCGCAGGCGGGTCGAAGAGGGTCGCGCCGCTTCTACCCCTGAGGCGCGGGGAAAAGGAACCCCCGCCATGCGCGCGGGTTGAGGCCCACGAGGGAGCTTCAGCGGAGCCGGCGCCATGAGCGAACACGAGGACTGGGACGACGTCCTGCCGAACGAGCCCAACGGGGAGGTCGTGCACTGGATGGAGCCCCGGCCGATGAGCGTGGGTCCGGCCGGGATCTCCATGGCCGCGGCGGGCGCCTTCGCGCTCGGCGCGCTCACCACCGTGGCGGTGCTCGCCATGATGCACTGGCTGAAGCCGGAGCGGCGGGTCACCCTGCCCAACCTCCGCCGCTGGCGCAGCTCGATCCACTGAGGCCGCGCGGCGGGTTTGCGGCCGGCCGCCGGCCCTGTAGTCAGGCCCGGTTGCAAGCGCTGCCGAGACCATGCCCGCCGACACCGCCCCGCCGGACCTCTCCTGGGCCCGGCTGATCATCTTCGACTTCGACGGCACGCTGGCCGACAGCGCCGCCTTCATGTTCGGCCTGTTCGGCGAGCTCGCCCGCAAGCACGGCCTGCGGCAGGTCAGCGACGCCGAGATCGCCATGCTGCGCGGGCGCAGCAACCGCGAGGTCCTGGCCTATCTGCGCTGCCCGCTGTGGAAGCTGCCCGGCATCGCGCGCGACGCCCGCCGCATGGGCGCAGCCGGGGCCGACCGCATCCGGCTGTTCGACGGCGTGCCCGAGCTGTTCTCCGCCCTGGCGGCCCGCGGGGCGAAGGTCGCCATCGTCAGCTCGAACGCCGAGGCCACCATCCGCCGCATCCTCGGCCCCGTGCTCGCCGGCCAGGTGGCGGCCTACGCCTGCGGCGCCTCGCTGTTCGGCAAGGCGGCCAAGTTCCGCGAGGTGGTCGAGCGCTGCGGAGTCGCCCCGGCGGAGACCCTCTGCGTCGGCGACGAGGTGCGCGACATCGACGCCGCCCGCGACGCCGGCCTCGCCTGCGCGGCGGTCACCTGGGGCTACGCCACCGCCGAGGTGCTCGAAGCCCACCGCCCGGACGTCACCTTCGACGCGGTGAGCGCGCTCACAGCGGCCCTCTCCGCTTCGGCCTTCCCGGGTTCGCACCGCGACGGCCGGGAGCCCTAGAGGTCAGCCGAGCGGCTCGCAGTCGATGCGGCCGATCCGGCCATCCTGCAGGCGGTAGACCGCGTCCTGCGGCACGTCCTGGTCCACCGTGCGGTCGCGGCCGAGGTCGGCGTAGACGCCGCGCAGCACCCGGCCGGCGACCCCGTGGCTGACGGCGATCACCCGCCGCTCCGGCTCCGGCGGCAGGCTGGCCAGCCAGTCCGCCATGCGCGCGCAGACCTGCTCGTAGGTCTCGCCGGTGGGCGCGTCGAACGCCCAGCCGGAGCGGCCGAATGCCTCCGGGTAGGCGGCCTCCAGCTCGCGGCGCAGCCGCCCATCCCATTCGCCCCAGGACAGCTCGATGAGCCGGCGGTCCTCCTCCACCTCGGCGCCCACGGCCTGCGCCACGAACTCGGCCGTGCGCCGGGCGCGGGCGAGCGGGCTCGAGATCACCCGCCAACCCGGCTCGCCGCGCGTCAGGTCGGCGAGCAGCCGGGCCACCGCCTGAGCCTGGCGGACGCCGAGCTCGGTGAGTTCGGAGTCCACATGGCCCTGCAGCCGCCGCTCGCGGTTGAAGGCGGTCTCGCCGTGCCGGACGAGGTAGATCACCGCTTGCGGCGCACGACCGGGTGGGAGGTCGACAGGCCGCCGTCCACGGCGATCGTCTGGCCGTTGACGTAGGAGCTCTCGTCCGACGCCAGGAACAGGGCGGCGTGGGCGATCTCGTCGGGCACGCCGTAGCGCGTCAGCGGGTTGAGCTGGCCGATCTTGTCCTCATTGCCGCGGGCCCGCGCGCCGTCGAAGATCGGCTTGGTCATGCCGGTCTCGATCAGGCCGGGCGCGATGGCGTTGATCCGCACGCCCGTGCCGTAGAACTCGTTGGCCGCCGTCTGGGCGAGGCTGATCACGCCGGCCTTGGAGGCGGAGTAGGGGGAGCCGCCTGCGCCCGAGCGGATGCCGGCGACGGAGGCGGTCAGGATGATCGAGCCCTTGCCCTTGGGGATCATCACGGCCGAGGCGTGCTTCACGGCCAGGAAGGCGCCGATCAGGTTGATGCGCAGGATCTCCGCCCAGTGGGCGGCGTCCTGGTCCTGGTAGTCCACCCAGCCGCCCGAGATGCCGGCGTTGGCCCAGACGATATCGAGCCCGCCGAACTCCGACTGGGCCCGGGCGATGTACTCGCGCACGCAGTCCTCGTCGCCGGCGTCGCCGGTCATGGCCACGGCGCGGCCGCCGGCGGCGGTCACCGCCGCGACGGTCTCGTCCACGGTGCCGGCCCGGTCGACGCACAGCACGCTTGCGCCTTCCTTGGCGAACAGGATGGATGCCGCGCGGCCGATGCCGCTGGCCGCCCCGGTGATGACGGCCGTGCGGCCTGACAGTCGAGCCATTCTTCTCCTCCTAGGGGATCAGCAGCACGCGGCCGACGGCCTGGCGGCTTTCGATGTAGCGGTGCGCCTCGGCGGCCTCCGACAGCGGGAACTCGCGGTCGATCAGGACCTTCAGCGCGCCGGTGTGGACGTCGCCGATCAGCCGCTGGATGTTGTCGCGCACGCGGGGCGTCATGATCTCGGCGCCCAGGAAGACGCCCGACAGCGAACGGTTGCCGCCCATCAGCGTGCCCACGTCCACCCGCTGCGGCTCGCGGCCGGCGTTGCCCACCATCGACACCCGGCCGCGGTAGGCCAGCGACAGGATCGAGGTCTGCAAGGTGGGGCCGCCGACGCTGTCGACGATCACGTCGGCCATGTGCTTGTCGGTCAGCCGCGCCACCTCCTGCACCACGTCCTGGGTGCGGTAGTTGATGCCGTGCGTCAGGCCGAGCGGCTTCAGGGGCTCCAGCCGCTCGTCCGACGAGGCGGTGGCCAGCACCATGGCGGCCCCGGCGCGGGCGGCGAGCTGGATGGCCGCCACGCCGACGCCCGACGCCCCGGCCTGCACCAGCACGACCTCGCCCTTCTTCATCCGGCCGAACTCGAACAGGCAGTCGTCGGCCGTGCCGAACGGCACCGGCACCGCGGCCGCCTGCCGCACGTCCATGCCGTCGGGAATCGCCCATGCGGTGGCGGCGGGTACGGCGCGCAGCTCGGCGTGGCTGCCGTGGGAGCCGACGGTGACCACCTTCTGGCCGACCCGCAGCCCGGTCACCTCGGCGCCGACCTCGACCACCTCGCCGGCGGCCTGGTAGCCGACCACGTGCGGCCGGGTGACGAGCTGGCCGCCGAACCGGTTGAGCACGTCGCCGCCCTCGATGGAGACCGCCTCCACGCGAATGACGATCCCCTTCGGGTGGCATTCGGGGTCCGGAGCGTCCTCGTAGCGGAAGACCTCGGGACCGCCGTTCTCGTAGTAGACCGCCGCCTTCAATCCACCCTCCCGTCAAACGTCTGTTTGAAGCTAGGCTTCCCATGCGAGCCCGGCCGGCGCAAGGGCTGGCGGGCAGCCGCCCCGCCCGCTTAGAAGCGGAGCGAACGAGCGGGGAATCGAGCCGGTGAACGTCTTCTTCGTCTGCGGGGCGCCCAAGTCGGGCACCACCTGGCTGCAGCGCGTGCTGGACGCCCATCCCGAGGTGATGTGCTCGGGCGAAGGGCACTTCATCGGCCGCTTCACCGTCCCCCTGGCCGAGGTGATCCGCAAGTACAACGCCGCCCTCGTCACCGAGGCGACCCGCGTCTACGAGGGCCGGCCCTACTACGGCCAGATCGACCAGGCCGAGTTCGACGAGCTCGCGCGGGCCTTCATCCTGCGCCGGCTGACCTCCCGCGGCCCGGGGCCGCAGGTGCGCTGGGTGGGCGACAAGACCCCGCGCTACGCCTTGCACCTCGACGCGCTGCACCGGCTCTTCCCGCAGGCCCGCGTCGTCTACATCGTGCGCGACCCGCGTGACACGCTGATGTCCCGGGTCGGTCACGCCGTGCGGGCCAACATGGCCGACGCCGTGGAGCCGGGCTCGGAGCGCCGCCTGCAGGTGATGCGAACGGGCGTCGAGGATTGGGCCAGGAACGTCCGGCCGATCGCCCCCTTCGCCGCCGCCCACCCAGGCCTGGTCCATCGCCTGCGCTACGAGGACCTGCTGGCCGATCCGCATGGCGAGACGCGCCGGCTGTTCGGCTTCCTGGACGTGGCCGCCGACGCGCCGACGGTGGAGGCCGTGGTCTCGGCGACCTCCTTCGAGGCTCAGTCCGGCCGCAGCCCGGGGGAGGAAGACCTCTCCTCCTTCCTGCGCAAGGGCGTGGCCGGCGACTGGGTTGGCCGGCTCGAACCGGAGGCGCTCGCCATGCTGGAGGAGACCTGCGGCGAGCTGATGCGCGAGAACGGCTATGTTTGACGTGACAGACGGGGCGGCGCGCCCGACCCTGCCCGGGCGGGAGGACGGTCAATGACGCGTGCGGTGGTGCTGGGCGGCGGCGGCCCGGTGGGGATCGGCTGGGAGAACGGCCTGGTGGCCGGCTTCGCGCAGGGCGGGGTCGATCTGGGACAGGCCGACTTCGTCCTGGGCACCTCGGCCGGCGCCTTCGTTGGCGCGCGCCTCGCGCTGGGCGTCGACCCGGCGACCTTCGCCGACCCGCCGTCCGACCCCGGCCGCGGCGCGACACGCCCCGCCGCTCCGGCGCCCGACCTCGGCCGGCTCGTGGCGCTGATGGCCGAGGCCCAGTCCGGCAAGCGCAATCCGACCGAGGTGCGGGCCGAGATCGGCGCCTTCGCCCTCGAGGCCGAGACCATCGACGAGGAGGCATTCCTGGCGAGCTTCGGCGCCCGCTTCGCCGCCCAGGAGGCTTGGCCCGCCAAGGATTTCGCCTGCACGGCGGTGGACGCCGCCGACGGCGGGTTCAAGCTGTGGACGGCGCGCTCCGGCGTCCCGCTGAACCGGGCCGTGGCCTCGAGCTGCAGCGTGCCGGGGATCTATCCGCCCGTCACCATCGAGGGGCGCCGCTACATCGACGGGGGCATGCGCTCCTCCACCAACGCCGACATGGCGGCGGGCTACGACATCGTCGTCGTGGTGGCCGTGCGGCTGGCCGGTCCGCCGGACATCGCCGCGCGGGTTCAGGCCAAGCTGGACGAGGAAGTCCAGACCCTGCAGGACGGCGGCGCCACCGTGGTGGTCATCGGTCCCGACGAGGCCAGCGCCGACGCCTTCGGCCCGAACCTGATGGACGCCGCCCGCGTCCCCGGCGCCGTCCAGGCCGGCCTCGCCCAAGGCCGTCTCCAGGCCGCCATCCTCAAGGAGATCTGGGGGTAGCGCCGCGGAGGGCGTCAGCCGTTCGCCTTCACGAAGGCGCGGATGGCGGCGATCACCTGGTCCTGGTCGTCCTCGGTCAGGTACGGGTGCATGGGCAGGCTGATCACCCGCTCCGCCTTGGCGTCGGTGACCGGCAGGCCGCCGGGCGCCGTCGGATAGCCCGAATAGACCGCCTGCCGGTGGATCGGGATCGGATAGTAGACGGCGGTCGGCACGCCCTTCTCCCGCAGGGCCGCGGCCAGTCCGTCCCGGTTCTCCGCCTCGATGGTGTACTGCGCCCAGACGCTGACCCCGCCCTCGATGACCTTCGGCACGCTCACCACGTCCGACAGGCCCTCGGCATAGCGGGCGGCGACCCGGTTCCGCGCCGCGATTTCGTCGGGGAAGATCTTCAGCTTCTCGAGCAGGACGGCGGCCTGGATGGTGTCCATCCGGCTGTTGGTGCCCACCCGCAGGTTCAGGTAGCGCGGGTCGTGGGCGAACTCGCGGCCCTCCAGGTCCGACTTCACCGCCTGGCCGTGCACCCGCAGGCTCACCAGCAGGTCGTGGAAGCGGGCGTCCTTCGACAGCACCGCGCCCCCGTCGCCGTAGCAGCCCAGCGGCTTGGCCGGGAAGAACGAGGTGGTGGCGACGTCCGCCCAGTGGATCGGGTGCTTGCCGGCCAGCGTGCAGCCGAAGCCCTGGGCGCTGTCGGCGATCAGCTTCAGGCCGTGCCGGTCGGCGATCTCGCGCAGGGCCGGATAGTCGGCCGGCTGGCCGAACAGGTCGACGGCGACGATCGCCTTGGGGGTCAGCGTCCCGTCCGCCTTCACCTGCGCGATGGCCGCGTCGAGGCTCGCCGGATCCATGTTGTAGGTGTCAGGCCGGATGTCGACGAACACCGGCGAGGCGCCGACCAGCGGCATCACCTCGGCCGTCGCCGCGAACGTGAAGGAGGGGCAGAACACCGCGTCGCCGGGCCCGATCCCCCACGCCATCAGCGGCAGCAGCAGGGCGTCCGTTCCCGACGCGCACGACAGCACGAAGGGCGCCTCGCCGAACACGCCCATGGCCGTTTCGAACGCGGCGATCTCCGGGCCCATGATGTAGGCGCCCGAGCGCACGACCTTGAGGATCGCATCCTCCAGCGGCTGGCCAAGGCGCTGGCGCTGGGCCTGCAGGTCGATGAACGGAATAGGCATGCGGGGACGGCCCCTCTCTCTCGAAGCGGGGGCCGTATGCCACGCGCCGGGACGCGCGGCCAAAACACGCTTGGTGTCGCTCTGCTACAGGATCGGCTTCAGGTTCACCGTGACCGTGCCCACCAGCGCCGGCCCGCAGATGTCGGGATTGTAGCCGCAGTCGCGCTTGCCGCGGTCGGTGTCCTGGAAGCGGAGCTCGAAGACATAGTCGCGCCAGAGCGGCGAGCCGCCGACCCCCAACGACGCGCCCAGGCTCCAGTAGGCGCGGTCCGAGCCCCGGTCGATCCAGCGCTTCCCCACCTGCGCCTTGACGGTGAGGTTGCGATTCAGCGCGTAGTCCGCCCCGCCTTCCAGCCGCCAGGCCTGGCCGGAGCCGTAGGAGGCCTGCGGCACGTAGCTGCCCGTGGCGGTGAGCGCGAGCGGCCCCTGCTGACGGCGGGCGGCGAGCTTGAGCTGCAGGAAGTCGTAGGTGGGACCCCAGGTCTCGTTGTCCGGGAAGGCCGTGTACATCGCCTCGGCGGCGAGGCGGGTGCGGCCGCGGTCGAGGTCCCAGGTCTTGCCGGCGTACCAGTCCGTCTCGAACGACGTCGAGCCGTCGTTGAAGTCCACCTGGCTGACGAACAGGCCGGCGTAGAGACCGTCCGGCCGCCAGTAATGGACATTGCCCTGCACGGCCGGATGCCCGTCCGAGTTGCTGACGCCCTGGTACCTGTAGTCGCTGGTTACGCCCACAGACGGGAAGAGGCCGCCCCACTCGCCCGCCGAGGCGGGGAGGGCGACCATGGCCAGGGCGAGCGCGGCGGTCGCTGGGGGCACGATGGTGAGGCGCATGGGGAGCTCCTTTCCCCATTGGCCTAGCTGCGCTCGGAGATCAGTGTTACTGAATTCGCTGAATGAGTGATATCGACCTGAACAAAATCAGGCGCCTCGACTTCGGCCTGCTGCTGGTCTTTCGCGAGCTCCTGCGCCTGCGCCGCGCCAGCGCGGTGGCCGAGCGGCTGGGCCTGTCCCAGCCGGCGATCAGCCATGCGCTGGGCCGCCTGCGCGAGCTGTTCGACGATCAGCTCTTCATCCGCCGGCCGCACGGGTTCGAACCCACCCGGCGGGCGCTGGACCTCGGTCCGAAGATCGAGGCGCTGATCGCGCTGAGCGGCGAAGCCCTCACGCCGCAGGCCGGCTTCGACCCCGCCACCAGCCGGCGGCTATTCGCGGTGGCCGCGCCGGAGTTCGTCACCGCCCTGATCGGCGCCGAGCTGATCCAGCGTTTCGCCGCCGTTGCGCCCGGCGTGACCTTCGCCATCGGCCATGCGTCGGAGGACGAGGCCTATAAGGCCCTGCGTCGGGGCGAGTGCGACCTGGCGCTCGGCCGGTTCGGCGCGCCACGGGCCGGCTATGTGGTCGAGCCGCTGTTCGAGGACGTCTATGCGGTGATCGCCAGGCAGGGGCACCCGACCGTCGCCACGACCATCGACGAGGCCGGCTGGCGCGCCACCGGCCACATCTTCGCCTGGTCCCGCAGCGAGACCGCGGCGGAGCGGCCGCCGGAAGGCTCCCGCGAGTTTCCGGGCATGACCATGCTGGCGGCCGTGCCGCATTGGCTGACGGTCATGATGCTGGTGGCCTCCACCGACGGCATCGGCACCGTGCCGCGGAGGCTCGCAGAGCGGCACGCCGAGCGCCTGGGGCTGCAGGTGCTCGACATCCCGTTTGCGGAGCCGGAAGTGATCCGGGTGTCGGCGGTCCGCCGGGCCGGGATCCGGGACCCCGGCCTCGACTGGTTCCTCGGCGAGGTGCGCGCGGCGGTGGGCTGACCGCCGCGCTCGGGAGCTGCGCCTCAGGGCTTCGCCTGGACGCCCGCCTTCATGACGTAGCCGACGCGCTGCAGGACGGTGACGTCGGCCAGCGGGTCGCCCTGGACGGCGATCAGGTCGGCCGCCTTGCCGGGGGTGAGCGCCCCCACCTCGTTCTGCAGGCCCAGGTGGTCGGCGGCGTTCACCGTGGCCGACTGGATGGCCTGCAGCGGCGTCAGGCCGGCGCGGACCAGCAGGGCGAACTCCTGGGCGTTGTCGCCGTGCGCCGAGACGCCGGTGTCGGTGCCGAAGGCGATCTTCACGCCGCCCTGGTGGGCCCGCCTGGCCATGTCCAGCATCTTCGGCCCGACCTCCAGCGCCTTGGCGGTCTGGGCCGGGGTGAAGAAGTTGTTCGGCCCCGAGGCGATCCGGTAGACGAAGTCGCCGGCCATCAGGGTGGGCACCAGATAGCCCTTGTTCTTCTTCAGCAGGGCGATCCCCTCGTTGTCGAGGTAGGTGCCGTGCTCGATCGAGTCGCCACCGGCTTTCAGGAACGAGTTGATCCCGTCGCCCCCATGGGCGTGGGCGGTGACCCGGCGGCCCATCCGGTGGGCGGAGTCCACGATGGCGTCCAGCTCCTCCTGCGAGAACTGCTGGGCGAGGCCGGCGGCGGTGTTGGAGAGCACGCCGCCCGTGGCGGTGATCTTGATCACGTCCGCGCCCTTCCAGACCTGCTCGCGCACCGCGCGGCGGCAGTCGTCGGCGCCGGAGCAGACCGAGCCGGGCCGCAGGACGTGCATGATGTCCTCGCGCAGGCCGTTCACGTCGCCGTGGCCGCCGTGCACCGAGATGGCCGAGCCGGCCGCGACGATCCGCGGACCGGGCACGTCGCCCAGCGAGATCGCCTTGCGGAGCGCGAAGACCGCATCGTTGTCGCCTCCCAGGTCGGCGACCGTGGTGAAGCCGGCGAGCAGCGTCCGGTGCGCGTAGCGGGCCCCGACCATCGCCTGCTCGGCGGAGGACTGGGTGACCTCGTCCAGCCGGGTGTTCGGCCCCTGCTGGCTGGTGATGTGCACGTGGCTGTCGATCAGGCCCGGCAGCACGAAGCTGTCGCGCAGGTCCACCACCTTCCCGCCCGGTTCGGACACGAAGCCGTCGACGATGCGCACGACCTTGCCGTTCTGGATCACCAGGGTCTTCTGCGTCTCGACCCGCCCTGAGGCGGGATCGGCCAGCAGGCGGCCGGCCTGCACGAAGGTGGCCTGGGCCGGCGCTTGGGCGGCGGCGGGCAGGGCGATGGCGGCGGCGAGCAGCGCGCCGGCGACGAGACGTTTCATCTGGAAGATTCCCCCGGGTACTGAGGCGGCGACCCTAAGCTTAGCCCTGCAGAGTTGGAAGCCTGTCCGAACCCTCCTCTCCCCCGAACCGCAGGCCTGGGGAAGAGGGTGGGGGAGCTTGTCGGCGGAGCGGCGATCAGATCTGCCGCTTGCGCCCTTCCCAGTAGGGCGCCCGGACCTTGTTGCGCTGGATCTTGCCGGCCTCGGAGCGCGGCAGGTCGGTGACGAAATCCACCTTCTTCGGGACCTTGAAGGCCGGCAGGTTGGCCCGGGCGAAGGCCAGGATCTCCTGCTCCAGCTCGGCCGAGGGCTCGTAACCCGGCTTCAGCATGATCACCGCGCGGACCTGCTCGCCCCACTGGTCGTCGGGCACGCCCACGGTCGAGCTGTCGGCCACCGCGTCGTGCTTGATCAGCTCGTTGTCCACTTCCTGAGGGTAGATGTTCACCCCGCCGGAGATGATCGTCTCGGCGTTGCGGCCGGTGAGGAACAGGTAGCCGTCCTCGTCGAAGTAGCCCACGTCGCCCATGGTGAAGTAGTCGCCCACCCGGCTGGCCTGGGTCTTGGCCTCGTCCTTGAAGTAGGTGAAGCCGCCGCCCGGCGGGAGCTGGTGATAGATCGTGCCCGGCACGCCGGGCGGGGCCTCGTTGCCCTCCTCGTCGAGGATCTTGGAGCCGAGCAGGGCGGGGCGCTTGCCCACCGAGCCCGGCTTCTTCAGCCACTCCTCGGAGCTGATCATGAAGCCCGCGCCGCCCTCGGAGCCGGCGTAGTACTCGTGCAGCACCGGCCCGAACCACTCGATCATCGCCAGCTTCACCTCGGGCGGGCAGGGCGCCGCGCCGTGGATGATGTACTTCACGTGGCTGACGTCGTAGCGGGCCTTCACCTCGTCCGGCAGGGCCAGCAGCCGCTGGAACATGATCGGCACCAGGTGCAGGTGGGTGACCCGCCGCTCCACGATGGTCTTCAGGACCAGCTCGGAATCCCACTTGTCGAGGAACACCAGCGGGCAGCCGGCGCCGAGGGCGGCGTTGACGTCGAAGGCCAGCGGGGCCGCGTGGTAGGCGGGGCCGGCGCAGAGCTGGACCGAGTCCCTGTCGTAGCCGCGCTGTTCGTAGATCCCCGGCGGCGCGATCTGCGGCGTGGGACGGAAGACGCCCTTGGGCCGGCCGGTGGTGCCCGAGGTGTACATCATCTGGTTGCCGAGCACCGGGTCCTCGATGTCGGACGCGTCGATCCCGGCCAGCGCCTCGTCGTAGTCGAGGAAGCCCGCGATATCGCCGCCGATGGCCACCTTCACCCGCAGGTCGGGACACTGCTCGGCGGCCGGGCCGCTCGCCGCCACGCGCGCCTCGGCGAACAGCGCCTTGGCCTCGCAGTCCTGCACGATGTAGGCGATCTCGTCGGCGGTGAGGTGCCAGTTCACCGGCGTGATCCGGAAGCCGCCGCGCTTGGTGGCCGCCAGCACCTCCACGAACTCGTGCCGGTTCGAGCAGACCAGCGCCACCCCGTCCCCGGCCTTCAGGCCCGCGCCGCGCAGCAGGCGCACGATCCGGTTGGCCGCGGCGTTCACCTCGGCGAAGGTCCGCTGGGTGCCGTCCGGGTCGATGACGCACGGCTTGTCCGGCTGGACCTGCGCCCACACGGCGGCGGTCATCCCGTTCATCTGCGCGGCGGCCAGCCGCGCGTCCAGGTCCATGCGTTCCTTCAAGGCTTCCATCAAATTCCTCCCGCGCCTGATCCGGCGGCGCTCGTCATGTCATTGGAGGTCCGGGGCCGCGGGCTAATCGGTCCGCGCCGTCGTCCGGCCTCGGACGGCAGCAAATCACGGCGACGGACGGGCGCCAATTCCCCAACGGCGCCCGATGGAGCGCGGGCGGCCTGCACGGACAACCTGCCGGCTGTGCAACAAAACCGCGCTAGCTATGGGTGTGGCGGCGCCCCACAATCCCGGACCCATAGCAGACGGATGAAGCGGGATGAGTGATTCGCCCCCCGAGGGGCGAAGCGCGGCGCTGTCCGACGTCCCCACGGTGGACGTCACGGCCATGCCTTCGGTGCTGGCCCGGATCGGCGGGCTGGCGATGCGCTACCCCTGGCGGGTGGCGCTGACCATCGGCGCATCCCTGGGCTCGGCGGCGGCCAGCCTGACCCTGCCCCGGCTGTTCGGACGCGCCGTCGACCAGGCCCAGGCGCTGCTCGCCCAGGGCGCCGCCCACGCCGGCGAGGCCCGTACAGCCCTGGTGGTCAGCGCCGCCCTGGTGGTCGCCGCCACCGTCGCCCGCGGGCTGCTCACCATGTGGTCGGGCTACCTCGGCGAGCACCTCAGCCAGCGGGTGGCCAACGACCTGCGGCTGGCCTTCTTCCAGCACCTGCAGAAGCTGTCGTTCGGCTTCCACGACCGGGTGCACTCCGGCGACCTCATCACCCGCGGCATGCTCGACCTCGAGGGCGCGCGCGCCTTCATCAATGGGGCCCTGGTCCCCGGCTTCACCCTCGTCCTGCTGGTCGGGTTCGCGGCCGCCATGATGGTGACCACCGAGCCCGTGCTGGCGCTGGTCGGCCTGGGTTTCGTGCCGGTGGCGGCCGTCGCCCTCGCCCGAATGGGCTTCCTGCTGCGGGTCACCTGGCTGAAGGTTCAGGAGCTGATGGGCCAGCTCACCCTGACCATGGAGGAGAACCTCCAGGGCATCCGCGTGGTGCGGGCCTTCGCCGGCCGCGCCTTCGAGCTCGCCAAGTTCGACCGCGCCGCCCAGGCGGTGATCGCCTTCCAGGACCGCCGGATCACCCTGCGCTTCACCGGCGTCGCCTGGATGAACGCCAGCTTCCACGTCTCGCTCGGCCTGCTGCTGTGGCTGGGCGGCCGAAAGGTGCTCGCCGGCGAGATGACCGTCGGCCGGCTGACCGAGTTCCTCACCTACATGACCCTCCTGCAGGCGCCGATCCGACAGGTGGCGATGATCGTCAACTCCATGGCCCGGGCGACGTCCTCCGGCTCGCGCCTGTTCGAGGTGCTGGACCTGGAGCCGGAGGTGCGCGACGCGCCCGGCGCGCGTCCCCTGGAGGCCCCGGAGGGCGTGCTGCGGTTCGAGGGCGTCGGGTTCCGCTTCCAGCCGGGCGGCAAGCCGATCCTGCAGGATGTCAGCTTTGAAGTCCGGCCGGGCCGTACGGTCGGCATCGTCGGCCCGCCGGGCTCGGGCAAGTCGACGCTCGCCAACCTCATCCCGCGCTTCTACGACCCCACCGAGGGCCGGATCACCATCGACGGAACCGACATCCGCGACGTGACGCTCGCCTCGCTGCGCAGGTACGTCGGCCTCGTCCAGCAGGAGGCCTTCCTGTTCGACGCCTCGGTGGGCCACAACGTGGCCTACGCCGACCCCTGGGCCGAGGACGCGCGCATCGAGGCGGCGGCGCGCACCGCCCAGATCCACGAGCACATCGCCGCCTTGCCGCAGGGCTACGACACGCGCGTCGGCGAGCGCGGCGTGGCCCTCTCCGGCGGGCAGCGCCAGCGGATGAGCATCGCCCGCGGGGTCGTGCCGGGGCCCGGCGTGATGATCTTCGACGACTCCACCGCCGCCATCGACGCGGTGACCGAGCGCAAGGTGCGCGAGGGCCTCGCCCGCGCCACCGAGACCAAGGCGACGGTCATCATCGCCCACCGGCTGTCGTCGCTGATGCATGCCGACGAGATCCTGGTGCTGGACGAGGGCCGCATCGTCGAGCGCGGCGGCCATGAGGAGCTTGTCGCGCGCGGCGGGACCTACGCCGAGCTCTATGCCCTGCAGACCCGCGCCGACACCGGCGCGACGCTCGAGGAGGCCCCGGCATGAGCCTCGAGCCGGAACCCGGTCCTGCCGAGGAGCGCCGCCGCGCGCCGCGCGCCTCGCTGGGTTCGCCCGAGGGCGACGACGTCTTCGGGACCTTCGACCCGCGCGTCGCCCGGCGCTTCGTCGCCTGGCTCGCCCCGCACCGGAAGGCGTTCCTGGGCGCCCAGGTCGCGGTCCTCGCCGCGGCCGCGGCCAACGTCTCGATCCCGCTGCTGATCGGCAAGGCGGTGGACAGCCTGGTCCGCGTCGACGCCGCCGCCTTCGCGCGCACCCTGGTGCTCTTCGCCGTCGCCGCGGCGGTGTTCATCGCCACCCAGGTCTACGGCGAGTGGCAGATCCAGCGGATGGCCCAACGGGTGATCTTCGACATCCGCCGGGCCATGTTCGCCCACCTGCAGGACGTCAGCCTGTCGTTCATGGACCGCACCCACGTCGGGCGGATGATGGCCCGGCTGCAGGGCGACGTGGCCGCGCTCCAGGAGCTCCTGGAGAGCACCACCGGCGCGGTTGGCGACATCCTGATCCTGGTCGCCATCACCGTGGTGCTGCTGAGCCTCGACCTGCAGCTCGGCCTCCTGACCCTGGCGGTGCTGCCGGCGCTGATCGCCATCCGCGCGGTCTGGCTGCCCTATTCCAAGAAGGCCTTCCGCGAGGCCCGCGACGCATCGTCTACCGCCAATTCGGCGCTGGCCGAGAACATCAACGGCATCCGCACGGTGCAGGAGACCCGGCGCGAGGCGCTGAACTTCAAGCTCTACCGGCGGATGGCGGACGCCAACTTCAAGGCCCAGACTCACGCCGCCTGGCTCACCCAGATCATGGTCCCTACGGTCGACGTGCTGACCGGCGTCGCCATGGCCATCGTCATCGTGATGGGCGGCCATGCGGTGCTCGCCGGGCGGCTGGAGGTGGGCGTGATGGTCGCCTTCGTCCTCTACGTGCAGCGGTTCTTTGACCCGGTGCGGATGCTCTCCCAGCAGTACACGGTGATGCAGCGCGCCATGGCCGCCGCGCACCGCATCTTCGAGGTGCTGGACGTGCCGGTGACCATCCGCGACAAGCCGGACGCGGTGGCGCTGCAGGCCTTCGAGCCCCGCGTCGAGTTCCGGAACGTGACCTTCGGCTACGACCCGGCCCGCCCGGTGCTGCACGACATCAGCTTCGAGGTGAAGCCGCGCGAGGTGGTGGCGCTGGTCGGTCCCACCGGTTCCGGCAAGACCTCGATCATCGCGCTCACCCACCGCTTCTACGACGCGGACGCGGGCCAGGTGCTGGTGGGCGGCCACGACGTGCGCGACGTGACCCTCGACAGCCTCGGCCGGCGGATCGCCATGGTGCTCCAGGAACCGTTCCTGTTCACCGGCACGATCGAGGAGAACATCCGCTACAACACCAGGGGCGCCACCCGCGAGGACGTGATCGCGGCGGCGAGGGCGGTGTCGGCGCACGACTTCATCAGCCGCCTGCCGGACGGCTACGACACCCCGCTCGGCCAGCGCGGGCGCAACCTGTCGGTGGGCCAGCGGCAGCTCATCTCCTTCGCCCGCGCCCTGGTCGCCGACCCGCAGATCCTGATCCTCGACGAGGCCACCGCCAACATCGACAGCTTCACGGAGCAGGCCATCCAGCAGGCGCTGAAGGTGCTGTTCGCGGGGCGCACCTGCATGGTCATCGCCCACCGGCTGGCCACCATCCGCGACGCCGACCGGATCGTCGTCCTGCAGCAGGGGCGCATCCTCGAGCAGGGCGGCCACGACGAGTTGATGCGCGCGGGCGGCCTCTACCGGCGGCTCTACGCCTCGGCCCACGCCAGCTTCGACGACCAGGCGGTGGGCGACACCGGCGACGCCGAGTTCGCCACCCGCACCTAGGCCTTCCGGAACACCCAGATCTCGCCCACGCCCCCGAGGGGAACGGGGTCGCGGTCCTTCAGAAGGCCGGCCGCGGCGGCCGCCGGCTCGGGATCGGCGACATAGTAGGTCAGCCGCTCGGGCGAGCGCCGGACCACCGCGCCTGACGCGTCGCGCTCCACGTACTCGACCACCTGGTCCAGGCGGCCGATCCCGTCCCTGAACGTCCGCTCCAGCACGTGCAACTGCAGGCGTCCGCCGCCGGGCAGGGCCTGGTCGAGGACCACGGCGTCCCTGGGCGGCGCGGGCAGGCGCATGATCTCGGCCAGCGGCAGGTGGAAGGCGGCCAGCCCGCCCGACGCCAGGTGCCGGGCGGCGGTCGCGAAGGTGTTGCGCCAGGCGGTGCCGGCCGGGACGTGCGCCAGGGTGAAGTAGGGGCAGAGCACCAGGTCGAAGGTCCGCTTCAGGTCCAGCGCCGTCATGTCGCCGCGGCGCAGCTCCACCCGTCCGGCGACCTCCGGCGGCAGGCCGGCGAGCCGCGCCTGCGCCTGGGCCAGCATGGAGGGGGCGATCTCGACGCCCGTGACCCGCAGGCCGCGTTCGGCGAGGGCGAAGGCCACGCGCCCGGAGCCCGCGCCGAGCTCCAGCACCGAGCCTCCGGCCGGCGCCAGGTCCGCATAGATGTCGAGGTCGCCCTGCAGCCGCGCGTCCGCCGCCGTAACCACCTCGTAGAAGGCCGCGCTCAGGCTCCTGTCGGCGTAGTAGGGGCGCGCCTGCGCCATCGAAGGAACCCCTGCGACATCCCGGAGCTTCAATGGCTCCGGTCCCGGTCAATGCCCGCGCGATTGCGCCGGATCAATGTCGGGGCCACATTCACGGGACACCAAGCTGAAGCTTGGACTCTTGGGAGCCTCGGACACGTGAACATGCTTCGCAAACGCCTGGCCCTGGTGGCCGTGATGCTGATGGCGCCTGTGCTGGCCAGCTGCGGCATCAACACCATCCCCACAAAGGAGGAGGCCGCGCGCGCGCGTTGGGCCGACGTCCAGAACCAGTACCAGCGCCGCGCCGACCTGATCCCGAACCTGGTGGAGACCGTCCGCGGTTACGCCACCCAGGAGCGCACCGTGCTGCGCGAGGTGATCGAGGCCCGCGCCTCGGCCACCCAGGTCCAGGTGGACGCCTCGACGATCACCGATCCGGCCCGGTTCCAGCAGTACCAGCAGGCGCAGGACCGCCTGACCGGCGTGCTCGGCCGCCTGATGGTCATCCAGGAGCAGTATCCTGACCTGAAGTCGAACCAGAACTTCCTGGCCCTGCAGAGCCAGCTCGAGGGCACCGAGAACCGCATCGCCGTGGCCCGGCGCGACTACAACGCCTCCGTCCAGGACTACAACACGAGCCTGCGGACCTTCCCCACCGTGCTGTGGGCCAAGACCATCCACTCCGGCTCCCAGCCCATGCAGCTCTTCCAGGCCTCGGCGGCCGCGCAGAGCGCGCCCACCGTCGATTTCGGCGGGACCCAGCCCGGCGCGCCCCTGCCGCAGGGCGCGGCCCCCGGCTCCGCGCCGCCCACCTCGGCGGCCCCGCCGGTCGGCCCGGCCCCCAGCGCGACGCCCGCGCCGGCGCAGTGATGGACTGGCTTGCGGGAGCGCGGGGCGTCGTCCTCGCGCTCCTGGTCCTTGTCGGGTCGCCGGCCACGGTCTTCGCCCAGCCGAACTTCCCGCCGCTCACCGGCCGCGTGGTCGACAACGCCGACATGCTGTCGGCCGCAACCGAGCAGAAGCTGACCGGCGAGCTCGAGCAGCTCGAGGCCCAGACCGGCCGGCAGATGGTGGTGGCCACCATCCCCGACCTGCAGGGCTACGAGATCGAGGAGTACGGCTACCAGCTCGGCCGCGCCTGGGGGATCGGGCAGAAGGGCGAGGACAACGGCGTCGTTTTCCTGGTGGCCCCCGCCGAGCGCAAGGTGCGCATCGAGGTGGGCTACGGGCTCGAGGGCGTCCTCACCGACGCCCTCTCCAACGTCATCCTGCAGCAGCGGGTGCTGCCCTACTTCCGCCAAGGGCAGATGGAGCAAGGGGTGGTCTCCGGGACCGAGGCGGTGATCCAGCAGCTCGCCCTGCCCGACGAGGAGGCGAAGGCGCGCGTGGCCCAGGCGGCTGCGGCGCCGCGCCCGGCCCAGTCCGATGGCGGCGGCGGGTTCGCGCTCATCTTCTTCCTGTTCATCGCGTTCTGGGTGCTGAGCGGCATCCTGGGCGCCTTCGGCCGCGGGCGCCGTCGCCGGCGCGGCTCCAGCGGGCTCTGGTGGCTCCTGCCGATCCTGATGTCGGGCGGCGGCGGGCGGCATCGCGGCGGCGGCTGGGGCGGCGGCGGCTTTGGCGGCGGCGGCTTCTCCGGCGGCGGCGGCTCGTTCGGCGGCGGCGGATCCTCGGGGAGCTGGTGATGGCCAAGGAACCCCTGCTGTCTCCCTCCGACCTGGCGGCCATCCAGGCGGCCGTGCGCGAGGCCGAGGCCCGGACCTCGGGCGAGATCTACTGCGTGGTGGCCGACGACAGCTCGGACTATTTCGAGACCCCGCTCGCCTGGGCGGCCGGCGTCGCCCTGCTGGGCCCGGCGCTCCTGCTGCTGGTCGGCGTCCACCCGGGCGTGCCCGACTTCGGCGGCGGCTGGACCGCGGCGCAGGTGACGGCCGCGGCCGGCGCGGCGGCGCGCGAGACGCTGATGGGCGCCATCGTGCTGCAGCTCGTGCTGTTCGTCGCCACCGCCCTGGTCGTCAGCCTCGGTCCGGTGCGCCGGCTGCTCACCCCGCGCGGGCTGAAGCGCGAGCGCGTCCGCCGCGAGGCCCAGGCCCAGTTCCTCGGCAAGAACCTGCACGCCACCCGCGAGCGCACCGGCGTGCTGATCTACGTCTCGCTCTGGGAGCACATGGCCGAACTGATCGCCGACGAGGGGATCGCCGGCCAGGTGGAGCCGCAGGTCTGGGATCGGGCCATGGCCGCGCTCACCGCCGGCCTGAAGCGCGGCGAGCCCGGCGCCGGCTTCGCCGCGGCGGTCGGCCTGTGCGGCGACGTGCTGGCGGAGCGCTTCCCCGCCGGTCCCGACAACCCCAACGAGCTGCCGGACGCCGTGGTGCTGCTGCCCCGCGACTAGAGGATGGCGACCTGCGTCGAAACGACCCCGCCATTGCGTGTTGTCCGGCGCTGTGCGGCCCCCCAGATTGCGGCCGACCGAAGTCCAGGAGAGGCCGTGGCGGACGGGCCCGACACTTCTGACGCCCTGACGCGGCCTTTCCACGACGTGGCGGAGGCGCTCGGCCTCGGCATGCCCTACCGCGTGATCGTGCCGGCCGACGGCCAGGGCCGCCGGTTCGTCCAGGTGGGCGACACCTGCCTGCAGCTCAACGGCGTCCCGCCGGAGGCGGTGCTGGCCGACAGCGCCGCGCTCTACGACCTGATCCTCCCGGAGTCCCGCGCCGCCTTCGCCGCCGCCGAACAGGCGGCCCTGGCCGGCCGTCGGGCCTTCGAGGTGGAAGTGCAGATGCGCCGCGCCGACGGGGAGGTGCGCTGGCACCGGGTCGCCTCCTATCCCCGCGCGCTGCCGGACGGCTCGACCCTCTGGGAAGGCCTGCAGACCGACATCACCGAGACGCGGCGGCTGTCGGACGAGCTGGCGGAGGAGCGCCGGCGGCTGCAGCTCGCCGTCGAAGCCACCGGCCTCGGCCTCTGGGAATGGGATCCGCGCGGCGCCGAGGTGCTGTGGTCCGAGCGGAACAAGGCGCTGTTCGGCCTCGCCCCGGACGCCCACGTGGACATCCACCGCTACATGGACCTGATTCACCCGGAAGACCTGCCGCAGGTGCAGGAGGCCTACCGCGACGCCGCCGAGGCCGGCGGCGACTTCCAGGTGGAGCACCGGGTGGTCGCTCCCGACGGCGCCGTCCGCTGGATCCTCACCCACGGGCGGGTCCTGAAGGAGAACGGAGAGACGGGCGTGGTGCTCGGCACCTCGCTCGACGTCACCGAGCGGCGCACGGCGGAGGAGCGCCGCGCCCTGCTGATGGGCGAGCTGGCCCACCGGGCGAAGAACGGGCTCACGGTGATGATGGCCATCGTCAGCCAGACCGCCCGCACCGCCACCAGCGTCGCCGACTTCGAGGCCGTGCTCGTCGCCCGCCTGGACGCCATGGCCAAGTCCCAGGACCTGGTCACCGAGACGGGCGGCAACCCGGTGGCGCTTTCCGCCGTGCTGGAGCGGGTGCTGAGCCCCTTCGGCCTCGCCCGATTCGAGATCGCCGCGGGCCTCGAGCCGGTGACCATCGCCGGCCAGATGGCCACCGCCGTCGGCCTGCTGCTGCACGAGCTCGCCACCAACGCGGTGAAGTACGGCGCGCTCTCCGCCCGCGACGGCAAGGTGCGCATCGTGCCGGAGGAGGGGGCCGCCGGGCGCGTGGTCCTGCATTGGTGCGAGAGCGGTGGCCCGCCGGCCGAGAAGCCGGCCCGGACCGGCTTCGGCTCTCGGGTGCTGCAGACAGCGCTGGCGCCCTTCGGCGGCAAGGTCGCCGTGGACTACCGCCCGGGGGGCTTCGAGGCCCGCGTGGAGTTCCCCACCGCCGGCTGAGCCGCTTGCCGCCGCGCCCCTCTGGGCCCTACCATGGCCGCAAAGGGAGGAGCGCCATGGCCTTCAAGCTCAACGTCAACGGCAAGGTCCACGACGCCGACGTGGATCCGGACACCCCGCTCCTCTGGACGCTGCGCGACACGCTCGGGATCGTCGGGCCGAAGTACGGCTGCGGCATCGCCCAGTGCGGCGCCTGCACGGTGCACGTGGACGGCCAGCCGATCCGGAGCTGCGTGACCCCCACCTCCGCCGTGCAGGGTAAGGTCACCACCATCGAGGGCATCGGCGCCACCGCCGTCGGCAAGAAGGTGCAGCAGGCCTGGAGCGAGCTCGACGTGGCCCAGTGCGGCTACTGCCAGCCGGGCCAGATCATGTCGGCCACCGCCCTGCTGGTCAGCAACCCGAAGCCCACCGACGCCGACATCGACGCGGCGATGAGCGGCAACATCTGCCGCTGCGCCACCTACACGCGCATCCGGGCCGCCATCAAGCGCGCCTCCGGCCAGCGGGAGGCCTGATCCCATGACCCTGGAAATGACCGGCGCCTCCCGGCGCGAGTTCCTGACCACGGCCGGCGCGGGCGGCCTGGTGATCGGCTTCTCCGTGGCCTCGAAGGCGCAGGCCCAGGCCCCGGCCGGCGGCCTCGCCGCCATCAACGCCTACGTGAAGGTGGCGCCCGACGGGCTCGTCACCATCACCAGCAAGAACCCCGAGGTCGGCCAGGGCATCAAGACCATGCTGCCCATGCTGATCGCCGAGGAGCTGGACATCCCCTGGGAGAAGGTCCGCATCGAGCAGGCCGACAGCGATCCGGCCGTCTACGGCCGGCAGTTCGCCGGCGGCTCCATGGCCACCCCGCTGCACTGGGAAGAGCAGCGCCGCGTGGGCGCCGTCGCCCGCGCCATGCTGATCCAGGCCGCCGCCCAGGCGTGGAACTGCCCGCCGGGCGAGTGCTCCACCCAGGCCGGCGTCGTCCTCCACAAGGCCTCGAACCGCAAGGCGACCTACGGGTCGCTGGCCGGCCGCTGCGCCGGGATCACGGCGCCGGATCCCAAGACCCTGCCGTTGAAGGATCCCAAGGACTACCGGATCATCGGCCGCCCCACGCCGCAGTACGACACGCCGAAGATCGTCACCGGCCAGCCGCTGTTCGGCATCGATGTGCGGCTGCCCGGGATGCTCTACGCCACCTTCGAGAAGGCGCCGGTGTTCGGGGCCCGCGTGGCGAGCGCCGACCTCGCCGCGGCGCAAGGGGTGAAGGGCGTCCGGAAGGCCTTCGTGGTCGAGGGCGATCCCAAGGCGCTGCATCCGCCGGCCGGCCAGATCGGCGCCGGCCTGCTGCCGGGCGTGGCGGTGGTCGCCGACAACTGGTGGGCCGCCCGCAAGGGCCGCGACCGGCTGAACGTGCAGTGGCAGGAGCATCCCACCTCGGCGCAGTCCTCCGCGGGCTTCGCGGCCAAGGCGAAGGAGCTGGCCGCCGGCAAGCCGCAGCGCAACACCCGCAACGACGGCGACGTGGACGCCGCCATGAAGTCCGCCGCCAAGACGGTGGAGGTGGCCTACGCCTATCCCTTCCTGGCCCACGCGCCGCTGGAGCCGCAGAACTGCACCGCCGCCTGGAAGGACGGCAAGCTGGAGATCTGGGCCCCGACCCAGAACCCCGAGCCCGGCCGCCAGCTCTGCGCCCGCACCCTCGGGATCAAGCCCGAGGACGTGACCATCCACATGATCCGCGGCGGCGGCGGCTTCGGCCGGCGCCTGGCCAACGACTACATGGTCGAGGCCGCCTGGATCGCGCGGGAGGCCGGGGCGCCGGTGAAGCTCCTGTGGACGCGCGAAGACGACATGCGCAACGACATCTATCGTCCGGCGGGCTTCCACTTCCTGCGCGGCGGCCTGGACGCCCAGGGCGATGTCGTCGCCTTCCACGACCACTTCGTCTCGTTCGGCGAAGGCACGGGCTTCGCGCCGAGCGCCGGCATGGGCCCCAACGAGTTCCCGGGCCGCTTCGTGTCCAACTGCCGCTTCGACGTCTCGGTCATGCCGCTGGGGGTGCCCACCGGCCCGCTGCGGGCGCCGGGCTCCAATGCGCTGGCCTTCGTCATGCAGTCGTTCATCGACGAGCTGGCGCATGCGGCGGGCGCCGACCCCCTGGCCTTCCAGCTCAAGCTGCTGGGCGACAAGGCGGTGGTGGGCGAGGCGCCCTCCGCCTACGCCGCGGGCCGCATGGCCGGCGTGCTCAAGGCGGTGGGCGAGATGTCCGGCTGGGCCAACCGCGGCCGCCTGCCCAAGGGCGAGGGCCTCGGCGTCGGCTGCTACTACAGCCACCTCGGCTACTTCGCCGAGGTCTGCCACGTGGCCGTCTCGCCGGCCGGAGAGGTGAAGGTGAAGAAGGTCTGGGTGGCCGGCGACGTGGGCCGCCAGATCATCAACCCCCACGGCGCCATCAATCAGGTCCAGGGCTCGGTGCTGGACGGCCTCTCCGAGGCCCTGCACCAGAAGATCACCATCGAGAACGGCCGCGCCGTCGAGGGCAACTTCGACACCTATCCCCTGATGCGCATCAACGAGGCGCCGCCGGTGGAGGTGAAGTGGGTGCTCTCCGACAACAACCCCACGGGCCTTGGGGAGCCGGCCCTGCCGCCGGTGATCCCGGCGCTCACCAACGCCATCTTCGCCGCCACCGGCAAGCGGATCCGCAGCCTGCCCATCGACGCGTCGATGCTGAAGGCCTGACCCAGGCTCCTCTCCCCCACACGAAGTGAGGGAGAGGGCTGGGAGAGGGGTGGCTGGGCCTCTCCCTCTCCGGGCGTCCGCCCGAGGGCCCCTGCCGACGCAGAGCAGGGGTTGGCTCCGGCGCTCCGATCGGCCCAAATGTCTCCTAAACAAGTGTTTGAGGGGACGCCGTGCAGAAGCTGCTGATCGCCAACCGGGGCGAGATCTCCGTGCGCATCGCCCGCACGGCGGCCGAGATGGGCCTCGCCACCGTCGCGGTGTTTTCGCAGGACGACGCCGGCTCCCTGCACACCCGCACGGCCGACGCCGCCGTCGCCCTGGCTGGCTCCGGGCCCGCCGCCTACCTCGATGTCGAAGGCCTGGTGCGCGCGGCGCGCGAGGCCGGCTGCGACGCCGTCCATCCGGGCTATGGCTTCCTGTCCGAGAACGCCGCCTTCGCCCGCGCCTGCTCCGAGGCCGGCCTGGCGTTCGTCGGCCCCTCGCCCGAGACGCTCGAGCTGTTCGGCGACAAGGCCCGCGCCCGGGCCCTGGCCCGGCAGTGCGGCGTCCCCGTGGCGGCGGGCACGGAGGGACCGACCACCCTGGACGAGGCCCGCGCCTTCCTGGCCGAGCAGGGGGCCGTCATGGTCAAGGCCGTGGCCGGCGGCGGCGGCCGCGGCATGCGGCCGGTTCAGGACCTCGCCGAACTCGAGGCCGCCTGGGAGCGCTGCGCCTCGGAAGCCAGGGCCGCGTTCGGCGACGCCGCCCTCTATGTGGAACGCTTCCTGCCCCGCGCCCGGCACGTCGAGGTGCAGGTGGCCGGCGACGGAACGGCTGTTTCCCACCTCTGGGACCGCGAGTGCAGCCTGCAGCGCCAGCGCCAGAAGGTGGTGGAGATCGCCCCGGCCGACATGCTGCCCCAGGCGCTGCGCGAGCGGCTGTTCGGCCACGCCGTCGATCTCGCGCGGGCGGCCGGATACCGCGGCCTCGGCACCGTCGAGTTCCTGGTGGCGGGCGAGGAGGCCGTGTTCATCGAGGCCAACGCCCGCCTGCAGGTGGAGCACACCGTCACCGAGGAGGTCACCGGCCTCGACCTCGTCCGGATCCAGCTCCAGCTCGCCGCCGGAGCCCGCCTCGCCGACCTCGGCCTCTCGCAGGGCCAGGTCCCGGTCCCGCGCGGCCACGCCGTGCAGGCGCGGGTGAACCTGGAGACCATGGCGCCCGACGGCTCGGCCCGGCCCGCCGGCGGAACGCTGAGCGTCTACGAGCCCCCGTCCGGCCCCGGCGTGCGGGTCGACGGCTTCGGTTACGCCGGTTACGCCACCAGCGCCCGGTTCGACAGCCTGCTCGCCAAGCTGGTCGTCCACGCCGGCGCCGGCGGCCTTTCGCGCGCCGTGGCCAAGGCCTACCGGGCGCTGTCGGAGTTCCGCATCGAGGGCTCGGCCACCAACCTCGGCTTCCTGCAGAACCTCCTGGCCCACCCGGCCGTCGCGGCCGGCGACGTGCACACCCGCTTCATCGAGGCGCACATGGACGCGCTCGTCGGCGCGCCCGAGGCTCATCCCAGGCTCTACTTCGACGCCGCCGCCCAGACCGGCCCGGCCGCCGCCGGCCCCGGCCGCGAGCCGGAGGGCCCGCCGGGCGCCAGCCCGGTGCGCGCGCCCCTCCAGGGCACGGTGATCGCGCTGCAGGCCGCGGCGGGCGAGACAGTGCGCAGGGGCCAGCCGCTCCTGGTGCTCGAGGCCATGAAGATGGAGCACGTCGTCGAGGCGCCCGCCGCCGGCGTGCTGCGCCAGCTCACCGTCACGCCCGGAGACACCGTCTTCGAGGGCCATCCCCTGGCCTATCTGGAGCCGACCGGCCAGGCCGACGCCGACGCCGCGGCCGAAGCCGACATCGACCTCGACGCCGTCCGTCCCGACCTCGCCGAGGTGATCGAGCGCCACCGCCTGACCCTCGACGAGGCCCGCCCCGAAGCCGTGGCCCGCCGCCGCCGCACGGGCCAGCGCACGGCCCGCGAGAACCTCGCCGACCTGTTCGATCCCGGCAGCTTCAACGAGTTCGGGGCCATGGCGGTCGCCGCCCAGCGTCGCCGCCGAAGCCTCGAGGACCTGCGCGCCAACACCCCGGCCGACGGCATCGTGGTCGGCGTGGGCGAGGTGAACGGAGACGTCTTCGGCGAGGACCGCGCCCGCTGCGTGGGCCTGGCCTACGACTTCACCGTGCTGGCCGGCACGCAGGGCCACTTCAACCACAAGAAGACCGACCGGATCCTCGAGTTCGCGGAGCATTGGAAGGCGCCGATCGTCTGGTTCACCGAGGGCGGCGGCGGCCGGCCCGGCGACGTGGACGGCGGCCAGCTCTCGGCCTCGTCGCTCGACACCACCAGCTTCACCACCTTCGCCCGGCTCTCGGGCGTGGCGCCGCGGATCGCCATCAACTCCGGCCGCTGCTTCGCCGGCAACGCCGTCTTCTTCGGCTGCGCCGACGTCACCATCGCCACCCGCTACTCGAACATCGGCCTGGGCGGCCCGGCGATGATCGAGGGCGGCGGCCTGGGCGTCTTCACCCCCGACGAGATCGGCCCCTCCGACGTGCTCTACGCCAACGGCGCGCTCGACCTGCTCGTGGCGGACGAGGCGGAGGCCACCGCCGCTGCGAAGCAGATCCTCGGCATGTTCCAGGGGGCGGTCCGCGACTGGACCTGCGCGGACCAGCGGCGCCTGCGCCACCTGATCCCGGAGAACCGCGTCCGCGCCTACGACGTGCGCGCGGTGATCCGCACCCTGGCCGACGAGGGGAGCTGGATCGAGCTGCGCGGCGGCTACGGCCCCGGGATGATCACCGGCTTCCTGCGCATCGAGGGCCGGCCGCTCGGCCTGATCGCCAACGATCCGCGGCGCCTGGGCGGAGCGATCGATTCCGAAGGCGCGGAGAAGGGCGCCCGCTTCCTGCAGCTCTGCGACGCCTTCGACGTGCCGGTCCTGTCGCTCTGCGACACGCCGGGCTTCATGGTCGGCCCGCAGAGCGAGACCACCGCCGCCGTCCGCCGCGGCTCGCGCCTGTTCGTCACCGCCACCAGCCTCTCTGTCCCGCTGTTCACCGTCGTCCTTCGCAAGGGCTACGGCCTGGGCGCCCAGGCGATGGCCGGCGGCGACTTCTCGGCGCCGGCGATGATGCTCGCCTGGCCCACCGCCGAGTTCGGACCCATGGGCCTGGAGGGCGCCGTGCGCCTGGGCTACCGCAAGGAGCTGGAGGCCGAGACCGACCCCGCCGCACGCCAGGCCCTGTTCGAGAAGCTGGTCGGCAAGATGTACGAGAACGGCAAGGCGCTCTCCGTGGCCTCCGTGGTGGAGATCGACGCCGTCATCGACCCGGCCGAGACCCGCGCCTGGCTGCTGCGCGGCCTCAAGGCCTGTCCCGTCCCGCCGCGCGGGCCGGGCAAGAAGCGGCCGTTCGTCGACGTCTGGTAAGCCGCCGGATCGAACCCCGAGCGGCCGGCGTTCCCCTGCCGAACAGGAGGGACCCTGCCATGCTCGAGAAGATTCCGTCGGGGATCGGCCATGCGCTGCGCGGCGTTCGCGCCGGCTACGAGAAGATCGTCGCCGAGGACGACTTCGGCGACATCGCCGACACCATCCCGCTGGAGAGCGAGGCCTTCGACGACGGCGAGTCCATCCCGCCCCGCTACACCGCCGACGGCGAGCGCATCTCGCCGCCGCTCCGCTGGCGCGCCCTGCCGCCGGGGACGGAGGGCCTCGTGCTGATCGTGGAGGACCCGGACGCGCCGGGCGCCGAACCGCTCGTCCACCTCTTGGCCTGGGACCTGCCGCCGGCCATGGAGACCCTGCCCGAGGGAGAGTTCAGGAGCCCCGGCCACCGCGGCCTGGACGAGAACCTCGGCCGCAATTCCTACCTTCAGACCGCCTGGCTGCCGCCGGATCCGCCGTCGGGCCACGGGCCGCACCTCTATTGCTTCCAGCTCTTCGCGCTCTCGAAGAAGCTCGACTTCGCCCACGCGCCCGGCCGCAAGGCGGTCGTCCAGGCGATGCGCGGCCACGTGCTCGCCAAGGGCGTCCTGGTGGGGACCTACGAGCGCGTCTAGTGCGGCAGGTAGGCCCGCAGCACGTCCTCGATCACGCGCTCCAGGCCTTCCAGCGTGTTGCAGGTCTTCGCCACGTGGCAGTAGCGGGCGTAGCGGTCCATGACGCTGTCGCCCTGGCCCCAGTAGCTCTCGGGCTCCGGGTTCAGCCAGATCACCGCCCGGCTGCGCTGGTGGATCTGGTTCATCAGGTCGAGGCGCGGGTTGGCGAAGTTCGTCCGCCCGTCGCCCAGGAAGATCACCGTGGTGTGGCGGTCCAGCCGGTCCAGGTGCTGCTCGCTGAAGTCGGCCAGGGCCTGGCCGTAGTCGGTCTGCTGGAAGCCGATGGTCTGCAGCACCTTCAGGATCGCCTGCTCCACCTCGTGCTCATCGAGGATCTCGCCCACCGGGATCAGCCGGCCCGAGAAGGCGAAGGCGTCCAGCCGGTCGACCACCTCGTTCAGCGAGTAGAGGAAGGTCAGCAGGAACTGCGCCGCCGCCGCCACCGACTTCGACACGTCGCAGATCGCCACGATGGAGGGCTTCTCCACCTTCTCCGACTTCCAGACGATGTCGAACGGCACGCCGCCGTAGCCCATGGACTTCCGCAGCGTCCGGCGGACGTCCAGGTGGCCAACCCGGTTGGTCCGCCGACGGCGCGAGTAGCGGTCGGCCAGCCGCTTGGCCATCTTGCGCACCAGTTGCTGCATGATGGCGAGGTCCACGGGGTCGATGCCGCCCTCGGCGTTCAGCGCCTTTCTGGCCAGCATCTCCTCGCGCAGCGCCCGGCCGGAGCCCGCCGCATAGAGCTCGTGCTGGCGCTCCACGTACTGCTGCGCTTCCGCCATCAGGGCGCGGCGGCGCGCGTCCAGCCGCTCGGCCAGGCCCTCGCTCTCCGGGAAGCGCCGGGCGTTGGCGATGATCTTCTCGATCTCGCCGACCCCCATCTCCTCCAGCAGCCGCCGGGTCATCCGGCTTCGCTGGGTGGACAGCCGGATCTCGGCCACCCCGGCCCGGCGGGCGGCCTCCTCCATCTGCTGCTGCAGGGTGGCGGTGTCGCCCTCGAGCAGGGCCTGGGCGAGCGGGTTGTCCGGCGTCTCGCCCCCGGCGTCGCCGGCCTCCGGCTCGCCGCCTTCCGGAGGCGGCGGCAGGTCGAAGCTGCGGCGCGCGAAGAAGGTCTCGAACGTCCGGTCGAAGGCCTCCACCTCGGCCTGCGACTTGGCGAGCGTGGCGCAGAGCGCGTCCTTGAACAGCTCGCGGTCGGCATAGCCCACGGTGTCGACCGTCCGCGCCGCGTCGATCGCCTCGGCGGGCGAGACCCGCACGTCGGCGGCGCGCAGCGCGCGCAGGAAGTCCTGGAGCGTGTGCTGCATCAGCTCACCGCCGCCCCAGCAGCTCCACGATCTGCGGCTCCACCTGGGCGATGTCCTGCTCGAACTTCAGGATGACGTTCAGCGTGTCCTTGACGATCGCGGGGTCCAGGCTCGCCGCGTGCAGCAGGATGAGCGCGCGCGCCCAGTCCACCGTCTCGGAGATCGACGGCGCCTTGCGCAGGTCCAGGGTGCGCAGCGACTGGACGAAGGCCACCAGGTCGTGCGCCAGCCGCCCCTCGACACCCGGCACGCGGGTCAGCACGATCCGCTCCTCCAGCGCCGGCTCCGGCAGCGGGATGTGCAGGTGCAGGCACCGGCGCTTCAGCGCGTCGCCCAGGTCGCGGACGTTGTTGGAGGTCAGGAACACCAGCGGCGGGGTCTTGGCCTTCACCACCCCGATCTCCGGGATCGACACCTGGTAGGCCGACAGCACCTCCAGCAGGAACGCCTCGAACGCCTCGTCCGACTTGTCGATCTCGTCGATCAGCAGCACCGAGCCGCCGTCCTGCTTCAGCGCCTTCATCAGCGGGCGCGGCTCGAGGAAGGGCTCGGAGAAGAACAGGTCGCCCATGCCGTGCAGGCGGGCCATGGCGGCGTCCATGGTCGGCGCGTCGGCCAGGCTCTCGCCGACCCGGTCCTTGAGGATCTGGGTGTAGAGAAGCTGCTTGCCGTACTTCCATTCGTACAGCGCCTTGGACTCGTCGAGCCCCTCGTAGCACTGCATCCGGATCAGCGGGTGGTCGAGCAGGGCGGCGGTGGACAGCGCCAGCTCCGTCTTCCCGACGCCGGCGGAGCCCTCCACCAGGATCGGCTTCTGCAGGTGCGCGGCCATGTAGAGGGCGGTCGCGATGCGGCGCGAGGCGATGTAGCCGACGCCGGCCAGGCCCTCGACGAGGGCGTCCACGGACGCGAAGGGATCGGCCGCCGGCTTCGCGGCCACGGGGGTAAGGGTCAAAGTCTGGCGCTTTCGAAATGGGCAGTCTGAAAGCGCCGATAGTGGCCCGCCCGGGCCCGGCTGGCAAACGGGTGTTCGTCCCCGCTCCGTTCCTCCGTCATCCCCGGGACGAGCCCGGGGACGACGACGCAAAGGCCTAGACGTCGAACTTCACGCCCTGGGCCAGCGGCAGGGTGCGGCCGTAGTTCAGCGTGTTGGTGGCCCGGCGCATGTAGGCCTTCCAGCTATCCGAGCCCGCCTCGCGGCCGCCGCCGGTCTCCTTCTCGCCGCCGAACGCCCCGCCGATCTCGGCGCCCGAGGGGCCGATGTTGACGTTGGCGATGCCGCAGTCCGAGCCCGCCGCGCTGATGAACAGCTCGGCCTCGCGCATGTCGTTGGTGAAGATCGAGGACGACAGGCCCTGCGGCACGTCGTTCTGCAGGGCGATGGCCTCGGCCAGGTCCTTGTACTTCATCACGTAGAGGATCGGCGCGAAGGTCTCGCGGCGGACCACGTCGGCCTGGGCCGGCATCTCGACCAGCGCCGGCCGGACATAGGCCGCGTCCGGGCAGCCGGGGACCTCCACGGCCTCGCCGCCGTGCACCTGGCCGCCGGCGGCCTTCGCATCGGCGAGGGCCTTCTCCATCTGCGCCCTGGAGCCCGCGTCGATCAGCGGGCCCACCAGCGTGCCGGCCTCGCGCGGATCGCCCACCGGCACGGAGGCGTAGGCCGCCTTCAGCCGCGGCAGGAAGGCGTCGTAGTGGCTCTCGTGGACGAACAGGCGGCGCAGCGTCGTGCACCGCTGGCCCGCCGTGCCCATGGCCGCGAAGGCGATGCCGCGGAGCGCCAGGTCGAGGTCGGCGCTCGGCGCCACGATGGCCGCGTTGTTGCCGCCGAGCTCCAGGAGCGCGCGGGCGAAACGCTGCGCCAGCCGGGGGCCCACCGCCCGGCCCATGGCCGTCGAGCCGGTGGCCGAGACCAGCGGGACCTTCGGATGGTCGACCAGCCGCTCGCCCACCTCGCGCCCGCCGATCACCACCGCGGACAGGTTGGCCGGGGCGTCGCCGAAGCGGGCGACCGCGCGCTCGAACAGCGCCTGCACCGCCAGCGCGGTCAGCGGCGTCTTCTCTGACGGCTTCCAGATGCAGGGATCGCCGCAGACCAGCGCCAGCGCCGAGTTCCACGACCACACCGCCACCGGGAAGTTGAAGGCCGAGATGATCCCCACCACGCCCAGCGGGTGCCAGGTCTCCATCATCCGGTGGTCAGGCCGTTCGGTGGCCAACGTCAGGCCGAACAGTTGGCGCGACAGGCCGACGGCGTAGTCGCAGATGTCGATCATCTCCTGCACTTCGCCGAGCGCCTCGGAGGTGACCTTGCCGGCCTCCAGGGTGACCAGGGCGCCGAGGTCGGCCTTGGCCGCCCGCAGCTCCTCGCCGAACAGGCGGACCAGCTCGCCCCGGCGCGGCGCCGGGACCGTGCGCCAGGCCAGGAACGCCTGATGGGCGGCCTCGACGGCGGCGTCCACCTGCTCCGGCGAGGTGTCATGCACCTGGCCGATGACCTCGCCGGTGACGGGGGAGCGGACCGGGCGCTCGCCGCCGGTCCACTGGGCGGCCGGAACTCCCAGGCGCTCGAGCACCTTGGCGGCGTCGGCGGCGGCCGACGTGATCTTGGACTGAAGGGTCATGCGGGCTTACTCGGCGGCGGCGCGAAGGGGGATGTGGTCTTCGGGGGCATAGAACCGCCCGAAGCGGTTGGCCAGGAAGTCGTCCAGCGGGATGTCCTCCTGCCGGATGAAGCCCTGCTGCGGCAGCTTGCCGTCGGCCAGCATGTCCAGCACCGCGCAGATCGCCCCGGCGGTGGTGATCTGGATGGCGCTCTTCATCTCGCCGCCGACCGTCTGGGCGTAGATCTTGTTGACGTAGGTCTCCTGCATCAGCCGCCCGTCCTTCATCCCGGAGACGGTGACGAAGACGATGACCACGTCCTGCAGGGTGGCCGGCAGCGAGTTCTCCAGGATGTCCTTCAGGACCTCGCGGCGGTTGCGCAGGTTCAGGTCGTTGAGCAGCGCCTTCATGATGTCGGCGTGACCCGGGTAGCGGATGGTCTTGTAGTTGAGGTTGCGGACCTTGCCCTCGAGGGTCTTGCAGAGCGTGCCCAGGCCGCCGGAGGTGTTGAAGGCCTCGTAGGTGACGCCGTCGAGGGCGAATTCCTCGCGCTCCTCCATGGCCGGCACCTCGCGCAGGGCGCCGTTGACCACCGCCTCGCACGGTTCGCAGTACTCGTTGATCACGCCGTCGGTGGACCAGGTGAGGTTGTAGTTCAGCGCGTTCGACGGGTAGCGGGGCAGGGCGCCCACCCGCAGCCGCACGTCGTGCAGTTCGTCGAAGTGCTTGCAGAGGTCCCAGGCGGCGATGGTGATGAAGCCCGGCGCCAGGCCGCACTGCGGGATGAAGGCGGTGCCGGAGGTCTTGGCGAGTTCGCGCGTCACGCGGCTCGACGCCACGTCTTCGGTCAGGTCCAGGTAGTGGGCGCCGGCCGCCGCCGCGGCCCGGGCGACGGTGACGGTCAGGTGGTAGGGGGCGCAGTTCACCACGGCGAAGCAGCCGGCCAGCTTCTCGGCCAGGGCGTCGGGGTCCTCGATCGGCATCGCCACCGTCTCCACCGGCGCCTTCGGGGCCAGCTTCGCCAGGGCGTCGGCGAATTGGTCGATCACCAGCACCCGGTAGTCGCCCGAGCCCACCAGCATGTCGACGACGGTCGAGCCGATCTTGCCCGCCCCGACCACGGCCACCTTGCGCATCGCCTGCCTCCCGATTGTCCAGTCGCCAGGGTCGGCTATGGCCAAGCACGTTTCAATTGACGCTTCGGCGGTCTGCGCAGGTATTCTGGGCGAGTCGACGAACCCTGTGAGCACTCCGCCGATGGACGACTTGGACGAGCATCTCCTGGCCCGCCTGCGCGAGAACGCCCGGGCCCCGGTGGCCGAGCTGGCCCGCGCGCTGGGCCTCTCGCGCACGACCGTGCAGAGCCGGCTCGCCAAGCTCGAGCGCTCCGGGGTGATCGCCGGCTATGCGGTGCGCCTGTCGGAGAAGCACGAAGCGGCCCGCGTCCACGCCTTCATCATGCTCACCGTCGAGCCGAAGCAGGCCGCCGCCGTCACCACGGCGCTGCGCAAGATGTCCGGCGTCCGCCGCCTGCAGTCGGTCAGCGGCCCCTTCGACATGGTCGCCACCGTGGACGCTCCGAGCGTCAGCGAGATGGACGCCCTGATCGACGAGATCGGCGAACTGCCCGGCGTCGAGCGCACCAACAGCTCCATCGTGCTGTCGACGAAGTTCGATCGGTAGGCCGCGCTCCTCTCCGGAGCGGGAGCGCGGGAGAGGGCTGTTGTCGTCGGGCGCCGGCGGGGGGATGCTTCCTCCTCGGCGGGAGGAGCGACAGATGACCCGGTGGACCGTAGGCGACGTCCGGATCGGCAAGATCCACGAGCACGACATGGCGGCGCCGGTGGAGTTCATGTTTCCAGGGGCGACCACGGACGAGCTCAAGGCGATCGGCTGGGCGCAGGCCTACGTGGACGAGAATGGGCACGCCAAGATGAGCGTGCATGCGCTGGTGGTGGAGACGCCAGGGCTGAAGATCGTGGTCGACACCTGCGTTGGGAACGACCGGCAGGGGCGCAGCCTGCCGCTGTGGAACGGGCTGCAGACGAGGTTCATGGAGGACTTCCGCGCCGCCGGCCACGCGCCCGAGGAGATCGCGGTGGTGCTGTGCACCCATCTCCACTCAGACCACGTGGGCTGGAACACCCACCTGAAGGACGGGGCCTGGGTCCCGACCTTTCCCAACGCCCGGCACCTGATCGACCGGCGCGAGTTCGAGTTCTGGCAGGCGGACGAGGCGGCGAGCTCGAAGGCGATGCTGGCCGACAGCCTGCAGCCGATCTTCGAGGCCGGGCTTGTGGAGCTGATCGACGCGAGCGCGGCCTACCGGGTGTGCCCTGAGGTGCAGCTGATCCCGACGCCAGGGCACACGCCGGGGCACGTGAGCGTGCTCATCCAGTCGGCAGGGCAGACGGCGCTGATCACCGGCGACTTCATGCACCACCCCTGCCAGATCGCGCGGCCGGAGTGGAACGCGGTCTCCGATGCGGCGCCGGAGACCGCGTGCGCGACGCGGCGGGCGGCGCTGACCGAGGCCGCGCACGACGGGCGCCTGGTGATCGGAACGCACTTCCCCACGCCCACCGCGGGCCACGTGCGTCCCGACGGGGCGGCGTGGCGGTTCGAGACCTAGGCGGCTCTCCCGGGCCATGAGACGGGGCGGGGTGGCCGTTCCGCATGGGAGAGGAAGGGCGTTTCCGCCTAAGCCATCGCGCGCAGGCGGTTGTGGATGTCCGTGGCCGCGGTCGCCGCCTCGCCCTGCGCGGTGGAGATCTGGTTGAGGCCACGAACGACATCCCCGGCGGCGTAGAGGCCGGGCACGGTTGTCTCCTGGTGGTCGCCCACCACCAGCCGGCCGGTCTCCTCCAGCCTCGCGCCGGCCTTGACCGCGAGCTGGGTCCGGGGCGTGACGCCCAGCGCCGAGTAGATCACGTCGAACTCGCGCGCCTGGCCGTTGAAGCACAGGGCGGTGATCCGCCGCTTCTCCAGCCGGACGCTCTCGATCGGCGTCTCGATCACCTCGATGCCGTCGGCCGCGAGGCGGGCGCGTTCGTCCGCGGGGAGGGCGTCCTCGGCCCCCACGTGGATCAGGGCCACCTGGTCCGAATAGGTGGTGATGAACCTGGCCTCGGCCGCGCCGTGCGCGTCGTGGCTCAGGACGCCGACCCGCTGGCCGATCACCTCGTAGCCGTCGCAGATCGGGCAGATCCGCACGAGGCCGCGGGCCACCGCCTCGTCGAGGCCCGGCAGGTTCGGCTCGTTGTCCAGCACGCCGGTGGCCAGGATCACGGCCCGCGCGCGGACCTCGCCCAGGCTGGTCTCGGCCACGAACAGCTCGCCCTCCCGCCGGAGGTCCTCGACCCGCCCGGCGTCGATGCGCGCGCCGTACTTCTCCGCCTGCCGGCGCATCCTCGCCAGCAGGGTCTTGCCGCGCACCCCCTCGGGGAAGCCCGGGTGGTTGTGGCTGCGCGGGATCCAGCCGGCCCGGCTCGCCCCGGACTCGATCACCCGGAAGGTCCTGCGGAAGCGCGCGAGGTAGATGGCGGCGGTCAGGCCGGCGGGGCCTGCGCCCACCACCAGGCAGTCGAGGATCTGATTGTCACCCATGGCGGAGCGGCAACGCGCGGCGGCCCGCCCGGCTCCCCTATTTCAGGGTCAGCAGGAAGGCGGCGATGTCGCGCGCCTCGGCCTCGCCGATCCCCATGGGCGGCATGGCGCTCTTCGGGTCGATCTGGTGCGGGTCCTGGATCCAGGCCACGAGGTTGGCCGGCGTGTTGTTCACCCGCCCGCCGATGTAGACGCGGCCCGCGAAGCCGGTGAGCGGCGGGCCCACCTTGCCCTTGGCGCCCGCCACGCCGGGGACCACGTGGCAGCCGCCGCAGGGGCGGCGCTGCACGGCCGCCTTGCCTGCGTGCGGGTCGCCGCCGGTCATGGTGCGCACGCGGTTCTCGAGGTCCTGGCGCGACAGCAGCCGGTCCACCGTCACCGCCCCGCCGACGATCACGGCCAGGGCTCCGGCCACCAGCCCTCCCACCAGCGCCTTGCTAGCCATGCTGCGCCTCCTTCAGCGGCGTTCCGCGCAGGTGCGGCGCGAGCAGGGCGGCGGCCACCACGGCGTGGAACAGCCCGCCCGGCACCCACATCAGAAGGCCGGCGAGCTGCTGGTCCTCGGCCGGGGTCAGGCCGAAGGCGGCGAGGCCCAGGGCCGCGTAGGGGCCGTACCAGGGGCTCTCGGACAGGGCCATGAACGCGCCCAGCGCGCCGGTCACCATCGAGGTGGCGAACAGGCAGAAGGCCGCCACCCAGACGTTTCGCCTCGGCCCCAGCATGGCCGACCAGAACAGGAGCGCGGTGACGAAGAACGACAGGTGCTGGGCCGCGTGCCAGCCCTCGTGCTTCAGCGCCCGGTCGAACAGCGACGGCAGGTGCCAGACCCACACCGCCGCCGCCTGAAGGGTGGTCGACAGCAGCGGGTCGGAGAAGAACCGCCAGAGCCCCGCCCCGGCGCGGCTGCGCGGGACGGCGGCGAGCCCCTGGCGGCCGCGGGCCGGAAAGGCCCAGAGCATCACGCCCAGCGGCCGGGACCAGACGAACAGCGGGGCGGCGGCCAGCATGATCAGCTCGTGCTCGATCATGTGGGCGGTGAACGAGCGGCCGCTCAGCGCGTGCAGCGGCGACAGCGAGGAGACCGCCAGGGTGGCGAGCCCGGCCGCGAAGATCCGGCCGCGCCGGGCGAGCTCGGCCCGCCCGGTGGTGGAGCGCCGCCACAACCGCAGGAACCCCGCGCCGTAGAGGGCGGCGGTCAGCAGCCAGGGCGCGGCGATCCAGGCCTCCGGCCCGCCCCAGCCGGTCGGCTCCGGGGCGTGGGCCAGGGCGGCGCCCGGCAGGAGCGCCAGCAGCAGCGCCAGCCGGATCATCGGAAGCACCCCGGCACGATGAAGCCGCTCAGGGTCTGCAGCGTCACGGCCAGCAGGAAGATCGCCGCTGTCCCGGCGCCGACATAGGCGGCGAAGGCGCGGGTCTCCGGCCGGTCGGCGCTCTCCGGCGGCGCGGCGCGCGCCTTCCACGAGATCAGCCCGCCCGCCACCACCACCGCGGCGCAGGCCAGGCCGGTGGCCGCGGTGAGCCACGGCCCGCCCAGCCTGCAGTCCCAGTAGACGGCGTTCGAGCCCGTCTGGTGCTGGGCGAACCAGGCCGCGGCGCCCAGGAACACCCCGGCCCAGGGCGCGAGATGCGATCGGCTGAGCGCGGGTTTCATGGCGCCCACCTCGGCGCCCAGTAGATCAGCAGGTAGGTCGGCAGCCAGAAGACCACGATGTAGGCCCAGTAGCCGGCGTTGTCGTCCACGTCCGAGAACCGCTCGGTGTCCACCGGGTGGGTGAAGAGGAAGACGGTCAGGAAGAAGGTGTCCAGGAAGTCGGTGATCAGGTGGACCGAGTGGATCAGGATCAGCGCCCAGGTCACCGAGCCGTAGGCGTCCTGGTCCCACCGGCTGTTCAGGTGGGTGAACTCCAACGCCCGGATCGCGAGGATCGCGGCGCCGATCGCGGTCATGGCGACCGCCAGCCGGCGGGCGGCCGGCAGGTCCCGGCGCCGCGCCGCGTTGGAGGCCCAGGCGTTGGGGACCAGGCTCGCCAGGAACACCGCCGTCCCGAGCGTCCCCCACAGCAGGTCCGGCGGCGGCGCGTCCAGCGGCCACTGGGTGGACCCGTTCATCAGGTAGACGTAGGCGGCGAAGGCCAGCAGGAAGCCCGCGCCCTCGATCAGCATGAATCCCGCCCCGGCCCACCACCACAGGCCGTGGCTGCGGAAGCCGGCGGTGGGCAGGTGCGAGAGGTCGCCGACGATCCGCGGGCTCATGCAATGGCTCCCGGCGGAACGCGCTCGTCCTCGGGCGACGTCAGCTTGGAATGCGATGGCCGGGGCCAGAACCATCCGAGGATGCAGATCACCAGCGGCGGGCTCAGCCAGACCAGGGCCCATTCGTTGAAGATCGAGCCGGTGAACAGGATGGTGACGGCGATCGCGCTCAGGAACGGCCAGATGCTGGGCTCCGGCGAGCCTTCCCGTACGTCGGGGACGGCGTCGCTGACGCTGGTGAGCAGCACCTGCCGGCGCTCACGATCCATGCCGGTCATCACCGGCAGCGCCCCCTTGGCCAGCCACAGCGGCTCGCGGCCTTCCACCACCGGCGTCAGGCCGAAGTTGTAGGTCGGCGGCGGGGAAGAGGTGGCCCACTCCAGGCCGCCCGCCTTCCAGGGATCGGGACCGGCCGGCGCGCCCTTCCGCGCGCTGACGATCAGGTTCAGCAGGTAGACCGCCACCCCGGCGGCCATGACGTAGGCGCCGGCGCTGGAGAGCAGGTTGAGGTCGCCCCAGCCCATCTCCTGCGGATAGGTGTAGACCCGCCGCGGCATGCCCCAGAGCCCCAGGATGTGCATGGGGAAGAAGGCCACGTGGAAGCCCAGGAAGATCAGCCAGAAGCTCCACCGCCCCGCCGTCTCGGAGGGCATCCGGCCGATGGCCTTGGGGAACCAGTAGTGGATCGCCGCCAGCAGTGGGAACACCGCCCCGCCGATCAGCACATAGTGGAAGTGGGCGACCACGAAGTAGGTGTCGTGGACCTGCAGGTCGAGCGGGACCGACGCCAGCATCACTCCGGTCAGCCCGCCCAGCACGAAGGTGACGATGAAGCCGACCACGAACAGCAGCGGCGTCTGGAACCTGGGCTTGCCGTCCCACATCGTCGCGATCCAGCAGAAGATCTGCACGCCCGAGGGCAGGGCGATGGTCATGCTGGCGGCGGTGTAGAAGCTGTTGCCGAGTCTCGGCAGGCCGGTGGCGAACATGTGGTGCACCCACAGGCCGAATCCCAGGAAGCCTGTGGCGATCAGCGCCAGCACCATCACCGGGTAGCCGAAGACGCTCCGTCGGCAGAAGGTCGCCACGACCTCCGACACCATGCCCAGCGCCGGCAGGAAGATGATGTAGACCTCCGGGTGGCCGAAGAACCAGAACAGGTGCTGCCACAGCAGCGACGAGCCGCCCTCGGCGGTGTTGTAGAAGTGCGTGCCGATCAGCCGGTCCGAGATCAGGAAGCTGGTGGACAGCATCACCGCGGGCATGGCGAAGATGATCATCACCGCCGTCACCAGGCTCGCCCAACTGAACAGCGGCATCCGCGCCAGCGTCATGCCGGGCGCCCGCAGCTTCAGGATGGTGACCGACGTGGCCACGGCGGTGGCCAGCGCCGCCACCTCGGTGAAGGTGACCATCTGGGCCCAGATGTCGGTGCGCTTGCCCGGCGAGAACTGCGGCCCGGCCAGCGGCACGTAGGAGAACCAGCCGGTCTCCGGCCCCACGTCCAGCGCGAAGGCCACCCAGATCAGCACGCCGCCGGCCAGGTAGACCCAGTAGCTGAAGGCGACCAGCCGCGGGAAGGCGATGGTCCTGGCCCCGACCATCAGCGGGGTCAGATAGACCGCCATGGCCTCCATGATCGGCACGGCGAACAGGAACATCATCGTCGTGCCGTGTAGGCTGAAGATCTGGTTGTAGCGGTCCGGGTCGATCAGCCCGCTCTCCGGCCGGGCGAGCTGGGCTCGGATCGCCGCCGCCAGCAGGCCGCCCAGCACCAGGAAGACGAGGCCGGTGGCCACGTAGCGCTTGCCGATCTCCTTGGGGTCGACCGAGGTGAGGAAGCCCCAGAGGCCGGGCTTCTCCGCCCAGGCGCGGTGCAGGGTCTCGTGCTCGGCGGCCTCGAGCGCGGTCGGCGAGGCGCTCATCCCAGCGTCTCCAGATAGGCGACGATGGCGTTCAGCTCCTCGGCCGTCAGGTCCACCCGCGGCATCTTGGTGCCGGGCTTGAACGACTGCGGGTCGGCGATCCACGCCTGCAGGCTGCCGCGGTCGTTGGGCAGGGTGCCGGCGGCGATATGGGTGCGGCTCTTCAGGTGGGTGAGGTCCGGTCCCGTGGAGCCCCCGGCGTCCGTGCCCTGCACGCGGTGGCACATGACGCAGGCCTTGGAGTTGAAGAGCTGCTTGCCGAGCACCGCGTCCGGGGCGGCCGGATCGGCGGCCGAGGCGATCTGGCGCCGCTTCCAGGCTTCGAAGCCCGCCGCATCGTCCACCTTCACGTCGAAGGCCATCTTGGCGTGCTGGAAGCCGCAGAACTCGGCGCACTGGCCACGGAAGGCGCCGGTCCGCCGGGGCGTCACCGCCACGTAGTTCGTGCGCCCGGGGATCAGGTCCATCTTGCCCGCCAGGTTCGGCACCCAGAAGGAGTGGATCACGTCGTTGGAGGTGAGCTGGATCACTGCCGGCCGGTCGATCGGCAGGTGCAGCTCGTTGGCGGTGACCACCGTCTCCGACGGGAGGTCGCCCTGGTACTCCACGTACCACCACCACTGGTTCGCGATGACCTTGACCTTCAGCGGCTCCGGGCCCTGCTCGGCCAGGCTGCGGTCCACGAGGAAGCTCACCGTCGTCAGCACCACCAGGCCGGACGCGATCAGCGCCGCCCAGCCGGCCAGGCCCCGCCGCATGGCGGGCTCCGCCGCCGTCTCGCCGGTGACCGGGGCGTCGCTCGGCGGCGCGCGCCTGGCCCGCACCAGCGCCCAGGCGAGGAAGGCCATCACCAGCAGGTACATGATCCCGCAGACCACCAGCATGGTGCGCCAGACCACGTCGATGTGGCGGGCCTGGTCGCCGGCCGGGTCGAGGGTCGTCTGGATTCCGCTGCAGCCGGCCAGGAGGAGCGCGGCGGCCGCGGCCCGCAGCGGCCCCGGCAGGCGCACGCTCATCGCGCGGTTCCGGACTGCGCCGGCGCGGGGTCGCCCGCCTGGCCCTGCGGGTCCTGGTTGTTGGGCGGCGGGGTGGAGCGCATCCGGTTGTCGCCGCGGCTGGGCGCCGCCAGCTTGTCGGCCTCGCCCGACATCGACTTCACATAGGCGGCGATCTGCCAGACCTGCTGGTCGGGGATCTTGTCCTTGAACGCCGGCATGCCGTTCGGCCGGCCCTGCACGATCGAGGCGTAGATCTGCTCCATCTCGCCGCCATAGCGCCACTGGTCGTCCATCAGCGGCGGGCCGATGCCGCCGCCGCCGTTGAAGTGGCAGCCGTTGCAGTTGAACCAGGTGTAGTAGGTCTGGCCCTGGCCGATGTGGAAGGCGTTGCCGTCGTACTGCACGGCGCGCGGATCGGTGGGCGTGGGCGAGGGCTGGCCCGGGAACAGGCCGCTCACCGCCACGCCCTTGGGCCCCGTTTCGACGGCGGGCTCCGGCTGCAGCGGGCGGTGCTCGCGGTTGCAGGCGCCCAGCGCGGCGACGGCGGTCACGGCCGCGCAGCGTCCCGCGATGCTGGCAATCGCGCGTCCCAATCCACATCCTCCCGCTTCATCAACTCACGAGGCGGGGGTTCGTTCAGGCGGAGCCGTCGCGGCTCAGATCGGGCGGAAGGTCCGCGCGAAGGCCGCCTCGCCGGGCGCGCTGAACTGCACGACGCGCGTGCCGTCCAGCCGCCGCGCCCAGCCCAGCGCGTAGATCCGCGCCAGCAGCGCCTGGCCCATGACGCCCGCCAGGTGGCTGCGCCGGACGCTCCAGTCGAGGCAGGCCTTGCACAGCGGCCGCCGCCCGCGGGCCGAGAGGTCGAGGCCGAACGCCGCGGCGAACCGTCGGCCCTCCTCGGTGAGCGCCAGCGCGCCGTCGTGGTCGGCGATCCGCCCGGTCGCCACCAGGGCCTCCAGCATGGCCACGCCGGCGTCCCCCGCCAGGTGGTCGTAGCAGACCCGCGCCCGGCGCAGCGCCGGATCGCGGGGCCCCGGCCGCGTGCGCAGGTGGCCCTCGCGGCCGGCCAGGACCAGGAGCTGCTCCATGGCCTCGGCCACCTCTTCGCCGGCCAGGGCGAAGTAGCTGTGGCGGCCCTGGCGCCGGCGGACCAGCAGCCCGCCGGCCTCCAGCTTCGCCAGATGCCCGCTGGCGGTCTGGGCGGTGATCCCGGCCTCCCGGGCGAGCTCGCCGGCGGTCAGCGCCTGGCCGCCCATCAGCGCGGCCAGCATGTTGGCGCGGGCCGGCTCGCCCAGCAGGGCGGCGATGCGGGTGATGTCGGGCCCGAGCCTCATCCGGCCAGCATAGCTCGCGCCGCGCCGGAATGCTTCGGCCGGCGCCGAAACATGGGCGGGGCCGGCCGCGGTAGGCAGGGGCTCCCAAGGAGGACCCATGACCGTCGTCTGCTGCATCCGCTACGTGATCGACCCCTTCCAGCGCGAGGCGTTCGAGGACTACGCCCGCAACTGGCTGACCATCATCCCCGCCTGTGGCGGCGACCTGCTGGGCTACTTCATGCCCTACGAAGGCACGAACGACGTCGCCCTGGCGATGATCGGCTTCGAAAGCCTCGCCGCCTACGAGGCCTACCGCGCCCGGCTGAAGGCCCATCCGCTCGGCGCCGCCAACTTCCGCATGGCCCAGGAGAAGCGGTTCATCCAGTGCGAGCGGCGCACCTTCCTGACGCCGGTGGCGGCATGATCGCGGTGATCTTCGAGGTCGCGCCCACCGAGGCCGGGCGCGACCGCTACTTCGAGCTGGCCGCCGGCCTGGCCGGGCGGCTCGCCGGCATGGACGGCTTCGTCTCCATCGAGCGCTTCCAGAGTCTCGCCGATCCGGGGAAGCTGCTGTCCCTGTCGTTCTGGCGCGACGAGGCGGCGGTGGCGGCCTGGCGGCGGGAGGAGGCCCACCGCGCCGCCCAGCACGAGGGCCGCGGCGGGGTGTTCCGCGACTACCGCCTGCGGGTGGCCCAGGTGGTCCGCGACTATGGCCTGGACGCGCGGGCGGAGGCGCCGCCTGATGCGCCGGGGAGGACACGCCATGGCTGAAGATCCCGAGATCCGCCGCACGCTGGAGCGCTACGCCGACGCCTGGCGGGCCGGCGACTTCGCGGCCATGACCGCCTGCTACGCCGACGACTTCGTCCTGCACTACGGCGGACGCAACGCGCTCTCCGGCGACCATCTCGGCAAGGCCGAGGCCGTGCGGGTGCTGGTGGAGTTCACCCGGCGCACCGGCCGGCGGCTCGTGGCCATCGTCGACGTCCTGGCGGGCGGCGCCGGCCGCGGGTCGATCATCGCCCGCGAGGCGTTCGGCGACGCCGAGGTCGAGCGCGTGCTGGTCTACCGGGTGGCCGAGGGTCGGCTGGCCGAGTGCTGGGTGCTGGACGCCGACCAGCCGCTGATCGACCGGCTGGTGGGCGAGGCCTGAGGCGCGCGGCCATGGAAGATCCGTTCGACCTCGCCCGCTTCGTCGCCGCCCAGGCCGGCGTGTACGACACCGCGCTGGCCGAGCTCTCCGCCGGGCGCAAGCGGACCCACTGGATGTGGTTCGTCTTTCCGCAACTCGCCGGCCTGGGCTCGAGCCCGACGGCGCAGCGGTATGCGGTCTCCGGCGTGGAGGAGGCGAAGGCCTATCTCGCCCACCCGGTGCTGGGCCCGCGCCTGATGGCCTGCACCGCCGCCCTGCTCGCCGTGCAGGACCGCTCCGCCCACGAGATCTTCGGCAGCCCCGACGACCTGAAGTTCCGCTCGTCCATGACCCTGTTCGCCGCCGCCGCGCCGGCCGAGCCGGCCTTCCGCGAGGCGCTCGCCCGGTACTTCGGCGGCCAGCCCGACCCGCGGACGCTCGCCCTGCTGGCCTAGACCAGCGACACCGACAGCCGGCGCCGCTCGGTGGCGGCGCGCAGCTCGGCCCAGATGGCGTCTTCGCTGGCCGCGTCGCCGGCCTGCTCGGCCTCGATCTGGGCGGCGATCAGCGCCTCGCGCAGCCGGTCGTTCTCGGCCTTCAGGGCGGAGATTCGCAGGTCGGGGTCCTCGCCGGGCTCGCCCAGCAGGGTGCGGATCGCCCGGTTTTCCTCGACGAGCTTCGCCGCCGCGCCGTCCCAGACCTCGGCCGCCAGCGTCAGCAGCATGGCGGCAAGCCCGAGGTTGCTCGCCCGCTCGGCCGGCGGCGCGTCGGGGGCGGCGTAGCGCATGGCCAGGCCGGCGAGTTCGGCCAGGACGGCGGGGACCGGCGGGTTCATAGCTTGCCCATCACCTTCAGGATCGCCCGGTCCTGGGCGTTGATCAGCCACCAGGCCGGATAGACCATGATCGGCTCCTTGTTGCCGCCGTCGAGGAAGGCGCGGGCCGAGCCCACCCAGATCGCCTGGCCCTTCACGCAGTTGAACAGGATCCACCAGTGCAGCGCCGCGGGATCGGCCTTCAGCCCGCTCGCCCGCTCCCAGATCGCCACCGCCTCCGCCCGGGAGGCGAGCCCGCCCGCCCGATCCGGCTGGCCGAAGCCCCACACGGGATTGAAGCTCCAGGCGAGGTCCTCCAGCGGATCCCCCAGGTGGCACATCTCCCAGTCCAGGACCCCGTGGATCTCGCCGGCCTCGTCGAACAGGAAGTTGCCCGTCCGGTAGTCGCCGTGGACCACCGACAGCTTCTGCGCCGGCGGCGGCGGGTTGGCCTTCAGCCAGCGGATCGCCGCCCGGGTGATCGGCAGGGGCTCGGCCTGGTCGCGGTCCAGCGCGGCCTCCCAGTGGGCCAGCTCCTTGGACCAGCAGCCGTCCAGCGCCGGCGCCGGCATCACCTCGGTCAGCCCCAGCGCCTGCGGGTCGGCCCGGGCGATCTCGCCCAGGATCGTCCACTTGCGTTCCGCGATCTTCGGCAGCACCGCGTCGTAGGCGCCGGACAGCAGCATCTGCGGCGCGGCCTGGAAGCCCGCCAGCTCCTCGGCGATGAAGAACGGATGGTCGAGGGGGCCGTCCTGCTCCTCCAGCCACAGCATCTCCGGCACCGGCACCGCCGAGCCGTGGAAGGCGCGGTAGGCCGCGAACTCGATCCGCCGCTCGGTGTCGATCAGGCTGGCCGGCGGGTCGCGCCGGAGGATCATCCGCCGGGACCGCGGCGCGCCGCCCTCGGCCCAGCGGCAGACGAAGCGGTAGGTCTCCCGGCTCGCCCCGCCGGAGATCCGCTCCAGGCCCTCGACCGCCACCTCGCAGCCCAGCTTGCCCGCGATGTACGCCGCCACGCGCGGCTCCAGGGGATGGCCCATGGTCACGCCATCTCGAAACGGATGGGCAGGCGCTTGGGCCCGTTCACGAAGACGGCCTGGCTCATGGCGGGCTCGCCGTCCAGCGCCACCGACTTCAGCCTCGGCAGGAGCTCCTCCCAGAGGATCCGCATCTCCATCTTCGCCAGGTGCTGGCCCAGGCACAGGTGCGCGCCGTAGCCGAAGGCCGCGTGCCGGTTCGGCTTGCGGTCGACCTTGAACCGGTCCGGCTCCTCGAACACCGCCTCGTCGCGGTTCGCCGAGGCGTAGCAGAGCATCAGCCAGTCGCCCTTCTTCAGGTCCCGGCCGGCGAACTCCACGTCCTGGGTGGCGCTGCGCATGAAGGTCTTCACCGGCGTGGTCCAGCGGATCGACTCGTCCACCAGCGAGGGGATCAGCGACGGGTCCGCCTTCACCTTGGCGAACTCCTCCGGGTTCTCGGCCAGCGCCCACATGGCCCCGCCCACCGACGAGGAGGTGGTGTCGTGCCCGGCGGTGGCGACGATGATGTAGTAGCTCATCGCTTCCAGGTCGGAGATCGGCTGGCCGTCGATGGTGCTGTTGGCGATCACGCTGGCCAGGTCGTCGGTGGGCTCGGCCCGCTTCCGCTCGGACAGCTCGCGGAAGTAGTTCGAGAAGTCGATGATCACCGAGATGTCGAACTCGCGCTCCTCCGGCGGCTTGCCCAGCGCCTCGGCGTCGCGGGTCAGCTCCGGGTCGGTCGCGCCGAACAGCTCCTGCGTCAGCTTCAGCATCCGCGGCTCGTCGCTCTCGGGCACGCCCAGGATCGTCATGATCACGTGCAGCGGATAGTGCAGGGCGACCTCGTTGACGAAGTCGCACCGCCCGCCGCGGGCGGCCATCCGGTCCACCGCCTGGCGGGCGATCGCCCGGATCCGGTCCTCCAGCCCCCGCAGGTTCGGCGGCATGAACCACGACTGGGTCAGGGCCCGGTACTTCGGGTGGTCCGGGGCGTCCATCTGGACCAGGGTGCGCAGCAGGTGCGGGCTGCCGCCCATCATTTCGCGCACCTTGCGGTCCATGGCCTGGGTGGTGAAGGTGGTGGAGCGGTCGCCGCTGTGGAACAGCTCGTTCTGCCGGCTCACCTCCAGCAGGTCCGCGTGCCGGGTGACCACCCAGAAGGGGTCGATGCCGGGGATCTCGGCCAGGCCCAGCGGCTCGTTCCTCCGCAGCCAGCGATAGGTCTCGTAGATGCGGCCGTCGGCGTAGGCGGCGGGCTCGATCAGGCCCAGGGCCTTGTCCTGCGGGATGCGGTGGTCCGCAGCGCTCATCACGCTCATGTCGCCCATGCGCGGCCCCGGCTGGCCCGGGCGCGCGCCTCCCTTGTCTTGTTCTTGGGGCTCACTTGATACTCGGCCGCCACAAGCCGCAAGACTGACCAAGGGTAAGGTCCGCTAGCCGTGGCGGACGACAACGGCCCGCGACGAGGCCGGGAGGGAGCCTGCATGCTGACCCGGGGCGACGACTACCCGATCCACCAGACGCCGGAGCCGATCGCCTATGCGGGCTCCGACCGCAACTTCTACGACCGCTACTTCTTCAACGCCTATTCGCCCGACGGGCGGGACTTCGTGGCCGTGGCCTTCGGGGTCTACCCGGCGCTGAACGTCGCCGACGCCCATGTCTCGGTGATCCGCGGCGGGACCCAGCACTGCCTGCACGCCTCCCGCGTGCTCGGCCTGGAGCGCATGGACCTCACGGTCGGCCCCATCGCCATCGAGGTTCTCGAGCCGCTGCAGAAGCTGCGCGTCGCCGTCAGCGGGGAGGGGCTGGCCGCCGACCTGCTGTTCGAGGGCCGCGCCTTCCCCATCGAGGAGCCGCGCTTCGTGAAGCGCAACGGCCCGCGCCTGTTCATGGACTACACCCGCCTGACGCAGAACGTGCGCGTCTCCGGCTGGATCGAGGTGGACGGCGAGCGCCAGGAACTCTCCGGCTGGACCGGCTCGCGCGACCGCTCCTGGGGCATCCGCCCGGTCGGCGCGCCCGACCCGCAGCCGACGCCGGGGGCCGGCATCCCCGGCTTCTTCTGGCAGTGGACGCCCATCAACCTTCAGGACCGCAGCGTCTTCTTCCACGTCAACGCCGACCCCGACGGCCGGCCGTGGAACACCCGCGCCGTCATCCTGCCGGACGGGGCCGGCCCCGAGGGCGGCTGGCACGCCGAGGCGCCGCGGATGGAGGACGTCGACCTGATCCCCGGAACCCGCCACGCCAGGGGCGGGACGCTGAAGATCCCGCTCGCCCAGGGCGAGGCGACGGTGCGGCTCGAGCCCGTCACCACCTTCCTGATGCGCGGCATCGGCTATGGCGGGGAGTGGCGGCACGGCGCCCTGAAGGGTGAGCTCGCCGTGGCCCGCGAGGACATCGACCTCGCCGCCGCCGACATGGGCGCCATGGAGAACCTGCACATCCAGGCCATCAGCCGCGCTAGCTACGAAGCTCCCGGCGAGGCGCCGCAACAGGGTGTCGGCGTCTTCGAGCAGCTCATCCTCGGCCCCTATCGCCCCTACGGCCTCTAGCAGCACCTCCTCTCCCCCACACGCGGTGGGAGGGGAGAGGTTGGGGAGAGGGGGGATGCGCGCCGGCGCATCGGATGAGCCTACTGCTGCCCGAACACCTGCATCACCCGCGCCACCGCCGGCAGCATCAGGGCGCCCAGGAGGCAGGGGAAGATGAAGATGATCAGCGGCACGGTCAGCTTGGCCGACAGCGCCAGCGCCTTCTCCTCGGCCCGCAGCATCCGCTTGGCGCGCATGTCCTGCGAGAACACCGAGAGCGTGTCGCCGAGGCTCGTGCCCATCTCCTCGGCCTGCCGCAGCATGGTGGCGAGCGCGCGGGCGTCCTCGATGCCGAGCCGGTCGGCGAGCGCGCTCCAGGCGTCCTTGCGGGCGCGGCCGGCGCGCAGCTCCAGCACCAGGAAGCGCAGGTGGACGGTGAGGTTCGGGTAGCGCCGGGCGAGTTCGTCGGTCACCCGGGTCACCGCGGCGTCGAGGCTCAGGCCCGCCTCCACCGAAGCCACCAGCAGGTCGAGCAGGTCGGGGAAGCCGTCGCTGTATTCCCGCTCCCGCGCCGTCTTGCGCGACTTCAGCACCTGGTCGGGGCCCATCACCGCCAGGCCCGAGAGCAGGCAGGCGACGAGCAGGCCGCCCAGCCCCGCCTGGCCGCCGATGATCATCGGCAGGGTCAGGACGACCCCCAGCGTCGCCACCACCAGGGCCGCGGCCTTGACGCCCAGGAAGATCACCGGCGCCTCGCGGTTGTAGAAGCCCGCCTGCATCAGCCGGCTGCGGAGCTGCGAGAGCTTCGCCGGGTCGCGCACGGCGCTCTGCTGGCCGAGCCGGCGCACCGTGTCGAGGAGCTGGCCGCCCAGGGCCGCGGCGGTCTTCGGCGGCGCCGCCACGGGCGCGGCGCCGCCGCCGACGGCGGGCGACAGCCGCAGCCGGCGCACCGCGCGCAGACGGATCTCGGTGGCCGCGATCCAGGCCGCGCCGGCCAGCGCGCCGATCACCAGCACCAGGCCGGCGATCCAGATGAGGGTCTGAAGCTGCGTCGCGGTCATGGGATCACAGCCGCATGTCGATCATGCGCCGCATGACCATGTTGCCGAGGAACATCCAGAAGCCCAGCACGCCGATGCCGATCTGCACGAACCGGTCGTGGATGACGTCGCCGTAGAAGCCGGGCGAGGTGATCATGATGAAGCCCAGCGCGAAGAACGGCGCGCCGGTCAGGATCATCGCCGAGGCGCGGCCCTCGGCCGAGGCGGCCTTGATCTTCAGGCGCATCTTGTGCCGCTCGCGCACGGTGTTGGCGTTGAGCTTCAGCAGGCCGGTCAGGTTGCCGCCCGCCCGCTCCTGCAGCCGCACGGTCGCGGCGAACAGGTCCACGTCCGGGTGCTGGCAGCGCTCGGACATCCGCTCGACCGCCTGGGCCAGGGTCGCGCCGTAGGCGATCTCGTCGGCGGCCATGCCGAACTCGGTGCCGACGGGGTCGCCCATCTCGCGGCCCACCAGCGCGATGGCGGTGGGCACCGGGTGGCCCGCCTCGAGGCTGCGGACGATGATGTCCAGCGCCTGGGGAAGCTGGAACCCCAGCTTCTTGGCGCGGCTCGCGGCCATGTGCTTCAGCCAGAAGAACGGCCCGCCGACGCCGACGATCACGGCCACCGGCAGGGCGAGGATCGGCGTCTTGGTCATCACCGCCACGCAGAAGCCCACCGTCACCCCGGCCGTGGCCGACATCAGGATCCAGCGGCGCGGCTCGTACTTCACGCCCGAGGCGACGATCAGGTCCGAGAGCCACTTCAGCCGCTCGCCCTTCTTGCCCTCGGCGTTCAGGCCCCGCTGCTTGCGCAGCTCCATGACCAGGGCCGAGACTCCGTCGACCTTCTCGGCGACCTTCAGGCGGGCGTTCAGCTTGCGCTTCTGGCCGGCCATGGTGAGGAGGCCGATGGCCGCCTGGGCGGCGGTGAACACCGCGGCGAACACCAGCACCAGGAAGGCGGTCTGGGCGAGGCTCAGCACGACAGCAGCACCTTCGAGGGGTCGAAGTTGGCCGTGTCGTAGGGGATGCCCCGGCGGTTCATTTCGTCGAGGCAGCGCGGGCGCAGGCCCGAGGCCCGGAACTCGCCGTGCACCGTCCCGTCGGGATCGGTGTGGGTGCGGTTGAAGGTGAAGATGTCCTGCATCTGCACCACATTGCCTTCCATGCCGACGATCTCGGTCACGTGGGTGACCTTCCGCTTGCCGTCGGGCAGGCGCATGGCCTGGACGATCAGGCCGACCGCCGAGGCGATCTGCGCGCGCATGGCGTCGGGGCTGATGGCCATGCCGCCCATGGCGATCATCTGCTCCAGGCGGCCGATGGCCTCGCGCGGGTTGTTGGCGTGGATCGTCGCCATGGAGCCTTCGTGGCCGGTGTTCATGGCCTGCAGCATGTCGAAGGCCTCTTCGGAGCGGACCTCGCCCAGGATCACCCGGTCGGGACGCATCCGCAGCGCGTTCTTCACCAGCTCCCGCTGGCGGATCTCGCCCTTGCCCTCGATGTTCGGCGGCCGGGTCTCCATGCGCACGACGTGCGGCTGCTGGAGCTGCAGCTCGGCGGCGTCCTCGATGGTGATCGTCCGCTCGCCCTCGCTGATGGCGGCCGACAGCGCGTTCAGCAGCGTGGTCTTGCCCGAGCCGGTGCCGCCGGAGATCACCGTCGAGACCCGGGCCCGCACCGCGCCGAAGAGGAACTCGGCCACGCACTGCGGCATGGCCCCCACCTCCACCAGCTTCTCCAGCGTCAGCGGCTTCTTCGAGAACTTCCGGATCGAGACCGCCGCGCCATCGATGGCGATGGGCGAGATGGCCGCGTTCACCCGGCTGCCGTCGGCCAGGCGGGCGTCGACCATCGGCTGACTCTCGTCGATCCGGCGGCCGACGGCCGCGACGATCCGGTTGACGATCCGCAGCAGGTGGTCGTTGTCGCGGAAGTGGACGGGGGTCAGCTCCAGCTCGCCGCGCCGCTCCACATAGACCTGGTAGGGGCCGTTGATCAGGATGTCGTTGATGCTCTCGTCCTTGAGCAGCGGCTCGATGGGCCCCAGGCCCACCATCTCGTCGTAGATCGAGGCGCCCAGCTCCTGCAGCTCGGCGGTGTTCAGCGCCATCCGCTCGGCTCGCGCGAAGTCGGCGGTGAGCTTCATCACCTCGCGGCGCAGCTCGGGTTCCGACAGCTTGTCGAGCTTGGCGAGGTCGAGCTCGTCGATGAGCCGGGCATGCAGCCGGAGCCGCATCTCGAGCTGCTCGCCGCGCGGCGGGCCGGAGGCGGCGGCCGGAGCGGCCTTGGCCTTGGCGGGAGCCGGAGCGGCCGGGATCGCGGGCGCGGGGGTGGCAGCCGGTGTCGGTTCGGGTTGAGCGGGGGCCGGCGCGGCCTCCGCCGCGGGGGCGGCCTGGCGGGCGAGGCTGAAGCGGCCCATCAGGCGGCCCTCTTCGCGCCGGCCTGCTCCTTGCGGCCCGGCTCGGCGGACAGGCGCTCCACCATGGCCTGCACGTCGCGGACGATCTTGGACTTCGGCCGGTGCTGGGCGATCGGCCCGCCCAGGTTCACGCTGGCGGCGGCGGCTTCCCAGTCGGAGCTGACGCCGGCGTCGGCCTTGCGGCCGAGCGCGCGCTCGGCCTCGGACATCGACGGCGCCGGGCCGAACATCCGGCTGGCCAGGCGGTTCAGCACGATCCGCGGCTTCCGGTCTGGGCCCAGCGCCTCCTCGATCTCGTCGGCCAGCGAGCGGGCGGCGAGCAGGGCCGGCACGGTCAGCTCCGAGACCACCAGGACCTCGTCGCAGCCCGACAGCGCCTCCAGGGTCCAGGGCCGGCGGTGGCGGGGGATGTCGAGGATCACCCACTCGTAGCACTCGCAGGCGACCTCCAGCATCCGGAGCACCGCCTCGCGGCCGATGGCGTCGAAGGCGCCGGGCTCGCGCAGGCCGGCCAGCAGGTCGAGCTGCTTGCTCACGGGCGTGACGAAGGCCTGCAGCATGGCCGCGTCGATCCGCTCGGCGGACGCGCCCATGCCGGCCAGCCGCAGCGCCGGCTGCGCGCCGAGGTAGGCGGCGGCCGCGCCGTCGGCGAGGTTGAGGTCGATCAGGCAGACGCTCTTCTCCTTGCCGGCGCGGGCGGCCAGGGTCGTGGCCACCTCGACGGCGAGGGTGGTGGCGCCCGCGCCGCCCACCGCGCCGGTGATCGCCCAGCAGCGGGAGGAGTCGGCCTGCGGCGTCGCGGCCGGCGCGGCGGCGGCGAGCAGGGCGGCCATGGCCTGGGCCACCTGTTCGGGCGTGAACGGCGCCTCCAGCACGTCGGAGCGCTCCAGCCGCAGCAGGTTGCGCACCACCGTGGTCGGCAGGCGCTCGCCCACCAGCAGCACCGGGGGGGCGGCAGGGGCCGTGGACAGCGCCTGCAGCGCCTGGGCCAGCGCCGGGGCCTCCCACGCGTCGGCGTCGATCAGCACGAGGTCGCAGGTGGCGGTGCGGGCGGCGGCCAGGCGATCGAGGCCGGCCTGATCGAGGATCGCGCCGGCCAGCGCGGTGTCGGCCAGGGAGGCGAGGGCGGCGCCCAGCGCCAGGACCCGGGGGGCGGAGGGCGCCGTCGCGGCCGGCTGGGTCTTCTTCGACTTCAGCATCGGCTTACTTCGCGTCCTTCAGCGGGTCGCGCGGCAGCGGCTTGTCCAGCGCCTTCCCGAGCAGGATCATGTCGATGGGGTTGGGCTCGGCGCCGCTCACCGCCGGTTTGGCGCGCAGGTCCTGGGCGGTGGCCAGGCGGGGCGTGACCACGATGACGAGCTCGGTCTCGTTGCGCCGCCAGCGGGCCGAGCGGAACAGGGCCGACAGCACCGGCACGTCGCCCAGCACCGGCACCTGGCGCACCGTGTTCTGGTAGTCGTTCTGCAGCAGGCCGGCGATGGCGAAGGTGTCGCCGCTCTTCAGCTCCACGGTGGTCGAGGTCCGCCGGGTGGTGAGGCCCGGCACGTTCACGCCGTTGATCCGCAGGCTGTTGGCCGGGTCGAGCTGGCTGACCTCCGGGGCCACCGACAGCTTGATCAGGCCGTTGTCCTGGACCACCGGCTGGAAGTCGAGCTTCACGCCGTAGGTGCGGAACTCGAGCGTGATCTTGTCCAGGTCCTGGGGCACCGGATAGGGGAACTCCCCGCCGGCCAGGAAGCTGGCCTTCTCGCCGGACACCGCCACCAGGTTGGGCCTGGCCAGGGTGCGGACGACGCCCTTCTCCTCCAGCGCCTGCAGCTCCAGGTCGAAGGTGGTCGAGCCCGAACGGCCCGAGAGCCGCAGCACGCCGGACGGCTGGCTCGCGCCGATCAGGCCGTTGCCGTAGCCGAAGATGAAGTCGTTGCCCTGGATCACGCCCGACAGGCCGAAGTCCTTCAGCGCGGTGCGGGTGGCCTCGAGCACGCGCACCTCCAGCACCACCTGCTGCGAGGCCTGCACCGTCAGCGTCGAGGTCACCGCCTCGGGGGCGAAGCGGTCGGCGATAGCCTTGGCCTTGGCCGCCACCGACGGGGTGGAGACCTCGCCGGTCAGCAGCAGGCCCTCGCCCAGCGTATGCACCTGGATCTGCTCGCCCGGCAGGGCCCGGCGCAGGTCGTCCTCGAGCGCCGCGGCGTCGTGGCCGACGCGCACGTCGATCACCTCGCGCAGGCGCCCGCCCGGGGCGTAGACCAGCAGGTTGGTGGCCCCGTACTCCAGGCCGCGGACGTAGAAGCTGTGGTCGGTGGTGGCGACGATCTCGGCGGTGTCCGGCTGGGCGACCACGATCTTGGCGGCCGGCAGGTCCAGGCGGAACGACAGCGACTTGTCGCGGGGCACGTAGATCACCCGGCTGAGCGCCGCTTCCGACTGGAAGACGTCGGCCGCGGCCGGGCCGGGCGCGCCGGCGGCGAGCAGGGCGAGGGTGGCGCAGAGCGCGCCGGCGAACTTGCGGGACATGGGTAAGCTCACTCTCAGTCGGCCGCGGGGCTGGAGGCCCCGGCGGCGGACGGCGCGGCGGCGGGCGCCGGCGCGGGGGCCGGCCGGCTGCGGCCCGAGCCGCCGCGGCTCTGGCCCTCGACGATCTGGATCAGGCGCGGCCCTTCCGGGGCGCGCGGGGCGGCGCGGCGCACGGCCACGGCCTGGGGAGCGGCGCGACCCCCGCCGATCCGCATGGGGGTGGTCTGGGCGATCTCGGCCGAGCCGGTGCGGCGCAGGGCCAGCGACAGCCGGCCCATCTCGCTGGCCACCGCCAGCTTCTGGCTGTCCGGCGCCGAGACCTCCAGGGTCGCGGTGTTCGGCGACGCGGGCTTGGCCTCGGCGGTGTCCAGGTTCAGGTCCACGGCCAGCACGCGGACGTTCTGCAGCACCACGTCCGAGACGTAGCTGCGGGTCTCGCCGTTCGGCGTCAGGTCGCGCATCAGCACCACGTCCACCCGGTCGCCCGGCAGGGCGTGGCCGCCGACGCCGGTCACGTCGTCGACGCGGATGGTGTAGGCCCGCATGCCCTCGGCGATCTCGGCGGCCACCGACGGCCGGGCGCCCGGGCCCGACAGCTTGGCGGCCAGCATCGGCTCGCGCGCGGCCACTGGCACCAGGACGATCGGCGCGCCGCCCTTGTCCACCGTCAGCACGGCGTCCGGCGAGGCGAAGGCGCCTTCCGGCACCGCGTTCTTGGGCATGTGCACGACGCTCAGCGCGCTCGCGTCCAGCCTGTCGCCGAACTTCAGCGGCTTGGCGGCGACGACCACCGGCACGCCGGTCACCGGCTGCACCGCCACCGGCGTGGCCTTGGCCGCGGCGGCGTTGGGCAGCACCGTCTTGGCGACCACCAGCGCGGCCAGGCCGAGCGCTGCGGACGCGCCCAGGCTCACGATCGTCACGACGCGCATTCTGCTCGCCCCACCAGAAAAATCCTTTTCGGATCGTAAGGTTAGCGAGGCCCCGCTTGCGATATCCCCAACGGACGTGGTGAACGGCGGCGCAAGCATTCTGAAGGCTTAGCCGGCTCAGCACTGGCGGCCGGCCCGCCATCCGCTAGGCTCCCGCCCCGCAAGCAGGGAGAGGGACCATGGAGCTTCGTCGGCTGGGGAATTCGGGGCTGAAGGTCAGCGCCGTCGGTCTGGGCTGCAACAACTTCGGCATGCGCATCGACCAGGACCAGACCCAGGCCGTGGTCGACGCCGCGATCGACGCCGGGATCACCTTCTTCGACACCGCCGACATCTACGGCGGCACGAAGTCGGAGGCGTTCCTCGGCAAGGCGCTGGGCAAGCGCCGGGCCGACGTGATCGTCGCCACCAAGTTCGGCATGGCGGTCGGCGGCGACGAGCGGAAGAAGGGCGGCTCGCGCCGCTGGATCATGCAGGCGGTGGAGGACAGCCTGCGCCGGCTGGGCACCGACTGGATCGATCTCTACCAGCACCACCAGCCCGACCCCGACACCCCGGTTGACGAGACGCTGCGCGCCCTCGACGACCTCGTGACCCAGGGCAAGGTCCGCTACATCGGCAACTCCAACTATACGGGCTGGCAGATCGCCGACGCCGACTGGACCGCCGCCGGCCAGAGCCGCTTCGTCTCGGCCCAGAACCTCTATTCCCTGCTGGAGCGGAAGTCGGCCTTCGAGGTGCTGCCGGCCTGCGAGCACTTCGGCCTGGGCTTCCTGCCGTTCTTCCCGCTCGCGTCCGGCCTGCTGTCCGGCAAGTACCGCCGGGGCGAGCCCCCGCCGGAGGGCACGCGCCTCGCCGCCTGGGGCCAGCGCGGCCAGCAGGCGATGACCGACGCCAACTTCGACCGCGTGGAGCGGCTGACGGCCTGGGCCGAGGCGCGCGGCCACACCCTCCTCGAGCTCGCCTTCGCCTGGCTCCTCGGCCAGCCGGTGGTCTCCTCGGTGATCGCCGGCGCCACCACCCCCGACCAGGTCCGCGCCAACGCCGCCGCCGCCGCCTGGGCCCTCACCCCCGACGAGGTCGCCGAGGTGACCAGGCTGGCGAGCTGAGCGCGCGCCCTTGCCGACGCCACGTCACGTCCGGCACACCGGTCCAAACTCGGGGAGAGGCGCATGTACGAGCTGCTGAAGGGCCTTCGCGTGGTGGAGGGCTCGGCCTTCGTGGCCGCGCCCACCTGCGGCCTCTACCTCGCCCAGATGGGCGCCGAAGTGATCCGCTTCGACAACATCGGCGGCGGGCCGGACTTCCGCCGCTGGCCGCTCGCCGGGAACGGCGCGAGCCTCTACTGGGAGGGGCTGAACAAGGGCAAGAAGTCGGTCGCCCTCGACCTCTCCCGAGCCGAAGGCCGCGAGCTCGCCCAGCGCCTGGCCACGGCCCCAGGCGACGACGCCGGCCTCTTCGTCACCAACTTCCCCGCCGACGGCTTCCTCGCCTACGACAGGCTGAGGGCGCTGCGCGACGACCTGGTCTGCGTCCGTGTCATGGGCTGGGCCGACGGGTCCCAGGGCATGGACTACACCATCAACGCCGCGCTCGGCCTGCCCCAGATGACCGGTCCGGCCGACGACGAGCGGCCCGTCAACCACGTGCTCGCCGCCTGGGACCTGCTCACGGGCGCCTACTGCGCCTTCGCGCTCGTCTCGGCCCTGCTGGCCCGCACGCGGGGGCAGGGCGGCCGCGAGATCCGCGCGCCCCTGTCCGACATCGGCGCCGCCACCATGGCCAACCTCGGCTTCACCGCCGAGACCCTGCTGACCGGCCACCAGCGCCCGCGCATGGGCAACGACGTCTTCGGCGCCTTCGGCCGCGACTTCACCACCCGCGACGGTCAGAAGCTGATGCTGCTCGCCATCACGCCGCGCCAGTGGGCCAAGGCGCTCGACGCCCTGGGCATCGGCGGGCAGGTCGCCGCCCTGGAGGCCGAGCTCGGCGTCTCCTTCGCCACGGACGAGGGGCTGCGCTTCACCCACCGGGCCCGGCTCTACCCGCTGTTCGAGGCCGCCTTCGCGGCGAAGACCGCCGCCGAGCTCACCCCCGCCTTCGACGCCGGCGGCGTCACCTGGGGCGCCTACCAGACCCTGGAAGCGGCGCTCAGCGACACCCGTCTGTACAAGGACAATCCGTTGTTCGAGACGGTTCGCCATCCCAGCGGCCTGAGCTATCCGGCTCCCGGCGCCATGGGCTCCATCCCGCAGGACCAGCGCGGCCCCGTGCGGCCGGCGCCGGCTCTCGGTCAGCATACGGACGAAGTGCTGTCCGAGGTGCTCGGCCTGCCCTCGGCCGAGATCGCCCGCCTGCACGACCAGGGCGTGGTGGCCTAGGCCTGAGCCCTACGCCGCCGGACGCAGCGCCGCGGCCGTCCGATCGTTGCGCGCCAGGTGGGGCCGAAGCAGCGCCAGGTAGGTGTCCGCATGGGTGCGCGGCAGTCCGTGGCCGGCGCCGGGCGCCACCTCCAGCCGGGCGTTCGGCATCCGCGCCACCAGCGGCCGCAGCACGTCGGCGGTCATCTCGTCGTACTCGCCGGTCAGCACCAGGGCCGGGGCGCCGACCCGCGGCAGCAGCGGCTCGCCGTCGTAGGTCTTCAGCAGCCCCGTCGCGCGGATCTCGCCCGGGCCCCACATGCCGTTGTAGATGCGCGGGCTCGACCGCAGCCCCCGCGCGCGGGCGTAGTCGCGGATGTACGGCGCCACCGGCGCGCGATCCATGTAGCGGCCGTAGAACACCGCCATGGCGGCGGCGTACTTGGGGCTGTCGGTCGTGCCGGCCGCCTCGTGGGCGTTGATCGCCCGCTGCACCTCCGGCGGCAGCTTCGCGAGCTGGGCCGTCGTGCTGCGCTCCCAGCTTCGGGTCGAGATCAGCGGGCTGCCCAGGGTCACGCTGCGCAGGCCCCCAGGCTGGCGCGCGGCGTACTCCAGGGCGACGGTCGAGCCCCAGGAATGTCCCACCAGGTGCAGTTCGCCCAGCCCGAGCGCCGCCCGGATGGCGTCGAGCTCGGAGACGAACCGCTCCACCGTCCAGTTGGCCGGATCGTTCGGCTGGTCCGACAGGCCGGAATCCAGTTGATCGTAGAGGATCACCCCCCGCTCCGCGGCCAGCCGCAGGGCCGGCAGGAAGCCCGCATGGTTCGAGCCGGGGCCGCCGTGCACGAACACAACCGGCGCCCCGGGCGCCGCCAGGTCGCCGTTCACCCGCACATAGATGTTCCCGCCGCGCACCGGGACCTTCAGCTCGCGGTCAGGCGCAGGCGGTCTCCAGTCCTGGGCGAAAACCGGGCGCGCGGCGGCCGCGGCGGCCAGTCCGAGCAGCAGGCTGCGGCGGCTGAGCGCCATCAGTCGCCCGCCGCCAGCGTCACCAGCACCGCGCCCTCGGTCACCTGGGCGCCGGCCTCGACGGAGAGCGTCTCGACCCTGCCGTCGAACGGCGCGGTCATGGCGTGCTCCATCTTCATGGCCTCCAGCGTCAGCAGCGGCTGGCCCTTGGCGACCGTGTCGCCGGCCTTCACGGACACCGCCGTCACCTTGCCGGGCATGGGCGAGCGGATCTGGCCGTCGCCGCCGGCGCCCTCGGCCCCCTCGGCGCTCGGCGGGAACGGCGCGAAGGCGAAGGCCTGGCCCTGTTCGAAGACGACGATGTGGCCGTCCTCGTCCAGCAGCACCGAGCGTGGCTCGGTCTCCGTTTCCGACGCCGCGGCCACGATGGGCGTCCCGTCCAGGAACAGCCGCACCGCCGTCTCCGGCGCCCGGTTCAGGCGGAAGCCGGCCAGCTCGCGCCAGGGCGAGGGCGGCTCCTCCATGATCCCGCTGTCGTCGGCGATCATCGCCGCGGCGGCGGCGGCGGCCAGCGCCGCCGGCGTCGGCTCGGCCGCGCCGGTCAGCTCGGCGAGGTTGCGGTCGATGAAGCCGGTGTCCATGTCGCCGGCGATGAAGCCCGGCGCCTCCAGGCAGCGCGACAGGAAGCCGGCGTTGGTCTTCACCGGCCACACCTCCACCCCGTCGCAGGCCTCGCAGAGGTCGGCGATCGCCTGCTCGCGGGTCTCGGCGTGGGCGATCAGCTTGGCGATCATCGGGTCGTAGAAGGGGGTGATCCGCCCGCCCTCCTCGACGCCGGCGTCGGCCCGCACGGTCGGCGGCAGGCGGAAGTGGTCGAGGTCGCCTGTGGACGGCAGGAAGCCTGCAGCCGGGTTCTCGGCGTAGAGCCGCGCCTCCACCGCATGGCCGGTCAGCGTGATCTCGTCCTGCAGCAGCGGCAGCCGCTCGCCCTGGGCCACGCGGATCTGCCACTCCACCAGGTCCTGGCCGGTGACCATCTCGGTGACCGGATGCTCCACCTGCAGGCGGGTGTTCATCTCCATGAACCAGATGCGGTCGGGGCGGAGCCCCTGGCTGGCGTCGGCGATGAACTCCACCGTGCCCGCGCCCACATAGCCCACGGCCTGGGCCGCGCGCACGGCGGCCGCGGTCACGGCGGCCCGGGCCGCCTCGGTCATGCCGGGGGCCGGGGCCTCCTCGATCACCTTCTGGTGCCGGCGCTGCAGCGAGCAGTCGCGCTCGAACAGGTGGACGACGTTGCGGTGGCTGTCGCCGAACACCTGCACCTCGATGTGCCGCGGCCGGGTGACGTAGGTCTCCAGCAGCACCCGGTCGTCCCCGAACGCCGCGGCGGCCTCGCGCTTGGCCGACGTCAGCGCGGCCTCGAAGTCGCCGGGGCCTTCCACCCGGCGCATGCCCTTGCCGCCGCCGCCCGCCACCGCCTTGATCAGCACCGGATAGCCGATCCGCTCGGCCTCGCGGGCCAGGTTGGCCGGGTCCTGGTCCTCGCCCAGGTAGCCCGGCGTCACCGGCACCCCCGCCTCCTGCATCAGCGCCTTGGCCGCGTCCTTCAGGCCCATGGCCCGGATCGCCGCCGGCGGCGGCCCGATCCAGGTGATCCCCGCCGCCGCCACGGCCTCGGCGAAGTCGGCGTTCTCCGAGAGGAAGCCGTAGCCCGGGTGGATGGCGTCCGCCCCCGTCTCGATGGCCGCGGCGATGATCCGCTCCTGGACGAGGTAGCTCTCCCGCGCCACCGCCGGCCCGATCAGGACCGCGCGGTCGGCGTCGCGCACGTGCGGCGCCTGGGCGTCAGCCTCGGAATAGACCGCCACCGTGGCGATCCCCATTCGCCGCGCCGTAGCGAAGACCCGGCGCGCGATCTCGCCGCGGTTGGCGACGAGGATGCTGGTGATCTGGGGCATGGTCACATCCTGAACACGCCGAAGCGCGTCTCCGGGATCGGGGCGTTCAGCGACGCCGAGATGGAGAGGCCGAGCACGTCGCGGGTCTGGGCCGGGTCGATGATGCCGTCGTCCCACAGCCGCGCGGTGGCGAAATAGGGATTGCCCTCGTCCTCGTAGGTCTGGCGGATCGGGGCCTTGAAGGCCTCTTCCTCGTCCGGACTCCACTTGCCGGCGTCGCGGTGGACGGTGGCCAGCACGCTCGCCGCCTGCTCGCCGCCCATGACGCTGATCCGGCTGTTCGGCCAGGTCCACAGGAAGCGCGGCGAATAGGCCCGGCCGCACATGCCGTAGTTGCCGGCCCCGAACGAGCCGCCGATCAGGACGGTGAACTTGGGGACCTCCGCGCTCGCCACCGCGGTGACCAGCTTGGCCCCGTCCTTGGCGATGCCGCCGGCCTCGTACTTCCCGCCGACCATGAAGCCCGAGATGTTCTGCAGGAACACCAGCGGGATCTTCCGCTTGCAGGCCAGCTCGATGAAGTGCGCCCCCTTCAGCGCGCTCTCCGAGAACAGCACCCCGTTGTTGGCGAGGATGGCCACCGGATAGCCCCAGATCCGCGCGAAGCCGGTGACGAGGGTCGTGCCGTAGAGCGGCTTGAACTCGTCGAACTGGCTGCCGTCGACGATGCGGGCGATCACCTCGTGCACGTCGTAGGGCGCGCGCACGTCGGTCGGCACGATGCCGTACAGCTCCTCGGGGTCGTAGGCCGGCGGCCGGGCCTCGGCCAGCACCAGCTCGCCGGGCTTGGTGGTGTTCAGGTTGGCGACGATGGAGCGGACGATGGCCAGCGCGTGCTCGTCGTCGTTGGCCACGTGGTCCACCACGCCCGAACGCCGCCCGTGGGTCTCGGCCCCGCCGAGCTCCTCCGCCGAGATCACCTCGCCGGTCGCCGCTTTCACCAGCGGCGGGCCGCCCAGGAAGATGGTGCCCTGGTTGCGCACGATCACCGTCTCGTCGCTCATCGCCGGGACATAGGCGCCGCCGGCGGTGCACGAGCCCATGACGCAGGCGATCTGGGCGATGCCCGCGGCGCTCATCCGCGCCTGGTTGTAGAAGATCCGTCCGAAGTGGTCGCGGTCGGGGAAGACCTCGGCCTGGTGCGGCAGGTTCGCGCCGCCCGAGTCCACCAGGTAGACGCAGGGCAGGCGGTTCTGGATGGCGATCTCCTGGGCGCGGAGATGCTTCTTCACCGTCATCGGGAAATAGGCGCCGCCCTTCACCGTGGCGTCGTTGGCTACGATCATCACCTCGCGGCCGGACACGCGTCCGATCCCGGTGATCACGCCGGCCGCCGGCGCCTCGTCGTTATAGAGGCCGAAAGCCGCGAGCTGGCCCACCTCCAGGAACGGCGAGCCGGGGTCCAGCAGCCGCATCACCCTGTCACGCGGGAGCAGCTTGCCGCGGCTCTCGTGGCGCCTGCGGCTGTCCTCGGATCCGCCGAGCGCGGCCCGGGCGGCGCGGTCCCGCAGTTCATCGACCAGTCCCCGGTTGACCCGGGCGTTGGCGGCGAAGCCGTCGGAAGCGGGATCGACGGCGGTCTGGAGCTTCCTCATGAGCAAGAGCTAGGCCGTGTTTTCGGGGTGTAGGTCAAGTTCTTCTGGCATCGGTTTCTCAATGGCCAAGTTTTGCAGCCGTTCCCCTCCCGCCCAGGCGAAACCTGCCTCCAAACCTCTCCCATCTGGAATAATCTGACCCTCACCCCATGCGCTCCTAGTTCCTCCCCCCTCGGGGAGGTGGCCCGAAGGGCCGGAAGGGGGTCCGCCC
>NZ_JAYSEO010000026.1:0-62216 GCF_041913825.1 Phenylobacterium sp.
GCCCTGGCCGCCGCCCGGGCGCGGCTGGCCGGCCGGTCCGCCGCGCCGCCGCCGTCGCCGGGGTCGTCCCCGACCCCCGCCGATCCGCCCCCGCCCGCCGACGACGGCGGCGTCGCGCCGGCCTGGGCCCGTCGCCTCCGCGACCGCCAGGCCCTGGCGTCCGGCGTCTCGGCCGCCGCCCACGCCCTGCGGGGCGGCGACAGCGGCCAGGCCGGCCTTTCCATGCCCCTCAGGGAGGAGGACAGATGACCCCGTTCCGCGGACCGTCCCGCTACGCCCGCACCCCCGAGCCGGAGACGCCCTACCAGCGGGCCGGCCAGGCCTGGGACCTGCGCCTGGGCGCCGCCCGCGTCCAGGCGCGCAACTGGCGGCTCGCCGCCCTGCTGGCGCTGGGCGTGGCCGCCACGGCCACCGCCGGCCTCGCCTGGCGGGCCGGCGCCGGGACCGTGACGCCCTGGGTGGTGGAGGTCGACCGCCTCGGCCGCGTCCAGGCGGTGGGGCCGGCCGCAGACGGCTGGCGCCCCACCGACGCCCAGGTGGCCTGGCGGCTCGCCGACTTCGTGCGCGAGGCGCGCAGCGTGCCCGCCGACCCGGTGGTGCTGCGCGACAACTGGCTGCGGGCCTGGGGCTCGGCCACCGGCGCCGGCGCCCGGGCGCTCGCCGAGCACGCCCGGGCCCACGACCCCTTCGGCCGCGTCGGCCGCGAGCAGGTGACCGTGGAGGTGGCCTCGGTGGTGCGCGCCTCGCCCTCCAGCTTCCGGGTGGAGTGGGTCGAGCGCCGCTACGTGGACGGGGCGCTCGTGGACGCCGAGCGCTGGAGCGGCATCCTCGGCGTGACGCTCCGCCGCCCTGTCGACCCCGCCACCCTGCGGGCCAACCCGCTCGGGGTCTTCGTCTCCGCCCTCGACTGGTCCCGGGAGCTCTCCTGATGCGCCTTCCATGCCTCGCCGCCCTGGCGGCGGCCGCCGCCACCCCCGGTCTCGCCGGGCCCCTGCCGCCGGCGGTCCACGCCTGGTCGCCGGGGACCCTCTACGCCGTCACCGCAGCCCCGGGCCGCGTCACCGACATCGCGCTGGAGCCGGGCGAGAGCCTGGCCGGGCAGGGGCCGGTGGCGGCGGGCGACACCGCCCGCTGGATCATCGGCCAGGCCGAGAGCGGGGCGGGCGCCCAGCGCCAGGCCCACGTCCTGGTGAAGCCCGTCCAGGCCGGCCTCGCCACCAACCTGATCATCCATACCGACCGCCGCTCCTACCTCCTCGAGCTGCGCTCCACGGAGGCCGCCTGGACGCCCCAGGTGGCGTGGCGCTACCCGGCCGGCGAGCTCACGGCGCTGGCGCGCCCGGCCACGGCGGGCCCGTCGTCGGCCGCGCCCGCCGCGCCGCCGGCGGTGGATCCCGCCGCGCTAAACTTCAACTGGCGCATCGAGGGGCGGGCGCCGTTCCGGCCGGTCCGGGTCTTCGACGACGGCCGGCGCACCTATGTGGACTTCCCCGACACCGTCCGCCGAGGCGAGCTGCCGCCCCTGTTCGCAGCAGGCCCCGACGGCGCCCTGGAGGGCGTCTCGGGCCGCCTGGCCGGGAGCCGCCTGATCGTCGACCGCGTGTTCGCCCGGGGCGAGCTGCGGCTGGGGGCGGGGCGCCGCGCGGCGCGGGTGGCTCTGGTGCGGGAGGTCGCGCCGTGACCCCCCCGAGGGACGAGGAGCGGGCGCTCGCCCGCCGGCTGAGGCTGCGCGCGGCCGGTCCCGTCCCGGTCCGGCTGAGGCCGGCGGCCGTGGCCGCCGCCGCGGGCGTGGGCGCGGCGGGGCTGGCGGCGGTCGTCGGGCTGGCGCTCTCGGACCGAAGTTCCCTGCCGCGCGCGCCGGCCCGCCAACCCCCGCCGGCGCCAGCGCTTCCGGAGGCGCTCCGCCGGCTGCCCCGCGACTACGTCACGTCGAAGGACGTGCCGGTCCTCGGCCCGCCCAGGCCGCCCTGGTCGGGGCCGCCGGCCCCGCCGGGCGACGGCGGACGGACGCTCCCGCCGGCCCCGCAACCGGATCCGCGCGCCGAGGCGCTCCAGCAGGCCCGTGAGAGCCGGCTGTTCAGCGCGACGGCGGCGGCTGCGCCGGCTCCAGCTGCGCCGGTTGCGGCCGCAGCGCCGGAGGCCGTCGCGGCGCGGACGCTCCCGGCGGGCGCGGTGCTCCGCGCAGCGCTCGTCACCGCCATAAGATCGGACGTGCCGGGGCCGGTGATCGCCCAGGTGATCGCCCAGGTCCCGGATCTGGCGGGCGGTCCGCCCCTCGTGCCCCAGGGCGCCCGCCTCATCGGCGCCTATGCGCCGGCGTCGGCTGGGGAGGGGCGGCTGCGGGTGACGTGGGCGCGGTTGGTCCTGCCGGACGGGCGCGCGATCGCCCTCGGAGCGGTGGCGGCGGTGGATCCCCAAGGCCGCGCCGGCCTTGGCGGACGGGTGGAGCGGCCCTGGGGGCGGATGCTGGCGGCCTCGCTGGCCAGCCTGGGCCTGGCGGCGGCGGGCGAGCTGGGCGCGTCCTCGGAGGACGATCTCGTGCGGGCCCTGCGGCGGGGCGTCTCCGACACCGCCGTCCTGACCGGCGGACAGGCCGTGGCTCGGGCCATGGACCTGCGGCCGGTGATTTCCGTGCCGGCCGGGACCCTGGTGCGGGCCGTGCTGCTGGAGGATGTGGTGTTCACCCCCGCGGCCCCGGAAGCCGCTGCGGCTGGATGACCAGCTGATCGGGTGCGGCTGCGGCGGTCATCCTGGCGGTGGCGGTTCTGCCAGCGGCGCCCAGCCGACGCGGCGCGCAGCCCACGGGAAGCCGTTCGCCAGCCCTGGTCCCCAGTCGCTGTTCCGGGCCGGCTGGCGGCGAGATCACCGGGCGACCAGTAGGCCCGTCGACAGCGCGGCCCTGCGAGGGTCCGAGGCCCGCGGCCTGAGCCCGCTTGCGGACGCGGCGGCGGCCAGCGGACAGCCCGGATGCGGCCGGGGGGCGCGGATCGGGACCGGTGGTGACTAGAGGTCACCTGCCTGGTCATGGTTCACACCTTTCCGCCTGCGCGCCCATGGGGTGGTATCGCGGCAAAGGAGAGTCGGCATGCGTACGGCCCAACTGTTGCTCGCGGCGGCGAGCAGCGCGCTCGCCCTGGCCCTGTCCTCGCCCGCGACGGCCGCGGATGTGGCTGCGGACCTTGTCTTCGTCAACGGCAAGGTCATCACCGTGGACGGCAAGGACACCATCGCGAGCGGCGTGGCCGTGAAAGGCGACCGCATCGTCGCGGTCGGCGATGTCGCGGCCTGGCGAGGGGCTCAGACGAAGGTGGTCGACCTGAAGGGGCGCGCCCTGCTGCCCGGCTTCATCGACGCCCATTCCCATGTGGAAGGCATGGCCGGCGTCGAGGCCCGCTACGTCAAGATTCAGGCCCCGCCGCTGAAGGATGGCAAGGCGATCATCGCCGAACTCAAGAAGGCGCAGGCCAAGCTGGCGCCGGGCGCCTGGCTGGTGGGGCAGGGCACCTACAATCAGGTGATGCCCACGCGAGCGGAGCTCGACGCCGCGTTCCCGGACAACCCGGTGCGACTGATCTGGAGCGCCCATGACTCCCTGATCAACCACAAGGCCGCTCAGGTCATGGGGATGACCAAGGACTGGCCCGACCCGGGCCCCGGCCATTCGGGCCGCTACGAGCGGACGGCGAACGGCGAGGTGGCCATCGTCCGTGACGCCCCCGCGCCCTGGCCGGCGCAGGACGCCTTCACCTACCCCGAGCTGAAGGAGGCGGTCCGGGACATCCTTGACGACTTCTATCTGAAGAAGGGCGTCACGACCGTCTCGGACCTGTCCACGCCAACCGCCTACCGGGCCATGCAGGACCTCCGCAAGGAAGGGCGGCTGCCGACCCGCGTGCGGATGAACTACTTCGTTCGCGACCCCAAGATGATGGACGTCGTCGAAGCCTCCGGCGTGACGACCGGCCTGGGCGACGACTGGCTGCGGTTCGGCGCGGTGAAGCTCATCGCCGATGGCGTCTGGGGGACAACGGCGGCGGTCTACAAGCCCTTCTGGAATGGCTCCGGCACCACCTGGATGCCGAACAACACCGGCGGCGTGAACTACGACCAGGACACCCTGAACAAGCTTGTGCTGCGGGCCTACGAGAAGGGGTGGCAGGTCGAGGTCCACGCCAATGGCGACCGGGCCCAGGACATGGTGCTGACGGCCTACGAGGCGGCCAAGGCGGCCCGGCCGCGGGAGGATGACCGTCTGCGCATCGAGCACTTCGGCCACTTCCTCGTCCAGGACCCGCAGCGGACCGAGGAACGGCTGCAGCGCATGAAGCGCAGCAATGTGATCATCTCGCCTCAGGTGGCCTTCCTCTGGCGTCTGACGGACGTCAACGTCCGCGAGCCGGACGTGAAGTTCTTCCCGATGAAGAGCCTCATCGACCGCGGCTTCCGGCCGGCAGGCGGGGTGGACACGATCGGGACCCAGAACTTCGCCACCTATCCGATGTTCTCGATCGCGCGTGCGGTGAACCGCGACACCAAGTTCGGCACGGTTGTCCAGCCCGAGGAGGCGATCAGCGTGATGGACGGCATCCGGATGTTCACCATCTGGAGCGCCGAGGCGAACTTCCTGGAGAAGGACTTCGGCAGCATCGAGGTGGGCAAGGTCGCCGACCTCGTGGTGCTCGCCCAGGACCCGCTGACTGCGCCCAAGGCCAAGCTCGCCGACATCCCGGTCGACATGACGATCCTCGACGGCAAGATCGCCTACGCCCGCTGAGCGCGCCGCTGTCGCGGCCTTTCCAAGTCCCAGAATCCTGTCGCCGGCCTGCCCTGAAGGCGCTGGACCGGCGCTGCGCGGAGATTTCGCAGTGCGCACCATCCTGCATCACATCGACGGCGGGGCCGTCGATGGCGGCGCCCGTCGCCAGCCCGTCTTCGATCCCAACGTCGGACGCCCCCAGGCGGAAGTGGTACTCGGCGACGCGAGCGTCGTCGAGGCCGCCGTGGCGTCGGCCCGTACGGCGCAGCCTGCCTGGGCCGCCCTGAACCCCCAGCGCCGGGCCCGCGTCATGTTCGAGTTCAAGCGGCTCATCGAAGCCGAGATGGACGCGCTCGCGGAGCTGCTGGCGTCCGAACACGGCAAGGTCGTCTCCGACGCCAGAGGCGACATCCAGCGCGGCCTAGACGTGGTCGAGTTCGTCTGCGGCGCGCCGCACCTTCTCAAGGGCGAATATTCCGTGGGCGCCGGGCCCGGGATCGACGTCTACTCCATGCGCCAGCCGCTCGGGGTCTGCGCGGGGATCACGCCCTTCAACTTCCCGGCCATGATCCCGCTCTGGATGCTGGCCCCGGCCATCGCCGTGGGGAACGCCTTCATCCTGAAGCCGTCCGAGCGCGATCCCTCCGTGCCGGTCCGGCTGGCCGAGCTGCTGCTGCAGGCCGGCGCGCCGAAGGGCGTGCTCAACGTGGTCCAGGGGGACAAGGCCGTCGTCGACGCCATCGTGGACCATCCGGACATCAAGGCGGTGAGCTTCGTCGGCTCCTCGGACATCGCCCAATACGTCTATGCCCGCGGCGCGGCGGCCGGAAAGCGCATGCAGTGCATGGGCGGGGCGAAGAACCACGGCGTTGTCATGCCCGACGCGGACCTGGACCAGACGGTCAACGACATCCTCGGCGCGGCCTACGGGTCGGCCGGCGAGCGCTGCATGGCGCTGCCTGTCGTGGTGCCCGTGGGCGAGAGCACGGCCACGGCGCTGCGCGCGCGCCTGATCGATGCGATCTCGGGCCTGAGGGTGGGAGTCTCCACCGACCCGGACGCCCACTACGGCCCGGTGGTGAGCGCCGCGCACAAGGCCCGCATCGAGGGCTACATCCAGCTGGGCGTCGACGAGGGCGCCGAGCTCGTCGTCGACGGCCGGGGCTTCAGCCTGCAGGGCCACGAGGAAGGCTATTTCCTCGGCCCCACCCTCTTTGATCGCGTCACGCCGGAGATGCGCAGCTACCAGGACGAGATCTTCGGGCCCGTGCTGCAGATCGTCCGCGCCCACAGCCTTGATGAGGCGGTGGCCCTCGCGTCGCGGCATCCCTACGGAAACGGGGTCGCCATCTTCACGAGGGACGGCGAGGCGGCGCGCGAATTCGCGTCCGAGGTGGAAGTGGGGATGGTCGGGATCAATGTGCCGATCCCGGTGCCGGTCTCCTATCACACCTTCGGCGGCTGGAAGCGTTCGGGCTTCGGCGACCTCAACCAGTACGGCATGGACGGCGTCCGCTTCTACACCCGGACCAAGACCGTCACCCAGCGGTGGCCGAAGGGCGGCAAGGCGACGGCGGACCAGAGTTTCGTCATCCCCACCATGGCCTGATGAACGCCCACCGGACGGGCGACCCGCGGCGGGATCCAGCGACAATGGGCGCTTTGACAACCCCGGTGGTTCTCCCGAGGTTGGACCCGGTCGATTCGGGTGAGAGCGTCATGGCGCAGCAGGGCCAAGGGTCGGGAGCGGGGGCGCGGCCGTCGCCGGCGCGGCGCCTGATGCCGCCCTTCGCGGCGCTCCGCGCGTTTGAGGCCGTCGGGCGCCTGGGCGGCATCCGGCGGGCGGCCCAGGAGCTCAGCGTCGACCACGCGGCCATCAGCCGGCACCTGCGGGGGCTCGAGGAATGGGCCGGCGTCAAGCTGATCGACCGGGACCAGGGCGGGCGCCTGACGCCGGAAGGCGCGAAGTACCTCGCCCGGATCTCCGCCGCGCTCGAGGAGATCAGCCGCGCCACCATCGACCTCACCCATCGCGGAGACGACAGCCGGCTGGTGATCTGGAGTGTCCCGGGATTCGCCTATCGCTGGCTGATCCGCCGGCTGCCGGACTTCAACGCCGCCCATCCGGGCTTCGACCTGGAGGTCCGCCCGACGGACCACGCTCCGGATTTCAGCCGCCACGAGGCGGATGCCGACATCCGCTACATCCGCGACCTGGCCCCGGCGGCGGAGGCCGACGTCCAGACCTTCCAGATCGCCCGGCCCCCGGTGTTCCCGGCGGCCACGCCCCAGGTCGCCGCGAGGATCGGTGTCGGCGCCCCGGTCGTCAGCCTTCTGGGCGAGACCCTGCTGCACGAGGACGACGACAGCGAGTGGCGGACCTGGCTCGCGGCCCGCGACGTGGAGACGCCCGACCGCCTTGGCGGCCCCCGGCTCTGGCACGCCCACCTCACCCTCGATGCGGCGCGCCGGGGGCAGGGGATCGTGCTGACCAACGCCCTCCTGGCCGGGGATGAGCTGGCGTCCGGGGAACTCGTCGAGCTCAGCCTCCGGCCGACCGCGCCCGAGATCCGCCTGGGATCCTATGTCTTCCGGACCCGCAAGGACCGCTGGCGGGACCCGTCGGTGACCAAGTTCCGCCGCTGGCTGGAGAAGGCGGCGGCGCGGGATGCGACGGCCGAAGCGCGATGACCGCCCCGCGCCGGCCGGTTCTGCTGGTCGCCTGCGAAGGCGTCGACACGGAGGCCTGGCTCCAGGCGCTGCGGGCCGCCGCGCCGGAGGTGGAGCTTCGGCTGTGGCCCGACGGCGGTGACCCTGCGGAGATCGATTTCGGCCTGGCGTGGGGCAACCCGCCAGGCTTCTGGCGCGCCTTCCCGAGCCTTCGGGCGATCTTCTCCCTGGGCGCCGGCGTCGACGGCCTGCTGGCGGACGCGAGCTTGCCGGACGTTCCGATCGTGCGCATGGCGGACCCCAGCCTCACGGGGGCGATGGTGGAGTTCGTGGTCATGCGGACCCTGCATCACCATCGGCTGATCCACCTCTACGAGCAGCAGCAGGCCGCGGCGGTCTGGCGGCCCGCAAGGCCGCCCCTGGCGCGTGACCGCCGCGTCGGCGTCATGGGCCTGGGGGCGCTCGGCGGCGCATGCGCCCGGAGCCTCGCGTCCTTCGGCTTCCAGGTCCGCGGCTGGTCGCGGGGGCCCCGCGAGATCGCCGGTGTCGAGACCTTCCACGGCCTGGCCGCCCTCGCCGACTTCGCGGCCGGCTGCGAGATCCTGGTCTGCCTCCTGCCGCTGACGGCCGAGACGCACGACGTGCTCGACGCCCGGCTGTTCGCCGCCCTGGCGCCGCAGGCCTGCCTCATCCAGGTCGGCCGCGGCGCGCAACTGGTGGAAGCCGACCTGCTGGCGGCGCTCGAGAGCGGCCAGATCGCCGCCGCGACCCTGGACGTGTTCCGGAGCGAGCCGCTGCCGGGGGACCATCCCTTCTGGGCCCATCCCCGGGTCCGGGTCATCCCGCATGCGGCGGCCTTCACCTACCCCGAGACCGCCGCCCCCGTGCTGGCGGCCAACCTCCGGCGTCTGCTGACCGGGGCGCCCGCGGAGGACGTCGTGGATCCTGGCGCCGGCTACTGAGCCGTCGGTCCATGGGCGTGATCGTGGCCCTCGTAGCGGTCGGCTTCCTCGTGCGCCCGCTCGACCGCCGCGCGCAGGCGGCTCCGAAGGTCCGGATGCGCCGGGCTGTGGGCGTAGACGAAGCTCGGCGACTGCCAGGCCTCGACGGCGCCGCTGAGGCGGCCCACGAGGTCGCCCTCCTGGTCGAGCGCATAGCTGACGGTGAGCCCCTTGTAGCTCCGTGACCAGCTCGCCGGCCCGAAGGCTGCTGATGAGACCACGTCGGGAGCGTTCGGGTTCATGTGCTCGCCGACGCCGCCGGGCCGAAGGCTATAGCGGTCGGTGACCTGGCCGGCGATGCGGATCTCCAGAACGTCGGGGGCGGGCGCGACCACCTCCAGGACCACGGGCTCGCCACGGGCGTCGGGGACGACGAACGCCTGTCCCACGAGGCGTCCAAGCAGGCCGGCGTCGGCGGCTTGCGCGGAGGAACCCAGGGCCAGGGCGGCGGCGGCCGCCGCAATCATGCGAGACAACATCGGCGCAGCGTGTCCAGCCGCGTGCGGCGAGGTCAACAGGCGCGCGCGGCGGATGCGCGCCGACGGCCGGCGCGCGCCGAGACGCGTGGTGACCGCAGGTCAACGCTTCGGCTGTGTTTTGCACCTCCCGGTCCCCGGTAAACACGGGGAAGGTCCGCGTCAGGAAGGTGCAGCCAGGCTGCGGGGCCGAGACGCCACAGGCGCGGGCCGTGTGAGAGGGGATAGTCCATGGCGTTGAAGGTTTCGCGACGCAGTCGCTTGCTCGTGGGCGCGGCCACGACGGCCGCCACCCTGGGTCTGGCGCAGACCGCCCTGGCCCAGGACGGGGTGACCCAGGTGGACGAGATCGTCATCACGGCCACCAAGCAGGCCGTGCAGCTGAGCAAGGCGCCGATCAGCGTCAGCGCCTACAGCCAGGAGGCGCTGGACGAACGCGGCATCCGTGACGTTCGCGACGTGGCGCTCCAGACGCCCGGCGTGGACATCCCGCAGGATCGGACGGCCCGCATCGCCATCCGCGGCATCGAATCCACCGCCGGCGCGGCCACCGCCGCGGTGTACATCGACGATACGCCGATCCAGGCCCGCAACGCATCGATCAACTATGCCGGCAGCACGGTGCCGTTCATCTTCGACCTGGAGCGGATCGAGGTGCTGCGCGGGCCGCAGGGCACCCTGTTCGGCTCCAGCTCGCAGGGCGGCGCCATCCGCTTCATCACGCCGACGCCGAGCCTCGCCAGCTACAGCGCCTATGCTCGCGCCCGGGCCAGCATCGTCGACGACGGCGATCCGAGCTACGAGGCCGGCGTGGCGGTCGGCGGGCCGATCGTCCAGGACCGCCTCGGCTTCCGCGTCAGCTTCATGCAGCGGGAAGAGGGCGGCTGGATCGACCGGCAGAGCTGGCAGGACCCCAACGACCGGGAGGCCAACAGCAACGCGACCCACGCCTCCATCTTCCGGGGCGCCCTGAACTTCGCCCCCACGGACTGGCTCTCCATCCAGCCCAGCCTCTACTACCAGAACGTCAAGCAGGACGACCGCTCGGCGCTGTACACCCGCTGCCCGGCGGCCATCCCGCTCGCCCCGACCGTCAATCCGTGCCGCGACGGCGTCGCCGATCCGGACTCCGGCGACTTCACCAGCTACGCGCCCTTCGCCCAGCCGCAGAGCGACCGCTTCATCCTGCCCGCCATGAAGGTGATCGCCGAGTTCGATCCGGTGACGGTCACGGCGGTGAGTTCCTACCTCTATCGCAAGGTGAACTCGTTCAACGACGCGACCCACGTGAACGACCGCACCTCGCTGGGGGCGGCCTGGCTGTTCCCGATCATCCCCGGCCAGCGCCCGCAGACCTTCCAGAACCCGGTGACCGAGCAGCGGCTCGCCACACATGAACTGCGGTTCAACAGCGCCGATCCGGGCGCCCGCCTGCGGTGGACGGCCGGGGTGTACGCCTCCCGCGCCTCGCTGAAGTCGGACGTGCCGATCACCTCGGCGCACTACCCCACCGCCTACCAGCTCCGCTTCGGGACGCCGCTGGCCGCCGCGCGCTTCATGGTGGACGGCGTCCATCGCTACTACGGCAACGAGAACACCATCGAGAAGACGGTGGCGGTGTTCGGCAACGTCGACTTCGAGATCGTCCCCGACCTGACCCTGAGCGTCGGCGGCCGCTATTCGAAGGACACGCTGAAGTTCGACATCATCGAGCGCGGCGTCTCCTACGCCGGGGGAATCTCGACGGCGGCCGGCAAGCTCAGCGAGAAGCCGTTCACGCCGCGGGTGGCGCTGTCCTGGCAGCAGAGCGACGACACCCTGGTCTACGCCTCCTTCGCCAAGGGCTACCGGACCGGCGGCGTCAACAAGGCCGTGCCCGACATCTGCGAGGCCGACCTGGCGGCCCTGGGCATCGAGGGCGGCAACACCTACGACTCGGACAAGACGAAGACCTACGAATTCGGCGTGAAGAGCGCCTTCCTCGACCGGCGCGTCGCATTCCAGGCCTCGCTGTTCCACACCAAGTGGACGGACATCCAGCAGCAGATCCGTCTGCCCTGCGCCTTCAGTCTGGTGGCCAACACGGCCTCCGCCGTGAGCAAGGGCGGGGACCTCAACGTCACCGTTCGGGCCACGGACGCCCTGACCCTGAACGCGGCGGTGGGCTACACCGACGCCTACTACACCGACACCATCATCGTCGGCACGTCGCCGCTGGTGTTCAAGGGCCAGACACTGGGCGCCACCCCCTGGACCCTGAATCTGTCGGCGGAATACGCCTTCGAGGTCGCCGGGCGCGACGCCTTCGTCCGGGGGCAATGGAGCTCCAAGAGCGCGAATGACGGGCCGTTCCCGTTCCAGAACCGGACGTCTTCCGTCTTCGACCCCACCCGCAGCGAAGGCCTCTACGCCACGAGCCAGCTGGACCTGCGCGCCGGCATGGACGTGACGCGCGAGGTGAGCCTGGAGCTCTACGTCGAGAACGCCCTCAACAACGTGTCCTGGACCACCAACGCCCCGGTCTACCAGGCCGGGCCGCTCTGGACGGGCCAGACCATCAAGCCGCGCGTGATCGGCATCCAGGCGACCGCCCGGTACTGATCGCGCCGGGAGCGGGGCTCCTCCCCACCGCTCTCAGCGAAAGGCGCTCGTCCGCGAGCGCCTTTCCACTTTCTGGGCGGGCGATCCTCAGGGCGCGAGGTGACTTCCGGTCACCATCGGTGGCCGCGTTATCGCCTGTCTCGGCCGGGGACTTTCCGCGAACCTGATCTCAGTCACCGCAACCAAGAGCGTCCACCTTGTCCTCCAACGCCCAACTCCACGCCCGCCGGGACGCCGCCGTTCCCCGGGGCGTCGCGAACGCCACCGCCGTCTATGCCGCCCGTGCCGAGAACGCGGAACTCTGGGACGAAGAGGGTCGGCGCTACGTGGACTTCGCGGGCGGCATCGCCGTGCTGAACGTCGGCCACCGCCACCCCAGGGTGATCGAGGCGGTCCGCAGCCAGCTCGACCTCTACACCCACACAGCCTTCCAGATCGTGCCGTACGCCCCGTACATCGAGCTGGCCGAGCGCCTGAACGCGCTGGCCCCCATCGAGGGGCCCGCCAAGACCATCTTCTTCACCACCGGCGCCGAGGCGGTCGAGAACACCGTGAAGATCGCCCGCGCGGCGACCGGACGCAGCGCCGTGATCGCCTTCGTCAACGGCTTCCATGGCCGCACGCAGCTGACCATGGGCCTGACCGGCAAGGTCGCGCCCTACAAGCGTGGCTTCGGCCCGGCGCCTGCCGAGCTCTACCACCTGCCGTTCCCGAACGCGCGCTACGGCGTCAGCGTCGAGGACAGCCTGCGGGCGCTGCAGTTCCTGTTCGCCGCCGACGTGGGCCCGGACCGGGTGGCCGCCATCATCGTCGAGCCTGTGCAGGGGGAGGGGGGCTTCAATTCCGTTCCGGCGGAGCTGATGACGGCGCTGCGCGAGACCTGCGACGCCCACGGCATCCTGCTCGTCGCCGACGAGGTGCAGACGGGCTTCGCCCGGACCGGCAAGCTCTTCGCCATGGAGCACTATGCGGTGAAGCCCGACCTGATCTCCGTCGCCAAGTCGATGGCCGGCGGCTTCCCCCTGTCCGGGGTGATCGGCCGCGCCGACATCATGGACAAGGTCGAGCCGGGCGGGCTCGGCGGCACCTACGGCGGCTCGCCGGTCGCCTGCGCGGCGGCGCTGGCGGTGCTCGACATCATCGCCGAGGAGAAGCTGGTGGAGCGCGCCAATGCGCTGGGCGAACGGCTGAGGGCGCGGCTTCACACCTTCACGTCCCGCAATGATCTCATCCCCGTCTCGGCGCCGCGCGGGCCGGGCGCGATGATCGCCTTCGACGTGCTGGCCTCCCGCGGCGGTCACGATCCGGACGGCGCCGGCGCCAAGGCGCTGACGGCCCGGGCGCTGGAGAAGGGGCTGGTGATCCTGTCCTGCGGCCAGTTCGGCGAAACCATCCGCATCCTCGTTCCGCTGACCGCCTCGGACGCGGTCATCGACGAAGGCATGGACATCCTCGAGGCGGCGCTCGCGGCGCCGCTGGGCGCCTGACATGGGCACGATGACTGGAGAACGGGTCCGCCTGGCGCTCGCCCGCCCGGACCTTCTGCGTGAGCAGGGCTTCGTGGGCGGCCGGTGGGTCGGGCAGGCTGGTGGGTTCGAGGTGACCAACCCGGCCACGGCCGGCGTCCTGGCGGCCCCCGCCCGGCTCGGCGGGCCGGAGGCTGAGGCGGCTGTCGCCGCGGCGCACGCGGCCTTCCCCGCGTGGAGCGGTCGCTCGGCCAAGGATCGGGCGGCCGTGCTCAAGGCCTGGCATCGGCTGATCCTCGACAACGCCGAGGATCTCGCGCGGCTGATGACGGCCGAGCAGGGCAAGCCGCTGGCGGAGGCCCGCGGCGAGGTCGCCTATGCGGCCGCATTCATCGAGTGGTTCGCCGAGGAGGCGCGCCGCGTCTACGGCGTCACCATCCCGGGGCACATGCCCGACAAGCGGCTGGTGGTGACCCATGAGCCGCTGGGCGTCGTGGGCGCCATAACGCCCTGGAACTTCCCGGCCGCCATGATCACCCGCAAGGTGGGGCCGGCGCTGGCGGTCGGCTGCACCGTGGTGCTCAAGCCGTCCGAGCTCACCCCGCTCTCGGCCCTGGCTCTCGCGGTGCTGGCGGAAGAGGCGGGCGTTCCGGCCGGGGTCTTCAACGTGGTCATGGGCGACGCCCTAGGCATCGGCGAGGTTCTGACCACGGATCCCCGCGTCCGGAAGTTCACCTTCACCGGCTCCACGCCGGTGGGAAAGATGCTGGCGGCGCGATGCGCCGGCACCGTCAAGCGTGTGAGCCTGGAACTGGGCGGCAATGCGCCGTTCCTGGTCTTCAATGACGCCGACGTCGACAAGGCGGTGGCGGGCGCCATCGCCTCCAAGTTCCGCAACACGGGCCAGACCTGTGTCTGCGCAAACCGCTTCTATGTGCAGTCGGGCGTCTATGACGCCTTCGCCGCCCGGCTGGCCGAGGCCGTCGCGACCCTGCGCGTCGGCGACGGCCTCGCCGGGCCGACCGACCAGGGCCCGCTGATCGACGAACGCGCCCGCAGCAAGGTGTCGGCGCACGTGGTCGACGCCCTCGAAGGCGGCGCTCGCACGCTCACCGGCGGCGCGGCGCTGGAGGGGGCCGGGGCCTTCTTCCAGCCGACCGTCCTCGCGGACGTTCCTCCCGGGGCGTTGCTGTGCCGGGAAGAAACCTTCGGCCCGGTGGCCGGGCTGGTCCGCTTCGAAAGCGAGGCCGAGGCTGTCGCCCTGGCCAACGACACCTCGGCGGGACTCGCCGCCTATGTCTTCACCCGCGACAACGCGCGCGTCTGGCGCGTCGGGGGAGCCCTGCAGTACGGGATGGTGGGGATCAACACAGGCTTGATCTCCACCGAGGTGGCGCCCTTCGGCGGCGTGAAGGAATCCGGCCTGGGACGGGAAGGCTCGCTGTTCGGCGTGCGCGACTACGTGGACACCAAGACGCTGTGCCTCGAGGTGGAGCCTGCATGACGCTGGCGCGGGGGCAGTCACGTCGGGCCCTGCTGGCGGGCCTGGGCGCCGCCGCGCTCGCGCCCGGCTGCGCCCGGACCCCTGACGCCCGGGTCGCCGGCGGGTTCGTGGTGGGCTCCACCGCGACCGGGGTGCCGTTCAGCTTCTATGACGTGCGGACCAACGAGCTCACCGGCGCCATGGTCGACATCGCCCGGGCGGTGGCGGCGCAGGCGGGCTTCCCCGTCGAGGTGCAGGCCACCGCCTTCTCTGCGCTCATCCCGTCGCTGCGCGTCGGCAAGATCGACCTGATCGCCGCGGCCATGTTGCGCACGCCGGCGCGTGAAGCCGTGGTCGCCTTCAGCGATCCTGTGTACGCCTATGGCGGCGCGATCGTGGCGCGTGCCGGGGACGCCAGGCGCTACCCCGACCTCCCGTCCCTGAGAGGCCGCCGGGTCGGCGCCCAGGTGGGCGCGCGGTTCGTGGACCAGCTGTCGGACGCCGGCGTGTCCGGCGTGCGGACCTACGACAACCTCGCCGACATCCTCCGGGATCTGCGACTCGGCCGTCTGGACGCCGCCTACGGCGATGAGCCCATCATCCGCTACTACCTGCGTGTGACCCGCACCCGCGCCCTGCGACTGGCGGAGGAATTCGCGCCAGGGGAGCGCGAACAGGTCTGCCTGATCCTGCGCAAGGAGGACACCGAGCTCGCCGCCCGCGTCAACGCGGCCATCGCCGAGATCAAGGCGACGCGGATCGCCGCCATCGTCCGCCAATGGGGATTGTGATGCCCGAGGACTTCCTCGCCCGCGCCGTCGAATTCCTGCCCGTGCTGCTCAAGGGCGTGCTGGTGACGGTCCAGGTCACCGTCGGGGCCCTGCTGCTCAGCATTGTTCTGGGCCTGATGTGGGCGCTCATGGGCCGCTCCCGGCTGCGTCCGCTGCGGGTGGTCAGCCGCGTGGTGATCAACGTCGTGCGCGGCGTGCCGATCATCGTGCAGCTGTTCTACGTCTATTTCGTGCTGCCGGAACTCGGGCTGAGCCTGGACGCCATGGCGGCCGGGATCGTCGGGCTGGGGCTCGCCTATTCCGTCTACCAGGCCGAGAACTTCCGGGCGGGCTTCGACTCGGTCGATCCGGCCCTGATCGAGGCGGCGCAGTCCCTTGGGCTCAGCGAGCGCAAGATCCTGCAGCGGCTGATGATGCCTCTGGCGTTGCGCACCGCCCTGCCGCCCTTCGGCAACACCTCGATCATGCTGCTCAAGGACTCCTCCATCGCCTCGACGATCACCGTGGCGGAGCTCACACGGGCAGGCCAGCTGCTCGCCATCTCCACATTCCAGAACATGACCGTCTACACCCTGATCGCGCTTCTCTATCTGGCCATCAGCCTCCCCCTGACCCTGGCCGTGCACCAGCTCGAGCGCCGGATGGCCCGGCGATGATCGAGGTTTCCCATGTCCGGAAGGCCTTCGGCGCCAACGAGGTCCTGCGCGACGTCAGCTTCGAGGTGGCCCGCGGCGAGGTGGTCTGCCTCATCGGCCCCTCGGGGTCGGGCAAGTCCACGGTGCTGCGCTGCATAAACGGGCTGGAGGCCCATGACGGCGGGGAAATCCGCGTGGACGGCCTCCCGGTGGCCCCGCGCTCGCTGCCGGCGGTCCGGGGCAAGCTCGCGATGGTGTTCCAGCGGTTCAACCTCTTCCCGCACCGCACGGTCCTGGAGAACGTCATTGAAGGGCCGGTCCACGCCCAGGGCAGGTCCCGGGCCGAGGCCGTCGCCGAGGCGCGCGACCTGCTCGCCAAGGTCGGCGTCGGCGACAAGGCCGACGCCTTGCCCGCGCAACTGTCCGGCGGCCAGCAGCAGCGCGTGGGCATCGCCCGCGCCCTGGCGATGAAGCCCGAGGCCATCCTGTTCGACGAGCCGACCTCCGCCCTCGACCCCGAGCGGGTGGGCGATGTGCTCCGGATCATGCGCGACCTGGCCGCCGAGGGCATGACGATGGTGATCGTCACCCACGAGATGGGGTTCGCCCGCGAGGTCGCGGACCGGGTCCTGTTCATGGACGGCGGCGAGATCGTCGAAGCGGGACCCGCGCGGGAGCTGCTGACGGCGCCGCGGGAGGCCCGCACCCGCACCTTCCTCGACCGCGTCCTGCGGCCGCTTTGAGTTTCGTCCCGGAGCCCCCGATGCCGATCATCACCTTCCAACCCGCCGTTGTGTTGCAGGACCTTCCCGCCCCCGTGCCGGTGAAGGTTCCCCTGGGCGAACCGGTCGCCGAGACACGAACCAGCAGCTTTCAGGGCGAGGCCGGGTCGCGGGCGGGCGTGTGGGAATGCTCGCCCGGAGCGTGGCGGCGCCAGATCCTGCAGGCCGAGTTCTGCACCTTCCTCGAAGGCGAGGCGGTCTTCGAGCCCGACGAGGGCGAGCCCGTGCGCATCAAGGCCGGCGATGCCGTCTACTTCCCGGCCAATACGGGCGGGGTCTGGCGCATCGAGCAGACGCTCCGGAAGGTCTTCGTCGTGTTCGACGAACAGGCCTGACGTGGAACGGCCCGACTATCGCGGCGCCAGCTACTGGCTGGAGACGGCCGGCGAAACGCTGACGCCCCGGCCGCCGCTCGCCGGCGACGTCACCGTGGACGTGGCGATCCTCGGAGGCGGCTACTCCGGCCTGTGGACCGCCTATTACCTGCTTCGCGACAACCCCGGCCTCGAGGTGGCGATCGTCGAAGCCGAGATCTGCGGCTATGGCGCGTCGGGCCGGAACGGCGGCTGGTGCTCCAGCCGCTATCCGCTGCATCCCTACGCCCTGGAGGCGCGATACGGGGCTGAGACGGCGCGCGAGACCATCCTGGCGATGTACCGCGCGGTCAAGGAGGTCGGACGGGTTTGCGCCGAGGAGGGTATCGAGGCCGAGTTCCGGATGAACGGCATCCTCAGCCTGGCGCGGGGGGAGGCCCAGATGGCGGCGGTGCGTTCGGCCCACGCCGCCTACGAACGGCTGGGCTTCGGCGACGGCAACCGCCTTCTCGCCGAAGACGAGGCGCGCGCGCGGGTCAACGTCACCGGGATCAAGGGCGCCCTGCACACGCCGATGAGCGCGGCGGTGCATCCCGCCAGGCTTGCGCGGGGGCTTGCCCGGGCGGTGGAGCGCCACGGCGGCGTGATCTACGAGCAGACCCGCGTGGAGCGGCTCGTTCCAGGGACCGACGCAGCCTTCGAGACGGACCGCGGTCGGGTGCGGGCGCGTCGCGCCCTGGTGGCCGCCGGCGAGGCCTACCTGCCAAAGCTGCGCGGCTTCGATCGGGCGCTGGTCCCCATGTCGTCCAGCATCGTCCTCACCGCGCCCCTGAGCGCCGCCCAGTGGGACGAGATCGGCTGGCGGGGCGGCGAGGGCCTGGGCTCCCAGGCCCACATCGTCGACTATCTGACCCGCACCAGCGACGGCCGGATCCTCTACGGCAGCCGCGGCGCGCCCTATCTGTTCGGCTCGGCGACGGAGGGGGCCGCGGATGCGTTCGCGCGCACCTCTGCGGAGATGCGGGAGCAGCTCCGCGGCTGGTTCCCGGTCCTGCGGGACGTGGATTTCACCCATGCGTGGCACGGCTTCCTCGGGGTCTCCCGCGACTGGAACGTGAACGTCAGCTTTGATCCCGGCGCCCGCGTCGGGGCGCTGTACGGCTATACCGGGCGGGGCGTGTCGACGACGAACATGGCTGGCAGGCTGCTGTCGAGCCTGATCCTCGGCAGGGAGACGCCGCTCAGCCGCCTCCCGCTGGCGGGCCGATCGTCGCCCCGTTGGGAGCCGGAGCCGTTGCGGTGGCTCGGCATCCGCTACGTGCAGGACGCGATGCGGCGGATGGACGTCGCGCGCGACGCCGGCCGGCGGGCGCCGCTGGACGCGCCGCTGGCCAAGCGTCTCGGCGACCAGTAGCTACGGACCGCGCCCTGGAGGCGTGTACGGGATGCAGGACCATGGCCGGCGAGCGCCCACTTTCCGGCATGACGCAGCCGACGTCGCTCGGCGCCACGGGAGCGGTGCTCGCGGGCCTAGTCTTCCAGAACCTCGGAGCGGCCTACGCCAAGACGCTGTTCGCCACGGTGGGCGTGCTCGGAACCACCGCGCTCAGGGTCACCCTGGCGGCGCTGGTGCTCAGCGCACTTGCGCGGCCCTGGCGGCGGTCGAGGGACGTCCGCAGCTGGCGCGCGCTCGGGGCCTACGGGATGGTGCTCGGCCTGATGAACATCAGCATCTACGAGGCGTTCGCGCGCATCCCCATCGGGGTCGCCGTGGCCATCGAGCTGATGGGGCCGCTCGCGGTCGCCGTTCTCGGGTCCCGGCGATGGATCGACCTGGTTCCGGTCGGCTTCGCCGTGGCTGGCCTGGCGCTCCTGACGCCGATCGCAGGCGCGGACCGCCTGGATCCGTATGGCGTCGCCTTCGCTGTGGCCGCCGCGGTCGCCTGGGCGCTCTACATCGTCTGCGGCGCCCGCCTGGCGGAGGAGGGCGGGGGGCCCGCCACGGTGGCGCTGGGTCTGGTGATCGCCGCCGTGGTGACTGCGCCCCTGGGCTTGTACGCCGCGGGCGGCGCGCTTCTGGACCCGCGCATGCTGGCAGCGGGCCTCGCCCTGGCGCTTCTCTCCAGCGTGGCGCCCTATACGTGGGAGATGGTGGCGTTGCGCCGGCTGACCCCGCGCGTCTTCGGCCTTTTCGTCTGCTCGGCCCCGGCGATCGCCGCCCTCCTCGGTTGGCTCGTCCTCGGGGAGGGCCTCGCGCCCGCGCACGGTGTGGCCATTCTCATCATCATGATCGGGTGCCTCCTCGGCGCCTGGAAGGCGCCGGCCAAGGAACCGGTGACCACCTATTGACATGGCGCCTTGCCCGCCCGTCTTGAGCGAGGCCGGTCGGCGGCGAAGGAGGACGTGATGCGCGGATGGATCGGCAGGTTCTGGGGGCTCTTCGACGCATTCAGCCGCGGCGTGGAGCGAGGGTTCGACGCGGCGGCCCGACACACGCACCTGCGCTGAGATCTTACCGCCCGCGGGGCATGGGCGCCGCGGCGCCGGTGCGGGCCGGCACGTGCGGCCACCGCGCCTTGAGCTCCCGCCCACCGTGCAATCGTTTCACGGCCTGCCCGCCAGGAACGAGGGCCGGCGCTCGGCGGCCACGGCGCAATGCGGCCGCTGGCGCGGGGGTCAGGCTTCCCGCGGGCCGTTGCTCCCTGCACCACGGGGCGGATCCCAGACGGCGTCCAGCACCCGGGCGGCGATGGCCGCCTTGTGGCTCGGCAGGAAGCGGGCGTAGTGGCGCTGGATCGAGCCAGGGGTGTCCTGGATGGCGTAGGCGGCCTGCTCGAAGGAGCCGGTCATCTTGAGCACATGGGTGGCGAGCACCGCGCGCACCGCGTGGGGGCCGTGGGGCAGGAGGCCGGGGATCGCGCCGCGGCCGGTGTAGGGGTTGTGGACCCCGTGGCGCGCGACGATCCCGCGCCAGGCCTCGTGGAAGCGGAAGCGGTCCAGGGCTGGCGGGTCTCCGGGGCTTCGGACGTGGCGCACGAAGACGGCGCCGGGGTCGGCGGCGCCGGCCAGCAGCACCCGGCGGTGGCGGGTGAGGTAGTCGGCGATCAGGTCGTAGAGGCCGCCGCGATCCGGGATGGGCAGGCGGAAGGGCGCGCCCCCGAAGAAGGATGAGCCCGCGTTCTTGAAGGCCGCGGGAGGCGCGAAGACCTCCCAGTGCTCCCGCAGCGGGTCCCAGCGCAGCTCGGCGCGCCGCAGGGCGGCGAGCTTGCGCTCGGGGCGGGGGGCCTGGCCGGGCGGGCAGATGAGGAGCTCGGAGAGGTTGCGCGACCGGAAGCCCAGCTGCAGCCCCAGCCTGAGCATGAGCACGCCGCGGATCGCCTCGGCGGCGCGCACGGGATCGCGGCGCGGGCAGGGCGCGTGGCGCAGGGCCTCAGCCGGGATCTTCAGGTACTCGGCCAGGGGGCTTGCGGCCTCCAGCACCGGCAGGATGGCTTCGAACGGGTCGCGGTGGGAGCGCGCCACGCGGCCGAGCTCGCGCGCCCGCATCCGGGCGAAGCCGTGGAGCCTGGCGCAGGCCCCCGGCCAGTCGGCCCGCACCTGGGCGATGTCCTCGGCGCTCACCAGCCCCTCCAGGGGCCGCAGCGTGCCGGCGAGGTCCGGGGACTGGGTGAGCCAGCCCGCCTCGGGGTGGGCGAGGGCGGCGGCGGTGTCGAGCATCTGCGCCTCCCAGCGGGTGAAGAAGCCGCGCCGCCGCTCGCGCCAGGCCAGGTGCCAGTCCCAGACGGCCGGCAGGACGAGCAGGGCCAGGGTGAGGTCCTCGACGGCGACGCCCAGCCCCCGCACCGGTCCTCGCGGCGAAGCGGCCAGGGCGCCCAGCAGCAGGCCGAAGCGGTGGGCGTGCTGGGCCGCGGTGGCGGGGTTCCAGAGGCCGCGCCGCAGCCGGCCGGGCGGCGCGAGGGCGGCGGTCTTGAAGGCGATGAGGTCGGCCATCTGGGCGGCGAGGGGATCGCCGGCCATCCGCCGGGCGACCGGCTGGCGGGCCTGGCCGGTGCGGGTGGTTCCCGGGACGGCGGCGGCCGAGACGCCGTCGAAGGCGATCCGGTAGGGGTGGCGACCGGCGCGGGCCTGGTAGCGGCGGTAGTCGGATCCGGCGCCGAAGGTGCGCCGGACCCAGGCCAGGATCTCGGCCTGCTCGGCCGCCGGGCGGGCGGCGTAGTCGTCGGGGAGGCGCCAGCGGGCGTCGCGCACGGTGGGGGGGCGCCGGGGCGGGCGGGCGAGGCGGGCGGCGAGCTCGCCCTCGGGAAGGCCGTAGCGTCGCTCGATGGCGGCGACGGCGGCGAGGCTGGCCGGGCCGGGGCGGGCCTCGCCGCGGCGCCACTTCACCAGCCGGCGGACCGCGATCGGCGCGCCGGCTTCGGCGAGCCCCCGGGCCAGGCTGGCGGCGCCTTCGCCCCAGCGGCGCATGGCGGCGTCCAGGGCCGCGGCGAAGTCGGCCGCCGCGGCGGCGGGCCGGGGCGGGGCCGGCGGGCGGCCCCGCGGGCGGGCATGGGGGCGGCGGGCATGGGGGCGTGGGGCCTCCGGGCCAGGGGCCGCCCGGGCGCCGGCGCCGAGCTCACGGAGCAGGCGGTGGAAGGCTGGCGCCAGGCGGCGGCTCGCCTGGCGCAGCGCGACGGGATCGATCCCGCACGCCTCGGCGATGGCTGTCCAGGCGAGCCCGCGGCCATGGCCGGGCAGCGGCGCGCCGGCCGCCGCCTGGACGCGGGCCCAGGCGATCAGCGCCTCGGCCTCACGCGGACCGAGACGGGCGGCGGCGGCGGACGCCAGGGTCTGGAGAGCGGCCTCCAGATTCGCCCCCGGAGAGGCGCCCGGAACGCCAGCCGGCTTCGGCCGCGCCGTGTCGGGGGCGCCCATGCGTTGGTTTTCCATCGATGGCAGAGACGCGCGCGCGGGCGCGCGGCCCTGGCGGGGGGGGGCGAAAAAAACCGCTTGCGCCCAAGGCCTCCAGATTGGACGACACGGGGCGAGGGCCTGTCGACGGCGGCGACGAGCGCCGGCGCCCGGGCGGTGTCGAGGCCGGTTTCGGGTCCCCCGGCGGCGTCGCCAAGGGGCCGAATTCGGTTACTCCCACGACGTCGTCAGGGGCCGTTCTGGGCGTAACAGGGCGTCTAATGTCGGTGTAAGTGTCTGAAACGACGAGGGAAAACGGAGTTTGTGGCTCTGGAGGTCCCCCGTTCGATCCGGGGGGGATGACGTGAACGACAGTCCGGGAGCGGCGCCGCGGGGCCGGCGGCCGAAGGGGCAGGGGCCCGACCTGCGCGAAGCGATCCTCGACGCGGCCGAGGCGCTGTTCTCGCGTCACGGCTTCTACGGGGTCACGGTGCGCCAGGTGGCCTCCGAGGCCGGGGTCGACACCGCCCTGATCCACTACTACTTCGGCGCCAAGCGCGAGCTGTTCGACAGCGTCTTCGCCCGCCGTGCGGAGATCCTCAACGAGGCGCGGCTGCGCGCCATGCAGGCCTACGAGGACGGCGCCGCCGGCCGGATGAGCGTGGAGGGCGTGATCGAGGCCTTCATCGGCCCGCTCATCGAGCTGTCCATGACCAACGACGAGGGCTGGAAGAACTACTTCCGGCTGGTCGCCCTGGTAAACAACACGCCGGCCTGGGGCGGGGAGACCATGCACCGGTTCTTCGACCCGGTGGTCCACCGGCTGGTCGACAGCCTGAAGGCGGCGCTGCCGGGCGCCGAGACCCGCGACCTCTACTGGTGCTATCAGTTCCTCACCGGCTCGATGATGTTGGCGCTGTCGGAGACCGGACGCATCGACCAGCTCTCCGACGGGCTCTGCCGCTCCACCGACATGGAGGCGGTGCGCGCCCGCCTCTATGCCTACTGCGCGGCCGGCATCGCCGAGGTGGTGCGCCGTAAGCCGTCCCCCTGAGCTCGACTGTGGCGAAGCGCCACTGTGACCAGAATTCATCACCCGATTAAAATCCGCCCTGCGGCGTCGTCCCACCGCTGGCGTCCCGGCCCCGAACTACGGCAGATTGCCGCGTAATTCGCTTAGCGATGAATTCTGCGCCGAACCGACGCTCCATGGGGGACGGGCGGGCGGCGCCGGGAGGATCTTATGAAGGCTCTCATGAAGGCGGCGCTCCTCGCGAGCGCGGCTTGGTCCGTCATTCCGACTCTGGCCGTGGCCCAGGAAGCCGCCGAGGCGGGTGTTGTCGAGGAACTGGTGGTCACCGCGCGGCGTCGCGAGGAGACCCTGAAGGACGTGCCCGTGGCGGTCACGGCGCTCTCCGCCGAGCGCCTGGAGGCCACCGGCGCCACCGACCTGACCACCCTGCAGCAGTCCACCCCGAACACCACGGTGCAGGTGGCCCGCGGCTCCAACTCCACGCTGATCTCGTTCATCCGCGGCGTCGGCCAGCAGGATCCGCTGTGGGGCTTCGAGCCCGGCGTCGGCCTCTATGTGGACGACGTCTATGTCGCCCGCCCGCAGGCCGCGGTGCTGGACATCTTCGACATCGAGCGCGTGGAAGTGCTGCGCGGGCCGCAGGGCACGCTCTACGGCCGCAACACCATCGGCGGCGCCATCAAGTACGTGACGGCGAAGATCGAGGGCGATCCGGAAGTCCGCCTGCGCGCGAACCTTGGCTCCTACGACCAGCGCGACGTCATCGCCTCGGCCAAGGCGCGGGTGAACGACATGGTCGCTGTGGGCCTCACCTGGGCGAAGTTCGACCGTGATGGGTTCGGCAAGAACCTGACCACCGGGGCCGAGCACTACGACAAGGACGTCAGCGCCGCGCGCGCCACGGTCGAGTTCACGCCGAGCGAGAACCTGTTTTTCCGCCTGGCCGGCGACATCGTCACCGACCGCTCCAATCCGCGCCACGGCCACCGGGAGTTGCCGGTCACCACCCTGGCCGGCGTCGTGCCGGGCGGCGGCGTGCTGGACGATGTCTACGACACCCGCGCCGGGTCCGGCGACCACAACATCGTGGAGGCGCGCGGCGTCTCGTTCATGGGCCAGTGGGACGTCTCCGACGTCCTGACGATCAAGTCGATCAGCGCCTACCGCGCCGGCGAGACCGAGGGCACCATCGACTTCGACACCGAGGCCGCGCCCTACCTCGACATTCCGGCCCGCTACAACGACCACCAGTTCACCCAGGAACTGCAGTTCCTCTACACGGGCGACCGCATTCAGGGCGTGTTCGGCGTCTACTACCTGAACGCCACGGCCGCCGGCGCCTTCGACACGGTGCTCGGCCAGGCCGCGACCACGACGGCCACCGCCGGCCACGTGGACACCGAGAGCTGGTCCGCGTTCGCCGACGTCAGCTTCGACGTGACTGACGCCCTGTCGGTTTCGGTGGGCGGGCGCTATACCCGCGACGAGAAGACCGGCCGCGTCTACCGCCAGAACTTCACGGGCATCCGCAGCCCGCTGTTCGGCAACAACCTGGCGGTCCCGGGCCTGCTCCGTTCGAACTTCACCAGCTCGGACACCTACGAGCGGTTCACCCCGCGGGTCAGCGTCAGCTACGACTTCAACCCGGACATCACCGGTTACGTGTCCTACAGCCAGGGCTTCAAGTCGGGCGGTTTCGACATGCGCGCCGACGCGATCCTGACCCCCACTTCGGTGGAGGGCTACGATCCGGAGAAGGTGGAATCCTACGAAGGCGGCCTGAAGGGCTACTTCTTCGACCGCCGGCTCTCCCTGAACTCGGCGGTCTTCTACGCCAAGTACAAGGACCAGCAGGTGACCCTGCAGACGCCGGTCGGCACGTCCATCGCCAGCCAGGTGCTCAACGTCGGCCGTTCGCACATGTACGGCGCCGAGCTGGAAGGCGTGGCGACCCTGACCGACTTCCTGTCGGCCAACTTCTCGCTGGGCTACATCAAGGCCGAGTTCGACGAGTACCGTGCGCTCGACCTGACGGCGACGCCGCCCGTCAGCCGCGACTTCGCCGACAGCCGCGTGTTCCAGAACACCCCGGAATGGACCGGCAATGTGGGCCTGACCTATCGCCGCGACCTGGGCGACCACGGCTCGATCAGCTTCATCCCGAGCGCATCCTACCGCTCGTCCTTCTCGATGTTCGAGGTGCCCTCTATCCTCGACCAGGACGGCTACTGGCTGGTGGACGCGAGCCTGGTCTGGACCTCGGCCAACGACAAGTACCGTGTCGGCCTGCACGGCCGGAACCTGACGGACGAGGAGTACCGCGTCGGCGGCTACAACTTCCCCGGCGGGCTCTTCGCCAACTCGGTGACGGCCTACTACGGCCCGCCGCGTACGGTGACGCTCTCGCTCGAAGCGAAGTTCTAAGCTAGACGCCCGGCTCTCCCTCAGAGCCGGGCGTTTCCTCTTTTCCAGGACACCGATGACGACGACCGACACGCCCGCCGCCGCCGCGTCGGGCCGCTACCGCATCCTGGTGCTGGCCATCCTGATCGTGGCCTACACCTTCAACTTCCTCGACCGGCAGATCCTCGGGATCCTCGCCGGCTCGATCAAAAAGGACCTGGGGCTCACCGACAGCCAGCTCGGCCTCATGGGCGGCCTGGCGTTCGCGCTGTTCTACACCGGCCTCGGCATCCCTATCGCCTGGCTGGCCGACCGGGGTAACCGCACCTGGATCATGACGGGCGCGCTGGCGCTTTGGAGCGGCTTCACCGCCCTCTGCGGCTTCGCCGGCGGGTTCTGGCAGCTCTTCCTCTGCCGCATGGGCGTGGGCGTGGGGGAGGCGGGAGGCGTCGCGCCGGCCTATTCCCTGATCGCCGACTACTTCCCGAAGGCGCAGCGCGCCCGGGCGCTGGCGGCCTACTCCTTCGGCATCCCCATCGGGTCGGCGCTCGGCATCCTGTTCGGGGGTCTGATCGCCGCCTCCATCGACTGGCGGGCGGCGTTCATCATCGTCGGCGTCGCGGGCGTGCTGCTCGCCCCGGTGTTCAAATTGATCGTCAAGGAGCCGGCCCGCGGCGGCATGGATGCGGCGCCGGCGGCGAGCGCGCCGCCTTCCGGGGGGCTCGGCGCGCTGCTGGCCAAGCCGAGCTTCTGGCTCATCTCGCTGGGCGCGGCGGCCTCCTCTGTCTGCGGCTACGGCGTCGCCTTCTGGCTGCCGTCCTTCTTCGAGCGCAGCCTGGGCATGGGCCTGGTGGACCGCTCGCTGTTCCTGGGCTCCATGACCCTGTTCGGCGGCGTGCTGGGCGTGTGGCTCGGCGGTTGGCTGGGCGACAAGCTCGGGCAGGCGCGGCCACAGGCCTATCTCCTCGTGCCGGCCGTCTGCTTCCTGGTGGCGCTGCCCTGCTTCTTCCTGGCCGTGCAGGCCGACAATCTGACCGTCGTCTTCCTGCTGCTGCTGATCCCGACGGGCCTCAACCTGGCCTGGCTCGGACCTGTCGTTACCGCGGTGCAGCATCTTGTGCCGCCGGCCCAGCGGACCACGGCCTCGGCCTGCTTCCTGTTCGTGAACAACCTGATCGGCCTGGGTCTCGGCACCTGGTTCTTCGGCGCCGTCTCCGACGCTCTGACGCCGAGGTTCGGGGCGGAGGCCCTGCGGTACGCGATCTACTCCGGGCTGGGATTCTACGTCGTCAGCGCGGCCCTGCTGGGGGCGGGCGCCCTGCGGCTGCGGCGCGACTGGGTGGCGTGACGGACAGGTTGTCGCAGAATTCCCTCACGCGTGAAATAACGCTTGCTTTTGTGCGCTGCAGCGTGGAATTTGTCCTCGCCCTTCGGGGCGTTTCCTCCCTATGAACTGGCCGCGCCGGCATTGGCGCGGCCTTTTTTTTTCCCCGCGCGCTGCGTGGCGGCGCAGCTTGAGCGTGTGCTAGACGGGCCGCAGTCCCGCAGGAGCGCGTCTTGAAGTCCGGCCTCGTCGTCCTCAGCCTCGCCGCGGCCCTGCTCGTGGCTTGCGAGCGCAGGCCGGCCCCGCCGCCGGCCGCGGTGGGAACGCCGGCCCAGACGGTCGAACGTCCGTCCGCGATCCGATGGGATCAGGCCGGCGGCGTGTTCGAGGCGGGCGGCGTCCCGCTCCGCACCGCCCGGCTCTGGACCTTCGACGGCTCCACGGACGGATTCACCGGCGCGGGCAGCCAGGTGACGCCCGCCGACCCGCAGGGGCTGGCCGTGTCGCTGTCCGACCCGACCCTCCGGTCCCCGCGCGGCCTGCAGGCGCCGGGCGGCCAGTTCCCGCTGGTGCTGGTGCGCCTGACCCGGCTCGGGCAGGGGCGGGCGTGGGACGGCGCGCTCTACTACGCCACGACCACGCACGGGGAAGGCGCGGGTTGGCTGACCCTGCCGCTGGACAACACCCCGCCCAAGGTCGGCGAGACCGTCACCCTGGTCTACGACATGAGCCGCCAGCGGCGCGGGGCGCCGGACTGGATGCAGGCGATGATCGAGCAGATCCGGCTGGACCTGGAGGCCGGGCCGGGCGCCCGGTTCGTCGTGCACCAGGTGGCCATCGCCGCGCCGCCGCCAGGGTTGGTGCTGCCGGGCGCCCCGGGCCCCATCGCCGTGCAGGCGGCGACGCCGCCCACGCCGATGCAGCCGCTCGCCGCCGACCTCGCCGGCCAGCTCGCCGTCGCCGCGCCGGCCGGCGGCTGCAACGTCGAGGAGGCGAGCCTCGCCGCGTCCGGGGAGGGAGACGGCCTCGGCCTGACCGGCTGGATTTCGGAACTCGGGGCCTTCAACACCTCGCCCACCGGCTTCGCACGCCTGCAGGGTCCGGGCGGCGACTTCGGCGCCGAGATCCGCGTCGACAAGGCGCGGCCGGACGTGGCGCGCCACTTCAACGGCGGGGACACCCTGGCGGCCAGTGGCTTCAGCCAGGCCTTCACTCTCCCGCCGCTTCCGCCGGGCGTCTACACGCCCTGGGTATATCGTCGCACGCCGGGCGGGTGGATCGCCTGCAAGGGGGCGCAGGCGCTCACATCGCGTTGACCGCGACCAAGCGTCCCGCGCCGCTGCCGCAGAGCTGTGTTATCGCCGCCCCTCGCCAACTTTCCTCCGACCCCGGATTGGCCGCCATGACCCAGCCGCAGGTGCTGATCGCCGACGACGACCCGCTGCTCCGCGCGATCCTGGAGCACAAGCTCGCCGCCGCGGGCTACGAGGTCCGCAGCGTCGAGGACGGTCAGGCGGCGCTCACGGCGGCGCAGGAGAGCCGGCCGCAGTTCCTGGTGCTCGACGCCATGATGCCGGTGATGGACGGCTTCGAAGCCCTGCGTCGCCTCAAGGAAACACCGGACCTCAGCGACATCTCCGTGGTGATGCTGACGGCGCTGAAACGCGAGCAGGACGTGGTGGGCGCGCTGAAGCTGGGGGCGGCGGATTATCTCGCCAAGCCCTTCAATCCCGATGAGCTCGTGGCTAGGCTCGACCGACTGGCGGCCCAGCGGAGCTCATCTTGAAACGCGTTCTCGCCGCGGTCCTGTTGGCCGCAGCGCCTCTTGTGGCCCATGCGCAGCCCGCGGACGATTTCGCGCGCGGGCGGGAGCTGCGGCTCGCCGGCCGGCCCGCCGAGGCGATTCCCCACCTCGAGGCGGCGACCCGCGCCGCGCCGGCGGACGCCGACGCCTGGCTGGACCTCGGTCTCGCCTACGCCGGCGCCCAGCGTTACGACGACGCGGAGCGCGCCTTGGCCGAAGCCCGCCGCCTGGCCCCTGACTACCTCGACGTTCAGCTCGCCCAGGCCCGTGTGGCCTACTGGCGGGGCGACGTCGCCGAGGCGGAGCGCCGGGTCCAGCCGCTGCTGTCCGCGGTCGAGGACAACGAGGCCCGCGCGCTCGCCGCGCAGCTCGCCGAAGCGCGGCGGGCTGAGCCCGCCCGTTGGCGGCTCGATCTTTCGTTGGCGGGCTCGGAGCTGACGGCGGGCTTGGCCGACTGGCGGCGCGGCGCCGTGGGCGTGACGCGTCGGCTCGACGAGAGCCGTTCGGTGGGCGTCTACGTGGAGCACGCCCGCCAGTTCGGCTTCGAGGACACCTATGCCGAGGCGACGATCGCCGGTCGGCGGGGCTATGTGTCGGTAGGCGCCTCGCCGGACGCCGACTTCCGTCCGGAGTGGCAGGTTCGGGGGGGAGTCTTCGGGACGCCGCGCCCGATCGGCGCGGGCTGGACCGCGGCGGTTTCGGTGGACGCGTCCTGGGCCAAGTACTGGAGCGGCGAAGTGCGCTATGTCCAGCCGGCGCTCACCCTCGTGCGCGGCCAGAGCTGGATCTACGCCCGCTGGATCAATTCCTTCGATGAACGAGAGGACTACCGCTCCGGCTACAGCGTCTACGGCTCGCTCGCGGCGGCCCCCAAGGTTCGGCTGTTCGCCGGCTGGGCCGATGCGCCGGAGTCGAACCAGGGGGTGACCCTGGACGTGGAGGCGGTGAGCGGCGGCGTCTCCTTCGACGTCAACGAGGGCACGACGGTGCGCCTCGACGTGGTCCATGAGATGCGCGCGGCGTACGACCGCACCGAACTGGCGGTCGGCGTCACGCGGCGGTTCTGACCGTGGGCGCGCTCACCCTGATCTGGACCCTGGCCGCGGGGCTCGCGCTCGTCGCCATCGGCTGGATGATCGGGCTGATCGCGCTGCGCGTGTCGCACGAGCGGCGTAAGGCGCGCCGCCTGGCCGACCGGCGGCAGGTGGAAGCCGTGCTCATCGGGATCATCCAGGGTCGGCAGGGCGGCGAGGGCGCCTTTGCGCCCTACCGCGATCGCGCCCGGCTGCTCGCGGAGACCCTGCTCGACTTCATGGGCATCGTGCGTGGCGAGGATCGCCAGCTCGTGGTCGCCGCGCTGGAACACGTGGGGGCCGACCGGGCCCTGCGGCGGCGGCTGGAGCGCGGATCGCTGGCCGGGCGGCTGGCGAGCGTGGAGGCGCTGGGAGCCTTTCCGGGCCCCGAGACGCAGTTCGCGCTCCTGCGCGCGTCGGCCCGCGGGCCGGCCGCCGTGCGCCTGGCGGCGCTGCGGTCGCTCTGGCAGGCCGGCGGCGAGGTGGGCGTCGACCGCCTCCTGGCCATGCTGGAGCACGGCGTCTTCCAGCCTTCCGGCGCCTTCGCCGACCTGCTGCGCCTGATGGTCGAGGCCGACCCCGCCGGCGGCGTCGCCGCCCTGGCGGCGCCGGGGCGCAGCGCGCCGGCCCGTGTCCTGCTCGCCCAGGCGCTCGGCGGCGCCAACGCCTACGAGGCGATCCCCGTCCTGACGTTCCACGCGGGCGCGCCCGAGCCGGAGGTGCGGAGGGCGGCGGTGGAAGCGCTCGGCCGCCTGCAGCATCCCGCAGCCGCCCCGACGCTCGCCGCCGCCCTGGCCGACCCCGCCTGGGAGGTCCGGGCGGCCGCCTGCGACGCCGCCGGCGACGCCCGGCTGTCCGCGCTGGTGGAGCCGCTGGCCGGGCTGCTGGCCGATCCCGTCTGGGGCGTGCGGCACCGCGCGGCGGCGGCGCTCGGCAAGCTCGGCGGGCCGGGCGCGGCGCTGCTGGAGGGCGTGGCACGTTCGGGGGACGACGCGGCGCGGCGGGCGGCTTCCCTGGTGCTGGCCGGAGTGGCGTGATGGACCTGCAGACGATCGCCCTCGGCTTCACCCGCTTCGCGGAATCCATTGCGGTCTTCGTTATCGCGGCCGGTCTTTTCCAGAACGCCTTCCACGTCTGGCAGCTCGTGCTCGCGGGCCGGGCGCTGCGCCGCGACCGCGGCATCGCTGAGGCGCCCCAGCTCTGGCGCCGTTATTCGGAGAGCGCCCCGCCCATCGCGCTGCTGGTGCCCGCCTACGGCGAGGAGCTGACCATCGTCGAAAGCGTGCGCTCCCTGCTCTCGCTGCAGTACCCCGCCTTCGAGGTGGTGGTGGTCAACGACGGCTCCAAGGATCGCACGCTGGAGGCGCTGGTCGAGGCCTTCGAGCTACAGCCGGCCGAGCGGGACTACGAGCTGATCGCCCCCTGTGCGCGCATCCGAGGCCTCTACGCCACGCACCGGCAGCCGAAGCTGCTGGTGGTGGACAAGGAAAACGGCGGCAAGGCCGACGCGCTGAATGCCGCCCTCAACCTGTCGCGCGCGTCGATCGTCTGCTCCATGGACGCCGACTCTTTGCTTGAGCCGGACGCCCTGCTGCGCGCGGTGCGTCCGTTCGTGGACGACCCGGAGCGGGTGGTGGCCGTCGGCGGCTCGGTGCGCATCGCCAACGGCTGCGAGACCCGCTTCGGCCGGGTGACACGGGTCGGCACGCCGCGCAACTTCCTCGCCCTGCTGCAGACCATCGAATACCTGCGGGCCTTCCTCATGGCGCGCCTCGCCTGGAGCGAGCTGAAGTGCCTGATGATCGTGTCGGGCGCCTTCGGCCTGTTCCGGCGAGACGCGGTGCTGGCCGTGGGCGGCTACAGCCTGGGCACCGTCGGCGAGGACATGGAGTTGGTGGTCAAGCTGCACCGCCGTCACCGCGAGGAGCGCAAGCCCTACCGTATCGTCTTCCTGCCGGAGCCCGTCTGCTGGACCGAATGCCCGGAGGACCTGCGCGTCCTCGGCCGCCAACGGGCGCGTTGGCACCGCGGCGCGCTGGAGACCTTCGAGCGGCATCGCGACATGGTCCTGAACCCGCGCTACGGCCGCGTCGGATCGCTCGGGTTCGGGTACGTCTTCCTCGTCGACGTGCTCGGCCCGTTCATCGAGCTCGCAGGCTATGTGCTGATCCCGGCCTTCTGGCTGCTGGGCGTCCTGCACATCGAATACCTGTTCGCCTTCCTGGCGGTGAGCGCTGGCTTCGGCGTGGTGCTGAGCGTGGGCGCCCTGGCGCTCGAGGAGGCCGAGCTGCGGCGCTTCCCGGACGTGAAGAGCCTGGCCGTGCTGATGCTGGCCGGCATCGCCGAGAACTTCGGCTATCGCCAGATCAACAACATCTGGCGGCTGCGCGGGACCTGGCAGTACCTGACGCGCCAGCAGGGCTGGGGCGCGATGACCCGCCGGGGCTTCAAGCCGGCTTCTGCGTGAGCTCGTCCATCGCGGTCAGCAGGGCGTCCCAGTCCGCCGGCTCCGCCGGGTCGCCCTCGGCGAGCTGAGCGTCGACGACGGCCGCCAGCCGGCCGAGCTCCACGAACCCCAGCATGCCCGCCGTGCCCGCCATCCGGTGGACCAGCGGGCGCGCCGGCGCGCCTGACCGAAGCTCGGCGAGATCGTCGCGCAGGCGGTCCACGAAGCGGGCGCGCAGGGAAGCCATGGGGTCGTTCATGCGGCCTGCCTAGCACGCCGGGGTGAGTTTCGCCCGACATGCTTGCCTTTGGAAAAATCTTCCACCGCAGTCAGTTTTGACCCATCGACAGGGGCGGATCCTGCCGGCTAAACCCCCGCTGCGGCACGTCTCGGCCCCTTGGCAGAAGGGAGCGGGGCGGTGTGGCGGGGTGCGTAAGGGGATGAAGATGACGCTGCCCGAGCGGCAAGGACTGTACGACCCGGCGAACGAGCACGACGCGTGCGGCGTGGGCTTCGTGGCCAACATCAAGGGCCGCAAGTCGCACGAGGTGATCGAGGCCGGGCTGCAGATCCTGGTGAACCTGGACCACCGCGGCGCCGTGGGCGCCGACCCGCTGGTCGGCGACGGGGCGGGGATCCTGATCCAGATCCCCGACGCGCTCTATCGCGCCTGGGCGGCCGACGCCGGCGTGGCCCTGCCGCCGGCGGGCGAGTACGCCGTCGGCATGTGCTTCCTTCCCCGGGACGAGGCGGCCCGGCAGGCCGCGGTCGAGCAGTTCGAGCACTTCCTGCGCGTCGAGAAGCAGCCGCTGCTCGGCTGGCGCGACGTGCCGGTGGACACCGCGGGCTTGGGCGAGGCCGTCCTCGCCTCCATGCCGGTGATCCGTCAGGCCTTCATCGGCCGCGGCCCGAACGTGAAGGACCAGGACGCCCACGAGCGCAAGCTGCTCGCGGTGCGCAAGCAGACCCAGAACCCGCTGGCGGACCTTGCCGGCAAGCGCGGCCTGCCGGGCGTCGTCGAGTTCTACATGCCGTCCCTGTCCACGCGGACGGTGGTCTACAAGGGCCTGCTGCTCGCCCACCAGGTGGGGACCTTCTACAGGGACCTGCAGGACGAGCGGGCGGAGTCGGCGCTGGCGCTCGTCCACCAGCGCTTCTCGACCAACACCTTCCCGTCCTGGCGCCTGGCGCACCCGTACCGGTTCATCGCCCACAACGGCGAGATCAACACCGTCCGCGGCAACGTGAACTGGATGAACGCCCGCCGGCGCACGCTCGAGAGCGAGCTGCTGGGGCCGGACCTGAACAAGATGTGGCCGCTGATCCCGCACGGGCAGTCGGACACCGCCTGCCTGGACAATGCGCTCGAGCTGCTGGTGGCTGGCGGCTATCCGCTCGCCCACGCCATGATGATGCTGATCCCGGAGGCCTGGGCCGGCAATCCGCTGATGAGCAAGGAGCGGCGGGCGTTCTACGAGTACCACGCCGCGCTCATGGAGCCCTGGGACGGCCCCGCCGCGGTTGCCTTCACCGACGGCCGCCAGATCGGCGGCACCCTGGACCGCAACGGGCTGCGCCCGGCGCGGATCATCATCACCGACCAGGACCATGTGATCATGGCCTCGGAGTCCGGCGTGCTGGACGTCCCCGAGGAGCGGATCGTCCGCAAGTGGCGCCTGCAGCCCGGCAAGATGCTGCTCATCGACATGGAGCAGGGCCGGATCATCGAGGACGAGGAGCTGAAGCGGACCCTCGCCGAGGCCGCACCGTACGAGGAGTGGCTGGCCGAGACGCAGTTCAAGCTGGAGGAGCTGTCGCTCTCGCCCGAGAACGAGCCGCCGCGGAGCAACGACCCGGACACCCTGCTCGACCGCCAGCAGGCCTTCGGCTACACCGAGGAGGACCTGAAGTTCTTCCTGGAACCGATGGCGAGGATGGGCGACGACCCCGTGGGTTCCATGGGATCGGACACGCCGATCGCCGTGCTCTCGCGCCGGCCCAAGCTGCTCTACGAGTACTTCAAGCAGAACTTCGCGCAGGTCACCAACCCGCCGATCGACCCGATCCGGGAAGAGTTGGTGATGAGCCTGGTCTCGATGATCGGGCCTCGGCCCAACCTGCTCGGCCGCCAGGCGGGCAACCACAAGCGCCTCGAGGTGGCCCAGCCCATCCTGACCGACGAGGACCTGGCCAAGATCCGCTCGGTCCACGACCTGCTGGACGGCGCGTTCCGCACCGCCACGCTCGACGCAACCTGGCCGGCGGAGGAAGGCGCCGAGGGTCTGGAGCGCGCGCTGGAGCGGCTGTGCCGAGAGGCGACCGACACCGTTCTCGCCGACGTGAACATCCTGATCCTGTCCGACCGGGCGACCTCGGCCGAGCGGATCCCGATCCCGGCGGCGCTCGCCACCGCGGCCGTCCACCACCACCTGATCCGCCAGGGCCTGCGCATGCAGACCGGTCTGGTCATCGAGACCGGTGAGGCGCGCGAGGTGCACCACTTCTGCGTCCTGGCGGGCTATGGCGCGGAGGCCGTGAACCCGTACCTGGCGTTCCAGACCATCGAGGAGTTGCGGGCCCGCAACGACCTGCCGGTCTCGGCCTATGAGGCGCGGAAGAACTATATCAAGGCCGTCGGCAAGGGCGTGCTGAAGGTGATGTCCAAGATGGGCATCTCCACCTACCAGTCCTACTGCGGCGCGCAGATCTTCGACGCCGTCGGGCTCTCGTCCGAGCTGATCGGGAAGTACTTCACCGGCACCGCCACCACGATCGAGGGTGTCGGCCTGGCCGAGATCGCCGAGGAGTGTGTGCGCCGCCACCGCGACGCATTCGGCGACAACCCGATCTACAAGACCATGCTCGACGTGGGCGGGCAGTACGCCTGGCGCCTGCGGGGCGAAGCCCACGCCTGGAGCCCGGAATCGGTATCGCGGCTGCAGCACGCCGTGCGCGCCAACCTGCCGGACGAGTACCGGACCTTCGCCGCCTCGATCAACGAGCAGTCGGAGCGCCTGCTCACCCTGCGCGGCCTGATGCGCTTCAAGCCAGCCGAGCGGCCGATCCCGCTGGACGAGGTGGAGCCCGCCGCCGAGATCGTGAAGCGGTTCTCCACCGGCGCCATGTCGTTCGGCTCCATCAGCCGCGAGGCCCACACCACGCTGGCCATCGCCATGAACCGGATCGGCGGTCGCTCGAACACCGGGGAAGGCGGGGAGGAGGCCGACCGCTTCAAGCCGCTGCCGAACGGCGACTCCATGCGCTCGGCGATCAAGCAGGTGGCCTCGGGGCGGTTCGGCGTCACAACCGAGTACCTGGTCAACGCGGACGACATCCAGATCAAGATGGCCCAGGGCGCCAAGCCCGGGGAGGGCGGCCAGTTGCCGGGCCACAAGGTGGACAAGAACATCGCCCGGGTTCGGCATTCGACGCCGGGCGTGGGGCTGATCAGCCCGCCGCCGCACCACGACATCTATTCGATCGAGGATCTGGCGCAGCTCATCCACGACCTGAAGAACGTCAATCCGAAGGCCCGCATCTCGGTGAAGCTGGTCTCGGAGGTGGGCGTCGGCACCGTGGCCGCGGGCGTCGCCAAGGCGCGCGCCGACCACGTGACCATCTCGGGCTTCGAGGGCGGCACGGGCGCCTCGCCGCTGACGTCCCTGACCCACGCGGGCTCGCCCTGGGAGATCGGCCTTGCCGAGACCCAGCAGACCCTGCTGCTCAACGGTCTGCGCACCCGCATCGCCGTGCAGGTTGACGGCGGGCTGCGGACCGGCCGCGACGTCGCCATCGGCGCCCTGCTGGGCGCCGATGAGTTCGGCTTCGCCACCGCGCCGTTGATCGCCGCCGGCTGCATCATGATGCGCAAGTGCCACCTGAACACCTGCCCGGTGGGGGTGGCGACGCAGGATCCGGTGCTCCGGGCGCGCTTCACGGGCCAGCCCGAGCACGTGATCAACTACTTCTTCTTCGTGGCCGAAGAGCTGCGGGAGATCATGGCCGAGATGGGCTTCCGGACACTCAACGAGATGGTCGGCCGCGTCGATCGCCTCGACATGAGCCCGGCCCTCGACCACTGGAAGGCCAATGGGGTCGACCTGTCCCGCATCCTGTACGCCGCGCCGGCCGAGGGCCGGAAGGGGCTCTGGAACATGGACCGGCAGGACCACGGCCTTGGCGCCGCGCTCGACCACACCCTGATCGCCGACGCCCAAGCGGCGCTCGAGAAGGGCGGGCCGGTGCGCCGCGACTACGAGATCCGCAACATCAACCGCACCACGGGCGCGATGCTCTCGGGCGAAGTGGCGAGGCGCTACGGCCACGCGGGCCTGCCGGAGGACACGATCTCGCTCACCTTCCGGGGCGTGGCGGGCCAGAGCTTCGGCGCCTTCCTCGCGCGCGGCGTCACCGCCGAGCTCGTCGGCGACGCCAACGATTATGTCGGCAAGGGCCTCTCCGGCGGGCGGGTGATCGTGCGCCAGCCGCCGGAGGCGCGGCGGGAGCCCACGCGCAACATCATTGTCGGCAACACGGTGCTCTACGGGGCCGTCGCGGGCGAAGCCTACTTCGAAGGCGTGGCGGGCGAGCGGTTCGCCGTGCGCAACTCGGGCGCCGTGGCGGTGGTCGAGGGCGTGGGCGACCACGGCTGCGAATACATGACCGGCGGCGTGGTGGTGGTGCTCGGCGACACCGGCCGCAACTTCGCCGCCGGCATGAGCGGCGGCGTCGCCTACGTCTACGACCCGCGCGGCCGCTTCGATGCGCTGTGCAATAAGGCGATGGTCCAGCTCGAGCGGGTGGAGCCGGCTTCGCCCGGCCCGGCGAACGCCGCCGACGAGCCGTTCCGCCCGAGCCAGCGCGCCCTCTCGGTGGACAACAATGGGATGGGCGACGTTCTGCGGTTCGACGCCGAGCGCCTGCGCATCCTGATCGAATGCCATCGTCTGCACACCGGAAGCCGCCGCGCCGCCGAAATCCTGGAGAACTGGGACGAGGCGCTGGGCTCCTTCGTGAAGGTGATGCCCACCGATTACCGCCGTGCGCTGCTCGACCTGGCGGCCGAGCGCGAGACGCTGCCCGTCGTGGCCGCCGAGTAAACCGTCAGAGTCCGGAGACACACCCGATGGGCAAGCCCACCGGCTTCCTCGAAATCGAGCGCCACGACCGCGGCTACGAAGCCCCTGACGCGCGGCTGAAGCACTGGCACGAGTTCGTGCGCCCGCTGCCCGACACCGAGCTGCGTCGCCAGGCGTCGCGCTGCATGGATTGCGGCATCCCGTTCTGTCACCAGGGCTGCCCGGTCAACAACCAGATCCCCGACTTCAACGAGCTGATCCACCGGGACCACTGGAAGGCGGCGCTGGAGAACCTCCAGTCCACCAACAACTTCCCGGAGTTCACCGGCCGCGTCTGCCCGGCGCCCTGCGAGGCGTCCTGCACGCTGAACATCCCGGACACGCCGGTGACCATCAAGACGATCGAGTGCCAGATCGTCGACCGCGGCTGGGAGGAGGGCTGGATCCGCCCCGAGCCTAGTCCGCGCGGCACCGGCAAGCGGGTAGCGGTGGTGGGGTCGGGACCGGCAGGGCTGGCGTGCGCCCAGCAGCTCGCCCGCGCCGGCCATGCGCCGACCGTGTTCGAGAAGAACGACCGTATCGGCGGCTTGCTGCGCTACGGCATTCCCGACTTCAAGATGGAGAAGCCGCTTATCGACCGCCGCATCCGGCAGATGGAGGCGGAAGGGGTGATCTTCCGGACCAACTTCGAGGTGGGCGTCACGGTCTCGGTCCAGCGGCTGCTGGACGACTACGACGTGATGGTCTTCGCCGGCGGCGCAGAAGCCCCGCGCGACCTGCCGGTCCCCGGGCGCGAGCTGGACGGCGTCCATTTCGCCATGGAGTTCCTGACCCAGCAGAACAAGCGCAACGCCGGCGACCCAGAGTCCATCGCCGCGCCGTCCGGGACGCTGAACGCGGCGGGCAAGCACGTGGTGGTGATCGGCGGCGGCGACACCGGCTCCGACTGCATCGGCACCTCGAACCGGCACGGAGCCGCCTCGGTCGTCCAGCTCGAGATCATGCCCAGGCCGCCCGAGAAGGAAAACAAGGCGGTCACCTGGCCCGACTGGCCGCTCAAGCTCCGGACCTCCTCCAGCCACGAGGAGGGCTGCGATCGCGAGTTCGCGGTCACCACCAAGCGGGTGCTGGGAAAGGACGGGCGTGTCACCGCCATCGAGTGCGCGCGGCTGGAATGGGTCCAAGGACCGGACGGGCGGCTGCAGATGCGGGAAGTGGAAGGGTCGACCTTCGAGTTGAAGGCCGACCTCGTCCTGCTGGCCATGGGCTTCGTGGGCCCGCGCCGCGAAGGGCTGGTGGAGAACGGCGGCGTGGAGCTCGATCCGCGCGGCAACGTGAAGGCCAACGTGGTCGACTACCGCACCTCCGTTCCCAACATCTTCTCGTGCGGCGACATGCGCCGAGGCCAGTCGCTGGTGGTCTGGGCCATCCGCGAGGGCCGCCAGTGCGCGCGGTCCGTCGACGAGTACCTGATGGGCGCGACCAAGCTGCCGCGCTGAGGCGTCAGCCAGGCTGCATCTGCTGCACGTGCGTCAGGTGCTGCTGCACGATGGGCGCGATCTTGCCTGCCGCGGCCCGCAGGGAGGCGTTGTCGCCGTTCTGGGCATAGCCGCTGTGCAGGGCGAGCGCCTCCTGGTGGGCCATGAGCTGCTGGCGCAGGTACATGCGGTCGAAGTCCGCCCCGGAGGCGCTGCGGAGCTGGTCGAGCATGCCGGCGCGCCGGGCGTCCAGCGGCGGCGGGGGCGGCGGGGTCATCCCGCCCGACCGCGCCGCGTCCATCACCATCTGGGTCGAGTTGGTGTGATCGCGGACCATCTGCTGGGCGAAGTCCTTGACCGCTTGGGACGAGGCCTTGGTCAGGGCGAGCTGGCTCGACTGGATCTCGTACATGTCGCTGCGGGCGGCCTCGGTGACGAAGCCGGCGGCGGAGGTGGGCGCCGTCGCGGCCGCGGGCGCGCCGCTGGCCATGGCCGAGCTCGCAGCGCCGCCGTCCATGCCGCTCGCGCAGGCGGTGAGCCCCAGCGCGCCCGCAGCGGCGGCGGCCATCCAGATCGTCTTCATGGAACATCCCTCTTTGGCGTCCGCGGGGCGCGGCGCCTGCGGCGGGACAACGGAGGGTGGAAGAACGCCGTTCCGACCACCCTCATTTGCCAAACCGGTTCTCTATTGCGGGTGTAAGAGCGATCCGGCGCGACGGGCGCGGGCCGTCGATGGCGGGCGTCAGGCGTCGCCCACCAGCGCGATGATCTTCCCAGACCCGCCGCAGTCGGGGCAGTCGGCGCCGTCTTGCCGCCCGGTACCCTGGCAGAGCGGACAGATCTGCTCGCCGCTCTGGGGTGTGCCGGGCTTCACCTCGTCTCCGGGGTTCATGTCGGGCTGTTCGGGCATGGCAGGCGCCTCCTTGCGGGGAGAACCGCCGGGCCGGGCCAACAGTTCAGGCTGCGAGCGCGCCGAGCGTCCGCTCTATCCGGCCGCGATAGGCCGCCACCCGCGCCTCGTCGCCGGCGAAGCGCCAGAGCCCGGCCTGGAAGGCCGGATAGGCGAGCGCGTAAAGCCGCAACATGACCGGATCGGCCCCGGCCGCCTCCACTAGGCGGCGAATGGCGGCGGGCTCGAGGTCGAACTCCACGGCCGCCCCGGCGACATCCCAGGCGATGTCCTGCGGGCCCACCAGGTCGTGGGCTTCCGAATGGTCGAGGGCGTCGAGCTTCAGGCCGCCTACCCATTCCGACCGATGCAGGCGGGCGTCCACGTGGACGTGCCGGGGCCGCGCCGATGACAGGGGGAGCTCGGTGAGCTGTCGGACCGCCTCGCGGGCGGCCGCGCCGCCGAGCAACTCCCCGATGTTCGCCCGCACCATCTCGATCAGGGAGGCCGGATCGGCGCCCGACCGGGCCGGAAAGGCATCGCGGCGGAATCGGAGATAGCGGCCGAGATGCTCGGGCGAAGGCGTCCAGGTGCTGCCCTCGGCCCAGCGCTGAAGGAGCAGCCCGTGGCGCAGCGCCAGGGGCTCGGGCCCAAATCCCGCGGCGTGCAGCGCTCGGGCGCGCGCGAGCTTGCCCTCGCCGATGCCGCCCAGGCCGGCGAACCTGGCCACGAAACCTTCCCCCAGCCGGACCTTCCAGACGCTGCCAGGAAGGCCTTGGGTCAAGCCCACGGGGCCCGTGAGATCGGCGAACCATTCGGCCACGGGGCAGGGCGCCTGGGCCACCAGGCAGGTGGCCGTCCGCCAGCGGGCCCGGTGCTCCGGCGAGGCCTGGGGGCCCAGGTCGCCAGCGTGGCTGGGCAGGAAGACGATCCGCTCCGGCGCGACACCGAGGGCTTCCAGGGCGTCGGCCGCGGCGCCGAACGAGCTTCCTGAGAGGCCGGGACCCTCGTCCACGATGGCGAACGGCCCCGGATGCGCGCGGAGGCGGGCCAGGAGCCTGGGCCCGAGCCGGAGTTCCCTGCGGAACGGATGGCCCGTGGGCCGTACCGTCACCACCGTGCTCGCGGCGGTGGCGGCGGCCACGGCGGCGGCCAGGCTGGTCCCGATGCTTCGGAGTCCGATCACCAGCGGCGGCGAGCTCCAGGCCTGAGACCGCGCCGCCAGAACGTAGTTGTCCGGATAGAGGGCGTAGAAGGCATAGCCCTCCGGCGTCTTCACCGAGATCTCGCCGGGCAGAACGAGCGCCGCCAGCGCCCGACTAGCCGGCTCCGCCGGGGCGCCGGAGGCCACGGCGATGCAGAGGGCGAGCGCCGCCTGCTGCACCGGCGTGTCCTCGTCGTGGCCCAGCGCCGCGAACTCCGCGTCCGCCAGTCCCTGGGTCAGTTCGCCAGCCTCGATCAGCGCCCGCGTCCTGTCGCCGGCGGCGAGCGCGCTCCGCACGGCGGCCAGCTTGGCCGCAGGGGTCTCGCGCCTCGGCTGGTCGCCGTAGACCAGCATATCTCAGGCCTGCTGCCGCAGGTGGCGGTAGGCGATCGCCTTGAACGCGTCGAAGGTCGGCGGCCGCGCCTCCGGGGCCCGGCGGCCGAGCCAGTCGACCCAGGCCTCGTACTGGGCCGGGGAGGGGGAGACCAGGGCGCGGGCGTCTTTCGAGCGGGCCAGGGCCTCCAGCGGGCCGAAACCGCGATCGACCATGATGCAGAGCGCCACCAGGGCGGAGCGCCCGATGCCGTGCTCGCAGTGCACGAGGAGCCTGCGGCGCCGCGCCCGGGCGTGCGCCGCGAAGGTCACACCGGCGTCGAGCATCGGCTGGGCCACAGCATGATGGTCGAGCGTCGGGAGGTGGAGGAAGTCCAGCCCGCAGGCCTCCAGCTCGACGGCGTCGTCGCAGGTCTCGGCGCGCACATCGATGACCGCGCCCACGCCGTGCGCCCCTGCGAGCTCGGCCGCGCGGCCAGGGGGGAAGGCGCCGCCCACCGCCAGGTCCGCCGTGACCCAGCTCAGGTTCGGCGTCCACCCCTCGGCCATGCCGCTACTCCGCGGCGACGGCGGGCGCGGACCGGGCGGCGGGCGCATAGCGCCGGATCATGCGGGCGCAGAACTCGGCATACTCCTCCGCCACCTGCGGCGGGCTCGTATGGTGCGGCTCGATCCCGCGGTGCTCCGGCGTAAAGCAGAAGGTCACCGTGACGTCGAAGTCGGCCAGCGCCTCCATCTGACGGTCGAACCAGCGGTCGGCGTCCGGACGGAAGCTGTCCGCCCACGAGAGGCCCGTGCGCAGGTGCCTGACGCCGAGGCGCTTCATCCAAGCCACCGCCTCGTCCAGTCGGTGATCCTCGAAGTGGAACCACTGGCAGAGCCCCATCTGCGCCGCGTAGGGCGCATAGGCCTCCAGCGCCGGCTTCGGCGTTCCGTCCTCACGCAGCAGCCCCATGTGGAAGTGCCGGTAATAGGACGAGCCCTCGGCCTCCTTGTGCCGGGTAGTGGCCTCCCAGGTCTTCGGCAGGTCGTAGAGCGAGTACCAGTGGATCCGGTCCACCTTGCCGACGAGCAGGTCGGCGGTCTTCTTCACGCCCCAGGCCTGCACCTCTTCCGAGCCGAAGGAGGAGACGCCCACCTCGGTGATCCAGACCGGCTTGTCGGTGACGGCGCGGATCTCGTCGACCTTGGACGGCCACTCGTCGATCTGCCAGAGGTTCCAGTCGAGCGGGAAGCCGTGCACGGCGACCACATCGATGTGATCCATCACGCCGCGCTCGGCCAGACGGCGGACGAAGGCGGGATCGATCGGGCTCATGCCGCCCAGCACGCGGGGCAGGGCGGCGTTCTCGGCGGCGATCGCCTGGCCCGCCAGCTTGGTCATGTTGGCGAACAGGTCCCACTCGGGGTCCAGGTTCGGGTCCCAGTGGCTCTTGTTGTTCGGCTCATTCCAGATCTTGGCGGCTTCGATCACGCGTGGTCCCTCCCGTTGGACTTGCCGTTGGTGCGCGGGCGGGCCGGGTAGACGGCGCCCATGGGCTTCGGCCGCTCCGCCTTGCGGCAGACGAACACCTCCTCCTCGGGGTGCTCGACGATTTCGAACCCGGCGCTGCGGAGCATGGCGGCCGAGCAGGCGGCGTTGGGCGCCCACCAGTTCGTCCAGTCGTTCGCGTACTCGTGCTCGATGAAGTGCATCTTCGGGTAGCCGGGCTCGTTGAAGTGGTCCTGCTCGAAGAAGTCGTAATTGGCCCGGACCGGCAGCTCCTCGGCGCTCCCGCGCTGCATGGACTGGAAGATCAGCAGGTCCTTGCAGACGTTGTCACGGATCAGGTCGAGCGCCAGCAGCGGGTGGCGCAGGTGGTAGAGCACGCCCATGAACAGAACGATGTCGAAGGCCTCGCCCAGCTCGGCCACGTCATAGACGCTGAGCTGGCGGAACTCGATGTCCATGCCCTTCACCTCGGCGGCGAAGCGGGCCTGCTCGAGGTAGCGCTCGTCGAAGTCGACGCCCAGCACGCGGTCCGCCCCCCGGCGCTTCATCTCGATGGAGTAGAAGCCGCCGTTGCAGCCGATATCGAGCACAGTCTTGCCGGTGAGATCCTCGGGCACGACGTGCTGGAACGTCTTCCACTTCACGTTCGGATAGTCGTTGAGGAAGTGGTTGGGCGCGGTTTGCACCCCGCCCAGGTCGATGTTGTGGAACCAGTCGCCCAGGGCGGCTGCGCGCTCGCGGATCTGGTCCGCCGTCAGGTTGATCATCGGCACGCCTCGTTCACGCTCAGCACCTTCATCCCCCAGTCTCCCGCCGTCAGCACGCTCACCGACCCGGGGCTCACCTCGAGCGCCCAGTGCCGGTCGAGCGAGAAGCCCAGGGCCTTGGCCAGCAGAGCCTTGATCACGTCCGCATGGCTGACGGCGCAGACCCGGCCGCCCGGGTGCCGCGCCTGGACGTCGGACACGAACCGGATCAGCCGGTCCTGCACCTCGGCCATGTCCTCGCCGTTCGGCGCCCTGGCCGATCCGCGCGCCTCGTTCCAGTGACGCCAGGACGTGTCGCCCTCCAGGTCGGCGAACGCCGCGCCGGTCCAGTCGCCGAAGTCGATTTCCACCAGACGCCCGTCCTCGACCGCTTCCAGCCCCAGGGCGGCGCCGATCACCTCAGCCGTCTCCCGCGTTCGCTGGATCGGGCTGGTGTAGAGCGCCTCCACGGCCTCGCCCCGCAGGCGCGCCGCCGTCCGCGCCACCTCGCCCCGGCCGAGATCGTTCAGCGCCACCCCGGCCATCCGGCCGGAGATCCGGTGTCCCAGGTGGTCGGTGGAGCCGTGGCGCACGAGGAAGACCGTGGTCGTCACGAGGCGAGCTGCACCGCCGCGCGCTTCCTGGGGGTCGCCGTGGGCGCCTCGTCGCCGGCGATGAACCGCTCCGTGCGCTCGCGCGCCTCGTTGTCGGTGTACTGTTCGGGCGGGCTCTTCATGAAGTAGCTGGAAGGGCCGAGGAGGGGGCCGGACAGCTTGCGGTCGAGGCCGAGCTTGGCGCAGCGCACGGCGTCGATAACGATGCCGGCGGAGTTCGGGCTGTCCCAGACCTCGAGCTTAAGCTCCACGTTCAGCGGAACCCCGCCGAAGGTGGTGCCCTCGACCCGGATGTGCGCCCATTTGCGGTCGGTGAGCCACGGCACGTAGTCCGAGGGACCCACGTGGACATCGTCCTCGGCGAGCGGCACGTCGAGCTGGCTGGTCACCGCCTGGGTCTTGGAGATCTTCTTGGAGTGCAGGCGCTCGCGCTCAAGCATGTTCTTGAAGTCGGCGTTGCCGCCGAAGTTCAGTTGGTAGGTGCGGTCGACCCGGACGCCCCGCTCGCGAAACAGGTTCACGATCTCGCGGTGGAGGATCGTCGCGCCGACCTGGCTCTTGATATCGTCGCCGATGATCGGCAACCCGCGGGTCTCGAAGCGCTTGGCCCAGACCGGGTTGGAGGCGATGAACACGGGGATGCAGTTCACGAACGCGCAGCCGGCCTCCAGCGCCTGCTGAGCGTAGTACTCGGTGGCCCGTTGGGAGCCGACGGGGAGGTAGGAGACCAGCACGTCGGTGTTCGACGCTCGCAGCGCCTCGGCCACGTCCACCTCGGGGACCTCGGCCTCGGCGATGTCGGCTTCCATGTAGCGGCCGATGCCATCCAGGGTCGGGCCGCGCAGGACGGTGACGCCGGTCTTGCGGGGGCGCTCGAAGACATAGGTGTTGTTCGGCGGGGCCAGGATCGCCTCGCCCACGTCGTGGCCGACCTTGCCCGCGTGGATGTCGAACGCCGCGGCGACTTGGATGTCGCCCACGTGGTAGCCGCCCAGCTCCACGTGCATCAGGCCCGGGGGCGGCTCGTTGGAACTCGCCTCCGCGTAGTGGCTCAGCCCCTGCACGAAGGAAGAGGCGCAGTTGCCCACGCCCACGATCCCGACTCTCAATTTCTTGCGGCTCATGCGCCCCCCTTCGCCCGGGCGCGCGCCACGGGAAGGTAAGTACCTTGAGGGGAAACAGCTTGGCCGGAGCTTTGTTCCTTCGGCTCAGCCTGGAAACTGCTCGGCCTGTGGATAAAATCAGTGTTCGATTAGTCAATGGTGCGGAACGACACCAGCAAATGATGTGCGGGTTCCGATCACGAGAAATTGGCGGGCGCGAAAACTTCACCGATGGAACCGATACTTGGGTTCCTGAGGGAACTTACATGAAGATGAAGGGTTAGCTTGGCGGGTGTGACGGCGAGGGACCGGCATGAGCCAAGTGAAGAGTTTGGGGGCCGGCGTCAGGGAGCCGGACGACCGCCCCTGCGGGTCCGCGAAAGCCAGTCGGGTAAAGGATAGCCAAAACCCGGACGGCTTTCACGCCCTCCTCTCGCAGATTTTGAGCCGCGCGGGCGACCGCGCCGACTATTCCTCTGTCCAGCGCTTCGAGTTCCTCGGAGTTCCGGCGTTCGCCCTTCTGGCGAAGTCCGCGCGGCTGGCGAACGGCTGAGGCGAAGCATGTCCGAACATATCCTCATCACCGGCGGCGCCGGGTTCATCGGCCGGCACCTGGCCCAGGCGCTCATCGAGCGTGGCGACCGGGTGCGCGTCCTCGACAGCCTGATCGAGCAGGTCCACCCGACCCGGCAGCGGCCGGCCGAGCTGCACAGGGACGTGGAGCTGGTGGTCGGCGACGTGCGCGACGAGTCCCTGGTCCTGAAGTCGCTGAAGGGCGTGGACAAGGTGGTCCACCTCGCCGCGGAAGTCGGCGTGGGCCAGAGCATGTACGCGGTCGACCGCTACACCTCGGTCAACGACTACGGCACCGCCGTGCTCTTCCAGCAGCTCATCGACAATCCCGTGCAGCGGGTGGTCGTGGCCTCGTCCATGTCGATCTACGGCGAGGGGCTCTACCGAACCCGCGATGGCCGCCTGATGGAGGACGTGATCCGCGGCGGCCGGAACCTGGACGGTTCCTGGGACCCGCTCGACGAAGAGGGCCGGCCGCTGATCCCGGTGCCGACGCCGGAGACCAAGAACAACGGGCTGAAGTCGGTCTACGCCATCGGCAAGTTCGTGCAGGAACGCCTGACGCTCACGCTGACCAAGCAGTACGGCATGGGCGGGTCCGCGCTGCGCCTCTGGAACGCCTACGGGCCAGGCCAGGCGCTTTCCAACCCGTACACTGGCGTGCTGGCGATCTTCGCCAGCCGGATCGCCAATGGGCAGGCGCCGATGGTGTTCGAGGACGGCCAGCAGCGGCGCGACTTCGTCCACGTCCGCGACGTGGCGCGCGCCTTCCTGCTCGCCCTCGACAAGGCCGAGGCGGACGGCGAGGTGTTCAACGTCGGCTCGGGCGTCGACCGGACGGTCGAGGAGGTCGCTCTCCTCCAGGCCCAGGCCATGGGCCGTCCGGACCTGAAACCGGAGCTCGCAGGCAAGGCGCGCGCCGGCGACATCCGCCACTGTATCCCCGACCTGGCCAAGGCGCGGGACGTTCTGGGCTACGAGGCCCAGGAGGACTTCGCGGAAGGCCTGGCCGAGCTGGCCGAATGGGTCGCCAGACAGGAAGCCGAGGACCGTGTCGTCGAGGCCCGCAAGGAGCTCGAGATGCGCGGGTTGGTGGCATGAGCGGCCCCGGCGCTCCGGTCCTGGTGACCGGCGGGGCAGGGTTCATCGGCTCCAACCTCGCCGACCGGCTGGCATCCGAAGGCCATACGGTGCTCGTGCTCGACGCGCTCTCCCGCCCCGGCGTGGAGCGCAACCTGGCCTGGCTGAAGTCCCGGCACGGGGCCAAGATCGTCCACGTGGCGGCCGACATTCGCGACCGCCGCGCAGTCGACGAGGCGGCGCGCGAGGCCCAGGCGGTGTTCCACCTGGCCGCCCAGGTGGCGGTGACCACCAGCCTGACCGATCCGGTCGAAGACTTCGAAATCAACATCCAGGGCGCGCTTAACGTCCTGGAGTCCGTGCGACGCCGCGGCGGGCGCACGCCGGTGATCTTCGCCAGCACCAACAAGGTCTACGGCGACCTCAGCGACGTGCCGCTGGAGCTGGTGGGCGACGCCTACCGCCCCGTGGACGCGGCGCTGCGCGTGCGCGGGGTCAGCGAAAGCCGGCCGCTCGACTTCCACACGCCCTATGGCTGCTCCAAGGGCGCGGCGGACCAGTACGTGCTCGACTATTCGCGCAGCTTCGGCGTGCCGACCTGCGTGCTGCGGATGAGCTGCATCTACGGTCCGCGCCAGATGGGCACCGAGGACCAGGGCTGGGTCGCCCACTTCCTGATCCGAGCGCTCGAAGGCCAGCCGATCAGCATCTACGGCGACGGCCGCCAGGTGCGCGACATCATGAACGTCGGCGACACCGTGGACGCCTACATGGCCGCGTGGCGGCGCATCGAGCGGGTCTCCGGCCGGGCGTTCAACCTGGGCGGCGGACCGAACAACGCCGTCAGCCTCGTCCAGCTGATCGGCTACATCGAGGAGCTGATCCAGCGGAAGGTGGACCTCTCGTTCTCCGACTGGCGGGCGGGCGACCAGCGCTACTACGTCTCCGATCCGTCCGCCGCTCGGCGCGAACTGGCCCTGGGCGACGCCATCGACTGGAGGACCGGCGTGGCAGCGCTGGCCGACTGGCTGCAGGCGGAGCGAAGCGGCCGCCCGGCGAAGCGCGAGAAGGTCGAGGCCGTCGGATGAAGGTCGGCCTCGCCCGACCGACCCGGCCGCGCGTGCTGATGACCACGGACGCGGTCGGCGGCGTCTGGACCTATTCCCTCGATCTCGCCGCCGGCCTGGCGCGCGCGGGCGTCGAGACCACGCTCGTGGTGCTCGGCCCGTCGCCCACGCCGGACCAGGTGGCCCAGGCGCACGCCGTGCCGCACCTCACGCTGATCGACACCTGCCTGCCGCTCGACTGGATGGCCACGGAGCCGGCTGAGATCCTGGAGGTCGGCGCCGCCGTCAGGGGCCTTGCGCGCGGCCTGGGCGCCGACCTCGTCCACCTGAACAGCCCGGCGCTCGCCGCCGAAGGCGGGTTCACCGCGCCGGTCGTCGGCGGCTGCCATTCCTGTCTCGCGACCTGGTGGGGCGCGGTGAAGGATGGGCCGATGCCGTCCGACTTCCGGTGGCGTTCCCAGGCCCTCTGGCAGGGGATGCTCGCCTGCGACGCGCTTGTGGCCCCAACCGCCGCCTTTGCCGAGGACACCGCCCGCGCCTACGAGATCCCGCGCCCCTTCGTGGTGCACAATGGCCGCAGCGCGCCCGCTCCGGTGCTGGGCGCCCGCGAGGCCATGGTCTTCACCTCGGGCCGGCTGTGGGACGAGGGCAAGAACATCGGCGTGCTCGACCAGGCCGCGGCGCTCATCCAGCCGCCGCTGCACGCCGCCGGTCCGCTGCAGGGGCCGAGCGGCGGCCCGGTGGTCCTACGCCACGCCCAGGCGCTGGGCCGGCTGCCCAACGAGACGGTGACCCGCTGGCTCGCGCGTGCGCCCATCTATGCCTCGGCCGCGCTGTACGAGCCGTTCGGGCTGGGCGTCCTCGAGGCGGCCCAAGCCGGCTGCGCGCTGGTGCTCTCCGACATCCCGACCTTCCGTGAGCTGTGGGACGGCGCGGCGGTTTTCTGCGACCCCTATGCGCCCGAGGTGTTCGCCGGCGTCTTCCAGGAGCTGCTCGCCGATCCGGTGCAGACCGAGCGGCTCGGGCAGCAGGCGGCTGCACGGGCCGCCCGCTACTCGGTGGAAGCCATGACCGCCGGCGTGCTGGAGCTCTACCGCCACGTCCGGCCCGATCTCTTCCCGATGCCCCACCAGGAGGCCGCCGCGTGAAGGTCGTCTACTTCACCCACTCGCTGGCGTCCTGCTGGAACCACGGCAACGCCCACTTCCTGCGCGGCGTCCTGCGCGACCTGATCCGCCGCGGCCATGAGGTCGAGGTGTTCGAGCCGATCGACTCCTGGAGCCTGCAGAACCTGCTCGCCGACCACGGCCAGGCGGGACTCGCGGCCTACCACCAGGCCTATCCGGAGCTCGACTCGACAACCTTCGACACCGCCTTCGAGGTGGAACGCGCGCTGGACGGCGCCGACCTCGTCGTCGTGCACGAGTGGAACGACCCGGCGCTCGTCGCCCGTATCGGCAAGGCCCGCGCGGCCGGCGGGCGCTTCACCCTGCTGTTCCACGACACCCACCACCGGGCCGTCAGCGATCCCGACGCGATCCGCGCCTTCGACCTCTCCGGCTACGACGGGGTTCTGGCCTTCGGCGAGACCCTGGCCGAGGTCTACCGGCGCTGGGGCTGGGACGGGCGGGTGTTCGTCTGGCACGAAGCCGCCGACACCGCGCTCTTCCATCCGCCGGCAGAGGAGGGGACCCGCAAGGGCCTCGTCTGGATCGGCAACTGGGGCGACGGCGAACGGACCGCCGAGCTGGAGCAGTTCCTGATGGCCCCGGCGCACGGGGCGGGGCTGCCGCTCACCATCTATGGCGTTCGCTACCCGGACGAGGCGAGGGCCATGCTGGCCCGGTACGGGGTGGACTACCGCGGCTGGCTTCCCAACGCCCGGGCGCCGGAGGTCTTCGCTCGCCACCTGGCCACCGTCCACGTTCCGCGGCGCTTCTACGTCGAGGTGCTGCCCGGCATTCCGACGATCCGCATCTTCGAGGCGCTGGCGTGCGGCATCCCGCTCGTTTCGGCGCCATGGAGCGACAGCGAGAGCCTCTTCCGACCCGGCGAGGACTTCCTGTTCGCGAGGGACGGCGAGCAGATGGAGCGCCACCTGCGCGACCTCACCAACGATCCCGACCTCCGCGCGAACCTGGTCCGCTCGGGCCTGGAGACCATTCGCGCCCGCCACACCTGCGCGCACCGGGTGGACGAGCTGCTGGCGGTCCACGCCCGGCTCGCGCCCGCCAAAGCCCTGGAGACCGTCTGATGAAGATCGCCTTCTATGGGTCGAGCCTGCTCTCCGCCTACTGGAACGGCGCGGCCACCTACTACCGCGGCATGCTCTCCGAGCTCTTCAAGCGCGGCTACGAGATCACCTTCTACGAGCCGGACGCGTTCGACCGGCAGCAGCACAAGGACATCGAGCCGCCGGACTACGCCCGCGTGGTGGTCTACCCGCCGACCGAGACGGCGCTGCAGACGGTGATGGCCGAGGCCGCCGACGCCGACGTGGTGGTGAAGGCGAGCGGCGTCGGCGTGTTCGACGACGAGCTGCTGGAGGGCGTCATGGCGCTGGCCCGGCCGCACGCGGTGAAGATCTTCTGGGACGTGGACGCTCCGGCCACGCTCGCCCATCTGCGGGCCAACCCCGGCGACGTCATGCACCGCATCCTGCCGCACCTCGACCTGGTGCTGACCTATGGCGGCGGGCCGCCGGTGGTGAACGCCTACCAGGCGTTCGGCGCGCGGCTCTGCCGGCCGATCTACAACGCCCTCGATCCCACCACCCACCATCCGGTCGCGCCGCAGGCTCGGTTCGAAGGCGACCTGAACTTCCTCGCCAACCGCCTGCCGGACCGCGAGGCCCGGGTGGAGGAGTTCTTCCTGAAGTCCGCCGCCCGCCTGCCGGAGCGCCGCTTCCTGATCGGCGGCAACGGCTGGGACGACAAGGCCATGCCGCAGAACGTGCGGCGCATCGGCCACGTGGGCACCGCCGACCACAACGCCTTCAACTGCTCGCCGCTGGCGGTGCTGAACGTGGCGCGCGATTCCATGGCCGACGTCGGCTTCTCGCCGGCCACCCGGGTGTTCGAGGCGGCAGGCGCGGGCGCCTGCCTGATCACCGACGCTTGGGAGGGCATCGAGCTCTTCCTCACCCCTGACGAGGAGGTGCTGGTGGCTCGCGACGGGCAGGACGTGGCCGACCACGTCGCGGCGCTGACGCCCGAGCGCGCCCGCGCCATCGGCGAGGCCGCGCGCCTGCGGATCCTGGCCGAGCACACCTATGCCCGGCGCGCCGCCGAGGCCGACGCGCTCATCCGCCACGAAGCCGCCGCCAAGCGCGAAAGGAGCCTCGCGTGAAGCTCGTCGTCCTGGGCCTGTCCCTCTCGTCCTCCTGGGGCAACGGCCACGCCACGACCTACCGGGCGCTGCTGCGCGCGTTCGCCGCGCGCGGCCACGAGGTGCTGTTCCTGGAGCGCGACGTCCCCTGGTACGCAAGCCATCGCGACCTGGCGGCGCCCGAGTTCTGCGAGCTTCGGCTTTACGGCGCCCTGGACGAGCTGAAGACCCGGTGGGCCTCGGAGGTGGAGCGCGCCGACGCGGTGATCGTCGGCTCCTATGTGCCCGACGGCGTCGAGGTGGGCCGCTGGGTCCAGAAGACCGCCCGCGGGGTGGTGGCCTTCTACGACATCGACACGCCGGTGACCCTGGCCAAGCTCGCGGCCGGAGACCACGAGTACCTGCATCCCGACCTGATCCCGGGCTACCACGCCTATATGTCGTTCACCGGCGGGCCGACGCTCGAACGTCTGGAGCGCCGCTACGGCTCGCCCGCCGCCCGCGCCCTGTACTGCTCTGTCGACGCCGAGGCCTACCGGCCGCTGGCCGAGCCGACGCGCTGGGACCTGTCGTACCTCGGCACCTACAGCCCGGACCGGCAGCCGACGCTGGAGCGGCTGCTGCTCGAACCCGCGCGCCGCGCGCCCGAGCTGAAGTTCTGCGTGGCCGGCCCGCAGTATCCCGCCGACATCGACTGGCCGGCGAACGTCGAGCGCCTGGACCACGTCGGTCCCACCGACCATCCGGCCTTCTACGCCGCCAGCCGCTACACCCTGAACGTCACCCGGGCCGACATGATCGAGGCCGGCTATTCGCCCAGCGTGCGCCTGTTCGAGGCCGCCGCCTGCGGGACGCCCATCATCTCCGACATCTGGGACGGCCTGGAGACCCTGTTCGAGCCAGGCCGCGAGATCGTGCTGGCGCTGGGGTCAGAAGAGGTGCTGCGGGCGCTCCGCGACACGGACGAAGGCGCCCGCCGCACCATGGCCGATCGCGCCCGCGCCCGGATCCTGGCCGAGCACACCGCCGCCCACCGCGCGGCGGAGTTGGAGGCCCACCTGAACGAAGCCGTCGCCGCCGCCCGGCGCCTGGAGACGGTCTGAACGCAAGACGGCCCAACGAGGCCGCAGGGGAAGAGAGCTTGGAAGGGACGCACATGAAGAACAACGGACGGCAGCCGCAGGTCCTCGTCGCCGGCGGCGCCGGCTTTCTGGGCTCCCACCTCTGCGAGCGCCTCATCGACGAAGGCGCGCACGTGGTCTGCCTGGACAACCTGCAGACCGGCAAGCGCGAGAACCTTCGCCGCCTCCAGCGCAGCGAGCACTTCGAATTCGTGAAGGCCGACATCGTCGAGGCGCTGCCGCCCCGGATCACGAAGCGGAAGTTCGACCGGATCTACAATCTGGCCTGCGCCGCCTCGCCGCCGCTCTACCAGGCCGATCCGGAGCACACCATGCTGACCAGCGTGCTCGGCACGCACCGGCTGCTGCGCCTGGCTGAGGCCAGCGGCGCACGCTTCCTGATCTCCTCCACCAGCGAGGTCTACGGCGATCCGGCCATGCACCCGCAGGCCGAGACCTACTGGGGCAACGTCAACTGCACGGGCCCGCGCGCCTGCTACGACGAGGGCAAGCGCGCCGCCGAGGCCCTGACCTTCGACTACGACCGCCTGGGCCGAGCCGAGGTGCGGGTGGCGCGGATCTTCAACACCTACGGACCCAGGCTCGCGGCGGACGACGGCCGGGTGGTGTCCAACGTGGTGCACCAGGCGCTGACTGGCGAGGATATCACCATCTTCGGCGACGGCTCGCAGACCCGTTCGTTCTGCTACGTCGACGACCAGGTGGACGGCCTCTACCGCCTCATGGAGTACGAGGGCCCGCAGCCCGGCCCGATTAACATCGGCAACCCCAACGAGCGAACGATCTGCGAGCTGGTGGACCTCGTCCTGACCCTTACCGGCTCGGCTTCGGAAGTGGTCTACCAGCCGCTGCCGGTCGACGATCCGAAGCGTCGGCGGCCGGACATCTCCAAGGCGGAGAAGGTGCTCGACTGGCGCCCGGCGACCAGCTTGGAACAGGGGCTGCGCTCGACGATTGCATGGTTCGAGGCGAACCTCGGGCGCACGGCCCGGGTGCGCGAGGCCGAGGCCGAGGTCCGCCTGTCGGCTTGACCTGGAGAGGGCGCATGAGCCTGGAGGCGCTGGAACAACCGGTCGGGGGCGGGGCCGAGCCCGTTGCCGGCCGCGCTGCGCCCCTGTCGCTCGGGCGCATCCGCCCCGAGGCGATCCGCGCCTACGATATCCGCGGGCAGGCCGGGCGGCATATCGATCGGGCCGGGGCCTACGCGCTAGGCCTGTCCTATGCCACGGCCGCCCGCGAAGCAGGCCTGACCCGGGTCGGCGTCGGCCGCGACGGCCGGCTGACGTCCCCGGCCTACGAGCAGGCGCTGGTCTGGGGGCTGATGGATGGAGGCCTTGCCGTTGAGCGCATCGGGCTTGGACCCACGCCCATGCTCGGCTGGGCGGTGCGCAAGCTCGACCTCGACGGCGCGATCATGGTCACCGCCTCGCACAATCCGCCGGGCGAGAACGGCTTCAAGATCCTGCTGGGCGACCAGCGCGTGCACGGGGCGCGGCTGCGGGCGCTGGTGGACGGTCCCTGCGTCGAGCGCGGCGGCGGGAGCGCCCGGCGCGTTTCGGTGCTCGAGACCTATGTGGACGACCTTGCCGCTGCGGCGGAGGGCATGGCGCCTCTGCGGGTCGCCTGGGACTGCGGCAACGGCGCGACGGGCCCGGCGGTGGAGCGGCTGGTGCGCCGGTTGCCGGGCGAGCACCACCTGCTGAACGCCCACGTGGACGGCCGTTTCCCGGCCCACCATCCCGATCCCGCGGTGGCCGAGAACCTGTCAGAGCTCGCCGAGACTGTGGTCGCCCAAGGCTTCGATCTGGGCGTGGCCTTCGACGGCGACGGCGACCGCATCGGCGTGGTCGACGCCCAGGGGCGGATCCTTTGGGCTGACCAGTTGATCCTGCTGCTGGCCCGCGACCTGCTGGCCCGCCGGCCCGGCGCGGCCGTGGTGGCGGACGTGAAGTGCTCCAAGGTGCTGTTCGACGGCGTGCGCCAGGCCGGCGGCCGGGCCCTGCTTTCGCCGTCCGGCTACGTCCACGTGCGCGAAGCGATCCAGGACGAGGGCGCGCTGCTCGGCGGCGAGCTCTCCGGTCACATCTTCTTCGCCGACGGCTGGGGCGGGGTGGACGACGCGCTCTATGCCGCCGTTCAGACCTTCCTCGCGGTGTCGCGCCTGCCGGGCGGACTCGCCGCGTTTCGCGACAGCCTGCCGCCCAGCTTCGCCACGCCGGAGCTGCGTATCGCCTGCCCGGAGGATCGCAAGGCCGAGGTGGTGGCAGAGGTCGCCCGCGCCCTGGCCGAGGAGGGCGGGGTGTTCGATCCGAAGCTCGGCCTACGCGTCGACGGGCCGGACGGCTGGTGGCTGCTGCGCGCCTCCGGGACCGAGCCCAAGCTCACCTGCCGCTGTGAATCCCTGCACCCGGACGGCCTCGAGCGGCTGCGCGCCGAGCTGAAGCGCCGGCTGGCGGCGTGCGGTGTGGACGCGGACGTCTAGCCAGCACGCGCCGCGGGCGTTACTCGCTCCTATGCCCCCGCGAAGACCCGCAGCCCCGCCCGACGCACGGATGGCCGTGCCCGTCCTGCTGCTGATCGTCTTCGTCAGCCTGATCGGCTTCGGCGTGGTGATCCCGCTCTTGCCGTTCTACGCCAGCGTGTTCGACGCAGCCCCTTGGCAGGTGACGTTGATGTTCGCCACCTTCTCGGCCGGGCAGTTCCTGGGCGAGCTGACCTGGGGGCGGCTTTCGGACCGGATCGGCCGGCGGCCGGTGCTACTGATCACCATCGCCGCCTCGGCCGTGGGCTACGTGGCCCTGGCCTTCGCCCCGGGCATCTGGATCGCGATCCTGGTGCGGTTCGCGGCCGGGTTCTTCAGCGGCAACATCTCGGCCATCCAGGGCTATATCGTTGACGTCACCCCGCCGGAGCGGCTGGCCGGCCGCCTCGGCCTGATTGGCGGGGCCTTCGGTATCGGCTTCGTGGTCGGGCCCTGGCTGGGCGGGGTTCTGGCGCGACCGGAGCTGGGGGCCGCCGGCTTCCACCCGCCGCTGCTGGTGTCCGCCGGCCTGTGCGTCGTCGCCACCATCGGCGTCCTGGCCTTTGTGCGCGAGAGCGTGCGGGAGGCCGCGCCTCACCTCGGCCGCCCCGGCCCTTTGGCGGCGTTGGCCGAGGCATGGGCCGACCCGGTGCTGCGCCGGCTGGTGGCCATGACCTTCATGGGCTTCGCTTCGTTCTCGGCGATGTGGTCGGTGCTCGGCCTGTGGGGCGCGGCGCGCTTCGCCTGGGGGCCGAAGGAGATCGGCCTGGTGATGGGCGCCACCGGCGTGGCGGCGGCGCTCAGCCAGAGCTTCGCCTCGGGCATGCTGGTCCGCCGGATCGGCGAGGTGACCACCATCGTCGCGGGCCTGGTGGTGACCAGCGTGGCCCTGCTGGCGCAGGCCGCCTCGCCGTGGGTGAGCCTCTGCATCGCGGCGCTTACCGTCGCCGTGACGGGCCACACGCTGACCCAGCCGGCCACCAGCTCGCTGATCTCCCAGGCCGCGCCTCATGGGCGCCAGGGGGCGATTCTCGGGGCGAACAACGCTGCGGGATCGGCGGCGCGCGTGATCGGCCCCGTGCTGGCGGGCATCATGTTCTCGAGCCTCGCCCACTGGGCGCCGATTGTCTTCGCCGGGCTTGGCGTCCTTCCGGCGGCCTGGCTGGCCTGGCGGGCGGGGCGACAGCTCCGCCTCAGGCGCGGTCTGTAGCCGGCTCCAGGGCGCCCAGCAGGCGCAGCGCCTCGCGGTAACCGTGCAGGGTGCCCACGTCCACGTAGCCGGTCCCGAGCGGCGCATCCCAGGCCTCGCCGCCGCAGGCGATCCAGGCGTTCACGAGGGTGCCGAGGTATTCGTCCTCCCGCTCCCGCTCGAGCCAGAGCGCGTGCAACTCGTGGAAGATCCGGCCCGGCATCTTGAATGCGCCCCAGATCCATCTCGAGGTGGCATTCGGGTTCTTCACCTGGATCTCGCGGATCCGTCCGTCGGCCTCGGCGACCACAGCGTCGAAGTGCCGGGGCTCCTCCACCGGGAAGGTCAAGAACGAGAACCGGTCGTCCGGCAGGCTGGCGAGGGCGTCTTCCGGGAACCAGATGGTGTCCGGCAGGCCCACCGCGACGGGCTCCTCCGGATGGATCAGCGGCGCGGCGCGGAAGATCGCATCGCAGAGGCCCGCCGCCCGGGGCTGGATCACGAACGCGAAGTCCACGCCGCCCACCCGATCGCTGAAGTAGCGCAGGATGTCGTCCTTGTGCGGGCTGATCACGAAGCAGATCTTGCGCGCGCCGCCGTGCGCCAGCCGCTCCACGAGGTATTCGCTGACGGCCCGCGGCCGCTCCGTGCCGCCTTCGAACCGCGTGCCCACCGGCAGCAATTCCTTGGAGAAGGCCAGCGGCTGGATCCGCGTGCCCTGGCCGGCGGCTGGGATGATCCCCCACATGGCTCAGGCCTCTTCCAGGTCGCGCGGACTGGCCGGGGCGGTCGACAGCAGCCGCAGCAGCTCGGTGGCGCGGTGCGCGCTCGTGTGCTCGTCGAGCGTCCGCTCGCGGGCCCGGCGCGCGACGCCTGCGAGCTCACCGGCGTCGAGGTCGAGGGCGGCCAGGGCGTCCTCGGTGGTCGCCGCTGTCAGGATCTCGCGCCCGGGCTCGAAGAAGAGGTCGAGACCCTCCCATATGTCGGTGAGAATCGGAGAGCCGCAGGCGGCCGCCTCGAACAGCCGCCCGGACGGGCAGTAGCCCATCTGCGCCATGTCGCGCCGGGTCACGTTCAGGGTCAGGCGTGAGGAGGCGAAGAAGGCCGGGTGCTCCGGCGGCGCCACATGGTCGAGAAAGTAGATGTTGTCCGTCCACGGGAAGGCGGTGTCGTAGCCCGAGCCCCCAAGGAGGAACCGCTGCCCGGGACGCAGCCTGGCCGGCTCGGCGAACAGGGCGTTCACCGTCGGCTGGCGGTCGGCGGCGTAGGTGCCGAGGTAGGAGAGGTCGCAGGCGTAGCGCGGATCGACCGCGCCCGGCCGGTGATGGTCGGGATCCACGTGGCCGTAGAGCGGCAGGGCCCGGCGGGCGCCCAGGTCCCGCTCCAGCCTCACCAGGGCCTCGCCGCCGGTGAAGCTCAGCGCCAGGTCGAAACCCCCGAGGCCCTCCGACGGCAGGTAGTCGACGGTCTCGCCTGCAGCCAGGCGCGCCAGGGTGACGGGCGCGTCCATGTCGTAGAAGACCGAGACGCGGCCGTGCTCCACGGCCAGCCGCGACGCCGCCGGGCCATCAGGGCAGTAGGAGGTGACCATCACCGCGTCGGCGGAGGTGGCCTCCGTCCGCGCGCGCTCCGCCACCTCGGCCCAGTCGGCGTAGAGCACGAGCTCGGCCCAGGGAAGGGCGGGCAGGTCCCGGTGGCGGGCATAGTAGGGAACGTCGCGCTCGAAGAAGACGACCCGCACGCCGCGGGCGGCGAGAGCGCGGATCAGGCCCCGCCAGAGGGTCGCGTGACCGTTGCCCCACGACGAGCTCACCGTCAGGCCGAAGATGACAAGCTTCATACGTCTGGCGTTCCCTTCCCGAACCTCAACCGGCGCCCATTGCGAAGGTTCCCGGGAGCAGCAGCAGCAACTCTGGAACGAGGCGTCCGCCCGGGGGTTCGGCCGGTATGAACCGCCGCATCGATCCCCGGCTGACCGACGACGCCCAGCCCGACATGGCCGCGGTGCTCCGCCGCAACATCGAGGCGATGCGGGCTGAGCGGCAGAAGGTGGAGCGGGAGGCGAGCTGGGGCGAGCGGCTGGCTGGCCACATCACCAACTTCACGGGCTCGCTTCTGTTCGTCTGGATCCACCTGGCGCTCGTCCTCGGGTGGGTTCTGGTGAACGTCGGCGCCGTTCCGATCATCCCGCGCTTCGACCGGACGTTTGTCATCCTCGCCACGGTGGCGTCGGTGGAGGCGATCTTCCTCTCCACCTTCGTGCTGATCAGCCAAAACCGCATCGCCGCCCTCGCGGACAAGCGCGCGGCCCTCGACCTGCAGATCAACCTGCTCGCCGAGTACGAGATCACCCACCTGGTCAAGCTGACCCGCGCCATCGCCGCCAGGATCGGCGTCGACGACGCGTGGGATCCCGAGCTCGAGGAGCTGGCCCGGGAGGTGGCGCCCGAGGCCGTGCTGAAACGCCTCGAGACCGAGGACAACCCGCCCCGCGAGGCCTAGACCTCGTAGAGCGCGTACTCGACCCCGAGGTCGCGGTTCAGCACCGGGCGGGCCACGTTGTAGACCGGTACGCCGCGGGCGGTCCGGCCCTCGTACGCCCCGCGATGGGCATGGCCGTGCAGGGCGAGCTTCACGCCGTCGAAGCGGTCGATGGTCTCGCCCATCCGCGCCGACCCGAGGAAGGGGAAGATCTCCGGCGGCTCGCCCTCCACCGTGTCCTGCACCGGCGAATAGTGGGTGACGACCACGATCCGCTCCGTGCGGAGCATGCGCAGCGAGGTCTCGAGCTTGAGGTTCTCGTCCACGGAGGCCTGGACGAAGGTCTTGATCTCGGGCTCCCCGAACGCGCTCAGCATGTAGCGGCCGAAGCCGCCGATGAACCCCTTGCAGCCGGCGAAGCCGACGCCTTCGATCTCGCGCGCCTCGCCGTCGAGCACGATCATCCCGGCCTCGTGCAGGATGCGCGAGACCTCCTGCGGCTGGCCGCATTCGTAGTCGTGGTTGCCCAGCACACCGACCACCGGAATGGTGCAGGCCCGAAGGTCCTGGGCCAGGATCTCGACCTCCGGCGTCTTGCCGTAGTTGGTGAGGTCGCCGCAGAGGACGAGCACGTCGGCCTCCTGGCTGATCCGGCTGAACAGGTCGCGGTAAGGCGCCTCGTGGTTCTCTCCCACGTGGAGGTCGCCGATGGCGGCGACCCTGAGCGTCCCGTTCTGCGCCGGCGTTTCAGGCGATAGGCTCATGCCGCTCCTCCAGGCCCTTGCCCACCACGTCGGCGAAGCCCCACTCGGTGATGTCGGTGACGTAGTCGCGCGGGCTGAACAGGCGCCCGCGGCAGACCTTCACGCGGGCGGCGGGCAGGCCGACCTGCGCCTGCAGCCGGCTGGTCAGCTCCTCCATCACCCAGGTGGGGATGGCGTCGCGCTCCGTGGGGTAGATGAAGCGGAAGTTCAGGAGGTGTGTGAGCAGCACCTCCCAGTAGGGCTCCATGTAGCGGAGCAGCCGCTGCCAATCGATCCTGTCCGACGCCCGCAGGATCACGTGCGCCACGTCCGCCCCATCGTACCGGTAGCGGTCCTGGATGAACATCTTGGACAGCACGAGCTCGGTGGGCGGAGTGATCTTCGCCTCCGTCCCATAGACGTTGATGGTGTCGTTCTCGACGAACCACTCGTCCGTGATCGGGGCCGTGCCGTTCGACATGGCGAAGATGACGTCGAAGAAGTGCCGCTCCTGCCAGACCTTGGCGATCCAGCGCTCGTCTTCGACGTCGGTGCGGTAGCCCCGCTCCTGGAAGTAGGCCAGGATCTTCGGGTAGTCGCCCGCCTTGCAGAACACGTCGAGGTCCTTGGTGGGGCGGACGATCCCCGTGTAGGCGGTCACGGCGTAGGTCCCGGACAGCAGGAAGGGGATGCCGGACTGGGTCAGCAGGCTCAGGCTCTCGGCGTAAAAGGCCTCTGCTTCGGGCGGCGGCTCGAAAGCTGCGGCGTCGTAGGATTGCGACATGCGGTCCCTGGTTCGGTGGAGGGGCGGCGTGCGAGCGCCACTGCACAAACGGCAGCCCATGCCCGGGGTTCCGGCCGCGCGCCACGGCCCAGCCGTGTCCCCGTTCCGCCATCATCGGCACCTAGGACCGCCGCCTGGAAAGCCGGGGAGGGCTGGCGGAAGGGTCTCAGCTTAGCAGTTGAACTGAATAGGGTTTTAGGGCAGGGTGACTCTTGTTCCGTGGATCCCCGCTCGCTCGGGCCCGGACGGTCAGCCCACCGAAAATATTTTCAGCGAAGCTGGAACTTTGATGCCTGCTCGCCCGTTCGGCCTCCAGGGCGGGGGTGTGTCTTGTGACCGGCCGGGCGGATTGCGCCTGGCGTGGCGCAAAGCATGTCCCTCGCGACCGCACTGTCCGCGCCTCCGGGGGATCCATGGCCGCACCTGCTTCCACCGCCGCTAAGTCGGCGAAGTCGACCGCCAAGACCAATGGGGCCAAGTCGCCGGCCCGTCGCGCGGAAGGCGCGGCGATGGACACGGCGCAGCTCCTCGCCGCCCTGCGCGCCTTCCGGCGGGGTGACTTCTCCGTCCGCCTGCCGCGAGGCCTGACCGGCGCGGCCGGCGAGATCGCGGAGGCCTTCAACGATGTGGTCGAGCTGAACGACCGCATGACCAAGGAGTTCGAGCGGCTCGGCGAGACCGTCGGTCGCCAGGGCAAGATCAACCACCGCGCCCGCCTGCCGTCGGCTCAGGGGTCCTGGGCGGCCTCGGTCGATGCGGTGAACACCCTCATCGCCGACATGGTGCACCCCACCGCCGAAATGGCCCGCGTGATCGGCGCCGTGGCCAAGGGCGACCTGTCCCAGACCATGGACCTCGAGAACGAGGAGCGCCCGCTGCGGGGCGAGTTCCTCCGCATCGGCAAGGTCGTGAACACCATGGTGGGCCAGCTCGGCTCGTTCGCCTCGGAAGTGACCCGGGTGGCCCGGGAAGTGGGTACGGAAGGCAAGCTGGGCGGTCAGGCGCAGGTGAAGGGCGTCGCCGGCACCTGGAAGGACCTGACCGACAACGTGAACTTCATGGCCGCCAACCTGACCGGCCAGGTGCGGAACATCGCCGAGGTGACCACCGCCGTGGCCAACGGCGACCTTTCGCGCAAGATCACCGTGGACGTGAAGGGCGAGGTGCTCGAGCTGAAGAACACCATCAACACCATGGTGGACCAGCTCAACGCGTTCGCCTCGGAAGTGACCCGGGTGGCGCGGGAAGTGGGTACGGAAGGCAAGCTGGGCGGCCAGGCGCAGGTGAAGGGCGTCGCCGGGACCTGGAAGGACCTCACCGACAACGTGAACCTGATGGCCGCCAACCTGACCGGCCAGGTGCGGAACATCGCCGAGGTGACCACCGCCGTGGCCAAGGGCGACCTGTCCAAGAAGATCACCGTGGACGTGCGCGGTGAAATCCTCGAGCTGAAGAACACCATCAACACCATGGTGGACCAGCTCAACGCCTTCGCCTCGGAAGTGACCCGGGTGGCCCGGGAAGTGGGTACGGAAGGCAAGCTGGGCGGTCAGGCGCAGGTGAAGGGCGTCGCCGGCACCTGGAAGGACCTGACCGACAACGTGAACTTCATGGCCGCCAACCTGACCGGCCAGGTGCGGAACATCGCCGAGGTGACCACCGCCGTGGCCAACGGCGACCTGTCCAAGAAGATCACCGTGGACGTGAAGGGCGAGATCCTGGAGCTGAAGAACACCATCAACACCATGGTGGACCAGCTCAACGGCTTCGCCTCGGAAGTGACCCGGGTGGCGCGGGAAGTGGGTACGGAAGGCAAGCTCGGCGGTCAGGCGCAGGTGAAGGGCGTCGCCGGGACCTGGAAGGACCTGACCGACAACGTGAACCTGATGGCCGGCAACCTGACCGTCCAGCTTCGGGACGTGTCGAAGGTGGCCACCGCCATCGCCAACGGCGACCTGACGCAGAAGATCACCGTGAACGTGCAGGGCGAGATCCTGCAGATCAAGGACGTGATCAACACCATGGTGGACCAGCTGAACTCGTTCAGCTCGGAAGTGACCCGGGTGGCGCGTGAGGTGGGTACGGAAGGCAAGCTGGGCGGTCAGGCCCAGGTGAAGGGCGTCGCCGGCACCTGGAAGGACCTGACCGACAACGTGAACCTGATGGCCGCCAACCTGACCGGTCAGGTGCGGAACATCGCCGAGGTGACCACCGCGGTGGCCAACGGCGACCTGTCCAAGAAGATCACCGTGGACGTGAAGGGGGAAATCCTCGAGCTGAAGAACACCATCAACACCATGGTGGACCAGCTCAACGCCTTCGCCTCGGAAGTGACCCGGGTGGCCCGGGAAGTGGGTACGGAAGGCAAGCTGGGCGGTCAGGCGCAGGTGAAGGGCGTCGCCGGCACCTGGAAGGACCTGACCGACA
>NZ_JAYSEO010000027.1:0-61393 GCF_041913825.1 Phenylobacterium sp.
TGGTGGGCGTCTCGCCGGAGGGCCTCACGGCGGCCCAGGTGTTCGGCGGCCAGACGACCACGCCGCCGCCGGCCACGGGCGGCGACACCGGGAACGGCGGCGTCGCCAACCCGCCGCCGGCCACGGGTGCGGGCCAGGTCCTGACCTGGACCGCCCACGGCGACACGCTGGCGGGCGGCGCGGGGGCCGACACGATCAACGCCAGCCAGGGGGCGGACAAGCTCACCGGCGGCGCCGGCGCCGACACCTTCGCCTTCCAGGCGATGCCGTGGAGCGCGGGCAAGATCACCGACTTCCAGGTGGGCGTCGACAAGCTGGACGTCTCGGCGCTCTACGCCGGCGGCTACAATGGCGCGAACCCGATCGCCGACGGCTACGTCCGGTTCGAGAGCGACGGCCAGGGCGGCACGAAGGTGATGCTCGACACCGACGCGGCCGGCACGGCGAACCCGTGGTCGTTCCACGTGGTCACCCTGGTGGGCGTCTCGCCGGAGGGCCTCACGGCGGCCCAGGTGTTCGGCGGCCAGACCGCCCCGCCGCCGTCTCCGGTGGTTCCCGGGGTGGTGCTGACGTCCACGAGCTACGCCGAGACCCTGACCGGCGGCGCGGGCGCCGACACCCTGACCGCCTGGAACGGCCCGGACCGGCTGGTGGGCGGCGGCGGCGACGACCACTTCGTGTTCGACAAGCTGCCCTGGAGCGCCGGCCGTGTGGCCGACTTCACTCCTGGCGAGGACGTGATCGACCTGCGTCCGCTGTTCGACCAGGCCGGCTACCAGGGGACCAACCCCCTGGCCGACGGCTACCTCAAGCTGGAATCCGACGGGAACGGCGGCACCCGGGTGCTCGTCGACACCGACGGCGCTGGAACGGCCAACCCGTGGCCGTTCCACATCACGACCCTGGAGGGGGTGTCCCCGTCGAGCCTCACGGCTTCCGACTGGCTCTTCCAATAGGGTCGGAGCGGGCCTCCTCCCGACACAGGGGGCCCGTGTCCTGCGCAGGGCGAAGGCGCCGCTCCGGGTCCGGGGCGGCGCCTTTGTCGTGTCAGCGCCGCTGGCGTGTCAGGCGATCACCAGGCGCCGAGTTCGCGCAGCTGGCGGACGAGCTCCGGCGGCGCCTCGTCGAAGCCTTCCGCCGCCAGGTCCTCCGGCGCGTCCTTGGGCTCGAGGTAGCGCCAGCCCTGGAAGGCGCGGCGGGGCGTCGGCGCCACGCGGACGATCTCCTCGTCCAGGGTCACCTCGCAGCGGGCGTTCACCCCGTCGCCGACGGTGTCGACCGCGAGGATCCTCTGCCGGCAGAGGATCACGCCCTTGAAGACGCGGTAGAGCGATCCGCCCTCGATCATCTCGGCCGCCCGCTTCGGCGTCTGGCGCGTACGCAGCGTCCAGGGCTGGCCGGGCGCAGACTGGGTGCGCCGCCAATCCAGCAGGTCCTCGATGGTGTCCGCGCCGACGCAGAGCTTGATCATGTGAAGGGGCATGGCTTCCGCTTAGGCCCCGGCGGCGCGCGGCGCCAGTGCGGCGCCCCGCCTCACTCGGCCCAGCGCGGCTTGCGGCGCTCGAGGAAGGCGCGGACGCCCTCCTGCCCCTCGTCGCCCACCCGGGCGGCGGCGATGCGGTGGGCCGTGAGGTCGAGGAGCCCATGGTCGATGTCGCGGCCGTAGACCTCGGTGACCAGCCGCTTCGAGCCGGCGACCGCCTCCGGGCCACAGGCGAGGATCTCGCGGGCGATCCGGTCGCGGGCGGCCTCCAGCGCGGCGGCGTCCGGCACGACCTCGGTGACCAGGCCGACCTTTTCGGCGTAGGCGGCATCGAACACCCGGGCGGTGGCGAACAGGCCACGCGCGCTGCGGGGGCCGATCGCCTGGACGACGTAGGGGCTGATGGTGGCCGGCACGAGGCCCAGCCGGGCTTCGGAGAAGCTGAACTTCGCGTCCGCGGTGGCGATCGCCAGGTCGCAGGCCGCGGCCACGCCGGCCCCGCCGCCGAACGCGCCGCCCTCGACCAGCGCCACGGTGAGCATGGGCATGTCCCAGAGCTGCTTGAGCATCACCGCGAGGTCCATGGCGTCGGCGCGGTTGTCCGATTCCGAGCGGTCGGCGGCGGCGCGCATCCACTCGAGGTCGGCGCCGGCGCTGAACGTGCCGCCCGCGCCGCGGACGAAGACCACCCGCACGCCTTCGGCGCCGGCCAGCGTCCGGAACGCCTCTTCCATGGCCGAGATCAGGTCGGAGTCGAAGGCGTTCTTCCGCTGCGGCCGGTTGAGGGTGACCGTCGCCGCGCCCTGCATCGTGGCGTCGATGTCCACGAGGTTGCTGGTGGCGCTGGTGTCGGGGACCTCCACCAGGGGATCGACGATGGGATTGGTCATGACGGGCTCCTCGCAGGGCCAAAACACCGGTGGGCCCGCGCCGATGGTCGCGACCCAGGGCCAAGCCATAGCCGGGGCGGTGCGGCGGCGCTAGGCTCCGCTCCCGTGGGCAGACTCCCGGAACTCCACGATGATTCGGCGCTCGCCCGGCTGTTCGGCCAGGAGCGTGCGGAGGGCGACGCCACCTGGTTCTCCCTGCCCGGCGGCCAGACTCTCTATTCGGCGGGAGACCCGGCGGACCAGCTCTACTTCGTACGCGCCGGCCGGCTCGGCGCGTTCCGCCGCGAGGAGGGCCACGAGCCGCAGTTCCTGGGGGTGATCCGGCCCGGCGAGCCGGCGGGCGAGATGGCTCTGATCGCCGGCGCCCCGCACTCGGCCGACGTGGTGGCCCTGCGCGATTCAGAGATCTTCGCCCTGCCCCGAGACGCCTTCTTCGACGCCGTCGAGGCCGATCCCGCCGTCATGACCGAGCTTGCCCGGCTGATGATCCTGCGCACCCGCCAGGCGGCGCGCAGCGGCGCCGCGGGCGAACCCTCGGTGTTCGGCTTCACGCCGGTCGGCCAGCCCGGGCTGCTGCGGCCGCTGGTCGAGCGGCTGGCGGTGGAGATCGGGCGGCTCGGCTACTCCGTCACCTGCGTCGGTTCCGAGGCGCAGAGCGCGCCCACCGAATGGTTCTCCGAGGTGGAGCGGACCCACGACTTCGTCCTCTATCTCGCCGAGACCACCGACCTCGGCTGGCGGCACACCGTCTCGCGCCAGGTGGACCGACTGTTCCGGGTAGGCCGCGGCGACCGCCGCCCGCCCCGGGCGACTCCGAACGCCTACTTCTCCGCCCCGCTGCAGGCCCAGCAGCTCGTCGACCTGATCCTGCTGCAGCCCGCGGGCGCCGCGGCTCCGAGCGGCTCCGAGGCCTGGATGGACGCCGTCCAGCCGGCCCAGGTCTACCACCTGAGGCGCGACCATGAGCCCGACCTCGCCCGCATGGCCCGCGTGCTCACCGGCCAGTCCGTGGGACTCGTGCTCTCGGGCGGCGGAGCCCGGGCCTACGCCCACGTCGGCGCGATCCGTGCGCTGCGCGAGCGCGGCGTGCCCATCGACTATGTGGGCGGCGTCTCCATGGGCGCGATCATCGCGGCCGGCGTGGCCATGGGCTGGGACGACACCGAACTGCACCGCCGGATTCAGGAGGCCTTCGTCACCTCCAGCCCGCTGGACGACATCGCCCTGCCGATCCTGGCCATGACCCGGGGCGAGAAGGTGGGCCATCGCCTGGCCGAGCACTTCGGCGACACCCAGATCGCCGACCTGTGGCTGCCGTTCTTCTGCCTCTCGTCGAACCTCACCACCGGGACCTACCACCTCCACCGGCGGGGCCTGCTGCGGAAGGCGCTCAGGGCCACGATCTCGCTGCCCGGCGTGCTGCCACCGGCCACCGAGGGCGACCACGTGCTGGTGGACGGCGCGGTGCTGAAGAACTTCCCCGCCGACGTGATGCGCGCCGCCCAGCCCGGGCCGATCATCGGCGTGGACGTCACTGGGGGCCGCAGCATCACCGCCGAGCAGGTGGCCCGGCCGGAATCGGCCATGCGCTGGCTGATGTCCGGCCAGTGGCGAAAGGGCCCGCCGATCGTCTCGCTGCTCATGCGGGCGGCGACTGTCTCGTCGGGTCGCGACCTCGCCGCGGCGCGGGAGGCCACCGACGTGCTGGTCACCCCCGAGGTGGCGGCCGTGGAAATCCGTGACTTCGCCGCCTACGAGCCGGCGGTGGCCGCGGGTTACCGAGCCATGTGCGAGGCGCTCGACAAGCTAGAGCGGCCCGTCCAGGCGCTGCGCCGCCGCCCCAGCCTGGACGAGCGCGCCCACGCCGGGATGCTCATCGCCTCGGCAGGTTGATCACGCCTGCGACAAACCCGACAGCTCCGTTTGCGGTGCGCGCGGGAGGCCCCCATATTGGCCTTCCCTGTTCAACAGTTGAAAGGAGGTGATCCAGTGTCTCATAGTTTCATCCGTAGCTCGGTGACCGTGACCTGGACCTCCGCTGAGGTCCGCGCCTAACCACCGGTTCGGTGAAGGTTCGGGACCGTTCTGCGGACCGACTATGGAAAGGCCGCCCCAGCGATGGAGCGGCCTTTCGCTTGTCTGGTCCCTGCCCCCGGTCAGTAGGTGTAGCGGTTGCGCAGGACGGCCAGCTCCGTGGCGTCGATCCCCAGCTCCACGTCGAGGTAGCCTTCCACCCCGCCGTAGCGCCGATCCAGCTCGTCGAAGAAGGCCTCGAGATAGGCCCGGTCGACCCCCATCAGCACCTTCAAAGCGTCCGGCGGGACCGCGCTGACCATCGACGCGCCGCCGCGGCTGACCGGCGGCCGGTAGTAGGCGTTGGACAGTTCGAAGTCCTGAAGCACCGTCTCGCGCGGCACCCGCAGGGCCGTGAGGATCAGGGCGCTGAGCACGCCCGTACGGTCCTTCCCCGCGCTGCAGTGGTAGAGCACCGCCCCGTCCTCCGGCGCGATCAGCTTCTCGAACACCGTGCGAAACTGGTCCCGGTGGCTTCCGACGAGGGCCGGATAGAACCGGGTCATAAGCCGGCGCGCGCTCTCCGCGGTGGGGTTCGGGCCGAGCGCGGCCAGGAAGCCCGACTCGTCCATGCCGTAGTCCTTGGCCAGGATCGGCGGCGCGCCTGCGCCGACCCAGCGCGTCGGCTCCCGCGTGCGCTCGCCTGTGGAGCGCAGGTCGTAGATCATCCTCAGGCCGAGGCTCCGGACGAACTCGTAATCCGCAGGCGTCAGCCCGGAGAGTTCCGCGGAGCGGTAGATCGCGCCCCATCGCACCTGCCGGCCGTCAGCGGTGCGATATCCGCCGATGTCCCGGAAGTTGCTGGCTCCGGCCAGCGGCTGGACCCGCTCGGCCAGGCGGTAGACCTGGCCGTCCCGGGTCGAGAGCACGACCTGCACGGCCTTCGGCGACGCCGGCAGGAGGTGCCGGCCGTCGGCGTCGGCGGCCGAGCTGACGGTCATCAGCGGCCGGGGCGTGGTCGGGCTCGGCGCCGTCAGGACGTCCACCGTCTCGCCCGGCCCGGCCGTCCAGGTGACCAGCAGGCGGCCGTCCGCCTGCCGCACCAGATCCGCCTCGGTGACGGCGCAGAGGGCCGCCGGGGGAGCCGCGGCCGCCAGGGCCAGGCCGATGAGGAAGCTGCGAAGATCCATGTCAGTCCACCTCGCGGTCAGAAGGAAACCCGGACGCCCGCCATCCACCGGCGGCCGATCTGCTCCACCTCCGAGGGGTGGCTGACGTCGCCCTCGTAGGCGACGTAGGTCTCGTCGGTGAGGTTGTTCGCGTCGAGGTAGACGGACACCTGCTCGTTCACCGCGTAGCGCACGGACAGGTCGACGCTCTCGTAGGCCTTGCGGAATTCACCGCTGCCCAGGCTGTTCAGGGTGTCGATCCAGTCGTCCCGCCACTGGTGGCTGATGCGGACCGAGAGGCCGTGGTTCTCGTAGTAGAGCGAGGCGTTGGTGATCGTCTTGGACGTGCCGGGGAAGTCCTCCTTGCGCCCGTCGCCGGTCTCGAACTGCCCGTCGAGGAAGGTCACGCTGCCCTGGAAGCCGAAGCCGTCGAACGGGCCCGGCAGGAAGACGAACTGCTGCTGGTAGGCCAGCTCCAGACCATAGAGCTTGCCCTCGTCGCCATTCAGGGTGGTGGCGTACTGGTAGCCGGTGCGGTCCACCCCCGGCGTGTCGTAGAGGTCACCTTCCACCCGCGTGGTCGCCTCGTAGAGAACCTTGTCCACCGCGCGGTAGAAGGCCGACGCGGACACCACGCCCGAGCCCGGCAGGTAGCGCTCGAGAGAGACGTCGAAGCCCAGCGTCTTCTCCGGCTCCAGCGTCGGATTGCCGCCGGAGACGATCTGGCTGACGTCGTTGATCGACGCGCCCGCCCGGACCACGCCGAAGGAGGGTCGGGAAATGCCGGTCTGCACCGCGAGGCGCAGCAGCAGGTCTTCCTGCAGCTCGATCCTCGCGTTGATCGAGGGGAACAGGTCGGTGTCGGTGGTGGACACCGAGACCCGCGTGAGCGCCGCGCCCGCGCTCAGGAAACCGTCGATGGTCTGCTCCATCCACTCGACGCGCAGGCCCGCGACGATCTGGGCGGGGCCCAGGTCGAACTTGGCCGAGCCGTAGCCGGCCAGCAGCTTCTCGCCGATCTGGTAGGCGTTCGGCCCGCCCTGCGCCGGCGGTGTGTAAAGCCCCGCGGCCTGCAGCGCCGCGAGCGCCGAATCCAGATCCGCGCGAAGGCGCTTGTTGTCGATGTAGGTGGGGGCGAAGCCGGACGGGAAACCGGTCTCCCAGGGCTTGTCGGTGATGTAGTCGCCATAGTTCAGCGAGCGGCCCACCCGCGGCAGGAGCTGGGTGAGGACGGTGGTCGAGCCCGCCCCGAGCAGCGTGCCGTCCACGTCGCGGTCGTCGTACTGCAGGCCGAGCTTCAGCTCGACGTCCCGCCCGCCGAGCACGAAGGTCCGGGCGGCGTCGGCCTTGTAGACCATGGCCTCAGAGCGGGTGACGCCGGCGTACGGCAGGTAGAGGGCCAGGGGAAAGTTCGCCCCGGTGAGCGCCGCGACCGGCGCGCCGCGCACGAAGGATCCGGACGCCGCGCCCGGCGCCGTGGTCGCCAGGGAGAGGATCGGCAGGTTCACGTCGGAGCGGTCATAGCGGAGGGAGATCCGCTGGTTCGCCGCTGTCTGCTGCGCCATCACCAGCGGCAAGTCGGTGCCGTTCTCCGTCTCGGTGTAGTTGATCCGCCACTCGAGGCGCCAGCCGGCCACGTCCTCGTGGTCGCCGCCGAGCGTGTTGATCCAGTTGGAGTTGTCGTAATAGGCGTCGTTGACGGTGGCGCGGACCGGCACGCCGACGAGGTCGCCGGCGTCGGCGCCGCGGGTCCCCGAGAGGGCCGAGCCGATCTGGAAGACGTACTGGTTGCGCCGCTCGTTGTCCTTGAACTCGGTGTAGATCGACTTGGCGAAGAGGCGGTGGCCGTCCGCCGGGCGGAACTCCAGGCCGAGGATCCCACCGTTGCTCTCGCGGTCGACCAGGTAGTTGCGGACATCGATGGTGGTCGGCAGGCCCGCGGCGTCGTAGGCGAACTCGCGGTTGTCGGTGACCTGCTCACGCAGATAGTGCGAGGCGCCGGCGATGACGCCGAACCGCTCGCCGGACCAGGACGCGCGCGCCGCGAACTGCCGCTGGTCGCCGTCGCCGAGCTCCATCCGGCCCAGCCCCGCGTCGCCCTGGAAGGCGAAGCCCGCCTGGTCGAAGGGCGAGAAGGTGCGCAGGTTCACGCGCGCGACGATGGCGTCCGCGGGCAGGTCGGGCGTGATCGACTTGTTCACCTCGAGGGCCCGCAGGATGACCGCCGGCACCGCGTCGAAGCGGAAGGCCCGCTGCGTCCCGCCCTCATCCACCCCAATGATGTTGATCCCGTCCACCGAGACGCTGGTCCACCGGTTCGGCGCGCCGCGGATCTGCAGGTAGCGCTCCTGGCCCTGGTCGCGCTGGACGGCCACGGACGGCAGGCGCGCCAGGGCGGCGGCCGAGTTCTGGTCTGGGAACTGGCCGACGGTGTCCGCCGCGATCACGCTGATCAGATTGTCGGCGTTCCGCTGCTGGGCCACCGCCGCCTGCTGGGCGCCGACGATCGGGGCGGTGACGACGAGTTCCTCCACGGTGTCGTCTGCCGCAGCCGCCGCGGCGGCCATCAAGGCCCACATGGAAACTCCGCCCGCGAGCGCGACGGCGCCCTTGTTCCTCATCCGCATCGCCTATCCCCCGACTGTGCTGGACCGATGCGCGCCCTTAGCAAGCCGAACGGATGTCCGCGGTGACAGCCAGAAGAATTTCTAGTGACGCGTAGATGACCCGTTGTGTTTTCAATGCCTTATGCGACACCGCCGCTGTCCACGCGCGCGGTCTTGCGCGCTCACCGAACACTTGTTCCCATTCGGGCGGGGTCTGGTAGGCTGGTCGGCATGACGGACCCCGCCGCTTTCGAGGACCTGCCCGCGCGCGGGCGGCTTCTGGCGGAGGCCACGCACCTGCTGGCCCTCGAGGGGGCCGGCGCCATCACGGCGCGCGCGCTGGCCGCCCGCACCGGCCTCAGCTTGTCAGCCACGAACTATCACTTCGGCGGACGCGAGGGCCTGCTCGCCGCCTGTTTCGCGGAGGCGTGCGCCCGCGCCCGGGAGAGCCGCGCACGCTGGCTGGACCAGCTTCCCGCCGGTCCGGCGCCGGACGCCTGCCTCGGCTGGCTGCAGAGCCTGGCCCTCGAACCGCCGCACGGCGGCGACCATCCGCTTGCCCTGCTGCGGGAGCTGAGGCTCGCCGCCCGCCGCGACGCGGGCCTGCGCCCCCTCGCCGCCGCGGATCTGGAAGACGAGTCGCGGTTCTGGCGGGCGGCCGTCGTCCGCTTCGGCCGGGATACGGCGGAGGCGCCGCTGTTCGCCCACTTCGTCGCCGGGCTCGGCGGGGGCCACGCCGGCCCGCGGCTGGAGCTCGCCGAGCGCGCCTGGATGTTTGAGACCTGCCGCCGCTTCCTCGGCCGCCTGGACCACGACCGGGCGCGGACGTCCGGTTGGGACGGCTGGCGCCAGGCCAGGCTGGCGGCCGCGAGCGACTCCCGGCCGCCGGAGCAGATGTCGGAGGCCCGCCTTCGGCTGCTGGAGGCCTGCGTCGCCGTGGTTGGGCGGGGCGGACTGCCCGGCCTCACCCACCGGGCCGTCGCAGCCGCGGCGGGCGTGCCGCTCGCCACCGTGACCCGGAACTTCCCCACCCGCTCGGAGCTGGTGCGGGGAACGTTCTCGCACCTGCATGGGCGGGTTCAGACCCGAAGCCGCGCCCGCCAGGCTCCGGCCGGTCGGCTCTCGCCCGCCGCCCTGGCCGAGGAGATCGCCGGGGCCGTGTTCGACGAGGCGGGCGCGCCGGCCGCCGAGGTCATCGCGCTCGAGGAACTGATCGCCTACGCCCAGCGGGTTCCCGAGCTGAGGCGCGCGGCGGACTTCCTGCGGGCGTCGAGGGGCGAAGGCAGCGCGAGCGCCCTCGGCCGGCTCGAGACCGTCCGGCCCGACCTGGACACACTCGACGCCTACTTGCTCTCCACCGTCCTTCAGGGCGCGATCCGCGCCAGCTATGCGCGAGCGCCCGGCGCGCGGCGGGCCTGGCTGGAGCAGCAGGCCGAGCTGGCGCTGGCCCGGCTGTTCGCCTGACCGGCGGTCTCAGGGCCTCGTAGGGTCCCGGCGGTAGTCGCGCTCCTCGTAGTCGAACCAGTCGAAGTCGGCGCGCCGCCGGGTTCCCGCCGTATCCTGGCAGGCGACGCCCACGAAGGCGCCGGTGAAGTTCGGCTGCCCGGGCGCGGTGGCCTCGTCGGAAAGGATCGAGGCGTCGAACACTTCCGGCAGCCAGGCCCATTCCGCCCCATCCGACGAGAAGCCGAACCGCAGGCGTTCGTAGTCCACCTCCACGCGCAGCCGGATGGGCCCGTCCGGAATGGGGAGCGGACGGGTGAAGGCGTCGGCCTGCGGCTGATCCGGCAGGGCCGACATCACCTGCAGCACACGGCCGAGTTCGGCGTCGTGCGTCACGTGCAGGTAATGGAACTTCGTCCCGCCGTAGTAGCAGACGAGGCCGGCGGCCTGCTGGAAGTGCTCGGGTGCGAACTCCATCAGGGTCTCGGCGGAGTAGCAGAACGCCTGCTGCCGCCGGGCTACCAGGGCCTGGCGGAACAGGCTGCCCAGGCTCTCCCGGCCAAACAGGCGCAGCCAGCCCGGCCGCTCCGTCAGGCTGAACAGCTCCTCCGGCCACGGCGAGCGCAGCCACTGAAAGTCGATCGGCAGGTCTGGGCCGTCGAAGTTGGCGCGCACGGGCGTCGCGGGCCAGGAATGCGGCGCAAGGCCCGGCGGCTCGGCTTCAAGTTCGGGGGCGCCCTGCCCGTCGCGCGTCCGCAACCAGCCGTCCTCGCTCCAGACCATGGGTTGGAGCGCCGTCTCGCGGCCCAGCACGCACCGGCCGCGGTTGGGCAGCGGCCGGCCGCAGAGGTAGGCCGCCCAGGTGGTCCCGTCGGGCATCTCCAGGAGGTCGGCGTGCCCGGCCCGTTGCAGCGGCGCGTCCGGCCGGTCGCGGCTGGTGATCACCGGCCCCTCGGGATGGAGTTCGTAGGGGCCGAAGAGATCGCGGGACCGCGCCAGGGTCACCGCATGGCCGAAGCCCGTGCCGCCCTCTGCGGTGACCAGATAGCACCAGCCGTCCCGCCGGTAGAGGTGCGGCGCCTCTGTGAGGCCCAAGGACGTGCCTTGGAAGATCACCCGGCGCTCGCCGACCAGCGCCCGGGCGGCGTGGTCGTATTCCTGCAGCACGATGCCGGCGAAGCGGTTGTGGCCCGCCCGATGGTCCCACAGCATGTTGAGCACGTAGCGGCGGCCGTCCTGGTCGTGGAAGATCGACGGGTCGAAGCCGCTCGAGTTCAGGAACACCGGATCGGACCAGGGCCCCTCGATCGCGGGCGCGGTCACCAAGTAGTTGTGGAAGTCGCGCAGCGAGGCGCCCGACGCGCCGCCGACGGTGGTCCGGCCGTAGCGCTTCACGTCGGTGTAGATCAACCAGAAGAGGCCGTCGGACCAGGTCAGGTCGGGCGCCCAGACGCCGCAGGAGTCCGGGTTCCCCAGCATGTTGAGCTGGCTTGGACGGGTCAGCGGCCGCGTCAGCAGCCGCCAGTTCACCAGGTCGCGCGAGTGGTGAATCTGCACGCCCGGGAACCACTCGAAGGTGGAGGTGGCGATGTAGACGTCGTCGCCAACCCGACAGACCGACGGATCGGGGTTGAAGCCGCGCAGGATCGGGTTGCGGATCACCGGGCGGTCCTCGCCGGGTCTCGGACGAGCGTCCAGAGCACCACCGCGCCCAGCAGGTCGAGCACCCCCAGGGCGACGAAGAACGGGTCGTAGCCGACGCTCGCCACGAGCCCGCCGATCAGCAGCGAGAAGATGAGCACGCCGAAGTTACCCATCATGCCTGCGAGCCCGGCCACGGTGGCCACCTCACTGCGGCGGAACAGGTCCGAGGACATGGTGATGACCGTCACCGACAGCGTCTGGTGGGCGAAACCGCCCAGGCAGAGCAGCGCGATAGCCGCGTAGGGGCTCTCCACCCGGCCGACGAACATCATGCCGGTCATCAGGATCGCGCCCAGGGTGAAGGCTCCGCGCCGGGCGTTGATCAGGCTGACGCCGCGTTTCTGCAGCCACAGCACCACCGTCGGACCGAACAGGCACCCGAGGTCGGCGGCCACGAAGGGCAGCCAGGCGAAGAGCGCGATCTGCTTCAGGTCGAAGCCGCGCGTACTGACAAGGTAGAGCGGGATCCAGAAGGACAGCGTCCCCCACGTGGGATCGGCCAGAAACCTCGGCAGGGCGATGCCCCAGAAGTTCCGCTGCCGCAGGAGCGACAGGATGGCCGGGCGGGTCGCGCTCTCGGTGAGGTGGGCCTCCTGCCCCGCCGCGATCCGCCCGCGCTCCTCGTCCGACAGGGCGGGATGTCGGTCGGGCGGCTGATAGAGCCTCAGCCAGAGGGCCACCCAGACGAGGCCGAGCGCGCCGGTGATCACGAACGCGGCGCGCCAGTTCCAGGTGAGGATCGCCCAGGCCACCAGCGGCGGCGCCAGCATCGAGCCCAGCGACGCGCCGATGTTGTAGACCCCGCCGGCCAGCCCCCGCTCCTTCGCGGGAAACCAGGTGGCGACAGCCTTCATGCCGGCCGGCTGGGCGGAGCCCTCGGCCAGCCCGAGCAGCGCCCTCAGCGCCGCGAATCCCTGCCAGCTCGAGCCCAGGGCGTGGGCCATCGAGATCACCGACCACGCCCCGGCGAAGATGGCGAAGCCCCACTTCAGTCCGATCGCGTCGAGCACGTAGCCGCAGACCGGCTGCAGCATGATGCCGAGCTGGAAGGCGCCGGTGATCCAGCCGTACTGCTCGGTGGTGATGTCGAGGTCGCCCATCAGGGTGGGCGCAGCCACGCCCATGGTCGAGCGGGTAAGGTAGTTGATGATCGCGCCCAGCATGACCAGGCCGATGATCCACCACCGCAGGGCCTTCAGTCGCGGCATGGCGCTCCCTCGCGCCGCTCTGCCGGCGGCTGCGTGGTAGCGGTATCACCGGAATGGCGGAGGCGTCTAGGGCATCCAGCCGCGGTCGCGGGCCGCGCGCTCGCCAGCCGCGTCCAGGGGATCGCCGGCGATCAGCTCGTCGATGGCCGACAGCACCAGGGGCGGCAGCTCCGAGGAGGCGGTCCGGTACTGGGTGGCGGCGGCCGGCCGCCAGGCCGTGGTGGCCCGCGCCACCCAGCCCTCAGGCTCGCGGCAGGCGACGCCGGCCAGCCGGTCCGGCGTACTCTGGAAGGCCCGGCAGTAGGCGCCCTGCTCATCGCGGAAGCTGAGCCCGACGCGTATCGGCGACGCCTCGGACGACAGGCGGCTGTCCAGGGCGTCGGCCAGGCCGCCGCGCGCCACCAGCCCGCCCTCGCCGGGCGCGAGCCCACCGGCCGGGCCGTGCGGGACCAGGAACCCGACGAACGCGCCGATCACCAGGGAAGCGGCCATGGCGGCGAACTGCACCTTGCCGAAGCGGCTTCGGTTCTCGTTGGCGGCGCAGGCGGCGAGAATCAGGTGATCGGGCGTGGGTTCGTCGGCGACCGGGCCGTAGACGGCGGCGATCCGCGCCCGCAGTCGGCGCTGCTGCTCCACCTCGGCGGCAAGGCGCGCGTCGGCGGCGAGTTCGGCCTCGAAAGCGGCGGCGTCGGTCGGGGGAAGCTCGCCGTCCACATAGGCGATCAGGCGTTCCTCACGGCTCATTGGGGGGCCTCCTGCAGATGGCCCATCAGGGCCTGTCGGCCACGCACGAGCCGGCTGGTCAGCGTGCCCTCCGGCACCTCCAGCACCTCGGCGGCCTCGCGGTAGGACAGCCCCTCTACCAGCACCAGGGCCACCGCCAGCCTCTGGTCCTGCGGCAACTTGGCCATGGCGGCCTCCACCTCGCGCGCGGCGAGCCGGGCCTCCATGTCGCCGGCGCCGTCCGAGCCGACGCGCGTTCCGTCCTCTTCCGGCGCGAGCACGGCGCCGCGTCGGGTGCGGGCGCGGCTCTCGTCGATCCAGGCGTTCTTCATGATCCGGAACATCCAACTGTCGAGGCGGGTGCCCGGCCGGTACTGATCCGTCCGCACGAGCGCCCGCTCCACCGTGAGCTGAACCAGGTCGTCGGCGTCGACGGTGTCCCGGGTCAACACCCGCGCCAGACGGCGCAGGCGCGGCAAGAGCGCGACGATCTGACTCCGGATGTCCGGCAAGGTCTCGCCTCGTCAGGGATGAAACGAACCAGAAGCTGCGTTTCATCCGTTAAGGTCCAAAGAACAAGAACGCTCGGCGATCCGGGCGGAGCCATGGGAAGATCGCAGGCATGCCGCAGCGCCGCCCGCAAAACCTGAGCCGCACAGCCCTGGCCCTCGGCGCGGCCGTGGCCCTGGCGCTGTCCGGGCCGGCCGGCGCCCAGAACGGCGGCGGGCAAGGCGGCGGCGGACCTCCGGGCGGGGGACCTCCCGGTGGCGGCCCTCCGGGTGGCGGCCCTCCTGCCGTCGGCGGGGGAGCCCCTCCGGGGGTCGGCGGCGGGGGACCTCCCGGCGTCGGCGGCGGTGGCGGACCGCCCGGCGCAGGGGGCGGCGCGCCTCCCGGTGTGGGCGGCGGCGGACCGCCCGGCGTCGGCGGTGGCGCGCCTCCGGGGGCCGGAGGCGGCGCACCGCCCGGGGTCGGCGGCGGATCTCCCCCCGGTGTGGGGGGCGGACCGCCCGGGCTTGGTGGCGGCGGGCCTCCAGGACAGAGCGGCGGCGCGCCCCCGGGGCTCTCCGGCGGCGCCCCCCCGGGCCTCGGCGGCGGAGCCCCTCCGGGCCAGGCCGGCGGCGGCCCTCCAGGACTCGGAGCAGGCGGACCGCCCGGCCAGGCGGGTGGCGGCCCGCCCGGGCTCGGCGGCGGCGGTCCTCCAGGACAGAGCGGCGGCGGGCCACCGGGTCAGGCCGGCGGCGGGCCGCCTGGGCTGGGCGGGAACGCGCCTCCGGGCCAGGCGGGCGGAAATGCGCCTCCGGGTCAGGCCGGAGCGCCCCCCGGCCTCGGCCAGGGTCCTGCGTCGGGCGCCCCAGGCCAGGCGCCTTCCGGCCCGCCCGGCCAGGCCCGCGGCGGACCGCCGGTCTTCGGCGGGCCGGACCCGATGGCCGCGCCGCCAGGCGGGGTCCGCGCCGCCGAGGCGCGCAGCGCCCGCGCGGAGGCCGCCCCGGGAGCGGCTGTGCAGGATCTCCAGGCGGCGGCGGTCATGGCCCGGCCCGTGGCCGAGGCAGCCCCCGTGGCGAGCCGCCGCGAACAGGCCCAGCGGCTGCTGCGCGACCATCCCGGACAGATCGAGCCGGATCCCCTCGGCCAGCCGATCGTCCGCGGCATGGTGCTGGCCATCGCGCCGACGGCCGAGGCCCTGGCCAAGGCGCGGCGGGCCGGCTTCGGCGTCGGCGCGCCCACCAAACACGCGACGCTCGGCATCGACGTCGTAGTGCTGACCGCCCCGCGCGGCGTGTCGGCCGTGGAGGCCGCCCGCCGGCTGCAGGCGCTGGACCCCGAGGGCCGCTACGAGTTCGAGCACGTCTATCAGCTCGGCGGCGGCGTGGGGATGGCGCAGAGCGCGCCCGCCGCCGGCGCGGCCGCCCGGGCGGCGGCGACGCCGGGCGTGCGGGTCGGCCTGCTGGACGGCTCGGTGGCCCGCGGTCAGCCGACGCTGGCCGGCGCGCGGCTCGTGCAGCGGGCCTTTGCACCGGGCGGCGCCAAGGCGACGGCGCACGCCACGGCCGTGGCCTCGCTGATCGCGGGCGCATGGGGACCGTTCGAGGGCGCAGCCCCCGGCGCCACCCTCTACGTGGCCGACGTCTACGGCCCCTCCCCGGTCGGCGGATCGGTCTCGGCCCTGGTGCGGGGCCTGGCCTGGATGGCCGAGAACCGCGTGCCGGTGATCAACATCAGCCTGGTGGGGCCGCCGAACCGGCTGCTGAGCGCCGCGATCCAGGCCCTGGTGGCCCGCGGCCACATCGTGGTGGCGGCCGTAGGCAACGATGGGCCGGCGGCCGAGCCGCTGTACCCGGCCGCCTATCCCGGCGTGGTGGCGGTGACCGGCGTGGACGCCCGGCAGCGGGTGCTGCCGGAAGCCGTGCGCGGGCCGCACGTGGACTTCGCCGCCCCGGGCGCCGACATGGCCGCCGGCGGCATGGGGACGGGCTTCGTGAAGGTCCGCGGCACCTCCTTCGCCGCGCCCATCGCCGCGGGCCGGCTCGCCCGCCTGCTGCCGCGGCCCGATCCCGCCGCCGCCGCCCGGGCCATCGACGCCCTGACCCGCCAGTCCGCCGACCTTGGGCCGAAGGGCCGCGATCCGGTCTACGGCCAGGGGCTCGTGGCCTTCGACGTGCGCACCGATCCGGCCAGCGTCGGCGCCCAGCGCACGGCCCTGCGCGGCCGCTGAAAATTCCGTCGCCGGGCGGGATGGAAGACGCCCGCCGCGTCGTTCGTGAGGACGGAGGGTTCGACACGCCCCTCGAAACCGCCTGCGGACGGAGCCCTTGCCGCCCGCGGGGCGACTGGCGCCGACGCGACGGACATGGAGAGACTCGGGGAGAGTCGTCTGGCGCGAGCCCAGCAGCGGGCCGCCGGCGGGGGCCGGCGGCCCGCGACGCGCGGGGACCATGACCTGCGAGGTCATGGACGAGGCGCGGCGGCGGGCTAAGGTCCCGCCATGCTCGCAACGCCCCGATCCGTCGGCGACCACCTGCGCCAATGGCGCCAGCGCCGCCGCATGAGCCAGCTCGACCTCGCCCTCGAGGCCGAGATCTCCACCCGCCACCTCAGCTTCGTCGAGACAGGACGGGCCCAGCCCAGCCGCGAGATGATCCTGCGGCTGGCCGAGCAGCTCGACGTGCCGCTGCGCGAGCGAAACGTGATCCTCGTCGCCGCGGGCTTCGCGCCGGTGTTCCGCGAGCGCGGACTGGACGACCCGGCCATGGCCGCAGCGCGACGGGCCGTCGACGTGATCCTGGCCGGTCACGAGCCCTACCCGGCGCTGGTGGTGGACCAGGGCTGGAACCTGGTGGCCGCCAACCGCATGGTCGCGCCGCTGCTGGAGGGCGTCGATCCGGGGCTTCTCGCACTGCCCACCAACGTGGTGCGGCTTTCGCTGCACCCCAGAGGGCTCGGCTCGCGCACGGTCAACGCCGGCGAATGGCGGGGCCACATCCTGGAGCGGCTGCGTCGGCAGGCGGAGCTGACCGCCGATCCCGCGCTGCTCGCCCTCTTGGACGAGGTGAAGGCCTACCCGGTCCCGCCCGCGCCCGACCGGCGGCCCGAGGACCTGGGCGGCGTGGCCATCCCCTTCCAGCTAATGCTAGGGGACCGCATGCTCTCGTTCTTCAGCACCACCACGGTGTTCGGTACGGCCGTGGACATCACCCTCTCCGAGCTGACCCTGGAGACCTTCTTCCCGGCCGATGCGGCGACGGCGGAGGCCCTGCGCGAGGCGCACGCGGCGCTGTCGCCCGCATGAGCGAAGCGGTCTTCGTCGTCGACGGCCCGACGGCGCGCGCGACCGCGCGCGCCGCCGGCCCATGGAACCCCGGCCTGATGCACGGCGGAGCGCCGTCGGCGCTGATCGCCTGGGCCGCCGAGCAGGTGGAGACGCCGGCGCCCATGCAGGTGGCGCGCCTCACGATCGACCTGCTGCGGCCGGTCCCGGTCGGCGCGCTGACGGTCGAGACCGAGGTGCTGCGGCAGGGTCGCAAGATCCAGCTCGTGCAGGTGCGGCTGCTCGCCGGTGGCGTCGAGGTCACCCGGGGCGCGGTGCTGAAGGTGCGGCGCGCCGAACTGGACCTGCCGGCGGAGGTCGGCGCGCCGGCCCTGGATCATCCGCGGCCCGAGGACCTGCCGGAGCCGCCGCCGTTCAACGGCCCAAACGCCTTCGGCTCCTGTTTCGAAATCCGCAGCGCCTTCGGCGGCTTCGGGCATCTGGGGCCGAGCGCCTCGTGGTTCCGGGTGACGGCGCCGATGATCGCCGGCCAGGCGAACAGCCCGGCCATGCGCGCAGCCGCGATCGCCGACTTCACCAATGGCATCTCCTCCGTCCTGCCGTTCGAGCGCTGGACCTACATCAACGGCGATCTGACGGTGAGCCTGTCGCGGCCGCCGCAGGGCGAGTGGATCCTGTCGAACGCCGAGAGCTGGATCAGCCCGGAGGGGGTCGGCCTGGCCACGACCCGCCTGGCCGATGTTTGCGGCTATTTCGGCCGCGCCGTGCAGACCCTGGTGGTCGAGGCTCGCTAGCGGCAGGACGCACTCGGTCATGCGCCCCCTGCCCGGCTCCGGACCCGATCAGAACGAGACGCAGGCCGCCTGGGTGATCAGCAGCACGGCGTCCTGCGAGAACCGCTTCTTGTAGGCCTCGCGCACCGCCTCGATGCGGGCGGGTGCGTCGCCGTTCTTGGGCAGCACGATCAGCACCACCTTGGCCGCCTCGCGGATCAACTGGTTCTCCGAGCCGCGCCACTGGCCGCCGCCGTCCATGATCGTCAGGCCGTCAGGGAAGCGCGGGGTGATCTCCTCGTCAACGAAGCGGGTGAAGACGGCGTCGGAGACCCGGGCCTGCTCGCCCACGTTGCGGCCGAAGAACAACTGCGCCGTGCGCAGGTGCTCCTGCCCGACCGGGCACGGCGAGGCGGCCTCCGCCATCGGCACGGGCGCGCTCGCGCACCCTGCCAGAAGCAGCGCCAGTCCGATGCCCCCTGCCCGCCTCATCCGCCGATCAGCTCCCGCCCGATCAGGAAGCGCCGGATCTCATTCGTTCCAGCGCCGATGTCGTAGAGCTTGGCGTCCCTGAGGAGCCGCTCCACGGGAAACTCCTTCGTGTAGCCCGCCCCACCTAACGCCTGAATCGCCTCGAGCGCCACCTTCACGGCGTTCTCGGACGCCATCAGGATCGCGCCGGCGGCGTCGAAGCGGGTGGTGAGGCCCGCGTCGCAGGCCCGGGCCACGGCGTAGACGTAGGCCCGCGCCGAGTTGAGGGCGACGTACATGTCGGCGACCTTGCCCTGCATGAGCTGGAAGGAGCCGATGGGCTTGCCGAACTGCTTGCGGTCGCGGACGTAGGGCAGGACCACGTCCAGGCAGGCCTGCATGATGCCGAGCGGGCCGGCGGACAGCACCGCGCGCTCGTAGTCGAGGCCGCTCATGAGCACGCCGACGCCGCCGTTCTCGGGGCCCATGACGTTCTCTTCCGGAATCTCGCAGTCCTCGAACACCAGCTCGGCGGTGTCAGAGCCGCGCATGCCCATCTTGTCGAGCTTGGGACTGACCGAGAACCCCTTGAAGCCCTTTTCCACCAGAAAGGCCGTGATGCCGCGGGAGCCGTCGTCCGGCGAGGTCTTGGCGTAGACCACCAGGGTGTCGGCATGCGGGGCGTTGGTGATCCAGAACTTCGTGCCGTTCAGCACGTAGCGATCGCCGCGCTTCTCCGCCCGCAGGCGCATGGAGACCACGTCGGAGCCCGCGCCCGCCTCGCTCATGGCCAGCGAGCCCACGTGCTCTCCGCTGATCAGCTTGGGCAGGTAGCGCTGCTTCTGCTCTTCGGTGCCCCAGCGGCGGATCTGGTTCACGCACAGGTTGGAGTGGGCTCCGTAGCTCAGGCCGACCGAGGCCGACGCGCGGGACACCTCCTCCATGGCCACCACGTGCTCGAGGTAGCCCAGGCCCAGGCCGCCGTAGGCCTCCTCGACGGTGATGCCGTGCAGGCCGAGTTCGCCCATCTCGGGCCAGAGCTGGCGGGGGAAGCTGTTGGTCTGGTCGATCTCGGCGGCGATCGGCGCGATCCGGTCGGCGGCGAAGCGCGCGGTGGTGTCGCGGATGGCGTCGGCGGTCTCGCCGAGGCCGAACTCGAGGGTAGGTCCGTGGTTCGGGATCATGCGGCGAGCGTTAGCATGCGCCGCCGAAGCCCGCGAGACGGCAGGCGCCCTAGCCGCGCGGCTCGGGGTCGCCCCGCTCGGCCGCCTGGCCGAGCCGCTGGAGCAGCAGGAACAGCGCGATGGAGAAGAAGCCCACGCCGGCGACGCAGGCGAGCGCGCCCACGACCTTCGGCGTCATCCAGGCCGGCTCACCGCCGGCCGCCTGGGCGTTGACGGCCCAGAAGAGGCCGCCGGCGAAGAATGCCAAGCCGAGCACCGCCAGGCTGACGAGGGAGAGGTAGCCCTCCTTCGGCTTGCGGAGCGGCTGGACCGGAGTGGGCGCGAAATCGAATGGGGCCAGATCGTCGATGACCACCCGCTCGCCCTCGCGCGCGGGCTCGGCCGGAGCGTCGGCCGCCTCGTCGTTGGCCGGCATGGGCGGCGCGAACAGGTCGGCCCCCGGTTGGGCGTCGGCCGCGGTTGCTGGCGTCGATTCCGGCTCGGCCGCGTCCGGGGCCGCCGGGGCGTCCTCCGGCGGCGGAGCAAGCTCGAAGGCCTCTGCGGCGGGCGCGGCCAGAGGCGCGGCCGCGGGCGCCTGGTCGTGCAGCGCCTCGACGCTGATCGGCGGGGCGAAGTCGGCCTGCGGCCGCGCCTCCTCGGGCGCAGGCTCCGCGATCGCGGGCTCTGGCGCGGGTGCGATCGCCGGCTCGGATTCCGGCAGGGTCTCCAGCCGCGCCTCGGAGGGCGGAGCAAGCTCTGCCGTCTCGTCCTTGAACACGGTGGCGAGCCGGGCGGTGACCGCCTCGGCTGCGGCGGTGACGGGGCTTTCGTGGGTCTCTGGCGGAACCGGCGGCGGCGCGGCCTCGTCCGCGCGCAGCACCCGCACCGCCTCGCCGTCGAGCGAGGTCACCACCGGCGCCGGCGGCTCGGCCGGGACCAGGGCCTCGGCGGCCTCGTCCAGGTCGGGCTTCAGGATGGCGGACGGGACCGGCACCCAGCCGTCGTTCGGCGGAGTGAGGAACAGGGTCTTCTCGGCCGAGCGGCGGCGGACCAGGGCGTCGATGACGATCACCTCGCCCTCGAACTCGGCCTTGCGCCACAGCTCCATGCTGCAGGCGGCCTGGATCAGCGCGCCCTCGTTGACCAGCTTCAGCACCCGGCTGCGGCGGAAGTTCAGGAGGCCGATGTTGAAGGCGAAGGCGCAGAGCGCGTCGAACTGGTTCTGGGTGAGCGGAGTGAAGGTGAGCTCGTTGACCGCCTTCGAGACCGTCAGCAGGTCGTACAGCAGCAGAGCCTCGGCGTCGGATTCCGACACCTCCGCGCCCTGGCGCGCCGTCAGGGTGTGGCCGTAGCCGATCGTCCACCGCCCGTCGGGCAGTTGGGCGGCCTTGCGGCGATAGCCCTCGAACCGCTTGGTCAGCTCGATCGCGGCCCGGGAGACCTGGTGGCGCGGCGTCATACCCTCACTGACCCATTTCGACACAGACGCCGGGGCGTCCCGCCGGGACCAGCAAGGCCCGGACCGTCAGCTTAACCCGCTAAGGGTTTACAACAGGATGAGCGCGGCGAGGCCCAGGAAGGCGAAGAAGCCGGTGAAATCCGTGAGGAAGGTGACGAACACGGACGAGGAGACCGCCGGGTCGCGGCCGGCTCGTTCGAGGGCGAGCGGGATCAGTGCGCCGCCCAGGGCGGCGACGAACAGGTTGATGACCAGCGCCATGCCGAAGGCCACGGACAGGAGCACGTGGCCGAACAGCAGGTAAATCACGACGCCGGTGAGGACCGCCAGCGCCGCGCCGTTCATCAGGCCCACCAGCATCTCTCGCAGGACCGTACGGCCGGCGTTGACAGCGGAGAGCTCGCGGCTGGCCAGGGCGCGCACGGCGACCGCCAGGGTCTGGGTGGCGGCGTTGCCGCCGAGCGAGGCCACGATGGGCATCAGAACGGCCAGGGTCACCAGCTTGTCGATCTCGCCCTCGAAGCCGCGGATCACGCTGGACGCCGCCGCGGCCGTCACGGTGTTGAGCAGCAGCCATGGCAGGCGCGAGCGGACGATACCGAACACGCCGGCGTCGCGGCCGGCGTCGGACACGCCGGCGAGCGCGAGGATGTCCTCCTCGCGCTCCTCCTGGATGACGCCGACGATGTCGTCGACGGTGATCTGGCCCACGAGCCGCCCGCCCGCCTCGACCACCGGCGCCGAGATCAGGTGGTACTTGTCGAAGATGTAGGCGACCTCTTCCTGGTCCATGTCGACCGCGATCTCGGTCACCTGCTCCATGATCTGCGCGAGCGGCGTCTCGCGCCGGGCGCGCAGCAGGTGGCTGACCGGGACGGCGCCCACGGGCTTGTAGGCCGGATCCACCACATAGACGTCGAAGAACAGCTCGGGCAGATCGTCCTCTTCCCGTCGGAAGTGGTCGATGGCCTGGCCGACCGTCCAGAACTGCGGCGCCGCCACCACCTCGCGCTGCATCAGCCGGCCGGCGGTCTCGTCCTCATAGGCGAGCGAGGTCTCGATGGCCGCCCGCTCCACCTCGGGCATGGCGGCGAGCACCTGCGCGCGCATGTCCTCCTCGAGGTCGTCGACCACGTCGGCGGCGTCGTCGGAATCCATCTCGCCGAGCGCCTTGGCGAGCGTGGCCGGCGAGACGTGCTCGAGGATCTCCTCGCGGATCTCGGTGTCGAGCTCGTTGATGACGTCGCCCAGCACCTCGGGATCGAGGTGCGGGAGGAGCTCCTCGCGATCGTCCGCGGAGAGGAAGCCCATCAGGTCGGCGATGTCCTCGGCGCGCAGGGCGCCCAGCAGCTCGCGCAGGCGCTCCGAATCGCCGCGGTCCAGCGCGTCGGCCACCATCCGGACGAATTCGGGATTGAAGGCGTAGTCCTCGCCGAGCGCGAGGTCTTCCAGGTCTTCCTCGGCCTCGTTCGCCTTGTCCATCCGCTCGGGATCGTCATCGCGTACCATGCGGACCTCCCTGCGCGACGTGATGGACGGACTCTGGCTTAGCCGATCGAATGATCCTGATTCACTGGCGCCGTCGAGAAGCCCTGCTTCGCAGGGCTCCCGCTTCGACGCGAAGCGCCTCCACTAATCCTGCGCAGCCCGGCGGGCGAAGCAGGATGGTGCGGTCGAGAAGACTCGAACTTCCACGGGTTGCCCCACAGCGACCTCAACGCTGCGCGTCTACCAATTCCGCCACGACCGCTCGTGGTGAGGCGCGGCAGGTAGCAAACGCCGATGGGTTTGTGAAGGGCGGCTTTCGCCCCTATTGGCCGCCGCCCGCCATGAAGTCGTAGACATTGGCCTCGCGGGTCACCGCGATGGAGATGCGGTCTTCGTTGATCTGGATCTCGCCGCGCGCCACCGGGTGGTTGTTGGCCAGGATCCAGACCTCTTCGTTCACCGTCGCGTCCAGGGGAATCACCGCACCGCGGCCCATGCGCAGGAGCTGCTGCATGGGGAGCTGCGCGCGCCCCAGCACCACCTGGATATCGACATTGACCGCCTTGACCTGGCTCACGAACCCACGCCCTCGACGACAGCGAAAACCCGACTCGATGGACGGCTTCCACTCCGCCGCCCGGACGCCCACATTCGTTCAACATGCTTGACCACGTGTTAAACCCCGAACCGAACGCCGTGCTTTTCGGCCGCGAAGACGCCGCTCCGGCGGGCTGGGCCGTTTCGGCGGGATACGTGCCCTACCCCGAGGCGGTGGCGGCCATGGAGGCGCGCGCCGAAGCGATAGCGGAAGGCCGCGCGGGCGAGCTCGTCTGGCTGCTGGAGCATCCGCCGCTCTACACCGCGGGCATCTCGGCCAAGGCCGGCGACCTGCTCGATGCGAATCGCTTCCCCGTGTTCAGGTCCGGCCGCGGCGGGCAGTTCACCTATCACGGCCCGGGCCAGAGGGTGGCCTATGTCATGCTCGACCTGACGAAGCGCCGGCGCGACGTGCGGGCCTTCGTGGCCGCCCTCGAGGCCTGGGTGATCGGGGCGCTCGACGCGTTCAACGTGAAGGGCGAGATGCGCGAGCACCGCGTGGGCGTCTGGGTGGAGCGCAAGGCCCCCGGCGCGCCTTCGCGGGAGGAAAAGATCGCCGCCATCGGCGTGAAGCTCAGGAAATGGGTCAGCTTCCACGGCGTCGCGCTCAACGTGGAGCCGGATCTCTCGCACTTCTCCGGCATCGTGCCCTGCGGGGTTACTGAGCACGGGGTGACCAGCCTCGTGGACCTGGGGCTGCCGGTAACCATGGACGAGGCCGACGCGGCCCTGAAGGCGAGCTTCCGCCGCGTGTTCGGCGAGGTCGCCGACGCGCCGCCGCCGCTCTAGAGGCGGGCTCGGCTCAGGCCAACGCCGTCCGCAGCGGGTTCGGCCCGTAGCGATTCGTCCCCAGCTCGCCCGGCATGACGCCGAGCTCGACGCCCGCCCAGACGAGCACCAGGAAGAAGACGAAGTCGAGGAAGCCCACCGGGTGCGGCCAGACCGCGACCACGGCCGCGAGAATCAGCGCCGCCCACCATCCGGAGCGGCCGCGGTCGTGAAGACGCTTCGAGAGCACGCAGGCGCCGCAGTAGACGAGCGCGGGGTAGACGAACCAGCCGGTCAGCCAGTGCAGCGTCGCGCCCACCAGGGCCTCGTAGAGGGCCGCAGCGCCCAGCAGGGCGAGCGCGGCGAGCCAGGATGGCGCGCGCGGCGCGCGTCCGGCGGCGGAGAAGAAGAGCTCGCTCCAGGCGATCTGCCCGTTCATGCGAGCCCTTATAGCGCAGCTCGCTTAAGCGAACTCCACCAGGACCTCGTCGGCGGCGACGCTGTCGCCGGACCTGGTGTTCACCGCCTTCACCACGCCGTCCACCTCGGCCCGGATGATGTTCTGCATCTTCATGGCCTCGAGCACCACGACCACCTCGCCGGTCTTCACCTCCTGCCCGGGGGCGACGTCGACGCTGACCACCAGGCCGGGCATGGGCGAGAGCACCATCTTCGAGGTGTCGGCCGCCTTCTTCGGCGGCAGCTTCTCGTGTAGCTCCGCCGAGCGCGGAGTCAGCACCAGGACCTGGGCCTGGGCGGCGCGGTGGCGGATCACATAGCCTTCGGCGGCGGGCCGCACCTGCGCCGTGAACAGCACGCCGTCGAGCACGCCGCGGAACGTCGGCTGGCCGGGGCGCCACCGCACCTCGCCGAGCCGCAGGGTCCGGCCCTCGTCGAGAAACTCGATCGTCCCATCGCCGGCCCGCACCGTCCGCTTGGTCCCGTTCTCGGCCACGATCCACTCCGAGCGGATCAGCTCGGGCGCGCCGCGGCTGAGATAGGTGCGGTGCATGGCGCAGGCGACGGCGACCATCACGTCCCGCTGGAAGTCGGTGGGCGGCGTGCCGTGGAAGCCGTCGGGGAACTCGTCCTTGATGTAGCTGGTGGAGAGCTTGCCCGACCGGAAGCGCTCCTGGTCCATGACCGCGGCCAGGAAGGGCACGTTGTGGCCCAGCCCCTCGATGTGGAAGTCCTCAAGCGCCCGGCCCATGGCCGCGATGGCCGCTTCCCGGGTGGGCGCCCAGGTGGAGAGCTTGGAGATCATCGGGTCGTAGAACATCGAGATCTCGTCACCCTCGCGAACGCCGGCGTCGTTGCGGACCACCGCCTCCGCCCCCTTCCCCTCGCCCGGCGGGTCGTAGCGCACCAGCCGGCCGATGGACGGCAGGAAGCCGCGGTACGGGTCCTCGGCGTAGATTCGGCTCTCAATGGCCCAGCCGTTGATCTTCAGGTCCTTCTGCGCGAACGGCAGGGGCTCGCCGGCCGCCACGCGGATCATCTGCTCCACCAGGTCGATCCCGGTGATCAGCTCGGTGACCGGGTGCTCCACCTGCAGGCGGGTGTTCATCTCGAGGAAGAAGAACGACCGGTCCTGGCCGGCGACGAACTCCACCGTGCCCGCCGAGTCGTAGCCGACGGCCTTGGCCAGGGCGACGGCCTGCTCGCCCATGGCCTTGCGGGTCTTCTCGTCGAGGAGCGGGCTCGGCGCCTCCTCGATGACCTTCTGGTTGCGGCGCTGGATCGAGCACTCGCGCTCGAACACGTGGACCACGTTGCCGTGCTTGTCGCCCAGCACCTGGATCTCCACGTGCCGGGGACTCTCGATGAACTTCTCGATGAAGATGCGGTCGTCGCCGAACGAGGCCTTGGCCTCGGCGCGCACCGCCGGAAAGCCCTCCTCCACGTCCTTGCGGTTCCAGGCGACCCGGATGCCCTTGCCCCCGCCGCCGGCCGACGCCTTGATCATTACCGGATAGCCGATCTCCTCGGCGATGCGGATGGCGTGGTCGGTGTCGTCGATCTCGCCCACGTGGCCGGGCACGGTGGAGACGCCGGCCTTCGCGGCGAACTTCTTCGATTCGATCTTGTCGCCCATGGCCTCGATGGCCTTGGGATTGGGCCCGATGAAGACGATCCCCTCCGCGGCCAGTCGGCGCGCGAAGCCGGCGTTCTCGGACAGGAAACCGAAGCCCGGGTGCACCGCCTGCGCCCCCGTCTGCCGGACCGCGTCTACGATCTTGTCGGCCACCAGGTAGCTCTCGGACGCCGGCGCGCCGCCGATGAACACGGCCTCGTCGGCCATTTCCACCGCCATCGAGTCGGCGTCGGCCTCGGAATAGACCACCACGGTGGCGATCCCCATGCGGCGGCAGGTCTTAATGATGCGGACGGCGATCTCGCCGCGATTGGCGATCAGGATCTTGGAGAACATTCCGGTCTTCACGGGAGCCCTTTAAGCGGCGACGGGCGGACCTTAGATTGGCGTCCATGAGCACGCCAGCGGTCTCCCCTTCCGGTTTCGATCTCTCGTCGCCTAACCCTGAGGAACGCAAGCGGCTGGAGGCGGGCCTCTCCCAGGAGGAGGCGGACGTCCTCCTCCACCACGGCACCGAGGCGCCGTTCTGCGGCGGGCTGCTCGATCAGAAGGACGACGGCGTCTACTGCTGCCGCCTCTGCGCCCTGCCGCTATTCCGGCACAAGACCAAGTTCGAGAGCGGCACGGGCTGGCCCTCGTTCTGGGCGCCGTTCGACGAGGCGCACGTTAAGGCGGTGCGCGACACCTCGTACGGCATGATCCGGATCGAGACCCGCTGCGCGCGCTGCGACAGCCACCAGGGCCACGTCTTCCCCGACGGACCGCCGCCGACCCGCCTGCGCTACTGCATCAATTCGGTGTCGCTGGAGTTCGTGCCGGATGGCCACCCGCTGCGCGACCCGCTCGGCCGCGGCGACAACGCCCATCTCCAGGCGGCCGAGTAGCGCCTGTCCGAGCCGGTTCCCCGCCCGCTCGCCGTCTCCAGCCTGTGGGCGCTGGGCGCCTGCCTGCTGGCCGTCGCCTGGCTCGCCTGGAAGCAGCTCGCCGTCCCCTCGCCCCGGGACCTGCCGTTTCGCGGGGTGACGGGCGCCGCCTCGCGGGCCGAGCAGGCGCAGGCCGCGGCCCTCCTGCGCGACGCCTATGCTGTGCTCCGTTCGGACGACTTCCAGCGCAACCTGCTCACGCTGGAGCGGCGCTATCCCGAGGTCTACGCCAACCGCCGCACAGGTGAGGTCCCCCTCGCCCGGGTGGCCGCCTGGACCGCGAACGAGACCTGGGGCTCGCGCTACGCCCCGCTGGATGTCGAGCTGGTCGGCGGCGCCGACGCCCGTGACCCGCGGCGCGAACACGCCAGCGCCGGCGGCTACATCGAGACCGGGGTCTATGCCGGCATGAGCCTCGGTCGGGCCCACCTCGACCAGTACGCCTCGGACGATCAGGTGGAGCGGTCCTGTGCGGTCAACGTGGCGGCACACGAGCTGGCCCACACCATCTCCGTCACGCCGTTCTTCTTCACCAACGCCTTCACCGACACCACCACCGGCGAGAGCCGGATCCCAGACCGAGCCCTCGCCGCCACGCCGGTGGCGAGCTACCTGATCGGCGCGGTCGCACAATGCACCTGGCTGGCGCGCCAAGGTCGCGTCGCACCCGACGAGGTCGGCGCCTGCGTCGAGGTGTTCGGGACGCGCAGCATGAACTGGCTGCGCTGCGGCGCCTTCGCGGCCGGCGGCCCGGTCGCGCCGCGCGCCGGCCTGCCGCCGGCCATGCCGCCGCTCTAGTCGCCCTTCCGGCGGCGACGGGCGATGGCGCCCCGCGGGAGGCTGTGGGACTCGGCGTCGTCCCACATCAGGTGCTGCAGGATCTGAAACAGGAAGGCGGTGGACCAGCCGATCAGCAGCATCCCGTTGATCGCCTCCAGGACGCCCACGATCCGCCAGGCTTCCGGCAGCAGGGCCCCCGTCTCCCCGACCGTCGAATAGGCGCTGGTCGAGAAGTAGAGCGCCTGCTCAAGCGTGCCGAGCATGCCGGTGCGCCAGTAGATCAGCGCGTAGAGCCAGATCTCGACACCGTGCAGGACGAACAGCCCGAGCACGATGCCCAGCGGCACCAACAACCGGTCGAGCGTGATCCACCGGGCCAGCCGCCGCAGGTGCCAGCGGACGAGCGCCTGCAGCGCGTCGAGGCCGACGAGGTGGATGACGATCGTCGCCGAGACGATCGCCGTTGCGATCCAGAGCTGGTGAAACAGCATGCCCATCGTGCCGAGCCTCCGCGGAGCATGCTGGCTCCGCCTTGATCCAGCACAAGCCGGCGCTCAGGCGTCCAGGCGGGCGAAGGCCAGGCGGATGAAGTCGATCGACCGGTCGGGGTAGAGCCCGTCCTCGAGACACCAGGCCAGGGACAGCACGGCGTGGGCGCAGACCCACTGGAGCAGCCGGCGCGGATCCAGGTTGGCCTGCCGGGAAACCAGGGCCAACTGCCGCTCGAGCCGGCCGGGCGACAGCGGCGTGGCCATCTCCGGATTTCGGAAGATGTTCGCGTAGTCGTAAGCCCGCTCGCCGATCACCCCCTTGGGGTCGATGGCGAGCCAGCCCCGGGGCCCGAAATGCAGCACGTTGTCGTGGTGCATGTCGCCGTGCAGCAGCCGCACGTCCCTCGGCTCAGCCAGCAGCGTCTGCGCCAGTCGGCGCCCACGGGCGAAGACCTCGTCCTGGGCCACCTGTCGTTCCACCGACCGGAACCAGTCCTCCAGCCGGATCAGGCCCTGGGGCGGGGCGCCGGCGCGCGGGCGATGCAGTTCGGCCAGGACCCGGCAGAGCACCTCGGTGGCGGCGTCGTCCCGGCCGGCGGCCACCCAGTCCTTTAGCGCCTCGGCGGCCGAGGCGCGAAGCATCAGGAGGGCGTGGCCCTCCTGCGCGAGCACGGGCGCGGCCCCCTGCCCCGCCCACCAGGCCATGAGCTCCGCCCCCTTCACCTCCTCGTGGTAGAGGGCGAGCTTCAGCATGCAGGGCTCGGCGCCGCGGCGGACCGGCTGCAGGAGACTCCGCGTCCACACGGTCTGGAACGGCCAGCCGTCCAGCTCCAGGCCCCATCGGGCGAGCCACGGCGCGATGTCTGTGGATTCCGCCTCCATGCGACGAATCGCCCCCAAAGCTTGGCCGGTTCCCCGGCGTTACCCTCGCGGCCAATCCGAGGAAACACCCCCATGAAGCTGACATCCGCCCAGGCCCGCGCGCACGCCGACGAGGTGCGCGAGACCAGCCTCACCATCCTTCGCGGCCTGATCCCGGTCGAGACCATCGACCGGTGGAACGCCGCCTTCCAGCCGCTTCTGCAGGACGCCATCCGCCGTGAGGGCGACGACCCGAACCGCGGCGCGAACCGGTACTACGTCACCCTCCCCTTCCAGGACCTCTGGGCCGACCCGCAGATCGTCGACAACAACGCCATCATGGCGGTGGTGGAGGAACTGGTGGGCGCCGACGGCGTCATGTGCCAGCTCGCCACCGACACACCCTGCCTGGGCTCGGAGTACCAGGACCTGCACCGCGACACCCAGCTCCTGTTCCCGGAGAGCGGCGTCGAGACGCCGCCCTACCAGCTCGCCGTCAACTTCCCGCTGATCGACGTCACCGACGAGACCGGGCCCATGGAGTACGCGCCTGGCACCCACATGATGTCCAAGGCCGACGGCATGCGCGCCGTCGAGACCGGCGAGATCCCGCTGGTGAAGGGCTACATGAACCGCGGCGACGTGATGATCCGCGACGTGCGCCACATCCACCGCGGCACCCCCAATCCCTCGTCCACCCCGCGCCCGATGGTGGTGATCGGCTACTCGCGACGCTGGCTGTTCCGCCCCGAGGTGAACATCCGCGTCCCGGCCGAGGTGCTGGTGTCGATGCCCGAGCGGGCGCGGCGCTGGCTGCGGTTCAATCCGGTGTTCGAGACCAAGGCCGAGGCGGCGGCGCGCGAGGAGAGCTACCGGGCCTTCGCCTACTAGATCGACTGGTCCTCGACCCGCACGAGCGCCCAGCAGCCGCGCCGCTCGAACTCATAGGTGACCATGAAGGCGTCGCTGTCGGGCAGGCTCAGCGTCACTCGGGTCCGCTGGCCCTGGGCCTCGGTCTTCATCCTCATGCGCTCGGCGGCGCGCTCGCGGCCGTTCGGCACGACCGGATAGCTGAGCTCCGTCTTCGGCTTCCGCGCGACCGTCGTCTCCGGCGTGCCGGCCGGATCGTAGTCGGTGGTCACCACCGTGGGCGAGGTGAACTCGCGCTGGAACGCCACGTCCTCGCTGAACCGCGCGAAGAACGAGCCGAAGTCGGCCGGGCACGTGGATTCGGGCGTCGTGGCGCAGCCGGAGAGCGCCAGCGCAGCGGCCAGGGGAATCAGGCGGCGCATGGAGGGAGGCTGTCCCTTCTCCCGCGTGGGGAGAAGGGACGCGGTTCGCCTCAGGTCCGGCGGGTCGTGGTGCGGGTGGACGCGGAGTCCTGGCCCGTGTTGCCGGCGCCGGTCGCCGGGCCGTCGCGGCTCATCAGGGTCTCGGTGGCGCTGTCGCCGAAGCCCGAGCCCGAGCCGGTGACGGGGTTCGAGGCCACGCGCAGATTGTTCTGCACATGGTCGACGCCGGAGATGTCCTCGACCAGCCGCTCGGCGCGGTGCTTGGCCTGACGGTTCTCCACCGTGCCGGACAGCGTCACCTCGCCGCCCTCCACCTTCACGTCGATGTTCGAGGCGTCGAGCCAACTGTCGTCGGCGAGGCGTTCGTGGACTTCCTCGCTGATCCGCTCGTTGGAGCGCTTGTAGCCCTTCGGCCCACGTCCACGGTGGCCACGGTCCTCCATGCGCCAGTCGCGGCCGTAGTCCTCGCGGAAGCCGCGCGGCTCGTCGCCGCGCGAGCCTTCCATCAGGCTGTCGCCGCGGAACCAGTTGGAGATCTTCTGGCCGGCCCGGCTCAGGAAGTCGCCCGCGCGGTCCATGGGATCGCGGCCGCCGCCGCGGTCGTCGCCCTGGCGGCCGCCATCGCCGTAGCCGCGTTCGAAGTCGTATCCGCCCGTGCCGCCGGAGGCCGTGCCGCCGTAGGCCGGGCGCATGTTACCCTGCCGGTAGTCGCCGCGGTCGGCATAGGCTTGGCCGTAGCTGTCGGCGCCGTAGCCGCCGCCGTAGGACTGACGGCCGCCGCCGAAGCCTTCGCGTCGGGCGTCGTAGCCGCCGGGCACTTTGCCGTACTCGCGGCCGCCCATGCCGTACTCCTCGCGGTAGATCGGCTGGCGGTCGTCGTCGCCGTAGTAGCGCCCGCCCGAGGAATAGTCCTGGCCGCCGCGGGTGTAATCCTCGTTTCGGAACGCCGGGCTCGGCCCGCCGTAGTCGCGGCCTTGCCAGTCGCGGCCGTGCACGGCGCCCTGGTCCTGGGTGCGGAAGGCGGGGCTGGTCCCCTGATAGTCGCGGTCCTGCCAGTCGCCGCCGCGCCCGCCACCGCCGCCGCCCATGCTCCGGCCCTGGTAGCCGCTGGAGCGGCCGCCGCCCGCGCCACGGCCGTAGCTGTCGCCGCCGCCGTAGGTCCCGCCGCCGGAGCTCATGCCCGTGCCGCGGGTGTAGTTCTCGCCGGTCTCGCGCTCGCCGAACACCCGGTCGCGGTCAGGCCCCTCGAAGCGGGCGCCGAACTCGTCGTCGCCGGCGCCGAAGCTGCGCCCCTCGCCGCGGCTGCGGTAGTCGAAGTCGTAGCCGCCGCGGTAGTCCTCGCGGCCGCCGCGCTGGTCGTCGTCGCGTCCGTAGTCGCCGCCCCGTCCGTAGCTCTCCGACCGGCGCCAGTCGCGGTCCCGCATCTGACGGTCGCGCTCGTCCATCCATCTGTCGGCCATGGGGCAGTCCTCCGTGTTTCAGGCTCTCAGGGCGCAAGCGGCCCTGTGGGCACAACACGGGTCGGCGATGGACGTTCCGACCAAGGACGCCGCGCTCTCGGCTTCGTGAGGAGGACTTGCCGGAGGCCTAGAGCGGGATGTTGTCGTGCTTCTTCCAGGGATTGGAGAGCTGCTTGCCGCGGAGGTTCTTCAGCGCGTTGACGATCCGCCGGCGGGTGCCGTGCGGCATGATCACGTCGTCGATGTAGCCGCGCGACGCCGCCACGAACGGATTGGCGAAGCGGGCCTTGTACTCGGCCTCCCGCTCCGCGAGCTGCTCCGGCGTCTGGTTCCGGAAGATGATCTCCACCGCGCCCTTGGAGCCCATCACCGCGATCTCGGCGGTCGGCCAGGCGTAGTTCACGTCCCCCCGGATGTGCTTGGAGCTCATCACGTCGTAGGCCCCGCCGTAGGCCTTGCGGGTGATCAGGGTAATCTTGGGCACGGTGGCTTCGGCGTAGGCGAACAGCAGCTTGGCGCCGTGGCGGATCAGGCCGCCCTGCTCCTGCTTGGTGCCCGGCATGAAGCCCGGCACGTCCACGAAGGTGACGATCGGGATCTCGAAGGCGTCGCAGAAGCGCACGAAGCGCGCCGCCTTGCGGCTGGCGTCGATGTCCAGCACGCCGGCCAGCACCTGCGGCTGGTTGGCGACGATCCCCACCGGCTGGCCGTCCATCCGGGCGAAGCCGCAGATGATGTTCTTGGCGAAGTCGGGCGACACCTCGAAGAAGTCGGCCTCGTCCACGACCTTCAGGATCAGCTCCTTCATGTCGTAAGGCTTGTTGGGATTGGCCGGCACCAGGGTGTCCAGGCTCATCTCCTCGCGGTGCGGGTCGTCGAAGCTCTGCCGCACCGGCGGCTTCTCGCGGTTGCAGCTCGGCAGGAAGTCCACCAGCCGGCGGACCTGGGTGAGCGCCTCCAGGTCGTTGTCGAAGGCCCCGTCCACCACGCCCGACTTCATGGCGTGGATGCGATAGCCGCCGAGGTCCTCGTGGGTGACGTCTTCGTGGGTGACGGTCTTCACCACGTCGGGGCCGGTTACGTACATGTAGCTCGTGTCCTTCACCATGAAGATGAAGTCGGTGATCGCCGGCGAATAGACGTCGCCGCCGGCGCACGGGCCCATGATGACGCTGATCTGCGGGATGACGCCGCTGGCCAGGGTGTTCTCAAGGAAGATGTCGGCGTAGCCCGCCAGGCTCTCGACGCCCTCCTGGATGCGCGCGCCGCCGGCGTCGAACAGGCCGATGATCGGGGCGCCCATCTTCAGCGCCTGGCGCTGGACCTTCAGGATCTTCTGCGCGTGGGCGCCCGACAGCGAGCCGCCGAAGACCGTGAAGTCCTTCGAGAACACGAACACGGTGCGGCCGTTGATCCGCCCCCAGCCGGTGACCACGCCGTCGCCGGGGATCTTCTGCTCAGCCATGCCGAAGTCGACCGCCCGGTGCTCGACGAACATGTCGAACTCCTCGAACGAGCCCTCGTCCAGCAGCAGGTCGATGCGTTCGCGGGCGGTGAGCTTGCCCTTGGCGTGCTGGCTGGCGATCCGCTTCTCGCCACCGCCCATGCGGGCGTTGGCGCGCTTCCGTTCGAGCTCTTCCAGGATGTCCTTCAACGCGGGTCCTCTCCCTAGGCCCGCAGAGGCGTAGAGGGCTGCGCCGGGCTAGGCAAGCTCACGCCACGTCAGAGGCTTGGAGCGCCCGGCCCACGCCGCGCCGGCCGCAGCGTGCCGGCGGTCACGCCCCGGCGCAGCCGACCGGCGCATCCTGTCATCGGGGGGCTCAAACCAAGGAGCTATCGAGATGTTCAGGAACGAAATCAGCAAGGGCCTGACGCTCGCGACCGTCGCCGCAATCGCCACCTTCGCCGGCGCCGCTGCGACATCCGCCGCCGAGATCGAGGCCATGACCAAGCGCGTGAGCTACGCCGATCTCGACCTCACCCAGTCGGCCGGCGTCGCCGCCCTGCAGGGCCGGGTCAACGCCGCCGTCGTCGCTGTGTGCCAGGAATACGGCGTCATGCCGCTTCAGGACCGTCTCACCCAGCGCGGTTGCCGGATGCGCGCAATCGACGACGCCTCAAAGCAGGTTCGCCGCGCGATCGCCTCGGCCGAGCAACGGCAGCGGACCCACCTCGCGGCGCGCTGACGCGCTGAGCGCCTAGGCGGCGCCGAGGTTGCGGAACCAGCGCTCGAGCACCTGCGCCTCGCCGCGCAGACGCTCGGTCCGCTCCGCGGCCTCGGCGTCGACGCCCCACTTCTCCTCTTGCCAGCTCTCATCGACGCGGGACAGTTCGAAGGCCTCCTCGCCGGACAGCCAGCCACGCTGCAGGCCGAGGGCTAGGACGGCCGAGCCGAACAGCGAGGTCCCGAAGGCCAGCCCCGCCAGGCCGAAGTCGTCCAGCGCCAGCGCCAGCGCCTTCACCTCGGCGAGCGTCGCCGCTGGCTGGCTCTGGTGGACGATGCCGGCGGCCCGGACGAAGCTCAGGCCGAGCTCCTGCTCGGCGCGAGCCAGGACGGGCCCCCAGCGCTCCTGCTGCCGCTGCACGAGGCTCGCAGGTTGCTCGGCGAAGTAGCAGAGCACGTCGGTGCCGGCGAAACTCGCCACCTGGTCCGCAGTGGCCTCGCGGGCCTGCGGGATCGACTCGATGGCGGTGTTGGCAAGGCGCGTGGCGTGCATGGCGGCGAGCTCGATGTGCTCGCCCTGCCCGGCCCATTCCCCGGCCACCTGGTCGGCCGCGGCGCGGGTGGGCAGGACCAGACGCCCACCTTTCGGCGTGCGGACGGCGCGCGCGTCCAGCACGACGCCGAACCCGCCGTCGGCCTCCACGACCTCCACGGTCTTGTAGAAGCGCCGTGGCTTCTCGCCCGGCTCGTGAAATCCTTTTTGCATCCGGCCTGAATGGGGACGGCGGCCGCCGAGCGCAAGCCGGCTCAGCGGCGTTTCTTGCCGAACGGCTCCGGGTCCGCCTCGTGCTCGTCGAAGCCGAAGCGGTCGAAGCCGGCCTTCATCTCCGGACTGAGCGGCGCCTCGAGGATCAGGGTCCCGCGCGACGGGTGCGGGATCTCGAGCCGGCGCGCATGGAGCTGCAGCTTCAGCCCCTCGGACAGGGCCGCCGAGGTCTCGTTGCGGTACTTGGGGTCGCCGAGGATCGGGTGGCCCATGGCCAGCATGTGGGCGCGAAGCTGGTGCGTCCGGCCGGTGTGCGGCCACAGCGCCATCCAGGCCACCTTGTCGGCGGCGCGGCTCAGCGTCACGAACTCGGTCTCGGCGGACTCGGCGTTGGGGTCCTTGGGCTCGGCAGGGACCATCATTTCCCGGTCGCCGACGCCACGCTTCACGAGCGGCAGCTCCAGCACGCCCTCGCCCGGCTTGGGCAGGCCGGCCACCAGCGCCCAGTAGGTCTTCTGCGTCCGGCGCCGAGCGAAGGCGCCGGCCAGCTTGGCGGCCGCGCCCGGCGTCTTGCCGAGCACCAGGACGCCCGACGTGTCCCGGTCCAGCCGGTGAACGAGCCTCGGCCGCTCCAGCCCCTCGCCCCAGGCGGACAGCAGCCGGTCGACGTGCTTCGAGGTCTTGGTCCCGCCCTGGACCGCGAGGCCGGACGGCTTGTTGAGCGCCAGCACCTCCTCGTCCTCGTAGAGCACCAGCGAGCGGGCGAAGGCCGCCTCGCGCGGATCGATCTGCCCCTTGTCTCGTGGCGGCGGGGCGTCCGGCAGCGGCGGCACACGGACCTGCGACCCGGCCGACAGCCGCGTGTCGGGCTTGGCCCGGGCGCCGTCCACGCGGATCTGGCCCGAGCGGGTGAGCTTCTGGATCTGCACGTGGTTCAGGTGCGGCCAGCGGCGCTTGAACCATCGGTCCAGGCGGACGCCGTCCTCGCCGTTGTCAACGTAGAGGGTGCGGACCTCCCTCATGCGAACACCCGGCGCGCGGCGAAGAGGCCGGCGAACAGCGCCAGCGTGGAAAGCGCCACGGAGGCCACGGCGTAGAGCGCCGCCGCGCCGAGCGCGCGCCGCTCGAGCATCAGGGCGAGCTCCAGCGAGAAGGCCGAGAACGTGGTGAAGCCGCCCAGGACGCCCACGCCGAGCAGCAGGCGCCAGCGCTCCTGGTCGGCGCCGCCACGCTGGGCGAGCACACCCGCCAACAGGCCCATGAGGAGGCCGCCCAGGATGTTCACCGCGAAGGTGCCGTACGGCCAGCCGCCGCCAAAGGCGCGGCCGGCCTGAACGCCCACCAGGTAACGGGCCATGGCGCCCAGCGCGCCGCCCAGCCCGACGTAGAGGAGAGTCTGCATCGAGCCGCTTATGCGCCGCCGCGGGCGCGACCGCTAGGCCGGGGCGCCGCGCAGGCTCTGGCGAAGGGCGCGCGGATCGTAGACGTCGACGCCCGGCGGCCGCGGGCCGCGGCCCATGAACACCTCGATGGTGGCCGTCGCGGCGGGGCCGCCGCCCAGGTTGAAACCGGTGCCGACGCCGACGCCGACGCTCGAGCGGCGTCCGAAGTCCATGCCGCCCACCCCGAAGCTGACGCGCGGCCCGCGGTTCGGCTGCCCCTCCAGCAGGCGGTCGGAGACCCGGAACCAGTCGTAGCCCTCGGCGACGGCGAGGTCGGCCGCGCGCAGCAGGGCGTAGTCGCTCACCTGCGCCGGCGGAGCGCCTGGACCGCCGCGGAACGTGATGCGGTATCGGCCGGGCTCGATCCGGTACTCGGAGTACCCCACGGCCTGCGGGCCCGTGGCCGGCTGGTAGGCGGTCGGCGTGCTGGCGCAGCCGGCCAGCGTCAGGGCGGCGAGCGCGGGAAGGACGAGGCGTTTCATCTCAGGCTCTGGTTCGTGCGGAAAAGCCGTTCTGGTTCCGCTGCTTGCCACCCGAAACGGGCGGATTGGCGGCGCCGTTCCGATTCAGCCGAGCTTCAGCGCCGCGAGCAGCTTCGCCATGTCGGCCGGGACCGGCGCCTCCAGGCGCATCTCGCCGCCGCCCGGATGCGGGAAGACCAGTGCGAGCGCGTGCAGCATCAGGCGCGGGACGGCTTGGCCGCTCACCACCAACGCGCCGCCATAGCGCACGTCTCCGGCGATCGGCCGGCCGAGAGACGCGAGGTGCACGCGGATCTGGTGCATGCGTCCGGTCTCGGGATCCACCTCCAGCAGGGCGGCGCCCTGCCCTTCGGCGAGCGTGCGGAAGCGGGTGCGCGCCGCCTCGGCGTCCGGGTGGTCCGGCGCGCAGACGCGCATGTAGGCCTCGCGGCCGATCTCCTCGCGCCGCAGCGGCCTGTCGACCACACCCTCGCGCGGCTCGGTCGCGCCCGGCGTCACGATGGCGCGGTAGGTCTTGGCGAACTTCCGCGCCATCATCGCCTTGCCCAGGAAGCTCGCGGCCGGCTGGGTCTTGGCGGTGAGGATCACGCCCGAGGTGTCTCGGTCGAGCCGGTGGATCAGCCGTGGCCGCGCCTTGCCCGGCCTGGCGAAGGCCCAGAGCATCTCATCCAGGGTGTTGACCTGCCCCCGCCCCCCCTGGCTGGACAGGCCGGCCGGCTTGTTCAGGGCCAGGATGTGCGGGTCCTCATAGATCACCAGGGACCGGACGAGGTCGACTTCCTCGCGGCTGAGCTGAACGGGACGCTTTGGGACTTTCACCCACCCCGTTTAGCGGAGCAGGCCCCGCTTCGTCATCGCCCAGGCGTACCACGCGAAGAAGACGCAGCCGGCGAAGATCACGAGGTTCATGGTCATCGCCATCTGGCCCATCACCGCGGCGCCATCGGACAGGGCGTAGGTGTAGAGCAGGCTGAGCAGGAAGGCGGCCAGGGAGATCAGGAACACCGGCAGCGCCAGGCGCCGCCTGGCCAGGAGCAGGACCGCGCCCAGCAGCCCGCCCCAGACGCCGACCGCCCACACGCCTGTCATCCAGGCCGGCATCGCGTTGAAGTAGGAGATCTGCGCCTCGGTCATGCCGGCCGCCCGCAGCCATGCGTCGCCCTGCAGGTGGGTCATGGTGTAGTCGAACGCGCCGTAGCCGTTCCACAGGATGGCGAGCGCCCCCACCAGCCACAGGTGCCAGGGCGTCGAACCGCGGGCGGCGCCCGCGTGAGTGGTCGTCGTCATGTGCTTCCCCCCTAAGGATGCGGGGTCAGCCTACGCCTGACGATTTGGAAGAACAATGGTTGGCGATCAGTCGCCGCCGGAGCGCTCTTTGCGCAGCGCCGCCCACCGCTCCAGCCGCTCCTTGATGCGCGCCTCGGAGCCCTCCCCCCGGGGCTGGTAGAACTGGCGCCGGGCCATGCCGTCCGGGAAGTAGTTCTGGCCCGAGAAGCCGCCCTCGGCGTCGTGGTCGTAGGCGTAGCCCTTGCCGTAGCCCAGGTCCTTCATGAGCCGCGTGGGGGCGTTCAGGATGTGGCTGGGCGGCATCAGCGAGCCCGTCTCCTTGGCGGCCTTCATGGCCGCCTTGTAGGCCACGTAGACGGCGTTGGACTTGGGCGCGGCCGCCAGGTGGACGACGAGCTGGGCCAGCGCGATCTCGCCCTCCGGCGACCCGAGGAAGTCGTAGGTGTCCTTCGCCGCGTTGGCCAACACCAGCGACATGGGATCGGCCTCCCCGATGTCCTCCGCCGCCGCCCGGATCAGCCGCCGGGCGATGAACAGCGGGTCCTCTCCACCCTGCAGCATCCGCGCCAGCCAGTAGAGCGCCGCGTCCGGGTCGGAGCCGCGGATCGACTTATGGAGGGCGGAGACGAGGTTGTAGTGCTCCTCGCGGTCCTTGTCGTACGCGGGACTCCGCTTCTGGAGAATCTGGCCGAGCTCCCGGGTGGTGAGCGGCCGGGCCGAGCCGATGTTGAACAGGGTCTCGGCGAGCGTCAGCAGGTAGCGGCCATCGCCGTCGGCCAGGGCCACCAGGGCGCGCCGTGCGTCCGCATCGAGCGGCAGCGGCCGCCCCTCGAAGGCCTCGGCCTTCGCCAGCAGGCTGTCCAGCGCCTCCTCGTCCAGGCGCTTCAGGACGAACACTTGGCAGCGGGAGAGCAGCGCCCCGTTGAGCTCGAACGACGGGTTCTCGGTGGTCGCGCCCACGAGGGTGACGATCCCCTCCTCCACGAAAGGCAGGAAGCCGTCCTGCTGGGCGCGGTTGAAGCGGTGGATCTCGTCGACGAACAGCAGGGTGGCCTGTCCCGCGGCCCGGCGCACCCTGGCCTGCTCGAACGCCTTCTTCAGGTCGGCGACGCCCGAGAACACCGCCGAGAGCTGCTGGAACTCGTACCCGGCCGCCTTGGCCAGCAGGCGCGCGATGGTCGTCTTCCCGGTCCCCGGCGGGCCCCAGAGGATCATCGAGGCGAGGCGCTTCGCCTCGGCCATGCGCCCGATCGGCCCATCCGGCCCCAGCAGATGGTCCTGCCCCACCACCTCGGCCAGCGTCTGCGGGCGCAGCCGGTCGGCGAGCGGCGACGGGGCGGACGGGGTCAGCCCGGCGGCTTCGAAGAGGTCAGCCATGGGCTGCCTCTAGCATGCTCACGCCCGGTAGGTCGCGGTCACGAGCTGTCCGTTGCGCTGGATCGTGATCTGCCAGAGCGGGACCCGTGCCCCGAGCACTGAGGCGAGGTCGCGGGTGGAGCTCACGTCGCGACCGTTCACCGCCCGGACGATGTCGCCCGGGCGGAAGCCGGCGTTCATGGCAAACCCGCGGCCGACGTTGGTGATCAGCACCCCGGGGCCGGCGAAGACGTCGATGCCGAGCTCGTCCGCGACGGCCGGCGAGAGGTTCACCACGGTCGCGCCGTTCAGCGGGTTCTGGCCGCTGATCACCCGCTCGTCGCGGGCCGGGGTGGCCGGGGGCGCCTCGGCGCGCAGGCTGAGCGGCAGGTCGCGCTCGCCGCGGCGGACGGTGATCCGCACCGTGTCGCCCGGCCGGCTGTTGCCGACGGCGTAGTTCAACGTGGCGGCCTCCACCACGGGCTCGCCGTTGACGCTGGTGACCACGTCCCCCTGCCGGACGCCGGCGCGGTCCGCTGGGCCGCCCGGCCAGACGTCGGCCACCAGCGCGCCGGTCGGGCGCGGCAGGCCGAGCGTACGGGCGATCTCGGCGTCGACGTTCTGCAGGCGGGCGCCGAGCCACGGCCGCACGACCGCACGGCCGCCGCCCACCGCCGTCTCCACCGCGCGGCGCACGACGGCCGCCGGCACCGCGAAGCCGACCCCCGACGAGGTGCCGGAGCGCGAGAGGATGAAGCTGTTGATGCCGATCAGGTCGCCGTCCATGTCGACCAGCGCGCCGCCGGAGTTGCCAGGATTGATGGCCGCGTCCGTCTGGATGTAGGCCGTGGCCGCGTCGCCCGTGGGATCGGCGGTGCGGTTCAGGGCCGAGATGATCCCGTTGGTGACCGTCTGGCCGACGCCGAACGGGTCGCCGATGGCCAGCACCAGGTCGCCCACCTGGGCGTCGGAGGTGTCGTCGATAGCAAGCGTCGGCAGGCGCTCGCCGGCCGGGACGTCGATCTTCAGGACCGCGATGTCGGTGCGCGGATCGGCCAGCAGCACGCGGGCGGTGAACTCGCGCCGGTCGGCCAACGAGACGGTGATCTCCTGGCCGCCCTGAACCACGTGGTTGTTGGTGACGATGACCCCGTCGGCGCGGACGATGACGCCCGAGCCCAGGGAGCCCTGCACGCGGGCCCGCGGCGCGCCCAGGCCGAACAGCTCCCAGAAGGGGTCCGTCTGCGCGCGCACCAGCCGCTTCGACGAGATGTTGACCACGGCGGGGGCCGCCCGCTGCACCACGGGCGCGAAGGACTGCTTCATGGCCACCGCGCTCGCCGGCGGGGAGCGGTTCGGCTGGGCCAGCGACGGCTGGGCGGAGGCGAGGCCGGCGTGGCCGACGAGGGTCAGGGCGAGGACGGAAACGAGGACGCGGTGCGCGCGCATGGTCTCTCCGGGAAAACCGCGAAACGCTTGGCTATTTCCGGAGGTTTCAGGCGCAAAAATGGCGTCGCTTCAAGCCCGCACAGGCTGTGCGTCCGGAGCCTTCGCCACGCCCAGCGCGAGCGCGAAGGCCCCCGCCAGCATGCCGGCGGCCAGGTAGATCGCCAGGCCGGGCGCGTGCAGCGTCGCGTCGTGTCGAATCGACCAGGCGAACACGAGTCCGAATAGTGGCGGCCCTGCCACCGAGGCGATGCCGGTGAGGCTCTGGTTCGCGCCTTGAAGCTGCCCCTGCTCGTGCGGCTGCACGCGCCGGGTCATCAGGCCCTGCAGCCCCGGCATCAGGAAACCGACGCCGGCGAAGATCGGCGCCCCCAGAAGGTAGAGCCAGCCCGTCGACGCCGCGCCGTACCAGGCGAATCCCAGGACCCCGCAGGTAGCGCCGAGCAGGACGGCGTTTCGCTCACCGATCCGGGCAACGACCGGCCCCACCAGGAACATCTGCACGATCACGCCCAACACGCCGGTGAGCAGGAAGGTCAGGCCGAGCACGCCCGGCGACCAGCCGTACCGGTAGGTGGTGTAGAGGACAAAGATGGTCGGCAGCACCATGTGCGAGATCTGGAACAGGAACCCCACGCCGGCGAGGCCCAGCAGGCCGGTGCGCGAGCGCAGGAGCCGCAGCGCGCCCAGTGGATTGGCGCGGCTCCAGTCGTAGGTCTTGGCCCGCCGTTCCGGCGGCAGGGACTCCGGCAGGATAAAGAAACCGTAGAGCGCGTTCGCGAAGGTCAAGCCGGCCGCCACCAGGAACGGGAGCCTGAGGTCGAACTCACCCAGCGCCCCACCCAGCGTCGGGCCGATGATGAAGCCGAACGAGAAGGCCGAGCCCATCCAGCCGAACACCTTCGCCCGCTGGTCCGGCGGGGTTACGTCGGCGAGGTAGGCGTTGGCGGTGGAGAAGCTGGCGGCGGTCGCCCCGTTCACCACCCGGCCGACGAACAGCCACCAGAGCGTCGGCGCGAAGGCCATGAACAGGAAGTCGACGCCCAGGCCGATCAGCGACAGCAGCAGCACGGGGCGGCGGCCATAGCGGTCGGAGAGCATCCCCAGCATCGGCCCGAAGACGAGCTGCATCAGCCCCCAGGTGGTGGCGAAGAGCACGTTCCACTCCGAGGCCGCGGCGGTGTCGCCGCCGGTCATCTCGCGGATCAGGTTGGGCAGGATCGGGATCATGATCCCGAAGCTGACCGAGTTGATCAGGGCGCTCGCGAAGATGAAGCCGAACCCGGCCTGTCGCCGGGCCGGACCCCGTCCACCGCGCGGCGGCTGCGGCGCCACCTCGGGCGCGACCTCGGTCTGCTGCGGCGTGATCTCGGCCATCGTCTATCCCCCCGGAAGCGGCGGACCTTCGAACAAAGCGCCACGGGCGCAACGACGTTATGCGGCGTCTTCCAGAGCCCCGAGCAGCACCTGCCACCACTCACCGAGGCGCATGAGGAGAGCCTGGTCGGGGAAGCCGTGCCGGGCCGCGCTGCCGGCCGGCAGCCGGTCGAAGCCGCGGTGTTCCACGCTCACCCGCGTCTCGCCGCCGACCGCCTCGAACCGGACCTCGACCTCGGTGGTCAGCTCCGGCGGGAAGTTCGCCTGCCGCCAGGAGAAGACCAGCCGGACCGGCGGCTCCCAAGCCAGGATGCGCCCGATCTCGAAAACCCTCCCGTCGGCGAGCGTCTCGGTGAGCCGTCCCCCCTCCCCCGGCTCGAAGGCGAGGCGGCCGGGGGCGCGCGGCGTGGTCTGGAAAAGGCCGTTCGGCCGCCACCAGGCGTCGATCTCCTGGGTGAAGGCCGCGAACGCGCGCTCGGGCGAGGCCTTCACCCGAAGGGCGACGTAGACCTTCGAGGTCATCCGCCGCCCTCGACATGGGCCTTGAAGGCGGCGAGCTGCTCGCTCCAGAGCCGCTCGCTCTCCTCCAGCCATCGCAGCAGGTGCACCATGGGTTCCGGCCTCAGGGCGTAGACGCGCACGCGCGCGTCGAACTCGGGGTGGCTCTCCTCCACGAGGCCGCTGGCGCGCAGAGTCTTCAGGTGGCGGCTCATGGCGGGCGGGGTGAGCGCCAGCGCCCGGGCCAGCTCGCCTGCCGGCCGGGGGCGCTCGGCCAGCAGCTCCACCACGCGGCGGCGGTGCGGATCGGCGAGCGCCGCCAGCGTCCGGTCCACGGCGGCCGCGGCTGCGGTCAAACCCAGCCCTCGATCTTCAGACCGCTGGCGGCCTCGGCTTCCTCGCGCGTGGTGGCGCGGAGGGTCTGGCCGACCGTCCAGACGTGGCCTTCCGGGTCGCGGCAGCGGTAGGTGCGGTCGCCGTAGAACTGGTCCGCCGGGGCCATGACGATTTCGAAGCCGGCGGCCCGAGCCCGCTCGCAGTGCGCGTCCACGTCCTCGTCGACGTGGATGTGGATCGTCTGGGTGTTCTTGCCGCCGACCGAAGCCGGGCTACGGGTGTCGTCCGACCACTCGGTCCCGACCATCACCACGCTGTCACCGAAGCGCATCTCGGAGTGCACGAGGTTGCCCTCCGGGTCCTCGATCAGCATGAACAGCTCGAAGCCGAACGCCTGCTCCAGGAACTTCAGCGCGGCCTTTGGATCGCGATAGCAGATGGCGGAGGTCAGGCTGGGACGGTTGGCCATGGCGGGTCTCCCTCGGGTGCGCCGTCGTCCGTCGGGCGCGGCAGTTACTTTCACACACCGCGAATAGTTCACGCATATCGCAACTATTCCGTCAAGTGCTGGGAACCCGGCACGAAAAAGCCCCGGACCTCTCGATCCGGGGCTCGATCTTGTGGCTCGGCGGACGCTTAGGCGTCGGCGAAGTTGGCCTCGGCCGTCGGGCCGGAGTCCTTGCCCTTCTCGGCGGGGTCGCGGTCCACGAACTCGATGACCGCCAGCGGGGCGTTGTCGCCGTAACGATAGCCGGCCTTCAGCACCCGCAGGTAGCCGCCGTTGCGCTCGGCGTAACGCGGGCCGAGGACGGCGAACAGCTTGCCGACCTGTTCCACGTCACGGACGTGGCTGATCGCCTGGCGGCGCGCGTGCAGGTCGCCGCGCTTGGCGAGCGTGACCAGCTTCTCGACGAAGGGACGCAGTTCCTTCGCCTTCGGCAGGGTCGTGACGATCTGCTCGTGCTTGATCAGGCTGGCCGACATGTTCGCGAACATGGCGGTGCGGTGGGCGGTCGTACGACCGAGTTTGCGGTGAGCTTTACCGTGACGCATCTCTGAATCTCCTTGGCCTTCCGGCCCGCCGACGTCCCCAATCTCCCGGGGCGCCCTGCCTGAACAAGTCCCGGCCTGCTCCCGCCCGGGTCAACACGAAGCGCCGGGGCCCTCCACCACTGTTGCGGCTTCTTCGGGCCCGGACCGCCTTGGAGCGGCCCGGAGTCGGCGCGGTAGCGGATTACATCTGGTCTTCGAACTTCTTGGCCAGCTCTTCGATGTTCTCGGGCGGCCAGTTCGGCACGTCCATGCCGAGGTGCAGGCCCATGCCGGCGAGGACTTCCTTGATCTCGTTGAGCGACTTGCGGCCGAAGTTCGGCGTGCGCAGCATCTCGGCTTCCGTCTTCTGGATCAGGTCGCCGATGTAGACGATGTTGTCGTTCTTCAAGCAGTTCGCCGAACGGACGGAGAGCTCGAGCTCGTCCACCTTCTTCAGCAGCGCCGGGTTGAACGGCAGCTCCGGCTTGGCCTCGCCCTCGACCTTCTTCTTCGGCTCTTCGAAGGTGATGAAGATCTGCAGTTGGTCCTGGAGGATGCGCGCGGCATAGGCCACGGCGTCAACGGGGCTGACCGCGCCGTTGGTCTCCACTTCCATGATCAGCTTGTCGTAGTCGAGGCTCTGGCCCTGGCGGGTGGGCTCGACGCGATAGGCGACGCGCTTGACCGGGGAATACAGGGCGTCGACGGCGATCAGGCCGATCGGCGCGTCTTCCGGGCGGTTCATTTCAGCCGGGACATAGCCCTTGCCGGTGTTGACCGTGAACTCCATGCGCACGGTGGCGCCGTCGTCCAGGGTGCAGAGCACGTGGTCGCCGTTCAGGATCTCGATGTCGGCCGGGGCCTCGATCTGGCTGGCGGTGACCGCGCCCGGGCCGGTGGCCCGCAGCGTCATGCGCTTCGGCCCTTCGGAGTGCATCCGGACGGCGAGTTGCTTGATGTTCAGGACGATGTCGACGACGTCCTCACGCACGCCTTCCAGCGAGGAGAACTCGTGGACCACGCCGTCGATCTGCACCGCAGTCACGGCGGCGCCCTGCAGCGAGGACAGCAGCACGCGGCGCAGGCTGTTGCCCAGCGTCACGCCAAAGCCGCGCTCGAGCGGCTCGGCCACCAGACGCGCCTTGCGGCTGGCGTCGGCGCCGGGCTCGATCTGCGGCTTCTCGGGACGGATGAGCTCGTTCCAGTTTCTTTCGATCACGTATGGGTGTCCCTTGGAACGCAGGATCGCCGGCCGCGGTCGCGGTCCGGCGCCTTGAATTGCAGTACTTTATTACTCAGACGCGCCGGCGCTTCGGCGGCCGGCAGCCGTTGTGCGGAATCGGGGTCACGTCGCGAATGGTGGTGATCGTCATGCCGACCGCCTGAAGCGCGCGGAGCGCCGACTCACGGCCCGAACCGGGGCCGGAGACGTTCACTTCCAGCGTCTTCACGCCGTGCTCGGCCGCCTTCCGGCCGGCGTCCTCGGCCGCCATCTGGGCGGCGTACGGGGTCGACTTCCGGGAGCCCTTGAAGCCCATCATGCCGGCGCTCGACCAGGAGATCGTGTTCCCCTGAGCGTCGGTGATGGTGATCATGGTGTTGTTGAACGAGGCGTTCACGTGCGCCACGCCCGAGGTGATGTTCTTGCGCTCGCGGCGTTTGACGCGCGCCGGTTCCTTGGCCATCGGAGTTGGACTCTCTTACTTCTTCTTGCCGGCGATCGGCTTGGCCGGACCCTTGCGGGTGCGGGCGTTGGTGTGGGTGCGCTGGCCGCGGACCGGCAGGCCCTTCCGGTGACGCAGGCCGCGGTAGCAGGCCAGGTCCATCAGGCGCTTGATGTTGACGGCGGTCTCGCGACGAAGGTCGCCCTCGACCACGTAGTCGCGGTCGATGGCTTCGCGGATCTGCAGGACCTCCTGGTCGGTGAGCTGATTGACGCGACGCGCGTCCTCAATGCCGACCTTCTGGACGATCTCGCGGGCCTTCGCCTCGCCGATGCCATGGATGTACTGAAGCGCGATCACGACGCGCTTGTTGGTGGGAATGTTGACGCCAGCGATACGGGCCACGTGGGAAAATCTCCTGATCACGCAAAGGAAGCGCAAACAGCGCCCCGGCCCCCCTCGCCCGAAGGCACAGGCCGGCGCGTCCCTCGCGCTCTTTCGCGGAAGCGCCTCGTTATAGGGATCGGCGGGCCTCCGTCAATGCGGAATGCGCCCATTTGTGAACGAAATGTCGCCAGCGCAAGGGCTGCCCCTCGCGCGGGTGGCACACGCTCCTACCGCCCGGCCCCTCCGGACATGGTTAAGAGGATGCATGAAGCGCCGGCGGGGCGCAATTGGGGCGCGCCGCCGCGCCTGAACCTCAACCTTCCTCGATGGTTAGGGTTGCGGTGACGAGGAGGCCAAGGACGGTGCGGATCCTGATCATCGGCGCGACCGGCTTTATCGGATCGGCCGTCGCCGCCCGGCTGAAGTCCGATGGACACGAGCTGTGGGCGGTCACCCGCCGCCGCGGCCCGCTGGCCGACCGCGTGCCCGCCGACCGCCGGATAGAGCTCGACATGGCGCGCGCCACGACCCCGGCGGCCTGGGCGCCGCACCTCGAGGGCGTGGACGCGGTGGTGAACTGCGCGGGCGTCCTCCAGGACGGAGCCGCCGATTCGACCTCGGCGGCGAACCGCGACGGGCCCGCCGCCCTGTTCGCGGCCTGCGAGGCGGCCGGGGTGCGCCGGGTGATCCACTTCTCGGCCATGGGCGTCGACAAGGGCGGGCTTTCCACCTTCTCCGACACCAAGCGCGAGGGCGACGCGGCGCTGACCGCCCGTGACCTCGACTGGGTGATCCTCCGGCCCTCGGTGGTGGTCGGCCGCGCGGCCTACGGCGGCGGCGCCCTGTTCCGCAGCCTCGCCGCCCTGCCCTTCCTGCCGCGGCAGGACCAGGCCGGCGACCTGCAGGTCGTCCAGCTCGACGAGGTGGTGGAGACCGTCCGCTTCTTCCTCGATCCCGCGGCGCCGGGCCGGGTCGCGCTGGAGGTCGCAGGCCCCGAGCGCCTGTCGTTCGAGCAGGTGGTGGGCGCCTACCGCCGCTGGCTCGGCTATCGTCCGGCCCGGCCGGCGCCGGCTTTGTTCACGGGGCTGATGTACCGGCTGGGCGACGTGGCGGGCGCGCTGGGCTGGCGGCCCCCGATCCGCAGCAACGCCCGGCGAGAGATGGTCCGCGGCGCGGTCGGCGACAACAGCGCGTGGACCCGCATCACTGGCATCCAGCCCCGATCGCTGGGCCAGGCGCTGATGGCCGAGCCAGCCTCGGTGCAGGAGCGCTGGTTCGCCAACCTCTACCTGATCAAGGCTCTCGTCTTCCTGGTCTTCGCCGGGTTCTGGCTGGCCACGGCCTTCATCTCGCTCGGCCCGGGCTACGGCCTCGGCCTGGAGATCATGGCGCGGACGCCGGCCGCGCCCCTCGCCGCCCCCGCGGTGATCCTGGGCGGGCTCGCCGACCTCGCCATCGGCCTCGCCATCGCCTGGCGGCGGACCACGCGCCTCGGGCTGATCGCCGCCCTTCTGCTGTCGTTCGGCTATCTCGTCATCGGCAGCGTCCTGGAACCGGTGCTCTGGCTCGAGCCCCTGGGTCCCATGACCAAGATCTTCCCGATCGCGGCGCTGAACCTGGTCGCGCTGGCCATCCTGGACGACCGCTGATGAGCGCCTACTTCATCCTGAAATACCTGCACGTGATCGGGGCCACCGTCCTGCTCGGCACCGGCGCCGGGATCGCCTTCTTCATGCTGATGGCGCACCGGACGGGCGACCCGAAGGTGATCGCCGCCACCGCGCGCACCGTCGTCGTCGCCGACTTCCTGTTCACCACCACGGCGGTCATCGCCCAGCCGATCACCGGCCTGCTGCTGGCGCGGGAGGTGGGCTACCGTCTGAGCGAGGGTTGGATCGTGCTCTCCATCGCGCTCTACGTCTTCACCGGCGCGTGGTGGCTTCCGGTGGTCTGGATCCAGGCCCGTTTGCGCAGGCTCGCGGCGGCGGCGGATGCAGCGGGAGAGCCCTTGCCCGCCGCCTACCATCGCTGGTTCAAGGTGTGGTTCGCCTTCGGCTTCCCCGCCTTCCTGGCGGTGCTGGGCATTTTCTGGCTGATGATCGCCCGGCCGTCGTTCGAGCTTTTCGGATGAGCCGGCTCGCCACCCGGCTGCTGCTGGGCGCGCTGGCCGGGCTGACCGGCACGGCCGCCATGACCGCCTGCATGGCCCGGCTGCATCAGGCGCTGCCGGTGCAGGAGCGCTATCCCCTGCCGCCGCGCGAAATCACCGGCGCGCTGGCCCATGAGGCGCGGGGCGAGCGGCGAGACGAACTCGGCGACTGGGCGGTGGCCGCACACTTCGGCTTCGGCGCTGTGGCGGGCGCGCTGCTGTCGGCGCTGCGTTTCCCGGCCAGGCCGCTGCCGATGGCGGCCGCCGGCGTCGGCGTCTGGGCGGCCAGCTATTTCGGATGGGTCCCGGCGCTCGGCATCCTCACGCCCGCGCACCGGCATCCGGCGCGCCGCAACGCGCTCATGTCAGCCGTGCACCTGGTCTGGGGCGCCGTGGCCGCCCTGACCCTGTCGGAGCTGCATCATGCCCGGCGAACCATGTTCGCACCGGGCCCCCTGCAGGATCGCCCGGCCTAGCGGCCGGCGGCGTCCAGCGCCGCGTCGATGGCGCCGGCCACCTGGTCGATGGAGCCCATGCCGTCCACCTGCACCAGCTTGCCGGCGTTCTCGTAATACGGCAGCAGCGGCGCGGTCTGGGTGTTGTAGGCCGTGAGCCGGACCTTGAAGCTCTCCGGATTGTCGTCCGGGCGGCCGCTCTCGGCGAAACGGCCGGCGATGCGCTGCATCAGCGCCTCGTCGTCCACCTTCAGGCGCACCACCAGGTCGATCTGGCGGCCGCGGCCCTTGAGCATGATGTCCAGCGCCTCCGCCTGGGCGAGCGTGCGCGGGAAACCGTCGAAGATCGCGCCGCCGGCGGCCTCGGCCTCGGGCAGGCGGCTCTCGATGAGCTCGATGACGATCTCGTCCGAGACCAGCTCGCCGCGCTCCATGATGCCGGCCACGCGCTGGCCGAGCTCGGACCCCGAGGCGATGGCGGCGCGCAGCATGTCCCCGGTGGACAACTGCACCATGTTGCGGGTCTCCACCAGGCGCTTGGCCTGGGTGCCCTTCCCCGCCGCCGGCGGCCCGAACAGGATCAGATTCATCAGCGCCCCTCCGCGCCGGCCCTCTTGCCGGGGCCGGCGTCCTTCCACTGGCGGCGGCTCAGCGGCCGCGCGCGCCCCGCAGCTTGGATTTCTTGATCAGGCCTTCGTACTGGTGGGCCAGCAGGTGCGACTGGATCTGGGTCACCGTATCCATCGTCACGCTCACCACGATCAGGATCGAGGTGCCGCCCAGGTAGAAGGAGACGTTGTAGAAGCCGATCAGCGCCTCCGGCAGCAGACAGACCAGGGCGATATAGGCCGCGCCGATCACCGTCAGGCGGGTCAGCACGAAGTCCAGGTACTCCGCCGTCCGCTTGCCCGGCCGGATGCCCGGCAGGAAGCCGCCGTACTTTCGCAGGTTCTCCGCGGTGTCGTCCGGATTGAACACGACCGAGGTGTAGAAGAAGCAGAAGAAGACGATCAGGGCGCCGTACATCACCATGAACGCCGGGCGTCCGTGCTGAAGCTGACCCGTCGCGGCGGGCAGCCACTGCAGCCAGGTCGGCAGGTCGCTGTTGGCCGCGAAGCCCATCACCGTGGTCGGCAGCAGCAGCAGCGACGAGGCGAAGATCGGCGGGATCACGCCGGCGGTGTTGATCTTCAGCGGCAGGAACGAGGTGTCGCCGCCGAACATGCGATTGCCCTGCTGGCGCTTCGGGTACTGCACGAGCAGCCGGCGCTGGGAGCGTTCCATGAAGACGATGGCGACCGTCACGGCGACGATCAGGATGGCGATCAGCAGCAGCGCGCCGCCGCTCATCGCCCCCGTGCGGGTCAGGGAGAACGCCTGGTAGATGTACTGCGGCAGGACCGCGACGATACCGGCGAAGATGATCAGGCTGATCCCGTTGCCGACGCCGCGGCTGGTGATCTGCTCGCCCAGCCACATCAGGAACATCGTGCCGCCGGTCAGGGTGACGACGGTGGCGATGATGAAGAACGGGCCGGGGTTGTCCACGAGGCCGGGCGAGTTGGCCAGCCCCATGGCGATGCCGAACGACTGGAAGACCGCCAGGATCACCGTCAGGTAGCGGGTGTACTGGTTGAGCGTCTTGCGCCCCGCCTCGCCGCCTTCCTTCCGGAGCTTCTCCCACGGCGGATAGACCGTCCCCAGGAGCTGCACGATGATCGATGCCGAGATGTACGGCATCACGTTCAGGGCGAAGATGGCCATCCGTTCGACGGCGCCGCCCGAGAACATGTTGAACATCCCGAGGATGCCCTGGGCCTGGCCCTGGAAGGCCTGTTGCAGGGCCACCGGATCGATGCCGGGGATCGGGATGTAGCACCCGAGGCGATAGACGATCATCGCCCCGAGGGTGAACCAGATGCGCTTGTGGAGCTCCGTCGCCTTGGAAAAGGCGCCGAAGTTCATATTGGCGGCGAGCTGCTCAGCGGCCGAAGCCATTCACCGTATCCCCTGACTCGTTGTCCTGCTCAGATAGGACACCCCGGCCCCTATAGCGAGGCCGGGATGGTCGCAGGTCGAGCTTAGGCTTCCGCCGCGGCGGCTTCCGGCTTGGTGGTGGTCACCGAGCCGCCGGCCTTTTCCACCGCCGCCCGCGCCGAGGCGGTGGCCGAGTAGACCGTGATGTTGATCTTGGAGGTCAGCTCGCCCTTGCCGAGCAGCTTCACGCCGTCCTTGGCGCGGCGCAGAACGCCAGCCTTCACCAGGGCCTCGGCGTCGATCGCCTGGCCGGCGTCGAGCTTGCCCGCGGCGATCGCCTGCTCCAGGCGCCACAGGTTCACTTCGGCGAATTCCTTGGCGAACGGGTTGTTGAAGCCCCGCTTCGGCATCCGCATGTGCAGCGGCATCTGGCCGCCCTCGAAGCCGGCGATGGCGACGCCCGAGCGCGCCTTCTGGCCCTTCACGCCACGGCCGCCGGTCTTGCCCTTGCCCGAGCCCGGGCCGCGGCCGACCCGCATGCGGTTCTTGGTGGAGCCTTCGCGCGGGGAAAGTTCGTTCAGCTTGCTCATTTGCCTCTCCTTGGAGATCTGGCGCCGGGGCGCAGGCCCCGACTCGGCGGATGTGCGGCCCTCCCCTTGCGGATACGGGCCAAAACGGATCGAGGGGGTTGAACCCTGCCAGAGCGGCGGATGCAACCCCCTCGACTGATTTCCTGGGTCTTCCGCTGGGAAGACCGGACCTTCCGGAGGAAGGCTCGTCCTACTCGACGATCTCCACCATGTGGGCGACCTTGGCGATCATCCCACGGACGGCGGGGGTGTCCTCGAGGGTCGACACGCGACCGACGCGGTTCAGCTTCAGGCCGGCGAGCGTGGCCCGCTGGTCCTTGGTCCGGCGGATCGGGCTGCCGGTCTGACGAACGGTGATCGTAGCCATCTTGTACCTTACCCTTCCGCGTCCGCGGCGGGCTGGGCCGCCGAGGCGCCGTCGGCGCGACGGCCGATCACGTCGGAGACCTTCTTGCCGCGCTTGGCCGCGACCTGACGGGGCGAAGACTGGGCCTTCAGCGCCTCGAAGGTCGCGCGCACCATGTTGTAGGGGTTGGACGAGCCGACCGACTTGCCGACGACGTCCTGCACGCCCAGGGTTTCGAGCACCGCACGCATCGGACCGCCGGCGATGACGCCGGTGCCCGGAGGCGCCGTGCGGACCATGACCTTGCCCGCGCCCCAGCGGCCGTAGCCGTCGTGGTGCAGGGTGCGGCTCTCGCGGAGCGGCACGCGGACCATGGACTTCTTGGCTTCCTCGGTCGCCTTGCGGATGGCTTCCGGCACTTCACGCGCCTTGCCGTGACCGAAGCCGACGCGGCCCTTCTGGTCGCCGACCACCATGAGGGCGGCGAAGGAGAACCGGCGGCCGCCCTTCACGGTGGCCGCGACGCGGTTGATGTGGACCAGCTTCTCGACGATTTCGCTGTCGCGCTCTTCTTCGCGATTGCGACGGTCGCCGCGCTCTTCGTTCCTGCGAGCCATGATCGTTCCTTAGAAATCCAGGCCGGCTTCGCGCGCGGCGTCAGCCAGGGCCTTGACCCGGCCGTGATAGAGGTAGCCGCCACGGTCGAAGACCACGGCCTTGACGCCCTTTTCGATCGCGCGCTGCGCGACCAGGGCGCCCACGCGGGCGGCGGCTTCCCTGTCCGAGCCCTTCTGCTTGTTCTCGCCGCCTTCCAGCGACGAGGCCGCAGCCAGGGTCACGCCCGCTTCGTCATCGATGACCTGGGCGTAGATGTTCTTGGACGAACGGAAGACCGACAGGCGCGGACGGCCGGCCGCGACCTTGCGGAGGCGGGTGCGGACGCGCTGCGCGCGGCGCTTGTTGGTGTCGCGGGGAGAGAGCGCCATGGCTTACTTCTTCTTGCCTTCCTTGCGGCGGACCTGCTCGCCGGCGTAGCGCACGCCCTTGCCCTTGTAGGGCTCGGGCGGACGGATGCGGCGGATGCGCGCCGCGGTTTCGCCGACCAGTTGCTTGTCGATGCCCGAGATCCGGATCTCGGTCTGCTTCGGCGTGGCGAAGGAGATGCCCGCCGGCGGCGGGATGTCCACGTCGTGGCTGAAGCCGAGCTGCATGGAGAGCGCCTGGCCCTTCATCGCCGCCCGGTAGCCGACGCCCACGAGCTCGAGCGCCTGCTCGTAGCCCTGGGTCACGCCGGTGACCATGTTGTTCACCAGGGTGCGCGAGAGGCCCCACATCGCCTGCGCGCGGGTGTTCTCCACGCGCTTGGCGAGCAGCAGCTCGGCGCCCTCCTGGCGCACTTCGATCTCGTCCGGCACGGTCCAGGAGAGCTGGCCCTTGGGGCCCTTCACCGTGACCGCTTGCCCTTCGAGGGTCACCGTCACCCCGTTGGGCACGGCGACCGCCTTCTTTCCGATCCGCGACATCTTAGTAGACCCGGCAGAGCACTTCGCCGCCCACGTTGGCGTCACGCGCCGCGGTGTCGGACATGACGCCCTTGGGCGTCGACAGGATCGAGATCCCGAGGCCGTTCTTCACGGGCTTCAGGTCCTTGATCGACGAATAGACGCGGCGGCCGGGCTTCGAAACGCGGCTGATCTCCACGATGACCGGCTGGCCATCGAAGTACTTCAGCTCGATCTCGAACTCGGGGAAGGCGCCGGGCTTTTCCACCAGGTGGTAGCCGCGGATGTAGCCTTCGTCGGCCAGCACGTCGAGGACACGGGCGCGCATCTTGGACGCGGGCGTCGAGACCTTGGTGCGGCCGCGCTCGGCGGCGTTCTTGATGCGGGCGATCAGGTCGCCAATGGGGTCGTTGACCATGAGACCCTCTCCTTACCAGCTCGACTTGACGAGGCCGGGGATCAGCCCGTGCGAACCGAGGTCGCGCAGGGAGATCCGGCTCATCTTCAGCTTGCGGTAGTACGCGCGCGGACGGCCCGTGACCTCGCACCGGTTGCGGATGCGGGTCTTGGACGAGTTGCGCGGCAGCTCCGCGAGCTTCAGCCGGGCTTCGAAACGATCTTCGAGCGGCAGGCTCTCGTCGTTGGCGATCGCCTTCAGCTCATCGCGCTTGGAGGCGTATTGCTTGACGAGCTGCTTGACGCGTTCGTTGCGGTTGACGGCGCTTTTCTTGGCCATGGTGCTCTTTCCTTCCCGTTACGCTTGCACGAACGGGAACTGGAATTCCTTGAGAAGCGCGCGCGCTTCGTCGTCGGTCTTCGCAGTCGTGGCGACGATGATGTCCATGCCCCACATCTGCTCGATCTGGTCGTAGTTGATCTCGGGGAACACGATGTGCTCCTTGAGACCCATGGCGTAGTTGCCACGGCCGTCGAACGAGGTGGGCTTCAGGCCCCGGAAGTCCTTCACGCGCGGCAGCGCGATCGTGATCAGCCGGTCCAGGAATTCGTACATGCGGTCCTGGCGGAGCGTCACCTTGGCGCCGATCGTCATGCCCTCGCGCAGCTTGAAGCCGGCGATGGACGTGCGGGCCTTGGTGGCCACCGGCTTCTGGCCGGCGATCTTCGCCAGGTCGGTCATGGCCGCCTGGATCTTCTTCGAGTCACCCACGGCTTCGCCGACGCCCATGTTCAGGACGATCTTGTCCAGCTTGGGGATCTGCATCTCGTTGGTGTAGCCGAACTGGTCCTTCAGCGCCTTGCGGATGCGCGAACGGTATTCGGTCTTCAGCCGCGGTTCGTAAGCTTGGTCAGCCATTGGTGATCACCTCGCCGTTCGTCTTGGCGAACCGGACCTTCTTGTCGCCTTCCACGCGGAAGCCGACGCGGGTCGGCTTGCCGGCGGAGTCGACCACGGCCACGTTCGACAGGTGGATCGGCGCTTCCTTGTTCTTGATGCCGCCCTGCGGGTCGAACTGCGTCGGACGGGTGTGGCGCTGAACCATGTTCAGGCCTTCCACGAGCACGCGTTGCTCCTTGGGGAACACCTTCTGGACGGTGCCCTGACGGCCCTTGTCCTTACCGGTGAGGACCACGACGCGGTCCCCCTTGCGAATCTTGGCAGCCATCACAGCACCTCGGGGGCGAGCGAAATGACCTTCATGTGGTTCTTCGCACGCAGTTCGCGAGGCACCGGCCCGAAGATACGGGTGCCGATCGGCTCGCCTTGCTTGTTCACGATCACGGCGGCGTTCTTGTCGAACCGGATGACCGAGCCATCCTTGCGCTTGATCGCCTGGCTGGTGCGCACGACGATCGCCTGCAGCACGTCACCCTTCTTCACGCGGCCGCGCGGGATCGCTTCCTTCACGGAAACGACGATGCGGTCGCCCACCGAGGCGTAGCGGCGCTTCGCGCCGCCGAGCACCTTGATGCACATGACCCGGCGGGCGCCGGAATTGTCGGCGACGTCCAGGTTAGTTTGCATCTGGATCATTGGATCTGATCCCTCTTACGCTTGCTGGTCCGCGCCGCCCTTGGGCAGCACTTCCCACGTCTTCAGCTTCGACCGCGGCGCGCATTCGATGATGCGGGCGAGATCGCCGGCCTTGTAGGCGTTGGCCTCGTCATGGGCGTGGTACTTCTTCGACCGACGGACGGTCTTCTTCAGCACCGGGTGCAGGAAGGTCCGCTCGACCTTCACCACGACCGTCTTGTCGCCCTTGTCGGAGACGACAACGCCTTCGAGAATTCGCTTGGGCATTATCCGTATCTCCTCAGGCCTGGGCCTGCTTGGCGCGCAGGACGGTCTGGATGCGCGCGATATCCTTGCGCACCTCGCCCACGCGATGGGTCTTCTCCACCTGGCCGGTCGCCTTCTGGAAGCGCAGGTTGAACTGCTCCTTCTTCAGGTTGACGAGCTGTTCGGCCAGTTGGTCGGGGGTCATGCCCCGGATGTCGTCGATCTTCATCAGGCGTGCTCCGCGACAGCGGCGTCGATGCGGGTGACGATGCGGGTCTTCACCGGAAGCTTGGCCGCGCCGAGGCGCAGGGCTTCACGGGCCACATCGTCCGGCACGCCGTCGATTTCGAACATGATCCGGCCGGGCTCGACGCGGGCGGCCCAGTACTCGACCGAACCCTTGCCCGAACCCATCCGCACTTCCGCCGGCTTGCCGGTGACCGGCACGTCCGGGAAGATGCGGATCCACACCCGGCCCTGGCGCTTCATCTGACGCGTGATCGCCCGACGAGCGGCTTCGATCTGACGCGCAGTGATGCGTTCCGGCTCCACCGACTTCAGCCCGTAGGAGCCGAAGTTCAGGGTGTAGCCGCCCTTGGCCATACCGGAGATACGGCCCTTGAACTGCTTGCGGTACTTGGTCTTCTTCGGAGAGAGCATGACTTCGCTTCCTTAGGCGTTCGCCGGCTCGCCGCGACGCTCACGGCGCGGGCCGCGGTCCGGACGATCGCCACGCTCACGGCCACCGCCCTCGCCGGCCGGGCCGCTTTCGCCGGCCAGGCGCTTGTCGAGAGCCATCGGGTCGTGCTCGAGCACCTCACCCTTGAAGACCCACACCTTCACGCCGATCACGCCGTAGGTGGTCTTGGCTTCGGTGAAGCCGTAATCCACGTCGGCGCGGAGGGTGTGCAGGGGCACGCGGCCTTCGCGGTACCATTCCATGCGGGCGATTTCGGCGCCGCCCAGACGGCCCGAGACGTTGATCCGGACGCCCTTGGCGCCCAGGCGCATGGCCGACTGCATCGAACGCTTCATGGCGCGGCGGAAGGCCACGCGGCGCTCGAGCTGCTGGGCGATGTTCTCGGCGATGAGCTGAGCGTCGGTTTCCGGCTTGCGGATCTCGACGATGTTCAGGTGCACCTCGGCGCCGCCGGCCATCGCCGCCACGTCCTTGCGCAGCTTGTCGATGTCCGCGCCCTTCTTGCCGATGATCACGCCGGGGCGCGCGGCATAGATGGTGATGCGGCACTTCTTGTGCGGACGCTCGATCACGATCCGCGACACGCCGGCCTGGTACAGGCGCTTCTTCAGGGCGCGACGGATCTTGATGTCGGCGTGCAGCAGCTTGCCGTACTCCTGGCCGTCGGCGAACCAACGGGAGTCCCAGGTGCGGTTGATGCCGAGACGAAGCCCGACCGGATTGACTTTCTGACCCATCAGGCGGCCTCACCCAGCTCGCGGACCACGATGGTGATCTCGGAGAACGGCTTTTCGATGCGAGACGCCCGGCCGCGCGCACGGGCGGCGAAGCGCTTCATCACCAGGTTCTTGCCCACGAAGGCCTCGGCGACGATCAGGTTGTCGATGTCGAGGTTGTGGTTGTTCTCGGCGTTGGAGATCGCCGAGTAGAGCGCCTTGCGCACATCGCGGGCGATGCGCTTGTGGCTGAATTCCAGCTCGTTCAGCGCCCGCTGGACCTTGAGGCCGCGGATCGACTGGGCGACCAGGTTGAGCTTGCGCGGGCTGGTGCGCAGGGTGCGCACCTTGGCCATCGCTTCGATGCCCTGCAGCCGACGTGCTTTCGCTTGCTTGGACATGCTTACTTCCTCTTGGCCTTCTTGTCGGCCGCGTGGCCCGGGAAGTAGCGGGTGGGCGCGAACTCACCGAGCTTCATCCCGACCATGTCTTCCGAGATCAGCACGGGGACGTGCTTCTGGCCGTTGTGCACGCCGAACGTGAGGCCCACGAACTGCGGCATGATGGTGGAGCGGCGCGACCAGGTCTTGATCACGTCCTTCCGGCCGGACGACTGAGCCGTCTCGGCCTTCTTGAGCAGGTACCCGTCGACGAACGGGCCTTTCCAGACAGAGCGGGTCATGCCTTAGCGAGCCTTCCGAGCGTGACGCGAGCGGATGATGAACTTGTCCGTCGCCTTGTTGGTGCGGGTCTTCGAGCCCTTGGTCGGCTTGCCCCACGGGGTGACCGGGTGACGGCCGCCCGAGGTCTTGCCTTCACCGCCGCCGTGCGGGTGATCGACCGGGTTCATGGCGACGCCACGGACGTGGGGCCGGCGGCCCTTGTGCCGGTTGCGGCCGGCCTTGCCCATGACTTCGTTCATATGGTCGGGATTGCTGACCGCGCCGACCGTCGCCATGCAGGAGTCCGGCACCATCCGCAGCTCGCCCGAGTTCAGGCGGATCTGGGCGTAGCCGGCGTCACGGCCGACGAGCTGGGCGTAGGCGCCAGCCGAGCGGGCGATCTGGCCGCCCTTCAGCGGCTTCAGCTCGACGTTGTGGATGATGGTGCCGATCGGCATGCCGCGCAGCGGCATGGCGTTGCCCGGCTTCACGTCCGCGCGTTCGGAGGCCACCACCTGGTCGCCGGCCTTCAGGCGCTGCGGAGCCAGGATGTAGGCCAGCTCGCCGTCGGCGTACTTGACGAGCGCGATGAAGGCCGACCGGTTCGGGTCGTACTCCAGGCGCTCGACCGTGCCGACCACGTCGAACTTGCGGCGCTTGAAGTCCACCTTGCGGTAGAGGCGCTTGGCGCCGCCGCCGCGGAAGCGCACGGCCACGCGGCCGCCGCCACCCCGGCCGCCGGACTTGGTCAGGCCCTCGACGAGGGACTTCTCCGGGCGGCCCTTGTGGAGCTCGGACTTGTCCACCAGGACCAGCTGGCGCCGGCCCGGGGACGTGGGGTTGTACTGCTTCAAGGCCATCGGATCAGAGCCCCGTGGTGATGTCGATCGACTGGCCCTCGGCCAGGGTCACGACAGCTTTCTTGACGTCGGAACGACGGCCCTTGATGCCGCGGAAGCGCTTGGTCTTGCCCTTGACGTTCAGGGTGTTGACCTTGGTCACGTTGACCTTGAACAGCGCCTCGACCGCCGAAGCGATCTCGTCCTTGGACGCGTCGGCGGCGACGCGGAACACGACCTTATTCTGCTCGGAGAGCAGGGTCGCCTTCTCGGTGATCACCGGCGCGAGGATGGTGTCGTAGTGACGGGCGGTGGGTTGCTCGGCCATTACGCGGCCTCCTTAGCCTGGAAGCGCGCGTTGATCGCTTCGACCGCGTCCTTGGTCAGGACCAGGGTCTGGCGCCGCAGCACGTCGTAGACATTCAGGCCGGCGCTCGGCAGCACATCCACGTTCGGGATGTTGCGGGCGGCCAGCTTGAAGTTGTTGTCGACCTCGGCGCCGGCGATCACCAGCGCGTGGGTCACGCCGATCTTGCCGAGCTGCTCGCGCAGCGCGGCCGTCTTGGCTTCCTGCACCGCGACGGAGTCGAGGACGATCAGGGCGCCCGACTTGGCCTTGGACGACAGGGCGTGCTTCAGGGCCAGCGCGCGGATCTTCTTCGGCAGGTCGAACGCATGGCTGCGGACGACCGGGCCGTGCGCCTTGGCGCCGCCGACGAACTGGGCCGCACGGCGCGAACCGTGACGGGCGCCGCCGGTGCCCTTCTGCTTGTACATCTTCTTGCCCGTACGAGAGACCTCGTTGCGGACCTGGATCTTGTGGGTCCCGGCGCGGCGCTTCGCCAGTTGCCAGGTGACGACGCGCTGCAGGATGTCGCCGCGGATCTCTTCGATGCCGAAGATCTCGTCGGCCAGCTCGATCGAGCCGCCCTTCCCGCCGTCGAGTTTGATGACGTCGAGCTTCATTACGCTTGTTCCCCAGCTTCCGGAGCTTCCGCCGCCGGAGCTTCAGCCGCAGCAGCCTCTTCCGCCGGGGCCTCGGTCGCCGTCGGAGCGCCCGCGGTGCGGAACGCGCCCGGCTTCGGGGCTTCGGCCGGCAGGGCCGACTTCACCGCGTCGCGGATCTTCACGAACGTGCCTTCGGTGCCGGGCACGGAGCCCTTCACCAGGATCAGGTTCCGCTCGGTGTCCACACGCCAGACGGTGACGTTGAGGGTGGTGACGGTTTCCTGGCCGAGATGACCGGCCATCTTCTTGCCCGGGAAGGTGCGGCCCGGATCCTGACGGTTACCGGTCGAACCGTGCGAACGGTGCGACACGGACACGCCGTGGGTGGCCCGCAGGCCGCCGAAGTTCCAGCGCTTCATGGCGCCGGCGAAACCCTTACCGACGGTCAGACCGGTGATGTCCACCTTCTGGCCGGGGACGAAGTGGTCGGCGGTGAGCTCCGCGCCCACGTCGATCAGGTTGTCTTCCGACACCCGGAACTCCGCGACGGTCCGCTTCGGCTCGACCTGAGCCTTGGCGAAGTGGCCGCGCAGGGCCTTCGAGGTGTTCTTGGCCTTCTTCGCGCCAGCGCCGAGCTGGAGCGCGACGTAGCCGTCCTTGTCCTTGGTGCGCTGGGCGACGACCTGGCAGCCTTCGAGGCTGAGCACGGTCACCGGGACATGGGCGCCGGCTTCATCGAAGAAGCGGGCCATCCCCAGCTTTTTGGCGATCACGCCGGTACGCATCGACCGATCCCCTTAGAGCTTGATCTCGACGTCCACGCCGGCGGACAGGTCGAGCTTCATCAGCGCGTCCACGGTCTGCGGGGTGGGGTCGACGATGTCGAGCACGCGCTTGTGCGTGCGGATTTCGAACTGCTCGCGCGACTTCTTGTCGATGTGCGGCGAACGGTTGACGGTGAATTTCTCGATGCGCGTCGGCAGCGGGATGGGCCCGCGCACGGTGGCGCCGGTCCGCTTGGCGGTGTTGACGATCTCGCGCGTGGAATGGTCCAGCACGCGGTGGTCGAACGCCTTCAGGCGGATGCGGATGTTCTGACGATCCATATCGCTCTTTTCGTTCCCTACAGACGGCGGTCCGTCCGCGTGATCTCGACCATTTCAAAGACCAACCCGAGCCCTCGAGAGAGCCCGTACGCGTAAGTCCGCTACAAACGACTTAGGCCCGCGCGCAAGCTGCGAGGGCCTGTCCCGAAACGCTAGGTTTTAGCACTGTCTCAGGTTCGTTCCGCGGGCCGCGTCTGCGCCGAAGCGCACAGCCGGTCCAACAGGAGGCGCGTAAATACCTATGCGACTCGTCTTCGTCAAGCGCCCGCGGGGAGGTTCCCGGCGGGCGCGACGTTCTTGTCAGTTCCCCACGCGGATCGCGCCGGAGCCCAGCACGGTGCGGGTGATGTTCCCCCTCACCTGCCGGACCTCGATGTCGCCGGACCCGGCGATGCGGGCCTGCAGGCTGTCGGCGACGCCGTCGAAGTCCACGTCGCCCGAGCCGGCGACGGAGACCGACATGGCGCTGGCGCGCCCGCCGCCCACCTTCACGTCGCCGGAGCCGGCGATCTCCACTTCCAGGGGCCCGGAGATCGACGCGACGCCGACGCTGCCGGAGCCGGCGATGTCTACCTCCAGGCCGCCCCGGACCTCGGCCGTGGCGACGTCGCCGGAGCCGGCGATGCGGATCCGGGCGCTGCCGGCGGAGCCGGTGCGGGTGTCACCCGAGCCCGCCTGGCTGATGCGCATGCGGCCCTCGACATTGGCGACGGTCCAATCGCCGCACCCGGCGTTCTCGAGCTCAAGGCTGGCCGAGCGGCCCACCGAGCCGAACACCGCGCCCTCGGCGTCGACGCTGACGTTGCGCGGCGTCCGGATGACCACCTGGGGCATGTCGGCCCAGGCGATGTCGCCCACGCCCCGGACCTCCACCCGCACGTTCTGACCGGCCCCGCTGCAGTTGCGGATGCGCCGGGCCAGGTCGCCATCGATGATGGTCCGCTCGCCCGTCGTGCGGACCTGCAGCGGCACGCGGGCGTTGGCGCGTACGATCTCCACGCGCACGTCGCTGCGATTCTCCGGGATCACCGTCACGCGGGCCACCGCGTCGCGGATCTCCACGGAAGCGGCCTGCGCCGCGCCTGCGGCGGCCAAGGCCGCGCCCGCGGCCACCAGTGCGATCGGAAGACGCATCGCCTTCTCCCCATGTCCAAACCCACGGGGAAGCTAGCGTCCGCCCTGCCCCGAGGCAGCTTAAATCGCGGTCATGACATCCGGGTCATGCGCCCAAAGAAAAAGGCCGCCGGGGGGTGTCCCCGGCGGCCTCTGTCGTGGATCAGGTCAGCTTGCGCTTACTTGAT
>NZ_JAYSEO010000028.1:0-55205 GCF_041913825.1 Phenylobacterium sp.
CCGGCGATCAACGTCAACGACAGCGTCACCAAGTCGAAGTTCGACAACCTCTACGGCTGCCGCGAGAGCCTGGTGGACGCCATCCGCCGCGGCACGGACGTGATGCTGGCCGGCAAGGTCGCCGTGGTGCTCGGCTACGGCGACGTGGGCAAGGGCTCGGCCGCCTCGCTGCGCAACGGCGGCGCCCGGGTCATGGTCACCGAGATCGATCCGATCTGCGCCCTCCAGGCCGCGATGGAAGGCTATGAGGTGGTCACCATGGAAGACGTGGCCGACAAGGCCGACATCTTCGTCACCGCCACCGGCAACAAGGACGTGCTCACCGTCGACCACATGCGGCGGATGAAGAACAACGCCATCGTCGCCAACATCGGCCACTTCGATTCCGAGATCCAGATCGCGGGCCTGCGGAACTTCAAGTGGGACAAGATCAAGGACCAGGTCCACCACGTGGAATTCCCGGACGGCAAGAAGATCATCGTGCTGTCGGAAGGCCGCCTGGTGAACCTCGGCAACGCCACGGGCCACCCGTCGTTCGTGATGTCGGCGTCGTTCACCAACCAGACGCTGGCGCAGATCGAGCTGTGGCAGAACGGCGCGAAGTACGAGACCAAGGTCTACACCCTGCCCAAGCACCTCGACGAGAAGGTGGCCATGCTCCACCTCGAGAAGCTGGGCGCCAAGCTGACCAAGCTCTCCAAGGACCAGGCCGACTACATCGGCGTGACCGTCGAGGGTCCGTTCAAGCCGGAGCACTACCGCTACTAGGGCGGCCGACGCTCTCGAGACGAGAAGGCCCCGCGGCGACGCCGCGGGGCCTTCTTCGTTCGCAGCCCTCGTCGCTTCCCGCCTGAGGGGAGGAGGGTGGTTACCGGCGATCACCTCCGCTACAAACCTGCGCCATGCCGCTGGCGCTCGTCATGTCCTCCTTCGTGGCCGCCTCGCGGATCGGCGGCGCGGCGCAGCAGTACGTGCTGGCCCAGCACAAGATCGATCCGGTCCTCGCTCCGACGGTCCTGTTCGGCCGCAGCCCCGCCAAGGGCGCCCAGGGGGAGGTCACCCAGCCGGACGTCTTCCGTCGGATGCTCGGCGACATCGAGGCCGACGCCCTGTTCGGTATGGTCGACCTGGTCATCACCGGCCACTTCTCCCTGGCCGAGCAGGTGGAGATCGCCGCCGGGGTCCTGGAGCGGGTGCGCGCCGGCGCCGAGCGCCAGCCGGTGGTCGTGGTCGACCCGATCATGGGCGACGAGCCCAAGGGCCTCTACGTGAAGCCGGAGGTGGCCGCCGCTGTGGCCGCCCGCCTCGTGCCGCTGGCCGACTGGATCACCCCCAACGTCTGGGAGCTGTCGCACCTGGCCGGGCGGCCGGTGGGCAGCGCGGACGAGGCCGCGGCCGCGGCGCGGGCGCTCGGGGCGCGGGCGCTGGTCACCTCCGTGCCCGCGGGACCGGACCGCATCGGCCTGCTACTGGTGGACGGGCCGCAGGCGACCCTCTTCACGCATCCGCGGCTCGAGCGCGCGCCGAACGGAACGGGCGACCTGGTGGCCGCGAGTTTCGGCGCGAGCCTGGTGGAAGGCCTGCCGCCGGCCGACGCCGCCGAACGGGCCTCGCGCGCCGCCGCCGAGACGGTGAAGGCCGGCTCCGACTGGCGTGCGCCCGAGCTGCCCATCGTGGCGCTGGGCGATCGGCTCGTGCGTCCCACCGCCGAGGTGCGTATAGAGCGCCTCTGATGCGCGAGGCCGAACTTTTCCGGATCGAAGGCCGCGTCCAGGGCGTGGGCTACCGCTGGTGGGCGGTGCAGACGGCGCGCCGCCTGGGCCTCGACGGCTGGGTGCGCAACCGCCGCGACGGCTCGGTGGAGCTGCTGGCGATCGGCCCGCGCCCGGAGATCGACGCCCTGGCCGCCGCCTGCGCCGAGGGTCCCGCCGCCGCCCGGGTGCAGCGGGTGGCCCGCGCCCCCGGAACGGACGACGGCGCCAAGGGCTTCCACGAGCGTCCCACGGAGTGAGCATGGTCGAGATCCACGGTTCCGCCCAGGCTCGGTTCGCCACCGTGAAGGACGTCTTCGCCGCGAACTTCGAGGCCGATGAGGAGCTGGGCGCCCGCTTTACCGTGGTGCAGGGCGGCGAGGTGCTGGTGGACCTCTGGGCCGGCCACGCCGACCGCAAGCGCACCCACGCCTTCGACACGCGCACGCTCGCGCCGATCTTCTCGACCACCAAGGCCATGGCCGCCCTGCTGATCGCCCGGCTGGTGGACCAGGGGAAGCTCGACTACCGCCAGACGGTCGCCAGCGTCTGGCCGGAGTTCGGCCAGGCGGGCAAGGACGCCATCACCGTCGAGCAGGCCATTTCCCACCAGGCGGGGCTCTCCGGGTTCCCGGAGGAGATGGACCCCGTCACCTGGTTCGACTGGGACGCCATCTGCGCCAAGCTCGCCGCCATGGCCCCCATGTGGCCGCCGGGCACGGCCAGCGGCTACCACCCGATCACGGTCGGCTATATCGTCGGCGAGATCTTCCGCCGGGTGGACGGCCGCACCATGGGCCAGGCGTTCCGGGACGATATCGCCGGGCCCTTCGGCCTCGACCTCTGGATGGGCCTGCCGGAGAGCGAATTTGGCCGGGTGGCCGAGCTGCAGCGGCCGAACGGCCTGCCGGACTTCGGCGAGGTCAACGAGCCCACCCGGGCCGCCTTCCTGGTCCCCTGGTCCGCCGCCGCGGGCCGGCCGCAGGCGGAGTGGCGGGCCCTGCCGATCCCGTCCACCAACGGCCACGCCACGGCCGAGGGGCTCGCGCGGCTGATGGGCGCGCTGGCCGACGACGGCTGGCTTGAGGGCGGGCAGATCCTGTCGCCGGCGCTCATCGCCGAGGCGGCGCGCGAGCGGATCCGCGGCCAGGACCTGGTGCTGCCCTTCGTCATGAGCTGGGGCGCCGGCTTCATGCGCAACGAGACCGAGCATCCCTGGGGCCCGGCGGACCAGAGCTTCGGCCATTCCGGCTGGGGCGGCTCGTGCGCGGTGGCCGACCCGGAGCGCCGGCTCGGCCTCGCCTACGTGATGAACAAGCAGGGCACGGCCCTGATGGGCGATCCCCGGCCGAAGCGCCTGATCGAGGCGGCCTACGCCGCCCTCTAGGCCTACTCCGCCGCCGCGGCGGCTTGGACCACCTTCTCGGCGGCCGCCACGCTGCGGCTCCGGCGCCAGGCGCCGTAGCAGAACACCGCCGCGCCCAGCCAGATGAAGCCGAAAGAGACCGCGCGGAGCGGCGTGAACGGCTCGCCCTGGGTCAGGCCGATCATGAAGCTGATGGTCGGGGCCATGAACTGCAGGAAGCCCATGGCCGAGAGCGGCATCCGCCGGGCGGCCCAGGCGAACAGCACCAGCGGGACGGCGGTGATCGGGCCCGCGGCGATCAGCCAGGCGACGGTGGCGAAGCTGTCGTCGAAGTGGCCCGTCCCCTGGCTCTGGACCCAGGCGATGAAGGCGAGGCTGGGCAGGCCGAGCAGCAGGCACTCCACGAAGAGGCCGGTCTGGGCGTCGGCCGCCACCTGCTTGCGCACCACGCCGTAGCCGCCGAACGACAGCGCGAGCGCCAGGGACACGAAGGGAAGGTGGCCGAGCGCGGCCGCCTGCACCACCACGCCCACGCCGGCGAGGCCCATGGCCGCCTTGCCGATCCGGTCGATGCGCTCGCGGAACAGCAGGGCGCCGGCGGCCATGTTGACCAGCGGGTTGATGTAGTAGCCGAGGCTGGTCTCCAGCAGCCGGCCGGAGTTCACCGCCCAGATGAACACGATCCAGTTCAGGGCGATGAGCACCGAGGACAGCGCCAGCCAGGCCAGCACCTTCGGCCGGCGCAGCACGTCCAGCACCTGCGGGAGCTGGCGCGCGCCGAGCACGAACAGGAGGGCGGTGGGTACGCTCCAGACGATGCGGTGAGCCAGGATCTCGGTCGCGCCGACGCCCAGCCCGCCGATCGCCTGCATGGCGAGCGGCACGAAGCCCCAGATCAGGTAACAGAGGATCCCCGCCCCGAGCGCCAGGCGGGCTTCCCCACCGGACGCGGTCGGGGTGCTCATCCTACGCCAGCGCCTTCTGGCGGATCAGGCCGCGAGCGTGGAGCAGCTCGGCGATCTGCACCGCGTTGAGCGCCGCGCCCTTGCGCAGATTGTCCGCCACCACCCACAGAGACAGGCCGCTCTCGACCGTCGGGTCCTTGCGGATCCGGCTCACGAACACCGGGAACTCGCCCTGGGCTTCCTTGGGCGTGATGTAGCCCTTGTCGTCGCGCTTATCGATGACGATCAGGCCGGGGCTCTCGCGCAGCAGCTCGCGGGCCTCGTCCTCGTCCACGGGATCGTAAAACTCGAGGTTCACGCTCTCGGAGTGGCCGACCATCACCGGCACGCGGACGCAGGTGACCGTCAGCTTGATCTCCGGGTCGATCATCTTGTGGGTCTCGTCCCACATCTTGGCCTCCTCGTCGGTGTAGCCGTCGTCACGGAACGACCCGATGAAGGGGATGACGTTGAACGCGATCTGCTTGGGGAACTTCTTCGGCGGGGTGGCGCCCAGGACGAAGACGTTCTTCGTCTGGTCGAACAGCTCGTCCATGCCTTCCTTGCCGGCGCCGGACACCGACTGGTAGGTCGAGACCACCGCCCGCTTGATCCGGAAGCGATCGTGCAGCGGCTTCAGGGCCACCACGAGCTGCGCCGTCGAACAGTTGGGGTTGGCGATGATGTTCTTGCGGTTCGCCCACTCCACGTCGTCCGGGTTCACCTCCGGCACGATAAGCGGCACGTCGGGGTCCATTCGCCAGGCCGAGGAGTTGTCGATCACGATCGGGCCGGCGGCGCCGATCTTGGGCGACCATTCCTTCGAGAAGGCGCCGCTCACCGACATCAGCACGAGGTCGACAGTGGAGAAGTCGAACTGCTCGACGTCCTCGCACGCGACGGTCTGCTCGCCGAACGAGACCAGTTGGCCGATGGATTTGCGCGACGCGATCGCGTGAATCTTGTCCACGGGGAAGTTCACTTCCTCGAGGATGTTCAGCATCTCGCGGCCCACATTGCCCGTGGCGCCGACGACGGCCACCCGGTAACCCATGGCAGTTCTCCTAAGACTGGGGAGCGTTCCCGTACGCCGGGTAAGGCTCGGTAGCAAGGCGAGCAGAACTGACAGCCGCATCAGAACGGCTTGCGCACGCCGGGATGCGACAAATGGCGGGCGGCGCCAGGGACCGCAAGCCGGCGTTCGATGGATTCCCCGTGCAGGCGGGAGAGAGGAGACGCGATGTCCGAGGCCGTGCTCACCGACACTGGGATGCCGTTCGCCAACCTGATGGGCGTGGAGATCCTCGAGCGCTCGAGGGACCGCGTGCGCGGCCGGCTGCGCGTGCGCCCGGAGCTCTGCACGGCCGGCGGGATCCTGCACGGCGGCGCCTACATGGCCTTCGCCGACGCGCTCGGCGCCATCGGCGGCTTCCTGAACCTGCCGCCGGGCGCGCGGACCACCACGCTGGAATCCAAGACCAACTTCCTTGGTGCGGCGCGGGAGGGCGAGGAGGTGTTCGGCGAGGCCACGCCCCTGCACCTCGGCCGCCGCTCCAGCGTCTGGCAGACCCGGATCACCGCGCCCGAGGGCAGGCTCCTCGCGCTCGTGGTGCAGACCCAGATGACGGTGGAGGCCTAGGCGGTCGCGTAGCGGCCGCTGACCTGCTTCAGCCCGTCCACCAGGGCCTCGGCGTTCGCCCCGTCGGTCATGGTCAGCAGCATCCGCCAGGCCTGCACGTGCACGGCGATCGCCGCGCGGTCGTAGCGCCGGGCCGTGCGCAGGTGGTCCAGCAGGTCGCAGAGACTGGTCAGCGCCACGTCGACCGCGGGCAACCGGCAGACCTCGCCGCCGCCGATGCCCCGCACTGCGATGGCGTAAAGGTCGGCCATGCCGGCGTCGTCGTGGGCCTCGCCCATAGCCTGCAGCCGGGCCTCGGCCTGGCCGGCGAGGTCCTCCATCTCCGCCAGGCAGGTCGGCCGGATGGTGTCGAGGTTGGCCTGGGCGCGCTCCAGGGCCTCGGCGACCGGCACCCCGCCGGGCAGCTTCAGGAGCTTGGCCAGCCTGGGCTTGGGGAACACGAAACGGACGGCGCTCAAGATGCGAGCCTCGGCTGGAGTTGGATGTCGGGCCCGTTCTCGTCCCAGGCGCCGGCGTTGCGGTCCTCGCGGCGGCGGCCGGCGCCGTCGGGAGGGCCGTCGTCGCGGAAGCGGCGGTCGGGACCCACGTACTCGGCCGAGAACAGGAACGGCCGGCCCTCCTTGGCCACCCAGATGATGCGCTCGAGCATGACGATCGGCGCGAAGGGCTTCTTGACGATGATGTGTCCCCCGCAGTCGCGGGCGCGGACCACGTCGCTGGCCGGCGTGTGGGCGGTGGTGAGGATCACCGGGGTGTAGCAGTTCGGCTCTTCGCAGTTCGTCCGCATCCAGCGGACGAAGTCGTACCCCGCGCCGCTCGGCGCCAGGCCGTCGACGATGGCCAGGTCGAGCTGGTGCTTCTGGGCCACGCGTCGGGCGGTGTCCACGTCCGTGCAGCGGTGCAGTTTCTTGGCCCCGAGCCCGGTGACGATCTGCACGAGGATGGACATGCCCATGCTGGTGTCGTCGAGGAGCAGCACGGAGGCGTCCTCGAGGTTGTAGCGGGACCGGGAGGCGGGATCGAGCGCCATGGGGCGGGCAGGTCCGACGGATCGGAGACCGGGTGTCTCCCGCCATCCTTGCCCAGCTTAGCGTTAACGGAGGCTTTCCGGCTGGAGCGGGGCGGCTCAGTTAGTTGACTCCGTCAAATACCTGGCGTCTGCTGCGCGGCAGGGAGGCGTCCATGCCCGAGACCACCGCCACCGTCGCCGCCGTCCGCCGGTTCAACCGCTTCTACACCCGCGCCATCGGCGTCCTGGACCGCAGCCATCTGGGCGGGCCCTACACCCTGGCCGAGAGCCGGGTGCTCTACGAGATCGCCCGTCGTGATGGCGTCACGCCGGGCGCCATCGCCGCCGAGACCGGGCTGGACGCAGGCTACCTCAGCCGCATCGTCGCGCGCTTCGGCCGCGAGGGGATGGTGGCGCGGGAGCGCTCGGCCTCGGACGGGCGGAGCGTGGTCCTGCGGGTGACCGAGGCCGGCCGCGACGTCTACGCCGAGCTGCACCGGCGCACGCTGGCCCAGGTGCGCGGGATGCTCGCGCCGCTGTCGGGGGAGGACCGCGCCCGCCTTGAGGCGGCGCTCGCGGAGGTGGAGCGCCTGCTCGGCGGGCCCGAGCCGGACCCGGGCTACGTCCTGCGCCCGCACCGCGCCGGCGATATCGGCTGGGTCGCCCAGGCGCATGGGGTGATCTACGGGCGGGAGTACGGCTGGGACCACCGCTTCGAGGCCCTGGTGGCGCGGCTCGCGGCCGACCTCGTGGAGAACTTCGATCCCGCCTGCGAGGGAAGCTGGATCGCCGAGCGGGCCGGGACCAACGTCGGTTGCGTCTTCCTGCAGAAGCAGGACGAGACGACGGCCAAGTTGCGCCTGCTGCTGGTCGATCCCGCCGCCCGCGGCCTTGGGCTCGGCCGCCGGCTGGTGGACGCGTGCGTCGCCCGCGCCCGCGAGGTGGGTTACCGGGAGATGACGCTGTGGACCCAGAGCGTGCTCACCGCCGCCCGGTCCATCTACCAGGCGGTCGGCTTCGAGCTCGAGGAGAGCTGGGATAACGAGGACTTCGGCGGCTACGGCCTGGTCAGCGAGCGCTGGCGGCTCAGGCTCTAGGCGTCGCCCGCCATATTCAGGATGGCCGCCCACTCCTCCGGCGTCACCGGCGACACCGAGAGCCGCGACTGGCGCAGCATCGCCATCTCGGCGAGCGCCGGGTTGGCCTTCATTGCGGCCAGCGTCACCGAGCCCTTCAGCGACCGCACCGGCTCCAGCTCCACCGCCACGAACCGGCCGGTCGGGTCGCTGGCGTCCGGGAAGGCCGGCTTCGACACGCGGGCGATCCCGACCACCGCCAGGCCTTCCTGGGAGTGGTAGAACAGCACCTCGTCGCCGGGCTTCATGGCCTTCAGGTGCAGGGCCGCGGCGTTGTTCCGGACCCCGTCCCACACCGTGCGGCCGTCCCGCTGCAGGTCCTCGAAGCTGTAGGTGTTGGGCTCCGACTTCACGAGCCAGTTCGCCATGGCGTCCCTCCCGACCGCGATCGGGCGGAGCCTAGAGCGCGGCCAGGACGGCGTCACCCATCTGGACGGTGGTGAGCTGGCCGCCGAGGTCCGGCGTGCGTGCGCCGGCCTCCAGCGCCTTGTTCACGGCGGCGAACAGCCGGTCGGCCTCTTCGGCGCGCCCGAGCGACCAGCGCAGGGCCATCTCGAACGACAGGATCGCCGCCAGCGGGTTGGCCACGCCCTTGCCGGCGATATCCGGCGCCGAGCCGTGGATCGGCTCGTAGAGGCCGGGCGTCCCGGGCGCACCGAGCGCCGCCGAGGGCAGCATGCCAAGCGAGCCGGTGAGCTGGGCCGCGGCGTCGGAGAGGATGTCGCCGAACAGGTTGTCGGTCAGCAGCACGTCGAACTGCTTGGGCGCCTTGACGATCTGCATCGCGGCGTTGTCGGCCAGGATGTGCTCGAGCTGGACGTCGGCGTATTCGCGCTGGTGCAGGTCGGTGACCACCTGCCGCCAGAGCAGGCCGGAATCCATGACGTTGGACTTCTCGGCGCTGTGGACCTTGTTCCGGCGGCCGCGGGCCAGCTCGAAGGCGACGCGCGCCACCCGCTCGATTTCGGCGGTGGTGTAGACCTGGGTGTCCACGGCCCGCTTGCCGCCGCCCGGCAGGTCCTCGATGTAGCGGGGCTCGCCGAAGTAGATGCCGCCGGTGAGCTCGCGGACGATCATGAAGTCCAGCCCCTCGACCAGCTCGCGCTTCAGGGAGGAGGCGTCGGCCAGCGGCTGGAAACAGAGCGCGGGCCGCAGGTTGGCGAACACGCCCATCCCCGCGCGCAGGCCCAGCAGGCCGGCCTCCGGGCGCTTGTCGCGCGGCGCGCTGGCCCACTTCGGCCCGCCCACGGCGCCCATCAGCACCGCGCGGGCGGCCTTGGCGCGGGCCAGGGTCTCGTCGGTCAGCGGCTCACCGTGCAGGTCGTAGCTGCGCCCCCCGAACGGCCCTTCCTCCACGGCCAGGTCCGGGCAAAGGGCGGCGGCCACGCGGCGCACCTCGGCGGTCACTTCCGGGCCGATCCCGTCGCCGGGCAGGAGGAGAAGGTCGGTCACGGCGGGGCCCCCGAGGCTCTGTTTCACTGCGGTCGGGCGACCTCGTAGGCGAAGACCGCGCCGGCGGGAAGTCCCGCAACGGTCAAGCCAGGGCCACGGCTGCGCCGTTTTCTCGCCCCACCTCGCGGCGAGGCTCGGCCACGGTCGGAGGGGACCACCGGGCGCTCCAGGAGAGACGGGCGCCCAATGGAGGACGACCAGATGCGAACCATCACCACACTTCTCGCCGCGGCCGCCGCCGTGGCCCTCGCCGCGCCGGCTTCCGCCCAGCTTCTGGGCGGCGGGGGGCAGGTCGGCGGCTCGATCGGCGCGACCGTCGGCGGCGCGACCCAGACGGGCCTCGGCCAGACGGGCTCCGGCCTCGGCTCCACCGTGCGCGAAACCGCCCGCTCCGGCGCGGACACCGCCCGCGGGGTCAGCCAGACGGCGCGGCAGAAGGCGCGCGGCGCGGCCAAGGCGGCCGACTCCGCTCGGGAGGAGGCCAGTCCCAACGCGGCGGTGTCGGGCGCCACGGCTGCCGACGGCTCGGCCTCGGCCGCCTCGAGCGCTGCGCCGGCCACCGCCGACGCGGACCTGGGCGCCAGCGCCGGCGCGTCGGCCGACACCCGCGCGGGCGTCAGCGCCAGCGGCGGCGTGAACGGCCAGGCCTCGGCCAAGACCGGGGCGGACGAAGAAAAGAAGCCGTAACCTGCGGGCCGCCGGGCGCTCAGAGCGGGCGTTCGGCGGCCACCTCGTAGGCCGTCAGGCGGCGCTCGCCGACACCGAACTCCGGCCAGGCCGCGCGCCAGGCGGCGATGTGCGGCGCGGCTTGGTGCGCGTCGAGGGCAGCCTGGTCGCGCCAGGCCTCGAACACCCGGACGAGCCCGGGCTCTTCCACGTCGAGGGCGTAGGAATAGGCGATGCAGCCGTATTCGGCCCGGCTGGCGGCCAGCATGGCGGCCATGTGCGGACGGAAGCCCTCCAGGGCCTCCGGCGGCACGCGGAACGTGCCGGCGATCACCACGATCATGCGTCTTCCAGCCACGGCTGGGCGAGCGCCCGCTTCATCTCGTAGACGTCGATGGCCTGGGCGCGCTGCAGGGTCTCGCCAATGGCGTCCAGCCCCTTCAGCATCTTCTCCTTGCGCTGGGCGTCGATCTCGAACCGGAACACCGCGCCCGACGGGGACGTCACCGTCTGGGCCTCCAGGTCGACGCTCACCACGTGGTTGCCGCCGCGCGCCTCGTCGAGAAGCTGCTGCACCTCCTCGGCCTTGAGCACCACCGGCAGCAGGCCGTTCTGGAAGCAGTTGTTGTAGAAGATGTCGGCGAAGCTGGTGGAGATCACGCATCGGATGCCGAAGTCCATCAGCGCCCACGGCGCGTGCTCGCGGCTGGAGCCGCAGCCGAAGTTGTCGCCGGCCACCAGCACGCCCGCGCCCCGGTACTCCGGCCGGTTCAGCACGAAGTCGGGTTTCTCCTTGCCCGCCTCGTCGAAGCGGAAGTCGTAGAACAGCCCGCGGCCGAGGCCCTCGCGCTCCACGGTCTTCAGGAACTGCTTGGGGATGATCTGGTCGGTGTCGATGTTGGCCAGCGGCAGCGGCGCGGCCTTGGCGTCGAGGCGGATGAAGGCTTCCATCAACGGGGCTCCGGAAGGGATTGGGTGACGACCCAGCGGTCGGACACGCGGTGCGTGTCGGAACCCGCGGTCAGGTCGCAGACGGTGCGGACCGCCAGCCCGGTGGGCAGGTCGATCTCATAGCGGCAGGTGTCCTCGAACCCTGTCGTGAAGGCCGGCATCTCGGCGGCCAGCCGCTCGGCGCGGGCCGGATCGATTTTGCGGGCCATGGCCAGCGCCTGTTCGACGCTTTCCCGGATGGCGGCGGGCTCGACCGTCTGCCGCCAGACGATCACCGCCCGTCCGGCCTGCGGATCGTGCGACTCCAGGGCAAACGCGCCCTGGCCCTTCACCGGCCCTACGGGCCCGGGCAGGGTGGGGGCGTAGGTCTGCGGCTTGCCGGGGACGAGGGGATGGCTCTGGCCGCGGCTCACAAGCGCGAGCTCGGGCGCGATCCGCGCCATGGCCGCGGCGTCCGTGCGCCAGGCCGGACCCTTCGCGCTCTCCGAATCGAGCCCGGCCTGGATCGCCCGCACGGCCTTGGGATCGACGAAGCTCATCGGCTTGAGCTGGAAGTCCACCTCCACCGTCACGGGAGCCGGGAAGCTGTGGGCGGCGGCCAGGTCGGCCGCGGCGCCGGGACCGGCCTCGGCCTTGAGCGGCGTGATCGTCAGCTCGTCGTTGCGGCTGAGGCCGCCTTTTCGCCAGCGCAGGTGGCGCTCCGTGCGCAGGGACCAGCCGGCGGACGCGCCGTCGCCCTGCTCGGTGTGGGTCCGCTCGGCCGTCACCGTCCAGGTGGCGCCGTCCTTCAGGCGCACCTCCATCGAGACCGCCTTCGCCGCCGCGGCGAGGATCAGGGCTTCGATCATGCGACCCCCGCCTGCTGGGTGGGCTGGAGCATCAGGGTGGGGACGCCGCCCGGCGCGTCGCGAACCGTGAAGACGCGGGTGCCCGGCTTGCGCCCCGTGCGGACCTCGGACACGTCGAAGCCTTCGGCGGCCATGCGGGCCCGGGCGGCGTCCGGGTCGGTCACCTGCCAGGCGAGGCCGCCGAAGCGGTCGGGATCGTCCGACACGGGCGTCTTCAGGCTGGCCCCCACCTCCACCACGGCCCCGCCGCAGCGGAAGAACAACTGCCGCGCGCCCCACTGCGAGTTCGCCCGGTCGAGCCGCAGGTCGAGGTCGAGCTTGGCGCCGAATAGCGCCAGCGCGCGGTCCGGATTGGCGGTGTAGACGACCACGTGGTCCAGCGCGTCCACCGGCCCCTCGCCCGTGGCGGACGACGGCGGCGCGTCGCGGGCCTCGCGCAGGGTGAAGCTGAGGCCGGCCGCCTTCACCAGCGCGACTCCGGCCACCGCCTCCACGTCCAGGCCCCGGCGCTCCAGCAGGCGCGTGGCGGCGGCGACGTCCCCGACGGTGAACGACAGCACCCAGATCCCTTCGCCGGCCTCGTCGAGCCTCGCCCGCACCCGGTCGCCGGCCACCCCCTCGCCGTCGGCGGCGATCACCTCCAGGGCGGCGTTCGGGAAGCGGAACCAGGCCCGCCGGGCGCCCTGGCCCGGCTCCAGGTCCGGCTCGCGCGCGAACAGGCGCCGGTAGCCGTCGACCGCGGCGTCGAAGTCGCGGACTGCGACGGCGACGTGGTCGAGGCCGGTGATCACCCCAGGAACTCCCGGACGTCGGCGATGTGGCCGGCGATGGCGGCCGCCGCGGCCATGGCCGGGCTGACCAGGTGGGTGCGCCCGCCGCGGCCCTGGCGGCCCTCGAAGTTGCGGTTGGACGTGGAGGCGCAGCGCTCGCCCGGCTTCAGCCGGTCGGGGTTCATGCCCAGGCACATGGAGCAGCCGGGCTCGCGCCATTCGAAGCCGGCCGCCTTGAACACCTCGTCCAGGCCCTCGGCCTCCGCCTGCTCGCGGACCAGGCCCGAGCCCGGGACCACCATGGCGCGCACGCCCGGCGCCACCTGCCGGCCCTCGGCGATCTTCGCCGCCGCGCGCAGATCCTCGATGCGGCTGTTGGTGCACGAGCCGATGAACACCACGTCGATCTTCGCGCTCGTGATCGGCTGGCCGGCGGAGAGCCCCATGTACTCCAGGGCCCGCTCGGCGGCGGCCCGCTTGTCCGGGGTGGCGAAGGAGGCCGGATCCGGCACAGTGTCGGTGACCGCGATCACGTCTTCCGGGCTCGTCCCCCAGGTGACCAGTGGCGCGATCTTGGCGGCGTCGATCACCACCTCGCGGTCGAAGGCGGCGTCCGCGTCGGTGAAGAAGGTCTTCCAGTAGTCGAGCGCCATCTCCCAGGCCCCGCCCTTGGGGGCCGAGGGGCGGCCCTTGAGGTATTCGAAGGTGGTCTCGTCGGGCGCGACCAGGCCGGCGCGGGCGCCGCCCTCGATGGTCAGGTTGCACAGCGTCATCCGGCCTTCCATGGAAAGCGCCCGGACCGCCGAGCCGGCGAACTCGATCACGTAGCCCGTGCCGCCGGCCGTGCCGATCTCGCCGATGACAGCCAGGGCGTAGTCCTTGGCGCCCACTCCAGGGGCCGGCTCGCCCTCGATGCGGACGCGGAAGTTCTTGGCCTTCTTCTGGCGCAGCGTCTGGGTGGCCAGCACGTGCTCCACCTCGGAGGTGCCGATGCCGTGGGCCAGGGCGCCGAACGCCCCGTGGGTCGAGGTGTGGCTGTCGCCGCAGACGATGGTCATGCCGGGCTGGGTGCGGCCCTGCTCGGGACCGACCACGTGGACGATGCCGTTGCGCACGTCGCCCATGGGGAAGAACTCGATGCCGTTGTCGGCCACGTTGCGCGCCAGGGTCTGGAGCTGCAGGCGCGCCTCGTCGTCGGCCACCGCGGCGACGCCCAGCGCCTGTCCCTCGGTGGGCACGTTGTGGTCGGCGACGGCCAGCGTGCGGTCGGGCCGGCGCACCTTGCGGCCGGCCGCGCGAAGCCCGGCGAAGGCCTGCGGGGTGGTGACCTCGTGGATCAGGTGCAGGTCGATGTAGAGGATCGCCTCGCCGTCCTGTTGGTCGACGACGTGCGCGTCCCAGATCTTGTCATAGAGCGTCTTGCCGGGCATGCCGGCCATGTAGGTCCCCGCACCGGCGCACGTCTAGTGCCGCGGCGCCGCATTGCGCGCGCGGTTGCAGCAATTTTCTTGCTCAGCTCGCCTCTTCGCGGCCGGCCGGCGGCAGGGTATTGATCGGCGCATGGCCTCCTATGCCGATTGGGACCTTCTGCAGAGCCTCCACGCCGTGCTGGAGGCCGGCAGCCTCTCGGCCGCGGCCAAGCGGCGGCGGCTCACCCAGCCCACGCTCGGGCGACACATCGACCAGCTCGAGCGCCAGCTCGGCGCGCCGCTGTTCCTGCGCAGCCCGCGGGGCATCCAGCCCACCGACCTGGCGCTTTCCCTGAAGCCGCACCTCGACGACATGGCCGCCGCCTCGGGCGCGGCCATGCGCGACGCCTCGGGCGCGGCCGACGGCGTGGGCGGCGTCGTCCGCGTCACGGCCTCGGAGATCATCGGCACCGAGGTCCTTCCGCCCATCCTGGCGAGCTTCCGGCGCAAGCACCCGCAGATCGACGTGGAGCTGGTCACCTCCAACAAGCTGGAGGACCTGTCGCGGCGCGACGCCGACATCGCCGTACGGATGGGGCGGCCGACCCAGAACAACCTCGTCGCGCGCAAGATCGCCGACCTGGGCATCGGCTTCTACGCCGCGCCCCACTACCTCGATCAGGTGACCGCGCCCCGGTCCTTCGACGAACTCACCGAGCATCCGATCATCGGCTTCGACACCCAGGGGCCGGCGGTGGTCGACACGCTCGACATCGGCCGGCCGATCACCCGCGAGCTCTTCGCCCTGCGCACGGACAACGACGCCGCGCAGCTCGCCGCCTTGAAGGCGGGCTTCGGCATCGCCGCCTGCCAGCACCAGATCGCCAGGCGCCACGGCCTGGTCCGCGTGCTGCCGGACCTGTTCCAGTTCCACCTGGAGCTCTGGGTCGCCATGCACGAGAACCTGCGCGGCTCGCGACGCATGCGCCTGATGTTCGACCACCTCGCGGAGGAGCTGGGGCGCTTCGCCCAGGGCGGCTAGCGCCGAGGCGTATGCAGAAGGTTCGACCCGCCGGTGGCGACCAGCCGGCCGTCCTCGGTCCAAAGCCGACTGTGCCCGTGGATCAGGCCCGCGCGGGCTGCGTCCGCCACCCCGTCGACAAGCAGCCATTCGGCGGCGCCCGGCGCATCGTGGAACCACACCGTCAGGTCGAGGCTCGGCGCGATGTAGTCCGGCTCCTGCGGCAGGCCGCGGTGATGGGTCGGCCAGATCAGGGTGTCGAGCAGGATCACCGCCCGGCCGAAGTCGCAGAAGGGATCGGCGGTGGGTTCGAACCCGCGGAAGCGGAACCACTCGTGCAGCACCGCCGGTCCCGGCTGGCGCGGCGCCTCCATCGGCCGCCACGCCAGCGGCTTGCCGTCGAAGTTGGCCCAGAACACGTGCGGCGGCGGCGCCCGGTCGCCGTAATGCCCGGCGGCGTGCTCGACGTAGGTCTTCAGCTCGGCCGGCGCGGGGACGTCCGGCATCCGCGCCTCGTCGACCCGCGGGCCATCGTCCCGGGCGACCGTCCACACCTGGGCCTGGAGGAAGACCTTGTCGCCCTGGGCCAGCGCCACGTTCAACAACCAGGCGCTGCGGCCCTGCTTCACCGGCGTGACCCGGCACTCGGTCTCCCCGAAGGCGCCTACGCCGACGTACTGGACGGTGAGGGTGGCCGGCCTATGTCCCTCCGGGGTGACGGCGCCGGCCGCGCGCAGCGCCACGGCCGACACATAGCCGCCGTTGGGGCCCCAGATCTCCCAGTCGCGCGACAGGTCCGCGACCAGGCGCTCGCCGTCGCGGCGGATCGCGGTGTCGACGTGAAGCTGGCCCATGCGGCTCCCCCTGGCAGCGGAGCCGTCTGGCTTAACCAAGCACGCACGGCTCCGCTATGTCCTGCAGAACACAGGTTTGCGGGATCAGGCGGACGCCGCCAACGAAAACGGCGGCCGCATCGCTGCGGCCGCCGTCGAATTCGTCGCGTCGGGAGCGCTTAGGCTTCCGGCGTCTCGGAGGGCTCGTCGGCCGCCGCGCGGGTCATGGCCCGCTCGGCGATCCGGGCCGACTTCCCGCGACGATCGCGCAGGTAGTACAGCTTGGCGCGGCGAACGACGCCGCGGCGCTTCACCTCGATCGACTCGATCATCGGCGACAGGACCGGGAACACCCGCTCCACGCCTTCGCCGAAGGAGATCTTGCGGACGGTGAAGGACTCGTCGACGCCCTGGCCGCCGCGGGCGATGCAGACGCCCTCGTAAGCCTGAACGCGTTCGCGCTCGCCTTCCTTGATGCGCACGTTGACGCGCACGGTGTCGCCCGGCTGGAACTGCGGGATCTTCTTGTCGGCCAGGAGGCGGTCGGCCTCTTCCTTGCGGAGCTGTTCGATCACGTTCATCGGTCTGGTCCTTTGAGTACTGGGCTTTACCCGCCCTTTGCCTGTTGATTGGCGGGAAGCTTCGCCCAGAGGTCCGGGCGGCGCTCCCGCGTGGTCGTCTCCCGCTGTTCCTGGCGCCACTTGCGGATGGCCGCGTGGTTCCCGGACAGCAGCACCTCGGGGATGTCGAGGCCTTCGAACGTCCGCGGTCGCGTGTACTGCGGATGCTCGAGGAGCCCGTCCTCGAAGCTCTCTTCGCTCAAACTCTCGGCCTGTCCCAACACACCCGGGACCAGCCGTACGCACGCCTCGATCGCCACCATCGCCGCCGCCTCGCCCCCGGCGAGGACCGCGTCTCCGACGGAGACCTCCTCGAACCCGCGGGCGTCGAGCACCCGCTGGTCCACCCCCTCGAACCGCCCGCAGAGGACGATCAGCCCAGGCGCCTGGGCCCACTCACGAACACGCGCCTGGGTGAGGGGACGGCCCCTGGCGCTCATGTACAAAAGCGGCCGGCCGCGCCGCTCCACGCTGTCGAGCGCGGAGGCGATCACGTCCGCCCGCATCACCTGCCCCGGACCGCCACCCGCAGGGGTGTCGTCGAGGAAGCCGCGCTTATCTGTGGAAAAGGCCCGGATGTCCACCGTTTCCAGAGTCCAGAGCCCATGCTCGCGCCAGGCGGTCCCGATCAGCGAAACCCCCAGCGGGCCGGGGAAGGCCTCGGGGAACATGGTCAAAACGGTGGCGTCGAAGGACATGGACCCCTTCTGCGCGGCTGCGGAGCCTCGTCAAGCGCCGGCGCGAGGTTTAAGCCCCGCAGGATGCCGCGCGTCACCGCCGCCCTCCTCGCGCTCGCGCTGGCCCTGGCGCCGGCGGCCAGGGCGCAGCCGCAGCCCCAGGCGCCCGTGGCCGCGGCGGTGCACGCCACGCCGTTCGACTTCCTGCAGGACCGCCAGATCCTCTTCCCGGTGACGCTCAACGGCCGGGTCGTGGAGGCCTGGCTGGACTCCGGTGCGAGCGCGACGGTCGTCGATGCGGCTCTCGCCGCCGAGCTGGGCGTATTGGGCGGCGGCGCCGCCTCGGTGCACGGCTTGGCCTCGGAGGTGCAGGGGGTGCGGCTCGCGGTGGCCGACCTGCAGCTCGGCGACCTCGTCATGCACGGCCGGCGGGTGGCGATCATGGATCTGACGCCGCTCACCCGCGTCACGCCCCGGCCGGCGCAACTGATCCTCGGGCGGGACGTCTTCGAGGCAACGGTGGTCGACATCGACTTCCAGGCCCGGCGCATCGCCTTCCTCGATCCCACCGCCTTCGCCCCGCCGGACGCGCCGCACCTGCCGCTCGCCGCCTCCGGCGAGCTGAGGAGCTTCCCCGTGGCGGTGGCGGGGGAGACGGTCGCGGCGATCCTAGACCTCGGCAATTCCGGCGCGCTGTTGATCCGGCGCGACTGGGCCGAGGCGCGTGGCCTGCTCTCCGGCCGCCCGGTCTCGACCCAGCTCTCGGTCGGTGTCGACGGTCCGCTGGAGAGCGCGGTGACCAGCCTGGACGGGATCGAGGTCGGGGGGGTGCGGTTCGACGGCGCGCCCACGGTCGCCACGCCCGGCCTGATGTCCGCGGCGCCGGTCAACGTGGGCCTGGGCCTGCTCAGCCGCTTCCGGGTGACCGTTGACTTCACGGGCGGCCGGCTGTGGCTGCAGCCCTACCCCGGGGCGGCCCGGGCGCCGTTCCGCAAGAACCGGGCGGGCCTCTGGACGGTCAACGAGGGCGACCGGCTGCGGGTCACCCACGTGGCGCCCGGCAGCCCCGCGGCCGCGGCCGGCTGGCGGGTCGGCAGCGCCATCACCGCCATCGACGGTCAGCCGATCACCCCCGGTTTCGGCCTGACGCCGCTGTTCGGCTGGATCAACGGCCCGGCGGGCCGCGAGGTGGCCCTGACGCTCGACGACGGCAGCCGGCGGGTGCTGCGGCTGAAGGACTACTACTGAAGCTTCCCCGAGGGCCGGCTTGCCCCGGGGCGGCGCACCGCGTATCGCCGCTTCATGAGTGAGACCGAAGCGCCGGAAACCCAAGGCCAGGCCGAGACCCTGGTCGAGACCCTGCAGCTCGAGCGGATCGAGGAGAACCTGTTCCGCGGGACCTCCCCCGACACCCAGCCCGGCCGGATCTTCGGCGGCCAGGTGATCGCCCAGTCGCTGCTCGCCGCCTACGAGACGGTGGAGAGCCGGCTGTGCCACTCGCTGCACTGCTACTTCATCCGCCCGGGCGACCCGACGGTGCCGATCGTCTTCGAGGTGGACCGCGCCCGCGACGGCGGCAGCTTCACCACCCGGCGCGTGGTGGCCGTCCAGCACGGCAAGCAGATCTTCAACCTGGCCGCCTCGTTCAAGGACCCGGAGGAGGGCTTCCACCATCAGGCGGAGCGGCCGCCGGGCCCCCACTGGAGCGAGCTGAAGGACCAGCACGAGGTGCTGCGCGAACTGATGAAGGACGCGCCCGAGCAGGCCAAGCGCTGGCTCTCCCGCCCCATGCCGATAGAGATGCGTTCGCAGGACGCGCGCACCTACTGGATGGACGGGCCCAAGGCGCCCACGTCGCAGAACTGGTTCCGCTGCCGCACGCCGATCGGGGACGATCCGCGTATGCACCAGGTGATCCTCGCCTACGCCTCCGACATGAACCTGCTGTCCACGGCCATGCGCCCGCATCAGGTGCACTGGCAGACCCCGGCCTTCCAGTCGGCGAGCCTGGACCACGCCATGTGGTTCCACGCCCCGGCCCGGTTCAACGACTGGCACCTCTACGCCCACGACAGCCCCTCGGCGAGCGACGGGCGCGGCCTGATACGCGGCGCGATCTACGCCGAGGACGGGACCCTGGTGGCCAGCGTGGCGCAGGAAGGCCTGATGCGCATGCGCGCGCCGAAGTAGACGGCGGCCGCCCTGCGGCGTAATCCAGCCGCCTTCGCAGTTGCAGCAACGGGCGCCCGATGACCGTCGACACCCTGGCCAAGACCCTCGAGCTCGAGCGCCTCGAGGTGAACCTCTTCCGCGGGACGACCCCGGACAAGGAGCAGCGCCAGCGCATCTACGGCGGCCAGGTCATCGCCCAGTCGCTGCTGGCGGCCTACGCCACCGTCGAGGGCCGGATCTGCCACTCGCTGCACTGCTACTTCATCCGGCCGGGCGACCCGACCGTGCCGATCATCTTCGAGGTGGACCGCTCGCGGGACGGCGGCAGCTTCACCACCCGCCGTGTGATCGCCGTCCAGCACGGCCAGCAGATCTTTAACCTCGCCGCCTCCTTCCAGACCGAGGAGGAGGGCTACGAGCACCAGGCGGGCATGCCGGCCGCACCCGACTACGAGGACGTGGAGGACGACAACGTGGTCCGCCGCCGCCTGGCCGGCGACCCGCCGCCGAAGGACCTGGACTGGATCGACCGCCACCAGCCGATCGAGATGCGCACCGTCGGCGGCCGCTTCGACGTGGCCGACCCCGACCCGCGGGAGCCGAACCAGCAGGTCTGGTTCCGCGCCAAGGACCCCATCGGGTCGGACCTGTCCATGCACCAGGTGATCCTGGCCTACGCCTCGGACATGAGCCTGCTCGGCACGGCGATCCGGCCGCACGGGGTGAGCTGGCGGACCCCCGGCTTCCAGTCGGCGAGCCTGGACCACGCCATGTGGTTCCACCGCCCGACGGACTTCAACGAGTGGCACCTCTACGTCCAGGAGAGCCCCTCGGCCTCCGGCGGCCGCGGCTTCAACCTGGGCTACATCTACCGCGCGTCGGACGGCGCCCTGGTGGCGAGCTGCGCCCAGGAAGGCCTGATGCGGATGCGCCGGCCCAAGCCGCAGGGTTAGGGAGGGGGTAGGGGCGCCCCGGCCTACTCCGTCTCTTCCGGCTTCACGCCGATCACCTTGCCCTCGGCGATCCGCACCTCGGGGACGGCCTCGCGGGTGAACGGCAGCCACCAGCTCGCGCCCTCAGGCGGCTGGACCTCCAGGAGGTCGCCGGCCCCGAAGTCCTGGACGCTGCGGATCCGGCCGAGCGGCGCGCCGTCGGGCGTCTCCACCGCAAGGCCGATCAGGTCCGTGACGTAGAACTCGTCCTCCTCCGGCTCGGGGAGGACATCGCGCGGGATGTAGAGCTTCAGGCCGCGGAGCGCCTCGGCCTGCTCGCGCGTCTCCACCTCGCGGGCCCGGGCCACGACGCCGGCCTTGTCGGGCCGCCCCGACGTGAGCGTGAGCGCCGGGGCGCCGTCCTCGCGCAGGAGGGTCTTGTAGTCGAGGAGCGCCAGGGGCTCGGCGGTGTAGCTGGTGATGCGCACATCACCCTTCACGCCGAACGCCCCGGCCACGCGGCCGACGAGGATCAGGTCGGATTTGTCCATCGAGGGCCGTGAACTGGGTCCGCCCGCCCCGGCGTCCGGAGCGGGCGGAGACAGAGGGTCTTAGGACGCCTGCTCTTCGCCTTCGGCGGCGGGAGCGGCTTCCTCGGCGGCCGGGGCGGCCTCTTCGGCCGGAGCGGCTTCGGCGGCCGGAGCTTCTTGCTCGGCCGGAGCCTCTTCCTCGGCCGGAGCCGGGGCGGCGGCGGCCGCGGCGGCGCGGTCGGCCTCGCGCTGGGCCTTCTCCTCGGCGCGTTCCTTGGCCTTCTGGCCCGGCTCGCCCTTCTTCGGGTTGTTGCTGTTGGTCCAGGTCCCGATGCCCTGCTTGGCCAGCTCGCGCTGCACGCGCTCGGTCGGCTGGGCGCCCTTGCCCAGCCACTCCTGGATGCGCTCGGCCTTCAGGACGACGCGGTTCGGGTCGTCCTTCTTCAGCAGCGGGTTGTAGCTGCCCACCTTCTCGATGAAGCGGCCGTCGCGCGGCGAGTGGCTGTCGGCGACGACGATCGAGTAGTAGGGACGCTTCTTGGCGCCGCCACGGGCGAGACGGATCTTCAGCATTTCATCAAGTCCTTGGTCTTGCAGTCTATTTCTTGAAGGGATTGAAGCCGGGGGGCAGTCCGCCGCCGCCCAGGCCGGGTAGTTTCAGGCCGCCAGGGCCGCCTCCGAGGCCGGGCAGTTTGGACGCGGCCTCCTCGATCTCTGCTTGGGTGGGCGCGGGCATCTTGCCGCCGCCGAGGGCCTTCAGGCGGTCCATGCCGCCGCCGCCCAGCATCTGCGCCATCTGGGCGAAGCCCTTGCCGCCCCCCTTGCTCATCATCTTGAACGCGTCGGCCATCTGCCGATGCTGCTTCAGCAGCCGGTTGACCTCGGCCACGTCGACGCCGGCGCCGGCCGCGATGCGCCGCTTGCGGGAAGCCTGCAGGATTTCGGGCTTCTTCCGCTCCTGCTTCGTCATGGACGAGATGATCGCCATCTGCCGGTCGAACACCTTGTCGGTGATGCCGGCCTCGGCGACCTGCTTCTTGATCTTCTGGACGCCCGGCAGGAAGCCCATCAGGCCCTCCATGCCGCCCATCCGTTTCATCTGGGTGAGCTGGTCGGCCATCATGTCGAGGTCGAACTGGCCCTTGGCCAGCCGCTTGGCCATGGCCTCCGCCTTGGCGGCGTCGAGGTCCTGGGCGGCCTTCTCCACCAGGGCGACCACGTCGCCCTGGCCAAGGATCCGGCCGGCGACCCGGCGGGCGTCGAACGCGTCGAGACCCTCGATCTTCTCCGACACGCCGAGGAACTTGATGGGCAGGCCGGTGACGGCGCGCATGGACAGCGCCGCGCCGCCGCGGCCATCGCCGTCGGCCCGGGTCAGCACCAGGCCGGTCAGCGGCAGGCGCTCGTGGAAGGCCTTGGCCGTGCGCACCGCGTCCTGGCCGGTCAGGCTGTCGGCGACGAGCAGGGTCTCGGACGGCGAGCTGATGCGGGCGATCTCGGCGGCTTCCGCCATCATCGCCTCGTCCAGCGTCGTGCGGCCGGCGGTGTCGAGGATCAGGACGTCGTAGCCCTGCAGCTTCGCGGCGCTCATCGCCCGCTTGGCGATGTCGGGCGCGGCCTGGCCGGCGACGATCGGCAGGCTGTCGACGCCCGCCTGCTTGGCGAGCAGGGCGAGCTGCTCCATGGCCGCCGGACGGCGCGTGTCGAGCGACGCCACCAGGACCTTCTTACGGTCCTTGGAGAGGCGCAGCGCCAGCTTGCCCGCGGTGGTGGTCTTGCCCGAGCCCTGCAGGCCGGCCATCAGGATTACGGTCGGCGGGTTCAGCGAGAGGTTCAGCGCCTCGGGCTCGCCCTCGCCCCCCAGCATCTCCACCAGGCCGTCATAGGTGATCTTCACCACCTGGTCGGCCGGACGCACCGAGCGGATCACCGCCTCGCCGGTCGCCCGCTCCTTGGCCTTGGCGATGAAGTCGCGCACCACCGGGAGCGCCACGTCGGCCTCCAGCAGCGCGATGCGGACCTCGCGCAGCGCCTCGTCCACGTCCTTCTCGGACAGCACGCCCTTGCCGCCGAGGCGGTCGAAGACGTTGGACAGGCGATCTGTCAGTGCGTCGAACAAACAACTCTCCTATGGCCCAAACGCGATCGACCCCCGTGGACGATTGCGTCGACGGGGGGCCTCGCCGCCCTCGTCCCATATGGTGATGGGGGTCGTGGCGGTGGAGGGCGCTGATCGAGATCAGGCCGGAAGCGCGCGCTTATGCGCCTGTGGATGGATCAGGTCAAGGCGAGGGCGGCGCGGCGCCCATGAAAGTCCGAAAGCCGCCAGCGCCTCCCGGCGAACGGCGCTATCTTCGCGCCATGACCCACTACGCCGTGTTCGAGACCGCCATCGGCTGGGCCGGGATCGCGTGGAACGACCTGGGCCTCGTCGCCTGCCACCTGCCGGAGGCCGACGCCGAGACGGCGCGCCGGAGCTTCCTGCGCCGCTTCCCCGAGGCCCGCGAGGCCGAGGTCCCGACGCGGCTCGGCGGCGCCGTCGCCGGCGTCCAGGCGCTGATGCGCGGCGAGAAGGCCGACCTGTCGGACGCGCCGCTCGACCTCTCCCGCACGCCGGAGTTCCACGCCCGTGTCTACGAGATCGCCCGCGCCATCCCGCCGGGCGAGACGCTCACCTATAGCGAGGTCGCGGTGCGGCTCGGCGACAGGCTGCTCGCCCAGCAGGTCGGCCAGGCGCTCGGCAAGAACCCCTGGCCGATCGTCGTCCCCTGCCACCGGGTCACCGGATCCGGCGGCAAGCTCGGCGGCTTCTCGGCCCGGGGCGGCGCCCGGACCAAGCTGAAGCTGCTGGCGATCGAGGGCGCGCCGGCGGCGGCCCAGGGCGACCTGTTCGGCTGACGGGGCCCTCCCGGTCAGGCGACCGGGAAGCCCTTGTCGCGCAGGTAGGCCTTCACGTCCGGATCGCGGCCGCGGAAGGCGCGGTACTGGTCGCGCGGGTGCACCGAGTTGCCCTTGGACATGATGGTGTCGTGCAGTCGCTTGGCGACGGCCTTGTCGTAGAGCCCGCCGGGCGCTTCGCGGAACGCCTCCACGGCGTCCAGCGCGATCACCTCCGACCAGAGATAGGAGTAGTAGCCCGCCGAGTAGCCGTCCGACGAGAACACGTGCCCGAACTGCGGGGTGCGGTGGCGCATGACGATCTCCTCGGGCATGCCGAGCTTCTTCAGCTCGTCGCGCTCGAAGGCGTCAGGGTCGATGTCGGCGTCGCCGGCCAGGTGCAGCTTCATGTCGATCAGCGCGGAGGCGAGGTACTCGGTGACGTCGAAGCCCTGGCGGAAGGTGGAGGCGCGCTCGATCTTGGCCACCAGCTCCTGCGGGATCGGCTTGCCGGTCTGGTGGTGCAGGGCGAAGCGGTTGAGCACCTGCGGCGTCCGTAGCCAGGACTCGTTCACCTGGCTCGGGAACTCCACGTAGTCGCGGAACACCCGAGTGCCGGAGACGGTGGGATAGGTCACGTCCGAGTTCAGGCCGTGCAGGGCATGACCGAATTCATGGAACATGGTCTCGGCGTCGTCCCAGGAGATCAGCACCGGCGCCCCGGGCGCGCCCTTCACGAAGTTGGAGTTGTTCGAGACGATCGTGGTGACCTTGCCGTCGAACGTCTCCTGGCCGCGGTAGGCGTTCATCCAGGCGCCCGAGCGCTTGCCCTGACGGGCGTAGGGATCGAAGTACCAGAGGCCCACGTGCTCGGGCCCGCGCTTCACCTCCCAGACCCGCACGTCCGGATGCTGCACCGGCACGTTGGTCACCGGCGTGAACGAGAAGCCGTAGAGCTCCCCGGCGGCCCAGAACATGCCTTCGCGCAGCTTCTCGAGCTGCAGGTACGGCTTGGCCTCGTTCATATCGAGGTCGTAGCGGGCCTTGCGGACCTTCTCGGCGTAGAAGCGGTAGTCCCAGGGCGCGATCTTGATCTTCGCGCCTTCCTTGTCGGCGATGGCCTGCATCTCGGCCACCTCCTCGCGCACCCGTCCGATGGCGGCCGGCCACACCCGCTCCATCAGCGCCATGGCGGCCTCCGGCGTGTCGGCCATGGAGTTGTCGCGCAGGCGCCAGTGAGCATGGGTCGGGAAGCCCAGCAGCTTCGCCCGCTCGGCGCGCAGCTTCAGGATCCGTTGGATGATCGCGTTGTTGTCGTAGGCGTCGCCGTTGTCGCCACGGCTGTAGTAGGTCTTCCAGACCTTCTCGCGCAGGTCGCGGCGCGCCGAGTAGGTGAGGAACGGGTCCACGGAGGAGCGGGTGTTGGCGATGGCGTACTCGCCGGCCCGGCCGCGGTCCTTGGCCACCGAGGCGGCGGCGGCGCGCACGTCAGCCGGCAGGCCGGCGAGGTCCGCCTCCTTCAGATAGAGGACGTAGGCGTCCTCGTCGTGCAGCAGGTTCTGGCTGAAGTTGGTGAACAGGCCGGCCAGCTCTTGGTTGATCTGGGCGACGCGCGCCTTCTGCTCGGGCGTCAGCTTGGCGCCAGCCCGGACGAAGGCGTTCCAGCGCAGCTCCGTGACCCGCTTCTGCTCCGGCGTCAGGTTCAGGTGGTCGCGGTGCTGATAGACTTGGTCGATGCGCTGGAAGAGCTTGGCGTTTTGCAGGATGCGGTCGGAGTGGGCCGACAGCTTCGGCTGCATCTCCTTCTCGATTGCGCGGACCTCGGGCGTCGAGAGCGTGGCGCCCCAGATGCCGTAGTAGGTCGACACCCGGTCGCCCGCCTGGCCAGCCCGCTCCAGCGCGGCGATGGTGTTCTCGAAGGTGGCCGGGGCGGAATTGTTGGCGATGGCCTCCACCTCGCGGATCTCCTCGGCCATGGCCGCTTCCAGCGCAGGCTTGAAGTCGGCGACCTTCACCTTGTCGAAGGCGGGGACGCCGCCGAAGGGGCCGGTCCACTCCGCGAGCAGGGGATTGCCGGCCTGGGCGAGCGCGCTCTCGGCGAGCAAGGACGTGGCGGCCAGGGCCGAGGAAGCGGCAAGGAACGTGCGCCGGCGCATGCGGTCTCCAGACGAAAAACACGAAAGTCGGCAGGACCTTAGGCAGGCGCGCCCTGAACGTCACATGACAGGACGTTAATGTGACGCCGGTCGGCGGGCCTGCACGGAAAACCCACGCCCGCGCCCTAGCCGACGCAGCCGGGCGCCGCTAACACCAGGGCATGGCCATCGGCGTGTTCGACTCCGGCGTGGGCGGTCTGACCGTCCACCACAGGCTCGTGGAGCGGTTCCCCACGGCCGACTTCGTCTATCTGGCCGACCAGGCCAACGCCCCCTACGGCGGCAAGAGCGGCGAGGAGATCGTCGCCCTCACCCGGGCCGGGTGCGAGCGGCTGTTCGCCGAGGGCTGCAACCTGGTGGTCCTCGCCTGCAACACCGCCGCCAGCGTGGCGCTGCGCCGCCTGCAGCAGACCTGGCTCCCCGGCTACAGGCGCGAGCTCGGCCGGCCGGTGAACGTGCTCGGCATCGTCGTGCCCACCATCGAGGCGGCCACCGGCCTTCCCTGGGAACACGAGGCCGACCGCCGCGGCGAGAAGGTGGAGAAGCTGGACATCCTGGGCGTCTTCTCCACGCCCGCCACGGCCGCCAGCCGGGTCTACGAGATCGAGGTGGACAAGCGACGGCAGGACGTCGCCGTCTTCTCCGAGCCGTGCCCGGAGCTGGCCCGGATGATCGAGGCCGGGGCGCCACGCGAGGAGCTGAAGGCGGTCATCGAGCGCCACGTCCAGGCGCTGAAGACCCGCGTCGGCCGCCCCCCCGACCGGGCGATCCTCGGCTGCACCCACTACGAGATCGTCGCCGACCTGTTCCGGGAGGCGCTGCCCCCGGGCACGCCGCTGATCCACCAGCCGGACGCGACCGCCGACGCGCTGGCCCGCTACTTCGAGCGCCATCCCGAGTTCGACCCGGGCCAGGGCGGCCTCCGCCGCTTCCTGACCACCGGCCAGCCCGGGGCGCAGCACAGCCTGGTTGAGACCTTCTGGGGAGGCCCGCTAAGCTTCGAGCAGGCTTAGGGGAGATCCCGCCATGAGGATCGCGCTTGCGGCGCTCGCCGCGCTCGCGTTCGCCGGCGCCGCGCGCGCCGAGGTCGTCCGCCAGGACGCCACGTCGTTCACCAGCCGCAACGCGGTCGAGGCCCGGGCCACGCCTGAGCGGGCGTTCGCCGCGCTGGGAGAGGTCGCCCGCTGGTGGAACCCGTCGCACACCTACTCCGGCGACGCGGCGCGGCTGAGCCTGCCGCTGCAACCCGGCGCCTGCTTCTGCGAGACCCTGCCCGGCGGCGGGGTGGCGCACGCGCGGGTGGTGATGGCCTGGCCGGCCCAGGGCCTGCTCCGCCTCGAGGGCGCGCTCGGTCCCCTGCAGCAGGAGGGCGTCTCCGGCGCGCTCACCTTCGAGGTGAAGGCCAAGGGCGATGGGGTGGAGGTGGTCCAGACCTATGCGGTGGGCGGAGCCAGGACCGGCCTGGCCGAGACCCTCGCCGGGCCGGTGGACCAGGTGATGCGCGAGCAGATGACCCGCTTCGCCCGCTACCTGGCGAGCGGCCGACCCGAGTAGGGCCGGCCGTCCGGGAGGAGCTGGGTTGTGGGGGGAGGACTCCTCCCGGACGTCTGAAACGGCCTTCGGCCTTCCAGGAGCCCGGGCTCCGCGTGGGAGAGATCGCGGCGGGACGTCGTCCTTCTAGGCCGGCCTCCGACTTGCGGCTAATCGATTGTCTTTGAAAGTGGGATAGGCGGGCTCTATCTTGGGTCCGGCCATGCTCCCGACGCTCCGACAGCTCCACTATCTCAAGCTCCTTGCCGAGCAGGGCAGCTTCGGCCGCGCCGCCGAGGCCGCGCACGTGACCCAGCCCACCCTGTCGGCCGGCATCCAGGAACTGGAGCGGACGCTGGGGGCCGCGGTGGTCGACCGGGCGAGGTCCGGCGTGATCCTCACCGCCGTTGGCGAGGAAGCGCTGCGCCGCGCCACCGTCATCCTCAACGAGGCCGAGGAGCTGGTGGAGGCGGCGAAGAACGCCGGCCAGCCGCTCACCGGCCGTTTCCGTCTGGGCGTGATTCCGACCATCGCGCCGTTCCTGCTGCCCAAGGCGCTGCCGGTCCTGCGCGAACGCTACCCGAAGCTCCGCCTGTTCCTGCGCGAGGACCTGACCCAGCGGCTGATCGCCTCTCTCAAGGCGGGCCAGCTCGACGCCGCGCTGATCGCGCTCCCCTACGACATGGCCGGGCTCCAATGGGCGCACGTCGCCGACGACGAGCTGCTGGCGGCCATGCCGTCCGGCCACCCGCTGGCCCAGCAGGCCTCGGCGACGCCCGAGGCGCTGGAGAAGGAAGGGCTGATCCTGCTGGAGGACGGCCACTGCCTTCGGGAACACGCGCTGTCCGCCTGCGGGCTGAAGCCGCCCAAGGCCGCCGACGAGGAGGCTTTCGCCGCCACCTCTCTGCCGACCCTGGTGCAGATGGTGGGCTCCGGGCTGGGCGTGACCTTCCTGCCGAAGATGGCGGTGAGCGCCGGCTTGGCCGAGGCCGCCCCCGTCGCCATCCGCCCGATCGCAGCCGAGCATCCCAGCCGCGAGATCGTCATCGCCTGGCGCGCCGGCTCGAACCGCGCCGTGGAGGGCCGTCTGCTGGCGGAGGTGATGCGCCAGGCGCAGCCGGAAAAAGCCTAGCCATATCAGGGTTGTCTTAACCGCAGGCCGGCATCCTCCCCGACGGGGGGAAGATGACGAACAGCGCCGGTTATCACCAGCTCGCCGTCACGCGAGCCCGGGAGCTCTGGAGCCGGGTCGGCTACGGCCTTGTGATCGCGCTCGGCGTCTGGGCGACCACCGGGAGCCTGTGGCCGGTCGCCTGGCTCGTCGCCGTCACCGCCATCCAGCTCTTCGACCACTGGCTGGCCGGCCCCATGCGCCGGGACCCGCACTACATGCCCGGTCGCCTGCGCGAGGCCGCCTACATCGGCTCCTTCGCCCTCAACACCACCGTCTTCTCGTCCATCGCCGTCCTGTGCTGGCGGGACGGCGGACTGGAAGGCCACCTGTTCGCCCTGTTCATCCCCACCGCCGGCCTGCTGAACGTCGCCCTCCAGGCCCAGTCGTCGCCCCGCTTCCTGCTGGCCGGCTGCACGCCCCACGCGCTCTGGCTGCTGGCGCTGCCGGGCATGTCCCTGGTCACCGGGGCCGAGAACCCGCTGGGCATGGCGTTCGTGCTGGTCGGCTGCGCCCTCTATCTGGTGCACCTGGCGCTCTCCGCCCGTCGGGCCGAGCAGGCCTCGGCCGAGCTCGCCGCCGCCCTGGACGTGGCTCGCACCGAACGGCTGCGCGCCGAGGAGGCCAACGCCGCCAAGAGCGAATTCCTCACGGTGATGAGCCACGAGATCCGCACGCCCCTGAACGGCGTGCTCGGCATGGCCCAGGCCATGGCCGGCGACGAGCTGCCGCAACGCCAGGCCGAGCGGCTGTCGGTGGTCCGCCAGTCGGGCGAGGTGCTGCTCACCCTGCTCAACGACCTGCTGGACCTGTCGCGCATCGAGGCCGCCAAGCTCGAGCTGGAGGATGGCTGCGTCGACCTCGCCGAGCTCGGCGCCCACGCCCAGGCCGCCTTCGCGCCGCTGGCGGAGGCCAAGGGCGTCACCCTGACCGTGCGCCTGGACGAGGCCGCCCGCGGCCGCCGGGCCGGCGACCCCATGCGGGTGCGCCAGATCCTGTTCAACCTTGTCGGCAATGCGGTGAAGTTCACCGAGCGCGGAGAGGTGGTCGCCGAAATCGCCGCCGGCGCCGACGGTGTGGTCTTCGAGGTGGCCGACTCCGGCCCGGGGATCGCCGCCGACGTGTTGCCGCAGCTCTTCGAGCGGTTCACCCAGGCCGACGCCTCCAACGCGCGGCGCTACGGCGGCTCGGGGCTGGGGCTTTCCATCTCGCGCGGTCTCGCCCGGCTGATGGGCGGGGACATCACGGTCCGCTCCACGCCCGGCCAGGGCTCGGTCTTCACCGCCCGCATCGACCTGCCCGAACTCGCCGGCGCTGCGCCCCAGGCGCCCCTCGCCGATCCGCCCGCCGCCGCGCCGCCAGCCCGCGCGGGGCTGCGGATCCTGGCGGCCGAGGACAACGCCACCAACCGCCTGGTGCTCGCCACCCTGCTCGAGCAGGTCGGGCTCACGGCCCACTTCGTGGAGAACGGGCGCGAGGCGGTGGACGCCTGGCGCGCGGCCCGTTGGGACCTGATCCTGATGGACATCCAGATGCCCGAGATGGACGGCGTCGACGCCTCCCGGGAGATCCGCCGGCTCGAAGCCGCCGGACGGCTGGCCCGCACGCCGATCGTGGCGCTCACCGCCAACGCCATGGCCCACCAGCTCGCCGAGTACACCGCCGCCGGCGTGGACGCGCTGTCGCCCAAGCCCATCCAGCTCGCGGAGCTGATCGCCACCATGCAGGGCGTGCTCGCCGCCGCGCCCGCGGCCGAAGAGGCCGCCGCCTGATGGGGGCCCGCCCGTGAAGAACGCCTACCACCACTTGGCGGTGGCCCGGGCCCGCGAGCTCCCCAGCCGCGTCGCGTTCTCGGTGGTGATCGCCGCCGGCGCGGCCTACGTCTGCCAGAGCGCCTGGCCGGCGGCCTGGTGGGCCGTCAACCTCGCCTGCCAGCTCGCCCACCATCTGATCGCCGCCCCGCTCCGGCGCTCGGCCGACGGGCCGGTGAACCGGCGGCTCGAGCACGCCTACCTCGCCAGCCAGGCGCTGAACGGCCTGGTCTTCGCCAGCATCGGCCTGTTCGCCTGGTTCGCGGGCGGAGAGGTGGGCCGGCTGGAGGCCCTGGTGATCCTGTTGGCCGGCGTCCTCAACGTCGCCGTGCTCGGCAACGCCTCGGTGACCTTCGTGCTGATCGGCATGCTGCCGGTGACCTTCGCCGTCCTGACCCTGCCGCTGGTCACCTGGCTCATGGACCGCAAGGTCTCCCTGGGCGGCATGCTGTTCCTGACGCTCGGCGTGGTGCTGTTTCTCTCGCACCTGGCCGTCGCGGTCCGGAAGTGGCACGCGAGCGAGCAGGAGCTGCGCAGCGCGCTCCGCGCCTCCAAGAGCGAGCGGCTGCGGGCCGAGGCGGCCAACCAGGCGAAGAGCGACTTCCTGGCCGTGATGAGCCACGAGATCCGCACGCCGCTCAACGGCGTGCTCGGCATGGCGCAGGTGATGGACGCCGGCGCCCTGGACGCCGAGCAGCGCGAGCGCCTGGGCGTCATCCGCCAGTCGGGCGAGGTGCTGCTCACCCTGCTGAACGACCTTCTGGACCTGTCCAAGATCGAGGCGGCCCGGCTGGAGCTGGAGGACGGCGTGATCGACGTCGCCGCGCTCGCCGCCCAGGCGCAGGCGGCCTTCGCCGGCCTCGCCGAGGCCAAGGGCGTGGGCGTCAAGGTGTGGGTGGCCAGCGACGCCCGAGGCGTGCGCCGGGGCGACCCCATGCGGGTGCGCCAGATCCTCTACAACCTGCTGGGCAATGCGGTGAAGTTCACCGACCAGGGCCGCGTCACCGCCCGCATCACCGCGTCGGGGGACGAGCTGGTGCTGGAGGTGGCCGACACCGGCCCCGGCATAGCCGCCGAAGTCCTGCCGGCCCTGTTCGAGCGCTTCACCCAGGCCGACGCCTCCAGCGCCCGGCGCTACGGCGGATCGGGCCTGGGCCTCTCCATCTCGCGCGGCCTGGCGCGGCTGATGGGCGGCGACATCACGGTCCGTTCCGACCTGGGCCACGGCTCGACCTTCACCGCGCGGATGCGCCTGCCCGAGGCGGACCCGGCGGTCCACGCCGCGCCGGCGCCCGCCCCGCCCGCCGCCGAGCCCGCCCCGGAGGACCTGCGGATCCTGGCGGCCGAGGACAACGCCACCAACCGGCTGGTGCTGAAGACCCTGCTCGAGCAGGTGGGCCTCGCCGTCACCTTCGCCGAGGACGGCCGCGAGGCGCTGGACGCCTGGACCGCGGGCCGCTGGGACCTGGTGCTGATGGACGTGCAAATGCCGGAGATGGACGGCGTCGCCGCCACCCGCGAGATCCGCCGGCTGGAGGCCGAGCAGGGCCTGCCGCGCACGCCGATCGTGGCCCTCACCGCCAACGCCATGGCCCACCAGGTGGCCGAGTACGCCGCCGCCGGCATGGACACCCTGGCGCCCAAGCCGATCCAACTCCCCCAGCTCCTCGCCGCCATCCAGGAGGCGATCGCCAAGGCCGAGGCGGCGCGGGAAGCGGCCGCCTAGGCCTCAGTCCATCAGCTTCTGGGCCAGGTAGACGTAGTGCCGGGCCCAGCGGCGGGCGTTCAGCTCGGGGTCGGCGTCGTTGGCGTGACCCCCGAAGGTCTGCTCGTAGTAGAGGTAGGGGACGCCCAGCGCCTGCAGGCGTGCGGCGAACTTGCGCGCGTGGCCCGGATGCACCCGATCGTCACGGGTGTTGGTGGTGATGTAGGCCTCCGGATACCGCACGCCGGGCGTCAGCGCCTGGTAGCCCGAGTACTTCGCGATGAAGGCGCGGTCCTCGGGAACGTCCGGGTCGCCGTACTCGCCCACCCAGGAGGCCCCGGCCGACAGTTTGTGGTAGCGCAGCATGTCGATCAGCGGGCTCTCGATGACTACGGCGTTCCACAGCTCCGGATGCTGGGTCATGGAGACGCTGGTCAGCACGCCCCCGTTGGAGCGGCCGTAGATGCCGAGCCGGCGCGGCGAGGTGATGTTGCGCGCGAACAGGTCCTTCGCCACCGCCGCGAAGTCATCGAAGGCGAGCTGGCGCTTCTCGCGCAGCACCGCCTGGTGCCAGGAAGGCCCGAACTCGCCCCCGCCGCGGATGTTCGCGATGACATAGGCGCCGCCGCGCTCCATCCAGAGCTTGCCGGCCTCGGGCATGTAGATCGGCGGCTTGGCGACCTCGAAGCCGCCGTAGCCGTACATCAGCGTCGGGATCGATCCGTCCAGCTTCGCCGCCTTCGGCCGGACCACGAAGTAGGGAATTTTCGTCCCGTCGGACGAGGTGGCCCAGAACTGCTCGACCTGATGCGTCGCGGCGTCGAAGCGGGCGGGCAGGGTCTTCACCTGCGCCGCCGTTCCCGCGGCGCCGTCGGCCAGCCACAGGCCGGTGGGATCGAGGAAGCCCTCGACGTTGACGAACAGCCGGTCGTCCTTGGGCGAGGCGTCCACAAGGGTGATGTTGGCGTCCTTCGGCAGCGGCAGGCGCTTCGACGTCCAGCGTCCGGCGGCGTGGTCCCAGACGTCCACCGCGCCCTTCACGTCCTCGAGCAGCACGACCGCCAGCTTGCCGTCGGTGGCCGCCACCTGCTGGATCGCCTGCCGCGGGCCCGGCTGGAAGACGAGCTGCGGCTTCGCCGTCCCGGCCTTCAGCGCGGCGAGGTCGTAGGCGACCAGGGCCCCGGGCTGGAAGCCGCCCCAGGCCTCCTGCAGGGTGAAGACCACCTGGCCGTCCACATAGTCCTGCTGCTCCGCCCGACGCGGCAGGGCGATCCGGACGGGCCCTGCGTCCGTCACCAGGAAGAACTCGTTCTCGAAGAAGGTGACGCCGCGCTGGACGATCAGCCCTTCGGTGCGGCCGCCCTCGCCGCGGAGGACGATCTGGGCCGCCGAGACGTCGGTCTTCTGGCCGCGGTAGATCTCGCGCGCCTGCCCGTTCCGGCCGACGGTCTTGATGACGAACGGATAGCCGGACTCGGTGACCTCGCCCGGCGTCCACTCGCGGGCGACCACCAGGGTGTCGGCGTCCAGCCAGTCCACGTACTGCTTGCCTTCGGCGAAGCGGAAGCCCTCGTCCACGAACCGCTTCGTCCTGGTGTCGAACTCGCGCAGCTCCACCGCGTCGCCCCCGCCGTTCGACAGGCGCACGAGGCAGGTGGTCTCCGCGGGCTTCAGGCAGGTCGCGCCCTTGTAGAACCAGCGCTTGCCCTCGGCCTTCGCCAGGGCGTCCACGTCGAGGATCGTCTCCCAGGCAGGGGCGGCGGTGCGATAGCTCGCCAGGCTGGTGTGGCGCCAGACGCCGTTCGGATGCTCAGCGTCCTGCCACAGGTTGTCGATCCCGCCGGCCCGGAAGTGCGGCGTGGGGATGCGGTCCTTGGCGGTGAAGATCGCGCGAGCCTCGGTCAGGAAGGTCGGATAGCGCGGATCCCTCTCCAGGCGGTTCGCCGTGCGGGCGTTCTGGCCCTCGATCCACTGCGTGGCGCGCGGTCCGTCGACCTCCTCGAGCCAGAGGAAGGGATCGTTGTCGGGCGTCTGGGCCTGGGCGGGAAGGGCGACGGCGAGCGCGAGAAGCGCGGCGGCGAAGGATTTCATGCCGGCTTTTCTAGACAGGGCGCAACGGGCCTGTCTCGCCCGACGTGCGCGCGAGGCCGTTCTCGCCTATATGTCGCCGCCCATGGCCCGTCCGTTCCTCAAGATGAACGGGCTCGGCAACGACTTCGTCGTGGTCGAGGCCCGCTCCGCCCCATTCGCGCCAACTGCGGAGGAGGTGCGCGCGATCGCCGACCGCGCCACGGGGATCGGCTGCGACCAGCTCATCTCCATCGAGCCGCCGGGTCCTGAAGACAAGGATGCCGGCGTCGACGCCCGCGCGCGCTTCTGGAACGCCGACGGCGAGGAGGTCTCCGCCTGCGGCAACGGCACGCGCTGCGTGGGCTGGCTGCTGATGCAGTCGGGCGAGAAGGACGAGGCGGTGATCGAGACCAAGGCCGGGCGCCTGTTCGCGACCCGGGCGGGCGACCGCCTGGTCAGCGTCGACATGGGCCCGCCGCGGCTGGAATGGCAGGAGATCCCGCTCGCCTCGGAACAGGACACCCGCGAGCTGGGCGTCGTCCTGTACGAGTACGCCGACCTGATGGCCCCGCCGGGCTGCGTCTCGATGGGCAATCCGCACGTGGTGTTCTTCGTGCCGGACGCCGAGCAGGCGCCGGTGACCGAAGCCGGACCCCGGATCGAGACCCACCCGCTGTTCCCCGAGCACGTCAACGTCGGCTTCGCCCAGGTTGTCGGCCGCGACCACATCCGCCTGCGGGTCTGGGAACGCGGCGCCGGCCTGACCAAGGCCTGCGGCACCGGGGCCTGCGCCGCCCTGGTCGCGGCCTCGCGACGGGGGCTGGTGGACCGCGCCGCCACCCTGCAACTCGACGGCGGCGAGCTGTTCATCGAATGGCGCGACGACGGCCACGTGATTATGACGGGCCCCGCCGCGGTGGACTTTGCGGGAGAGCTCCCGTGAGCGAGAAGCCGCCCGGCGCCGCCGTCGATATCGTGACCTTCGGGTGCCGCCTCAACGCCTACGAGAGCGAAGTCATCCGCAGGCGCGCAGCCGAGGACGGTCTGGAGGACGCGGTGGTGTTCAACACCTGCGCCGTCACGGGCGAGGCGGTGCGGCAGGCGCGCCAGGCCATTCGCAAGGCCCGCCGCGAGCGGCCGGACGCCCGGCTGATCGTCACGGGCTGCGCCGCGCAGATCGACCCCGCCGCCTTCGCCGCCATGCCCGAGGTCGACCTCGTGCTCGGCAACGCCGAGAAGGCCCAGGCCGGCGCCTATGCGCCGCAGACCCTGACGGATGGCGCCGAGCCGATGCGCGTTCGGGTCAACGACATCATGAGCGTGCGCGAGACCGCCGGTCACCTGATCGACGGCCTGAAGGACCGCGCCCGCGCCTACGTCGAGGTCCAGAACGGCTGCGACCACCGCTGCACCTTCTGCGTCATCCCCTACGGGCGGGGGAACTCCCGCTCGGCCGCCGCCGGCGAGGTGGTGGAGCAGGTCCGCAGGCTGGCGGCCCAGGGCTACCAGGAGGTGGTGCTGACCGGCGTCGACGTGACCAGTTGGGGCGCCGACCTGCCGGGCCAGCCGACGCTCGGCCAGCTCGTCGCCCGCATCCTCAGGCTCGTGCCGGAGCTGCCGAGGCTTCGGCTGTCCTCCATCGACGCCGCCGAGATCGATCCGGATCTGCTGCGCTGCCTGGCCGAGGAGCCGCGGCTGATGCCCTACCTGCACCTCTCGCTGCAGGCCGGCGACGACATGATCCTCAAGCGGATGAAGCGCCGGCACAGCCGGGCCGACGCCCTGAAGCTGGTGGCCGACGTGCGCGCCGTGCGACCGGACGTCGCCTTCGGCGCCGACCTGATCGCCGGCTTCCCCACCGAGACCGACGAGATGTTCGAGAACACCCTCGCCCTGGTGGAGCAGGCGGGTCTCGCCTTCCTGCACGTCTTCCCGTTCAGCCCGAGGCCCGGCACGCCCGCCGCCCGGATGCCGCAGCTCGCGCGGCCGGTGGTCAAGGAGCGCGCCGCCCGCCTGCGCGCCGCCGGCGAGGCCGGGCTTGGCCGGCATCTCGCCCGCCAGGTGGGCCGCACCCTGTCTGGCCTGGTGGAGCGGCCGGGCGTCGCCCGCGCCGAGGACTTCACCGAGATCGCCTTCACCGGCGAGGCGCCGGTGGGCGCGGTCGTGGCGCTGGAGGTCACTGGCCACGACGGCCAGCGGGCGCTCGCCCGCGTTCCGATCCTGGAGGCTGCAGAATGATCCGGACCGGCGGATGTCAGTGCGGGGCGATCCGCTACCGCATCGAGGGCGAGCTCGGGCGCGCCAGCATCTGCCACTGCCGGATGTGCCAGAAGGCCTTCGGCGCCTTCTATGGCCCCTATGTCTCGGCCCGCGCCGAGCAGGTCACCTGGACGCGCGGTCGGCCGAAGTATTTCCAGAGCTCCAACGTGGTCCGCCGCGGCTTCTGCCCGGACTGCGGGACCCAGCTCACCTTCGAGGGCGGGCCCAAGTGGTTCGACTTCGCCATCGGCACGCTGGACCATCCCACCGACGTACGGCCGGTGGTGCAGATCGGCCTGGAGGCCAAGCTGCCCTGGGTGGACGATCTCGGAGACATCGCCACCCGCTCTCCCGAGGAGGCGGCGAAGCTGGAGGGGTACTACGCGAGCGTGGTCTCGAACCAGCATCCGGACCACGACACCGAGAGCTGGACGCCCAAGGCCTAGTCCGGTGGCGCGCGGCCCGGGAAGCCCGGCATCCGCCAGCCGAACAGCATGGCCGCGGCCCGTAGCCCGAAAGCCGCCAGGAAACCCAGGGCGCCGGCGATCGTCAGCGGCAGGCCGAGCGCGTTCAGCGCCACGAAGCCCGTCGCGCCGACGGCCGCCGGGGTGATGTAGAGCTCTCGCTTCAGCAGGATCGAGGGCTCGTTGGCCAGCACGTCGCGCAGCACCCCGCCGAAGGTGGCGGTGAGCACCCCCATGACCACGGCGGAGACCGGCGGCACGCCCGCCGAGGTGGCCTTCAGCGCCCCGACAACCGCGTAGGCGGCCATGCCCACGGCGTCGAGCCAGAGCAGGAGACGCTCGCGGCCGCGGCCCCAGCCGAACACCCACACCGCCACCGCCGCCGCCGCGCAGACCAGCAGGTAGGTGGGCCGCCCCACCCAGAACACCGGGGCGGCGATCAGCAGGTCGCGCAGCGTGCCCCCGCCGACCCCGGTGATGGCCGCGAAGAAGGTGAAGGTGACGATGTCGTGCTTGCGGCGCGCGGCGGCCAGCGCCCCGGAGGCCCCGAACACGGCGACCGCGGCGTAGTCGAGCACGATGAGGCTGGCGGCGAGCCCGTCCATGCCTCCTTCTGCGGTCGCAGGTGACGCGCCGCAAGCCTGCGGCTAGAACCCCGCCCCATGGCAGAACCCAAACGCGGCTGGTTCCAGCGGCTCACCGAAGGCCTCTCCCGCTCGTCGAAGCAGATGGGCGAGCAGATCACCAGCGCCTTCGTCCAGAAGGCGCCGCTCGACCAGGCCAAGCTGGACGAGCTCGAGGAGATGCTGATCGAGGCGGACCTCGGCCCCCACTCCGCCGCCCGGATCACCCAGCGCTTCGCCGACGAGAAGTTCGGCAAGACGGTCTCCGAGGAGGAGATCAAGGAGGCGCTGGCCCAGGCGATCGGCGACGAGCTCTCCACCCGGCAGGGCGACTTCGACCCGCTGTCCGGCCCCCGGCCCTACATCGTGCTGTTCATCGGGGTGAACGGCTCGGGCAAGACCACCACGCTCGGTAAGATCGCCTCGGACCTGAAGAGCCGCGGGGCCAAGGTGCTGGTGGTGGCCGGCGACACCTTCCGGGCCGCCGCCGTGGAGCAGCTCAAGGTGTGGGCGGAGCGGTCCGGCGCCGACTTCATGTCGCGGCCGACGGGCTCGGACGCCGCGGGCCTGGCCTTCGACGCCGTCGAGCGCGCCAAGGCCGAAGGCTACGACGTGGTGCTCATCGACACGGCCGGGCGGCTGCAGAACAAGCAGGGGCTGATGGACGAGCTCCTGAAGATCATCCGGGTGGTCAAGAAGGTGGATCCCGACGCGCCGCACGAGACCCTGCTGGTGCTCGACGCCACGGTGGGCCGCAACGCGCTCGCCCAGGAGAACATCTTCGGCAACCAGATCGGCGTCTCCGGCATCGTGATGACCAAGCTCGACGGGACGGCGCGCGGCGGCGTCCTCGTCCCCGTCGCCCAGGCGTCGGACAGCCCGATCAAGCTGGTCGGCGTCGGCGAGGGGATCGACGACCTGCAGCCGTTCGACGCCCGCGCCTTCGCCCGCTCCCTGGTCGGCCTTGAGGAGCCCGTCCGATGAGCGCCGAGAGCCGTCGCAAGTGGGTCCGTTGGTTCGTCGACTATTCGGCCCCCATCGCCTTCGCCGTGGTCTACTTCGGCTTCGGCCGCGACTTCATGAAGGCCACCGTCGCGATCGTGGTCACCTCGGTGGTGGCCCTGCTGGTGGGCGGGATCGTCGAGCGTCGGCTCGCGCCCCTGCCGCTGTTCGTCGGCCTGATGGGCGCGCTGTTCGGCGGCCTGACGCTGGTGTTCCACGATCCCCGGATCATGAAGGTGAAGCCGACGGTGCTGAACTTCGCCCTCGGGGCCGTGCTGCTGGGCGGCCTGCTGATGAAGAAGAACCCGCTGAAGGCGGTGCTCGGCCAGACGCTCGTCCTGCCCGACGAGGTCTGGCGCAAGCTCATGCTGCGGTTCGGGCTCTTCTACTGGAGCCTGGCGGTCCTCAACGAGGCGGTCTGGCGCACCCAGACGGAAGCCACCTGGGTCGCGTTCCGCTCCTTCGGGCTCCAGCTCCTGACCATCGCCTTCGTCCTGACCCAATTGCCGCTGCTCATGCGGTACATGAAGGCCGAGGACCTTCCGCCTCCGCCGACGGAATAAAATTTCTCGCCAGACATAGATTTGCGTCGTTTACCCGACACAGCGACTCGTATAACGGCGTTACACTGCAGGTGGGGGCGTCTGTAGGAGTCCATGGCGAAATCCAAATCAGCGACGAAGGGTGTGGCCGCGCTAGACCGGTCGCCCAGTCACCTGCTGCACCGCGCACAGCAGGTCGCCGTCGATATCTATGCGGAGGTGTTCGGCCCGCTTGGCGTCACCCAGCGGCAGTACGCGGTGCTGGCCGCGGCCGCCGATCATGAGGGGGCGACGCAGACGGACCTCGTGCGGATCACCGGCATCGACCGCTCCACCCTGGCCGACATGGCCGCGCGAATGATCACCAAGGGGCTGCTGGAGCGCGAGCGCTCCGCCTCCGACGCCCGGGCCAACGCCGTGCGGCTGACCGTGCTCGGACGCGAGACCCTGGAGGCTGCGCGGCCGAAGATGGCCGAGGCGGACGCCCGCCTGCTGAAGCTGATCGCCGGCGGCGGGCGGCGCACCACCCTGGTCTCGATCCTTCGCGATCTGGTGGAAGCCCAGGCGGAGGCGGCGTCCGGGGCGGGGCGCAACGGCAAGAAGGCGGCGAAGCCGGCCAAGCCCGAGCCTCAGAAGCGCAAGAAGGCGGTGAAGGCCTAGCGGCCGGCGAAGCCCTGCCGCGGATGGGCGATCTGCGACGGGCGCAGGTAGGGCGAGCACAGGCGGTCGTACCCTTTGGCCGGCAGGCTCTGCATGATGGCGTCGAGCATCATCGAGCCCTCCGCCCGGATCGGGGGTGGTTCGCCGAACAGCTCGCGCCACAGGGCGGCGGCTTCGGCCTGGACGCGCGCGTCCCTCTCGCTCGTCTCATCATTTGCCATCACGGCGGGCGTAACTCGCGCACCGGGCGAGCTGTTCCGCGATGAATTTGGGCAATTTCTTGAACAGCTTAACAGCGGAACGCCGTTCGGTCAGACCCGGATGTCGAGCAGGGAGCCGGGCCGCAGGATCCGGGCCGGCGGTTCGGCCGGAGCCGGGGCGATCCGCTGCGGACTGGCGACCGCAGGCTCCGGCTGGGCGGCCGCCGCCGCCGGGGCCGCCGCCGCGGGGGTCTTGCCGGCGATCATGTCGAAGAAGGCGCGCTGCGCCGCCAGGCGGCCGGCGTCAGGCCGCTGGACCGGCTGGGCCGGAGGCGTGGGGGCAAGGCCGGTCGGGCGGATCGGAGTCACGTCAGGCAGGCTCGCCGGACATGGTTAACGGCGCGTTAGCCATATCGGCCGGTTTGCGGCGGAAGCCCGGCGCTCAGCGGGCGCGTGCGGCGAGCTGTCGCGCCGCCTCGAGGGTCAGGGGGCCGGTGTGCTTGGCCAGGATCGTGCCGTCGCGGCCGACCACATAGGTCTCGGGCACGCCGGTGACGCCGAACTCGATGCCGGCGCGCCCGTCGCGGTCCACCAGGATTTCGGAGAACGGGTCGCCCAGGCGGGTCAGGAAGCCCTGGGTGTTCTGCGGCGCGTCCTTGTAGGCGATGCCGACGATCCGCACCTGGTCGCGCTTCATCTGCACCAGGACCGGATGCTCGATCTCGCAGGGCGCGCACCAGGAGGCGAAGAAGTTCACCAGCATCGGCCCCTCGGCCGCCGCTTCGCGCAGCGGCACGGGCTGGCCTTCGGCGAGCGTCGGCAGGGTGAGGTTCGGCAGTTGCTTGCCGACCATGGCCTCCGGCTGGACCTGCGGGTTGCGGTTCAGCGCGTAGAGGCCGAACAGGCCGCCCAGAGCGGCCAGCACCGCCAGCGGCAGGAAGGCGAGCCAGCGCCTCATCGGCCGCCGCGCTCGTCGGCCCGGCGCTTCCACTTGCGGGCGTGGGCCAGCGCGCCCAGCACCATCCAGGCGAACACCAGGGCGGTGAGCGCGAAGGCCGGCCACACGTAGGCGGCGTAGGGGCTGGCGTCGAAGTCCGGCGTCATGCTCTCAGGCCCTCGCCGCCCGCAGCGCCGCGGCCTCGGCGCGCCGGCGCCAGACCTCGCCGCGGATGCGGACCAGCCACAGCGACCCGAACGCCGCCATATAGGCCAGGCTCATCAGGTAGAAGGGCGGCCGGTAGACCGGCGCGAGGCCGCGGCCCTCGCCGGCGAAGGTGGAGGACCCCTGGTGCAGGGTGTTCCACCATTCGACCGAGAAATAGACCACCGGCAGGTTGACCAGGCCGACCAGCGCCAGGATGGCGGCGGCGCGGCTGGCCTTGGCCTCGTCGTCGAGCGAAGCGCGCAGCGCCATGTAAGCCACGTAGAACAGGAACAGCACCAGCACCGAGGTCAGGCGGGCGTCCCACACCCACCACGTCCCCCACATGGGCTGGCCCCACAGCGAGCCGGTGGCCAGCGCCAGGAAGGTGAAGGCCGCGCCCAGCGGGGCGGCGGCCTGGGCGGCGGCGTCGGCCAGCACGTGGCGGAAGACGAGCGCCAGGAAGCTCGCCGCGCCCAGGCAGGCGTAGACGAACAGGCCGAGTTGGGCCGCCGGCGCATGGATGAACATGATCCGCACGGTGTCGCCCTGCTGGTAGTCCTCCGGCACCGAGAAGGTCAGCCAAAGCCCCGCGACGGCCAGCGCGAGGGCGAGCGCGCCCAGCAGCGGCGCGGCCCATCGCGAGAAGGCCATGAACCGCTCAGGGTTCGCCAGGAAGGCGGGCGCCGGGATCATGCCGCTGGCTTAGAGCCCGCCGGCCCGCCTCGCAAGTCGGGCTAAAGGTCCGAGGGCGGGGACGGGGGGGCGGGCGGCCGGGGCGGCGCGGGCGGCGGCGGCGGAAGCGGCGCGTGCAGCGGCGCGCCGCGGTGGACGATGTGCATCGCCCCCGGCCCGAAATGGCCCGGGCCCATCATCAGCGGCAGCTCGTCGAAGGCCTTCTTCTGGCGCTCGTCGAGCTGGGCGTAGAACCGGCGGGTGGCCTCGATGCGGGCGCGGCCCTGCGCCTCGCGCTCGGCCAGGCGCTGCTCCATCTCGGCCAGACGCTCGGGCGTGGTGCGCCGGGCCTCGCCGTCCTCGCGGTCGAACCGCACGAGGTGGTCGGTCTTCGGCGTCATCGCCTCCAGGTAGGCGTTCAGCGCCGCCTCCTGGTTGGGGCGCAGTTGCAGGATGTTGCGCAGGTGCTCGCTGCGGTCGCGGTCGTCGTCCAGGCGCACGATGACGGGATGGGCCGGGCGGCCGCGCATCCGCTCCGCCTGGCGCCCGGCCCGTCGGGCCTCCATGGCGGCGACGCGGCCGTCGCGCTCGGCCTTGCGGGCGTCGTGCTGCGCCTGGCGCACGGCCTCGTCAGGGCTGGTCTGGGCGTAGGCCGCGGCCGCGCCGCCGGCCAGCAGCGCGGCCAGGGCGGCCGCCAGGGCGGAGTGGGTCAGTCGGGTCATGCCGTGTCTCCAGGTCGCGGACCGTCAAGCTAGCCCGAAGCTCACGCCCAAAATGGGCGAAACGGCGCCGCTTAGCGTGAAGCTTTGTTCATGTTCGCCGAACGCGCTTGCGCGAGCCGTGACCGGTTGGATAGGGCCGGCCCGTTCGAACCCGGAGACCTCCGCCATGCTCGCCGTCCTCGCCGCCGCCGCGGCGCTGCAGGCCGCCGCCCCCGCGCCGGCCGACGCCGCCACCGTCCAGGCGATCGAGGCCGTGGCCTACGACTATGTGGACGGCCAGCTCGAGGGCGACGCCCGGCGCGTGGCCCGCTCGCTGCACCCAGACCTCGCCAAGCGGGCGGTGGAGACCACCGACCCCGACGAGCCGCTCGGCCTGCGCCGGATGACCAAGGAGGAGCTGGTCGAGCTCACCCGACAGGGCGTGCTGAAGACGCCGAGGGCCCAGTGGAGCCGCTCGGTGAAGGTGCTGGACGTCACCGGCAACGCCGCCGTGGCCCGGGTCGAGACGCCCTGGTTCGTGGACTACTTCCATCTCGGCCGGTTCGGCGAGCGCTGGGTGATCGTGAACGCGCTCTGGTACCCGAAGCCGCGCGACGCCCAGCCCTAGGAGAGGGCGTTGCGGCAGGCCGCCGCCATGGCCACCGGCCCCAGCGCCACGGCAGCGAGCGCATAGGCGCCCAGCAGGGCGAACCCCGGCTGCCAGGGCAGGCCGGCGGCGAAGGAGTCCAGCGCCCCGCCGCCGAAGATCACCGGCGGGGTGAACAGCGGCAGGACGATCACCGCCGTCAGCAGCCCGCCGCGCCGCGCCCCCAGGCTGAGCGCCGCGCCGATCCCGCCCACGAAGGCGAAGGCCAGGCCGCCCAGCAGGGCGCAGGCGAAGATCAGCGGGGCGAGCGCCGGGCTGGCGCCGAGCGCGATCGCGGCCACCGGCGCGGCCAGCGCCAGCGGCGCCCCTGTGGCCAGCCACTGGCCCAGGCACTTCACGGCGCAGGTCAGCTCTAGCGGCGTCTCGGCCAGCAGCAGCAGGTCCAGCGCGCCGTCCTCGTAGTCGCGCTCGAAGAGCCGTTCGAGGGAGAGCAGGGACGCCAGGGCCAGGGCGACCCAGGCGAGGCCCGGCGCCACGGCCGCCAGCCGGGCGGGCTCGGGCCCGATGGCCAGGGGCAACAGGGTGGCGACGCCGGCGTAGAAGCCCACGGCGACCAGCGGTCCGCCGCCGCGGCCCCAGGCGAGGGTCGCCTCGCGCGACAGCAGGGTGAGAATCCGGCTCATCCCACCAGCTCCAAGCTGCGGGTGGCCACCGGCAGGGGATCGTGGACCGCCGCGAGGATCATCCCGCCGCCGTCCAGGTGCCGTTGCATGATCTCGCCCAGCCGGGCGCGCCAGCGGGCGTCCAGCGGGCTGAGCGGCTCGTCCAGCAGCCACAGCGGCCGCGGCGCGGCGAGCAGGCGGGCCAGAGCCACGCGCCGCCGCTGCCCGGCCGACAGCCGGCGCACCTCCAGGTCGAGCAGCGGCCCGAGCTCCAGCGCCTCGGCGGCCTCGCCGATCTCCGCCCCGCCCAGCCAGCGCGTCCAGAAGGCCAGCTCCTCGCGCGCCGTGCGCGCCGGCTTCAGCCCGTCGTGATGGCCGACGAAGTGCAGGCCCGCGCCGCGCGCCTCCGACGGCTCGATCCCGCCGAACGCCACCTGCCCCGCCTCGGCCCGGACCAGGCCGGCCACGCAGCGCAGCAGGCTGGTCTTGCCCACCCCGTTGGCGCCGGTCAGCGCGCAGGCCTCGCCCGCGTGCAGCGCCAGGTCCACCCCTTCGAACAGCAGCCGCCCGCCGCGGCGCACGGCCACCGCCTGCAGCTCCACCGTGCGAATCATTCGCACACGCCCTTCGCATGGACGTTCCAGGCGGTTCGGCGTATGGAGCGCCCGGCCGCCGTCGACGAAGGGGACGTACGCCGCGCGGAGTCGGAACCTGTGTGTCCGCCTCTAAAGACGCGCGCTCCTCGGGGATGACGTGGGGCGGCCGGGAACAGAGAGAGGATCTCCCCTATGGCGTCGATCGACAGCCTGAAAACCCGCCGCGAGCTCGTGGTGGGCGACAAGACCTACGCTTACTACAGCCTTCGCGCCGCCGAGGAAGCGGGACTTTCGGGCGTGAGCCGCCTGCCGATCTCGATGAAGGTCCTGCTCGAGAACCTGCTGCGCAACGAGGACGGCGACACCGTCACCCAGGACGACCTCAAGGCGCTGGCCGCCTGGCTCGAGAACAAGGGCTCCGTGGAGCACGAGATCAGCTTCCGTCCCGCCCGCGTGCTGATGCAGGACTTCACCGGCGTGCCGGCGGTGGTCGACCTGGCCGCCATGCGCGACGCCATGACCCAGCTCGGCGCCAACCCCGAGAAGATCAATCCGCTGAACCCGGTCGACCTCGTCATCGACCACTCGGTGATGGTGGACTACTTCGGCACCGGCAAGTCGTTCGCCGCCAACGTCGAGCGCGAGTACGAGCGCAACATGGAGCGCTACCGCTTCCTGCGCTGGGGCTCCTCGGCCTTCAACAACTTCCGCGTGGTGCCGCCGGGCACCGGCATCTGCCACCAGGTGAACCTCGAGTACCTGGCGCAGACCGTGTGGACCAACGACGACGAGGGCGCGACCGTCGCCTATCCGGACACCGTCGTCGGCACCGACAGCCACACCACCATGGTCAACGGCTTGGCCGTGCTGGGCTGGGGCGTGGGCGGCATCGAGGCCGAGGCCGCCATGCTGGGCCAGCCGATCCCGATGCTGATCCCCGAGGTCATCGGCTTCCGCCTGGACGGCGCCCTGCCGGAGGGCGCCACCGCCACCGACCTGGTGCTCACCGTCACCCAGATGCTCCGCAAGAAGGGTGTCGTGGGCAAATTCGTGGAGTTCTACGGCCCCGGCCTCGCCAACCTGACCCTGGAAGACCAGGCCACCATCGCCAACATGGCCCCGGAATACGGCGCCACCTGCGGCTTCTTCCCGGTCACCCAGGCGACGATCAGCTACCTGACCGCCACCGGCCGTGACCCCGACCGCGTGGCCCTCGTCGAGGCCTACGCCAAGGAGCAGGGCATCTGGCGCGACGCGTCCGACCCGGATCCGGTGTTCACCGACACCCTCGAGCTCGACCTCGGCACGGTCGCCGCCTCGCTGGCCGGCCCGAAGCGCCCGCAGGACCGCGTGCTGCTCACCGGCGCGGCTGCCGAGTTCAAGGCGGCCCTGGCCAACGACTTCGGCAAGGCCGACGCCATGGACGTGCGCTTCCCGGTGGAGAAGGAGAACTTCGACATCGGCAACGGCGACGTGGTGATCGCCGCCATCACCTCCTGCACCAACACCTCCAACCCCTCGGTGCTGATCGCCGCCGGCCTGGTGGCCAAGAAGGCGGTGGAGAAGGGCCTGCAGGTGAAGCCGTGGGTGAAGACCTCGCTCGCCCCCGGCTCGCAGGTGGTCACCGACTACCTGAAGGCCGCCGGCCTGACGAAGCACCTCGACGCGCTGGGCTTCAACCTGGTGGGCTACGGCTGCACGACCTGCATCGGCAACTCCGGCCCGCTGCCGGAGCCGATCTCGGACGCCATCAACAAGAACGACCTCGTCGCTGTCTCGGTGCTCTCGGGCAACCGGAACTTCGAGGGCCGGGTGAACCCGGACGTGCGCGCCAACTACCTGGCCTCGCCGCCGCTGGTGGTGGCCTATGCGCTGGCCGGCACCATGCTGAAGGACCTGGCCACCGAGCCGCTCGGTGAGGGCAAGGACGGCCGGCCAGTGTTCCTGAAGGACATCTGGCCGACCACCGAGGAAGTGGCCGCGCTGCAGCGCAAGCACGTGACGAACAAGATGTTCGCCTCGCGCTATGCCGACGTCTTCAAGGGCGACAAGAACTGGCAGGGCATCAAGGTGGCCGGCGGCCAGACCTACGCCTGGGACATGGGCTCCACCTACGTCCAGAACCCGCCGTACTTCCAGGACATGCAGATGGAGCCGGCGCCGGTGACGGACATCGTCGAGGCCCGCGTCCTCGGCGTGTTCGGCGACTCCATCACCACCGACCACATCTCGCCGGCCGGCTCGATCAAGGCCACCTCGCCGGCGGGCGTCTACCTGCGTGAGCGCCAGGTGCCGACGTCGGAGTTCAACTCCTACGGCGCGCGCCGCGGCAACCACGAAGTCATGATGCGCGGCACCTTCGCCAACATCCGCATCCGCAACAAGATCACGCCCGACATCGAGGGCGGCGTGACCAAGCACTTCCCCTCCGGCGAGACCATGTCGATCTACGACGCGGCCATGCGCTATCAGGGCGAGGGCCGTCCGCTGGTGGTCTTCGCGGGCAAGGAATACGGCACCGGCTCGTCGCGCGACTGGGCGGCCAAGGGCACCAAGCTGCTCGGCGTCCGGGCCGTGGTCGCCGAGAGCTTCGAGCGCATCCACCGCTCGAACCTGGTCGGCATGGGCGTGCTGCCGCTGCAGTTCACCCAGGAAGGCTGGCACAAGCTCGGCCTGACCGGCGAGGAGATCGTCACCATCCGCGGCCTCACCGACCTTGCGCCGCGCAAGCAGCTCATCGTCGAGATGTACCGTCCGAGCGACGGCCGCATCGCCCGCTTCCCGGTCCGCTGCCGGATCGATACGCCCACCGAGCTCGAGTACTTCAAGCACGGCGGCGTCCTGAACTACGTGCTGCGCGGCCTCGCCCGCCAGGGCTGACGGCTCGCCGAACGGCGCAGACCTCGGGCTCCGGACGACCCCGTCCGGAGCCCGATCCGTTTCCGGCCCCCTGCGGCCTGACGCCCCGGAGGTCTCACGCCTTGTTGTAATTTACAGCCGCCGGAACACCCCTTAAGTCGGCCTCGATGCGGAAGGCCGCGCTCCTCACCCTCCTGCTGCTGCTGACGCCGGCGGCGGCCCTCGCGCGGCCGCCCGTGGTCGTGGAGCTGTTCACCGCCCAGGGCTGCCAGTCCTGCGGCGAGGCCAACGCCTATGTCGTGCGCCTCGCTGAGCGCCCGGGCGTCCTGCCGCTGACCTTCTCGGTGGACTACTGGGACTACCTGGGCTGGGAGGACACCTTCGCCCGGCCCGAGTTCGCCGAGCGTCAGAAGGCCTATGTGGCGCGCCTGAAGCTGCGGGAGCCCTACACGCCGCAGGTGGTGGTGGATGGGCGTGCCCAGGTGGCCGGGCGGCAGACCCAGCGCGTGGAGCAGCTCGTCCGCGAGGCGGCCCGCACGCCCGTCGATCCGCCCGACATGCAGTTCATGAGCCCCCGGCGCGTCGACGTGGGCTCTGGCCGCGTGCCCCGCGGCGGGGCCGAGGTCTGGCTGGTGCGCTACGACCCGCGCGAGCAGGGGGTGGCCGTGAAGAGCGGCGACAACCGCGGCGAGACCATCGTCCATCGCAACGTGGTGCGCGAGATCCATCGCCTGGGCGCCTGGCGGGGCCGGCCCACCGCCTACCGCCTGCCCGAGGCCGAGGATCCCGGCCTCGCCACCGTGGTGATCGTGCAGGGCGCCAAGGGCGGCCGCATACTGGCCGTGGCCCAGCCCAAGGCCGACTGAGGGCGAAGCCGAGGTTTCTCCCCGGTCGGAGAGGTGGCCCGGAGGGCCGGAGGGGTCCGCTCAGACGCCCGGAACGTCGCCCTGCGGCGACAGCTCCCGCTCAGGAGAGCGACGGCCCGCGCAGCAGCCCTTAAACGCGAAAGCCCCCGCGGCTGGAGAGGTCCGCGGGGGCTCGTCGGGGGATCAGTGTAGTGTGTCGGTTGAACAGGCCGCCGATCCAGGGGGGCTGGGGGGGCTGTTCAGGATCCGGGACCGCCGTCTCTGTCCAACCGACACAGCCAATAAACCCCTCGCCCTTGTCGCCCGCGCGACCGAATTAAGGTGATTTCTAGGCGTGCCGGCCCCGGTTGTTCCCCGCGCCCGGGAACCCATCTTCTGCGGCCTGCGCTCGCACAACTCAGAAGATTCAGTCTAGGCTTCGTTTCAATGGCATTCGATCCGCCCTACGCGGCGCCCCGGCAGGGGCGGGTATTCTTCGAGAGGCGCGAACTGGAGCGCCTGCTCAGCCTCTACGGGCGCATGGTGGCCGCGGGCGAGTGGCGGGACTACGCCATGGACGGCCTGTCCGACGCCGCCGTCTTTTCGGTCTTCCGCCGCTCCAGCGAACAGCCGCTCTACCGCATCGAGAAGCGGCCGGCGCTCGCCCGCCGACAGGGCGCCTGGGCGATCATCGGCGAGGGCGGCATGATCCTGCGCCGCGGCCACGAGCTGGAGCAGGTGCTGCGCTTCTTCGACAAGGGCCGCTTCAAGGTCGTGGAGTAGGCCGCTCCAAGGCCAGGTAGACGCTGTCGCACCACTCTTCGCCCACCCGCCAGGTGCGCGCCGCCCGTCCGGTCTCGCGGAACCCGAGCTTCTCCAGCAGCCGGATGGACGCGCCGTTGCGCGGATCCACGTCCGCGGTCAGCCGGTCCACGTCGCGGGTGGCGAACACGTGGGCGACCACCGCGGCCATGGCCTCGGTGGCCAGGCCCCGGCCCCAGGCGTCCGGGTGCAGGATGTAGCCCACGTCGGGCAGGCGGTAGGCGCCGGCCTTGCCGATCACCCGACCCTCGAACTCGACCACGAAATCCTCGTCCGTGGCGGCGATCATCTCGTCCAGCCAGGCGCGGGTCTGCTCGCGGTCGGCGTGCGGCGGGCTCGACCAGTACCGCATCGCCTCGGGGTGGCTCAGCACCGCGAACAGCGCCTCCAGGTCCTCGGGCCTCGCCCGGCGCAGCCTCAGCCTCTCGGTGCGGAGCTCGACCATGCGGGAGAGGCTAGGGCCGGATCGCCCAAAGAAAAACCCCGGCGGTCGCCCGCCGGGGTTCCGGATCCTCGATCCTGGCTCTGGTCTAGCGGCGGTCGCCGAAGATGCTGAGCAGGAATTGGAAGAGGTTGATGAAGTTGATGTAGAGGCTGAGCGCGCCGTAGTTGGTGGCCACGCCCATGGCCGCCTGGTCGCCGCCCAGCTCGTAGTAGGTCATCTTCAGGCGCTGGGTGTCGTAGGCGATCAGGCCGGCGAAGATGAACACGCCCAGCACGCTGATGATGAAGTTCATCATCGAGTTCTGCAGGAAGATGTTCACCACCGAGGCGATGATCAGGCCGATCAGGCCGACGATCAGGAAGCTGCCGAAGCCGGTCAGGTCCTTCTTCGTCGTGTAGCCGAACAGGCTCAGCGCGCCGAAGGCGGCGGCCGTGATCAGGAAGGTCGAGGCGATCGAGCCGCCGGTGTAGACCAGCGTCAGCACGCCCAGGCCCGCGCCGATCAGCGCCACGATCGTCCAGTAGAAGATGCCCGAGCTGCGCGGCGAGGCGTTCCGCAGCGCGAACATGCCGAACAGCATCACGGCGAGCGGCGCGAAGGCCACGATCATGCCGATGGGGGTCATGCCGGCGAAGCGGCCGTCCGGCGTCACCGCGTACATCAGGTCGCGGACGGGCGGGAACTGGCCGGTCAGGTAGGCGAGGGCGGCGGAGACCACCAGGCCCAGCGCAACCTTGTTGTAGACGCCGAGCATGAAGCTGCGAAGACCCGCGTCCACCGACATGTCGGCGCGATCGGCGGGGATCGTGCGCGCGTAGCCGCGGTTGAAGTCGCTCATCTGAGGCAAAGCCCTTGTCTAGTTCGTCCGGATTGGACGCAGCCCCAAATATCGGGGCCGCTCGTCGCCTAAGCAAGGCCTTGGTGGGTGAAGGGTTCCTAAAAAACGCCGTTTGGATCACCTCGGAACGTGCAGCAACTCTGCACCTCGCAGGTGCAGCAAAACTCTAGGGTCGCAGGGGGTTGGCGATTGATCGCGGGCGCCTAAATGGCCGCGGACCATGAATTCTTCCGATCCCTCCCGCCGCGGCGTGCTCGCCGCCGGCCTCGCGCTCGCCGCCGCGGCCGGGGCGTCCGAGGCCGCGCCTGTCCGCAAGGTGGCCGTCCTGGGCGACTCCATCACCGCCGGCTACGGCCTGCCCGCCAGTCAGGCCCTGCCGTCCCGCCTGCAAGCCGAGCTCGCCCGGCTGGGCGCCCCGGTCCGCGTGCTGCCGGCGGGAGTCAACGGCGACACCACCGCCGGAGGCGCGGCCCGCGTCGACCGGGCGGTCCCGGCGGGCGTCGAGCTCTGCGTGGTGGCGCTGGGCGGCAACGACCTGCTGACCGGCGCCGATCCGGCCGCCGTGCGCGCCAACCTCGACCGCATCGTGCGCCGGCTGAAGGCGCGCAACGTCAAGGTGGTGCTGGCCGGCGTCCGCGTGCCGGACCTGCTGGGCGGCCGCTATGCGCGAGACTTCAACCAGGCCTTCGCCAGCGTCGCCCGCACCCACGGCGTCCTGTTCCTGCCGAACCTGCTGGAGGGCGTGGTCCTCAACCCCGACCTCAACCAGCGCGACGGCATCCACCCCAACGCCGCCGGCGTGAACCTGATCGCCCGGCGTCTCGCCCCGCTCGTGGCGCAGGGGCTGCAGGCGGGCTAAAGGGGAGGGGATGATCCGCCTCTTCGCCGCCGTCGCCATCCCCGAGGACATCGGCCGGGCGCTTCAGGCACGCCAGAAGGACATCGAGGGCGCCCGCTGGCGCCCGCTCGAGGCGCTGCACATCACCCTGCGCTTCTTCGGCGAGCTGCGCGAGGACGTCGCCCGTGACCTCGACGCCGAGCTCGCGGCGGTGGGCGGCCGGCCGTTCGAGCTGGTGCTGGAAGGCGCCGGCGCGTTCGGCGACGGCGCCGACATCCACGCGGTCTGGGCGGGTGTGCAGGAGAACGCCGAGCTCCGCCACCTCGCCCGGGCCTGCGAGACCGCCGCCCGTCGCGCCGGCCTGAAGGCCGAAGGCCGCCACTACCGGCCGCACGTGACGCTCGCCTACACCCGTCGGCCGAACCCCGACGAGGTGGCCCGCTGGATCCAGGCCAACAACCTGCTGAAGAGCCCCGGCATCTGGGTCGATCGCTTCGGCCTCTATTCGAGCCGCCAGACCAAGGACGGCTCGGTCTACCGCCTCGAGGCGGAGTACCGGCTCTAGGCCTCCACGGCGTGGTCCTTGAGGACGCCCAGCGGCACGATCGCCAGGGTTTCCTCGTGGGTCGCCTCCAGCACCACCTGCGGGGCCGCGCCGGCGTCCAGCGCCTCCTTCCACCGCGGCGCGCAGAGGCACCAGCGGTCGCCCGGCTGCAAGCCCGGGAACATCGCCTCGGGCAGAGGCGTGGAGAGGTCGTTCCCCACCGAGCGGGAGAAGGCCAGGAACTCCGCCGTCATCACCGCACAGACCGTGTGCATGCCGAGGTCGTTGTGGTCGGTCTCGCAGCAGCCGTTGCGGAAGAAGCCGGTCACGGGGCGGGTGGAACAGGGCTGCAGCTCGCCGCCCAGGACGTTCCTCGCGTGCGGGTCGTAGCGTGTGGTCATGGCGCCATCCTAACCGCTAAGAGGAGGCGTCCGCCATGCGCCAAGGAGCCCCTCGTCCCCATGGTCCGCCCCCGCCGCAGCGCCCTCTATCTCCCCGCGACCAACGCCCGGGCCATCGAGAAGGCCCGCACCCTTCCCGCCGACGTGATCATCCTCGACCTGGAGGACGCGGTGGCGCCGGAGGCAAAGGCGGACGCCCGCGCCCAGGCGGCGGACGCGGTCCGGGGCGGCGGCTTCGGCGGCCGCGAGGTGGTGATCCGGGTGAACGGCCTCGACACTCCCTGGGGCCGCGACGACCTCGCCGCCGCAGCCGCCGCGGGGCCGGACGCGGTGCTGGTCCCGAAGATCGCCGGGCCGGCGGACCTCGCCGCCTACGCCGCGGCGCTGCCGGCGGAAACCCGGCTGTGGGCGATGATCGAGACCTGCCGGGCGATCCTGCGGCTCGACGCCATCGGCGAGGCCTGCGCCGCCGGCCGCTGCGACGCCTGGATCGTGGGGGCCAACGACCTGGTGAAGGAGATGCGCTGCCGGCCCGACGCCGCGCGGAGGCCCCTGCTGCCGGCGCTCACACAGGCGGTCCTGGCGGCCCGCGCCCATGGCCTCGCCGTGCTGGACGGCGTCTGGAACGACATCCCGGACCTCGACGGGTTGGCCCGGGAGTGCCGGCAGGGCGCCGACCTCGGTTTCGACGGCAAGAGCCTGATCCATCCGAGCCACCTCGCCGCCGCCAACGCCGCCTTCGCGCCCGAGCCGGACGAGGTCGCCTGGGCCCGGACGGTGGCCGCCGCCTTCGACGCGCCGGAGGCGGCCGGCAAGGGCGTGCTGAAGGTCGAGGGCCGGATGGTCGAGCGGTTGCATCTGGAACAGGCCCGACGTCTGATCGCTATCCACGAGGCCATCGCCGCCCACGAGGTTTCCGGAGCAAGATGAGGCTCATCGCCGCCGCCCTGCTGATCGCCGCAGCCAGCCCCGCGCTCGCCCAGCCCGCAGATCCCATCGGGGCCCTCCTGCAACAGCAGCAGACCCAGCCCGCCCGGTCCGCCGCCGACCTGGAGGAGCCCGACACCGCCGCCGAGCCGGCCGCCGCGCCGGAGCCCGAGATCGCGATCCCGGCCGCGCCCGTGCCCTATGCGCCCCCCGCGCCGCGGCTCACCGAGCCGGTGTTCGTGGACCAGACCGGGAAGAACCCCGACGCGCCGCCCAGTGTGCGCGACCTCGCCTACGAGTCCCGGCTGCGCGCCTCCTTCGCCTCGGCCCAGTCCTTCCAGGGGCCGCTCGACGGCGCCTGGACGCTGACCGCGGCCGACGGCGCCGGCCTCTACGCCTTCAAGCTGGTGGACCGCTCGGGCGGGACGCTGGAGGGCGCCTGGCGCGACCTGCGCCGGCCGGGCGCGCTCGGCGCCTCGGGCTTCGTGGACGAGATCCGCCGCGACGGCGGCCGGCTGACCCTGCGCTTCGGCGAGGCCAGCGCCAACTTCAGCGGCGGCTATGGCGACCGCTGGTCGGGCGAACTGGTGGAGGGCGGGCAGCGGCGCACGGTGACGCTCGTGAAAGCCCCGCCGCAGCCCTAGGGTTCAGAGCCCCAGCGCCCGCCGCGCCGCGTCGAGCGCCAACGCCAGGTCGGCGGGCCGCCAGGTCTCCGCCGCGCCGTGGCCCCAGACCGGACCCGGCCAGGCCGGGTCGTCCGGCCGGCGGCCGACCACGTGGACGTGCAACTGCGGGGTGACGTTGCCGAGCTGGCCGACGTTGAGCTTGGCCACCGGCCGGCCCAGTGTCTCGCCCACGGCGCGGACCGCCTGGCCGGCGCGGACGATCTCCTCCATCAGCACGTCCCGCTCGCCGGGGGCCAGGTCCTCCAGCTCGCGCGCGCCGGGCGAACGGGGGATCAGCACCACCCAGGCGTAGCGGGCGTCCCGCTGCAGCCGCACGTGGCAGAGCGCCAGGTCGCCGAGGGCGTCCGAGGTGGCGAGGAAGGCGGGATCGAGGTCGGCCATGCGCCAGAGGGCGTCTGCGGCATTGCAGCATGGCCGTCAATTGGCTACGGACCCCGCGACCCCCGGCCCGGCGGCCGTTCCATACGCCCTTTTCTGGAGTGTGACCCCATGGCGAAGTCCCCCATCCGCGTGGCGGTGACCGGCGCGGCCGGCAACATCGGCTACGCCCTGCTGTTCCGCATCGCCTCGGGCGAGATGCTGGGCAAGGACCAGCCGGTGATCCTCCAGCTCCTCGAGATCCCCGCCGAGGGCCCGCAGAAGGCGCTCAAGGGCGTCGCCATGGAGCTCGAGGACTGCGCCTTCCCGCTGCTGCAGGACATGGTGCTGACCGACGACCCGAAGGTCGCCTTCAAGGACGCCAACTGGAACCTGCTGGTGGGCTCCAAACCCCGCGGTCCGGGCATGGAGCGCGCCGACCTGCTGAAGGACAACGGAAAGATCTTCATCGCCCAGGGCCGGGCGATCGACGAGGTGGCCGCCGACGACGCCCGCGTCGCCGTCGTGGGTAACCCCTGCAACACCAACTGCATGATCGCCGCCAGCCAGGCCAAGCGCCTGACGCCGGACCGCTTCACCGCCATGGTCCGCCTGGACGAGAACCGCGGCCGCGCCCAGCTCGCCAAGAAGGCCGGCGTGTCGATCAACGACGTCTCCGAGCTGTTCATCTACGGCAACCACAGCCCGACGATGTTCGCCGACTTCACCCACGCCAAGATCGGCGGCAAGGCCGCGGCGGACGTGATCGCCGACCGCGCCTTCCTCGAGAACGAGTACCTGCCGACCGTCGGCAAGCGCGGCGCCGCCATCATCGAGGCCCGCGGCCAGAGCTCGGCGGCGTCGGCGGCCAACGCCCTGATCGACCACGTTCGCGACCTGGTGACCCCCGGCGCGATCCACTCCGTCGCCGTCAACTCGGAAGGCCGCTACGGCTTCGCCGAGGGCGTGTGGGCCGGGATGCCGGTGAAGACCACCGCGCCGGGCGCGTACGAGGTCGTGACCTCCTACGAGATGGACGACTTCGCCAAGTCGAAGATCAAGATCACCAATGACGAGCTGGTCGGCGAGCGGGACACCGTCGCCGAGATGCTGGGCTAATCCCCGCTCCCGCGCAGAGGTCGGGTGAGGGCGGCGCAGGCCGTCCCTCGTCCGCTCCGGCGGGACATCCAGCCAGGCTTCGAGGGCGCCCCGCCCTCGCCGGAACCCTCTCCCCGCGGGAGAGGGTTTTTCCTTGTCAGTAACCCTCGGCCAGATCGTTCAGCTCGCGGATCCGCTGCTCGTACACGCTGGCCACGGCGTCGGGCGAGCGTCGGGCCGCGTCGTCGCGGATCGAGAGCCAGTCGTCCTGCTCGGCCCGCAGCGCCCGGGCCGGCACGCCGGAGGCCACCGCGCGGTTGTAGGCGCGGGCGAGGCGCCGGTCGGCCGCGGCGAGCTCGGGATCGCC
>NZ_JAYSEO010000029.1:0-55132 GCF_041913825.1 Phenylobacterium sp.
TCGCCGGCCTGGTGCGCGGCGCGTCCAAGGGCGAGGGCCTGGGCAACCAGTTCCTGGCCAACATCCGCGACTGCGACGCCGTGGCCTTCGTCGCCCGCTGCTTCATCGACGACGACATCACCCACGTGGAGGGCAAGATCGACCCGCTGGCCGACCTCGACACCATCGAGACCGAGCTGATGCTGGCCGACCTCGAGAGCCTCGAGAAGCGGGTCGTGAACCTCGAGAAGCGCGCCAAGACGGGCGACAAGGAGAGCGCCCAGACGCTTCGTCTCGTGCAGCTCGCGCTCAGCCACCTGAACGAAGGCCGCCCGGCGCGCAAGGCGGAGGTCGCCGCCGAGGACGAGAAGGCCTGGCGGATGCTCCAGCTCCTCACCTCCAAGCCGGCGCTCTACGTCTCCAACGTCGACGAGGCCTCCGCCGCCACCGGCAACGAGCTCTCCGCCGCCGTGGCCGAGCGCGCGAAGCGCGACGGCGCCGACCACGTGATCATCTCCGCCCAGATCGAGAGCGAGATCGCCCTGCTGGATCCCGAGGAGCGCGCGGAGTTCCTCGAGACCCTCGGCCTCACCGAGCCCGGCCTCAACAAGCTGATCCGCGAGGCCTACCACCTGCTCGGCCTGCAGACCTACTTCACCGTTGGTCCGAAGGAGGCCCGCGCCTGGACCATCCACAAGGGCGACACCGCCCCGCAGGCGGCCGGCGTGATCCACACCGACTTCGAGAAGGGCTTCATCCGGGCCGAGACCATCGCCTACGAGGACTACGTCCGCCTGGGCGGCGAGGCGGGCGCCCGCGACGCGGGAAAATTGCGGTCGGAAGGCAAGGAGTATGTCGTCAAGGACGGCGACGTGATGAACTTCCGCTTCAACGTGTGATCCTGAAGGGGGCGAGATGGGCGAGACGATCAAGATCGCAGGAGCCGACGGCTTCGAGTTCACCGCCTACCACGAGCCCTCCTTCACCCCCCGCAAGGGCGGGGTGGTGGTCATCCAGGAGATCTTCGGCATCGACCGGCACATCCGAGCCGACGTCGAGCGCTGGGCGAAGATGGGCTACGAGGCGATCGCGCCGGCGCTCTTCGATCGCCGCCAGCGGGACTTCCACGCCGAGCACGACGACGCGGGCATCCAGGCGGGCGTGGCCCACGCCCGCGCCACGCCGCTCGACCAGGCCCTGGCCGACATCGCCGCCTGCCGCGACTTCCTGAAGACCCGCGGCGAAAAGGTCTGCGTGGTGGGCTACTGCTACGGCGGCTCGCTGGCCTGGCTCTCCGCCTGCCGCCTGGACGGCGTCGCGGCGGCCTCCAGCTACTACGGCAGCCTGGTGAAGACGTTCGCCGCCGAAACGCCGAAGTGCCCGACGCTCGTCCACCTCGGCCGCACGGACCCGGGGATCGACGCGGACGAGGTGGCGGTCGCCATCGCCCAGCACCACAGCGACGTGCCCGTGCACATCTACGAGGGCGCCGGCCACGGCTTCAACAACCAGAGCCCCGAGCGGTACAACGCCGAGGCGGCCGACCTCGCCCGCCACCGCACCCTCGAACTCTTCGACCGGGCCTGAGCCCATGGGCGAGACGATCCGCCTGACCAGCCGCTACGACGGCTTCGAGGTCTCCGCCTACCATGCGAAGCCCGCCGACGCCCGCCGCGGCGGGCTGCTGCTGATCCAGGAGATCTTCGGGATCACCGACCACATCCGCGAGCTCTGCGACGGCTTCGCCGAGGACGGCTACGAGGTGATCGCCCCGGCCTTCTACGACCGGCTCGAGCCCGGTTTCGCGGCGGACTACAGCCCCGACGCCATCCAGAAGGGCGTGCAGTACTCGCAGGCGACCGCCTGGGAGCAGGTGGTCGGCGACGCCCAGGCGGCCATCGACGCCCTGCAGGCGCCGGTCTTCGTCGCCGGCTACTGCTGGGGCGGGGCCGCGACCTGGCTGGTCGCCTGCCGCTGCCAGGGCGTGGCGGCGGCCTCGGCCTTCTACGGCCGGCGGATCAGCGAGCTGGTGGACGAGACCCCGCGGTGTCCCACCATCCTGCACTTCGGCAAGACGGACGCCTCGATCCCGATGGAGAAGGTGGACGAGATCCGCGAGAAGCACCCGGACCTGCCGATCTACCTCTACGAGGCCGGCCACGGCTTCAACTCCGACCGCCGCGCCGACTACCACGAGGACAGCGCCCGCCTCGCCCGCCTGCGCACCCTGCAGCTCTTCGCCCTCAACGGCGTGGGGCGCGGGGAGATGTGAGGCGTCGGTCTCTCCCGTGGGGAGGGGCCCTGCCGCTACTCCCGCCGCTCGATCGCCTTGCGCACCTCCGGCGCGCGTTCGAGCACTCGCACCAGCGCGGCCTGGGCCGCCAGGATGCCGATGCCGGCCGCGTAGCCGGAGAACACGCCGGCCGGATAGCGCCCGCCGTTCGAGGCGCCGGCCACCTGCCAGTACATGAACAGCGCCGCGCCGGCCAAAAGCCCGACCCCGGTGAGCACCGAGCCCGCCGTCTGCCCGAAGCCGGCCTGGAAGCTCATCCAGACGTAGCGCGCCAGCGGCCGCCGGAACGGGCCGATCGACAGCGGCAGGGCGAGGGAGAAGAACAGGAAGGCGGCAGGCCAGACGAGGGTCCGCTCGGCGATCAGGGCGAGCCCGCCTGGCAGCCGCTGGAAGGCGTGCAGGACGGCGCCGGCGTAGATCAGCGAGGCGGCCGCCACGCTGACGTCCTGCATCCGTTTGAAGTTGGTCCAGGCGCGCGTGTAGGCCATCGGCTCCATATTGGCGCGCCATGCGGCAGGCGTAAGGCGCCACGGCCGTTCCGCGCCCGCCGGCTCGCCGGGCGCCTGCGCCTTGGCTATGCTCTGCCCTCGTGAAGGCCGCCCTCCTCGCCCTGGCGCTCGGCGCCCCTGCCCTGCCCGCCGCCGCCGGCGAGGCGGCCTGCTGGTACGAGAACGGCATGGTGGTGGTGACCGCCCAGGTGGCCGGCTTCGTCGGCGACTACATCCTCGATACCGGCGAGCCGCGCACGACGCTTGCCGAGACCCAGGCCCAGGAGATGGGCTACGCCGGCCCGCAGGTCACCGGAGACGTGCTCCTGGCCGGGGTGCGTCTCACGGGGCTGCCCGTCGCCGTCGCCGACCTCGACGTGCGCACCGGCCTCCTTCCGACGCCGGTGGCGGGGGTGATCGGCGCCGACGTCCTGAAGGACCAGGTGGTGGACGTGAGCTTCGCGCCCTGCCGCGTGCGGCTGTCTCGGCCCGGCCGCGCCCCGGCGTTTCCGGGCCAGCGCCTGGACCTCGCCTGGGCGGAGGGCCGCCCTGTGGCCCTGGCGGGGGCCTCCGACGGCTCCACGGCGCTCAGAGGCCCCTTCGTGCTCTCCACCGGGCTGGACGCCCCGGTGCGGCTCTCCGAGGCCCTTGCGGCTGCTCCTGGGGCCGCGACGCCGGGAGAGCTCCTGCCGTACGGGGTCCTGCGGCCGCGGCTCGCCGCGCTGTCGTTCGGCGACGCGCTGCTCGCCGACGTGCCGGCCGGCCTGATGAACCCGACGCCCGACTCGGTCGCCGGCGCCCTGGGCGCGCCGGTGCTCGCCCGCTGGCGGGTGCGCTTCGACTTCCCGGCCGGCGAGCTGCGGCTCCAGCCCGCCTCCTGAGCCCATGCGAAAAGGGCCCCGGCTTGCGCCGGGGCCCTCCCGTGTCTCGTCTCGGCAGCCGCCCCTAGTGGGCGACGTTGCGCCAGATCCGGCGGTAGCTGAACCACAGCAGGACCGTGAGGATCAGCAGGTAGATCATCGCGCCGAAGCCGAACTGCTTGCGCTCTTCCATCTTGGGCTCGGCGGCCCAGGTCAGGAAGGCGGTCACGTCCATGGCCTGCTGGTGCACGGTGGACTTGGTGCCGTCGTCGAAAGTCACCTTGTCGGTGCCCAGCGGCGGGGGCATGGCCAGGAAGCCGCCCGGCGGCACATGGCCGTGGTCGCCCTTGTAGAAGGCCGACACGTCGCCCGGCATGAACGGGTTGTAGTGCTGGCCCGGCGGGACGGTCAGGCCCGGAGGCGGGTTCTCGTAGCCGACCAGCAGCGAGTAGATGTACTGCGGCCCGCCCGAGCGCGCCTTGGCGATCACCGACAGGTCCGGCGGCAGGGCGCCGCCGTTGGAAGCCCGCGCCGCCGCCTCGTTCGGGAACGGCGAGGGGAACCGGTCGGCCGAGGTCGCCGGACGTTGAACGGCGTCGCCGGTCTCGGAGTCGATGTCGCCGACCTGGATGTCGTTGGCCAGCGCCTTCACGTACGGGTTGTCGTTCGGGTTCGGGTACTTCGGGTCGTAGAAGGGCCCGCCCTTCTGCCCGAGGTTCCGGAAGTACATCAGGTTCATCGCGTGGCACGAGGCGCAGACCTCGCGATAGACCTTGTAGCCCCGCTGAAGCTGGGCCTTGTCGAACCGGCCGAACGGCCCCTCGAAGCCCCACTTCACGTCGTGGGGCTTTTCCGGGTGGGCGGCGGCGAACGCCGGGGCGGCCGTGATCAGGGCAAGCCCAAACGCCGCGAGCGCGGAAACTTTGCGCAGCATCTTAGGCTCAACCCCTCTTTTCAGGCGAAGCCACGGCGCCCGCGGGCGTGGTGGCGGAGTGCGACAGGACAGGCGCCGAGATCGAGTCCGGGACCGGCAGCGGGGTCTCGGTCAGGCCGAGGATCGGCAGGATCACGACGAAGTAGGCGAAGTAGTACAGGGTGGCGATACGGCTGAGCCAGACGTAGCTGTTCAGCTTGGCGTCGAAGAGCGTGAAGCTCGCCAGGCCCGGGATCACCGGGTCGTCCGGCAGCTTGGCGCCGCAGAAGCCGAGCACCAGGGCCGCCACCAGGAAGATGAAGAAGTACCAGCGCGCCGTCGGGCGGTAGCGCATGGACCGCACCTTCGAGGTGTCGAGCCAGGGCAGGACGAACAGCACGCCGATGGCGCCGAACATGAGCAGCACGCCGCCCAGCTTGTCCGGGACCGCCCGCAGGATCGCGTAGAACGGCAGGAAGTACCATTCCGGCACGATGTGCGACGGCGTCACCAGCGGGTTGGCCGGGATGTAGTTGTCGGCGTGACCCAGGATGTTCGGGTTATAGAACACGAAGCTGGCGAACATGATGAAGAACACCGCGATCGCGAAGCCGTCCTTCACCGTGTAGTACGGGTGGAACGGCACCGTGTCCTCGGCCGACTTCACGTTCACGCCGGTCGGGTTGTTGTTGCCCGGCACGTGCAGCGCCCAGATGTGCAGGGCGACGACGCCCGCGATCATGAACGGCAGCAGGTAGTGCAGGGCGAAGAAGCGGTTGAGGGTCGGGTTGTCCACCGCGAAGCCGCCCCACAGCCAGGTGGTGATCGGCTCGCCGACGATCGGCAGGGCGCCCAGCAGGTTGGTGATCACCACCGCGCCGTGGAAGCTCATCTGGCCCCAGGGGAGCACGTAGCCCATGAAGGCGGTGGCCATCATCAGCAGGTAGATGATGCAGCCCAGGATCCAGAGGATCTCCCGCGGGGCCTTGTAGGACCCGTAGTAGAGGTTCCGGACGATGTGGATGTAGACCGCCACGAAGAACATCGAGGCGCCGTTGGCGTGCATGTAGCGGATCAGCCAACCGAAGTTGACGTCGCGCATGATGCGCTCGACCGAGTTGAAGGCGTAGTCGACGTGCGGGACGTAGTGCATCACCAGCACGATGCCGGTGACGATCTGCACGACCAGCATGACGGCCAGGATGCCGCCGAAGGTCCACCAGTAGTTCAGGTTCTTCGGGGTCGGGAAGGCGAGCGCCGTGTCATGCGCCATGCGGATGATGGGCAGCCGCATGTCGAGCCAGCGCTCGAAGCCGGTCTTCGGCTCGTAAGTGGAATGTCCGCTCATCTCTGGATCAGCCGATCTTGACCGTGGTGTCGGTGAGGAAGTCCCACTCGGGAACTTGCAGGTTCCGCGGCGCAGGGCCCTTACGGATCCGGCCGGAGGTGTCGTAGTGCGACCCGTGGCACGGGCAGAACCAGCCACCGTAGTCGCCGCCGCCGAAGGTCGGCACGCAGCCCAGGTGGGTGCAGGTGCCGATCAGGACGAGCCACTCGGGCTTGCCGGGCTTGTGCCGCGCCTCGTCGGGCTGCGGGTCGGGCATGGAGGCGTTATTGTCGCGGATGGCCGCGGCGATCTCGGCCGGCGTGCGGTTGCGCACGAACAGCGGCTTGCCGCGCCACTTCAGCACCACCTGCTGGCCGGGGGTGACCTTGTTCAGGTCGAACTCGACCGAGGCCAGGGCCAGGGTGTCGCCGGACGGGTTCATCTGGTCGATGAACGGCCAGGCGAGCGCGCCCACGGCGCCGGCCGCGGCCGCGCCAGCGGCGATGTGGATGAAGTCGCGACGGCTCGGGTCTTCGCCCGGAGCGTGCGGATCGGGATTTGCGCCCACGACGGTGTCGGCCACCTAAAGCTACCCTTCGAATTCGGACGCCCTGGTACCAAGCGAAGGGCGCCCAGCCTTTTGGGCCCGACCAGGGGTTCTGGTAGGGCCGCTCGCCGGGTCAGGCGTTGGGGCAGGATGCGTTCGCCGAACCGTTTGCGAATGCTCGCAAACACCCCAACGATTCGTCGTATCAAGCCCCGGCCTATCCCGTGGCGGTTCGCTTAGAATGCGTTTGGCCCTTTTTCAACCGGACATTCCGCAAAACCTCGGCGCCGCCCTAAGACTGGGCGCCTGTCTGGGGGTCCCGGTGGACGTGATAGAGCCCTGCGGCTTCCCGCTCTCGGACCGCGCCGTGGCCCGGGCTGCGATGGACTACGCGGCCCGCGCCGAGACGAAGCGTCACAGTAGCTGGTCGCATTTCCTCCAGGACTCCCGCTGCGCGCAGGGGCGGATCGTGCTCTTCACCACCCGCGGGGCCAGTCCTTACCAGGCGTTCGCCTTCCGGCCCGGCGACAGACTCCTGTTCGGCCGCGAGAGCGCCGGCGCGCCCGACGAGGTGCATTCGGCCGCCGATGCGCGGCTCTACATTCCCCTTTCGCCAGGCGCCCGTTCGCTGAACGTCGTCACGGCCGCCGCCTTGGCCCTGGGCGAGGCGCTCCGTCAGACGAATGGCTTTCCAAGCCCCGCGGGAACCGGCTAGCAAGCGGCCCATGTCCAGCCTGCCCCCCGAAATCCTCGAACGGCGCGAGCGCGCGAAGGCGTGGTTCGAAGGCCTGCAGACGCGGATCTTCGCCGCCCTGGAACAGCTCGAGGACGAGGCGCCGGAGGACCTCTACCCCGGCGCGCCCGGCCGTTTCGAGACGCGGCCCTGGACGCGGGAGACCGGCGTCGGCGGCGGAATCGGCGGCCACCTCGCCGGACGGCTGTTCGAGAAGGCCGGCATCCACACCTCGGCGGCCACCAGCCGCTTCAGCCCCGAGATGGCCGCCCAGATGCCGGGCGCCGACCAGGATCCATCCTACGTCTCGGCCAGCATCAGCCTGATCGTCCACCCGCGCTCGCCGCGGGTGCCGACGGTGCACATGAACACCCGCTTCCTCTCCACGGCGGAGAGCTGGTTCGGCGGCGGGGCCGACCTCACCCCCATGCTGGACGAGCAGCGCAGCCAGCAGGCCGACGACGCGGTGCTGTTCCACGCCGCCATGCAGGGCGCCTGCGACGCCCACGATCCGGACTGGTACGGCCGCTACAAGGCCTGGTGCGACGAGTACTTCTTCCTGCCGCACCGCAACGAGCCGCGCGGCATCGGCGGCATCTTCTACGACCGGCACAACACCGGCGACTTCGAGAAGGACTTCGCCTTCACCCGCGCGGTGGGCGAGGCGTTCCTCGACGTCTATCCGAAGATCGTGCGCCACCGCATGGCCGAGCCCTGGACGGAGCAGGACCGCCAGCAGCAGCTCGTGCGCCGCGGCCGCTACGTGGAATTCAACCTGCTCTACGACCGCGGGACCATGTTCGGCCTGAAGGCCGGCGGCAACGTCGACACCATCCTGTCGTCCATGCCGCCGCTGGTGGCCTGGCCCTGAGGCGCTCAGCGCTGGGCGACGACCGCCGTGGCGGCCGGATCGAGCGCGCCGGCCTGGGCGCCCAGTCCGATCGCGAGGGCGGCGGCGGCGCTGGCCGCGATGATCAGGGTCTGCCAGGTCCGGGTCATTCTTGAGCCTCCGAGGGCGCGCCTCCGCGCCCATGGAGCCCTCAACTCGGAAGCCGGCTAGGCTGTTGCATCCTCAAGGAAATTTCGGATCCAGCCGCCCACCCGCGCCCGGTCGTCCGGCCGGCCGTAGGTGTGGATGGCCGCATCCGCCTGCTCCTGGGTGTAGCGGTCCCCGCGCCGGTGCTCGATCAGGGCGACGGCGTAGGCGGGCTCGAATTCCGGGTGGAGCTGGATGGAGATGGCCCGGTCGCCGTAGTCCAGGGCGCCCATGGGCGTGAACTCGCTGGCGGCGATGATCTCCGCGCCGGGCGGCAGCTCGACGACCTGGTCCTGGTGCGAGGCCGGCAGGCGGATCGCCTGAGCGCTGTCCATCCACGGCCGCGGCTTCAGCACCTCGTATTCGTGCTCGCCCACGCCCCAGCCCTTGGGCGACTTGATCACCTTGCCGCCGAAGGCCTCGGCCATGAGCTGGTGGCCGAAGCAGACGCCCACCAGCGCCGCCTGGCCGCGCGCCGCCTGCAGCCAGGCCTTGGCCTCGCCGATCCAGGGCTCGGGGTCGTACACCCCACAGGCGGAGCCGGTGACGATATAGCCGTCGCACTCGGTGGGGCTGGCGGGCAGCTCGCCCTCGTCGGCGGCATAGATCCGCCAGTCGTAGGCGTCCGGCCCCAGCAGGCGCATGAACATCTCGGGATAGGTCCCGAACTGCGAGATCGCCGGCTTCGGCGGCCGGCCGGTCTTGAGGACGCCGAGCTTCAATAGACCATCCCCTGGGCCACGGCCTTCAGCTTCTCGATGGCCGACAGCTTGTCGTCGAGGAAGTCGTGGTCGATCCACCAGTCCTCCACCTCGCGCAGCACCTCGCCCACCAGCGGCCCCTTGGGCACGCCGGACGTCAGCACGTCCTCGCCGCTGATCGGGAACGGCGGCGGGCTCCAGCCTTCGCCCAGCGCGATCATCCCCCGCCACTGCGGCGCCACCGCCGTGCGGTTCGCCTGCGCCCAGGCGAGCTTGGCGCGGTCGCGGAACGCCTGGGGGCCGAGACGATAGACGGCCCGGCGGATCTCCCGCGGGCTCATCCAGCTCTTGAACGCCGGGGTCGGCGCCACCGCCGCCACGATCCGGTCGCGCTCGGCGTTGGACAGCCGCAGCCGCTCCGCCGTCTGGTGGGCGGCGATCTGGTCGTCCGGCAGCAGGGCCGCCAGCCGCAGCACCGCGTCGGCCTCGAAGAGCTGCTCGCTCTCGATCTCCACCAGCCCCTCGAAGCGGGCGAAGTTCAGGGTCCCCGGCAGCACCACCGGAAGCACGCCGGTGTCGTCCATCAGCCGCACGGCGGCGCGCGGATCGTCGGCGGCCAGCAGCTTCAGGAGCTCGCTGGAGATCCGCTCGGCCGCGAGCTTGCCCACATGGTCCTTCCAGGCGCGGATCGCCGCCACGGCCGCCGGATCGGGCTCGCCCTTGCCGTACCAGGCCAGGAACCGGAAGAACCGCAGCGACCGCAGGTGGTCCTCGCGCAGCCGCTGCTCCGGGTCGCCCACGAAGACGATCCGCCCGGCCTTGGCGTCGGCCACCCCGTGGCCGGTGGGATCGAAGACCCGCCCGTCGCGGCAGGCGTAGAGCGAGTTCAGGGTGAAGTCGCGCCGCATCGCGTCCTCCATCCAGTCGGTGGTGAAGGCCACCACCGCCCGGCGCCCGTCGGTCTCCACGTCCCGGCGCAGCGTCGTGACCTCGAAGGGCTTGTGGTCGGCCACCGCGGTCACCGTGCCGTGTTCGACGCCGGTGGGCACGGCGCGGACGCCGGCGGCCTCCAGCGCCTTCGTCACCTGGTCCGGCGTCAGGGTGGTGGCGATGTCCACGTCGTTGATCGGCCGGCCCATCACCGTGTTGCGCACGCAGCCGCCGACGAACCGGGCGCAGTCGGCCCCGCCGGCCGCCTCCAGCGCGTCCAGCACCCGCACGGTCTCGGGCGCGGTCATCCAGGGGCGCTGGCCGATCGTCTCGCTCATCTGGGGTCCGGTACCTGCTGCTCGTAGTGACCTGGGCTGACGCGGCCGTCGGACGTCACCTCGCCCGGCACATAGACCTCGCCCCGGTTGTCCCTATGGAACAGCGGCGTGGCGAGCAAGGACAGGCCGACCAGCACCAGGCCCGCCGCCGAGAGCCAGGCCCAGGGCGTCGCGCCCATCGGCCGACCGTTCCGCTCGGCCCAGGCTTTCCAGACGAACCAGGCCACGAACGGCAGCGCCATCAGCACCGCCCGGAACAGGAAGACCCTAAGCAACGGCGGCGCCGTAGAGGCGGTCGTAGAGCGCCCTGAGCATCCCGGCCGTCGCGCCCCATATGAACCGGTTCTCGTGGGTCATGGCGTAGAACCGCCGCTTCTCGCCGGTGGGCAGCTCGCGCTCGTGCTCTTCGTGGTTGCCGGGGTCCATCAGGAAGCCGAACGGCGTCTCGAAGATGTCGGCCACCTCGTCCGGGTTGGGCCGCAGGGTGAAGCCCGGCGCCACGAAGCCGACCACCGGGGTGATCAGATAGCCCGTGCCGGTCCGGTAGGGCGTCGAGAGCCCGGCCAGGGAGACGTAGCTCGGGTGCAGCCCGATCTCCTCCTCGGCCTCGCGCAGCGCCGTCTGCCAGGGGGTCTCGCCGGGGTCCTGGCGGCCGCCCGGCAGAGCGATCTGGCCGGTGTGCCGCCGGAGCGTCTCCGAGCGGCGGGTGAGCAGCACCGAGAAGCCCTGCTCGCGCTCCACCAGGCCCACCAGCACCGCGGCGGGCGTCAGCGGCTCGTCCGGCGGCGACCAGCCGCCCGGCGTCAGGTCGAAGTCCGAGCGCGTCACGCCCCTGGCCGGATCGCGCGCCTCCAGCGGGTCGAGGTGGCGGGAGATCCAGGCGCGGAGGTCGTCGGGGGAGGCCGTCGCGTTCACTGGGCGGGTCCGATGGGGAACCAGGCGCCGCGCGAGCCGACGCCCAGGACGGGCCCGTCCGGCGTCGTCCGCTCTTCGGCGAGGTCGGCCAGCTCGTAGAACACCGGCCGGGCGATCAGCGCCTCGAGGCCGCGGCGCACGTGGACATAGGGCCGGGGCTCGCCGTCGGCCCCGATCTCCACCCGGATGGGATTGTCGGGCCCCGCCTCCACCTCGTCGCCGACGTTGGTCGTGAACCGCAGGGCCTCGCCGTCGCGGTCCACGCGCACGGCCACGAAGGGCGCGTCCTCGACCCGCACCTTCAGCTTCTCGACGGGGGTCACCAGGTACACGCCGTCCGGGTCCTTGCGCAGGATGGTGGAGAACAGCCGCACCAGCGCCTCGCGTCCGATCACCCCGCCCTCGTGGACCCAGGTCCCGTCGCGGCGGATGACGATGTCGATCTCGCCCACATGCGGCGGGTTCCACAGGTGCACCGGCGGCAGGCCGCGCTTGCCGGCCGCGCCGGCGGCCTCCGCCACGCGATCCAGCGCCTTGCTGTCCTGAACATCCGCCATCCCGGGAAGGTAGGCGCGCGCCTGCGTCGCCTCAAGCGATCCGGCCGCCCTGGCCTTTTCCGCGAGCCGCGCCCTAGACGGGCCCGAACTCGCCCGCCGGGACCGGCGCGCCGGCCTGCAGCCGGAGCGCCAGGACGCGCTTCTGGTCCACCGGGCCGGGCATCCGCACCCCGGTCGCGTCCACCGCCGAGAAGCCGAAGCGCTCGAAGTACGGGGGATCGCCCACCAGCACGACCCAGGCGTCGCCGGCCGCCCTGGCCGCGTCGCAGGCGCGCTGGACGAGCTGGCCGCCGACGCCGGCGCTGCGCTGTTCGTGGTCCACCGCCAGAGGGCCCAGGAAGGTCACCGCCTGGCCGCCCACGCGCACGCGCCACATGCGCACCGTGCCCAGCAGGATCTCCCCGTCGAACGCGCAGAACGACAGCTCCGGGGCGAAGTCGGCGATCTCGCGGACGCGCTCGGAGGACTTCACGAAGCGGCCGGGTCCGAAGGCGCGGTCGAGCAGCGCCTCGATGGCGGCGGCATCCGCGATCTCTTCGGATTTCAGGACGAGCGACGGCGACGGCGGGGCGAACTGTACGGACATGGGCCTCGGCTTTGCGGGCGGGACTGCGACGCCGCAGGGAGCGCTACAATGCCGCTCACCTGCGAAGGGTTCATTACGCGCGGGCGCGCGGGCGTCGTCGCAGTTGCATGGTCGGGCCCTTCCCTGACCGTCCGTAGAGCGGCGCAAATAGGACCCCCTGCCCCGCGCGTCAACGCCATTGCGGGGCGGGGCGGCTCAGGGCAGGGTCGCGCGCGCATGTCGTCCGAGACCCCGCTGGACCAGGTCCCCTCCGCCCGCGCGCTCCTCCGGGAGCGGGATTACCTGTTCTTCTGGGCGACCCGCTGGCTCGGCAGTTTCGCGGCCCAGATCCAGTCCGTGGCCATGGGCTGGCACATGTACGTGCTCGCCCGCCACACGCGCTCGGTCGAGGAGAGCGCCTTCCTGGTGGGCATGATCGGGCTCGCGGCCTTCATCCCCGTGCTGCTGCTGACCCTGCCGGCCGGCGAGACCGCCGACCGCTACGACCGGCGCAAGGTGCTGCTCCTGTGCCTGACGGGCGAGGTGGCCAGCGTGCTGACGCTGGCCGTCGCCACCTGGCGAGGCGAGGCCTCGGCGCCGCTGCTGCTGGGCGTGGCCGCCCTGTTCGGCGCCAGCCGCGCCTTCTTCGCCCCGGCCAACACCGCGCTTGGCCCCATGCTGGTGCCGCGCGCCCTGCTGCCGCGCGCCATCGCCTGGAACTCGCTGGCCTGGCAGACCGCCTCCATCGCCGGCCCCGCGGTCGGCGGCCTGCTGGTGGCCGTCTCCCCGGCCCACGCCTACACCACCACCTTCTTCCTCTACCTGGGCGCGGCGGCCTGCGTGTTCGCCATCCGCCGCAACGCCAAGCCCGAGGTGCAGCCGGGCTCGCGCTGGCAGCTCATGAAGGAGGGCCTCTCCTACGTCTGGCGCCAGAAGATCGTCTTCGGCGCCATCAGCCTCGACCTCTTCGCCGTGCTGCTGGGCGGCGCCACGGCCCTCCTGCCGGTGTTCGCCCGCGACGTGCTGCACGTGGGCGCCGAGGGTTTCGGCGTGCTGCGCGCCGCCCCGGCGGTGGGCGCCACCACCGTGGCGCTCTGGCTGGCGGCCAACCCGATCCGCCAGAAGGCGGGCCTCTACATGTTCGGCGGGGTGTTCCTGTTCGGCGCCGCCACGGTGGTCTTCGGCCTTTCCAGCGCGCTCTGGCTGTCGGTCGCCGCCCTGGCCGTCCTCGGCGGCGCCGACATGCTCAGCGTCTACATCCGCCAGACGCTGGTCCAGCTCGTCACGCCCGACCACATGCGCGGCCGGGTGGCGGCGGTGTCCTCGGTGTTCATCGGCGCCTCCAACGAGCTCGGCGAGTTCGAGAGCGGCGTGGTCGCCCGGCTGCTCGGCCCGATCGGCGCGGCCGTGTTCGGCGGGGTCGGCGCCATGGGCGTCACCGTGCTCTGGGCCTGGCTGTTTCCCGCCTTGCGGAAGGCGGATCGGCTCGAATAGCGTCGCTCCCATTCATTTAGGGAGATAAACGCTATGGGCGCATTGGAAGGTAAGGTCGTCCTCGTCACGGGCGGCGGCAACGGTATCGGGCGCGAGTGCGCGCTGATCGCGGCGCAGGAAGGCGCCAAGGTGGTCGTCAATGACCTCGGCGGCGGTCTGAAGGGCGAGGACGAGGGATCCGCGGGTCCGGCCGAGCAGGTGGCCCAGGAGATCCGCGCCGCGGGCGGCGAGGCGGTCTCCAACTCCGACAGCGTGACCAGCCTCAAGGCCGTGCAGGGCATGGTCGAGCAGGCCCGCGACACCTTCGGCGGCCTGCACGCCGTCATCAATCCGGCCGGCATTCTGCGCGACGTGATGTTCCACAAGATGTCCGAGGACGACTGGGACCGGGTCATCGACGTCCACATGCGCGGCTCGTTCAACGTGGCGCGCGCCACCATCGAGCTGTTCCGTGAACAGAACGACGGCTCCTACATGTTCTACACCTCGACCTCGGGGCTGTTCGGCAACATCGGCCAGGCCAACTACGGCGCGGCCAAGATGGGCATCGCCGGGCTGTCGCGGATCATCGCCATGGAAGGCGCCCGCAACAATGTCCGCTCCAACTGCATCGCGCCGGTCGCCTGGACCCGGATGACGCAGTCGGTGCCGATCAAGGACGAGGCTCAGGCCGAGCGCCGCAAGGTGATGGCCGAGAAGATCCGTCCCGACCAGCCGGCCCGCTTCTCGGTGGCGCTCGCCTCCGACCAGGCCAAGCACGTCACCGGCCAGATCTTCGGCGTCTCGGGCGAGAACATCATCCTCTACTCCCAGCCGCGGCCGATCGAGACCTGCACCAAGCCGGACGACGCCGGCTGGACGGTGGACAGCATCCTCAAGGAAGCTGTGCCGCAGATGGCCCCGAAATTCTATGACCTCGGCCGCGCCCCGCCCTCGGCCCAGCCCAAGCAGGCCCAGCCGGCGTAGGCTGGCCGATCTTCCTTCCCCGTTCATGGGGAAGGGGGACCGTCGGCCGAGCCCGGCGAAGGCCGGGCGAAGCGCCCGGGGACGGAAGGGGCGGGATCAGGCGCTGCGCCCGGTCTCGCCCCTCCGCCACTCGCTCTGCGGCGGGTGGTCCCGCAGCGCTCCCTACCCCACCTCCTCCTCGACGCCGGCCAGCCGGCGCAGGGCCTCGCCGTCGAGGCGGCGGGTGATCCAGTCGGTCTTCGCGGTCGCGCCCAGGCTGTCGTAAAAGGCGATGGACGGCGCGTTCCAGTCGAGCACCGCCCACTCCAGCCGGCCGAGATCGGCCTCGACACAGCGCTGGGCCAGCCTTGAGAGCAGCGCCTTCCCGGCCCCCAGCCCCCGCGCGTCCGGCTCCACGAACAGGTCCTCGAGGTAGATCCCGGCCCGGCCGCGGAAGGTCGAGTAGTTGTAGAACCAGAGCGCGAAGCCGATCGGCTTCCCCTTGTGCTCGGCGATGTCGCAGAACGCCCTCGGGTTCTCGCCGAACAGGTCCCGGCGAATGTCGGCCTCGGTGGCCTCCACCTCGTGCAGCAGGCGCTCGTACTCGGCCAGGTCGCGGATGAACTGCACGATCAGCGGCACGTCGGCGGGGGTCGCCACCCGGATCGTGACGCTCATGCCGCGCCCGCGGGGGCGAGGCTGACGCCGGGCGGCGGTGGCATGTTCTCCGGCACGAAGAAATCCGGCATCAGCGGCTCGGAGGGATCCACCCGGTACTGGTCGAAGTCCCGCTCGCCCTCGGCGTAGAGGAAGCTGTCGTCGATCAGGAAATTGCCGGTGAACTCGCGCGCCGGCTTGTTGAAGATGGCATAGGCCGCGTCGGCAATGATCTCCGGCGTCCGGCAGCGGCGCATGCCCTCCTCGCCGGCGAGCGCGTTCCGGATCGCCGCGGTGGCGATGCCGGTGCGCGGCCACAGCGCGTTGAACGCGATGCCGTCGGCCTTGAACTCCTCGGCCATGCCCAGCACGCACATGCTCATGCCGAACTTGGCCATGGTGTAGGCCACGTGCGGGCCGAACCACCTGGGGCTCATGTCCAGCGGCGGCGACAGCATCAGGACGTGCGGGTTGGCGCTGCGCTTCAGGTGCGGGATGCAGGCTCTGGAGGTGACGTAGGTCCCCCGCGTGTTGATCTGGTGCATCAGGTCGTAGCGCTTCATGTCGGTCTGAAGCGTGCCGGTGAGCTGGATCGCCGAGGCGTTGTTCACGCAGATGTCGAGCCCGCCGAACCGCTGGACCGTCTGCTCCACCGCCGCCTGCACCGAGGCCTCGTCGCGCACGTCGACCACCAGCGGCAGGGCCTTGCCGCCGGCCCGCTCGATCTCCTCGGCGGCGGTGTAGATGGTGCCTTCCAGCTTCGGATGCGGCTCGGCGGTCTTGGCGGCGATGGCCACGCTGGCGCCGTCGCGGGCGGCTCGGAGCGCGATGGCCAGCCCGATGCCCCGGCTCGCGCCGGTGACGAACAGGGTCTTACCGGCGAGGCTCATCAGGCCGGCTCCCGCGTCTTGGCGAAGTCCGGCTGCCGCTTCTCGGCGAAGGCGGCGAAGGCCTCGGCCGCCTCCGGCGACTTGAGCTGAGCGGCGAACAGCCGACCCTCCTCCGCGTAGCGTTCCTTGATCGTCTCGGCCGGACGCCGCATCAGCGCCTTGGTGGCCGCTACCGAGGCCGGGGCGCGCGAGGCCACGGCCTCGGCCGCCGCCCGGGCCTTCGCCCGCAGCTCGGCCGCCGCAACCACCGCGTTCGCGAGGCCCCAGTCCACCGCCTTGGCCGCATCCACCGCCTCGCCGAGCACGAACATGGCGAAGGCCCGCGCATGCCCGATCCGGGCCGGCAGCAGCATGGAGGACGCCGCCTCCGGGACCAGCGCCAGGTTCACGAACGGCGTCGTCAGCAGGGCGTCCGGCGTCACATAGACGAGGTCGCAGTGCAGCAGCATGGTCGTGCCGACGCCCACCGCCCGGCCGTTCACCGCGGCGACGATCGGCGTCTTCGCCCGCTCCAGCGCGTTCAGCAGCGGATTGCCGCCTTCGCGGGCGGCGTTCGCATCCTGCTCGCCCCGGTTCACCGCAGCGAAGTCGGCCAGGTCGTTGCCGGCCGTGAACATGTCGCCGTTGGCCTGGATCAGCACGCAGTGGATGCCTGCGTCCGCGTCGGCCCGGTCTATGCCGTCGGCCAGCGCCTGGTACATGGCCCGCGTCAGCGCGTTCTTCTTCTCCGGCCGGTTCAGGGTCAGCGTCAGGACCCCGCCCGACACCTCCGACAGCACGTGCTCGCTCATCCGAACCTCCTCCTGGCTTACAGCGTCAGCCTAGCGCTTCGCCTCGGCACAGGACCAGTCACTTCGCGCCGTGTTCCGGCCTCAGGCGGCCGCGCGGTACCAGTCGACCCCGCTTGCGTCCCGCTCGCGGATCGCCTGGCCGGTGGCCAGCAGGTGGTTGAGGTGGGCCAGGCTCTCGCCGGTGGCCAGGCCCAGCAGGCCCGCGTCGATGCGCCGGCGGAACAGCACGTGGAAGACGTCCACCGCCCGCTTCGGCTCGGCCAGCACCTGCCGCAGGCGGGTCAGCCCCCGCTCGTGCCCGCCCACCAGGTGGTCGATGCGCGCGTGCAGCCCGTGGAAGGGATCGTTGTGGGCCGGCAGCACCAGCACGTCGTCCGGCACCCGGCCCTTGATCCGCCTGAGCGAGCCCATCCATTCGGCCAGCGGGTCGGCCTCCGGCTCGGTGGGGAAGACCGCTACGTTCGACGAGATCTTCGGCAGCACCTGGTCGCCCGAGATCATCAGCTTCAGGTCCGGGCACCAGAGGCAGGCGTGCTCGGGGCTGTGGCCGGATCCCACCACCACCTGCCAATCGTGCTCGCCGATCCGCACCGTGTCGCCGTCGCTCAGCCGCTGGAAGCTGTCCGGCAGGGCGTGAAGCCCGCGGCCGAAGCCGCCGAACTTGGAGCGGTAGGTCTCCAGCGCCTCCTCGTCCCAGCCGGCGGCCTTGTAGAAGGTCATGGCGTCGGCCGGCGCCTCGCGGCCGGTGTCGGCGGCGAGCGAGCGGCACATCAGGAACTCGAGCCGAGTGATCCACAGCCGGCACTGGAACTTCCGCGTCAGCCAGCCGGCCATGCCGATGTGGTCGGGGTGCATGTGGGTGACGAACACCCGCGTCACGGGGCGCCCCTCCAGCGGCCCGGCGATGCCGGCGCGCCAGGCCTTGGCGGTGTCCGGGCTGGCGATGCCGGTGTCGACGATGGCCCAGCCGTCGCCGTCCTCGATCGCCCAGACGTTGATGAAGGCCAGCGATCCGCCGAGCGGCATGCGCAGCCACTTCACGCCCGGAGCGACATCGATCGCCTCGCCGGAGGCCGGCCCCGCTTCGAACGGATAGGTCAGCTTCGGCCGCGGGTGCTCCGGGATCGCCGCCGTCTCTTCAAGTCCGTCCCGCAAAGCCGCCACTCCCCCGCACTGCGCCGCCATTGTCGGCCGATGCCGCCGGGGGATGCAATGGAGCGCATTCCGTCGCTCCCCCACAGGGGGAGCTGTCGGCGCGGCCGACTGAGGGGGTCATCCACGGTTTGAGCGGCCCCCCCTCCGACCCTTCGGGCCACCTCCCCCGAGGGGGAGGAATGGGGTGTCAGCCGCCCGAGGCCTTGCGCCGGTCGTACACGAACCCGCCCTCGCCGTGGCGGCCGAGGCTGGCCCACTCGCCCTGGCCGGCCTTGTGCACGTACTGCTCGGCCACCAGCCAGGCCTTCACGGGCCGCAGGCAGGCCAGGCAGCCGCCGATCATCGCCGGGAACACCACCGCCATCTGCGCCCAGATCGGCGGCTGCGCGACCACCGCCCACCAGGCCCACAGCGCGGTGACCACGATGCCCACCCCGCTCATCACGAAGAAGGCCGGGCCGTCCGCCGGGTCCGCGAAGCCGAAGTCCAGGCCGCACTTCTCGCAGGCCGGCGCGATCTTCAGGAAGCCGCGGAAGAGCTTGCCCTCCCCGCACCGCGGGCAGCGGCAGCGCAGGCCGGCGCTTAGGGAGGACGGGGAATCGTACTGGATGCTCATGCCGGACCTCGCGTCCCTACAATCCGATTGCGGATGCATACAATCTACCTGTAATGTATGCATCCTAGCGGAGACTGCAAGCCGGTCATGGACGCCCACACCTATCGCTGGCTCGACCGGGTAGAGCGCCGCGGCCCCCTCTACCTGGCGCTGGCCGACGCCCTGGCGGCCGCGATCCGCGAGGGCGAGCTGCACCCGGGCGACCGCCTTCCGCCGCAGCGCGCGGTGGCCGATCGGCTGGGCGTCGACTTCACCACCGTCACCCGCGCCTACACGGTCGCCCGGGAGCGGGGCCTCGTGGAGGGAACGGTCGGCCGCGGCACCTTCGTGCGCGCCCGCGCCGCCGAGGACGAGGCCGGCCTCGTCGACCTGACCATGAACCTGCCGCCGCCGCCCGAGGGGCTGTCGCTGGCCAGGCTGCTGCAGGAGACCACCGCCGCCGTGCTGCAGCGGACCGACGCCGCCGCCCTGATGGCCTACCACCCCGGCGCCGGCACGCTCGGCCAGCGCGCCGCCGGCGCAGCCTGGCTTGCGCCCGTGCTGGGTCAAGTCGCGCCCGAGCGCATCCTCGTCAGCCCCGGCGCCCAGGCCGGCCTCGCCGCCGTGCTCTCCGCCGTCTGCCGCCCGGGCGGCGCCCTGGTCGCCGAGCCGCTGAGCTATCCGGGCGTGAAGACCCTGGCCGCCCAGCTCGGCCTCACCCTCCTGCCCTGCCCCGTGGACGAGGCGGGCCTGCGGCCGGACGCGCTGGACCGCCTCTGCGCCGAGTACGGGCCCGCCGCCCTCTACCTCGTGCCCGCCATGCAGAACCCGACCGCCGCCACACTGGGCGAGGCGCGGCGGCGCGAGATCGCCCGCGTGGCCGAGGCGCGCGGGCTCTGGATCGTCGAGGACGACCCCTACAGCCGCCTCGCCGAGGCGCCCGTCCCGGCCATCGCCGCGCTCGCCCCCGAGCGCACCGTCTATGTGGGAACCCTGGCCAAGACCCTGACGCCCGGCCTGCGCACGGCCTACGTCGCCGCGCCGGCCGCCCTGCTGGAGCCGATCGGTCACGCGCTGCGCGCCCTGGCGCTGATGCCGGCGCCGCTGATGACCGCGGTGGTGACGAGCTGGATCCGCGAAGGCGTGGCCGAGACCCTGCTGGCCGCTGTCCGCGCCGAGGCCCGGGCCCGCCGGGCGCTCGCCGCCGAGGCCCTGCCCGACGCCCTGGGCGCCGCCGAGAGCCCGCACGTCTGGCTGCCGCTGCCCGAGGCCTGGAGCCCCGAGCGGGTGCGCGAGGCGGCCCAGGCCCGCGGCCTCGCCCTCGTCGCCGCCGACGCCTTCGCCACGGGTCCCGAACACCCGAACGGCCTGCGGATCTCGCTGGGCGGCCCCGGCAAGCGGGCGGTGCTGCAGCGCGCGCTCGGCGAGGTCGCCCGCCTGGTCGACGGCGCGCCCGCGGCCGCGCGGGTGCTGGTCTAGGTCAGGCGGCCAGCTTCGGGGCGAACCGCTCGACCCAGCCCCGCAGTTGCGCCTCCTGGGCGACGCCGGACTGGCGCGCGGTGATCTTGCCGCCCTGGAACGCGAACAGCGCCGGGATACCCTGGATGCCGTAGCGCTGGGCGAGTTCGGGGTTGGCGTCCACGTCGATCTTGATGAACCGGGCGCGCGGCTCGAGGCCCTTGGCGGCCCGCTCGAAGATCGGCGCCATGGCCCGGCAGGGGCCGCACCAGGCGGCCCAGAAGTCCACGATCAGCGGCAGGTCGCTCTTGGCCAGGTGCCGCTCGAAGCGGGCGGCGTCCAGCGCCACCGGCTCGCCGGTGAACAGGGCGTTCTTGCAGCGGCCGCACTTGCCGCCCTCGGCCAGTCGCTCGGCCGGCAGGCGGTTCACCCCGTCGCAATGCGGGCAGACGACGTGCAGGGCTTCGGTCATGGGATAACTCCGGTACTCGGCCCGTCATCTGGGGAGCCCCGGCCCCGGTTCCAAGTCGGCCGGCTTGGTGCTAGGCGCGCACCCCATGACCGCCCCCGCCCGCCTCTGGCTCGCCGCCCTCCACCACAGCGCCTTCCTGAACGGCGGCTGGGCCTGGGTCCGGGCGGCCGGGGGCGAGGTGGCCGGGGCGGCCGGCGGCGATCGCCGGACCAGCCGGGCGCGCATGGCGCTGGCTGGCCTGGCCGACGCCCTGAAGGACCTGCCCAGGGGCGCCCTCGTGTTGCACGTGTCGCCCGAGGACGCGGCCCTGCTGGCGCCGCTGTTCGGGGGCGAGCCGCCGGCCGAGGCCGATACCGCCGCCTACGCGCCGGCCGTGGCCGCGCTGGCCGGCCGCGACGCGCGCCTGGCGACCATCGCCGCTCCCGCCGCCACGCCGCTGGGCTTCGCCGCGGCCTGGGCCGAGTTCGGCTCCGACAGGGCCAAGGCCAAGGGCGCCTTCCGCTCGGCGATCCCCAAGCCCAACCTCGCCAAGGTCCCCGGCCTCTAGGCCGAGGCCGCCTGCGCCTCTTCCGGCTCCGACAGCCACTCCCGCAGCGCGCGGAGGAACGGCAGCGCCTCGCGGAACTCCTTGGTCGTGAAGCCGTCCCGCAGCAGGTCCATCTTCGGCCTGAGGTTGGCCATGGCCTGGGCGTAGGCCTGGCGGCCGCCCGGCGTCAGCCAGATGCGCTTGCGCCGGCCGTCGGCCGGGCAGTCCTCCACCTCGATCAGCTTGCGGGCGCAGAGCCGCTGGAGCGTGTTGGTCAGCCCCGAGCGGGTCATCTGCAGGGCCGAGGCGATCTGCGCCGGCGATGAGCCGTCGCCCCGGCGCGACAGCAGGTTCAGCACCTCCCACTGCGGGTAGTTCAGCCCGACCGGCAGCTTGCGGGTGATGGTCGTCCTCACCAGATGTTCGATGTAGCGGATCTCGTCGAAGACCTGGATGTCGGCGTGGTCTTCCGGTTGCGGAGGCATGGCGCGCCCTTCGTTCGATACCGAACAAGCTAGACCGGCGTTCGGTGAACGGTCAAGTTCAAGATCGAACCATTCAGTTGAATTCTTCAATAGCTCGCCTTCCGCGCGAGCCGCAGTTACCGCGCCGCCACCTCCGCGGCGGCCACGGCGGCCACGGCCAAGAGGTTGTAGCCCCACCCCAGCACCACGGCGCAGAAGGCCGAGACCACCAGCGGCACCAGCGTCCAGCGCCGCCGGTCGGCGGCGGTGTCGCCCTCGGCGTGCAGCCACCAGCCCGCCCCGTAGACCCAGCGCGACACGGCCGAGGCCACGCCGACGATCCCGAGCGTCGCGGCCGCGAAGCCCGCCAGCCAGACCCAGGCGGCCAGGTGCGGCGTCAACGGCGCGCCGGGCCCGAACAGCACCCGCGCCGCGATGGCCAGCAGCACCGTCCCGGCGGTGGCCGCGATCGCCGCTGAGCGCCGCCGCCGCCGCGCCGCCGCATCGCGCCAGGAGGCCGACAGCGGCAGCCAGGCGACGGACGACAGCATGGCGCAGATGGCCGCGTTCGACAGGGTGGAGAGGACGGCGGGCGGCTCGAGCAGCATGGGGCGCCTCAGTAGGCCAGGTTGAAGGTGGCGAAGAGGCCGTCGGCGCGGTCGTCGCCGGTGATCCGCCAGCGGAACTGCAGCGCCATCTCCACGTAGGACCGCGGCGCCTGGTCCGGCGTCCCGCCCATCCAGTAGCGGCCGGCGAGCCCCGGGCCCCAGCCCAGCGCCAGCGGCCGCTCCAGCGAGTCGTCGTAGCCCGCCGCCGCGCCCAGGAAGGGCGAGAGCACGAGGCCCCCGTCCGCGCCGCCGGACAGCCGCAGGCTGCGGCCCAGGCGAAGCTCGCCCGCGCCAAGCGTCTGGCCGGCGTCCAGCAGGTGGGCCATGTCCACGTAGGCGCTCCACATGGGCCAGCTCGCCTCGTCGAGGCGCAGGTCCAGGCCCTCGCCTGCCGAATAGGCGGCGCGCAGCATCCAGTCGTCGCGCGACAGGCGGCCGAGGCGGATCATCCGGCTCGCCTCGAACACCAGGTTCTGGCTCTCGAACGGCTTGTGGCGCACGCCCAGCCAGCCCTGCAGCGTCTCGCCGCCGGTCGGGTCGCCCCGGTCGGACGCCACCGTCTCGAAGGCCCGGGCGAACACCTCCACGGTGCGCCCGCTGCGGTAGCCGCCGGCCCGCCAGTAGGCCTCCCCGCCCGCCTGGGCGACGCCCCGTCCGCCGGTGGGCGGTGCGGCCGCCCCCGCGCCGCCGTAGCCCACGTAGCCGTTGAAGCCCCAGCGCCGGGAGATGGCGGCGACGTCGCGGCGGATCTCCATCTCCGCCTGGGGGGCGAGCGCGAACTCGCCGGCCCGGGCGCGGGCCAGCCCGAGCCTGAAGTAGCGCGCCGCCGCCTCGTCCCGGCCCAGCCGCTTGGCGGCGTAGGCGGCGTCCAGCGCCGCGCGGCCCTTCAGCCCGCCGGCCGCCTCGGCCCGGGCGAACCAGGCGAGCGCGGTGGCGTCGTCGCCCACCGCCACCGCGACCATGGCCACGTCCATCGGATCGGAGGCGTCCAGCGCCCCGGCCCGAAGCGCGGCGTCGAACACCTGGCGCGCCTCCGCCCGGCGCTCGAGCGCCACCAGCGACATCACCTGGCCGCGGATCATGTAGGCCCGGCTCTCGGCGGTCGGGGCGAGTTCGGCGGCGGCCGCCTGGGCCTGGGCGGCCTCGGCCGGATGGGCGGCGGCCTCGGCGGCCATGGCCCGTCGGGCGCGCACCTCGTAGCTGTCGGCCGGCAGCCCTTCGAGCGCCGCGGCCGCCTCCTGCGGTCGGTTCAGGGTCATCCGCGCGTCGAACAGCCCGAGCCGCGCGAGCCGCGCGGCGGCCGGATCCAGGCCCGGCGTCGCCAGGGCGCGGGCGAACTGCTCTGCGGCGGCGGCCGGGTCGCGGCGGGCGACGGCGAGGTGGCCGCGCTGGACCGCCACCTCCGGGGCCGGGCCGAAGCGCCGCTCGATCTCCGCCGCCGCGGCCTCCGCCTCCTCGGCCCGGCCGGCGTTGGCCAGGGCCTGCATCAGCAGCAGGCGGTAGTCGCGGTTGTCCGGCGCCACCTGCACGGCCGCGCGGGCAAGGTCGGCCGCGCCGGCGTAGTCGCCGCTCCCGAACGCCGAATAGCCGGCGGCGGCGAGGTTGTAGGCGGTGGCCTGCGGCGCCGCGGCGCGGGCGGCCGGCGCCTCGGCGGCGCGGCCGAGGCCCGGGGCGAGGAGGGCGGCGCCGAGCGCCAGGACAAGGGTGCGGGCGGCCATCTCAGGCGGCGTTCCTGAAGGGTTCGGAGGCGACGGGCGGCCGCAGGGCGCCGCTCTGGCGCAGCACCTCGCCCAGCCGGCAGCCGGCGGCGGCCGGATCGTCGAAGGCGTCCCGCGGCAGCAGGCCCTCGTCCGCCAGGAGTTGCGGCAGGCCGAGGTCCGGGGCCCGCGCCGCCGGCAGGCTCCAGGCCAGCATGACGAGGCCGGCGGTGATCTCGCTCTCGCGGGCGATGCGCACCTTCACCGGCCGGCCGGCGGCGGCCTGCAGCGCCTGCCCCGCCTGTGGGCTCAGCGGCCCGGCGGCGGCGACGGTCAGCGCCTGGTCGGTCAGCTCCAGCGGGGCCACGCGGTGGGCGATGGCCACGTCGCGGGGGATCAGGTCGAGGCCCAGCCGCAGCACCTCGGTGGAGATCGCGGCCCGCGGCAGGTCGGCCTGCACGCTGATCGCCTCGGCCAGGGTCTCGTCGTCCAGCCAGCCCCGCGCCTGCAGGATGCGGCCGAGCGGCTGGGCGTCGCCGCCCTGCGCCGCCAGCGCCGCCTCCACCTGCTCGGGCGTCACCGCGCGCCAGTCCACCAGGATCTCGCCCAGCCGCCGACGCTCCTGCCCGAGATCCCCGGCGGTGGGGAAGTCGTGCATCGTCTTGTCCCAGACGATGCCGGAGCCGAACATCAGGTTGGCGAAGAAGATCCGCGTGGCCCGCCCGGCCGCCCAGAGGTTCACGAAGGTCGCCACCACCATCCGCGGCAGCGACAGCAGGGCGTGCTCCCAGCCGTAGAACCGGTTCACGAAGTAGAGCCGCTGCACGGTCCGGAGCGCCAGCGCCGCGCCGTTGAAGACGATCAGCGGCAGGAACCACCACTGGGTCGGGAACACCGGGCGGAAGCCGTGGGCCTGCGCCTGCGGCCAGGCGGCGAACAGCAGGAAGTTCAGCAGGATCAGGTACGAGGCCAGCGACAGGGCCGGGGTGACGATCGCCTTGCGGTCGCGGACGAAGAAGTAGTTGGCCTTCAGGGTGTCGGCCCAGCCGAGCTGCGCCCAGCCCTGGTAGGCGATGCCGAGCGTCCAGCGGGCCTTCTGGCGGTAGGAGGTGCGGAAGGTGTTCGGGAAGTACTCGCGCACGCAGAGCGGCATCGCGACGTCGAGCTGCTTCTCCGGCCCGAAGCCGAACAGGGTCTTGCGGCGCACGCGCACCTTGATCGGGAAGCGGGCGATGATCGAGCTCATGCCCCGCGCCCGGAGGCGCGCGCCGATGTCGTAGTCCTCTGTGAGGCTCGCGGTGTTGAACGGCTCCTGCGCGTCTTCTTCCCGCAGGGCCAGCAGCGCCCGCCTGGAGAAGCAGGTCCCGACGCCGGCCGAGGGCACCGCCCCGCACAGCACCTCGCGCACCACCAGGTCCTTGGAGTGCCACTCGGCGAACTCGTCCATGTAGGTGCCGGCGATCAGCTCCGAGCAGCGCCGCTCGAGCGAGGCCACCGGTAGCTGGATCATGTCCTTCCGCGGCAGCAGGTAGTTGAAGAACTTCAGCTCCAGCGGATGCAGCACGTCCTCGCAGTCGTGGAGGATCACTCCGGCGAACTCGACTCCCGTCTTCTGCTCGTGGGCGAAGATCGCCTCGACGATGGCGTTCAGGCAGTCGGCCTTGCAGGTGGGCCCGGCGTGGCCGACCTCCACCCGCACCACCCGCCGGCCGTAGCGCCGCCGGGCCCGCTCCACCTCGGCGATGGTCGCCGGGTCGTTGGGATAGGTGCCGCAGAAGATGGTGTAGTTCTGGTAGTCGAGCGCGCTGATCGCGTTTTCGACCATGGCGGCGATGACGTCGTCCTCCTTCCAGGCCGGCGCCATGATCGCCAGGTGCTGCTCGGGCCGGGACCTCAGGTCCGCCTCCGACAGCGGCCGGAAGCGCTTGCTGACCACGAGCTTGCGGTGGAGTTCGCGGGTCCAGAACACCGCGTCGATGAACAGGTCGTCCGCCGACGACAGCGCGATCAGCAGCGCCACCGCCACGGTGATCGCCTGGACGCTGCCCGAATAGGCGGCGAGTCCCGCCTCCAGGGCGGCGGCCAGTTCGGCGGACATGGCGGCCTCAGGCGGCCCGGCGCGCGGGCGGCGCGGCGGAGGGGAAGGGGATGACCTCGCGGCCGATCACGGCGTCCACGATGCGCTGCGCGGCGCGGCCGTCGCCGTAGGGGCTCACCGGCCGCGGCCGCGCGCCGCCCGCGTCCAGGCGCTCGAGCACGCCCAGCACGCCCGACAGGATCCGCTCGGCGTCCGCGCCCACCAGGCTCACCGACCCGCCCGCCAGGGCCTCGGGCCGCTCGGTGGTGTCGCGCATCACCAGCACCGGCTTGCCCAGCGCGGGCGCCTCCTCCTGCACGCCGCCGGAGTCGGTCAGCACCACGTCGGCGCGCTGCATCAGGCGCAGGAACGGCAGGTAGTCCTGCGGCGGGATCAGGTGGACGTTCGGCCGGCCGCCCAGCGCCTGCAGCACCGGCGCCTGGACATTCGGATTCAGGTGCACGGGATAGACGATCTGCACCCGGTCCATGCGCGACAGGCCGCGCAGCGCCGCGCAGATGTTGGCCATGCCGTCGCCGAAGTTCTCGCGCCGGTGGCCGGTGACCAGCACCACCCGCTGCCCGGGCGCGATCTTCGGCAGGCCGGCGTCCACCGCGGCGCGCAGCTCGGCGTCGGCCTCCAGCCGCGAGCAGGCGGCGTGCAGCGCGTCGATCACCGTGTTGCCCGTCAGCAGGATGCGCCCTTCGAGCGCCTCGCCGGCCAGGTTCGCCGCCGCCCCCGCCGTGGGCGCGAACAGCAGGTCGCTGACCACGTCCACCACCCGCCGGTTCATCTCCTCGGGCCAGGGCTGGGCGAGGTCGTAGGTGCGCAGGCCCGCCTCCACGTGGCCCACCGGTACCCGGCGGTGGAAGGCGGCCACGGCCGCGGCCATGGCGGTGGAGGTGTCGCCGTGGACCAGCACCCGGTCCGGCTTCACCGTCGCCAGCACCTCGTCGAGCCCGGTGAGCGCGCCGGAGACCAGGCCGCTCAGCGTCTGGCCGGGCCGCATGAGGCCGAGGTCGATGTCGGGAACGATGCCGAACAGCTCGAGCACCGGGTGCAGCATCTGCCGGTGCTGGCCGGTGACGCACACCACCGACGTCACCCGCCGCTCGCGGGCCAGGGCGTTCACCACCGGCGCCATCTTGATGGCTTCCGGCCGCGTCCCGAACACTGAAAGCACCTTCATCGCACCCTCGCGGATTGGCGGGCGATGCGGCTTGGCCGTTGCCCCGAGCGGTGGCGCTGGTGGCATGTTCGCTCGCGGGCGAGGATTACGTAAAACTACAACATGGAGAACGCGCGATTCACCACAGGTCCCGCCGGGCCGGATCAGTGATCGCCCGCTCGCCAGCCACTGACAACCGGAGGGCGGCCGAACGACAACCGGCGGGATGCATTTGGATTACTTTCGGTCGCCGCGGAACAACTCTGAGGGCCGCGCTCAACTTCTTCGCGCCCCCGCACAACCGCCGAGGCATGGCGACATGTCGCGGCCTCAACCGGCCCGTTTCGCCTCGAGATTCTCCTTCAGGCCCGCCCGCGCCAGCGCGTCGGCGCGCTCGTTCAGCTCATGGCCGTTGTGGCCCTTCACCCAGCACCACTTCACCTCATGGCGCAGGCGCGCGGCGTCGAGCCGCTTCCACAGGTCGTCGTTCTTCACCGGCTTGCCGTCGGCGGTCTTCCAGCCGCGGCGCTTCCAGCCGTGGATCCACTCATGGATGCCCTTCTGGACGTACTGGCTGTCGGTGTGCAGCTCCACCTTGCAGGGCTTCTTCAGCGCCTCCAGCGCCTGGATCGCCGCCATCAGCTCCATGCGGTTGTTGGTGGTGGCGAGCTCGCCGCCCTTCAGCTCCTTCTCCTGCTCGCCGTACTGCAGGATGGCGCCCCAGCCGCCGGGCCCCGGATTGCCCGAGCAGGCGCCGTCGGTGTGGATGATCACCTCGGGGGTCATGCGGGGGCTCCGAACAGCACCAGGTCGGGCGACGACCGGTGCACCGCGAGCTTGCGCTCGTACTCCAGGGGGTCCTTCGGCTTCACCAGCGCGCCGGCCGGGGTGGCGCGCCAGTCGGCGAGCCGGGTCAGGAAGAACCGCATGGCGGCCCCGTGCGCCAGCACCGGCAGGGCGTCGCGCTCGGCGGTCGAGAGCGGCCGCACGGCCTCGTAGCCGGCCACCATCGCCCGCGCCGCGGTGATGTTGAACGAGCCGTCCGCCTCGAAACACCAGGCGTTCAGGGCGACCGCGATGTCGTAGGCGAAGGCGTCGTTGCAGGCGAAGTAGAAGTCGATGGCGCCGGCGAACCGGCCGGCGGTGAAGAAGACGTTGTCCGGGAAGAAGTCGGCGTGGATCACGCCGTGGGGCAGCCCCCTCGGCCAGCGCGCGGCGAGGCTGGCGAGGTCGGCGTCGATCACCTTGGCCAGGCCGGGCTTCAGCGCGTCGGCCTCGTCCTTCAGCCGCGCGAACATCGGCGCCCAGGCGGCCTGGCCCAGGTCGTTCTCCCGGCGCATGGGAAAGCCCTGCTGCGCCAGGTGCAGCTCGGCGAGCCCGCGGCCCGCCTCTCGGCAGTGCGCCACGCCCGGCCGCCGCACCGACATGCCCTGCAGGAAGCTGACGATGGCCGCGGGCTTGCCGCGCACGGTCTTGAGCAGGCGTCCCTCGCGGTCGGCCACCGGCGTCGCCGAGGGGTAGCCGTGCTCGGCCAGCCACTTCAGCAGCTCGAGGAAGAACGGCAGCTCGTCCGCCTTCACCCGCTTCTCGTAGATCGTCAGGACGTAGCGGCCGGCCGGGGTCTCCAGCAGGAAGTTGGAGTTCTCGATCCCCTCGGCCACGCCCTTCAGGCTCAGCGCCTCGCCGAGGTCGAAGTCAGCGAGAAGCTTGGCCAGCTCCTCGTCCGTTATATCGGTGTAGACCGCCATGATCCGCCCGCAGTGAGCGACCGAGCGGAGTCGGTCAAGCCGGCAGATCGTGGTAAGAATGGACCCCTCTCCCAGGAGGAGCCTCATGATTGCGCTGAAGGTCGAGAAGATCGGCGATCAGGTCGCCGTCGTCCTCACGGAAGAAGCCCGGCAGGTGCTCGGCGTCGACGTCGGCGGCACCCTGCACCTGGAGCCCTCGCCGGACGGGGTGCTCTGCGCGACGACCCAGGAGGTCTGGGTCGAGGATCCGCACGCCCGCGGCCGCGCCTTCCTGAAGCGCTACACCCGCAGCCTGCAGCGGCTGGAGCCCAGCCCCTAGTCCAAGCGCTCTAGCCATCGCGGGCCAGGTAGCGTTCCAGCTCGTCGGCGCCGCCGACCCGCTCCTCCCCGACGAAGACCAGCGGCGTGGTCGCCACGCCCTGCTCGTCCTTGAAGGCGTCCACCGCCTCGCGCGTCTCCAGCAGCCGGTCGTCGACCGCATAGCCCGCGCCCTCCAGCAGCGCCTTGGCGCGTACGCCGAACGGGCAGGTGTGGTCCGGCAGGACCATCCGGTAGAGCGTCGCCTCGCGTTGATCGGGCATGGGGGTCTCTCCTCGCATCCTGTGGCGAGGGGCGGAGCGCGCATCCGCCGCCCGCCGTTCCTAAGGCTCCGGCGCACGGCAAAGAAATCCTGCGGCCGCGCTTGCCGCCCTGCAGGGCGCCGCCCATCTCAGTCGGGACGGCCCCTCCCCCGAGGGCCCCGCCTAAGCGGGCGCCTTTCGTGGAGCGCCGTCGGGCTCACACCACAACCCGTATCGAGGAGACTTCGCCGTGGAAGACATCCGTCTGCATGTCCGTCCTGCCGGTGATGGCTGGCTCGTGGACGCCGCCGGGGCGGTCGAGCCGCTGATGTTCCGCTCGGGCGGCCGCGCCGAGGCCCAAGCCCACGCGCTCGCCCGCACCCTCGCCCAGACCGGCCTCGCCGCCCGGGTGCTGGTCCACGACCGCGCCCAGCAGGTGGTCGGCAGCACCGTCTATGCGCCGGAGGCAGGCCGGATTGGCTGACTTCGAACTCCTGGTGAGAGGCCCTGAAGACGAGGCGGTCGGCCGCGTCGACCTAGAGTGCGACGACGTGGCCGAGGCCATGCGCCTGGCCGCCAGCCTGGTCAGCCCCTACGGGCACGAACTGCTGGTCGACGGACGCTTCCTCGGCCGCTTCGAGGCCGGCTGGGGCGATCACCTCGACGACGACGAGCTCGAGGAGGCCTGAGGGCGGCCGGCCGGCCGTTCACGTTTGCGGCGCCGCTTCATCTTTCTGAAATTCCCGCTGCGCGTTGGCGATTGACGCCTCACGATCTAGGGTTGCTCGATCCCTTGGTCGGGGGAGCTGTCATGGCCGATGACCAATACGAGACCCGCGGGCGGCGGGCCGCCACGGAAGCGGCGATCGAGCGCGTCGCTGTCGTCTTCGCTCACGGGCAGGGCGAGCAGGTCCCCATGCAGGACGTAACCGAGCTGGCCGAGACGGTCTGGTCGAAGGCCGTGGCCGACGATCCCCACGCGGGCTTCCGATCGCAGGTCTGGAGCGTGCCGGTCTACGACGCGGACATGTCCGAACAGCGCCGGCTGGTCACCGGCGTCCTCCGGCGCGGCGCGGGTCGGCCGCCCCTGCAGGTCGACTTCTACCAGTTCTACTGGGCCGACCTGATGACCGGGAACCGCTTCATCCAGCTCTGGCGCTGGTTCGTCGGCCTGATGAAGCGCAAGCCCGACACGCCCGAGGCTCTGGAGCCGCTGCGCCGCATCGCCATGACCATCGGCCTGCTCGCCGGCCTGTTCGGCCTGGTCTTCGGCGCGGTCACCGCGGCGCGGCTCGTGACCCGCGAGCCATTCACCTGGGGCAACCTCTACGCCCTCCTCCTGACGGGGGCGCTCGCAGCTCAGGTCTGGATGCTCGCGGCGCCCAGCCGACGGCTCGCCGCCTTCACGGGCGGGCTCGGGCTGACATTAGCCTCCCTGCTGCTGGGCCTCGCGGCGGGCGCCCTGACCTACAAGCAGGAGCACTTGCTGGACTGGCTCGTCGACGGGCCGCTGTCGTGGGCCGAGGCGACCGCCTGGACCCATAGCGCCCTCGCCGCCCTGCTCATGGCGCTCGTCGCGCTCTCCGGCGTCCAGTTCGCGCGGCTCTACAGCTCCTTCCTGGTGCCGGTGATGGCGGATTCGGCGCGGATGCTCAGCGCCACGCCCGAGAACATCCCGGCGCGCGACCGGATCCGCCGGCGCGGCATGGAGCTCCTGGAGGCCCTGCACCATTCCGAGCGGCAATACGACCGCATCATCTTCGTGGCCCACAGCCTGGGCTCGATCGTCGCCTACAACGTGATCAACCAGTACTGGGGCAACATCTACCGCCTGCTCGACCACGGCCAGACCGCAGCCGAGCGGGCCCGCGTCGAGCAGAAGGCGCTCGCGCTCAACGAGGCCGCCGCCCACGCCGCGGCCGCCTCCGGGCGCAAGGCGCTGACCGAGGCGAGGCTCGCCTACCGCGCCGCCGTGCGGGACTATCACGCCGTGCTCAAGGCTCCGGACCGCGCGCTCAATCCGCAGGACGTCGAGTGGCTGACGGCGGAGTACGCCTCCGTCGGCCATCTCCTGCGCAGGACCCTCCGCACCCTCAACCGGATCGAGAAGCGCGAGCCGCGGCCGCCGCCGCCGCGGCCGCCATGGCTGATCAGCGACTTCGTCACGATCGGCAGCCCCCTGACCTACGGCAAGCTGCTCATGGCCGGCGGCGGCGAGGATTTCGAGGCTCAGTTCCGCACCCGCCGCCACGCCGAGTGCCCGCCGTCCATGCTTCCCCGGGAAGGGTTCACCTACAAGGGCCGGGTCCACCACGCCGCTGCCTTCGCGGCGACCTGCTGGACCAACATCTTCTTCGAGACCGAAGGCCTGATCCGGGGCGACATCATCGGCGGACCGGTGGCCGGCGCCGTGAAGGAGGGCCGCTTCGGCTGGGGGCCGCAGGACGTCGCCGTGCGGCGGGAGCCGCGCATGCCGGAGTTCGCCCACAACGCCTACTGGTGCTTCTACACCGCCGCCGATGGCGCCCCGGCCGAGCACGTGCTCGCCCTCCGCGCGGCCCTCTGCCTGCTGGGGGACGCCGACGCCGCGGACCGCAAGCTCGTGGAACTGGCGCCGCCCAGGTCGGAGACGCCGCCGGCCGACGCCCCTGCGCCGCCTCCCGTCAGCCGGCCAGCACCCGTGGAAGCTTGAAGGTCACCGTCTCGCGGGCGGCTTCCACCTCCTGCACGGTGACGTCGAAGGCCTCGGCCAGGCGGTCGATCAGGCCCTGGACCAGCACCTCGGGCGCGCTGGCGCCGGCGGTCACGCCCAGGGTGCGCGCGCCGTCCAGCCAGCCGAGCTCCAGGCCCGAGGCGTCGTCGATCAGGTAGGCCGCCTTGCCGGCCCGGCGGCCGACCTCGGCCAGGCGCACCGAGTTCGAGGAGTTGCGGCTGCCCAGCACCAGCAGCACGTCCGCCTGCCCGGCGATCGCCTTCACCGCCTCCTGGCGATTGGTGGTGGCGTAGCAGATGTCTTCCTTGTGCGGCGCGGCGATGTCCGGGAACCGCGCCTTCAGCGCCGCCACGATCTCGGCCGTGTCGTCCACGGAGAGCGTCGTCTGGGTGACGAAGGCGACGTTGGCCGGATCGATGGGCTCGAACACCTGGGCGTCCTCCACCGTCTCGATCAGCCGCACGGCGCCGTCCGGGAGCTGGCCCATGGTGCCCACCACCTCCGGGTGGCCGGCGTGGCCGATCAGCACGATCTCGCGGCCCGCGTCATGGTGCCGCTGGGCCTCGACGTGCACCTTCGAGACCAGCGGGCAGGTGGCGTCGAGGTACAGCATCCGCCGCGCCTGCGCCTCGGCCGGGGCCGACTTCGGCACGCCGTGCGCCGAGAAGATGATCGGCCGGTCCGCCGGGGCCTCTGACACCTCCTCCACGAAGACGGCGCCCAGCTCCCGCAGGCGGTCGACCACATGGCGGTTGTGGACGATCTCGTGGCGCACATAGACCGGCGCCCCGTACTTCTCGATCGCCCGCTCGACGATCTGGATCGCCCGGTCGACGCCGGCGCAGAACCCCCGCGGGGCGGCGAGCAGCACGGTCAGGGCGGGCTTGGGGACGACGGCGTTCATGGCCGCGGAAGGTAAGCGCTCGCGGGCCGGCCCGCCAGCCGCGTTGCCGCCGCAATCCTGAGGCTGTAACTAGGCCTCGACCGCGCGGACCGCCGCGCCCGCTGGATTCTGGACGCCTCACGAAAATGCGCCGCCTGTTCCTCGTCGCCGCCGCCGTCGCCGCGGCCGCCACCGCCGTCCCGCTCGCCGCCGAGGCGCAGAACCGCCGCGGCCAGGATCAGGAGCAGCAGCAGCGCGACGAGGCGGCCAAGAAGCGCAAGCGCGATTCCGAGTGGGGCAACAACCAGTCGCCCCTGCCCGCGCTGCGCAACGCCGGCCCCTGCCCGTTCGTGAAGACGCTCTACGACGCCGCCCGCTACGCGGAGTTCAAGGACGGCCGCGAGGCCTCGGCCGCCGTCGCCTACACCGGCGAGATCCAGGGCATCTCGGCCGGCTGCCAGTACAAGGACGACGAGCCGATCAAGCTCGCCATGGACGTGCTGTTCGAGCTCGGCCGCGGCCCGCAGGCCTCGGACAGCCGCAAGACCTACCGCTACTGGGTGGCGGTGACGGACCGGAACCGCTCCGTCCTCGCCAAGCAGACCTTTGACCTGCCGGTGACCTTCCCGTCCGGCAAGGACCGCGTCCAGGTGACCGAGAAGATCCACGGCATCGAGATCCCCCGGGCGACCATGACCACCTCCGGCTCCAACTTCGAGGTGCTGATCGGTTTCGAGGTGACGCCGGAGATGGCCGCCTTCAACCGTGACGGCAAGCGCTTCCGCCTGAACGCGGGCGCCCAGACCGCCGCCGCCGGATCCAACCCGCAACCGCAATGACCGACCTCAGAACGGGACTTGGCGAAGCGGTCCAGGCCGCCTTCGAAGGCCTCGACCTGCCCGGCGACCTGGCGCGGGTGACCGCCTCCGACCGCCCCGACCTCGCCGACTTCCAGTCCAACGGCGCGCTCGCCGCCGCCAAGAAGGCGGGGCGGAACCCGCGCGAGATCGCCGCCGCCGTGGCCGAGGCGCTGAAGGCCGACCCGCGGCTCGCCTCCGTGGACATCGCGGGCCCCGGCTTCATCAACATGAAGGTGGCCGACGCCGCCCTCGCCGCCCGCGCCGACGAGATCGCCGCCGACCCGCGCGCCGGGGGCGAGCTGGTCCCGGTCCCGCGGCGCGTCCTGGTGGACTACGGCGGCCCGAACGTCGCCAAGCCCATGCACGTGGGCCACCTGCGCTCCTCGATCATCGGCGAGAGCCTCAAGCGCCTCTACCGCTTCCGCGGCGACGTGGTGGTGGGCGACGCCCACTTCGGCGACTGGGGCTACCAGATGGGCCTGCTGATCGGCGCCGTCACCGATGAGAACCCGGCCATCGCCGCCGAGGTCGCGCGGCTCAACGCCGCCGACGACCTGCCGGCCGACTGGCAGCAGCTCGAGCCCGAGGCTTTCCAGGCCATCGAGCTCTCCGACCTCGACCGCCTCTATCCCCAGGCCGCCGCCAAGGGGAAGGAAGACCCCGCCTACCGCGACCGCGCCCGCAAGCTCACCGCCGAGCTGCAGGCCAAGAAGCCCGGCGCCTACCTGCTGTGGCGCCGCTTCGCCAAGGTCACCCAAGTGGCCCTGGAGCGCGACTTCCACGCGCTCGGCGTCGACTTCGACCTCTGGAAGGGCGAGAGCGACGTCGACCACCTGATCGAGCCCATGGTGCGCGAGCTCGACGAGAAGGGCCTGCTGGTCGAGGACCAGGGCGCCCGCATCGTCCGCGTCGCCCGCGAGGGCGACAAGCGCGAGTTGCCCCCCCTCCTCGTGGTCTCCTCCGAGGGCTCGGCGATGTACGGGACCACCGACCTCGCCACCATCCTCGACCGCAAGCAGACCTTCGTTCCGGAGCTGGTCATCTACTGCGTGGACCAGCGCCAGGCCGACCACTTCGAGATCGTCTTCCGCGCCGCCTACCTCGCCGGCTACGCCCGCGAGGGCCAGCTTCAGCACATCGGCTTCGGCACCATGAACGGCGCCGACGGCAAGCCCTTCAAGACCCGCGAGGGCGGCGTCCTGAAGCTCAACGACCTCATCGAGATGACCCGGACCAAGGCCCGCGAGCGCCTGCACGAGGCCGGCCTCGGCGAGGACCTGCCGGCCGAGGAGTTCGAGGAGATCGCCGGCAAGGTGGCGGTGGCCGCGCTCAAGTTCGCCGACCTGCAGAACTTCCGCGGCACCTCCTACGTCTTCGACCTCGACCGCTTCACCAGCTTCGAGGGCAAGACCGGCCCCTACCTCCTCTACCAGGCCGTCCGTGTGAAGAGCCTGCTGCGCAAGGCCGAGGCGGAAGGCGCCGAGGCCGGGCCGGTGACGGTCGCCGAGCCGGCCGAGCGCGACCTCGTGCTCACCCTGGACGCCTTCGACGCCGCGCTGGCGGAGGCGTACGATCGCTACGCGCCGAACGCCGTGGCCGAGCACGCCTACCGCCTCGCCCAGGCCTTCTCGAAGTTCTACGCCGCCTGCCCGATCCTGGTCGCCGAGCCCCCGGTCCGCGCCAGCCGCCTCACCCTGGCCAAGGCGACGCTCCGCCAGCTCGAACAGGCCCTCGACGTCCTCGGGATCGCCGTCCCCGACCGCATGTAGCGCCCAACGGCTGGGTCGCGGCCCTAGCGGACAGCGGGTGCGAGGGTGCGGACCTGCGCAGGCCTGCAACTCCGCCGCCGCGAAGGCGCGCCCTTCGACTCGCATAACGTGGTATGTGGCTCGCTGATCGCACACGGGGCCCTAAGCGCACGCCCGCCGCATCTTCGGCGGCCATGAGCATTGCGCCCGCAGGCCATTGCGCGTTCACCACACACATGAAGAAGGCGTCAGAGTATCGAGAGCACGCGGCCGAGTGCCGTGCGCTCGCCGCGGCTATGCCCTCGGATCAGCAGCGAGCTCAGCTCCTCCAGATGGCGGAACATTGGGAGAAGCTCGCCGCAGATCGCATCGCGATGATCGCGCGGCACCCCGAGCTGGCCCACGATGGCGAGCGCGAAGAGAGCGGGCGCCCGCAGGCCGGGTGACGGCTTACGGGGCCGCCCGCAACGCGCCAGCGGTCAGACCTGCGCCGCCCCGCCGTCCACGTGCAGTTCGACGCCCGCGACGTAGCTGGCGTCGTCGCTCAGCAGGAAGGCGGCCGCGGCGGCGACTTCGCTCGGGCGGGCCATGCGCTTGAGCGGGATGGTCTCGATGATCGCCGCGCGGAACGCCTCCGACGTGGCGGCCATCATCGCCGTGTCGGTCGGACCGGGGCTCACCACGTTCACGCGGACGCCCCGCGGCGCCAGCTCCGCCGTCCAGGTCCGGGCGTACGACCGCACGGCCGCCTTGGTGGCGCTGTAGGCGCCGCGCTCCGGGATCCCCATGGATCCGGCGACCGACCCGATCAGCACGACCGAGCCGCCGTCCCCCATGATCGGCAGGGCGGCCTGCAGCCCGAGCACCTGGCTGCGGACATTGACGGCGAAGTGGCGGTCGAAATGCTCCGCTGTCTCCTCCGCGACCGAAGCCGGTTCGGAGATGCCGGCGTTCAGGACCAGGGCGTCGATCCGCCCGTGGGCTTCGCGCACCGCCTCGACCGCCGCGGCGAGGTCCTCCGCCACGCTCGCGTCGGCCACCAGGCCGGTCGCGCCTCGCCCCACCTCCCTTGCCGCCGCTTCGGTCTCCTCGGCCTTGCGTCCGGTCAGGAAGACGCTTGCGCCCTCCGCCGCCAGCCGCTCGGCGATGGCCAGGCCGATGCCCTTCGCGCCGCCCACCACCAAAGCCACCTTGTTCGACATTCGAGCCATCGCAGGGTCCTCGTTTCAACGATGGCTTTCCAGATATACCGGGTATATCTGCTATCAAGAACGCACTTTGAGTAGCCTAGATATGCCTGACGATACCGATCTCGCGACCCTGTCGGCCCGCGCGCTGTCCAACATGGAGGTGGTGCGTCCGGTGCTCGACAAGATCGCCGACAAGTGGACGATCCTGATCCTGACCGTCCTGTGTCCTGAGCCCGCGCGCTTCAACGAGATCAAGCGCCGGCTGAACGGCGTCACCCACAAGGCCCTGGCCGACGCGCTGAAGCGCCTGGAGCGCAACGGCCTCGTGACCCGGACCGTCCTGCCGACCGCGCCCATCGGGGTGGAGTACGCGATCACGCCTCTGGGGCATTCCCTGCGCCAGCCCTTCGAAGCGCTCTGCGCCTGGGCGCTGGAGCACGGGGGCGCCATCTCGGCCGCCTCCTCGGCCTACGACCGGGCGCGGCAGGACTAGGGACCGGAGACCTCTCGCGCGCCGGCCGGGGTTGCGCCTCCGCTCGTGGCCCTCAAGGGCGCGAGCCTTCCACGTGGCGTCCTGCCGTCACCAGGGCACGGTGTTCCCGAAGCGGTCGAGGTAGCGCAGGCCGGGGGCGTCCTGTTGCGCCACCAGGACGTCGACGATCTGCGGCATGGCCTCGTCGGCGCCGACCGGCGCCTTGGCGCCGCCCAGATCGGTGCGGATCCACCCGGGCGCCATGAGGATCGCCGCACGGTCGGCGTGGCGGCCGGCGTAGCTGGCCATCGCCTGGTTCAGCGCCGCCTTGCTGGCCCTGTAGACGTCGTTCGTCCCGTTGGCGTTGTTGGCGATGCTGCCCTGCCCGGAGGACATTACGCCGACGACGCCGCCGGGCCGGGCCAGGGAGCCGAGCGCCTCCACGGCCCGCATGACGCCCAGGACGTTGGTCGCCATGACCTCGACGAAGTCCGCGGTGGCCACCTCGGCCATGGTGTCGGCGGGCCGGCGGTTGACGATCCCCGCATTGATGAAGACCAGATCGAACGACCGGCCGGCGAGCCGATCGCGCAGGCTCCGGATCTGGTCGGGGTCCGTCAGGTCGAGGGTCTCGACCTCGACGAGGCCGGCCCGTTCGGCGGCAAGGGCATGCAGGGGCGTCTCGGCGCCTCGGACCGTGCCCACGACCCGCCATCCCCGGTTCGCGAACTCGGCCGCCATGGCATGGCCGAGGCCGCGCGATGCGCCGATGATGACGATCGAGCCGGGGGCCGCCGATGATGCGTCACGGGTCAAGTCGGGTCTCCCCATGGCTCGGCGGCCGCCCCGCCGGAGCTCCCAGCCTCACCGCTTCGGGCTGGAGAACACCCTCACCACCTGATCCTCGAAGGACTCCAGGGGGTCGACGGCGAAGTCGGGATCGAACGCCGGGGCGTCCCAGCGGTCGACCAGTTTCTCGGCGAACGCGAACCAGGGCTGCTCGCGGAAATTCTCCCGCAGGTCGCCGGGCTTGCCCACGAACTCGTAGTAGTAGGCGCCCTGGAAGTCCTGGTGCCAGTAGATCGCCTGGTAGATGTCCTCCCGCACATAGGGCTTGAGCATCTCGGCGGCGATCGGCCCGTGGTTGGGGATCGACAGCACCTTGCCGATGTCGTGGCACAGCGCGGCGACCACCTCCTCGTCGCTGGCGCCGTCGCGGCGGGCCAGCGTCCCGGCCATCAGGCTGTGGGTCAACTGGTTGGCGGCGAAGCCGAGCTGCAGGGGCTCCAGCCGACGCAGGGTGTCCATGATCTGCATGGGGGCGGCGGACCGCTGGTGCGCCTTGTGCTCGGCGCCGATCACCTTCCAGTGCTCCTGGGTCCCCTCGCGCATGTCGACGAACATCGAACTCTCCCTGTCGGTCTTTGGCGGCAGACTACGTGGAGATCGGGGCCCGGGTCCACGCCCAGGTCCCGATCGGATCGCGGCCTCCCCGCCGGCACCGCCCTAGGCAGCCCGCGCCGGGCCTGCTCAACTGGGCCGACGAGAGGGCGCGGGAGGTCGGAATGAGCGGCTACGGCGTGCGGGTGGCGCAGGCGTCGGAGCGGGACACGGTCCTCGACACCCTGATGCTGGCCTTCAGCGGCGATCCCTGTCTGCGCTACGTGCTGGACACGCCGGGAAAGCTGCTCGAGGGGTTCCGGGCCTTCGCCGGGGGCATGGGCGGAGCGGCTCTGGATCAGGGGACGGCCTGGCTCGCCGAGGAGGCGGCCGCGGCCGCGCTCTGGCTGCCCCCCGGCGTGACCTCCGACCGCGAGGCCATGCTGGCGGTGGTGGCCGAACTGGCGCGCCCGGAGAAGCTGCCGGTGCTGGGCGAGCTGGGCGAGACGATGGCCCGCTACCATCCGCAGGAGCCGCACTGGTACCTCGCCATGATCGGCGTCGATCCCGCCCGTCAGGGGCGCGGCTACGGGTCGGCCATCCTGCGGGACTCCCTGCGGCGCTGCGACGAGGACGGGGTCATCGCCTACCTCGAGAGCTCCAATCCGAAGAACGTGCCGCTGTACGAGCGCTGGGGCTTCGAGGTCATGGGCTTCGTCCAGCCCGGAGATTTCCCCGGCCTCCACCCCATGGTGCGGCGGCCGCGGGTCTAGGCGCGCGCCAAGCTCCCGGGCGCCCTGCCGCGCCCCACCCGCAAAATGACAGCGCTGGCAAAACGGCGTTTGACCAGCAGATTGTTAGCGGTCACAGTCCGGGGAAAACGCCTTGGGAGGGGCGATCCGATGACGCCGGCCGAGCTCAGCGTGGTGCTGTTCCTGGCGCTTGCCGCCATCGTCGCGGCGGCCCGCGTCGTCGGCTGGATCGGCAAGCGCTTCCTCGGCCAGCCGCAGGTGGTGGGCGAGATGATCGCCGGCGTCCTGCTGGGGCCCTCCCTGCTGGGCCTCCTCTTCCCGCAGGCCCAGGCCACCCTCTTCCCCGCCGAGGCCAGGGGCGTGCTCTACGTCCTCTCCCAGCTCGGCGTCGGCCTCTACATGTTCCTGGTCGGCCTCGGCTTCGACCGCTCGCACTTCCGGGCCAACGCCCGCAGCGCCGCGGCGGTGTCGCTCTCGGGCATGGCCGCGCCCTTCCTGATCGCGCTCGTGCTGGCGCCCTGGCTGATGCGGACGCCGGGGCTGTTCTCGCCGAAGCTCGACACGGTGCAGGCCAGCCTGTTCCTCGGGGCCTGCATCTCCATCACCGCCTTCCCGATGCTGGCGCGCATCATCCACGAGCGCGGCCTCTCGAAGTCGCCCCTGGGGTCGCTGTCGCTCTCGGCCGGAGCCATCGACGACGCCGGCGCCTGGACGGTGCTGGCCGTGGTCCTCGCCACCTTCGGCGACGGCCCCGGCGTGGCGGTCAAGGCGGTGGTCTGCGCCGTCGGGTTCGCCGTCCTGGTGCTGGGCTTCGGTCCGCGGCTGCTGGCGCCGCTCGGGCGTCAGGCGGAGCGCGAGGGGACCCTGAGCCACGGCGTCCTCGCCACCGTGCTGATGCTGTTCCTGGCCTCGGCCTTCGCCATGGACTGGGCGGGGATGCACGCGGTGTTCGGCGGCTTCCTGCTGGGCGCCGCCATGCCGCGCGGCGTGCTGGCCCGCGAGCTGAAGGCCAGGCTCGAGCCGTTGACCGTGGTCCTGCTGCTGCCGGTCTTCTTCACCTTCTCGGGCCTGAACACCCAGCTCACCCTGATCGCCGAGCCGTCGCTGTTCCTGCTGGCGGCCGGGGTGCTGGCGGCCTCCATCCTGGCCAAGGGCGGCGCTTGCTGGGCCGCGGCCCGGCTCACCGGTCAGTCCAATCCCACCGCCATGGCCATCGGCGCCCTGATGAACGCCCGCGGCCTGATGGAGCTGATCATCATCAACATCGGCCTGCAGCGCGGCCTGATCGGGCCGGCCCTGTTCTCCATCCTGGTGCTGATGGCGGTGGTGACGACGCTGATGGCCTCGCCGCTGTTCGAGCTGGTCTACGGCGCCCGCGCCCGGGCGCGCGGCGAGCTGGGGGCCCTCGACGACGTCGAGCCCGCCCCCGCCCCCGCGGCCGGACCGGCCTAGGGCTCGCCCGGCCCGCTCACCTGCAGGCCGCGCGCGCGGAGCTGGGCGGCGATGCCGCTCTGCGCCAGCCAGGGCCGCAGGCTCACCAGCGCCACCGCATGGCCGGGCGTGGCCAGCGCCCCCTCGATGGCCGAGGCCTGGTCGCGCACCGCCCGGTCCCACAGCTCCGCGCCGCCGCCCAGCAGCAGCAGGCACTTGTCGAAGCTGCGCGGCTCGCTCAGCGCCTGCGCCACGTCGCCCCGCGCCCAGCCCTCCAGCGCCCCGCGCCAGCGCGCCCGCGGCGCCTCGGCGTCGGCCAGCGCGCCCTCCAGGCACTGCCGGTGGACCGCCGGGGTGATCCCGCCCAGCGCCTGGCGGATGAACGGCACGGCGTCGTAGGTGGCCGGGACCACCGTGCGCACCTTTCCGCGCCTCGCCAGCTTCTCCACCTCCCGCGCCAGCGAGCCCGTCTCGTCGGTCGCGCCGCGGGTGTCTTCCACCAGCATCTCGCCGGCCATCAGCGGCTGCCAGCCGGCGTAGCGCTTGGCCGGCCGGCCGATCCGTTCGCGCGCGGCGACGAACCGAGTCCGCAGCTCCGTCGGCAGGGTCTCCTCCAGTGGTGTCTTGGTGCGCAGCTGGCTGCGGGCCTTCAGCAGGGTGGGGATGTCGCGCAGCCCGCCCTTCAGGCTGATGCGATTGCCGACGATCAGCAGGTTCGCGCCGTCCAGCCGCCGCTCCAGGAACCGCCGGTCCCAGGCGAGGTCCGCCGGCAGGTCGTCGTCCGCCAGGCCCAGCACATAGACCGTGGTGTCGCCGTCGCGCACCCGCCACCAGGCCGGTCCGGGCTCCACCGCCTGGACCACCAGCTCGGCCACCAGGTTCGCCTCCGGGTCGGCCAGCGCCTGGGCCCGGGCCGACAGCGGGATCGCCACCGCCAGCGCCGAGGCGGCTGCCAGCATGGCGAGGAGGAGACGCATGGGAGACCCCTGTTCGTTCTGCGGACGCCCTTGGTCGCCGCCAATCAGGGCGAAAGCTTGACCATGGACGGGGCCCCTGCGCGCCCACGCATCCTGTCGCGCCCCTGGGGCAAATCGGCTCAGCCGGCCTGGGTCTCGCCGGTGGCCCGCTCCACCGCCAGCGCCGCGGAGAAGCCGTGCAGCACGGTGGAGACCAGGATGGTGAAGGCCGCGATGGCCCAGAGCTGCGCCTCGTTGGTCAGCTCCATGTGGCTGCCGGCGTAGCTCAGGTAGTAGATCGAGCCCACGCCCCGCACCCCGTAGAACGCCACCACCAGCCGCTCGCGGCCCCGGAGCGGCGAGCCGGCCACCGACAGCAGCCCCGCCGCCGGCCGGATCACCAGGATCAGCGCCAGGCCGATCAGCGCCCCGGTCAGGTCCAGCCGGCTCAGCAGCTCGGGCATGGCCGCGCCCAGGCCGATCAGCAGGATGGCGGTCAGCGCGTGCTCGATCGTCTCGGAGAAGTCGTGCAGCCGCACGTGGAAGGCATGGTCGGATTCCGAGCGCCGGAGCGTCACCCCGGCGACGAAGGCGGCGATGAAGCCGTAGCCCTCGGCCAGCTCCGTTACGCCATAGGCCACGAACACCCCGGCAAGCGCGAACACCCCGGCCTCGGTCTCGGCCAGGGCGTTCTCGCGCGGGATCTCGAACAGCACCTTGCCCAGCAGCCAGCCGATGGCGACCCCGCAGGCCGCCCCCACCACCACCCGGTAGGCCAGGTCGCGCGCCGCCCAGGTCCCGAACAGGTCCGGCGTCAGCGTCGCCGCCGCCGCGACCGCCAGGCTCAGGTGCACGAAGGGGAAGGCCAGGCCGTCGTTCAGCCCGGCCTCGGTGGTGAGCGTGAAGCGCACCGGGTGCTCGCCGCCCTCGGTCGGCCGCCCCACCTGCACGTCGCCGGCCAGCACCGGGTCGGTAGGGGCCAGCACCGATCCCAGCAGCAGGGCGCCGGCCAGCGTCATCCCGGCGAGCTGCCAGCCCAGCGCCGCCACGCCCAGGATGGTCAGCGGCATGCCCACCGCCAGCAGGCCGATGGTCGGGCCCCACTGCTTCAGGCTGAACAGCCGGTCGATCCGCAGGCCGACGCCGAACAGGCCGACGATCACGCACAGCTCGCTCAGGATCTCCCACGGCTTCGGCGCCGAGATCGGGCTCAGCGCCTCGGGCATGCCGGGGATCCAGCCGAAGATCAGCCAGCCCAGTCCGATCAGCAGCGCCGAGGCGGCCGGCTCCCGCCCCGAGAAGAACCGCGGCAGCCAGTAGGCCAGGATGATCGCCACGCCGAGCGCGGCGAGCAGGACGTGATAGCTGGAGAGTTCGTACAAGGGCGCGCAGGCTCCGGTGCGGAGCGGTTACGCGCGAACCCGGTCCGGGTTCAGTCCGCGCCGCGCGGCCGGCCCATCATCCGTCACAATGCCGCCCCAGCCTGCGCCCGAGGCTCACCTTGCGAAGGAGCGCGCACATGGGACGGGTGCTGGCGATCGCCGCGGCGATCTGGATGGGCGCGCTGCCGGCGGCGGCCCAGGACGGCTGGGGCTGGAGCATCATCATCCCCTCGGTCACCGGCACGGACCAGCTCGGGACCTACTTCCACAACCAGCGCCGGCGGCCAATTCCGCGGGGCTGCGCTACACGCCCTCGCCCGAGCGGCGTCGCGCCAACCTCGACCGCTTCCTGGCCGGCTGGCGCGGCGACGCCAAGAGCCGACGCGAGCTCGAGGCCGTCCTGCGCGACCCCACGTTCATGCCCAAGCTGGAGGCCGAGCTCGGCCGCTTCGGCCTGCGCAGCGACAACCTCGCCGACGCCTATACCGTCTGGTGGATCAACGTCTGGCACGCCGCCCACGGCGTCACCGGCGATCCCACCCAGGCCAGCGTCAAGGCGGTGAAGGCCCAGTCCGAGCGCGCCATGCTGGCGACGCCCGGCCTCGCCGGCGGCGACGACGCCGGCAAGCAGGCCATGGCCGAGGCCCTGCTGCTGCAGGCCGTCCTGATCGGCAGCGCCGCCGAACAGGCCAAGGCCGACCCCGCCCAGCTCCGCCAGATCGGCGACGCGGCGCGCCGCAGCGCCCGGGGCTTCGGCCTCGACCTGGACGCCTTCACCCTCACCGACGCCGGCTTCGTCCCGGCCCGGTCCGGCTAGAAGATCCCCACCGCGCCCTCGGCCCAGACGCCCAGCACCGCCGCGGCGATCACGGCGGCCGCGATCATGCGGTGCAGGGGCCGCCGCAGCCGCCAGGCCGCCAGCTCCCAGGCCAGGCCCGCGCCCACCAGCAGCCCGCCGGCCGCCAGGAAATCGCCGGCCGTCCAGGCCATCTCGTCGGTGAACCGCATGGCCACCGCCGGCGCGACCAGCGCCGCGGCGATCAGGGCCCAGAGCGGCAGGCGCCATGGGGCGCGGAAGGTGGCGGGGGTCATCGCGTGGGGTCTCCGTCCGGCGGCTCCCGGACGACCCTGCCCCGCCCCGCCCCCGCGCGACAGCCCCGGACGCCGAAGACCTCGGCTTCCCCGCCAGATCTCCACGGCGCCTGCACGCCCCGGCCCGCCCGGTCGTCGGCCCGCAGACCGATCCTCCGCCGTCTGACGGACAGCTTGACCATGGCCACCGCCTCCGGTTGAACTCGCCGGCAGTTCACGCCCGGCAAGGGTCTGAAGTTCAACAGCTTCCGTGCGTCCGCCTGCCGGCGCCGCGACGAGTAGCGCCGCACAGAGAGGAACGCCCATGGCCATCGTGGTCGCCGGCAACGCCGGCATCGACGTCAATGATCCCGAGATCGGCATGCTGGCCGAAGGCGTCCAGGCCGGCGAGGCCACGGCGACCTACGCCGCCCTGCGCTTCGAGGGCTGGCTCGACGAGTTCTACGGCCAGTTCCAGTACAACGCCTTCGGCCAGCTGGCCGGCGGCGTGCTCACCGGCTGGAAGCAGACCTACAACGGCCAGCTCGTCTTCGAGGTGAGCGGCGCCAACGTCTCGGTCTCGTCCTTCCTGATCTGGGTCGCCAACGACGACAACGCCACGGCGGTCTCCACCATCTTCGCGGGCGCCGACACCATGACCGGCTCGGCCTTCACCGACCGGCTGTCCGGCCATGCGGGGAACGACAGCCTCGTGGGCGGGGCCGGCGACGACACCCTCGAGGGCGGCGCGGGCCAGGACACCGTCTCCGGCGGCCTCGGCGCCGACGTGATCCGCGACACCGGCGGCCAGAACTACCTGCGCGGCAACGAGGGCGACGACAACCTGACCGGCGGCGCCGACTTCGACGACGTCCACGGCAACATGGGCAACGACACCGTCTCCGGCGGGGCCGGCGACGACTGGGTGGTCGGCGGCCAGGACAACGACCTGCAGTTCGGCGGCGACGGCTTCGACGTGGTCTACGGCAACCTCGGCGCCGACACCCTCAACGGCGACGCCGGCGACGACTGGGTCCGCGGCGGCCAGCAGGCCGACATCCTGAACGGCGGCGCCGGCAACGACTGGATGAGCGGCGACCGCGACAACGACACCCTCACCGGCGGCGCCGGCGCGGACCTGTTCAACCTGTTCGCCGGCGCCGGCCAGGACCGCATCACCGACTTCAGCCTGGCCCAGGGAGACCGGATCCGCTGGGAAGGCGGCCAGCCCAACTACACCGTCACCCAGGTGGGGGCCGACACCGTCGTCGCCTGGGGCGCCGGCGACCAGGTCACCCTCGTGGGCGTCCAGGCCTCCACCCTCACCGGCACGGGCTGGTTCGTGGTGGCCTGAAGCCCAAGACGCGCCGCGCCGCGGCCCCTTCCCCGCCTCTCCCCCGGCGCAGCCGAGCGGGAGAGGACTGAGGAGAGCGCCCTGCTGCTGGCGCATGGCTGACTTCCGGGCGCCCCCGACTCCGCGGCTCTCCAGCCGACGATAGCGCCGGCTGGAGAGCACGCGCTCATTGCAGGGCGCTGACCACGGCATCTGCAAGGGCGGCGGTCGATGCCGGATTCTGCCCGGTCAGCAGATTCCGGTCTTGCACCACGAAGGAGGCCCAGTTCGGCCCTTGCAGGAAAACGGCGCCGTGCTTGCGAAGGGTGTCGGCCAGCAGCCAGGGCGCCTTTTCGGCGGTCCCGAACTCGATCTCCTCCTCGTCGGTCAGGGCGGTCATCCGTCGTCCGGCGAAGGGCCAGCCGCCGTCCTCGTCCCTGGCCGCCAGCAGGCCGGCGGGCCCGTGACAGACCGCGGCGATGAACTTCGAGGCTCGGTCGGCCTGGACCAGCACCCGGCCCATGTCTGGATCCTTGTAGAGATCCTCTACGGGCCCGTGCCCCCCGGGGATGACGATGGCGTCGTAGGCGTCAGCGTCGACACCTGCGAGCACGAGCGGGTTCTGCAGGCGCTTTGCGTTCCGCGCGAGATAGTCGCGATAACGGGCGGCGGTCTCCTCGCCGACGATCTTCGGCTGCAGGCTCAGCGCGTCGATGGTCGGCGGGACGCCGCCCGGTGTGGCGAGATCGACATCGAAGCCGGCGGCGATCAGGGCTTCGTCCATCACGATGAACTCCTCGGCCCAGATGCCGGTGTCGTATGTCGAGCCATCAGTGCGGGTCCATTTGTCGGCGGCGGACAGCACGGTGAGCACGCGGGGCATGGGTTTGGTCTCCTTCGGGTGGGGGCCGCAGGCAGGGATTGTCCGGCCGCCGCCTGCGGCGGTTCGGCGGCCGGTCGGGGCGATGGCCCCCTTCGTTCATGGGTCAGATGTTCTGGCCGCCCGAGACCTCGATCCGCTGGGCGGTGATCCAGCGGTTGTCGGGACCGAGCAGGCTCGCCACCGCCGGCCCGATGTCGTCGGGGACGCCGACGCGTCCGAGCGCGATCATCGCGGCGAAAGCCTCGTTGTAGGCAGGGGTGTCGCGCACCGCCCCGCCGAGGAAGTCCGTCTCGATCGCCCCTGGGGCGATGGCGTTGGCGGTGATGCCGCGGGCGCCGAGTTCCTTGGCCATGTAGAGCGTGAGGATCTCCACCGCCCCCTTGGCGGCCGAATAGGCGGCGAAGCCGGGATAAGACACCCGGGTCAGGCCGGATGAGAAGTTCACGATCCGCCCGCCGTCGGCCAGGAGCGGCAGCAGGGCCTGCGTCAGGAAGAACACGCCCTTCACGTGCACGTCGAACAGTTGGTCGAACTGCGCCTCGGCCGTCTCGGCGAAGCCCGCCATCTCCCCATGGCCGGCATTGTTCACCAGATGGTCGAAGGTGTTCCGGCTCCAGGCTCCGAGGGTGGCGCGCACCTGGTCGGCGAAGGCGGGGAAGCCCGAAGTGTCGCCGGTGTCGAGCGAGATTGCGGCGGCGCGCCGGCCCATCGCCTCGATCTCGGCGACGACACGCCGCGCCTCCTCGGCCTGGCTGCGGTAGGTCAGGATCACGTCGCCGCCGTGGCGCGCGATGCTTAGGGCGGTGTTGCGGCCGAGGCCACGGCTGCCGCCGGTGACGATGGAAATGGTGCTCATGATGGGGCTCCTGTGAACTTTGGGGTGAGGTCAAGCCGGCCGGCTCGGGTCGGCCGTTTGAGCGTCGGCGGGGGCGCCGAACTCGCGGTGCAGGCGGAGCAGCGCCCCGCCGCAGTTGCTTTCGAGGAAGAAGAAGACGGTCGCGGCGAGCAGGGCGACGAGCCCCGAGCTGCCCGAGATGGTCAGCACCAGGCCTACGGCCGGCGCCGGCGCGCCGCGCGCCTGGACCAGGAGGGCGCCGGCCAGCCCGAGGACCGTCGTGGCGGCGAACAGCGCCACCGCGGCGTTAAGCAGGCTCAGGCCGAAGAGCTGCAGTCGGATGCGCCGCCTCGCGAGGGCGACCGCGGCTGCCGGAGCGACGTACTGCCGGGCCACCCCACCGTCGCCGGCGGCCAACGCGGCGCGGAATTCGCGCCACTGCAGGATGGCCAGGTTGTAGCGGGTCGTGGCGCCGTTCTGCAGGATGGCGCTCGCGTTGGTCAGGATCGCCGGACCGGCGATGAAGCTGAGCGAAGCGAACGGGTCTTCAGGCATGCGAGGTCTCCCTCCGCCGGCGGGGAAGCCGGCGGCTGACCGATCCGGCCCGGGGGCCGCATCGGGGAGGTGGAAGGGGGCAGGCGGGCAACCGCCGTGAGCAGTAAGGTACTCACCCGAGCCATGCCCGGACGGCAGACGTCTCGACGTCGGCCTCAGGGTGATAACAAGGTCGCTTCGTCTGAAGAACGACTTCGTTTATGGGTCGACCATACCTGGAAGGCATGGGTCGCATGGAGCTTCGCCACCTCAGATACTTCGTGGCCGTCGCGGAGGAGGGCAGCCTCACCGTCGCCGCCGAGCGGCGGCTGCATACCGCCCAGCCGTCTCTCAGCCGCCAGCTCCGGGATCTCGAGCTCGAGGTCGGCGCCCAGCTCTTCATCCGCGGCCCTCGCGGCGTCGAGCTCACCGCCGCCGGACGCGCCTTCCTGGAGCACGCCCGGCTCGCGTTGCGGGAAGCTGGCGAAGCGGTTGCAGCGGCGCGGCGCGCGGTCAGGCCTCCGAAGCCCAGCTTCTCCGTGGGCTTTCTGACGGGCCAGGAAGTCATATGGCTTCCACACGTCACCAACGTGCTGCGAAGCCAGCTCAAGGACATCGACTTCCGCGTTTCGAGCGACTTCTCGCCGGATATTGGCGAAGCGGTCCAGCGGGGCGAGATCGACCTGGGATTTTGCCGGCTCGAGCCACAGCCCGACGTCTCCTACAAGGTCATCGCGCACGAGCCGATCCTGGTGATTCTGCCCGCGGACCACCCCCTGGCCGCCCGCTCGGCCATCGACGTGCGCGAGATCGATCCGGCCTCCTTCATCGGCTACACGGACACCCCGCACGTGCTGCGCGGCATCGTGGATCGCTATCTGCGCGATCGGGGCGTGCCCATGAGGCCCACGCAACTTCTCGACGGCATCGCCACGGGCATATCGCTGGTGGCGTCGACGGGCGGCGTGACCCTATTGCCGGCCTACGTGGAGCCGCTTCTGCCCCGCTCGGTCGTCAGCCGGCCGCTCTCCGGCAATGCGCCGGTCATCGAGATCGCGGCAGGGTACCGGGCCGACAATCCGTCGCCCATCCTTAGGTTTTTCCTCGAGAACCTCGACCAGATCGTCGCCGCGCGGGCGAACGCCCTCGGCCGTGACGCCTGAGGTTGCGACGAGCTCCGCGGGCGCCGGCGCGGACGTCATCGAAAAGGGACGACTTCCCTTCCGCCGCAGTACGTGGCTGAGCGGACACGCGCCGTGTGACCATGAGGTGTGCGTGAGGTTTAGCGGCGAGCGGGAGGAGGAGCCCCCCAAGCGATCGAAGCGCGGCGACAGGTGGCGCAAGCCCGCGCCCTACCCCACCCGCTCGAACGCCATCACCCAGTTCACCTCCCACGTCGCCCCCTCGTCCGCCGAGAACGCCTGCTCCCAGCGGGCCGTGGTCGCCGTGATCTCCGACCAGACGAACCGCACGAGGATGGGCCGGCCGTCGAGGGTGTCGCGGGCGAGGAAGGTCCCCACCCCGTCCACGAAACCGCCCCGCACCGGCGTGTCGAGCCCGCCGGCGCGTCCGTCCGCCCACCAGATCGACCACACCCCGGTCTCCGGATCGCGCCGGCGGAAGGCGGCCGCGCGATAGGCGCCGGCGGGGTCGTCGAGGACGTTGTCCTCCACGTTCGCCTCGCCGCCCATCACCTCGAAGGCCCGGCAGGTCCCTTCGAACTCCACCCAGTCCTCGCAGCCCGCCAGGCGCGCCTTCAGCTTGCGGTGGCGCACCCGCCACTCGCCCGTCTGGAACCCGAAATCGCCCATCGCCCGTCTCCGTCCGCCCGTCGGACACCGACCTAGCCGAGGCCTGCTGCCAGGGTCTGTCAGCAACCTTCCCCCAGGGCCGCCGCCCACCGCCCCCTCCGTGTCTTCCGTTCGGTCCGTGAGGTCCGTGGTCCCGCCCCCTCCCCCTTCGTTGACACCGCCGCCGGCCCGGCCCCATCCTCCCCACAGGCGTGATCACCCCCGCGAGGCGCCGATGCTGCACCCCCTGGGCTGCCGCTGCGGCGCCCTGAGCGGAACCGTCGACACCGCCCAGCCGCACGAGCGGATCACCTGCTACTGCGCCGACTGCCAGGCCTACGCCCACGTGCTCGGCCACCCCGAGGACCTGGACGCGCGCGGCGGCTCGAACGCGCTGCTGACCTCGCCCAGCGCCATCCACATCGCGTCGGGCGCCGAGCGGCTGGCCTCGGTCCGCCTGAGCGGGCGGGGGCCGGTGCGCTGGTATGCGGCCTGCTGCGACACCCCGGTGGCCAACACGGGCGCGTCGCCGAAGATGGCCTTCGCCGCCCTGCAGGCGCCGGTGCTGGGCGGGGCCCCGGCGCTCGACGCCGCCTTCGGGCCCGCGCGCCTGTTCGGCTTCGTGAAGACCGCCCGGGGCGAGCCGAAGCCGCCGCAGACGCCGTTCGTGGGCGTCCTGCTGCGGGTCGCGGCCCGCAGCCTCAAGGCGCGGCTGGACGGCAGCTACCGGCGCACGCCCTTCTTCGATGCGGCGACCGGCCGGCCGGTGGCCGCGCCGCGGGTGCTCTCGCCGGACGAGCGGGCGGGGTTCGTGGCCGCCGCCCTGCGGGCCTGAGCCGCCCACGCTTTACCCATCCCCGCACCTCCCCCCGCCTGCGCCACACTCCCGCGTTGACTCCCCCCGCCCCTCCGCTACACCGTCGGCCGACTCTCGCGGGAGAGACCGGGATTCACCCCGGAGCCGAAGGCGCAACCGCCCCGGAAACGCTCAGGCAAAAGGACCGCGAGGGGCGAAGGCACGCTGGAAAGTTCCCTCCGTCGCTCACCCGAGCGAAGGCGGGACGCCGAAGGAGCAGGGGGCGCCGGCAAGGCTAGGCCGGGGCCCGAAATCTCTCAGGCCATAAGGACAGCGGGGGCGCAGGGATGCCGGGCCACGGGGTCCGGCGGACCGAACGCGCGTCACCGGAGTCCTTCGCCTTGTCCGACCTCCCCGCCGAAACGGTCCTGAAGACCACGCCGCTTTCCGAGGCCCACGTGGCGCTGGGCGCCAAGATGGTCCCCTTCGCCGGCTACTCCATGCCGGTGCAGTACGCCGAGGGCGTGCTGAAGGAGCACCTCTGGACCCGCGAGCACGCCGGCCTGTTCGACGTCTCCCACATGGGCCAGGCGCGCCTGCGCGGCGTCGCGCCGCTGTCGGCCTTCGAGGAGATCACGCCGTCCGACTTCATCGGCCTGAAACCCGGCAAGCAGCGCTACTCCGTCCTGCTGAACCGCCAGGGCGGGATCATCGACGATCTGATGGCCGCGCGGCCGATCCGGCCCGACGGCTCCGGCGACGACGGCCTCTTCGTGGTGGTCAACGGCGCCTGCAAGGACAACGACTTCCGGGTCATCGACGACGAGCTCTCCCCCCAGGTGACCATCGAGCGCCTGGAGGACCGGGCGCTGATCGCCCTGCAGGGCCCGGCCGCGGTCGAGGTGCTGAAGCGCCACGTGCCCGAGGTCGCCGCCATGGTGTTCATGGACGCCCGCCTGCTGGAAGGCTTCGGCGTCGACCTGATCGTCTCGCGCTCGGGCTACACCGGCGAGGACGGCTTCGAGATCTCCGTCCCCGGGCACGCGGCCGTCAGCGTCTGGAACCAGCTCCTCGCCGACGAGCGGGTGAAGCCCATCGGCCTGGGCGCGCGCGATTCCCTGCGCCTCGAGGCCGGCCTGCCGCTCTACGGCCACGACCTCGACGAGACGGTCAGCCCCATCGAGGCCGACCTCGGCTTCGCGGTGTCCAAGAAGCGCCGCGACGCCCGCGACTTCCCGGGCGCGGCCCGCATCGCGGGTGAGCTCAGCCAGGGCCCCTTCCGGGTCCGTGTCGGCCTTAAGGTGCTGGAAGGCGCCCCCGCCCGCGAGGGCGCCGAGATCGCCGACGAGGACGGCCAGGTGGTGGGCAAGGTCACCTCCGGCGGCTTCTCGCCGGTGCTGCGCCAGGGGATCGCGCTCGCCTTCGTGCCCCCGCTGCACTCCGAGCCCGGCACGAAGCTCAAGGTCATCGTCCGCGGCAAGACCCAGGCCGCCGAGGTGGTGAAGACCCCCTTCGTCGCCCACCGCTACGTCCGCAAACTCTAGGAGAGAGAGCCCGCCATGAAGTTCACCAAGGACCACGAGTGGGTGTCGCTGGACGGCGACGTGGCCACCGTCGGCATCACGTCCTACGCCGCCGAACAGCTCGGCGATGTGGTGTTCGTGGAGACGCCCGACGTGGGCAAGACCGTGAAGGCCGGCGACGGCTTCGCGGTGGTCGAGAGCGTAAAGGCCGCCTCCGACGTCTACGCCCCGGTCTCCGGCGAGGTGGTGGAGGCCAACGAGACCCTCTCCGGCGCCCCTGAGACCGTCAACGCCGAGCCCACCGGCGCCGGCTGGTTCGCCAAGGTCCGCGTCGCCGACCCCGCCGAGCTCGACGGCCTCATGGATGAAGCCGCCTACAAGGCCTACCTCGACACCCTCTGATCGGCGCGTAGCGCCCTCCTCCTGCTGAGTAGCCGATGCGATATCTCCCGCTGACCCCGTCCGACCGCGCCGAGATGCTCGGCGTCATCGGCGCGCCCACCGTCGACGCCCTGTTCGCCGACGTCCCCGAGGCCGCCCGGAAGAAGGATCTCTTCGACCTGCCGCTGCATGCGGGCGAGCTGGAGGTGGAGCGGGAGCTCTCCGCCCTGTCGGCGATGAACCGCCCGGCCGGCGCGGGGCCGTTCTTCTGCGGCGCCGGGGCCTACAAGCACCATGTGCCGGCCACCGTGGACCACATCATCCAGCGCTCGGAGTTCCTGACCAGCTACACGCCCTACCAGCCGGAGATCGCCCAGGGCACGCTGCAGGTCCTGTTCGAGTTCCAGACCCAGGTGGCGGCGCTCACCGGGCTCGATGTGGCCAACGCCTCCATGTACGATGGCTCCACCGCGACGGCGGAAGCCGTGATGATGGCCCAGCGGGTCACCCGGCGCGAGAAGGCGATCCTCTCCGGCGGCCTACATCCGCACTACGCCGCCACCACCCAGACCATCGCCCACGCCGAGGGCATGGAGATCGTGCGCCAGCCGGCCGCCGTGGACGCCGAGGCCGCGGTCATCGACCTGATCGACGCCGAGACCGCCTGCGTGGTGGTCCAGACGCCCAACGTCTTCGGCGTGGTCACCGACGTGTCGAAGATCGCCGAGGCCGCTCATGCGAAGGGCGCCCTGCTGATCGTCGTGACCACCGAGGCGGTCTCCTACGGCCTGCTGAAGTCGCCGGGCGCCATGGGCGCGGACATCGCGGTCGCAGAGGGCCAGTCGATCGGCAACGGCCTGAACTTCGGCGGCCCCTACGTGGGCCTCTTCGCCGCCCGCGAGAAGCTGGTCCGCCAGATGCCGGGCCGGCTGTGCGGCGAGACCGTGGATGCGGAGGGCCGCCGCGGCTATGTGCTGACGCTGTCCACCCGCGAGCAGCACATCCGCCGCGAGAAGGCGACCTCCAACATCTGCACCAACTCCGGCCTCTGCGCGCTGGCCTTCACCATCCACCTCTCCCTGCTGGGCGAGACGGGGCTGAAGCAGCTTGCCGCCCTGAACCACAGCCGGGCCCGCGAGCTGAAGGCCGCGCTCTCGGGCGTCGCCGGCGTCGAGGTCCTGACCCCGCGGTTCTTCAACGAGATCGCCGTGAGGGTCCCCGGCGACGCCGCCGCCCTCGTGGAGGCCTGCCTGGCTGACGGCGTGGTCGCCGGCGTGCCGTTCTCGCGCCTCGACCCGCACGCCGGCTTGGGTGACGTCCTGCTGCTGGCCGCCACCGAGACCACCACCTCCGAAGACGTCGCGGCGCTGGTCGGCGCCCTTTCCCGGAACATCGCCCGATGACCATGCTGAACGTGGGCCGCCCCACCCGCCCCGACGCCGCCGCCTCGACCGGCCACGCCTCCCTCTCCGGCGGCCGCGGCCTGCTGCAGGACGAGCCCCTGCTGTTCGAGCTGGGCGGCTGGGAGAAGACCGGCGTCGACCTGCCGGAGCCCGAGCACGACGCCTCGGACCTGGGCGACCTGGTCCGCGCCGGGCCGATCGGCCTGGCCGGCCTTTCCGAGCCCGAGGCCGTGCGCCACTACGTGCGCCTCTCGCAGAAGAACCACGCCATCGACCTGGCGCTCTATCCGCTGGGCTCGTGCACCATGAAGCACAACCCGCGGCTCAACGAGCGGATGGCGCGGCTGGCCGGCTTCGCCGACCTGCACCCGCTGCAGCCGCAGTCCACGACCCAGGGCGCCTTGGCGCTCATGGACCGCCTGGCCCACTGGCTGAAGACGCTGACCGGCATGCCGGCCGTGGCGCTGTCGCCTAAGGCCGGCGCGCACGGCGAGCTCTGCGGCCTGCTCTGCATCAAGGCCGCCCACGAGGCCGCCGGCCAGGGCCACCGCCGCCGCGTCCTGGTGCCCACCTCGGCCCACGGCACGAACCCGGCCACCGCCGCCTTCGTCGGCTACACCGTCACCGAAATCGCTCAGACCACGGACGGTCGCGTCGACCTCGCCGACCTCGCCGCCAAGCTCGGCCCCGACGTCGCCGCGATCATGGTGACCAACCCCAACACCTGCGGCCTCTTCGAGCGGGACATCCTCGAGATCTCCCGCCTCACGCACGAGGCGGGAGCCTACTTCTACTGCGACGGCGCCAACTTCAACGCCATCGTCGGCCGGGTCCGTCCCGGCGACCTGGGCGTCGACGCCATGCACATCAACCTGCACAAGACCTTCTCCACCCCGCACGGCGGCGGCGGTCCGGGCGCAGGCCCCGTGGTGCTCTCGGAGGCCCTGGCGGCGTTTGCCCCGGCCCCTTGGGTGGTCTCCGGGCCCGACGGCCTGCATCTCGTCGAGGAAGCTAAGGACGAGGCGGCCCAGGCGTTCGGCCGGATGAGCGCCTTCCACGGCCAGATGGGCATGTTCGTGCGCGCCTACGCCTACATGCGCAGCCATGGCTCCGATGGCTTGCGGCAGGTGGCGGAGGACGCCGTCCTCAACGCCAACTACCTCAAGGCCCGCCTGTCGCAGGAGATGAGCCCGGCCTTCCCGGACGGCCCCTGCATGCACGAGGCGCTGTTCGACGACACTTGGCTCGAGGACACCGGCGTCACCACGCTCGATTTCGCCAAGGCGATGATCGACGAGGGCTTCCACCCGATGACCATGTACTTCCCGC
>NZ_JAYSEO010000030.1:0-11158 GCF_041913825.1 Phenylobacterium sp.
TGACGCCGGCGCTGCACACGCCGCTGATGGCCGTCACCAACGCCATTTCCTCGGTGATCATCGTGGGCGCCCTGCTGGCCGCCGCGGCCCAGGGCCAGGGCGGCGAGCTCACCGGCAACGTGCTGATCTCGAAGGGGGCCGGGGCCATCGCCGCCGCCTTCGCCGCCGTGAACATCTTCGGGGGCTTCCTGGTCACCCAGCGGATGCTGGCCATGTACAAGAAGAAGGACAAGCCCAAGTGAGCCGCTACGGGCGGGAAGCCGAGCTCTCCCGCGCCGCCCTGCTGGTGGCCGGCGGCGGCGCCCTGGTGGGCGTGAGCCAGCGGGCCATGGAATCTCCGCAGAGCCCGATCGCCCAGGTGCTGCTGGTCGCCGGCGCGATCGTCATCGTGGTCGGCCTGGTCGCCGCCGTTCGAACTCTCTTCCGGCGCCGGGGGGGCGCTGAACAATGAACGCCAATCTCGCCGCCGTCCTCTACCTCGTCTCGGGCGTGCTGTTCATCCTCGCCCTGCGCGGCCTTTCCTCGCCCACGTCCAGCCAGGCGGGCAACCGCAACGGCATGATCGGCATGGCCATCGCCGTGGGCACGACGCTCGCGACCCTCGGCTGGCAGGGCGCGCTCGACCCCTTCACCCTGGCGTTGATCGGCGGCGGCGTGGCGATCGGTGGCGTGATCGGTGCGGTCATCGCCCGACGCGTGGCCATGACCTCCATGCCGCAGCTCGTGGCCGCCTTCCACAGCCTGGTCGGCATGGCCGCCTGCCTGGTGGCGGTGGCGGCGATCCACACGCCCGAGGCCTACGGCATCGCCGAGGCCGGTCGCATCCATCTGAACTCGCTGATCGAGCTGTCGCTCGGGCTGGCCATCGGCGCCATCACCTTCACCGGCTCGGTGATCGCGTTCGCCAAGCTTAACGGCAACATGAGCGGGGCCCCGATCCTGCTGCCGGCCCGTCACCTGCTGAACATCCTGATCGCCGCGGCCATCGTGGCGCTGATCGCGGTGCTGGTGGCGAGCGGCGGCCAGGCGCTTTGGGCCTTCTGGGCGATCTTCGCGCTGAGCCTGCTGATCGGCGTCACCCTGATTATCCCGATCGGCGGCGCGGACATGCCGGTCGTGGTGTCGATGCTGAACAGCTATTCGGGCTGGGCGGCGGCGGCGCTGGGCTTCACGCTCGAGAACACCACCCTGATCATCACCGGCGCCCTGGTGGGCTCGTCGGGCGCCATCCTCAGCTACATCATGTGCAAGGGGATGAACCGCAGCTTCATCTCGGTGATCCTCGGCGGCTTCGGCGCCGACGACAGCGCCGCGGCGGCCGGCGGCAAGGTCGAGACCCGGCCCGTGAAGCAGGGCTCGGCGGACGACGCGGCCTTCATCATGAAGAACGCGTCGAAGGTGATCATCGTCCCGGGGTACGGCATGGCGGTCAGCCAGGCGCAGCACGCGCTGCGCGAGATGGCCGACAAGCTGAAGGAGGAGGGCGTCGAGGTGAAGTACGCCATCCACCCCGTCGCCGGGCGGATGCCCGGACACATGAACGTGCTGCTCGCCGAGGCGAACGTCCCCTATGACGAGGTTTTCGAGCTGGAGGACATCAACTCCGAGTTCTCCACCGCCGACGTGGCCTTCGTCATCGGGGCCAACGACGTCACCAACCCGGCCGCCAAGACCGACCCGCAGAGCCCGATCTTCGGCATGCCGATCCTGGACGTGGAGAAGGCGCGCACGGTGCTGTTCGTGAAGCGCGGGATGAGCTCGGGCTATGCCGGCGTGGAGAACGAGCTGTTCTTCCGCGACAACACCATGATGCTGTTCGGCGACGCCAAGAAGATGGTGGAAGGGATCCTGAAGGGCCTCTAGGCCAGCGGGTCCCAGGTCCCCAGCGCCTGGCCGGTGATCAGCACCGGCCCGTCCGGGGCGATCTGCTTGTGGAGCACCCACACGTAGCCGTCGACGATCCCGTCGCCGTCGAGGTCGACCTCAACGCGCCGCCCGGGCCCGAAGCCTGGCGCCAGGGTGGACGGGCCGGGCGGAGGCTCCTGCTCCACGCCCACTTCGCCATCGGCGCCGGGGGGATGGGGCGTCACCGTCACCGGCCCCCCGCGATCGGTCTGGAGGCGGTCGCCCTCGAACAGACGAAGGTCGAGCACGACGCCCAGCAGGGTGTCGGCTTGGCCCATCACCGCCGGGCCGGCGACGACGAATGTGTCGGCGCCCGCGCCGCCCTCGGCCACCGTCCGCGCGTCGAGCGTGATGCGGTCGTCCCCATCGCCGCCCTGCAGCAGGTCGTAGCCGCCGTCGGGCGCGCCGCCGCCGGACAGGGTGTCGTCGCCGGCGCCGCCGACGATGTGGTCGGCCGCCGCCGTGCCGACCAACAGGTCGTCGCCGTCGGTTCCGACGATCAGGTTGAAGGCCGGAGCCTCGGCCAGGACCAGCCGCGGGGCCGCGGGCACCTCCGGCGCGGCCAGGGGTGGCAGGCCGGGGGCGGCAGTCGGCTCGCCGGAGTCCGGGAGCAGCGCGGCGCCGGAGGCGGCCGGCGCCGGGGCGGGCGTCCAGGCGGCGGCGCGCGGCTCGGGCGCCGCCTCGGAACTGAGCGCGACGGCCTGCACGGCCACCTCGCGCTTCTCAGTCAGCGCGCCGTCGTCGGCCGGCTCGGGCGGCGGCGGCAGGTCGGGCGCGAACACCGGCTCCTCGGCCGGTTCGCCGTCGCCCACCAGGGCGGCGCTGGTCTCGTAGAAGAAGGCCGTGGCGACGATCAGGGCGATGAAGGTCTGCGCCTGGCGGCCGGCCAGGCTGAACGGCACCACCACGTCGCCCTGTGGGACCTCCTCCGGCCCCGCGGCGAGCCGCTCGGCCAGCGCCAGGTGCAGGTCGGAGCCCTCGGCGATGGCGTCGTCGACCGCGTAGTGGACCACGAACCGGGCGCCGATCCGCGCCACATGGACCAGCACCTCCTCGTTCAGGTCCTTGACCACGCACCAGGGATCGCCGTCGTCGGTGGTGCCGAACACCACCTCGACGCCCAGACCGCTTTCGGCGAACTGACGGCCCAGCTCCTCCAGCCGCGCCCGCTCGGCGGCGGTCCAGTCGCCGCTGGCGCGAACCTTGGCGATGAAGGGCAGGACGTCACCCATGGACGGTCGGGTTCCCTAGGCCTGGGCCGCCTGGCGGCCGGCGTCGTCGAACAGCAGTCGATAAAGCTCAGGCTCGTAGTAGCGCAAGAGGGTGCGGGCGAATTCCCCCGGCTCCATGCCCAGCGCCTCGGCCCAGGCGCGCTGGGTCTCGATGGGCAGCCGGCCCAGCCCGCTCTCCACCTGGCTGACGAAGGTGTAGTAGCGCAGCCCGACCCGCTCGGCGAGTTCGGCCTGGGTGAGCCCGGCCGCTTCCCGCGCGCCCTTCAACCAGCGCCCCGCCTGCTGGCGCAGGAGCTTGGTCTGGGCGGCCTTCGCGGGGTCGGCGGCGGGTCTCGGCATCAGAAGCTCCTCGTCACTTAAGGGGCTCCCCGCCTCGACGCTTGATGCGCGCGCGGAAGCCGCGTACAGTTTTTACGAAACAAGTACATACGTCAGCCGCCGTCGCTTGTCACGGGTAACCTGCCAACCTATCAATGGCGAGGCTATTCGGGGTCGCGCGGGGGCGCGCCAGGGGATCTCCAGAATCATGAAGCGTTTGTTCGTGTCCGCGGCCTTCCTGCCGCTGGCCTATGCCGCGTCCGCCGGCGCCGAGACCAAGATCAGCACGGCGACGACGGCGCCGGTGCAGACCGCCACGGTCGCCAACGGTCAGCGGGACGACCTGACCGTCGAGAGCGCGGGCACGATCAAGCCGACCGCGGCAGGCGTGGCGGTGACGCTGAACTCGAACAACACCGTCCGCAACGCCGGCTCGATCGGCTTCGAGGCCGGCCAGAGCAATTCCACCGCCGTGCTGATCCAGGGCGGCTTCACAGGCGGCTTCATCAACACCGGTTCGCTGGTCGCCACCGAGGACTTCACGCCGACCAACAGCGACAACGACGACGACCTGGACGGGCCGTTCGCCCAGGGGACCAACCGCCACGGCGTGCGCCTGGTGGGCCCCGGCGCCTTCACCGGCGACATCCGCAACGACGCGACCGGCACCATCACCATCGAGGGCAACGACTCCGCCGGCATCCGGCTGGAGAGCCAGCTCATCGGCAACCTGACCAACTCGGGCACGGTGAACGTCCTCGGCGACCGCGGCGTCGGGATCTCGGCCGTCAACGTGACCGGCAACGCCCGCGTCGAGGGCCAGGTGCTGGTGCGCGGCGAGAACTCCGTCGGCGTTTCGCTGGGCGACGTCGGCGGCGGCGTGCGCCTGCAGGGCGTGGTGACCGCCACCGGGTACCGGTACACCGACCGGCTCGCCGACACGCCCCGGAGCAAGCTCGACGCCGACGACCTGAAGCAGGGCGGCCCGGCGGTCCGCATCGCCGGCAACGTCGCCAACGGCATCCTGCTCGACGTGCGCCCGGCCGACGCGGACGCCAACGACACGGACGAGGACGACGACGGCGTGGCCGACGCCCAGGAAGGCAACGCCGTGCTGACCTCGGTCGGCGCCGCGCCGGCCCTCGAAGTCGGGGCCGCCGACAGGGCGACCACGGTCGGCCTGGTGGGCGCGGGGAACAACGCCTACGGCCTGGTGCTGAAGGGCGAGGCTGTAGGCCTTGGCCAGATCGACGGCGTCTCCGCCACCGGCGTCCGCATTGGCCAAGCCGGCGGCGGGACGACCACGATCCAGGGCGGCATCCACGTGCAGGGCGGCCGCGTCGCGGCCGTCGCCTACGGGACCGACAACGCCGCCGAGGGCGGGCCGGCCACGGCCCTGATGCTGAACGGCAACGCCGCCGTGCCCGCGCTGCGCAACTCGGGCTTGATCGAGGCGACGCTGAACGGCGGCGCGCAGGACGCCCGGGCGGTCGTCGATCTGTCCGGCACGCTGTCGCTGGTGGAGAACACCGGCGTGATCCGCGCCACGGCGACGCCGCGCAGCGGCTCGACCAAGGTCGGCCAGACCGTCGCCCTCGACCTGCGGGCGAACACCACAGGCGCCACGGTGCGCCAGACCAAGGCGACCAGCACCAGCACGCCCTCGATCACCGGCGACGTGCTGTTCGGCTCCGGGGCCGACCGCCTGGAGATCCAGGGCGGCGCGCTGACCGGCGCCATGGCCTTCGGGGCCGGGGCCGACACCCTGGTCATCGACGCCGGCGGCGTGGTCACCGGACGGCTCACCGACACCGACGGTCAACTGGCGGTCAACGTCGGCGAGGGCCGACTGGCGGTCACCAACTCCGACGTGATCCAGCTCTCGTCGCTGTCGCTGGGCGCCAAGAGCGTGCTGGCGGTGACGATCAACGGAGAGACCGGCGTCGCCACCCGCTTCAACGTCTCGGGCGCCACCACCATCGCCTCGGGCGCGCAGATCGACCTCGCCCTGTCCTCGCTGCAGCGCGGCTCGAAGTCCTACGAGATCATCCGCTCCGGCGGGCTGCAGAACCAGGGCGCCGCGGCGACCCTGGCCGGCGCGCCGTTCCTCTACACCGCCAGCCTGCGCAACGACGCGAGCGCGGTCTATGTGGACGTCCGGCCGAAGACGGCCGCCGAGCTCGGCCTGAACCGCTCCGGCGCTCAGGCCTATTCGGCGGTGTTCGAGAGCCTCGACCAGAACGCGCAGATCGAGCAGGCCTTCCTCGGCCAGAAGACGGAAGCCGGCTTCCAGGCGCTCTACAACCAGATGTTGCCCGACCACTCGGGCGGGGCGCTGCTGTCGGCGCAGGCGATCTCCACCGCCGTCTCGTCGGCCATCGCCCATCCGCACGCCCCGGCCGGGGGTGGCGGCAACGGCGTCTGGGCGCAGGAGATCCTGTTCCAGATCGATCGCGACGCCGAGGACGCTCTGGGCTTCGAGTCCGAGGGCTTCGGCATCGCCGCCGGCTATGAGCTGGTGGGCGAGAACCAGGCGGTGGGCGTGAACGTCAGCTTCGTCAGCGCCGAGTTCAACGACCAGGCCGCCTCGGCCGGCGAGAAGATCGCCATGAACTTCTTCGGCGGCGGCGCCTACTGGCGGGTGCAAACCGGCGGGCTGCAGGCCAATGTCCGCGGCGGGCTGGGCTACGCCAGCTTCGACGGTGCGCGCCTGTTCGTGACGCCGGACGTCAACCTGCGCAGCGAGGCCGACTGGAACGGCTGGCTGGCCGAGGCCCACGCGGGCGTCTCTTACGAGGCGCGGCTGGGCTGGTTCTACGCCCGGCCCGAGCTGTCGGCCGACTATGTGCGGCTGTCGGAGGACGGCTATACCGAGGCGGGCGGCGGCGCCGGTTTCGATCTCGATGTCGAGAGCCGCACGGGCGACCTGCTCACCGGCCAGGCGCTGCTGGCCCTCGGCGCCCGCTTCGGCGATGAGTTCTGGTGGGCGCCCGAGGTGAAGGTCGGCTGGCGGGCCAAGCTGGCCGGGGACGCCGGCAAGACCACCGCCAGGTTCGGCTCGGGCTCCGCCTTCACCCTCGACGCGGAGGACGTCTACTCCGGCGGCGCCGTGGCGCGGGTGGGGGTCCGTGGCGGCGCCAACCAGGTGCTCTACGCCATCGAAGGCGGCGGCGTGTTCGACGACAACTACAAGGAATACGACCTCCGCGCGGTGGTCCGGTTCCTCTTCTAGGTAGAAGATCAGCAACGCCCTCGCGGGCCGACAGCCGGCCGGGCTCCAACAAATGTTGATGTCCGGCCGCCAAGTTTTCGCCTAGAAGGTCGCCCAGTTAACCAAACGCTAACGGCGGGAATGCCGACGCCCGGCCGTCCATCACTCAGGACGGGCCGATATGGGCGCGGTGGTGCTGGGAGACTATCTGCTTGACTGAAGCGAGTTCGGCTCTCGAGGCGCGTGCGCGCCATTGGATCGTCGACGCGGCCGTGGGCGCCGTCGTGGCGCTGGGTGCGATCACCATGGCCCATGCGGCGCTGCCGGAGCGGACCGCGCCGGCCGTCGAGCCCCGCGCGGAGCCGGCCGTCCGGCTGATCCCCGCCGCCGTCCAGCCGAGCGCGCCCGTCGACCTGATCAGCTTCCAGCATCCGGTGCTTGGCGAAGCGATCGTCTCGCCCTTCGGCCTGCGCCAGCTTCCCTGGGAGGAGAACGGCCGGCTGCACGAGGGCGTGGACATCGCCGCCGACTTCGGCGAGCCGGTGCTGGCCTCGGCGGACGGCGTCGTCACCCGGGCGGGCCAGAGCTACTCCTACGGCCGGTTCGTTGAGATCGAGCACGCCGAGGGGCTGACAACCCTGTACGCCCACATGGGCGGGGTGGCCGCCGAAATGCGCCCGGGCCTGGCCGTGAAGGCCGGCACGCCGGTGGGGCGGGTGGGCTCCTCCGGCACCTCCACCGGGCCGCACCTGCACTTCGAGATCCGCGACTCCAAGGACCGGCCGCTGAACCCGGCGCTGTTCGTCGGCAAGAGCTTCGCCACCGCCGAGGACCTGCCGCTGCGCGACGCCCGCCGCTTCCCGCGCCGGGTGCGGATGGCCTACGTCTCCCGGATCCCCGAGAGCAAGAAGGTGCTGATGGAGGCGAAGCTGGCGGCCAAGGACGGTCGCGCGGCCCCCGCCGCCCCGGCCAAGGACTCCGGCGTCACCATCTTCTACGGCGACGGCCGGCCGAAGGCGACGATCCGCGTCGGGACGAGCCGCCAGCCGGTGGCGGCTACCGGCGTGGAAGCCGATACCTCGGCCATCGTGCGGCCGGTTCCGGTCCCCGCGCCGGCGCCCGCGCCCAACGCGCCGGTGGAGACCGTCGCGACCGCAAACGGCTGAGCCCCTCGACGGCCAGCGGCGCCGTCGCCATATGCTGCGCTTCCCCACCGGAGATCGCGCATGAAGTACAACCAGCTCGGCCGCACCGGCCTCTACGTGTCGGAGATCTGCCTGGGGACGATGACCTTCGGCGGGTCGTCGGAGGCCGGCATCTGGCGGGCCATCGGCGCGCTCCAGCAGGGCGAGGTGGACGCCATCGTCGGCCGCGCCCTCGAGGCGGGGGTCAACTTCATCGACACGGCCGACGTCTACTCCTTCGGCGAGTCCGAGCGGCTCACCGGCCAGGCGCTGAAGAACCTCGGCGTCAGGCGCAGCGACGTGGTGATCGCCACCAAGGTTTATGGCCAGATGGGCCCGGGGCCGAACGACCGGGGCGCCTCGCGCGGCCACATCATGGACAGCGTCCAGGCCAGCCTCGAGCGGCTGCAGACCGACCACATCGACCTCTACCAGATCCACGGCAACGACCCGGTCACCCCGATCGACGAGACCCTGCGGGCGCTGGACGACCTGACCCGCCAGGGCCTCGTCCGCTATGTGGGCGTGTCCAACTGGCAGGCCTGGAAGATCGCCAAGGCCCTGGGGATCAGCGAGGCCAGGGGCTACGCCCGCTTCGAGAGCCTGCAAGCCTACTACTCCATCGCCGGCCGCGACCTGGAGCGCGAGCTCGCGCCGATGATGACTTCGGAGGGGGTCGGCCTGATGGTCTGGTCGCCCCTGGCCGGCGGTCTGCTGTCGGGCAAGTTCGGGCCGGGCTCGAACAATCCGGAAGGCGCGCGGCGGACCAACTTCGACTTCCCGCCGGTGGACCGCGACCGCGCCTGGGCCTGCGTCGAGGCCATGCGCGAGGTGGGCGAGGCGCACGGCGTGTCCGTCGCCCGCGTGGCGCTCGCCTGGCTGCTCGCCAAGACCCACGTGACCAGCATCATCATCGGCGCGAAGACGCTGGAGCAACTGGACGACAACCTCGCCGCCGCCGACCTGCAGCTCACCGCCCAGGAGATCTCGCGCCTCGACGAGGTGAGCGAGCTGCCGGCCGAGTACCCGGGCTGGATGCTGGCGCGCCAGGGCGCCGCGCGCGTGCCGGGCCCTTTCAGGAAGGCCTGAGCCCCTGGCGCACTCCGAGGCGCGGCCGCGGGCGCTCTTCCGCGGCGAGCAGGTGGACATCGGCGGGCGCAGCCTGCGCGTGGTGCGGGCCGGTCCCGCCGGCGCCGAGGCTCCGCTCATCCTGCTGGAGCACGGCGCTTTCGGCTGCGCGGCCGACTGGGCCGTGGTGCAGGACCGGCTCGCGGCGCGCGGGCTGCGGAGCCTGGCCTACGATCGCGCGGGTCTCGGGCACTCCGATCCCGGCCCGGCGCCGCGGGACGGCCGCGCCATCGTGGCCGACGCCGAGGCGCTGCTGGCGGCCGTGGGCGAGACAGGGCCGCTCGTGGCGGTGGGGCACTCGATGGGCGGCCTGATGGTCCGCCTGCTGGCGCTCACGCGGCCGGAGCGGGTGGTCGGGCTCGTGCTCGTGGACGCCATGACGCCGGACGTGATCCGGCTGCCGGCTAGCCGCCACGCCATCGGCTCCTTCGCCCGCGTCCTGCGGCTGGCGGGCGTCGGCGCGCAGCTTGGGCTGATGCGGCCAATCTCGCTGATCACCGGCAACCTGATCGGCCTCACCGGGGAGGCGGCGGTGGAGAAGCGCCGCATCCACGGTTCCGCGCCTCACGCCCGCGGCTCGGCGGACGAGGTGGCGAACTGGCCGGCCACCTCGGCCCAGGCAGGCGCCGACGAGCTGCCGCCGGAGCTGCCCGTCGCCGTGGTCACCGCCGGGGACGAGCGCCGGCGGCCCTGGCTGAAGCGGCTGCAGACCCTGCCGGCCCAGGCCTCGCGGCACGGCTACGTGGAGCATGTGGCCGGCTCGACGCACGCCAGCGTGCTCGGCCGCCGCTTCGCCGACCCGGTGGTGCGCGGTGTCGAGCACGTGCTCGACGCGCTCCCTTAGAAGGGCTCCCGCTCCACCAGGCCGCAGGCGGCGAGCAGCCGGTCGGCCACCAGTCCGCGGCAGGCCACGTCCCCGCTCTCCGCCACCGCCGGGCAGGTGACCGAGGCGCCCTCCAGCACCGCCGGGAGCGCCAGCCTGGCGCGCGCGGGGAGCGCCATCACCGCCGCCTGCTGCTCGCGCGGCAGCCGCCGGGCGAGGCCCTCCAGCCGATCGACGTTCAGCCCGGGGCGTGCCGCCGTCAGCTCGAAGCGTCCGTCCCAGACGACGGGCTTGCCGGGGGTGAGATAGAGGGTCGGAAGGCCGCCGCGACGGGCCTCGCCGGGTTCGCGGAAGACGCTGACCGTCGCCTCGTCGGCCTCGATCCGCGCGCCGGCCAGGCTGCTCGCCAGGGCCGCGGGACCGCCGAGGATCTGCCGGATGCGCTCAAGCGCCTCGGTGGCCGGCCGCCGGTCCCCGCCGCCCGCGCACACCGCCGCCATGCCGAGGAACGCCCGCGCCGCCTCCGGCGTGGCGCTCCGGATGGCCTCGCGCGGGAGGGTGAGACTTCCCGCGGCGTCGACGGCGCACGCCTCGCCCAAGGCCGCGAGGTTCGGTTCGGGAGCAGGGGCCACGGACGGCGCGCCGGCCGCCCTCGCTCGCGCGCGCGCCGAGCCCGGATCCGCGTTGGCGGGATCCTCGATCCACCGCTCCCCGCGCGCTGCCAACCAGTCGCGGATCTCGCCCCGCGCCAGCTCCAGCATCGGGCGCAGCAGGAAGACGCCGCGGCCTTCGGGCCAGGCGGGGGAGGGGGCCCACTCGCGAGGGGCGGGCGTGGTGGAGCCGGCGGCGCGCATGGCGGCGGCCTCGGCCACGTCGCTGGCGGTGTGGCCCATCAGGATGACCCGCGCGCCGGCCTGCCGCGCGGCCTCCGCCAGCAGGCGGTGCCGCGCCGCGCGGGCGGCGGCGGCGAGGCCGGTCCCCGGCTTGGCCCCGGTCCAGGCCAGCGCCCGGAAGGCCGCGCCCAGACGCCGGGCGGTGTCGGCGCAGGCCGCGGACCAGCCCGCGCTCTGCGCCTGCAGCCGATGGTCCACAGTGAGGATCAGCAGCGGCCGCCCGGCCTCGCGGGCCCAGTCGGCGGCGATCAGGGCCAGCGCCAGGCTGTCGCCGCCGCCGGACAGGGCGACGGCCACCGGGGCGTCCGCAGCGCGGAGCAGCCGGCGGTCGAGGATCGGGCCGACGGCGTCGGCGAGCGCGTCGGCCGGGGGGGGCCCCCCCGCGCGCCCCGGGGGGGGGGGGGGGGGGGGGGGGGGGGGGGGGGCCCCCCCGCGCCCGCCCCCGGGCGGCCCCGAGGCCCCCC
>NZ_JAYSEO010000030.1:11168-54900 GCF_041913825.1 Phenylobacterium sp.
CTTGGCCTGGGTGCGGGTGGCGGCGGCGCGGTTGGCCACCGCGGCCGGCGCCTTCGGATACCGCTTCGGCAGCTCGGCGAGCGCCTGGCAGGCGTCCGTGGGCTTCTTCAGCGCGACCAGCGAGCGGGCGAGCTCGACCACGGCGTCGGGCGCCCAGGAGGTCTGCGGCCAGCCGCGGATCGCGCCGATGTAGGCGGTGGCCGCCTGGGCGTGGGCGCTGCGCACGGTGAGCGTCTTGCCGAGCCAGTAGCGGGCCTCGGCCAGCCGCGGACCTTCCGGATAGGCCTGCACGTAGGCGGCGAACGCCTGCTCGGCGCCATCGTAGTCGCCCGCCAGCATCAACTGCCGGGCGGCGGTGAACGCTTCCTGGGGCGAGGCCGTCCGGGCAGGCGGCTCGTCGACCGGCGGCTCCGGCGGCGCCGGCGGCGTGGCCGCCTGTTCCGCCGTCGTCAGCCGGGTGGTCAGGTCGGCGACCTGCGCCTTCAGCGCCTGGTTCTCGCGTTTGGCGAGCTCCAGCTCGTGGGCGGTGGTCTCGAGCGAGCCGTTGACGCGGGTCAGCGACTGCTCGAGGTCCCCGATGCGCTGGGCGAGGTCCGCCAGCCGGGCGTCGGTGTCAGCCGGCTGGACCACCACCGGCGCCCCCGTCCTCTGGGCCTTGAAGACGATGTCCCGGAGCTCCCGGACCACCTTCTCCATGCGCTCCACCCGCCGCGCGTCGCGGGCGTCCAACGGATCGTCCATGGGCGTCTGGGCGCTCGCCGGCAGGGCGGCGAAGGCCAGGACGAGGACGGCGGCGGAGGTGCGGAGACGATGGAGAAGCATGGCCTTCAGGTTCTGCGGGGGCGGCGGCGGATTTACGGCGCGCCTAGCGCGCGCCGCTGACGATGGCCGTGCGGGCGTTCCGGTTCCGCGCCTGGGCCTCCTCGGTGCCGCTCGAGTCCACCGGCTGCTCCTTGCCGAAGGAGACGGTGGTGATCCGGTCGGCGGTCACGCCGTTGGAGACGAGGAAGTCGCGCACCGCGTTGGCGCGGCGGGCGCCGAGCGCCAGGTTGTACTCGCGGGTGCCGAGCTCGTCGGTGTTGCCCTCGATGCGCACGCGCACCGACGGATAGCGGCGCAGCCACGCGGCCTGAGCCTGCAGGATCGGCTGGGCGTCGCTGCGGATGTCGTAGCGGTCGAAGTCGAACAGCACCCGGTCGCCGACATTGACCGTGAAGTCCTGGGTGGAGCCCGGGACGGGGCCGAGCTGCTGCCCGCCGACGCCTTCCGGCTGGGCCGGGCCGGTCGGGCCGGTGGGCTGGGTCTGGGCCGGCGGGGTCGTCTCGAAGCTGGGCTTCGGCCGGCTCGAGCAGGCGGCCACCGACAGGGTCGCGGCGGCCACGAGGCCGAGGCGCAGGGCGGTCTTTCCGTTGATGCTGATGACCATCGTCTTAGCGTCTCCTTAGGGGCGGTGCGCCGAGGCGCGGTTAGGGTCTACGGGGCTGCGCCTGGGCGCAAGCCTAGTTCAACAGGGGCGACCAGGCGGGGTCGGAGCCCGCAGTCGGATAGGGCACGGGCTGAAGGATGCGGCCGGTGACGTCGACGCTCCACAGTCGGGGCGCGCCACCACGGGCCTCGCGCGAGAACATCAGCACCCGGCCGTTGGGCGCCCAGGTGGGGCCCTCGTCCAGGTAGCCGGAGGTCAGCAGCCGCTCGTCCGAGCCGTCGGCGCGCATGACGCCGATGTGGAACTGGCCGCCCGACTGCTTGGTGAAGGCGATGAACTCGCCGGTCGGGCTCCACACCGGGGTGGTGTAGCGGCCCCCGCCGAAGGTCAGCCGGCGCGGGTTCGAGCCGTCTGCGCCCATGACGTAGAGCTGCGGCGAGCCCGAGCGGTCGGAGTTGAAGACGATCCGCGTGCCGTCCGGCGAGAAGGAGGCGGAGGTGTCGATCCCCGGATCGGCGGTCAGCCGCGAGGTCTGCCGGCTGCGCAGGTCCATCACGAAGATGTCCGAGTTGCCGCTGCGCTCCACCGAGAACGCCACCTTGCTGCCGTCCGCCGAGAACCGCGGCGCGAACACCATCCCGCGGAAGTCGCCCAGGCTCTCGCGCCGGCCGGTCTCCAGGTTGAAGAGGTAGATCGACGAGCCCTCGGGCCGGAGCGCCATGTAGGTGATCTCCTGGCTGTTCGAGGAGAACCTCGGCGTCATGACGATGTAGGACCCGTCCGTCAGGTAGCTCGGGTTGGCTCCGTCCTGGTCCATGATCGCCAGGCGCTTCTGGCGGTTGGCCCCGCGGCCGCCGCTCTCGGCGACGAACACCACGCGGGTGTCGAAGTAGCCCTTCTCGCCGGTCAGCCGCTCGTAGACCGCATCGGAGATCTTGTGCGCGACGCGCCGCCAGTTCTCGGGGCTGGAGGTGAACTGCAGGCCCAGCATCTGCTGCTCCGCGAAGACGTCCCACAGGCGGAAGTCCACCTGCAGCCGGCCGCCCACCACGGTGACCTGGCCGTTGACCAGCGCCTGGGCGTTGATCTGCTTCCAGTCGGCGAAGCGCGGCTGCACCGCGGCGTTGAGGTCGCGCTCGATGAAGCTCGCCGGGTCCAGCGGCCGGAACAGGCCCGACCGCTGCAGGTTGGCCGAGATCACGCTCGAGATGTCGGCGCCCACCTGGCCGCCGGCAAAGGCGGGGATGGCCACCGGCAGCGGCTGCACGTCCCCGCGGTTGACGTTCACCTCGATCTCGGCCCGCGCCGCGGGCGCGGCGGCGACCGTGGCGAACACCGCCATCACGGCGAACATCAGGCTCTTCAGCCGCATGGAGACACTCCGAAGGATCATAGCTGGCAGGCTTCCCGGGCGTTGAAGTTCACCGCCACGCGCTGACCGTAGAACTCGCGCGGCAGGGTGCGGAAGGGGGCGGCCGCATAGACGGCGCGCACGGCGCGGTCGGCCGCGGCCTGGCTCTCGCTGTTGCGGGGTCCCCGGATCTCGGCGGCCGGCTCGCCCACCAGCTGACCGCCGGAGCCGACCTGGAAGGTGACGCGGACCACCACGGCGCGGCCGCCCTCCACGGCGCAGTTCGGGTTCCAGCGGCGCTGCAGCTCGTCCACCAGCCCGTTCATGGCCGCCGAGGCGGCGAGGCCGGAGCCGAGGTTGGGGCGCGCCTGCTGGGCGGTCTCGGGCCGGGACGCGCCCTTCTGGGCGGAGGAGGGGCGCGGCGCGCTCTTGCTGCCGGGGATGCTGGCCAGCAGGGCGTCGAAATCGAGGCCCTTCTCGGCGGGCTTCGGCTGCGCCTTCGCCGGCGGGGTCTTCGGGGCCGGGATCTGGGCGGCCTTGGGCGCCGGCGTGGGCGCGGGCTTCGGCGGCGCGGCCTTGGGCGTCGGGGTCGGGGTCGGGGCCGGCGTCGGCGGCGTCGGCGCGGGCGGCGGCGCGGTTTCCGGCGGAGCGTCGGGGACGGGCGCCTCGGTCTGCGCGGTCTGCTCCTGCGGCCCCTGCTCGGCGGCGCGCAGATCGGTCACGGGAGCGTTGGCCACGATCGTCACCGGCACCACCGCGCCGACCTTCAGGTCGCGCGCCCAGGGCCAGGAGATCAGCAGCGCGGCCGCGATCCCCGCATGCAGCAGGATCGATCCCAGCGCCGCCGGTGACAGCTCCCTGCGGATCACGGCGTCGCCGCCTCCTCAGGATTGGCGCCCGAAGAGGGGCCGCCGGTCTCGGTGATCAGGTTGATCGAGGTGAAGCCCGAGGTGGAGAGCGAGGCCATCACCTGGGCCACCACTTCGTAGGACGCCTTGCCGTCGGCGCGGACGTAGATCGGCCGGGTGGTCTCGGGGCCCGCCATCTCCTTCAGGCGCGGCGCGAGCCGGGCGAACGGCACCGCGTCCTCGCCCACGAAGATCGAGCCGTTCGCCTGCACCGAGACCGTGATCGGCTCGGGCTGGTCCTGCATGGCCCCGGCTTCGGTCTTGGGCAGCTCGACGGGCACCCCGGCGGTCAGCAGCGGGGCCGAGATCATGAAGATGATCAGCAGCACCAGCATGACGTCCACCAGGGGGGTGACGTTGATCTCGCTCAGCGCGCCCCGCCGGCCGCGGCCGTAGCGGCGGCGGTTGCGGCGGCCGCCCCCCGCGGCGAACGCGTCGTTGGCCGACAGACCCATGGCTCAGACCCGCTCCGAAAGGCGCCGCTGGATCGCGGTGGAGAGGTCGTCCGCGAAGCCTTCCAGCCGGGCGGCGAACTTGCCGGCCTTGGTGGAGAAGGCGTTGAACGCGATGTACGCCGGGATCGCCGCCACGAGGCCGATCGCCGTGGCGAACAGCGCCTCGGCGATCGAGGGGGCGACCACCGCCAGCGAGGTGTTCTTCTGGATCGCGATCGCCTGGAAGGCGTGCATGATCCCCCAGACCGTGCCGAACAGGCCGACGAAGGGCGAGGCGGTGGCGACGATGGCGAGGGTGCCGAGGCCCTCCTCGATGCGCTGGCTCTCCCGGGCGATGATGGTGTCGAGAACCCGGTCGATGCGCTGGATCAGGAAGGCGGCCTGGCCGTCGCTCTGGCCGCTCTTCCCGCGGGCGTCGCGCCATTCCTTCAGCGCCCCCTGCAGCATGCGCGGCAGCGCGTGGCGGGGCCGCTCGCCGGCCTCCTGGGCGATCTCCTCGAGGCTGCGGCCGGAGGCCACGGCGTCCTCGAACTTGTCGGCCTGCCGGTTCAGGGCGGCGAAGCGGAACAGCTTGTCCAGGATCACCGTCCAGGACCACAGCGAAGCCAGCGCCAGGCCGATCATCACCAGCTTCACCACCCAGTCCGCCCGCATGAACAGCGTGACGGCGTTGAAGCTCTCGGGGCTGACGGCGGCGGGGTCCATGGCGTCTCCGGGAAGGGGCGAAAGTGGTGGTTTGCGTAAGCCTGAGGCGAACTTAAGGCGACGACCTCAGGAAGCCGGCGCGAACAGCGGTGAGAGCGCCTCCACGAGCCCCGGCGGGGGCTTGCGTGGCCGGCCCGCCATGTCGATGCAGGCCGCCTCGACGTCGGCGGTGGCGATCAGCTCGTCACCTCTAACGATCCTCTGCCGGACGAAAAGCCGGGGGCCCTTCACGCTTTCGTAGAGGGTGCGCACCAGGAGCCCGTCGTCGATCCGCGCGGCGCGCTTGTATTCGATGGTCAGCTTCACGACGGTGAAGGCGGCCGGATCGGGCCGCTCCAGCAGGGCCGCATGGCTGATCCCCGCCACCCGCAGAAAGTCGCTGCGGCCACGCTCGAAGAAGCGCGCATAGTTGCCGTGGTAGACCACCCCGGTGAAGTCGGTGTCCTCGTAGTAGACCCGGACCGGCAGCACGTGCTCGCGGCCTTCCAGCCAGCCGGCGGAGGGTTGATTCGCATCCATCGCCCCACCCTAGCGCGGGTGGGCGACAGGTTGTGAGTATGCCGGTGTTATGTGGCGGCTGCGCCGGTCATTTGTCGAACAGGTCGGGATTGACGCCGCGGGCCTGCGGCGGCGGCGGGGCGGCGAGACCCAGGTGCTCGTAGGCGCGCGCGGTGGCCATCCGGCCGCGCGGCGTCCGCTGGATGAATCCCTGCTGCATCAGGAAAGGCTCGATGACGTCCTCGACCGCGTCGCGCGCCTCGGCGATGGCGTAGGCGATGGTCTCCACCCCGGCCGGGCCGCCGGCGTAGTTCTCGATCAGCGCGCGCAGGTAGCGGCGGTCGAGCGCGTCCAGCCCCTGCTCGTCCACGTCGAGGCGGGCGAGCGCCGAGGCGGCGGCCTTCTTGTCGATGACCAGCGCGCCGTCGGCGGCGGCGAAGTCGCGGACCCGGCGCAGCAGCCGGCCGGCCACCCGCGGCGTCCCGCGCGATCGGCGGGCGATCTCCAGCGCCCCGTCGGCGCGCAGGCCGAGGCCCATCTTGGCCGCGGCGCCGGTCAGCACCTTGGAGAGCTCGTCGTGGGTGTAGAACTCCAGCCGGATCGGGATGCCGAACCGGTCGCGGAGCGGTGTGGCGAGCAGCCCCGCCCGCGTGGTGGCCGCCACCAGGGTGAAGGGGGCGAGATCGATGCGGATGGAACGCGCTGACGGCCCCTCGCCGATCACCAGGTCGAGGACGTGGTCCTCCATGGCCGGATAGAGGATCTCCTCGACGTTGGCCGGCAGGCGGTGGATTTCGTCGATGAACAGGACATCGCGCGGCTCGAGGTTGGTCAGGATGGCCGCCAAGTCGCCGGCCTTGGCCAGCACCGGGCCCGAGGTGGCGCGGAAGTTCACCCCGAGCTCGCGCGCGACGATCTGCGACAGGGTCGTCTTGCCCAGGCCCGGCGGGCCGAACAGCAGCACGTGGTCGAGGGCCTCGCCGCGCGACTTCGCGCCCTCGATGAACACCGACAGGTTGGCCTTGGCCTGCTCCTGGCCGACGAACTCGGCGAGCGTCTGCGGCCGGAGCGCCTTGTCGGCCCCCTCGAACGGCTGGGCCTCGCCGGAGACGATGCGGGTCATGCGAGACCCGCTACGCCCGTCGGGCCCCTGAGTTCAAGGCGTTCCACCTAGCGCCCCAGTTCCTGCAGGGCGGCCTTGATCAGGGCCGGGACGGCGGCGTCGTCGCCGAGGCGGCCGACCGCCTGCTCCACCACGCGCCGCGCATTGGGCTCGGCGACCCCCAGGCCCATCAGGGCGGCGACGGCCTCCCCCGAGACCGAGACCTTCACGGGCTCGGGGGCGTAGGCCTGCGGCTGGAAGGCGGCCACCGGGCCCTCGGTGATCGGCTTGCCCTTCAGCTCCAGCACGATCCGCTGAGCAAGCTTGGGGCCGACGCCGACCGCGCGGGCTACGGCGGCCTTGTCGTCGCGGGCCACGGCGGCCGCGAGCTCGGCCGGCGCCAGCACGTCCAGCACCGCCAGCGCCGCCTTCGGGCCGACGCCCTGGATGGTCCTCAGCGTCACGAACGCCCGGCGTTCGTCGCGGGACAGGAAGCCATAGAGCACCTGGCCGGTCTGTTCGCCCCAGATGGTCTCCACGTGCACCACGGTTTCGCCGCCCACCTCGGGCAGGCGGGACAGGGTCCGCGCGCCGCAGCGCACCACGTAGCCCACGCCCATGACATCGATCAGGGCCTCTTCCTCGCCCACCTCGGCGACGATCCCGCGCAGCCGGCCGATCATCTCAGGCGACCTTTCCGTAAGCGGCCCGCGCGGTGCGGACGTGGGCGTGGGCGATGGCGACGGCCAGCGCGTCGGCGGCGTCGGCTGTGGTCTTGCCGGCGGTGGGCAGCAGGCGCGCGATCATGAAGCCCACCTGGCCCTTGTCGGCGGCGCCGGTCCCCACCACCGCCTTCTTGATCACGCTGTTGCCGTACTCGGCCACGGAAAGGCCGGCCCGGGCGGGAGCCAGCAGGGCGCAGGCGCGCGCATGGCCGAGCTTCAGCGCCGAGGCCGCGTTGTTGTTCATGAAGGTCTCCTCCACCGCCGCCTCGTCGGGCGCGTGGGCGGCGATCACTTCGGAGATGGCGTCGAACAGCACCAGCAGCCGATCCGCGAACGGTGCGTCGGTGTCCGGCGTGATCACCCCGTGGGCCACGTGCGCCAGCCGCGCGCCGTCCACGGCCACCACGCCCCAGCCGGTGCGGCGAAGGCCGGGATCGAGGCCGAGGATGCGCAGGGGCCCGCGCGGGGCGAGGGAGGCGGGAATCGCGTTCGTCATCTGTTCACCACGATGACGGATGCGGGCGGTGTGGTGAAGGGGGCGTTAAGAGCCGCGCCGCGGGCGCCTCAGTCCAGGTGCTCGACCGCCTCGCCCAGCACGGCGACCCATGGGTGCTTGCGCGTCTCCCAGACCGAGAACCGCGGCGGCGGAAAGCCCGGGTCGGCGAAGGCGCCGACGGGGATGGCGATCAGCCCCGGCATCCCCTCGTTGACGTAGGCGAGGGTGGAGCCGCAGGCGGGGCAGAAGCGGTAGGTCGCCCGGCCGCCGCTGTCTCCCGTCCGCGACCACTCGCGGAACTCGCCGGACAGCGAGACCTGGTCCTGCGGCCACCTCGCCTGCACGGCGAAGGCGCTGCCGGTGCGCGCCTGGCAAGCCAGGCAATGGCAGACCGACACCCGCACGGGTTCGCCCCGGCATTCCGCCCTCAGCGCCCCGCAGCGGCAGGCTGCGACCCGTTCCGTCATCACGTCGGCTCCCGGAAGATGCGCTGGAGACTAGCGGTCCCCGGCCCCCAGGCAAGCGAACGGCGGCCTCCTCAGGGTCGGACGGGCACCGGCGCGGCGGAGATGTTCGTGCGGCCGAGGCCCTCGACGCGATAGAGGGCCTCGGCCCCGCTTCCCGAGAACTGCGGCGCGCGGGCCGGGTCGGCGGCGATTTCGGCGCTCTGCATGACCCCGATGTCGCGGCCGCCCGCGACGATCACCCAGCGGCTGCCGCCCGGGCCCTCCACGGCTGCGAGATAGCCGTAGTCCTGGTTCGGTCGGCCCGGATGGGCCGGGCCCGCGCCGCTGACGAAGGCCTCGCCGGTGCTGCGGTCGAGCAGTTCGTCGTAGGTCTCGCCGATCTCGAAGCGCGAGCGGCGGAACACCGGCTCCTGCAGCAGGCGCAGGCCCGAGAGGTAGCCTACGTAGATCACGTCGTGGCTCTTCAACATCTCGGGCGTGAGCTGGGAGGAGGTGACGAGCGCGAGGTTGGCGGGATCGCCGGCCAGACGCCGTGCGACGGGCAGGATCTCCCGCAGGGCGAGGGTCGCGCCGACGGGCGTGTAGTAGGTGTCGAGGTCCACGTAGCGGCCCTGCAGTTCCGGCCGCTCGGCCAGCAGCATCTCGAGGTCGCCGGGGGCGTTGACGTCGAACGCGCGGATCATCCGCTGCGGGGTGTCGTCGCCCTCCGTGTCTCCGAAGATGTAGTAGTCGCCCACCACCACAAGCACTGGCCGGCGCTCGCCCATGCCGCGCCAGAGCGGCGCCTGGGCGACGTCGTCCAGGGCCCGGGTCGGGGCGGTGGCGCGGTAGGCCCACACCCCACCCGCGGCGAGCAGGATCAACAGGGAGAGGCCCGCGGCGACACGGCGCCAGGGGACCGCGCGGCGGTGCGGTCGGGGGTCAGCGGTCTCCAGCGTCAGCCGGTATTCGCCCAGCGGGATGCCCAGCCGCGGGACCTGGCCGGCATAGAGGTCGTCCAGCTTGCGGCGCAGGCGGTGGACGTAGACGCGGACCGAGGCGTCGCCGGGAAGCTCCGTCTCGCGCCCGAACACCTCGACGGCGATGTCCGCCTCGCGCACGGGCCGGCCGTCCTGCGCCTGGGACGCGAGGTAGTCGAACAGCCGCGCGAGCCGTTCGGAGCGGCCGAGCACGCCGCTCGCCCGGACCCGTTCGGCCTCCGCCTGCAAGCCCTCCATGCCCGCCTGTAACCCCCTGTAACGGCGCCTCAACCGTAAAGTACGGGGCGCGTCCGACCCCGCCTGTTAGCGCCATACCGAAGTTTCGGCCAGTTCAAGGCCGACGGGGGAGGGCGGGATGCGGAAGGTATGGCTGATCGGCGCTGCGACGGCGGCGCTGGCGACGGTCGCGCGGGCGGAAGACGCCGACGTGGAGACCCTGGTGGTCACGGCCGCCCGGCTGGAGGAGACCCTGCCGCAGGAGCTCGCCCGCTACGGCGCCGACCTCTCGGTCATCCCGGCCGCCGTGATCCGCGACCAGGCCTACGTGGATGTCTCCCAGGCCCTGCAGATGCAGGCGCCGGGCCTGTTCCTCAGCCCGCGCAACGGCCCCTTCTCCTACGTGGACATCGCCCTCCAGGGCTCGCGCACCGGCGACGTGCTCTGGCTGGTGGACGGGGTCAGGATCAACAACCGGCTCTATACGGGCGTCAGCCCCGCCGACACCCTGCCGGCCAGCATGGTCGAGCGGATCGAGGTGCTGAAAGGCGGCCAGAGTCTGTTCTACGGGACCCAGGCGGTGGCCGGCGCGATCAACGTCGTGACCCGCGGCTACGCGGACGAGTTCAACGGCCAGCTCACCGCGGGCGCACACACCAACGGCGGCGTGCGCGCCGACGCCTATGTGCGGGACACCGTGGCCGGGCGCCATCGCTACATAGCCTGGGCGTCCAAGGACGAGGCCCGCGGCTACCGCACCTTCGACGTCTTCGAACCGAGCGCCACCGCGCGGCGGCGCGGCTACGACGTGGTGAGCTTCGGCGGCAAGTACGGCGTCGATCTGGCGGAGGGTCTGGCGCTGAACCTCTACGCCCAGCACACCGATGCGCATCTGGAATATCCCAACCCCCGCCTCACCCGGCTGGCGTTCAACGACCGCGACGAGGAGATCGCCAGCGCCAGCCTGGACTGGACGGCGCGCGACGACGTGAAGGTGTCGGTGAAGGGCTACCTGCACGACTGGGACAGCGTCTATTCGACGGTGGAGAACGTGCCGGGGGATCCCGCGGCGGCGCCCGTGATCGTCGACGACCTCACCTACTGGGGCTACCGGGATTACGGCGCCAGCGGGCTCGCCAAGTTCAACCTGCACCGCGGATTCGAGTACCAGCTCGGCTACGATTTCCAGAGTTTCGAGGGCCGGGACGACGTGCTGAAGATTGCTCGGCAGACCGAGCAGGCCCACGCGCTGATCGCGCAGGTGCGCACCACCGACGACTTGTTCGCGAGCGTGCGATTGGCCGCCGGCCTTCGGTACAACCGCACCGACGGGGCGGAGAAGACCGTCTGGAACGTCTCCGGCCGGTGGGACGCGACGGACGGGCTCTACGTGGAGGGCATGGTCGGCACGGCCTTCATCCTGCCCAGCGCCGAGCAGCTCTTCGCCATCGACCCCTGCTGCGCGGTGGGCAACCCCGGCCTGCAGCCGGAGGAGAGCGCCAACCTGAACCTGTCTGTGGGCGCCGAGACGGCGCGGTTCGGCTGGAAGCTCACCGGCTTCGCCCGCGAGGTCACGGACCTGATCGTCGACGACTACGGGCAGCCTGGCCTGCCGGACGGGATCTACATCAACACGCCGGGGGAGGTGCGCTTCCGGGGCGTCGAGCTCCAGGCGACGGCGGCTGTGGCGGAAGGCCTGACGGCGCGGGGCTCGGTCGCCTGGACCCGGGCGCGGGAGGAGGGCGTCGGCCGGCAGTTCGACCGCATCCCGGAGGTCCAGGCCAAGGCCGGTCTCGACTATGCGCCGGAAGGCGGCCGGTTCGGCGGCTCGGCCGCCGTGATCTGGACCGGGGATGTCTGGCAGCACGTGGCCGGCTTCGGCCGCGTCAACTACGGGGACTATGCGATCGTCGACCTCGCGGCCCACCTCTACCTCGACGCCGGGCGGCGCAGCCGTCTGACGGCCCGGCTGGAGAACGCGCTGGACGAGACCTACGCCACGCGGGTGGCCTCCGCGGCGCCGGACGCCGGCCCACCTGGCGCGCGGTTCCTCTACCGGTTCCGTGGCGTGCCGCGCACCCTGCACCTGAGCTATGCCTGGGGCTTCTAGGCCGTTTCTCGGGGCCGCGAGGCGGCGCAGCCGGCGTCAGCGCTGGCGGCGCGCGTCGGCGGTGGCGGATTCCAGCTTGCGGATGCGGGCCTCGTAGAGGCTCGCCAGGCGTTCGGGGTCCCCGATCCCGCTGCGCGCGTCGCGCCAAGCGAGCTGGCGCTGGCGCAGCACCGTGCGGTCCTGGTGCGCGTCCAGCGCCTCGGCGTAGGCCCGGCGCAGCTCGCGCTGCAGGCGCTGGAGCTCCGGATCGCCGCAGATCGCCCGGTCGGCCGGCGTAGCGGCGCCTTCGCAAGCGTCGGAGGGCGCGTCTTCCGTTTCCACCGCCTGGGCCGTCACCGCCGCGTCGCTGGCGGCGGGCGGCGTCTCGGAGCTCGCCACGGCGACCTCCAGCGCCTGCGGCGCAGCGACCTCTTCGACCGCGGCTGGATCGACGGGCGGGGCCGGCGGCGGGGCGAGGTCGGCGACCACGGGACCGGCGGTGGGCGTCACGGCTGCGGGCGGCGCGGTCTGCGCCTGCGCCTGGACAGCCTTCGGAGGCGGCGGCAGGACGGCGGGCGCGCCGACGCCCACCCACCCGCCGAGCGCCACGCCCGCGGCCACGCCCACCGAGGCGCCGGCGGCGAACACCACGAGACCCGGCGGCCCGCGCCGGGGACGCCGCGGCCGAGGCGGCTCGCGATCGAGGGTGAGTTCCAGCGGGGGCGTCTGGTGTCCCGCCTCCTCGCCGTCCGCCAGGCTCGGCGGGGCGGGGACATCGAGCGTGTCGTCCCCCTTCGGCTCCAGGGGATCGCCGAGGTCTATGGCGATGACCCTCGGCTCCTCCGGCCGCCGACGTCCGCGACGGGGCGCCGGCCCGGCCTCGCGACGGCGGGCCATCTCCTGGAGGATCTGGTAGGACTGCGCGGCCTGGCCGCGCTCGCGGGCGCTGTCCAGCAGCCGGCGAAGCTCACGGCCGCTGAGGTTGGCGAGGTCGAGCTGCATGGCGGACGTTCCCGGGCGCGTGTCGTCGTCGTTCGCCGGCGCCCCGTCCTGGCCAGCCCTGGGATCATCGCCCGGAGAGGCCGGGCGACGGAACGCGTCAATTTGGCGCTCCGCCGGCCGGCCGCGGGATCAGCGGTGCATGGCGCAGAGCTTGTTGCCGTCAGGATCGCGCAGATAGGCCAGGTACATCCGCCCCGTGGGTCCTTCGCGCCAGCCGGGCGGGTCCTCGATGGACGTTCCGCCGGCCGCCACGCCCGCGGCGTGCCACGCGTCCACCTGATCGGTGGACTCGCAGCGGAACCCGACGGTGGCGCCGTTGGCGCACGAGGCCGGCTGACCGTCGATCGGGAGGGAGGCGGAGAAGACGCCGGTGGGCGACATCCAGAACAGGCGGTGGCGGTCCTGGAAGCCCGGCCCGAGGCCGAGCTTGCCCAGCACGGCGTCGTAGAACGACTTCGCCTTCTCCAGGTCGTTGGTCCCGACCATCACGTGAGAGAACATGCGCTTCCCCTTCCCGGTGCGTGTTGTGGCTGCCGGCGATGTGCCGAGGGTGACGCTGGGGAGGGCAAGGCTGGCGCAGCCCCGGCGCCGGCGCTACACCGCGCTCCACGGGGAAGGGGATCAGGCGATGAGCGGCGACCAGGACGGCGGGGATTTCGTCTACGACGAGGCCTCGGGCGAGTGGATCAGCGCCGCCGAGGCCGCCGAGCGTGCGCGGACGGCGGGACAGGTGGAGGTCCGCGACTCCGTGGGCAATCTGTTGGCCGACGGCGACAGCGTGACCCTGATCAAGGACCTGAAGGTCAAGGGCTCGGGCGGCCAGACGCTGAAACGCGGCACGGTGATCCGCGCCATCCGCCTGACCGGCGACGCACAGGAGATCGACTGCCGGCACGAGGGCATCAAGGGCCTGGTGCTGCGCGCGGAGTTCGTCCGCAAGGTCTAGCGGAACCGATCCGGGCGGGTCGGCTTTCCGCCGGCGAGCCGCCAATCTCCGGCGGCCGAGGCGAAGGTGATCGCATGGCCAACATGGACCTGAAGGACGTCGCGAAGACGCTGAAGGACATCGATTTCGTGATGCTCAACACCCACACCGACGGGGGCGAGATCGCCGGTCGGCCGATGAGCAACAACCGCGATGTCGAGTACGACGGCGACAGTTGGTTCTTCGTGGACAAGGAGTCCCGGACCTTCGCCGACGTCAGCCGCGACCCGAAGGTCACCCTCTCGGCGCAGAGCTCCAAGGGCCTGCTCGGCAAGCCGCCGGTGTTCCTGTCCATCGAGGGCCGCGCGGAGATCATCGAGGATCGCGCAGCTTTCGCCGAGCACTGGACCTCCGATCTCGACCGCTGGTGGCCGGACGGGCCGGACACCCCGGGCATCGCCCTGCTGAAGGTGCATGCTACCCGGATCCACTACTGGGACGGCGAGGACGAGGGCGAGACCCCGGTGGGCGTCTCCTAGCGCCCCGACGCGGGCCCGCTCAGCGGGTCCGCGCCACCCAGGCGTCCACCTGGGCCTCCAGCACGTCCAGCGGCAGGGCGCCGCTCGCCAGCACCGCCTCGTGGAAGCCCTTGAGGTCGAACTTCGGTCCAAGCGCCTGCTGCGCCTTGGCGCGCAGCTCGAGGATCTTGAGCTGGCCGATCTTGTAGCTGGTCGCCTGGCCCGGGCTCGTGAAGTAGCGGTCGGTCTCCGACTGGATGTCCCGCTCGGTCAGCAGGGTGTTGTCGCGCAGGTACTGGACCACCTGGTCCCGGCTCCAGCGCTTGGAATGGGCGCCGGTGTCCACCACCAGCCGGGCGGCGCGCCACAGCTCCAGCGAGAGCCGGCCGAAGTCGTTGTAAGGGTCCTGGTAGAAGCCGCCCTCCTTGGCCAGCCGCTCGGCGTAGAGACCCCAACCTTCGAGGTAGGCGCCGTAGTAGGCGAAGCGGCGGAACATCGGCAGGTCCTGCTGCTCCAGTGAGCGCGCGATCTGGAAGTGATGCCCCGGCGCCCCCTCATGGTAGGCGATGGCCTCCAGTTGCGGCTTCAGCACCTGGGTCATGTCCGACAGGTTCACGTAGAAGATGCCGGGCCGCGAGCCGTCCGGCGTGCCCGGATTGTAGAAGGCGACTGCGGCGGTCTTCTCGCGGAACGGCTCCACGGCCCGCACCTCCAGGGCCTGCTTCGGCAGGGTGGAGAATTGCCGGTTCGCCACCGCCATGTAGCCGGCGATGATCCGCTTGGCGTCGGCCAGGTACTGCTGCTTGCCCGCCTCGGTGTTCGGGTAGTGGAAGCGCGCGTCGGTCTTCACGAAGGCGAAGAACTCGGCGAGCGAGCCCTTGAAGCCGACCTTCTGGCGGATCTGGTCCATCTCGCCCCGGATCCGCGCCACCTCCGACAGCCCGGTCTGGTGGATCTGGTCGGGGGTGAGCGGCGTGGTCGTGAAGAAGCCGACGGTGTCGGCGTAGTAGCGCTCGCCGTCCGGCAGGGCCCAGACGCCGTTTACCGTGGTGGCCTTCCTCGACATGGCCTCGAGGGAGCCGATGTACCGCTGGTAGCCGCGCCGCCACTCGCCCTTCAGCGCCGCCTCGCCGGCCGCCAGGAGGCGGGCCTTGGTGGCCTCGTCGGCCTGCAGGGCGGCGATCTTCTTGCGGAAGTCGGCCCAGACGGCGTGGTCCGCGCCCGCGTCGAACGGCGCGCCCTTCATCTGGTTCTGCGCGTCGGGGATCACCCGGCCGAACACGAAGGCCGGCGGCAGGAAGCCGCGGGCGGTCCGCGCGTCAAGGTCGGCGGCGACCTCGCCCGCGACCCGCTCCACCGCCTTCAGGCGCGAGACGTAGGCTTCCGCGTCGGCGACGCTGTCGACCCGGTGGTTGTTGATCAGCATCACCGGGATCTGGTCGAGGCCGCTTCCGGTCGAGGAGACGGCGTAGTTCTGCCAATACCACTTCGCCAGAAGGCGGCTGGTCTCCACCTGCTTCTCGAAGAGCTGCGCCGACAGCCGCGAGGCGGGGCTGAGCCGCGCCGGATCGAACTCGCGCTTCAGGCGCAGGAGCTGCGCCTCGGCCAGCGCGAGCTGACGGTCCTGCCCGGCCTTGGTGTAGTCGCCGAGTTCGCCGTAGCGCTCCTTCATGCCCAGCGCCGTGAGCGTCTCGGGGCTTTCGCGGGCGCTCTCGAGGAAGGCCTGCTGGAAGAAGGCGGCGAGCCGGGCGTCCTCCGACTGCGCCTGGGCGGCGGCCGGCGCGGCGGGCGCCTGGGTCCGGGCCTGGGCCGGCGCGGCGACGAGGACGGCGGCGAGCGCGAGCGTGGAGACGGCGATGCGTGACATGAGGAGCCCCTGGATGACGTGGGCGACCTTAGCGGCGGGCGCGCCCCGGATAAGTGAAATCTTGGAAAGTCAGGCCACATCCCCTTGGCGCCGGGACGGCCCGGGCGCGTTCAGGCCCAGATGGATGACACGCGCGACCTAACCCCGGCAGGCCTCGAACACGTCGACGAGCGCGAGCGTCTCTCCGAGATGTTCGAGCAGGCGCCGAGCTTCATGGCGCTGCTGCGCGAACCGAACCATCGGATCGTGCTCGCCAACCGGGCCTTCCACCAGCTCAGCGGCCGCAACGAGGTGGTTGGCCGCCGCATCGACGAGATCCTGCCGGCGGGGATGGCCGCCCGCGCCGTCGAAGTGCTGAACGCGGCCTACCGCTCGGGCGAGGCGATGCGGTTCCCCGCCGCCCGCTACCCGGCTCCGGACGGGCCGGCCCATCCGCACGCCGAGCGGGTCCTCGACCTCGTGCTCCAGCCCGTCACCGGGGCCGACGGCGCGGTCACCGGCATCTTCATCGAGGGCTCCGACGTCACCGAACAGCATCTGGCGGAGCAGCGCCTGCAGAGCAGCCTGGCGATCAAGACCGTGGGGATCATCTACTGGGGCCCCGACTTCGGCCTGACGCAGGTCAACGACGCCTTCCTGGCCATGACCGGCTTCACGCGCGACGAGGCGCTCGGCAAGACCTGGCAGGAGCTGACCCCGGAGGAGTTCTGGCCCGCGAGCGAGCGCGCCATTCAGCAGGTCGACGCTCTGGGGGAGGCGGTCCCCTACGAGAAGCAGTACTTCGGCAAGGACGGCCGGCGCTGGTGGGGCCTGTTCGCGCCGCGCCGCGTCAGCCCCGACGAGGTCATCGAGTTCGTCCTCGACGTCACCGAGCGCAAGGAGGCCGAGGCCGAGCTCCGCCGCCTGAACGAGACGCTGGAGCGCCGGGTCATGGATGAGCTGGCGACCCGGCTGAAGACGGAGGAGGCCTTGCGGCAGTCCCAGAAGCTGGAGGCCATCGGCCAGCTCACCGGCGGCGTGGCCCACGACTTCAACAACCTGCTCACCGTCATCCGGGGCGCGGCCGAGATGCTGCGCCGGCCCGGCGTCCCCGAGGATCGCCGCGAGCGCTACGTCGCCGCCATCGCCGAGACCGCCGACCGGGCGGCGAAGCTGACCAGCCAGCTCCTGGCCTTCTCGCGCCGCCAGGCGCTGCGGCCGGAGGTCTTCAGCGTGGGCCACCGGATCGAGGCCATCCGCGACATGCTGGGGACCGTGGTCGGGTCGCGCGTGACGCTGACCACCCTGACCGAGTGCGAGGTCTGCTACGTCGAGGCCGATCCGACCCAGTTCGACACCGCCCTCGTGAACATGGCGGTCAACGCCCGAGACGCCATGAACGAGGCCGGCGAGCTGGTCATCGGAGTTCAGCCGACGACGGTGGTGCCGCGGGTCCGCGGCCACGGGGCGGCCGACGGCGACTTCGTGGAGGTCAGTGTGCGTGACACCGGCTGCGGGATCGCCGCCGAGCAGGTCTCGCAGATCTTCGAGCCGTTCTTCACCACCAAGGAGGTGGGCAAGGGGACCGGCCTCGGCCTCAGCCAGGTCTACGGCTTCGCCAAGCAGTCCGGCGGCGAGATCGATGTGGAGAGCGAGCCGGGCCGCGGGACGGTCTTCCGGCTCTACCTGCCGCGGGTCCAGGCCGGCGCGCCGGCGGCGGCCGGCGAGCGCGAGGGCCAGGAGACGGGATCGCCGCGCGGGCACGTCCTGGTCGTCGAGGACAACGAGCAGGTGGGCGCCTTCTCCAGCCAGATCCTGGCGGAGCTCGGGTTCGAGACCACCTGGGCTCCCAACGCCGCCGCGGCTCTGCGGCTGATCGAGGAGGACCCCGGCCGCTATGCGGCGGTGTTCTCGGACGTGGTCATGCCGGGGATGAACGGGGTGGACCTCGGCCGCGAGATCCGCCGCCGGGACCCGCAGATGCCGGTCATCCTGACGAGCGGCTACAGCCACGTCCTGGCGCAGGAGGGCCGTCACGGGTTCGAGCTCTTGCAGAAGCCCTATTCGGTGGACGACCTCACGCGCGTGCTGCGGCGGGCCATCGTGCGCCGCGAGGCGAGACTGCCGCCCGGCCCCGTGGGCTGAGCTCAGCGCGTCAGCCAGGGGGCGCGGGGACGCGGGCTGAAGCGAGCCCGCCGACCCGAGGCCGGGCCGGCGGGCGGACGCTCAGAACTGGATGTTGGCGCCCACGAACACCGTGCGGCCGCTGTGGGTGGCGTTCCACAGCCGCTTGGCCTCGGCGCCGTTGAACTGGATCTCGCGCTCGTCGGTGAGGTTCACCCCGTCGAGGGTCAGCCGCACCTTGTCGGTGAGCTGCCAGAAGGCGGCGGCGTCGACGTAGGTGGTGGCCCGGAAGCCGCCGCCGTCGATCGGATACTCCGAGCGATAGTTGGACGAGATCCGCGCGCCCCAGCGGGCGGTCTCGTAGTAGAGCGTGACGTTGTGGGTGAGGTCGCTCATCCCCCAGATCTCGCCCGACTCCCCGTTCGGATAGGTGGTGTCGGAGTCGATCACGGTGACGTTGGCCACCACGCCCATGTCCTTCAGGAAGCCCGGCAGGAAGAAGAAGTCGGTCTGGGCGCTGAGCTCCAGGCCGGTCACCGAGGCGTCGTTCAGATTGATCGGCCGGGTGAACTCGTTGACGTTCCGCGAGTCGCCGACCCCTGCGATCAGGTTGTCCGGCAGGCCGGTGGACGAATAGGGCACGTCGGTCACCCGCTGGCTGACCACGAAGCCGTCGATCTGCTTGTGGAAGACGCCGGCCGAGACCATGCCGATCTCGCCGAAGTACCACTCGGCCGACAGGTCGAACTCGTCGGAGGTGTAGGGGTCGAGGTTCGGGTTGCCCACGTTGACGGTTACGAAGCCGGTGTTCGCGTCGAGGCTCACCGTCCCGTTCATGGCGTAGGCCGACAGCGCCGGGCGGTTGATGTTCTGCGCCGCCGCGACCCGGATCTGGAAGCTGTCGGTGACCTCCAGCACAGCGTTGAGCGCCGGCAGGACGCCAGAGTACTCGGCCTCCACCCGCACCGGGCCGACGTTGGCCACGCCGGCCGAGGTGAGCTTGGTCTCGTAGGCCCGGGCGCCGATGTTGCCGCGCACCGGCCGGCCGAACAGGCTGGCCTGCCAGTCGAGCTGCAGGTAGGCCGCGCGGGTGTCCTCCTCCACCGAATAGATCGACCGCGGCGCCGAGAGCGTCCGGGTGACGCCATAGCGGGCCAGGGCCTTTTCCCAGTCGACGATCAGCCAGGCCTGGTCGTCGTGCTCGTCGAAGATCTCGTAGTAGTCGTTCACCCGGTCATCGACCGTGCCGTTCTCCCAGGCGGTCTTCAGGAGGTCGTCCGTCGCCTGCTGGTAGCCGGAGTTGCGGAAGCCACGGTACGACAGGCCGCCCTTCAGCGTCAGCGCGTCGCTGACGTCGAAGGCGGCGTTCACCTCGCCGTTTTCCAGCTCTGTGGCCTGGTAGGTCGCCGACAAGTCGATCTCGTGGGCGCGGTAGTTGTTCGGGTCGGTGGTGTCCCACTTGTAGGTGTTGCGCGCGTCGCGGCCGTCGGCGTCGTAGTCCGTGATCAGCCCGCCGAACGCCTCGGTGTAGAACTTGTCGGAGACCGGGATGTCGTAGTCCGAGTTCTCCTTGCCCAGGTGGCCGTCGATCCGGAAGCGGTCGGAGATCTCCCAGTCGGCGGTCAGCACCACCTGGTCGAAGGTGTTCTCGGTCGACTGGCGCCGGGTCTCGGTGGCGAACACCGTGTTGTCCACGTCGGCGAACAGCACCGAGTTGTGCTGGTCGTAGCGGACCGCGTTCAGCCGCGGCGGCGGGGCGGTGACGCCTGAGTGGCGGACCGAGCCGCCGAGGATGGTCGACGCCTGCGAGGCCCGTGTGGCCAGGTGCAGCTCGCGGCGCTCGTTGGTGAACTCGCCGTGCAGGCCGTCGAGGGTGAGCGTCAGGTTGTCCGCCGGCCGCCACTGGACCGACGCGGTGAGGCCGAGGCGCTCCTGGTCGGAGCCCCACACCGACAGCCGGTTGCCCCGCTGGAATACCAAGGTTCCGGCATTGATCAGCGCCTGGTCGGCGGCGCTGAGGCGCGAGATGTCGGTCCCGCCCGAGGTGACCCGGCTCGGCGCATAGGTGTTGTAGCCCTGCTCCTCGGTCTCGCGCTTGGACCAGGCGGCGGAGACCAGCACGCCGAACCGGTCGTCGAAGTTGTGGCTGAGCATGCCCACCACGCGCGGCTGGAAGTCCTCGGTGGCCGAGTTGGTGCCGCCCTGCAGCGAGACCGCCGCCCGCGTGCCGCCGAAGTCGAACGGCTTGGCGGTGTAGAGGCCAACCGTCCCGGCCATGCCGCCCTCGTCCTGCTCGGCCGAGAAGGACTTGCGCACGTCCACCTTTGAGAACAGCTCCGAGGCGAAGATGTTGAAGTCGAAGGCGCGGTCGCGGGAGGTCTGGCCGCGGCTGTCCATGGGTGAATCGACGTTGCCCAGCACCTCCATCCCGTTCAGTTGCACCCGGGTGAAGTCTGGGCCGAGGCCGCGCAGGCTGAGCCGCCGGCCCTCGCCGCCCTCGCGGTTGATGGCGACGCCCGGCAGGCGCTGCAGCGACTCCGCCAGGTTCAGGTCCGGGAACTTGGCCATGTCCTCGGCCACGATCACGTCGGACTGGATGGTGGCGTCTCGCTTCAGCTCGCGCGCCGCGCCCAGCGAGCCGCGGAAGCCGGTCACCACCACCTCGTCCACCTCGCCGCCGGCCTCCTGGGCCGCGGCCGGCTGGGCCATGAGCGCGAAGGCGATGATGCTGGACGCTGCGCCGGCGGCGAGCGTGGTCCTCGATCTGTGCATTTTGGCTTTCACTCCGTCAGCGCCGGGACAGCCCCCATGTCGACGGTCCGGCGGGCGGGTGGGGCGTTATGGGCCCTCGATGACGCCGGCTTGACGGTTGCGGCAAAGCTTCGTGAAGCCGCGCCGGCGGCGCGCGCCGGCCTTGTCTATGACCCCGGTCACAGGACTTTGCGCCGCCGCCTCCCGCAGCATCGGCGGGCGCCTGGCGTGGGCAGGCGCGACGGGGGATGTGCAGGCGTGGCGGACTCGGGCGGCGTGGGGCGTCCCGGTAGGCGGGGCCGTATGGCCGGGCTGGAGGCTTCGATCCTCCGGCAGTCAGACATGCTGTCCGGTGACGGCTTCGGCCAGCTCGCGGGCCTCGGCCCGGCCGAGCTCGACCGTCGCCGGCTGGCGCGGGAGGTGCTGGCCTTCGAGGTGGGGCCGGACTGCATCCGTGCCCCCATGTGGCAGGTGGCCGCCGACCGCTCGCTACTGCCCGGCCTGCCCCGGCTGTTCGAGCTGCTCGGCGACGACCCCTGGGCGGTCTACCTCTTCCTGACCACACCGCATCCCGACTTCGGCTGGGGCGCGCCCCTGGAGAGCCTGCGGCGCGGGATCACCGCCCCCGTGCTCGCCGCCGCGGAAGGTCTCGAGCCTAACAAATGAAACCGATCACGCTTTCGTGCGCTGAAGGTGGAAGGGGGACTGATCAATGGAGAGAATCCCGATGCGCGCCATCACCGTGTTCGCCGCCGCCTGCGCGGCGCTGAGCCTCGCCGCCTGCGAAAGCGGCGCCGACAAGGCCGCCGAGGCCAAGGCCGACCAGCTCGAAGCCCAGGCCGCCGCCACCCCGAACGAAGCGCAGGAAAGCGCGCTGAACGCCCAGGCCGACGCGGTCGAGCAGCAGGCCGGCAACGCCGACGGCGGCGCCACCACCGGCAACACGCCGAACACCAGCCCGACCGACGCGGGTCAGGCGGCCAGCAGCGCGGCCACCAACGCGACCCAGAACCACTAAGTCGGACGCCGCGGGCCGGCGACGGCCCGCGGTCTTCGTCAGGAACCCCGTCGCCCGTCCGGGCGGCGGGGTTCTTTGTTTCGGCGTGCAGCGCGGCGATCAGGCGCCGGTGTCGGGGTGTTCAGCGCCCGCGCGATGCGATCGGCTTCGGCGCGCGACAAGCTTGATCGGCTTCAGGGCGAGGGCGGTTCGCCGCGCGATCAGCCCTGGCCGTAGAGGATCAGGCCGCTGAGGTCGCCCTGGGCGCGCGCGGCGAGCGCGCGGTGCGGGCGGATGTCGGGACGGTGGATCACCTTCTTGCGGCGATAGACCACCTGGAACGGGCGAGGGGTGCGGGTCTTCACGTCAGGGCTCCTCGGCGCGCGCTCACGCGCCTTGCGATTGAAGGGCGCGGACCCGGGCCGGGTCCGGTCGCCACATGGGGAACTGCTCGCGCTCGAGGCGCTGCAACTCCTGGCGGTACAGCGTCCGGGGGTGCGGGAACACGAACGGGCGGCCTTCCGGAGCCGCCGCGACCGGGGCGGCCGGGCGGCGGGCGAGGGCGCGCCGGCAGCGCGCGAGGCTCCGGGCGATCCGGGCCCGGACGGCGCGTCGGGCGGTGTCTAGCGGCCTGTTCAAGCAAGTCTCTCCTCGGACTGGGCCGTAAAAAGCGCGGCCACGCTGCCGGTTCCCGCCCGGCCAGGCGGAGCCGATCACGCATTTGTTGTCGAGGTTCCGGCCCGGTCGTCGTGGGCCGGACGAGATGTCGCAGCCCGGCTCCGCCGAGAGCGCGGCGGGCCGCAACCCCTGGGTGCGGCGGTGGGTCGCGTGGCGTGACCGTTCGATCCGCGTTCGGTGCGCGCGGCGCAGAAAAGCGCAGAAGAGACAATCATTTAGCTTGGCCGTAGTGGCTCGGCTCCGGGCGCGGGACGGCGCCTTGTGGTTGAAGGGGGACTGAGATGTCGGACGCCGCGATCCAGCAGACCTACGAGGCCAGCGTGACCAGTCCGCTGGCGTCCGCCGCCTATACCGGGGCCGCGGCCCTCCTTGAGACCGGGCCGGCCGTCGACCTGTCGGTCTATAAGGAAGGGCAGGTGACCCTCTCCGGCTGCGGCGGCGAGACGGGCCTCAGCTTCTCCACCGCCACCGCGCTCACCCTGCAGATCGTCCGCACGGGCGACCAGGTGACCGTCGCCTTCGACCTCTCCACTACGCTGGAGGCGGCCATGCCGCTCGCGGGCGGAGAGGTGAACACCTTCAGCGCGGCGCTCGCCATCACCGGCAGTTTCTCGTTCCGCTACGCCCCGGCCAGCTCCTGCTACGACGTGAAGACCTACTGCGGCGAGGTCCTGAAGTCCTGCGGCTCGGGCGGCCAGCTCCCGGTCGCCGGCAAGCCCGGCTTCGCCATAGACGCCAGCACCTCGCTCTGGTTCGGCGACGCCGGCGAGACCGGCACGGGCGCCCTGATGCTCGAGAAGGGCAAGGTCTCGGTGTTCTCTGGCGGCGCGGAAGGCGACGGCGACAGCGCCCAGGCGGCCACCGGCACGGCCGTGGGCGCGCTCGCGCTCGGGATGGCGCTCTCCGGCGAGCGGCGTTCCGGCGATCCCATGCAGGGCTTCTCTCAGGAGGACGTCTCCCTCCTGAAGGCGATCGGCCTGGCGGCCGGGGCCATGTCGGCGGACGAGAGCGAAGGCCAGGCGCTGAAGACCACGCTCGGCCTCACCTATGCCGGCGTCGGCCTGGCCGCCGACTATGCCGAGAAGGCGCTCGCCATGGCCGCCGTCGCGCCCACCGAGCTGGCCCTGGCCGCCCGCACCGACGGCGGCGTGAAGGGCGACGGCCTCACCAACGTGCGCCAGGTGCAGATCGACGGCGTCACGGGCGCCTACGCCCAGGTGAAGCTCTACGACGGGGCGAAGCTGGTGGCCCAGGGCCAGGCCGACCGCAGCGGCGCCTTCCACCTGACGACCAGCGCGCTCTCCGACGGCGATCACAGCCTGACCGCGGTGGCGACCGACGCGTCGGGCGTCTCGGTCCGCTCCGACGCGCTGGCGGTCGCCGTCGACGCCCAGGGCCCTGCGGCGCCGGTGATCGGCGCGGTGACCCTGCAGGGACTCTCGGGCGTGGCCGAGGCCGGCGCCCGGGTCACCGTCTACGACGGCTACCGCACGGTGGGCGTCACGGAGGCCGGCGCGGACGGACGCTGGAGCCTCGACAACGCGATCACCGACACCGCTGCCCATAGCTTCACGGCCGCCGCGGCGGACGCGGCGGGCAACACCGCCAGCTCGGCGGGCGCGGCCCTGATCACCAGGGCCCAGTTCGGCAAGCTGGTCGGCGGCTCGGGCGCGGACGTACTGGTCGCGGGGCCGGACGACGTCCTGACCGGCGGCGCGGGCCGCGATCTCTTCGTGTTCGACTTCGGGGCCGGCAAGGCGACGGTGACGGATTTCCGCGCCGGCGCGGATCAGATCCGCATCGACGACGCCCTGGCCGACAGCTTCGCCGACGTGAAGGCCCACGCGGCCCAGAAGGGCTACGACGTGGTCATCACCCTGGACGCCGATCACGTCCTCACCCTGAAGAGCGTCAGCCTCAGCAGCCTCTCGGCCGGCGACTTCCTGTTCGGCTGACGGAGGCCGTCCGGGCTGCAACCCCGAGGCGGCCCTGCGCGTTCTGCTGCTTCCGGTTGTATCCGGCTCGAGTGGGGCGTGATGAGTACACGTGTGGTGCGTTTGGCCGCTCTGGCGGCCGGGGTGGGGCTCTGCGGCGCGTTCTGGGTCTTGGTGGCCAGGGCGGTGAGCGGCTGACGCTAGGTTGTCGTTCGCCATACACCGTTACTTAAGCGTGCGGAGCGAAAGTGGCGGGCGAGCCTTCCAACGCGCCGACGCGCCCCAGCCGCCCGTGACCCATGCAAGTGCAAATCCTTCCCCGTCTCCTGGTGGTCGACGACACCGAGGACAACCGGATCATCCTGAACCGCCGCTTCACGCGCCTGGGCTACGAGGTGGTGGAGGCGGAGGACGGCCTGTCGGCGCTCAACCTGATCGCCCGCGAGCCGTTCGACGTCGTGCTGCTGGACATCATGATGCCGGGCGTCGACGGCCTGGAGGTGCTGCGGCGTGTCCGCGAGGACCACAGCGAGAACGAGCTGCCGGTGATCATGGTCACCGCCAAGTCGGCCAGCGAGGACGTGGTCGAGGCCCTGCTGATGGGCGCCAACGACTACATCACCAAGCCGGTGGACATGGAGGTGGCCGCCGCGCGGGTGGAGATGCAGCTCCGCCGCAAGCGAGCCGAGGACCAGAACCGCGCGGCCTATCGCGAGCTGGAGCAGACGCTGAGCTGCCTGCAGGACTCCATCGAGCAGGCGCAGAACAAGTCGGCCGTGCTGAACGAGCTCACGCCCGAGGTGCGGGCCCCGCTGGACGGCCTGCTGGGCGCGGCCAAGGTGCTGACGCGGGTCTGCGAGACCCCGGACCTGAAGAAGATGATCGCGGTGATCGAGGGGGCGGCCCGTTCGCTCGACCGCCTGGCCGCCGAGGCTCAGCCGCAGGGCGCCGCCGCCCGGCCGCGGAAGACCAAGGCGGCGCCCGCCCGCCCGGCGCGCATCCGCGTGCTCTCCGCCGACGCCGATCCGGCCCGGCGCCACGGCGTGCGGATGGTGTTCGCCGAAACGGATGTGGAGGTCGAGCTTTCCGAGGCCCACTCCGGCGCCGAGGCGGCCCAGCTCGCAGCTTCCGAGGCCTTCGACCTGATCCTGATGAACGTCGAGATGGGCGACGGGCTGAACGGCGTGCGGGTCGTCCGCCGCCGTGAGGCCGAGGCCGGCCTCCGGCGCACCCCGATCCTGGCGGTCTCGAAGGACGGCGCCGCCGCGGCCCAGGCGGTGGCTGCCGGCGCCGACCTGCACATGCCGATGCCGATCACCGCCGCGGGCCTGCTCACCGCGCTCGCGCGCGCCCTGTCGCGCGAGAGCGAGGACCTGAGCGCCGTCGCCTAAGGCGCGACGGGCGCGACCCGCCGGGCGGTGACGATCCGCACCGGCTGGACCAGCATCTCGCCCTTCATCGCGCCCTCGCCGCGGTTCGGGTCCACCGGCATGGCGAGGATCTTCTTCACCACGTCCATGCCCTCGACCACCCGGCCAAAGGCGGCGAAGCCGGGGTTCTTCGGGTCCTTGGGGTCGGCGTCCAGATAGGACTGGTCGCCCACGCAGATGAACCAGTCGGCCTGGGCGGTGCCCGGCGCGTGCCGCCCCATGGCGATCGTCCCGTCCTTGTTGGAAAGCCCGGTCTTCAGCGTGCTCTCGTGCGCGATCGGCGGCAGCACCTTCTTCGGATCGTTCTGCAGCCCGCCCTGCAGCAGCCCGTAGTCCTTGGGGCCGCCCGGCGCGGTCGAGGCCCGGTAGAAGGCCGCGCCGTCGTAGAGCTTGCGGTCCACGTACTTCAGGAAGTTCGCCGTGGTGACCGGGGCCCGCGCGGTCTCCAGCTCCAGCACGATCACGCCCTGAGCAGTCGTCAGCGCCACCCGCACCGTGGCCGGCGCCTCCTGGGCGCGGGCGGGAAGGGCGAGCAGCGCCAGGGCGGCGGCGGCGGCGAGGGCGCGGCGGGTGAGGGACATGGGGGAAGGCTAGACCGCCCCCGCGCGGCCCCCAAGCCCCTATCGCCGCGGCTCGCTGTGACGCAGGTCACATCGCCTGGGCCGAGCGCGGCCCTAGCAGGGCGGCGGATTCTCCCAGGAGGCGAAGATGAAGGAATCGGCGGCCGGCCGCAAAGCGGCGTCGGGTACGTCCTTCGACGTGGCCGTGGCGCGCGGATCGGGTCATGCTGGTCGACAGACCCGCGGGCGGGAGGTGGGCTTGATCCCTCAGGTTGCGGACGACTTCGACCAGGTGCGCGCCGCGCTGGCGCAGAACGAGGTGCTGAAGCACATCTCGGCCGCGGCGGCCGTGGGCCTCGCCCGGCGCGGCGCGCCCGTGGCGCTCGCGCCCGGCGTGCTGCTCGCCCAGGAGGGCGACCCCGGCGACGCGGTGTTCGTGGTTCTGGACGGCGAGGTGGAGATCCGTTCGACCACGGCCGGCGGGCGCGAGATCCGCCTCACCGCCTTCGGCCGCGGCTCGGTGGTCGGCGAAATGGCCGTCCTGGACGGTGGTCCGCGCTCGGCGGACATGGTCGCCACCCGCAAGACCCGTCTCTGGCGCATTCCGCGCGCCGCCCTGCTGGAGGTGCTGGAGGCAGAGCCCAAGGCGGCCGTCGCCCTGGTGGCCGAGCTCAGCCGGCGGCTACGGGCGACCAACGCGGACCTGGAGGCGCGCACGGCCCTGGACCTGGGGGGACGGCTCGCGCGGCTGCTGCTCGCCGAGCAGAGCGCCCGCGGCCTCATCGCGCTCACCCAGACCGAAATGGCCCGCCGGGTGGGCGTGAGCCGCGAGAAGGTGAACCGCAAGCTCCGCGACTGGATGAACGAGGGGTGGGTGGAGAAGACGCCGTCGGGCGTCCGGCTCCTGTCCCCCGAACGCCTGCAGGGGGTGGTGAAGGAACGTTTGGCCGGCTGACAGGCCAAGCGACTGGCGTATCGTCGTCACCGACGAGTCGGGACGCAGACATATAAGGGGGACCCAAGATGCCGATGCTGCAGACGATGCTCTCTGAGCTGAACGTTTACATGGGGCGCGAGAAGATCCAGGAGCTGGCCAAGCGCCGGGACATGTTCGCCCCGGGCGCGAACCCGGACTACGCCTTCCTCATGGAAGCCCAGCCGCGGCTGGTGAGCGCGTGGCAGACCTACATCAAGGAGATCCCGCCGGCGATCCGTGCGGGCGTCGACGCGGTGATCCACCAGGCGCTGTCCACCGAGCCCCCGACCCAGGTGACCTTCGCCTGGGCGCCCGGCTACGACTGGGAGCTGAACATCTGGCAGGCCCCGGACACGCAGACCACCAAGGGCGGCGTCACGGTGCTCATCAAGAGCCGCTATCCGGACGACGCTCACCCGATCTCGGGGCCCAGCGCGGCGGGCGCCCGCTCGGCGCAGCAGTCCTAGCCGCAGCGCCGGGCAGCCGGCGGGCCGTCCTGGGCTCAGGCGTCGGCCTGTCGCGCCAGGGCGCCTGCCTCGCTGGCCTCGCGCACGGCCGAGAGCAGGGCGTCCCGGTCGGCCGCGTTGGCGTAGGGCTGAGGGTGCACGTTGCGCGCCCGCAGCCTGGCCTGCAGCTCGACCGGGAAGGCGCGCGCCGCGTCCTCCAGACGGCCCAACCGCACGAGAGAGGCGGCGAGGATCGAGGTGGCCGGGGTGTAGTTCAGCCGAAGCGCCGCCTCGGCCTGGCCCACCGCCTCGGCGAAATCGCCGGCGTGGAAGTGGGCCAGCGCCAGCATGCTGTGCATCGGGCCGAGCTGCGGATCGTAGGGGCTGTGCCGCAGGCTGCGCTCGATGGGCGCGATGGCCTCCTTGGCGCGGCCTGAAAAGATCAGCACCTGCCCCAGCCGGAAGTGGCCGAAGGCGAAGTTCGGGTTGAGGGCGATGGTCTTGCGCGCCGCCTCCAGCGCCTCGCGGTGCCGGCCGAGGTAGAGCGCCGCGCCGGCCGCGGCGAAGTAGCCGTAGGCGTCCCGCGGGTCGCAGCGGATGGCGTTCAGCGCCGAGGCGTAGGAGTCGATGATGTCGGCCTTGGGCTGCTCGGACCAGCCGTAGATCGCCGCCCCGTAGAGCGCGCGGGCCAGGCCGATGTGGCCGAGGGCGAGGTCCGGGTCGCGCTCCACCGCCTGGCGGAACAGCTCCATGGCCGCCTGCCAGTCGGCCCTGGACATCTTGTTCAGCCGCCACATGCCGCGCTGGAAGCAGTCGATGGCGGTGAGGTCGTGCGGGCTCTTCCGCGCCACGCGGGCGCCTTCGGAATGCAGCATCGCCGGCTCGATGGCGCCCACCACCTGCTCGGTGATCTCGTCCTGCAGGCTGAAGATGTCCACCATCTCGCGGTCGAAGGTGTCGGCCCAGATGTGGGCGCCGGTGGCGGCCTCCAGCAGCAGGGCGGTGACCCGCACCCGCTGGCCCGAACGGCGCACGCTGCCTTCCAGGACGTAGCGGACGCCCAGCTCCTGCCCGACCCGGCCGGCGTCGCCGGCGCGGCCTTTGAAGGCGAAGCTGGACTCCCGGGCGATGACGAAGAACCAGCGCCAGCGGGACAGCGCCGTGACGATGTCCTCCGTGATCGCGTCGGCGAAGTATTCCTGCTCGGGGTCGCCGCTCATGTTGTGGAACGGCATCACGGCGATGGACGGTTTGGCCGGCAGCGGCAGGGACGCCCGCGTCTCCACCGCCGGCGCCTCGCCCAGGCGCACGCGGTAGGCGCGCACCGGTCGGGGGATGTTCTTCAGCGCCTGGTCGCCCAGGTCGTCGAAGGTCGCCTCGAGCCGGCCCTGGGTGTCCTCCTGCACGCGGGCCGAGACGCAGATGCCGCCGGGCTCGGCCAGGGCTTCGAGCCGGGCGGCGATGTTCACCCCGTCGCCGAAGATGTCGTCGCCCTCGATCACAACGTCGGCGGTGTGGATGCCGATGCGGAACTCCAGCCGGGCGTCGTCCGCCACCGGCCGGTTGCGGTCGCCCACGGCCGTCTGGATGGCCAGCGCGCAGCGCAGCGCGCTCACCGCGCTGCCGAACTCCACCAGCAGGCCGTCCCCGGTCGTCTTGAAGATCCGGCCGTCGTGCTCGGCCACCGCCGGCTCGACCACCTCGCGCAGGTGCGCGCCGAACCGCCTGAGCGCGCCTTCCTCGTCGGCGGCGACGAGGCGGCTGTAGCCTGCCACGTCGGCGGCCAGGATGGCGGCCAGACGCCGTTCGACCTTCCTGCTCCCCACAAACCCTCTCCCGTCGACCGCACACCGGACAAGTCCGGCGCCCCTGATGCGGATCGCTGCGGCGCAGCATGCGACCCGTGATCTTCGAAGGCAAGAATTCGAAGTGACGTCCGTTGGTTACGTCCGTCGGTGCGGGCCTCGTGACCACGCGCCTGTGACAAGCGTCACAGGCGCGCGGCCGGACCGGCGCGATACCTCGCCGCGCGCCCGATCACAAGGCGCAAGCGCCGTGCGGAGCGTGGCCGGATGTGGTTTGGCGAGCGAAAGGGCGGCCGCTGGCTCGGAGCCGCCACGAGGGATCGCAAGAGCTGGCGCCGCGTGGTGTGGTCAGACTTCGCCGGCGGGCTCGTGCTGTGCGTGCTCCTGGGCGGTCTGCTGGCCGTCTCGAGCTGCTACGCGTGAGCGGCGCCGTGCGCCCGCCCCGCTCACCGCCGGCAGCGATAGAGGGTGTCGGTCCGACCGCGCGAGACGAGCCGGCCGCCGTCCAGGGCGAGCGTCTGGACGCTCACCGCACACGACAGCCGCTCGCGTCCCGCGGTGGTGATGCGGCTGAGCTTGCGGACGGTGACCCGCGCGGAGCGGCCGTCCGGAGCGATCTCCACCCGCTCGACCTGTCCGCTCTCGCGGACCTTCGACTTTGAGAAGAAGCGCTCGGCCTGGGTTCGGGCCTGAGGCAGCGTGCTCGTCCCGTAGGCGACGGTCTCGCCCTTGGGGGTGATCGTCTGGTCGGTGAAGCGCGCGCCCGGGGCGTGCAGGGCCGCCCAGCCGGCCACGTCGCCGGCGTTCCAGGCGCGCTCCAGGCGGGCCACCAGATCGCGCGCCTGCGCCTCGGTCACCCGGGCGGGCGCGGCGGCGGCCAGCGCGATGCCGGCGGCGGCGACCAGGGCCCTCATGCCAGCGCCCGCATGCGGTAGGCGTTCATGGCCGTCTCGCCGAGCCGCTCCGTCAGCCGCCAATTGACCACGGCCCCCACCGGCGCGCCGATCACCGGCAGCATCTGGGCGAGCTTCGCCAGGTCGATGTAGTCCCGGTACTCCTGCTGGAAGCGCCGCCAGTCGAACGCCTCGTAGGACTGGGGATGCGCCCGGGCGTCCCAGTCCTCCAGCGCGTGCAGCACGTCGGCGCGCCGCCCGGCGCCCGAGAAGGCCAGTTGGAAGACGTGCAGCAGGAAGAGCCGCTCGGCGAACTCCTCGGTCTCGTGGCCATAGATCGCCGCCAGGTCGAACAGCAGCTTGATCTTCAGGGTCAGCAGGGCGGGGAAGTCGGCCATGGCCATCCAGAAGCCGCCGGCCCCCGTCACCCCGCCTTCCACCGCCGCGGCCGTGCGGAAGCCCTCGATGGCCCGCCGCGCGCGCCGGTCTCGCTCCTGCAGCGGAAGTCCCCGGTGCGGCTCACCGGTGGTGAGGTCCGCCCCCGTCAGGATGGTGCGGGTCAGCCGCTCAATGACGGCGGTGACCGTCTCGTGCACCCGCTCCGGGATCGCCCGGTTGATCCGCTGCTGCAGGCCGCGGGCCGCGCGGTCGACGGCGCCGGCCGGCTTCAGCGTCCGGGCGCGCCAGTGCGCCACCTCGCCGGCGGCCCAGGCGTGGTAGTCGGCGTCGGATGCGGCGAAGGGCGGGGTGGCGGGCATGGGCGGGACCCCATCTAAACGCGCCATGGGCGCGCGCGCATGAGAAATCTGGACGAGGTGTTCGAGCGGCTGCGCGGATCGGCCTTCCGCCGCCGCTTCGCGCTCGGGCCGAAGGACCGGGCCTACCTGGCGGAACGTGGCCTGGAGACGGTGCTGGCCCACGGCCGCGACTTCGTCGACCGCCGGCTGGCTCCGGCGGCGCCGGCCAACGACGGGCGCCAGACGCCGATGCGCGGCCACCCCGTGTTCGTCGCCCAGCACGCCACCGCCACCTGCTGCCGCGGTTGCCTCGCCAAGTGGCACGGGATTCCGCCGGGCCGGGCGCTCGAGGCGGCCGAGCGGGCCCACGTCCTTGCGGCGATCTCGCGCTGGCTGGCGGCGGCCGGCAGTCTGTGACCCGCGTCACAGGCCCGCTGCGGCCGATCGACCATGGTCGCCCGGCTGGTCGAGTGCGGAGGGGCAGATGGACGGTGGCGGACGGCGTGAGACGGCCTGGGCCGAGCGGCTCTGGCGCAGCCTGCCCTTCCTCTGCCTCCTGATCGCCTCCGTGTTCGGCGCAGTCGCCTTCCTGCTTGGTCCAGATCCCGGACCTTAGACCGACGGCCGCCCACTCCTCCCCGGGCCGGCCGCCTGGCCGGCGCCTCTCGGCTCGCCCACGCCTGCGTGGCGCGCGCGGCGGGGGAGCGGGCCTCGTCCCGGATCGATGGCCAGACCGTGGTCGGGCGCACCCACATGTGACACCCCGCGCCCGACCACGGCTTCTTTTTCGCAGACGCTACCTGCGCTGGGCGACGCTCTCTTCGCGCAACGCCTTGAACTCCGAGCCCGCGTTCCACTGCGGCCAGGCGCGGCCGGTGGCGAGCGCGCGGCCGGCCTCGTAGACCGCCGCCACGTCCTGGGCCGCGCCGCGCAGGTCCCAGTCGGCGCTCCAGGCGTCGCAGGTCTGGTGGTAGCAGCGGGCGGTGTAGTCCGAGACCCAGCGGTCGCCGGCCGCCCGGCCGCCCTCCACCAGGTCCGGCGCGCCGCCCAGCGCCATCAGCAGCAGCACCGGCACCCCACGCTTGGCCATGGAGAAGTGGTCGGCGCGGTAGAACAGAGCCCGCTCCGGGTGCGCGTCCGGCGTGACCACGCGGCCCTGCCGGGCCGCGGCGCGGGCGAGGTGCTGCTCCAGCTCGTTCTGGCCGGCGCCCACCAGCACCACATCGCGGGACGGTCCCAGCGGCTGCAGCACGTCGAGGGTGAAGTTGGCGACGGTGGTCTCCAGCGGGTAGCTGGGCTTCTGGGCGTAGTATTCCGAGCCCAGCAGGCCGCGCTCCTCGCCCGTCCAGGCGGCGAAGACGATGGTCCGGTCGGGCCGCGGGCCGGCCTTGAAGGCGCGGGCGACCTCGATCACTCCGCCCACGCCGATGGCGTCGTCCAGGGCGCCGGGCCGCACGGTGTTCCCCTGCGCGTCCGCCGGACCGACCCCGTAGGCGTCCCAGTGGGCGGCGTACATGATGCTTTCCTTCGGCCGCGACTTGCCGGGCAGGGCGGCCAGGATGTTGCGGCTGGTCAGCTTCTCGGAGGCGACCGTCAGGTCCACCGAGACGGCGGAGTCCTTCAGCGCGACGGGCGTGAAGCCGGCGGTGCGCGCGCGGGCCTTCTCCGCCTCGAAGTCCAGGCCCGCCTTGCGGAACAGGTCCACGGCGAGGTCGCGGGTGATCCAGCCCTCGAAAGCCAGCTTCTCCTTGGCGGGATCGGCGCGCTGAACGTCGTAGCTCTCGCCGTTCGAGGCGGTCACCGTGCTCCAGCCGTAGGCCGCCCCGGCGGTCTCGTGGATGATCAGGGCGCCGATCGCGCCCTGCCGCACCGCTTCCTCGTACTTGTAGGTCCAACGGCCGTAATAGGTCGCCGCCTGGCCGCCGAACTTGCCGGCCACCGGCTCGCCCGGCTTGGCCTCGAAGTCCGGGTCGTTGATCAGCATGACGGCGACCCTGCCCTTCAGGTCGACCCCCTTGAAGTCGTCCCAGCCGCGCTCCTTGGCCGTGACGCCGTAGCCGACCCAGACCAGCGGGGCGTCGGCCACCTGCACCCGGGCGTCCGGCCGCAGCGCATGGAGGCGGATCTCCTGGAACTGGGTGAGCGGCTGGGCCTGCCCGCCCGCGGACAGGGTCACCTTCGCGTCGCGGACCTGGGTGCGCAGCAGCGGCACCGACTGGGTCCAGCCCCCGTTGTCGCCCGCCGGGGTGAGGCCCAGCGCCTTGAACTGGGCGACCACGTAGTCGACGGTCGCCTGCTCGCCCGGGCCGCCCGGCGCGCGGCCGTGGAACTCGGGCCCGGAGAGGATCCGGGTGTGCTCGGACAGCTTCTCCGGGGCGATCGGCGCGGAGCCGGCGGATTGGGCGGCGGCGGGGGCGGCGAGGGCGGCCAGCGCCGCGGCAAGGACGAGGGTGCGCATCCGCGAACCCATAGCCATAAATCCGCGGGTGGCCAGTCCGCCCGTCATGATCGGGGAGTAGGGAGCGTCCGATGTCCGTGCTCATCCACATCAATGGCTACCCGGGAGCCGGCAAGCTGACGCTCGGGCGCCGGCTCGCCGACGCCATCGGCGCCCGGCTGGTGGACAACCACTCGGTCTACAATCTCGCCCTGGCCCTCACCGAGGTGAAGTCGCCCGCCTATTTCGAGACCCTGCGCGCCGTGCGGGCCATCGCCTTCCAGCGCGTGCTGGAGCTGCCGCCGCACATCCCGGTGGTCGCCACCAACGCCCACATGACCGACTCCGACTGGGGTAATGAGAACTGGGACGCCTGGGCGGACCTCGCCCGCCGGCGGGGCGCGCGCCTGCTGGTCGTGGTCCTGGACTGCGACCCCGACGAGCTCGACCGCCGCATCGCCTCCCCGGCACGCGCGACCAAGCGCAAGCTCACCGACCCGGCCCAGTTCACCGGCGCGCGCACCGGCCGCGTCCTCATCGACCGCGGCGGCGACGCCACCCTGCGCCTCGACACCACCCGTCTCTCGCCGGAGGAGACCTTCTCGCGGGTGCTTGCGTTCGTTGCGGCGGAACGGGGGCAGCCGTCGGGGGTTTGAGGGGCGAACCCGGAAAACCAAGCCGAAGGAGCCAGGCGATGATCAAGCTGCCGCCGCTGCCCTATGCCTATGAGGCGCTCGAGCCGACCGTGTCGGCGACCACCATGCGCACCCACCACGACAAGCACCACGCCAAGTACGTGGATGTCACGAACCAGCTCGCCGCCGAGAAAGGGTTGGAGGGGCGCAGCCTGGAGGAGATCATCGCCGAGGCGGAGTCGCGGGGCGAGCGCAAGCTGTTCAACAACGCCGCTCAATCCTGGAACCACGCCTTCTTCTGGACCTGCATGACCCCGGATCGCCGCGACCCGTCGGGCGAGCTGCTCCGCCTGGCCCAGGAGGCGTTCGGCGGCCTGGACGAGCTGCGCGCCAGGTTCGTGCAGGTGGGCGCCGACCACTTCGCTTCGGGCTGGGTGTGGCTGGCCCTGGACGGCGGCAGGCTGGCGGTCGTCGACACCCACGACGGCGGCACGCTGGCGCACCAGGCGCAGACGCCGCTGCTGGTCTGCGACGTGTGGGAGCACGCCTACTACCTGGACTACAAGCAGGACCGGAAGACGTTCCTGGAGCGCTGGTTCGATACCGTCGCCAACTGGCAGTTCGCCGAGACCCAGCTCGCCGCGGCCCAGGGCGGCGGCGAGGCCTGGCGCTTCGAACGCGCCGCCTGAGGCGGGAGCCCCGAGCCGGGCTTCCGCGTTGGTCGGGTTCCGAAGGAGCCCGACCATGCTGCGCGCGACCTGCCTCATCGTCCTGACCGGCCTGTCCATGGCGGGCTGCAACAGCACGCGCGGGCCGGCCGAGGGCCGCGCCGTCTCGGCCGTCGTGCTGGACGAGGGCAAGCGTCAGGAGGCGGCTGCGGCCGCCTCGGCCACCGCCAGCTCCGACGACGCCATGGCCGAGGTCGGCGAAGGCCCGCGCGAACAGGCGCCGCAGCCCAACTGACGGGCTTCCCACCCGCGCCGAAGTGTCCCAACGTCCGTCGTCTGCCGAACGGCTATTGAAGCCCTCGGTCGGTGAGCGGAGCGGACATGACGGCGAGGGGTTCGGAGAGCCAAGTACGGGCCCTCCGCCGCGGTTATCGGACGGCGACGGTGCTGTCGCTGGTGCTCGCCCCGACGCTGGTGCTGCTCGTGGCCATCGTCATGTTCGCCAGCCTCCAGGGCGTCGCCCGCCTGCGCAGCGAGGAGGAGGTCTCCTATGAGCGTCAGGCGCAGATGCAGCGCGTCTTCTCGCTCGTGCAGGACGCGGAGACCGGCCAGCGCGGGTTCGTGATCACCGGGGCCGAGGAGTTCCTGCAGCCCTACGACACGGCCATGTCCGAGCTGCAGCAGGAGCTCGGCGAGCTCGAGGCGGGTGTTGCCGGCGAGCCGGCCCAGATGGCCCGCATGCAGCGCCTGCGGCAGCAGATCGCCCGCAAGGTGGACCTGATGGCCTCCGGTGTGGCCGCCCGCCGCTACCAGGGCCTCGACGCCGCTACCACCCTGGTGACCACCGGCCACGGCAAGCGGGCCATGGACGAGATCCGGGGCACGGTCGGCGAGATGCTGGCGGCCGAGGCCGCCGCCCTGCGCCAGCGTCAGCTCGCCGCCCACCGGCGCGAGCGGCAGGCCGAGCTGGTTTCCGGCGTCCTGCTCGCCCTCGTCATGGCCAACCTGCTGGCGGCCGCCCTGCTGGTTCGCCGCCAGGCCCGCAGCCGCGAAGCGGTGCTGTCGGCGCTCGAGCAGCAGTCCGCGCGGCGGGAGGCGATCTTCGAGAGCGCCATGGACGCCGTGGTCACCCTGAACCCCAGCGGCACCATCGAGACCATCAACACCGCCGCCGAGCGGCTGTTCGGCTATGAGCGCGGCGAGCTGGTGCGGCGCGACTGCTCGGTGATCGTGGACCTCGCGCCGGGCGAGGGTCTGTTCCTGCACCGCCTGGGGGCCGAGGCCGGCCGCGACCTGGGCGTCGCCCGAGAGTTCACCGGCCGGCGCCGCGACGGCTCCACCTTCCCGGCGGAGATCAGCCTCGGCGCGGTGAAGCTGCAGGACGGCGTCTATGTGGTGGCGACCATCCGGGACGTCTCCGAGCGCAAGGCCAGCGAGCGGCTGAAGGACGAGTTCGTCTCCACGGTGAGCCACGAGCTCCGCACACCGCTCACCTCCATCGCCGGCTCGCTCGGCCTGCTGGACGCCGGCGCGGCCGGCGAACTGCCGGAGAAGGCGAAGCGGCTGATCTACATCGCCCGCACCTCCACCGACCGGCTGGTGCGGCTGATCAACGACCTGCTGGACATCCAGAAGATCTCCACGGGCAAGATCGCCTTCGACATGCGGCCGCTCGACCTGCGCACCGTCGCCGAGCGCGCGGCCCAGGACATGACCGGCTTCGCCGGCGAGCGGCAGGTGCGGATCGAACTCGTGCTGCCCGAGCAGCCGCTGACCGTCACCGGCGACCTCGACCGGCTGATCCAGATCCTTTCCAACCTGCTGTCCAATGCGGTGAAGTTCTCGCCCGAGGGCGGCCTGGTCACCCTGACCGTCGAGCAGGCCCGCGGCCGCGCCTGCGTCCGCGTCGCCGACCAGGGTCCCGGCGTGCCGGAGGCCTTCCAGCCCGCGCTCTTCGGCAGGTTCGCCCAGGCGGACGGCTCGTCCCAGCGAAGCGCCGGCGGCTCGGGCCTGGGCCTCGCCATCTCCCGGGAAATCGCCGAGCGCCACCGGGGCGCCCTGCGGCTCGCCGAGAGCACGGAGGCCGGCGCCAGCTTCCTCCTGGAGCTGCCCCTGGGCGCCGAGCCCGAGGCCAGGGCGCAGGAATGCCGCGTGCTGCTCTGCGAAGACGACGACCACGCCGCCGAGGTGATCACCGCCGGCCTGCGGCTTGACGGCTTCCAGGTGGAGCGGGCGCGCACCCTCGCCACGGCCGAGGAGGCGCTGGAGAAGGCGGCGTTCGACGCCCTCGTCCTCGACCTGCACCTGCCCGACGGACACGGTCTGTCGCTGGTCCGCCGGCTGCGCGAACACGCCGAGCACCGTCGCCTGCCCGTGGTGGTGGTCACCGGCGACGCCTTGGCCGGGATGAGCAGCATGCCGGTGGCCGACTGGATCGTGAAGCCGGTGGACCTCGGGCGCCTGCGCGACTCCGTGCTGGCCGCCATCGCCGGGCGCCGCGACCTCGACATCCTGCACGTGGATGACGACGCCGACCTCGCCGAGGTGGCGCGGGCGTCGCTTGCCGGCGCAGGCCGGGTGCGCACCGCCGCCACCCTCGCCGCCGCCCGCCGCGCGATCCGGGCCCGGCGGCCGGACCTGATCATCCTCGACGTAGGCCTGCCCGACGGCTCCGGGCTCGACTTGCTCGCCGACCTCAGCGCGGAAGGTCCGCAGACGCCGGTGATCGTCTATTCGGGGCAGGAAATCGACGAGGAGATGGTGGGCCGGGTCCAGGCGGTGCTGACCAAGTCGCGGGTCAGTTTCGGCGCCCTGGCCGACACGGTGCGGTCGTTGACCGCCTCGCGGGAGAACGCCTGATGCCGGAGGATGCGCAATGGCGACGCTGAAGGTGCTCTACGTCGACGACGACGAGTTCATCCGCGAGGTGGCCGAGCTCGCCCTGGGCCTCGACCCCGACATGGAGGTCCGCGTGGCCGACAGCGGGGCGGCGGCGCTCGCCATCGTCGACGGCGGCGGCTTCTCGCCGGACGTCTTCCTGCTGGACGTGATGATGCCGCACATGGACGGTCCGGCGACGCTCGCCGAGCTCCGCCGGGTCGACGGCCATGGCCAGACGCCGGCCATCTTCGTCACCGCCCGGGCCCAAGCCACCGAGCACCGGCCGCTGATCGACGCCGGCGCCGTGGGGGTGCTGACCAAGCCGTTCGACCCGGTGGCCTTCGCCGGCGAGGTCCGCGCCCTGTTGGGCGCCTAGGCCCGGTCCAGCCGGAACAGCGGCTCGTGGTCGGGCCGCGTGGTCACCGCGCCCACCGGCAGCACAGGCCGCGCGGACGTCAGGCCGAACTCGAACCGGGCGAGCAGGTTCGCCAGCATCACCTGCGCCTCGGCCAGCGCGAAACTCGCCCCGATGCAGATCCGCGGCCCCAGGCCGAAGGGCATGAACGGCTGGCCGCCGCTCCACGGCGAGGCCTGGCCGGCGAAGCGGTCGGGAACGAAGGCCCCGGGCCGCTCCCAGAACCGCCGGTGGCGGTGGATCACCCACGGGCTCATCCAGACGAGCGCCCCCGGCGACACGGGCAGGCCGTCGATCTCGTCGGGCTCCGCCGCCTCGCGCAGCAGGAAGATCACCGGCGGATAGAGCCGCAGCGCCTCCAGCAGCACCATCCGCAGCCGGGGCCAGTTCTGCAGGTCCTCCAGGGCGCCGACGTGATCGGGCGGGAAGGCGCGCACCTCGGCCCGCAGCCGGGCCTGCTCCACCGGGTCGAGGGCCAGCAGGTAGCTCGTCCAGAACAGCAGGCGCGAGGTGGTCTCGAAGCCTGCGAACAGCAGGGTGGCGGCCTGGTCCCGGACCTCGGCGTCGGTGAGCGGCGCGCCGGTCTCGGCGTCGCGGGCGGCGAGCAGCAGGTCCAGCAGGTCCCGGTGGACGGCGGCCGCCGGCGCGGTCCGGCGCTCGGCCACCAGGGCGTCGACGGCGCCCTGCCAGACCGTCTGGAACCGCCGCCGGCTCGCCTGGGCGAAGGGGAAGTCCTCATGGGTGCGGGCGTAGCCGTCGAAGATGTTCGGCCGTCCGGCCCGCGCCACATAGCCCCGCGCCAGCCGCGCGATCGCCGCGCGCCGGCCGTTATCCGGCAGCGAGAACAGCGCCCGCAGCACCGCGTCGATCGTCCCCTCGTGGAAGGCCGCCGAGAGGTTCGCCGTCGGAGCCTGCGCCAGCCGGCCGGCCAGCGCCTGCGCCGCCGCCTGGAAGTGCGGCAGCAGCAGCCCGACCTGGGCGGGGCGGAACAGGGGCGCGAGCATGCGCCGCTGGCCGCGCCAGGCCTCGCCCTCGGCCAGCAGCACGCCGTCGCCGGTCACCGGCCGCACCGGGCGGGCCGAGGCGAGCGGCCGGCGGTAGCGCGGCATCGCGTCCAGCATCACGTGGCGCGCCCACGCCGGGTCGTTGACCAGCCAGTTCTCCCGCCCGAGCACCCGGTTCCGCTGGACCAGCACCTCGTAGTCCTGCTCGGACCAGACGGTCAGCGGGTTGGTCGACATCCCCCAGATCAGCCGCAGCGGCCCCACCGGCCGAGCGTGCGCCTTCGGCGCGGGCGGGACGACCGGGCGGGCGAGCGCGTCCATCGGCGGGCTCCGAGACTGGGCGAACGCCGTTCTAATTCGTCGGGCGCTGAAAATCTAGCGCAGGGCGGCCTCGGTCCGCGCCAGGCTGGCCCGCAGCCAGCCGGCCTCGTTGGAGTTCTTGGACCGCGCGATCAGGGCCTGCAGGGCCGCGCGGCGGGCGGCCAGGGCGCCCCGGTGCCGGGGATCGACCGCCAGGGCCGAACTCGTCAGGCGCAGCGCCAGCTCCGGGTCCTCCGCCGCCAGCGCCTGGGCCCGGGCCGCCACGGGGTCGGGTCCGCCGGCCAGCCGCACCAGTTCGGCGGCCGTGGCCGCCGGCGAGGTCGCGTACATGGTCGCCGGATCGCCGTCGAACCACCCGGCGTAGCCCTCGTAGATGCCGCGGATCGACCAGATGAGGTTGCCGTAGCCCTCGCCCACCTCCAGCTCCGGGGGCAGGCGGATCTCGCGCATCAGGGCGTAGACGTCCTTGCCCTGGTTCATCCCGGCCACGGTGGCGTCGTGCACGTGGAGGATGGCGTCCCGGTACTTGGTCAGCTCCCGCCGAACGTTCTCCCGCCCCTGGATGGGCGCGCCGTGGCTCGGCAGCACGATCTCGGGCTCCAGCGCCAGCACCCGATTGAGCGAGTCCACATAGTCCAGCGCCCAGCGGGGCTTGGTGCCGCGCAGGGTGTAGAGGTTGGGGAACGAGGCGTACCAGTTGTCGCCGACGAAGGCCGCCTTCAGCTCCGGGACCCACACCGTCAAATGATCCGGCGTCTCGCCGGGCGTCGCCAGCGCCACGAAGGTGAGGTCGCCCACCTTCAGCCGATGCTCCTTCTCGAACAGCACGTCGGCGAGCTTCGGCGCGGCGCGGTTGCCCGGGTTGGGGTTCGCCGCGGTGGGGAGCCGGCCGCCGAACTGGGCGGCGTTGCGGGCCGCGAAGAAGCCGGAGAGCCGGGTTTGGTAGTCGTTGAACTCCACCTCCTCGGCCTGGCCGATCACCTTCGTCCCGGCCTCCTTCCAGGCCGCCACGCCGCCGGTATGGTCCGGGTGGGCGTGGGTCAGGTAGATCGCCTTCACCGGCGCGGACGAGACCGCCCGCAGCAGCTCGCGGTGGCGGGGCACGTTGAAGGCGCTGGAGGTGTCGATCACGACGTTTCCGGCCCGGGTGGTGACCAGGAAGGTGTTGCCGAAGCCGATCGCCTGGTGGATCCGACCGCTGGCGAACGACAGGGCCTTGGTCTGGTCGGCTCCGGCGCTCACGGGGCTCGAGCCGTCGAGCCGCCCCTGCTGCGACTGGGCGGCGGCCGGGGCGGCGAGCGCCAGGGCCAGGGCGACGGCGAGGGCGGGACGCATCACTTCGCCTCGGCCAGGGTCTTCATGGTCTGCAGGACGCCGGCGAACATCTTCGCTCGCCGCTCCCGGTCGGCCGCCTTGGCCTCCGGCGTCGGAAGCGGGCCGGCGTCGTAGACCAGGGTGTAGATCAGCTTCGACCTGTCCGCGCCCTCGGGCCGGACCTCCACCGTTCCGTGGTAGTCGATCGGGCTCTTCGGCTGGCTGTAGGTGTAGGACCAGGCGGTCTTGGCCACCAGCAGCTCGTCGATCCGGTCGGCGATGCGGCGCACCGAGCCCACCTCGTCGCCGCCGGAGGTGACCACGCAGGTGGTCTTCAGCCAGGCGCCGATATCGCACCAGCCGCCGACCTTCTTCCACACCGTCGCCGGCGGCGCATCGACCACCGCCTCCTGGGTGATGGTGACGAACTCCGCGGCGCGCACGGCGCCGGCGGAGAGGGCGAGCGTGGCGGCGGCGGCCAGGCTGGCGCGGACGATCATGGTGCGGTTTCCCCCTTGTTGGTTGTCGGCGTTCAGTTTGCCCACAGCCGCAGGCCGCGGCCAAGCCTGCGACAAAATTGCACAGTGAAGCTTGATCCCCCCGGCTCAGCCGTTAGGGTCCGCCCGCTGTTCAGCGAAGGGCGGGTATTGGCCTCAGATCAGGAACTGCGGGATTTCGTGCGCGAGCATGTGCGCTCCGTGTGGGCGCTGGAGCTGCTGCTCCTGCTCAAGCGCGACCCCGAGCGCTGCTGGCCGGCGGCGGACCTGGTGCGGGAGCTCCGGGGCAGCCAGATGCTCGTGGCCAACAACCTCGCACAGTTCCAGCGGGGCGGGATCGTCGTGCACGACGACAACGACTGCTACCGCTACGCGCCGGTGAGCCCCGTGCTCGACGGCCTCTGCGGCGCGCTCGAGGACGCCTATCGCGAGCGGCCGGTGGCGATCATCAACCTGATCGCGGCCCCGCCCGACCCCGTGCAGGGCCTGGCCGATGCGTTCAAGTTCCGGGGGGATCCGAAATGACGGACTGGGGTCCGCTCGCGGTCTATGGCCTGTGCCTGGTCACCAGCGTGACCTGCGCCGCCCTGCTGCTCAGGGCCTACCGGGCGAGCCGTGGGAAGCTGCTGCTCTACACCGCGCTCGGCTTCGCGTTCCTGGCGTTGAACAACCTCTTCCTGCTGGGCGACATGGTCGTCTTTCCCTCGGTCAATCTCTGGCCCTGGCGCCAGGCGGCCTCGATCGCGGCGGTGGCGGTGCTGCTCTACGGCTTCATCTTCGAGGTGGAGTCATGACCAACGATCCCACCCTGGTGGCCTTCATGGGCGGGGCGCTGACGGTCGGCTTCCTGGCCGTCGGCCTCTACTTCCTGAAATTCTGGCGCCGCACGCGCGACGGCCTGTTCCTGGCGTTCGGCGTCGGCTTCGCCCTGTTGGCCATCAACCAGGCCGTGCCGGTGCTGTTCGACATCCCGGACGAGAACCTCAGCGGGGTCTACCTGCTGCGCCTGGCCGGTTTCCTGCTGATCATCTGGGCCATCCTGCGCAAGAACATGGGCCGCGGCTGAGCGCGCTCAGAACGGGAAGAACACGGGGATCGCCAGCACCGCCGCCACCCCGGTGACCAGGTTCAGCGGTAGGCCGATCCGCACGAAGTCCATGTAGCTGTAGCGGCCGATCTCATAGACCAGCACATTGGTCTGGTAGCCGAACGGCGTGGCGAAGGCGGCGCTCGCGGCCATCATCACCCCCACCAGGAACGGCTGCGGGCTGACCCCCAGGCTCTCGGCCAGCGCCACCGCAACCGGCGTCAGCAGCACCGCCACCGCGGCGTTCGACAGGATTTCGGTGAGCACGAGCGCGATCAGGTAGAAGAGGGCCAGGGCAAGCTGCGGCCCCAGGCCCTGCATCAGGGTCGAGAGACCGTCGGTGGCCGCCGCAGCCAGCCCGGTGACCTCGAGCGACAGCCCGACCACCACCATCCCGGCGATCAGGATCAGGATCTCGGGGCGCAGGCCGCGGTAGGCGTCGTCGGCGCTGATCACGCGCGTCAGGATCAGCGCCACCGCGCCGGTGAACGCCGCCGCCGCGATCGGCGCGTAGCCCGCCGCCGAGACCGCCACCACGGTGACGAAGACCAGCAGCGAGGCCGCGCCCCGCTTGAGGTCCAGCGGGCGGCGCTCCAGGAACAGGCTGGCGTCGCCGACGGTGAGGTCCCGGCCCGTGGCGGCGTCCTCCACCGCCTGGGCGAGCGTCGGCGGCTCCGGCCCGTCCCCGCGGCTCAGCAGGCGCGGCGCCACGACCACCAGATAGGCGCACCCGGCCAGGGCCACGATCGCGCCCACCGGGGTGATGTCGAACAGGCCGAACCCCGGCTGGCCCGAACTGCGGGCCATGTCGTTGACCAGCAGGTTGGTGGAGGTGCCGATCAGGGTGCAGCAGCCGCCCAGGATGGTCACGTAGGACAACGGGATCAGGAACCGCTGCGGCGGCAGCTTCAGGGAGCCGGCCACGTCGCGGACCACGGGCGCGGCCAGCACCACGATCGGCGTGTTGTTGAGGAAGGCCGAGGCGACGCCGCAGAAGCCGATCATCAGCCAGACGCCCACCGTTCCGAGCCGGCGGCACAGCCGCACCCCGAGCCGGATCAGCGCGTCGAGCAGGCCCGACAGCTCCATGGCGTAGGCGATCACGAACAGCGAGGCGAGCGCGATGAGCGCCGGGCTCGCGAAGGCGCTCTGCGCCTCCACTGGCCGGATGACGCCCAGCCCAAGCAGGGCGGCGGCGCCCGCGAGCGCCACCACGTCGGCGCGGAGCCGGTTCCAGATCAGGGCCGCCATCACGGCGACCAGGACGGCGAGCGCGCAGGCCTGGTCGAAGGTCATCGGGCCACCCTAGGTGACCCGCCGCGCCGCTGCTATGGTCCGGGCCATGGATTTTATCCGCGCCCGGAGGCCGGCGCTCGCCCTCGGCGTCATCGCCGCGCTGGTGGGCTGTTCGCCCAGGCAGGAGGCCGCCGCTCC
>NZ_JAYSEO010000031.1:0-24631 GCF_041913825.1 Phenylobacterium sp.
CGCGGCGCGGGCCGGCGGCGCCCTCGCCCGCCAGGGCGAGGCGCTGGCCGCCGACGGCCGCAAGGTGAAGCAGGCCTCCTACACCCTCCAGAAGCAGGGCTGGTCGAAGCAGAAGGTCCCCAACGCGCCGGCCAGGCTCGCCCGCGTGAAGTCGATCTCCCAGGCCGGCTACCGGCCCGCGGCCGACGACCCGGCGCACCTCTACCGGGCGGTCGCTGACGCCGGCCGGCGCGGCGGCGAGCCCTCGCCCCTGGTCACCCGCGGCGTCGCGCTGGCGGCGCTCTCGCTGCTGGGCGAAGAGGGTCGCGGCAAGGGGCTGATGAGCGAGCCGAAGAGCGGGCTCTGCCTGCGGATCGCCAAGCTGAACCTCTACCAGTGCCTGGCCAGCGCCGGCCCGCATTATGAGGACGTCTACTGCCTGGCCACCCACGCCATGCTGGAACCGGCGAGCTGCGTCACCGACGCTGTCAAGCCGCCGAGGAGCGGCATCCAGAAGGCCAGCTACGGGCGCTGAGGCTAGGCGCCCAGCAGGTGCAGGACGACTTCGCGGCGGTGCGGGCGGGCGCGGTGCTCGAAAAGGTAGAGGCCCTGCCAGGTCCCGAGCGCCAGGCGCCCGCCGACGAGAGGGATGGAGAGCTGCACCTGGGTGAGCGCCGTGCGCAGGTGGGCCGGCATGTCGTCCGGCCCCTCGTCCTGGTGTCGGTAGGCGGCGCTCTCGGGGGCCAGGCGGGCGAAGTAGTCCTCGAGGTCGCGCCGGACGTCGGGGTCGGCGTTCTCCTGGATCAGCAGGCTCGCCGACGTGTGCCGGCAGAACAGCGTCAGCAGCCCCGTCGTCATGCGCTGGTCCGCCGCCCAGGCCTGGGCCTCGTGGGTGAACTCGTGCAGGCCCTGCCCGCGCGTCTGGATCGACAGCGTGTGGGCCGCCTGGCGCATCAGATCAGGTCCCGCAGCCAGGCGACCAGCGGCGCGTCGGCCGGCGGCATCGGATAGTCGGCGAGCTTCACCGGCTTCACCCAGGACATGGCCTTGTGCTCCCGGTTTTCGGGCCGGCCCTCCCAACGGCGGACGAGATAAAGCGGCATCAGCAGGTGGAAGGTCTCGTACTCGTGGCTGGCGAACACGAACGGCGCGAGGCACGCGTGGCTGACGCGGATACCCAGCTCCTCGTCCAGTTCACGGATCAGGCAGGCCTCGGGCGTCTCGCCAGGCTCTACCTTCCCGCCAGGAAATTCCCAGAGGCCGGCGAGTTGCTTGCCCTCGGGCCGCTGGCAGATCAGCACCCGGCCGTCGGCGTCGATCAGGGCGGCGGCGGCCACGAGGAGCATGGGCTTGGCGGTCATGGGCGCGGCTTCGCCCGCCTGCGCTCAAATTGCAACGCCCCGGGAACAATCGCCGAACGCGAGGTTGACTTGGCCGCAGCCTTACCCCATCTGGCCTTCACGCCCTTAAATAAGGCGTGTGTCCGCGCTCCAGCCGCGTGGGGCCTCGAAGGAGGCTCAGCCTGTCGAGCGCAACGGACTTCTCATAGATCGCCCATCACGCGGGGCGCTTCCCCAAAGACCCGCGTCCCGCGCCCTCGGCAGAGTCCGACGGGGCGCGCTCGGCGCATACGTGAAAGCTGAAGCTTGACCCAATTCACCGACCTTGGCCTGGCCAAGCCCCTCCTCAAGGCGCTGGCCGACGAAGGCTACACCACGCCCACGCCGATCCAGGCGCAGGCGATCCCCGGCGTGATGGCCGGCCGCGACCTGCTGGGCATCGCCCAAACGGGCACCGGCAAGACCGCCGCCTTCGCCCTGCCGATCCTCCACCGCCTGGCCGAGACCCGGAAGCCCGCGCCGCAGAAGAGCGCCCGCGTCCTCGTCCTCTCCCCCACCCGCGAGCTCGCGACCCAGATCGGCGAGAGCTTCAAGGCCTACGGCCGCCACATGGGCCTGTCGGTCGCGGTGGTGTTCGGCGGCGTGAAGTACGGCGCGCAGATGAAGGCCCTGGCGCCCGGCGTGGACGTGCTCGTGGCTACCCCCGGCCGCCTGATCGACCACATCCAGGAGAAGACGATCAGCCTGCACGGCGTGGAGACCTTCGTGCTCGACGAGGCCGACCAGATGCTGGACATGGGCTTCATCGTGCCGATCCGCCGGGTCGTGAAATTCCTGCCCAAGCAACGCCAGAACCTGTTCTTCTCGGCCACCATGCCGAGCGAGATCGAGAAGCTGACCACCGAGATCCTCAATCCGAACCCGCTGAAGGTGTCGGTGACGCCCGAGTCCACCACGGTGGAGCGGATCAACCAGAAGGTCCTGTTCGTCGAGCAGCAGCGCAAGCGCGCCCTGCTGGCCGAGCTGTTCGACGACCAAAGCTTCAAGCGCGTCATCGTCTTCACCCGCACCAAGCGCGGCGCCGACCGCGTGGCCAAGAGCCTGGAGCAGGTGGGCGTCGAGGCCGCCGCCATCCATGGCGACAAGAGCCAGGGCCAGCGCGAGCGCGCTCTGGCGGCCTTCAAGAAGGGCGACGTGCGCGCCCTCGTGGCCACCGACATCGCCGCGCGCGGCATCGACATCGACGCGGTGAGCCACGTGGTGCAGTTCGAGCTGCCGAACGTCCCGGAGGCCTACGTGCACCGGATCGGCCGGACGGCGCGGGCCGGGGCCGACGGCTCGGCGGTGGCGTTCTGCGCCGACGACGAGCGGCCGCTGCTGAAGGACATCGAGAAGGTGACCCGCCAGCGGATCCCCTCCTGGGACCGCCGCAACGACAAGCAGCTCGGCGCCGCCACGGCGGTGATGCCCGAGGTCGGCAAGCCGGACCGCGAGGACACCCGAGGCCAGCCGAAGGCGCAGCCGCACCGCGGCCAGCACCAGAAGAAGCCGAACCGCAACCACTCGGGCCCGAAGCCCGGTCACCGGCACGAGGGCGCCCCCGCGCGCTCGGGCGGCGGCGGCGGCGAGCGCCCCGCCCAAGCCAAGCCGGCCGGCGGCGGCTTCAAGGGTCCCCGCCGCGGTCGTGGCGGCGGCGGCGGCCGGCGCGAAGGCGTCTGGTCGAACCACTAAGCGACGGAACGTCGTGACCGGGCCTGTCCCGGCCACGCGTGATCGCAGAATCCCGGAAGGGCGCGGCGGCGACGCCGCGCCCTTTTTTCTAGCGGGAAGGTCGCGCCGTCACGGTCGTGAGCCACGCGGCGTAGTCCGCGTCGACCGCGGTCACTGGCGCGGCGAGGATCTCCGGAAGATCGTAGCTGTGCAGCTCGCGGATGCGGGCGCGGACGCGCTCCCACAGGTCCGCGCTGGTCTTGATGAGCAGCAGCTCCTCGTCGTCGCGGCGGACCTCGCCCTGCCAGATATAGCGGCTGCGGATCGCGCTGATCTGCACGCAGGCCGCCAGGCCTTCGGCCAGCAGCGCCGAGGCTATGGCGTCGGCCTCGGTCTTGGAGGCGGTGGTGGTCTGGACGACGATCGCCTCGACCACCGCATCAGCTCCGGTAGTCGCCGTTGATCTCGACGTAGCGCTTCGTGAGATCGCAGGTCCAGATCGAGGCGCTGGCGCGGCCCATGCCCACGTCCACCGTCACTTCGAGATCCTGGCGCTTCATGTAGGCGCTCATCTTCTCCTCGTCGTACGAGGGCGCGATCAGGCCGTCCTGGGCGGCCCAGTAGGGGCCGAACTTTACGCTGATGGAGTCGCGGTCGATGGGCTCGTCGGCCTTGCCGACCGCCATGACGATCCGTCCCCAGTTCGCGTCCTCGCCGGCGAAGGCGGTCTTCACCAGTGGGCTGTCGCAGATGGTCCGGGCGATCTTGCGCGCGCTGGCGGCCGTCTCGGCGCCGGTCACCGTCACCTTGATGAATTTGGTCGCCCCCTCCCCGTCGCGCACCAACTGGTGGGCGAGGTCCATCAGCACCCCCTCCAGCTTGTCACGGAAGTCGGCCAGGCGCCGGTCGCCGGCGCGGCTGATCTTCGGCGCGCCGGAGGCGCCGGTGGCGAACAGCAGCAGGGTGTCGTTGGTGGACGTGTCCCCGTCCACCGTCACCGCGTTGAAGGTGTTGCGGGTGTAGAGGTTCACCAGGTTCTGCAGCGCCGTGGGCGTGATGGCGGCATCGGTCACCACGAACGCCAGCATGGTGGCCATGTCGGGCGCGATCATGCCCGAGCCCTTGCAGATGCCACCGATCCGCACCGTCACGCCATCGATCTTCGCCTCGGCGTAGGCTCCCTTCGGAAAGGTGTCGGTGGTCATGATGGCGCGCGCGGCGCCGGCCCAGCCGTCCGGCGTCAGCCGCTGCTCCACGTCGGGCAGCCGGTGGGTGATCTTGGCGTCATCCAGCAGCACGCCGATGACGCCCGTGGAGGCCACCATCACGTCGCGCTGGCGGCAGTCAAAGCGCTTGCCCACGGCCGACGCGACCCGGCGCACGGCGTCGGCGCCCGGGCGGCCGGTGAAGGCGTTGGCGCAGCCGGCGTTGACCACCAGCGCCCGCACGCCATCGCCCTTGGTGGCCTCGAGATGCCGCTTGCACCAGTCCACGGGCGCGGAGCCGACCGCGCTGCGGGTGAACACCCCGGCGCAGCTCGCCCCCTCGGGGAAGTGGAAGACCAGCAGGTCCTCGCGGTCGTACTTGTAGAAGCCGGCCCGGCCGGTGGCCATCTCGACCCCGCCGATCGGCGGCATGTGCGGGAACGGCACGGCCAGCGGGGAAACCGGCATGGCCGCCTTGCCGGGCGCGGCCGGCGCGGGCTGCGGGGGAGCCGGGGCGGCGAACTGCGAGGCCTGCTTGTCGGCCCGGCGGAGCGCCGCACGCTTCAGGGCGCTGGCCAGCGGGTCGAACGCGCGGTCCAGGGTCTGGGCCATCACCTCCACCGGCTTGGCGGAGGGCTTGCGGGTGGCGGCGGTCTTCGCGGGCTTCTTGCTCAAGGCGTGGCCCCCTTCTGGACTGGCGTTTGCGGTTGGGCAGGGGCGGGCGCGGCCTTGGGCGCGTCGGCGGGGGGAGCCGGCCGGCCACCTTCGGCCTTGGCCAGCATCTCGACCTTGGCGCGCCCGCGGAGCTTCTCCAGCAGGTCGCGGATCTGGTCGTAGGTGAGGAAGCGGACGATCTGCGGCCGCGCGGCCTCCAGCGTGATCGGCTGCTCCAGCCGGCGGTCCTCGACCTTCAGGACCGCGAAGCCGCTCTCGGTCTGGAACGGGCCGACCACCTGACCGACCTTGGCGTCCCGAAGCGCCGCGTCGTAGGCCGGCGGCATCACGTCGGTGGTGAAGTAGCCGAGGTCGCCGCCATTGAACCGGCTGGCCGCATCGGTGGAGCGCTCCATGGCCAGGGCCTCGAACGAGGCGCCCGAACCCAGCAGCTTGCGGACCTGCTCGGCCTCGGCCTGGCTGGCCACCAGGATCTGGCGGGCGCGGATCTCCTCCGAACGCTTCGCGAGCTTCAGTTGCTCCTGGTAGAGGCCGCGGATGGCGTTCTCGTTCACGGCGTCCGAGACCACCGTCTCCACCAGCATGTCGCCGAGGATGCGGTCCCGGGCGGCGGCGAGGCGCCGCTGGGCCACCGGGTCCTTGTCCAGCTTGCGCTCCAGCGCCTCGGCGGCGAGCAGCTTCTGATCGATCACCTCCTCCAGCACCTGCTGGAAGAGCGGCGAGGACACGTCGAGGGGCTCGCCCTCGCCGATCTTGCCCTGGGCGATGGCCTCGCGCTTCACGTCCGAGGCCCACACGGTCCGGCCGTCCACGCGCGCGACGGCCTGGTCGCCGCGCTCGGGGGGCTGCTCGCCGCCGCCGCTCCGGCCGCAGGCGCCGAGCGCCAGCACGGCCGCGAGGCCGGCGATCAGGAGCGGACGGAAGGGCTTCGCAGCCGCCATACGATAAGGTCCCTCGTTGCGATGGGAGCGCGACCAGCGCGGCCCGTCCCTAGCCAATCAACCCGCCAAGTGCAAAGGTTGCGCCGACTTGGGCGGGGGCCTTCTGCGCCACCCGCTGCCTAGGCATTTTCCGGGAGGATGATTGAGAATGCGCGAAGCCGTCGTCGTTTCCTATGCCCGCACGGGTCTGGCGAAGTCCGGCCGGGGTGGGTTCAACATGACGCCCACCGTCTCCATGGCCGCCCACGCGATCAAGCACGCGGTGGAGAAGGCGGGCGTCGACAAGGCGTCGGTGGAGGACGTGTTCCTCGGCAACGTGGCGCACGGCGGCGGCAACCTGGGCCGCCAGGCTTCGCTGCTGGCCGGCCTGCCGATCACCACTTCGGGTGTGACGGTGAACCGCTTCTGCTCGTCGGGCCTGCAGACCATCGCCATGGCCGCCAACTACGTCCGTGAGGAAGGCGCCGACGTGGTCGTCGCCGGCGGCGTGGAGTCGATCTCCATGCCCAATCCCGGCATGGGCGGGATGGAGAACTTCGATCCGAAGCTCACAGAGATGTACCCGGCCATCTTCATGCCGATGATCGACACTGCCGACATCGTGGCCGAGCGCTACAAGGTCAGCCGCGAGGCGCAGGACGAGTACTCGCTGGAGAGCCAGCGCCGCATGGCGGCGGCCCAGCAGGCGAACAAGTTCGCTGACGAGATCGTCCCGATGAAAACCAAGATGAAGACGGTCAACAAGGAGACGAAGGAGGAGTCCGTCGTCGACTACGTGGTGAACCGCGACGAGTGCAACCGTCCGGACACCACGCTGGAGGGCCTGCAGAAGCTCGAGCCGGTCCGCGGCGCGGGCAAGTACATCACGGCCGGCAACGCCTCCCAGCTCTCCGACGGCGCGGCCGCCGTGGTGATCATGGAGCGCAAGGCCGCCGAGAAGGCGGGCCTCTCGCCGATGGGCGTGTTCAAGGGCTGGGCCGTCGCCGGCTGCGAGCCCGACGAGATGGGCATCGGCCCGGTGTTCGCGATCCCGCGCCTGCTGGAACGCCATGGCCTGAAGATCGACGACATCGACCTGTGGGAGCTGAACGAGGCGTTCGCCTCGCAGTGCCTCTACTCGCGCGACAAGCTCGGCATCGATCCTGAGAAGTACAACGTCAACGGCGGCTCCATCGCCATCGGCCACCCGTTCGGCATGACCGGCGCCCGCCTCGCCGGCCACGTCCTGCAGGAAGGAAAGCGCCGCGGCGCGAAGAACGTCGTGGTCTCCATGTGCATCGGCGGTGGCATGGGCGCGGCCGGCCTGTTCGAGGTCTGGTGAGCCGAGGCCTGGCTTCCTGAGGTCCGCTCGCCCCGGCGCAGGCCGGGCCGGGCGGCCTCGCCAGCCGGCGAAGCTCCACAGGGATGCCGGCCGATCCCTCCCCGTCCGGGGGAGGGAAATCGGCCACAGCGACGCTATGTCCGTCGGGCCGTTCCGTTGACACTGGCAGGGGCGCTGCTTAAGTCTCGCGCGCCCTGAAAAGAGCGATTTTTTCCCGGCAGGCGAAGGCCTTGGGCCGCGCCTACCCTCCCAGACCGGACGCCTCCCCTTGAGCATCTTCCAACGGTTCTTCGGCTCTTCCAACGACCGCAAGGTCAAGGCCATGCAGGCCCGGGTCGGACGGATCAACGCCCTGGAGCCCACCATCCAGGCCCTCTCCGACGACCAGCTCCGCGCCAGGACCCAGGAGTTCAAGGACCGGATCGCCAACGGCGCGAGCCTCGACGACCTGATGGAAGAGGCCTTCGCGGTGGTCCGCGAGGCCGCCCGCCGCACGCTCGGCCAGCGCCACTACGACGTGCAGCTCGTCGGCGGCATGGTCCTGCACCAGGGCGGAATCGCCGAGATGCGGACCGGCGAAGGCAAGACCCTGGTCGCGACCGCGCCTGTCTACCTGAACGCGCTGGCCGGCAAGGGCGTCCACGTCATCACCGTCAACGACTACCTGGCCCAGCGCGACGCCGAGTGGATGGGCCAGGTCTACCGCTTCCTCGGCCTGTCGGTGGGCACGATCGTCCACGGCCTGTCCCAGGGCCAGCGCCAGGCGGCCTACAACAGCGACATCACCTACGGCACGAACAACGAGTTCGGCTTCGACTATCTGCGCGACAACCTGGTGTACGACCGCGCCGAGATGGTCCAGCGGGGCCACAACTTCGCGATCGTGGACGAGGTGGACTCGATCCTGATCGACGAGGCCCGCACGCCCCTGATCATCTCCGGGCCGACCGAGGATCGCTCCGAGTTCTACAAGATCATCGACGGGCTGATTAAGCAGCTCATCCAGGACCCGACGACCTTCGACCACGACGAGAAGCAGCGCCAGGTCATCCTCACCGAGGAAGGCGCCGAGAAGATCGAGGAGATCCTCCAGGCCGGCGGCCACCTGGCCGAGGATTCCACCGGCCTGTACGACGCCGCCAACGTTTCGGTGGTGCACCACGTAAACCAGGCGCTGCGCGCCAACGTCCTCTACACCCGCGACAAGGACTACATCGTCCGCGCCGGCGAGGTGATCCTGATCGACGAGTTCACCGGCCGGATGATGCACGGCCGCCGCCTGTCGGAAGGCCTGCACCAGGCCATCGAGGCCAAGGAAGGCGCCGTAATCCAGCCCGAGAACCAGACCCTGGCCTCGGTCACCATCCAGAACTACTTCCGCCTGTATTCCAAGCTTTCGGGCATGACCGGCACGGCCGCCACCGAGGCCCAGGAGTTCCTGGACATCTACAAGATGGACGTGGCGGAGATCCCGACCAACCGCGCCGTGGCGCGGATCGACGACGACGACGAGGTCTACCGGACCGAGACGGAGAAGAACCAGGCGATCCTGAAGCAGATCGCCCACTGCCATGCCCACGGCCAGCCGATCCTGGTGGGCACCGTCTCCATCGAGAAATCCGAGCATCTGTCCGAGCTGCTCAAGACCTACGAGTGGGAAGTTCCGGTCAAGAAGCTGAAGCGCGAGCACTGGAGCCTCGCCGCGCGCGCCCGCGACCGCGACCCGGTCGCCGCCCAGGCCGCGAAGCAGGAGCTGCTGGCGCTCGGCGACGGCGCGTTCGAGGAGACCACCGCCCGCGGCAAGGGCATCCCGCACAGCGTGCTGAACGCCCGCTACCACGAGCAGGAAGCCGGGATCGTCGCCGACGCCGGCGTGCCGGGCGCGGTGACCATCGCCACCAACATGGCCGGCCGCGGCACCGACATCCAGCTCGGCGGCAACGTCGACATGCGGCTCGCCAAGTGGCGCGAGGAGCAGCGTGCGGCGGGCCTCGAGCCCACGCCTGAGGCCGCCAAGGCCAAGCACGCCGAGATCGAGGCCGAGATCAAGGACCTCAAGGAAGAGTCCCTGGCCGCCGGCGGCCTCTACGTGCTCGGCACCGAGCGGCACGAGAGCCGCCGGATCGACAACCAGCTCCGCGGCCGGACCGGCCGCCAGGGCGACCCGGGCCGATCGAAGTTCTTCCTGTCCTGCGAGGACGACCTGCTGCGCATCTTCGCCGGCGACCGGCTGGACGCGATCATGCGGACCTTCGGCGTGCAGGAAGGCGAGGCGATCACCCACAAGTGGCTGAACAGCGCCATCGCCACCGCCCAGAAGCGCGTCGAGCAGCGGAACTACGAGATCCGCAAGAACCTGCTGAAGTACGATGACGTCGTGAACGACCAGCGCAAGGCCGTGTTCGAGCAGCGCCAGGAGTTCATGGAGACCGAGGACCTGTCGGAAATCATCCGGGAGTTCCGCCTCGACACCATCCAAGACTTCGTCGAACGCCACCTGCCGCCCAAGGCCTACGCCGAGCAGTGGGACATTGAGGGTCTCGACCAGCACCTGCGCCAGTTCCTCGGCCTGGAGCTGCCCATCCGCGAGTGGGCGGCCGAGGAAGGCATCGCCAACGAGGAGATCGAGGAGCGCATCGTCCAGGCGGCTGACGCCCGCGCCGCCGAGCGCGAATCCCTGGTCGGCTCACACATGCGCAGCGTCGAGAAGAGCTTCCTGCTGCAGCAGGTCGACATGCAGTGGCGCGAGCACCTGATGCACCTCGACCACCTGCGCAACGTCATCGGCCTGCGTGGCTACGGCCAGCGCGATCCGCTGAACGAGTACAAGACCGAGGCCTTCTCGCTGTTCGAGAAGCTGCTGGTGGACCTGCGCCAGAACGTGACCCGCTGGCTCATGACGGTGGAGTTCCAGTTCGAGGAGCCTGCGCCGCTACCCACCGGTCAGTTCACCGAGATCCACCTCGATCCGCTGACCGGCGAGAACGTGGCCCAGATGGGCGCGCTGCCCGACGGCATGCCCGCCGACCAGCGCGCCGCCCTGCCCGTCACCTCGCTGCCGCAGGGCTGGGAGGACACCGGCCGGAACGCGCCCTGCCCCTGCGGCTCGGGCAAGAAGTTCAAGCACTGCCACGGGTCCCTGGTCTGACCGGGTTCCGCTGATGCAACCCGTTGAAGCTGGGCCCGTTTGAGCGGGGCAGCTTCAGCGGGGGAACCTCCACAGTGACCACCTATCGCGCCTATCAGCTCGACGCGCGGCGCCGGATCCTGACCGCTTCCTGGGTGGAGGCGGCCAACGACAGCGAGGCCAAGGCCAAGGCGGCCGAGGATCTCTGCGAAGAGGACATCCCCAGCGTCGAACTCTGGCAGGCCACGCGGCTGGTGGACGAGATCACCTGCGAAGACGACGGCGAGGCCTAGGCCTAGCGGGCTACTCCGCGGCCATGGCCTCGAGGCCGACGGCGTCCGCCCGCCCCGGCACGGGCAGCACATTCCCCGCCGCCCGCGCCCGCTTCGCGCCGCGCGCGATCTCCTTCAGCAGGTCCCGGACGTAGATGGCGAAGTCCACCTGGATCGTGTGCCGCGCGGCCCTGTAGTAGGGGCCGAGGTGCAGGGCCTCGTCCTCGGCGATCACCCGCGCCATCTCCTCCGCCGGCGGCGGCCGGTAGCGGCCCACGAGGTAGGCGCCGGCGAGCTTGGCCTGCTGCTCGGCGAAGTTGACCAGGGTCGGCAGCGGCTGGGCCAGGCCCATGAAGAACAGGTTCGGCACGCCCGGCTGCATCATCCGCTTGAACAGTGGGAAGCGGTTCTCGGCGTCTGGCTGCAGGGCCGGGTCGGTGAAGAACGGGAAGCTGATGTTGTAGCCGGTGGCGTAGACGATGGCGTCCACCTCCTCGACGCTGCCGTCCTCGAAGCGGACCTTGCGGCCCATCAGCTCGGCGATGTTCGGCTTGAACTTCACGTCGCCGCAGCCGGCCCGGGTCAGGAACTCGCCGGAGACGGAGGGGTGCGCCTCCAGCGGCTCGTGGTCCGGCTTGGGCAGGCCGTAGTCCTCCATCCTGCCGATGGACGCCTTGATCTTCTTCCGGGCCAGCGCCAGGCCCAGCCTGCGAGGCATCCAGGCCGGCATGACGGCTTTGTCCGCCACCCGGCCGTCCATGTACTTGGGCAGCACCCAGACCCCGCGGCGGGCGGCCACCCAGAGGTTCCTGGCGACCGGCCGCTGGGAGAGCTCCGAAGCGATGTCCATGGCCGAGTTGCCCATGCCGACCACCACGATGTTCTTGCCCCGCATGTCCACGGGATCGAACGGGCTGCGATAGTCATGGGCGTGGAAGGCCGGCCCATCGAAGCGACCAGGATAGTCCGGGATCCGCGCGTCCCAATGGTGGCCGTTGCACACGAACAGCACGTCGTAGAGCCGCGTCTCGCCACTCGAGAGGGTGACCGACCACAGCCCGTCGGCGGCGCGCTCGGCCCGCTCGACCCTCGTGTTGAAGGTGATCCGCGGCCGCAGGCCGAAGTGGTCCACGTAGGCGCGGAAGTACTGCAGGAGCTGGGCGTGGTGCGGGAAGTCCGGCCAGTCGGCGGGGACCGGATAGTCCTCGAAAGCGAGGCGCCACTTCGAGGTGTCGATGTGCAGGCTCTCGTAACAGGCCGACAGCCCGTTGGGGTTCTTGAAGTACCAGTTGCCGCCGATGTCGTCGGACATGTCGAAGCAGTCGAACGGGACGCCGAGGTCCTGCAGCCGCTTGGCCGTGGTGAAGCCCGAGCAGCCTGCGCCGATGATGCAGGCCTTCGGCAGTCGATCCGCCATGATCTCCTCCCAGGAGCCTTTTGCAGCGAGGCTGCCCCTATTCCCTGGCGGCAGGCAAACCCTAGCGGCGCACGGAGATCTCGTAGGTGAGCCGAGCATGCCCGCCGGCCGGCACCCGCAGCGACCAGAACGCATCCCCGTTGCGCGTACCCGCGCGCTGCGAAGCCCGCCGAACCTTGAAGTCGTCGCCCAGCGGCGCCTGGCGGTGCTCCACCACGACGGACGCGGCGCGGGCGTTGGAGAAGGTGACCTCCAGCTCCGCATGGTCCAACCCGTCCGCTTCCCAGTCCCGCAGGACGCGCACCTGGGCCTGTACGTCGGCCGAGCGGCCGATCTCCAGGTCGAGCGGCAGGCCCACGGGCGTGTCCTTCACCCGGTCCTCGCCGGCCAGCACCGCCCCGCGATCGGACGGCGCCATCACCGCAACCACGCCCGACGGCAGCGGCTTGCCAAGCCCGCGCCGGACCTCGTTGCGCAGCCGCAGGACCACGCGGGTCGGGCCGGGATCCGCGTCGTCCAGGTCCGTGTCGTCGTCGACCCGGAAGGCGTAGACGCGCTCCACGGGTACGGCCTTCTGGTCCAGGAACAGCACCTGCTTGGTCTGCCGGGCCGCCACGGTGGTCGGCTCAGGCAGGGTGTAGAGCTTGTAGTCGCCGAGATCGCTCTGCCGGGCGATCCGGGAACCGGTCACCACGATCTCCTCCAGCCCGGTCAGGTCGGGCTCTGCCACGCGCCGCGCGACGGGGGGAACCGGCAGGGGCGGTATGGCCGGGAACCCCACTCCGCCCCAGCAGTGGGTGGCCACAGGCTCGGCGTCCGCCATCGTCGGAACCGTGGCCTCGTCGCGCGACAGTTCGCCGGCCACAACATCCGTGGGCGCCCGCACGAAGCTCGTGGCGGTGTTGTTGACGAGGGTCAGCCAGCCGGAGAGGTCCACGGTCCGCCCGTCCGGGCTCAGCCGCGCCACATAGTCGGCCGACCAGTTGAAGCCGGTGGCGAGATAGCTCAGGCGGACCGTGTAGAGCCCGGCCTTCGGCGTCTCGGCCAGGACCGAGAAGGTGGGCCGCTCAGTGAGCCCCTCCGGCGTCCTGTCGAAGACGATCCGCTCGGGCAGGCCGCTGCAGCGCAGCGCCTCGATCCCGCCGTCTGTCTCCAGCACCGGCCCGTCGGGCCCGGAACGCAGGACGGCGCGGCGGGTGGTGACCTCGCCGGTGGCGGGGTTGGTCCGCACAAGGCTCACCGTCTCGCCCACCGCAGCCTCCAGCAGCGCGCCGGGGCTCAGCAGGTCGTAGTCCTGATTGCGCTCGATCACCGCGCCGGGCAGCCCCTCCACCGCGGCCGTCTCGGCGACCATCGTCTCGGCCACGCCGCGGAAGCTGATCCGGCTGGGCCCCGCCGGCAGCTCGACCGTGCGGGTCTCGCTGACGAAGGCCAGACCCGACCAGGGGTCCAGCTCCACCTCGTAGGCCGGCGTGAAATAGTCTGGCTCGCCCTGGCGGTAGATGGTCACGGCCGCCCGGTCGGGCGCCTCGGACACCACCTGCGCCCCCGCCGGGGCGGCGAGCGCCACGGCCAGCGCGATGGCCGCCCGCCCCGGCATCAGCGCCCCGCGTCGACGTAGAAGCTGAGCTTCGTCTCGCCGTTCGCCGGGACCGGCACCTCCCAGGCCAGGTTGTAGGCGTCGACCCGGGTGCTGGGCAGGCTCTCCTCCAGCACCTTGCCGTCCCGCCACATCCCGCCCTGGCGGATCGTCACGGTCACCGGCTGCGGACGGGCGTTCCGCACCAGATACTCCATCCGGTATCGGTTGGTGTCGCGCCGGCTCCGCTCCTGGGCGAGGACGGTAGGCTGGACGGTGACGTCGAAAGCCTCGCCGATCTTCACCGACAGGTCCGAGCCCTGCGGGGTGTGGTCGATGCGGTTCTCGCCCACGAACTTCGGCTCGCCGGCCGCGTCCTTCACATAGACCCGCACGATGCCAGCGGGCAGTTGCGCGCCCAGGCCGCCGGCCGTGGAGTTGGCGAACTCCACGGCGACGTCCGCCGCCGCCGGCTCCTCCAGGCTTTGGAAGCCATAGGCGCGGTAGGCGTAACCCTTGCGCGCTCGGCCGCCCTTCACGTCCAGGAAGCTCACCTGCTTTGTCTGGTTCTGCGCCACGGTGGTGCGGGCGGGCAGCGGGTAGAGGTAGTAGTCGCCGACCGACTCCGGCCCGGCCGGGGTCTCGACGCCGGCCCGGCGGGTCGAAGCGCGCGGCTGGCGGTAGCGGGCGAAGTACTCTTGGTCGCTGCGGACCAGGTTGATGTCGCCGGCCACGAGTTGGACGTCCGCGTCGCGGTAGTCGACGCCCGAGCTGTTGGCCAGGGTCACCCAGCCCTGCAGGTCGAGCCGGCCCGCGGCCTCCTCGAACAGCGCCACATAGTCCGCCTTCCAGGAGAGCCCGTGGGTCAGGTAGGTGAGCGTCGCCGGACGGGGACCGCCGCGGGCGGAGTCCACCGTCACCGAGAGGGTCGGCCGGGCGCGGAGGTTCTCCGGGATCCGGTCGAAGATCACCCGCGTCGGGATGTCGTCCTCGCGCAGCACCTCGATCCGCTCGCCGATCTTCAGGACCACGCCCTGGTTCACGGACAGCACCGTGGCCGTTTCGGTGGTCTGCTGGCCGTTGCCCGGGTTGATGCGGACGATCTGCACCTGCTTGCCGACCGCCTTCTCCATCAGCTTGGCCGGGGTCAGCAGGTCGTAGTCGAAGTTCTGCTCGACGACGCCCACGCCGTTCGCCGCCAGCGAGACGGTCTCGGGGCGGATCTGGCCGGAGACATCCTTGAACTCGAGCCGCGAACGGCCGGCGGCGACCCCGATGCTCCGGGTGTCCTGCACCAGGGCGAGGTTGGAGTTGTAGATGGTCAGCGAAAGCCTGGGCGCGTCCTGCGCCACCGCCAGCGCCGGGACCATCGCCGCGCAGGCGGCCAGCGCCACATGAAACCTGGACAAGACCGCCGCCTCCCCTACCAGACGCACAGCCTGTCACGCGGGCCGCGGCTGGCGCAAGGCGCGGGCGTTTAGCGCCAGACGATCGGGAAGTCGCCGCTCGGTGGAGTGAACCAGCCGAACAGGCGCTTCAACGCCGCAGCCTCCTCGCCGGCGGCGGCGCCCGGACCCCCGGCGGCCATCGCCAGGAATTGCGCGCGCGGCAGGCTGACGGCGGCGTCGGCTCGCCCGCCGGCCGGATCGGCCTCCCAGGTCAGCACCTGGTTGCGGACCGTCACGCGGAACCGCTCCTTGCGCTCCGGGAAGGCGAGGTCGAGCACCAGCGCCTGGTCACCGACCTTGGCCGGGTCCAGCCGCACCGCCATCAGGTCCAGCAGCATGGGCGTCGGCGTGTTGCGGATGAGGTCCGGGGCGCCCTGCGCCGTGCGACCGGCGCGAACGCCCGAGCGCAGCTCCTGGGCGCCCGTCAGGTACATGTTGCGCCACAACGAGCTCTCCGCTCCGGCAGCCAGCCGCTCGTAGACCTGGCCCAGCAGGTCCCGGGCCGCCTGGTCCTTCGGGTCGGCCTGGACTGCGCGGTTGAGGAGCGTCGCGGCCCAGCGGTCGTCGCCCGCGGCGAAGGCTTTGCGGCCTTCCGCCACCACGCGGGCCGGGCCGCCCATCATGGCCACGTAGCGCCGGCTCTCGTCGGCCGGATCAAGCGGGGCGAGGTTCACCGGATTGGCGTCGTACCAGCCCATGTAGCGCTGATAGACCGCGCGCGAATTGAAGCTCAGCGTCCCGTAGTAGCCGCGGTTGTACCACTCGCGATCCAGCACCTCGGGCAGCGTCAGGCGGTTGGCGATCTCAGGGCCGGTCAGGCCCTCGTTCATCAGCCGCACCGTCTGGTCGTGCAGGAACTTGTAGGCGTCGCGGTGCTTGCCCACGAACTCCGTGATCTCGCCGCCGCCGAACCGGGGCCAGGCATGGCTGGTGATCATCACCTCGGCCTGGCCGCCGTAGAGGCGCAGGGACTCCGAAAGGTAGTCCGACCAGGCCTTCGCGTCGCGCACCAGGGCTCCGCGCGGCGTCAGCACGTTGTGCATCGTGGCGTTGGCGTTCTCGGCCAGGTCCAGCAGCTTCAGCTCCGGGAACCAGATGTTCATCTCGGCCGGCGCCTCGGCGCCTGGCGTGAGCTGGAACTGCATGCGCACGCCGTCGACCGTCAGCTCCTGGCCAGTGCGCGCCACCTCGACCGTCGGCGGGATCAGAGTCTGGGTCCCGGCGCTCAGCCCCTGGCCGATTCCGGCGCTCACCTGCCCCGTCGCCGACTTCGGCAGGGTGGTCCCGAACTGATAGACCGCCCGCCGGGCCATGGCCGCACCGGCGATGACATTCTCGCTGACCGCGTGCTCGAGGAAGCCCTCCGGCGCGATCACCTGCACCCGGCCGGTCTCCACGTCGGCCTGGGCGACCATGCCGCGCGCGCCGCCGAAGTGATCCACGTGGCTGTGGGTGTAGACCAGGGCCACGACCGGTCGCCGGCCGAGCTTCTCGTTGGCCAGGTCGAGCGCGGCCTGGGCGGCCTCGGCCGAGGTGAGGGGATCGATGACGATCCAGCCCGTCCTGCCGGCCACGAAGGTGGCGTTGGCGAGGTCGAAGCCGCGCACCTGCCAGACCCCGTCCGTCACCTTGAAGAGCCCATGCTTCGAGAGAAGCTGCGCCTGCCGCCACAGGCTGGGGTTCACCGTCGCCGGGGCCCGCCCCTTCAGGAAATCGTAGGCGGAGAGGTCCCAGACCAGCCGCCCCTGCGCGTCGAGGATCCTCGGATCGCTGCGCGTCCCGGCGAATCCCCGCTCCGCAAAGCCCAGGTCCCGGCGATCCGCGAAATCCGGGCCGGCGGCGGCCGGGCCGGCGGCGAGCCACGCCGCCAGCCCGGCTCCGATCATGACTGAGCGCATCGCCCTCCCCCTGCTTTGGAACAGGATGGCGACCCGGAGCGCGGCTGGCAATCGCCCCTAGAAGCTCACCCAGTTGCCGTGGAAGCCGAAGGGCACTCGCCGCGGCAGCTCGGCCGTGGCGATCGGTCCCTTCGCCACGTCCTGCCCCTCGAAGACCAGCAGGTCCGAGCGGTTTTCGGCCGCGCGCCAGACGACCGCCGTGACCCAGCCGTCGCCTTCCGGCGCCTCCGCCGAACGCGGCGTGAACACCGGCTCCGAGGTGAGGTCGCCGCCCGTGAGCTCGTAGACCTGCCGCCGGCCGGTGGCGAGGTCCAGGTGGGCGATGGCGTTCTGCCGCACGGTCTTCGAGCCGGTGGTGTCGGCGGCGTACCAGCCGTGGCGGTGCGCGCGGGTCTCCACGCGCGGATCGACCCGCGGGAACTCGCCGTCGAGGTCGTCCAGCGGCTCCTCCTTGATGGCGTCGCTCGCGCCGGTCAGATCGAAGGTCCAGCGCACCATCCGCGCGGCCGACTTCGCGCCGGGCGATCCGTCCGCGTTGGGGAAGAGCGGCGCCACGTCGTAGCGCATCACGTCGGCGTAGAGCTTGCCGTCCGCCTCCCAGGCGTTCAGCGGGTGGAAGACGTAACAGGCCTCGGTATTGAACCAGCGGATCTGCGAGACGTCGCCGTCCCGGCGCATGACGCCCACGTAGCTGCCCTTCTCCGGCTCCCAGGCGAAAGCCGGCTTTCCGCTCATGGCCCGCTCGAGGCTGGCCGTCAGCGGAAGGATCGGGAACAGGACGTGGTTCTCGGTGACCATGAAGTCGTGGACCATGCAGGCGAACGGCGCCTGGAAGTCATCCCTCCGGACCACCCGTCCGTCCGCGCCCGTCACGCCGTAGCTCATCCCCGCCGACAGGGGCATGTCGCCGACGCCGTAGGCAAACCAGACCATCTCGCCGGTGACGGGATCGATCTTTGGGTGCGCCGTGACCCGGCCGCGGTAGTCGCGCACGTAGCCCTGGCTCTCCAGGGTGTCGCGGGTCATCTCGAATGGATGGTGGCCCTCCTCCAGCGCCATCAGCCGGCCGGCGTGCCAGACGATGTTGGTGTTGGCCACGCCGCCCTCGTTGCCGAAGGCGATGGGGTCGGTGGTCATCGGGTTGCCGAAGCTCCCGAACAGCGAGCGGCCGTGCTCGTTCTCCAGCAGCCACTTCGGGGTACGGGCGTAGCGGTTGCGGTAACGAACCTTCCCGTCGGACACATAGAAGCCGTGGACCATCCCGTCGCCGCCGAACCAGTGGTGGTTCGGGTCCCGGGGCTCGAACTGCGGATTGGGCCCGATGCGGAACAGCGCGCCGCGCAGCTCCCGCGGGATCTCCCCCTTCACCAGGAGGTCGAAGTCGTCCTCGCTTCGAACCGGAGCGAAATTGCCCGCCAGGTAGGGGTTGATGCGAACGTCACCATCCATCGCGCTTCCTCCCGCGCTTATGAAGCTTACGTTGTAAATTTATCTGGTAAGGGTTAGCCCTTGGCAAGCCTCTTTCGTATGCGTCCCGGGGAATCATGCCGCGCGTCCTGTCCGAAGCCGATGTGGCCGACTTCCGCGAACGCCTCTGCGAGGCCGCCGAACGGCTTTTCGCCGAGCGCGGGCCCGATGCGGTGACCATGCGCCAGCTCGCGGCGGAGCTTGGCGTATCGCCGATGACGCCGTACCGCTATTTCAAAGACAAGGAAGATATCCTCGCGGCCATCCGGGCGAACGGCTTCAACCGTTTCGCCGAGGCGCTGGAGGAGGCGCGCGACAAGGCCAGGGGCGCCCGGGCCCGCGGCGCGGCTGTCGGCCAGGCCTATGTCGACTTCGCCTTCGAGCATCCGCACACCTACAAGCTGATGTTCGACCTCAACCAGCCGCACGAGGCCGATTACCCGGAGCTGGTGCAGGCGGGCCGCCGCGCCAACGCCACCATGACCGCCTGGGTCCAGGACCAGATCGACGAGGGCGTGATGGAAGGCGACCCGGAGCAGATCGGCCTCATGTTCTGGTCGGCGATCCACGGCGTGGTGGTGCTGGAGCTGGCCGGCAAGCTGCCGCGCGGCGCCGCCAGCCAGTTGCACCATCAGCTCGCCCACACCCTGGGCAAGGGCCTGCGCCCCGAGGCTTGACCTTCCCCGCGTCAGCCGCGCCAAGCTCGCCGGCGAAGTGGGAGGGACAGATGGCCGAGCCGAAGCCGTTCGAGGCGCGCTGGGACGAGGCCCGGGTGCAGGACGTCCTGCAGCGGGTGCGCGACTATCCCTGGCCACCGGCGCCGGAGGCGCCGGACGGCTGGGCCTACGGCTGCGACGCCGGTTACCTGAGGGACCTCTGCGCCCACTGGACCGACCGGTACGATTGGCGCGCCGCACTCGCCGACCTGAACCGCTTCCCGCAGTTCACGGCCAAGGTCGAGGATTTCGACCTCCACTTCCTGCACGTGATCGGCGAGGCCGGGGGTCGGCGCCCGCTGATCGTCACCCACGGCTGGCCGGGATCGCACTACGAGTTCTGGCAGGCCATCGAGCCGCTGGCTTTTCCGTCGCGCTTCGGCGGCCGCGCCGAAGACGCCTTCGACCTCGTGATCCCTTCCCTGCCCGGCTTCGGCTTCTCGTCCAAGCCGAAGCGCCCGGTCGGCCAGCGGACCACGGCGCGCCTCTTCAACACCCTGATGACCGAGGTGCTCGGCTATGGGAGCTACCTCGCCCAGGGCGGCGACTGGGGCGCCATGGTCACCTCCTGGCTCGGCCGCGAACACGGCGCCCACGCCCGGGCCATCCACCTGAACATGCTGGGCTTCCGCCCGCACGGCGGTCCCCAGACGCCGGACGAGGTGGCTTGGGCCCAGAAGCAGGGCGCGATGATGGACGTGATGGGCGCCTACTTCCGCCTGCAGGTGTCTAAGCCTCAGTCGATCGCCTGGATGGGGGCCGGCAACCCGGTGGGCCAGGCCGCCTGGATCGCGGAACGCTTCCACGACTGGTCGGATCTGCGAGCCAGGTCGATGGACGACGCCTATCCGAAGGACCGGCTGCTCACCAACGTCATGCTCTACGTGATGACGGACAGTTTCGCGACCGGCGCCTGGTACTATCGCGGCCTGGTGGAGGAAGGCGGCGTCGCCTTCCAGCCCGGCGAGCGCTGCGAGACGCCCACCGCCTTCGCCAACTTCCCTGGCGAGCCGCTCTATTCCGCCCCGCCCCGCAGCTTCGCCGAGCGCGCCTACAACATCGTCCGCTGGACCGACATGCCGCGCGGCGGCCACTTCGCCGCCATGGAGGAGTCTGGGCTCTTCGTCGATGAAGTCAGGGCTTGGGCCCGCGAGCTCTGACCCTTAAAGGGGCGCCCATGAGCGCCCGCTATGACTTCGCCTCCGACAACACAGCCCCCGCGGCGCCCGAGGCCATGGACGCCCTGGTGGCGGCCAACACCGGCTTCACCTCGGGCTACGGGACGGATCCGGTAAGCGCGCGCGCCGCGGAGCTCGTGCGGGAGCTGCTGGACGCCGACGCCGAGGTGCGGTTCGTCGCGTCCGGCACTGCCGCCAATGCGGTGTGCGTGGCGGCGCTCTGCCGGCCGTTTGAGGCCATGCTGGCCCACCACCACGCCCACATCTGCACCGACGAAACCGGCGCCCCCGGCCTGTTCGGGCACGGGGTGGGCCTCACCGGCCTGCCCGGCGGGTCGGGAAAGATCGATCCGGCGGCGCTGGCCGCGGCCCTGGAACAGCCCGACGTCTCGTACAGGCAACCGGCGGCGGCGTTGTCGCTCACCAACGCCACGGAGTACGGGACCGTCTACACGGCCGAGGCGATCGCCGCCCTGACCGAGCCGGTGAAGGCCCGCGGCTACGGCGTGCACCTCGACGGGGCCCGGCTTGCCAACGCCGCGGCGGCGGGCTTCGACCTCAAGCGGATCAAGGACCTGGGGGTCGACCTGCTGGTGATCGGCGGGACCAAGGCCGGGATGCCGCCCACGGAAGCCATCGTGATCTTCGACCGGGCGCTGGCCCGCCGCTTCGACGCCCGGCTGAAGCAGTCCGGCCAGCTCCCGTCCAAGGGCCGCTTCTACGCCGCGCCCTTCATCGGGATGCTGGGCTCCGGCGCCTTCCTGCGCCACGCCGCCCACGCCAACGCCATGGCCCGCCGGCTTGCGCAGGGCATGCCCTTCCCGGTGCGCCACCCCGTGGAGGCGAACGCCGTGTTCGTGGAGATGGACGACGAGCGCCTGACGGCCCTCCAGGCCGCCGGGTGGTTCGCATACCGCTTCCTCGACGGAACGGTGCGGTTCATGTGCTCCTGGGCCACGACGCCTGAGGCGGTGGACCAACTCGGCGAATCCTTGCGCCAGATCGCCTGAAAGATCCCCGCTGCGCCGGTTCGACCCGGCCTCACGGGTGAGAAATGCCCGCACCTCCAGCGATGTGTGGCGAATTGGGCGCACCCGCGGCCAAATGTGAAACATCGGTAACCGACCACGTAACATTGTGGCGGCTTTTCGTTGCCCGCCTGTCGCGTGCGTGACAGCTTGCCCGCTCGCCGTTTGTGGGCGGCTGGGGGACGTCGGGCGCGGTGGCGCTGCGTGGTCCGCCGCGCCCGACGGCCAAGCTGCGTCGGAGTGCCTCCGGCGCGCAGAAAACGTCCCATCCGGCCCGGGGGCCCCAAGAATGAAAGTTGTGATGAGAAACAAGCTTCGAACCGCGCTGCTCGGCACTTCGGCCGCGGCCAGCCTGATGACCCTGCCGACCTTCGTCCACGCCCAGGAAGACGTGGGCGTCGAGGAGATCGTGGTCACCGGCTCGCGCATCCGCCGCGACACCTTCTCCACGCCGCAGCCGCTGTCGGTGGTCACCTCCGAGGCGATCCGCGCTTCGGGTAACGTCGCCATCGGCGACGTGCTGCTGGAACAGCCGAACATCAACCCGGCGACCAACCAGCAGAACTCGTCGGGCACCCTGTTCCTGGCCGGCCAGACCCGCGCGGATATCCGCGGCATCGGCCCGACCCGCACCCTGGTGCTGATGGACGGCCGCCGCCTGCCGTTCTCCGACGCCTCCTCGCCGGGCGTCGACCTGAACACCATCCCCTCGCTGATGGTGGAACGGATTGAAACCATCGCCGGCGGCGCCTCGGCCGTGTACGGCTCGGAAGCGATCTCGGGCGTCGTCAACTTCATCATGAAGAAGGAGCAGGACGGGCTCGAAGTCGACATCCAGGGCGGCATCAGCCAGGAAGGCGACGGCGAGGAGTTCCGGCTCGGCTTCAACTGGGGCGGCAAGTACCTCGACGACCGTCTGAACGTCCTGATCGGCGGCGAATACGCCAGCCAGGACATCATCATGCAAAAGGACCGGGACGAGCTGTTCCCGGGCGTGCGCCGCGACACGCGGGTGACCCCGCAGCCGATCATCACGGCCTCGCGCGCGAACACCTCGCCGTATGCGACCTTCCAACTGCTGGGCGGCGCGCTCGGCACGGCCCGCGCCGTGACCCTCGACGTGCGTGACCCGACCCAGGTGGTCCGTCTGTCGGCCGCCTGCTCGACCCCGACCGTCCAGCCGGACTGCCAGGACGAGGCGCTGTTCTACTCGACGATCTACAACACGCTGCAGGCCAAATCGAACCGCACCATCCTGCGCACCTACGTCGACTACGCCCTGACCGACAGCATCAAGGCGTTCGCGGACGTGAGCTACGTGAAGGGCTCGGGCTACGGCATCTTCCAGCCGGCATTCTCGACGGCGGCGGGCGGCGGCACCATGCCGGTCGTCCTGCGCGGCGACAACGCGTTCCTGGCGGCCAACAACCCGACCGCCGCCGCCCTGCGCGCCGAATGGCTCGCGGCCGGCAAGACCTTCACCCAGACCTCGACCGCCCAGGTCGGCAAGTTCTGGCAGGAGTTCGGCGGCCGGAACGTCAAGACCGAGCGCGAGCAGATCAAGCTGCTGGCCGGCTTCGAAGGCGACTTCGAGGTGCTGGGCCGCGGCGTGAGCTGGGACGTGTACGGCCAGTACTCCGAACTGGACGGCTCGACGATCTCCTACGGCCAGCCGAACATCTCCCGCGTGCAGCAGGCCACCGATGCGGTTCTGGTCAACGGCCAGATCGTCTGCCGTGACGTCAACGCCCGGGCCGCCGGCTGCGTGCCGTGGAACCTGATCAACGGCGCGTCGCGCGAAGCGGTCCTGTGGGCCAACGGCGTGTCGAACACCGACCAGCGCATCGAGCAGTCGATCGCCGGCGCCAACATCAGCTTCGACGTGATCGAGCTGCCCGCCGGCCCGATCGGCTTCGCCGCCGGTCTGGAAGCCCGCGAAGAGAAGAGCTCGTTCGAGCAGGATCCGCTCGGTGCGAGCGGCGCCCTCTACATCAACCCGATCGGCACCCGTGAGGGGTCGTTCGACGTGGTGGAAGGCTTCGCCGAAGTCCGCATCCCGCTGCTCCGGGACATGTTCCTGGCCGACGAACTCAGCGTCGAACTGGCCGGCCGCCGGTCCAACTACTCGACCATCGGGCTGGGCAACCAGTGGCGCGCGGTCGTGAACTGGTCCCCGATCAAGGACATCCGCTTCCGCGCCTCGGAAGCCACCGCGATCCGGGCTCCGAACATCGTCGAGCTGTACTCGCCGCAGAGCGTGAACTTCACGACGACGGCGGTGGACCCCTGCGATCGTTCCGCCTTCGCCGGCGCGACGGCCGCTCAGCAGGCCGCCCGCCGCATCACCTGCGCCGCGGCGATCCCGAACTACAACCCGGCCACCTTCGAGTCGAACTTCGGCCCGGGCCGTCCGTCGCTGCAACTCCTGCAAGGCGGCAACCCGGAACTGAACGAGGAACGCGCGCACACCTACCAGTACGGCGTGGTCATCCAGCCGCGCTGGGTGCCGAACCTCCAGATCTCGGTGGACTACTTCAAGTACAACATCCGCGGTCAGGTCGGCACGATCCCGATCAACACGCTGTTCCAGGCGCTCTGCTACGACAGCAGCGTGGCCTATGCCTCCAACCCCTACTGCGCGCAGATCAGCCGTGACCCGACGGGCACCGGCATCAGCGGCCGGGTTGGCGGCGTGAACCAGGTGACGCTGATCAACCAGAACGTCGCCACGGTGAAGGTCGAAGGCTACGACTACTCGATCGCCTACGGCCTGCGCACCTCGGAGATGTTCGACCGCGACTACGGCGACATCTCGCTGCGCCTCGACGCCACGTGGATGTACCAGTTCGCGCTGCAGGGTCTGCCGGGCCAGTCCTACACCCAGCTCGCGAACACCATCAACAACGCGACGCCGGAGTGGAAGGGCAACTTCTCGGCCCGCTGGTCGTACAACGACGTGTCGCTGACCTGGAGCACGATCTACTTCGGCTCGATGATCGCCAACAACGCCTTCCAGCCCAACCAGCTGGAGCGTTACAAGACCGGCGATTACTTCCGGCACGACGTGCGCGGCTCCTACCGCGTCAACGACGACGTGACGGTCCGTGCGGGTGTCATCAACCTGTTCGACAAGTACCCGCCGCAGATCCCCGACAACTCGATCTCGACGGGCACCGGCACGGGCGCGTCGCAGTACGACAACCGGGGTCGGTTCTTCTTCGTCGGCGCGAACATGACGTTCTAAGCCGAGGCGCCGCCCGGGCTTCGGTCCGGGCGGCGCTCGATCGAGACGACAAACGTAAGAGCCGCCGGGGCGACCCGGCGGCTCGC
>NZ_JAYSEO010000031.1:24641-54484 GCF_041913825.1 Phenylobacterium sp.
TCCGGGGGGCGAACGTTCTGCACTAAAACCCAAGGGGCCGCGGGGGGGCCCGGGGGGCTCTCTTGTTTTCCGCTGCTGGCGCGACGGTCTGGCGGTCTCGAGCGCCCGCTTGCCACCGACCATGCCCGCCAGCCGGCCCTGGATGATCTCCTCGGCCTCGCGCACGATCCGGCTGATCAGTTCCTCGCATGTCGGGATGTCGTGGATCAGCCCCTGCACCATGCCCGCCGACCAGATGCCATAGTCGGGGTCGCCGGCCTCGTAGACCACGCGGCCGCGAGCCCCGGCCACCAGCTCCTTCACGTCCTCGAACTTGGCCCCGCCGCGCCGCTCGATGGCGACGACTTCGTCGGACACGGCGTTCTTCGCCACCCGGGCGGTGTTGTGCATGGTGCGGAAGATCAGGTTGGTCTGCCGCTCGTCGTTGGCGACGATCTGCTCCTTCACCTTCTGGTGGATCGGGCTCTCCGCCGTGCACATGAAGCGGGTGCCCATGTTCACGCCGTCGGCGCCGAGCGCCAGCGCCGCCACCAGGCCGCGGGCGTCGCCGAAGCCGCCCGAGGCGATCATCGGGATCTTCACCTTGTCGGCGGCGGCCGGGATCAGGATCAGCCCCGGGATGTCGTCCTCACCCGGGTGACCCGCGCACTCGAAGCCGTCGATGGAGATGGCGTCGACGCCCATTCGCTCGGCCGACAGCGCGTGGCGGACCGCGGTGCACTTGTGGATCACCTTAATCCCGTGCTCCTTGAAATGGTCCACGTGCTCCTGCGGCTTGTAGCCGGCCGTCTCCACGATCTTCACGCCGCTGTCGATGATCGCCTGCCGGTACTCGGCGTAGGGCGGCGGGTTGATCGCCGGCAGGATCGTCAGGTTCACACCGAACGGCTTGTCGGTGAGCTTGCGGCAGCGGTCGATCTCGCGCCGCAGGTCGTCGGGGGTCGGCTGGGTCAGCGCCGTGATGAAGCCCAGGCCGCCGGCGTTGGCGACTCCGGCCACCAGCTCGGCGCGCCCGACCCACTGCATGCCGCCCTGGACGATGGGGTGCTCGACCCCAAAAGCCTCCGTGAACCGCGTCTTCAGCGCCATGCGACGTTCCTCCAAACGATCGTTTGGACGAACTCAACAGCGCGACGCCGCGTCAGGCAAGCGCGGGTTTACTGCAGGCCCGAGCGCCCGATGGCATAGAACCGCTCGGCGCGCCGCTTGCGCAGCTCGTCGGCCGAGAGGCCGTCCATGCCGCGCAGCTCCTCCTCAAGCACGTCGCCGACGGTGGCCATGGCCGCCGCCGGGTCCGAGTGCGCCCCGCCCGTGGGCTCGGGAATGATCCGGTCGACGATCTTCATGCCGAGCAGGTCCTGCGCGGTGATCTTCATGGCCTTGGCCGCGTCGGCGGCCGTGCGGCCGCCGCGCCACAGGATCGAGTTCGCGCCCTCCGGCGAGATTACGGAATAGATGGCGTGCTCGAGGATCAGCACCCGGCTGGTGGCGGCGATCGCGATGGCGCCGCCGGACATCCCCTCGCCGGTGATCACCGTGACGTTGGGCGTGCCGAGTTGCAGGCACTTCTCGGTGGAGCGCGCGATGGCCTCGGCGACCCCGCGCTCCTCGCTGGAGATCCCCGGATAGGCGCCGGCGGAGTCGACCAGGGTGACCACCGGCAGGCCGAAGCGCTCGGCCAGCTCCATCAGGCGGATCGCCTTGCGGTAGCCGTCCGGCCGGCCCATGCCGAAGTTGTGCTTCACCCGGGTGACGGTGTCGCGGCCCTTCTCGTGGCCCATGATCACGACCGGCCGGCCGCGGAAACGGCCGAGCCCGCCGAGGATCGCCTGGTCGTCGGCGTAGCCGCGATCCCCGCGCAGTTCCTGGAAGTCCTCGATCAGGGCGGCCACGTAGTCGACGAAGTGCGGCCGGTCCGGGTGGCGCGCCACCTGGGTCTTCTGCCAGGCGTCGAGGTTGGCGTAGGCGTCGCGCCGCAGGTCCTGGGCGCGGGCGCGCAGGGCCTCGATCTCGGCGTCGAAGGCTCCGGGCCCCGCCGTCTCGGACAGCTTCGACAGTTCCTCGATCTTGGCTTCGAGCTCGGCGATGGGGCGCTCGAACTCGAGGTAATGGGCGGCCATTCTGGGGTGCGGCTCCTGCCGTGTCGGGAAGCGGCGGAAATTAGGCGGGTTCCCCCGCCCTCACAAGTACGGCTTGCCGGCCGCCACGCCGCCCGCTCCTGCCGGGAACCTCTACCGTTGTCGCGGTTTCCACCGCGCATGAAGAAGATGCTCCGCGACAATGGTCTGACGATTGCGCTTGGCCTGCTGTTCCTGGCCAGCCTGGTCGGCCAGATGATCTCCGGCTACGCGCAGGAGAACGAGGACAGGCTCCAGCACGGCCTCGTCATGGTCTCCTTCGGCCAGTTCCTGGTCGGCGGCGAGTTCCTCTCGGCCCTCTTCGAGAACTGGGAGAGCGAGTTCCTGCAGATGTCGGCCTACGTCACCCTGACCGCCTATCTGTTCCAGCGCGGCTCGCCCGAGTCCAAGGACCCGGACTCGCCCGCCCCGCAGGACCGCGACCCGGCGCTGGACGAGAAGGATCCGAAGGCGCCCTGGCCGGTCCGGGCCGGCGGCGTCGCCCGCGCGCTCTACGCCCATTCCCTCGGCGCCACGCTCTTCCTGCTCTTCCTCGCCTCGTTCGTGCTGCACTGGCTGAACAGTTTCCGCCAGTCGGTCGAGGAGGCCATGGAGCACCACCAGCCTCCGCCCGAGTTGCTGGCCTACGCCGTCGATCCGCGCTTCTGGTTCGAATCCTTCCAGAACTGGCAGAGCGAGTTCCTCTCCACCGCCGTGCTGGTGGTCCTGGCCATCTTCCTGCGCGAGCGCGGCTCTCCGGAGAGCAAGCCGGTGAGCGCCCCGCACTCCCAGACCGGCGCCGGCTAGCTCACGCAACCGTCACCGGCGCGCGGATCGTCCGTGCAACCTCCTCCGGCGGCTTATCGTTTGTGAGGCCGAGGTCGAGCCGGGCCCGCATCCACCGGGGGGCTGGAGGCAGGACCGGCGCGCGCCTTTGAACCCGCGCGGATCAACGCCCTGACACAGCGCCGCGCTCGAGGAGAAATGGAGAGACACCGATGAACGCCGCCATGAAGATCGGGACGGCCTCGGTGCTGGCGCTGGCGATCGCCGCCCCGGCCAGCGCCCAGTACTACCGCCCGACCCCGGAATACCAGCGCGCCCAGCAGCAGTACGACGCTCAGCGCGACCAATATGAAGCGAGCCGCGAGAACTACCGCGAGGCCCGCCAGGACTATCGTGAGGCGCGCCGCGACTACGAGCGCCGCCTGGCCGACTGGGAGCGCGAGCGCGCCCGCTACGACGCCCGCTACGGCTACGGCTCCTACGCCCGCCGCTACGCTCGCCCGGCCTGGGACGAGGCCTACTGGTCCAACAACCGCTACGGCTATGCGCCCTCGGCCGGCTACTACGGCTCGAACGCCAGCACGACCGGCGTCCAGTGCAACAACAACAACTCGACCGTCACGGCCGGCGTGATCGGCGCCCTGGCGGGCGCCGTGCTGGGCTCAAACGTCGCGGCGCGCAACGCCCGCACCGAAGGTGCGGTGCTGGGCGCTGTCGTCGGCGGCGGCCTCGGCGCGGCCGTGGGCCGTGCGAACGACAAGTACAAGTGCGACAGCCGCGGCCCGTACTTCGCCTACAACGAGACCATCCCGTACCGCGAAGCCGCTGGGTACCGCTCGGACCGCTACAGCTACTACACCGCCCAGCGCTGCCGCCTGGCGCCCGCGCCGGTGGACAGCTACGGCAACGACTACCGCTACGTCCGGGTCTGCCCGGACAGCCAGGGCCGCTACCGGATCACCGGCTAAGCCGCCCGCCAGACTTCAGGAGGCCGCCCTTCGGGGCGGCCTTTTTCTGTCAGCCCTTCTTCGCCAGCGGGTGCTTGGTCGCGACCACCTGCGCCAACCGGTCGCCCGCGACATGGGTGTAGATCTGGGTGGTGGCGATGTCGGCGTGTCCGAGCAGCTTCTGCACCACCCGCAGATCGGCCCCGCCCTCCAGCAGGTGGGTGGCGAAGGCGTGGCGCAGCACGTGCGGGCTCACCCGGGCCGGATCGATCCCCGCGTCGGCGGCCGCCTCGTCAAGTAGTTGGGCGAAGCGACGGGGGGTCAGCCGCCCGCCCTTGCCGCGAGAGGGGAAGAGCCACGGATTCGCCTTGTCACCCTTGGGCAGGAACTGCGGCCTGACGTCCAGATACGCCTTCACCGCCGCGCGCGCTGTCTCGTTCAGCGGCGCCAGCCGCTCCTTGCCGCCCTTCCCCCGGACGATCAGACAAGCCGGGTCGCGGGCCAGCGCGGCCAGCGTCAGTCCGGTGAGTTCCGAAATCCGCAGCCCGGAGGCGTAGGCGAGCTCGACCATGCAGCCCAGCCGCAGTCCCTGCCGCCCGTCGCGGGCCGCCGCCGCCGCGATCAGCCGGTCCATCTCCTCGCGAGACAGCACCTTGGGCAGGCTGCGGCCCTTCTTCGGCGCCTCCACCCGCCGGGACGGGTCGTCCGTGCGCCAGCCCTCGCCCAGCACGAACCGATAGAACTGCCGCACGGCGGCGCGCCGCCGCGCGGCGGTGGCGGGCGAGAGGCCGCGGACGCCCAGATCGGCGAAATAGGCCTCCACGTCCTCCGCCGAGGCCGCGGCCAGATCGCGCCCGCGTCGGGTCAGGAAGCCCGACGCGTCGGCGAGGTCGCGGGCGTAGGCCGCCAGGGTGTTCTTCGCCGCGGCCCGCTCCACGGCCATCATCTCGAGGAAGGCCTCGGCCCAGCCCTGGCCCTGGCCGCTCATTTCAGCGCCACGAGCCCTTCCAGGGCGAAGGCCCGGGCGTCGGTCTCCAGGCCCGCGAGCGCCAGCGCGTGCACGATGCGCGCCCGGTCGGCCAGCCCGGGCCCGGCGGCGCCGGCGTCGGCTGCGGTCCACAGGGCGAGCAGCGCCGTCTCGCCGAGCAGCTTGCGCCCCGCCGCGTCGGCCAGCGCCAGGCTGCGGGCGGCCGGAGCCTTGCCTTCGGGCGCGGCGAACGCCGCCAGCCGCCGGCGATCGGCGGGCGTGAGCTCAGGCTTCAGCGCCGCCACCAGCAGAGCCTGCCCCTGCAGGCGTGCGCGGCTCTTAGCGTCGGCCTCGGCGGCCGCGGCGATCAGCGCCGACGCGCCCTCCCCCGACACGGCCTGGCCGGCTGCTATCGCATGGGCGAGCTCGGCCACACCGCCCGTCAGGCTGGAGAGGTCGAACACCGGGTCACGCGACCCCGCCACGGCCGCCGACGGCGTGGCCGCCGACAGATCGAGGCCGAGGCTGCGGGACAGCGCGTGGTCGAGTCCATTGCGCAGGGAGGCCGCCCCGGGCTGACCGAGCCCGAGCTTGGCCGCCATCAGCCGTCCGAACACCGCGTCGCGCGCCTGACCCTGGGCGAGGTCGAAGGTGAGCTGGGCCTGGGCGGTGTCGCCGGCCACGGCCTGGCAGAAGGCCCGCAGGCGCAGCCAGTAGGTCTCCTCGCGCCCGGTCCCTAGGGCCCGCTCGATGGCGCAGGCCCGCGCGTCGTCGCCGGCCAGCAGCGCGCTCTCGGCGGCCGCCCGCGACAGGCCGGCGTTGCGCTCCAGGCCGGGCGCGCGCTGCAGAATCTCGGCGGCGGCCACGGTGTCGCCCAGCGCCAGCAGGGCGTCGGCGCGAAGGGCCAGCAGGGCCGCGTCGTCGGCCCCGTCTGGCCCGCGGGCGCCGGTGGCCAGCACCCGTCGGGCAAGCGCCGCAGCGGCCGGCGAGAGCGGCTTGGTCGCCAGCATCGGCAGGACGGTGCGCTGCAGCTCCACCGAGCTGCCCCGCCACAGCGTCTCCGGCAGGCCCGTCGGTCGGCCCGGGACGGAGAAGGAGTCCGGCGCGGCGAGCGGCGCCACCTCCACCGGCTGGGCGGCCACATTCTGGGCGGTGAAACACGCGGCGGCGGCGGCGAGCGCCAGGGCGATCCGGACCATAAGGTGAGCATACCGAAGCGCCGGAGTTGGCGCGAGGCCACGCGGTCGTGTAAGCCTGCGCGCGTCCATGGACCGTTTCGACCCGTTGCGCCGCCGCACCATCGCCCTCGTCGGCCTGATGGGCGTGGGGAAATCGAGCGCCGGGCGCAGGCTCGCCAACGCCCTGGACCTGCCGTTCCGCGACGCCGATTCTGAGGTGGAGGCCGCCGCCGGCCGGTCCATCTCCGACATCTTTTCAGACCTGGGGGAAGCCGCCTTCCGCGAGGGCGAGCGCCGGGTGATCGCGCGCCTGCTGGACCAGCCGCCGCACGTCCTGGCCACCGGCGGCGGCGCCTTCATCAACCCGGAGACACGGGCCCTTATCAAGTCGAAGGCCGTGTCGGTGTGGCTTAAGGCGGACCTGGACGTCCTGGCCCGGCGCGTCTCGCGCAAGGACACCCGGCCGCTGCTGGCCGGGAAGGACCCGCTCCAGGTGCTCAAGGCCCAGGCCGAGGTCCGCTATCCCGCCTACGCGGAGGCCGACATCACGGTGGAGACCGGCGACACCGCCCACCATGTGACCGTCGACCAGGTGATCCGCGCCCTCACCCAGCATCTCGAGGCGAAGCCGCAATGACCCGCACCGTTCCCGTCGGCCTTGGCGCGCGCGCCTACGACGTGGTCATCGGCCAGGGCGTCCTGGACGAGGCCGGTCAGCGGCTGCTGCCGTTCCTGAAGAACCGCCGGGTCGCGGTGGTCAGCGACGAGACGGTCTGGGGCCTCCACGGGGAGCGGCTGTCCGCCGTGCTCGACCGGTCCGGGATCGACGTCTCGCCGGTGATCGTGCCGCCCGGCGAGCACACCAAGAGCTTCGAGGGCCTGGCCGACGTCATCGACCGGCTGCTCGGCCTGGAGCTCGACCGCGGCGATCTGGTCGTGGCGTTCGGCGGCGGCGTGGTGGGCGACCTCGCCGGCTTCGCCGCGGCCGTCTACAAGCGCGGTATCGAGTTCGTGCAGATCCCGACCACCCTGCTGGCCCAGGTGGATTCCTCGGTGGGTGGCAAGACCGCCATCGACACCCCGCGGGGCAAGAACCTGGTGGGCGCTTTCCACCAGCCGCGCCTGGTGCTGGCCGACCTCGACGTGCTGGCGACCTTGCCCGACCGCGAGGTGCGCGCCGGCTACGCCGAGATCATCAAGTACGGCCTGCTGGGCGACTTCGCCTTCTTCGAGTGGCTGGAGGCGCACGGTCGCGAGGTGCTGGCCAAGGCGCCCGAGGCGCTCACGCACGCGGTCGCCCGCTCGGTGGAGATGAAGGCTGAGATCGTCGCCGAAGACGAAAAGGAACAGGGCCGCCGCGCCCTGCTGAACCTCGGCCACACCTTCGGCCATGCGCTGGAGGCCGAGACCGGCTACGGCGAGGCCCTGCTGCACGGCGAGGCGGTGGCGGCGGGCATGTCGCTGGCCTTCCGGTTCTCCGTCGCCCAGGGCGCGTGCGCCGCCCAGGACGCCTCGCGGGCCCGCGCAGCCATCGCCTCGGCCGGCCTGCCCACAAGGCTGGCCGACATCCCCGGCTCCCCCTTCGCCGCCGAGCGGCTGGTCCGCCACATGGCGCAGGATAAGAAGGCGGAGGCCGGCAAGCTGACCTTCATCCTGGCCCGCGCCATCGGCGACGCCTATGTGGCCCGGGACGTGCCGGCCTACGCGGTGCGCGACTTCCTGCTCGCGGAGGGCGCCGGCCAATGACCGGGAGTGTCGTGGCCAAGCTGCTGGCGCTCGCGCCGACGCTGGTCTTCCTGCTGTCGCTGTCGGGCCTGATCTCGGCCGCCGAGACCGCCATGACCGCCGCCTCGCGTGGGCGGATGCACCAGCTCGAGCGGGACGGGGACCGCGCCGCTCGGCGGGTGAACCGGCTGATCGCCGACCAGGAGAACATGATCGGCGCGATCCTGCTCTCCAACAACGTCATCAACATCTTCGCCTCGGCGCTGACCACCTCGGTGCTGACCTCGATCTTCCCGCAGGGCTCGGTCATGGGCCCGCTGATCGCCACCGGCGTGATGACCGTGCTGGTGGTCGTGTTCTCCGAGATCCTGCCCAAGACCCTGGCCATCGCCCGCGCCGACGACGTCGCCCGGGCCCTCTCGATTCCCACGTACTGGGTGGTGAAGATCTTCGGCCCGCTGGCGCGCGGCGCGCAGTGGATCGTGCGCCTGACCCTGCGCCCGTTCGGCATCAAGCTCGACATGGCCACCGACGTCCTGGCCGCCCACGAGGAGATCCGCGGCGCGGTGGAGTACCACCACTCGGAAGGCCTGGTGGAGACCCGTGACCGCTACATGCTGGGTGGGGTGCTCGACCTCGCCGAGATGGATGTCAGCGAGGTGATGGTCCATCGCAAGGCCATCTCGATGATCGACGCCGACCTGCCGCCGCGCGAGATCCTGTCCGCGGCGCTGGAGAGCGCCCACACGCGCCTGCCGCTCTACCGCGACGAGCCGGAGAACATCGTCGGTGTGCTGCACGCCAAGGACCTGCTGCGGGCGCTCGCCGACGCCGATGGCCGGATCGACGCCCTGGACGTGCGCGCGATCATGCGCACGCCCTGGTTCATCCCAGAGACCACGAGCCTGAAGGACCAGCTCGCCGCCTTCCTGAAGCGCCAGAGCCACTTCGCCCTGGTGGTGGACGAGTACGGCGCGCTGGAGGGCCTGATCACCCTGGAGGACATCCTCGAGGAGATCGTCGGCGAGATCGAGGACGAGCACGACGTGGTGGTGCCGGGCGTGCGGCCTGGCCCGGACGGCTCCGTGATCGTCGACGGCTCGGTGACCATCCGCGACCTCAATCGAGCGATGAACTGGGAGCTGCCCGACGAGGAGGCGGTGACCGTCGCCGGCCTGCTCATTCACGAGGCGAGACGTATCCCGGATGTGGGCCAGGTCTTCGCCTTTCACGGACATGAGTTCCGCGTGGTCGAGCGCAAGGGGAACCAGCTCACCGTCCTGCAGGTGTCGGCGCCCGAACCCGTCGCGGAATAGTCGCCAAGGGATCACGATCCCGGCACAACGGCTTGACGGACAACGCTGAAAGGCGGTTCGGTGCGGGAACCTCGAGGGACATGAGGTGTTCTAGTCAAGCTCGATCGGGGGATCGTCCCGCTCATGTCCATCGCCGACGCCGTCGACCGGAACACCGGCACGGCTCCAGACCTGCAGCTTCGGCTGGCGGCCGCCGAGGCCGCGTTGGCCGAGGAGACGCGCCGCGCTGACGCGCTCAACCGGATCGCCGCGGCCATCGGCTCGGGCGGCGACCTGGAAGGCGTGGTGCAGGCGGTGGTCGACGGCGGCGTCGAGCTGACGGGCGCCCAGTTCGGGGCCTTCTTCTACAATCTCACGGACGAGCGCGGGGAGAGCTACACCCTTTATGCTCTTTCAGGCGCGCCGCGAGAGGCGTTCGCCGGCTTCCCCATGCCTCGCAACACCGACGTCTTCCACCCCACCTTTACGGGTCAGGGCGTGGTCCGGTCGGACGATATCACCAGGGATCCCCGCTACGGCCGCAACGCCCCCCACTTCGGCATGCCCGCGGGCCACCTGCCCGTGCGCAGCTACCTCGCCGCGCCGGTCGTCGGCCGCCAGTCCGACGAGGTGCTGGGCGGGCTGTTCTTCGGCCACGGCGCCACGGGTCGGTTCGGCGAGCGCCTGGAGATGCTGGTGGCCGGGCTGGCGGCTCAGGCGGCCGTCGCCATCGAGAACGTTCGTCTGGCCGGAGCGGTGCGGCGGGACGCAGGCGCCGAGGCCCGCACGCGGGAGCGGCTGCAGTTCGCCCTGCAGGCCGGCCGCCTCGGCTCCTGGGAGCTGGACGTGGAGACGCGCGCCTATGAGGCTTCCGACCTCTGCAAGGCCAACTACGGCCGCCGTCCGGACGAGGCGTTCGGCTTCGAGGACCTCGTCGCCTCGGTCCATCCTGAGGACCGGGCGCGCATGGTGGCGGCCATGGAGTCGGCGATCGACACCGGAGCCGAGTATGACATCGAGTACCGGGTCATCCACCCGTCCGGCGCGATCCGCTGGGTGCACGCGCGCGGCCGCGCCGCCCGGATCGCCGACGAGGACGGTGTGCGCCGCATGGCCGGCGTCTCGCTCGACATCACCGAGCGCAAGCGGGCCGAGGAGCGCCAGCGGCTGCTGCTCAACGAGTTGAACCACCGGGTGAAGAACACGCTGGCCACCGTCCAGTCGATCGCCAGCCAGACACTGCGCTCGGCGGCGGACGCGCGCAGCTTCCGGCAGGCTTTCGAAGCCCGGCTGCTGGCCCTGTCGCAGACCCACAACCTGCTCACGGACCAGAGCTGGGAGGCGGCCAGCCTGCACGACATCCTGCGGCTAGAGCTGCGGCCGCATGCCGGGGCGGGCCGGTTCCTGCTGGATTCGGACGGTGACGTCCGCCTGACACCGAAGGCCGCCGTGGCGCTCGGCATGGCGATCCACGAGCTGGCCACCAACGCCGTGAAGTACGGCGCGCTTTCCACTCCCTCCGGACAGGTCACCGTGCGATCGCGCGTGACAACGAGCGCGGTTGGACGAACACTTGTCCTGGAGTGGGCCGAAGCGGGCGGCCCGCCGGTCCAGAAGCCCAAGCGGCGCGGTTTTGGGGGCCGGCTGCTGCAGCAGGGCCTCGCCGGCGAGCTGGAAGCCCAGGTGTCGCTTGACTATCGGCCGGAAGGCCTGCTTTGCCGCATCGAGTTGCCGATGCACGCGTTGGAGCCCACGGAATGACGGATACTGCGAAGCTGGACGGCCTGCGCGTCTTGGTTGTCGAGGACGAGATGATGGTCTCGATGCTCATCGAGGACATGCTCGGCGACCTCGGATGCACGGTGGTGGGCCCCGCCTCCCGCCTGGACGAAGCGATCCAGCTCGCCAAGGAAGCCGAGCTCGACTGCGCGGTGCTGGACGTGAACCTCGGCGGGCAGCCGATCTTCCCGCTGGCCGACCTGCTGCGCGAGAAGGGCGCGCCCTTCGCCTTCGCCACCGGCTACGGCGACGCGGGTCTGCGCGATGTCGACAAGGGCTCGCCGGTGCTCCAGAAGCCGTTCCGCGAGGGCGACCTCGCCCGCGTGCTGGGCGAGCTGCGCGAGCGCGTCGGCTAGAGATAGCCGAAGGCGCGGGCCGCGCCGTCCACGACGGCGATGCCCAGGGCGCCGGCCAGGAAGGTCAGCGACAGCAAGATCTTCATGTTCCCGTCTCCTCGATCTCTGCCTTTCAGCAGAGACGCGGGAGATGGGGCGTGACGCCTGTCACGGTAGAGGTCGTTTCCGCATAGCTGTTGTGCGGAAATGGAAACGATCGCTCAGCGGCCCTGCGCGACGAGGGCCGCCAGCAGCTTGTCCGGCGTGATCGGATAGTCCCGCACGCGCACGCCGCAGGCGTTGTAGATGGCGTTGGCCACGGCCGCGCCGGCTCCGGCGATCCCCAGCTCGCCCACGCCCTTGATGCCCAGCGGATTGGCCTTGTCGTCCACCTCGTCGAGCATGATGGCGTCCAGCTCGCCGATGTCGGCCTGCACCGGCACCAGGTATTGGGCCAGATCCTGGTTGATGAAGCTGCCGTAGCGCGGATCCACGGCGTTGCCCTCGTGCAGGGCCGAGGCCACGCCCCAGATCATGCCGCCGGTGAGCTGGCTGCGCGCCGTTTTCCAGTTGAGGATCCGCCCCGCGGCGAACACGCCCAGCATCCGCCGTACGCGCGTCTCGCCGGTGATCGTGTCCACCGCCACTTCGCAGAAGTGCGCGCCGTAGGTGTGCTGGCTCCAGTTGCGCGCGTCGGCGGCCGGCCGGATCTCGCCCTCGGCCATCAACCCGTCGGGCGCCGCCCGTCGGATCAGAGTGGCGATCCGCTCGGACCGGTTGCCGAGCGCGATCACCCCATCCTCGAAGAGGACCTCCTCCGCCGGGCCGCCCTGCAGCGGCGAACCGGGGTCGTTCGCGGCCAGCTCGGCGATGGCCCGGCGCAGGTTCATCCCCGCCGCCAGCGCCGCCGAGCCCGCCGTGGCCGCGCCGAACTGGCCGCCGGAGCCGGGCGCCGGCGGCAGCTCGCTGTCGCCGATCTCGACCCGCACGTCCTTCAGCGGCACGCCCAGCGTCTCGGCCGCGATCTGGGCCAGCACCGTGTAGGTGCCGGTGCCGATATCGGTCATCCCTTGCTTCACCGTGATCACGCCGTCGCCGTCCACCGAGAAGCTGCACTTGGCCGGCAGCAGGAAGTTGCCGCGGATGGCCGCGGCCATGCCCATGCCCACCAGCCAGCGGCCGTCGCGCACCCGCCCGGGCTGCGGCATGCGCCGGTCCCAGCCGAACATCTGGGCGCCTTCCCTCAGGCAGCGGACGAGCTGGCGGACAGAGAACGGCTTGCCCGTCTCGGGGTCGACCTCCGGCTCGTTGCGGATGCGCAGCTCCACGGGATCGAGCCCCACCGCCTCGGCGAGCTCGTCCATGGCCACTTCCAGGCTGAGCATGCCAGGCGCCTCGCCGGGCGCCCGCATCGGCCCCGCGCCCGGCAGGTCCAGCTTCACCAGGCGGTGGCCGGTCAGCCGGTTCGGCGCCGCGTAGAGGCTGCGGGCGAAGTTCGAGGCATGCTCCACGAACTGGCCGTCGCGGTGACAGTGGGTGGTGGTGATCAGCGACATGGCCGTGAGCCGCCCGTCCGGGGTCGCGCCCAGCCGTACGCGCTGCACGGTCGCGGGACGGTGCACGGTCCCCTGCATCATCTGCTGGCGGGTGAAGGCGACCTTCACCGGCCGGCCGAGCGCGCGGGCGCCGAGCGCGGCGAGAGTGAGTTCGTCGTAGGTCTGACCCTTCCCGCCGAAGCCGCCGCCGATGTAGCGGGTCAGCAGGCGCACGTCGTCGCGGCCGATCTTCAGCGTCTCAGCGAGGCCGTGCTGCGCCGGCTTCACCATCTGTACCGAGGTGTGCACCACGCAGATCGGCCCCTCCCACCACGCTGTGGTGGCGCAGGGCTCCATCTGGCAGTGGTTCTGCACCGGGGTGGACCAGGTCTGGTCGAGCTTCACCGGGGCGGCGGCGAACGCCGCCTCGAAGTCGCCAACGCGGACGTCCTCCTCACCGTGCGGGTCGCGGGCGTCTCCGAGCCTGGCCTGGAAGTCGACCTCCGGCGGCTCTTCGGCGTAGGCGATCCGGACGAGATGCGCCGCGGCCGTGGCGTTTTCGAGGGTGTCGGCCAGCACGAAGCCCACCGGCTGGCCGAAATAGGTCACGCGGTCGTTCTCAAGCGCCGGCCGAGCGGGCGCGGTGGAGCGCGGATGGACACGGGCGCCGCGGGCGCCCTGCTCCGGCGCATTGCGGTGCGTCCAAACGTGGAAGACTCCCGGCGCGCGCTCCGCCTCGGCCGTGTCGATGTCGGTGATCCGGCCCCGCGCGATCGCGGCCGGCACCATGACGCCGTAGGCCGGCGGCGACGGCGGCTCCACCTCGTAGGCGTAGGGCGCGGTCCCGGTGACTTTCAGCGGCCCCTCGTACCGGTCCACCGCCTTGCCGATCAGGCCCGAGCGATTCTCGGAGACGGGGTTCGGCGCCTTCCAGTCGGCGACAGAGCTCATGCGCCCCTCCCCCTCGCCTCGTCGATCGCCGCCGCGGCCAGCCGGGCGGTGAGCGTGATTTTGAAGCCGTTGCGGCCGTTGTCCGTGGCGGCGGCGAGCTCTGTGGAGATGGCCTCTTCGGCTGTGGCTCCGCCGGCCAGGGCGGCCTCCGCATCCGCCGCGCGCCAGGGCTTGTGCGCCACCATGCCGAGCGCCACCCGTCCGCCAGCCACCGCCACGCTGGCCAGGCCCGCGGCAAAGGAGGCCCGGTCCCGCGCCTTGCGGTAGACCTGTCCGCCCTCCGGCGGCGGCGGCAGGACGACCGCCGTGATCAGCTCGCCGGGCACGAGGTGGGTGTCGATGTGCGGTGTCTCGCCGGGCAGCCGGTGCAGCTCCATCAGTGGGAAGCGCCGTTCGCCGCCCGCCGGGCTCAGCACCTCCACCTCGGCGGCCAGCGCCACCAGCGCCACCGCCATGTCCGACGGGTGGGTGGCGATACAGGCGTGGCTCGCTCCCAGGATCGCCGAGCCGCGGTTCAACCCCTCCAGCGCGCCGCAGCCGGAGCCCGGCCGGCGCTTGTTGCAGGGCTTCGTGGTGTCATAGAAGTAGTTGCAGCGGGTCCGCTGCAGCAGGTTGCCGCCGACGCTCGCCTTGTTGCGCAGTTGCGGGGAGCCGCCGGCGACGATGGCTTCCGCCAGCACCGGCCAGCGCGTCCTGATCCGCGCGTCCGCCGCCACCTGGCTGTTGGTGGCCATGGCGCCGATCCTTAAGCCCCCCTCCGCCGTGTCCTCGATACCGGCCAGCGGCAGGCGGCCCACGTCGATCAGGTGCGCCGGCTGCTCGATGTCGAGCTTCATCAGGTCGAGCAGGTTGGTGCCGCCGGCGATGAAGCGGGCGTTCGGCGTCTGGGCGGCCGCCTTCACCGCCTGAGCCGCGTCGGCGGCGCGCTCGTAGGTGAAGGGCCTCACGGGAGTTGGTCCGCGGCGGCGCGGATCGCGTCGACGATCTGGGGATAGGCCGAGCAGCGGCAGATGTTGCCGCTCATCCGCTCGCGGATCTCCTCGCCGCTCAGCTCGGCCTTGCCGGAGATGTCGGGCGTCGCCTGGCTCGGCCAGCCGGCCTCGACCTCGGCCAGCATCCCCAGAGCTGAGCAGATCTGGCCTGGCGTGCAGTAGCCGCACTGCAGGGCGTCGGCTTCGAGGAAGGCTTGCTGCAGCGGGTGCAGCCGCTCGGGCGTCCCCAGCCCCTCGATGGTGGTCACCTCGTCCCCGTCGTGCATCACCGCCAGCGAGAGGCAGGCGTTGATCCGCAGACCGTTCACCAGGACCGTGCAGGCCCCGCACTGGCCGTGATCGCAGCCCTTCTTCGAGCCGGTGAGCCGCAGGTGCTCGCGCAGCGCGTCGAGAAGCGTGGTGCGAGGATCGAGGTCGAGCGACCGCGCCTCCCCGTTGACGGTGATCGTGGTCCGCATCGCGCGCCTCCCCTGGTCCGGCGGCCGCACGCGGGCGGCTCTTGCGCGCAGTCTATGCCTCAGGCTTCGCCCGGCGCCAGGGCCTTCAGGGAGAGCGCGTGCACCGGACCCGCCAGCTCCTCGGCCAGCGCCTTGTAGACCATCCGCTGGCGCATCACCTTGGGCGCGCCGCGGAACGCCTCCGCCTCGATGAGCACGTTGAAGTGGCTCTCGCCGCCCTCGCGCGCGCCGGCATGGCCGTGATGGCGCGCGGAGTCGTCCTCGATCTCCAGCCGGGTGGGCTGGAACGTGGCCGTAAGCTTGTTCTGGATGGCTTCGAGGATAGCGCCCATCGGCTCCGTCTTCAATTCTTGAAGGGGGATTTCTTCACCCCATACTTGGCGGATGCCCGGCGCGTTTCAATACAAGCCCAAGTTCAAGGACATCCGAGTTCGCCCGCCCTCCGAGGAGGAGGACGCGCGCGCCGAGGACGTGCACGCCCTGAAGCCCGGCGAGCGGGCCTGCGACCACCCCGGCTGCCGCCGCGCGGCGACGGCCCGGGCGCCGAAGTCGCGCGACATGCTCAACGAGCACTACTGGTTCTGCCAGCCGCACGCGGCGGAATACAATCGCAACTGGAACTTCTTCGCCGGCATGAGCGAGGGCGAGGTCCGCCGCCGCCAGCACGAGGAGCTGTTTACCGGCGGCCGGCCCACCTGGGAGATGAAGGCCGGCCGGTTCAGCCGCGAAGCCGCGGCCTTCTCCACGAAGTTCGGCAAGGGCGACGGCTACCGCGACCCCTTCAACCTGTTCGGCGGCGCCGGCGGGGCACAGCCCCGCACGCCTGAACCGGAAGACCGCCGCCTCGGCAAGATCGAGCGCAATGCGCTGGCGGACCTCGACCTCGACGTGAACGCCGACAGCGCCAAGATCCGCACGCGCTACACCGAACTGGTCCGCCGCCTTCACCCGGACGCGAACAACGGCGACAGGACCGGCGAGCACAAGCTCCAGCGAGTGATCAAGGCTTACCAGGCGCTCCGCAAGGCGGGGATGGTCTAGGCCGGGCTCAGGCCAGCGCCCGCCAGGCCACGTAGGCGGCGGTCGCCACCACCATCAGGGCGAAGGCGCGGCGGGCGGCGTCCGCATGGCTCGCCAGCCCACGGGCGGCGGGGGCGCCGGCCAGCGCGCCGATCGCGCCACCCGACACCAGGGCGCCGAACACCGGCCAATCGACGAGCCCCGAGGCCGCGTAGCTCGCGCTCGTCGCTGCCCCGAAGAGGCTCACCGACACCAGCGAGGAGGCCGCGGCGTGGGCCAGGGTCATCCCGGTCGCCACCATCAGCCCAGGCACGATCAGGAAGCCGCCGCCGATGCCGAAGAACCCGGCCGCGAAGCCGGTCGCCAGCCCCACCGGCGCGAGCCGTGTGGTGAGCCTGGGCGTCAGGTGGACGCCTGGGTCGCCCGCCGACTTGCGGGGCAGCAGCATGGACAGCCCCACCAGCGCCATGGCGAGCGCGAACCAGGCGAGCAGACGCTCGCCATCCATCTGTTTGGCGAGGTGTGCGCCCAGCAGCGAGCCGCCGAGGCCCGCGCCGCCGAACACAAGCGCGCAGGGCCACTTCACTCGACCGGCTCTGGCCTGGGTGGCGAGCCCCATGGCGGCGTTCACCGCCACCGCGGCGGCCGAGGTGCCGATGGCCACGTGCGGATCGCGCACGCCCACCAGATAAACCAGCAGCGGGGTGGCCAGGACCGAGCCGCCGCCGCCGAAGACGGTCAGAAGCAGGCCGACCAGCGCCCCGCTGAGCGCCGCGGTTGCCAGCGTCCAGGCGAGGTCCATGGGATCACGCCGCCCGGCGGTTCCAGGGCGCGAGGGCGAGCAGGCGGGCCATGCCGCAGAAGCCGGTGGCGCCGGCGACCGTCAGGCCCGCGCCCACGAATGCGGAGAGGCCGAAGAAGGCGGGATGGGCCGCGAAGCCCAGGGCGACGCCGACGAGCACCAGCAGGCCCGCGGCGATCTGCACCTGGCGCATCAGCTCCAGCGGCGCCCTGCGGTTCTCCTCCACCGGCAAGCCTGCGGCCGCCCAGGCGTCGAGTCCACCGTCGAGGACGTAAGCCTCGCCATCCACCCGCCCCGCCAGCCGGCCGCAGTTGGCCTGGGTGCGCATCCCCGAGCGGCAGGTGAAGACCACGTCCCGATCCGGGGCGAGGCTCAGGTGGGCCTGCTCGAAGGTGGAGAGCGGGCGCGACAGTGCGCCCTTCACATGCCGGCGGGCGAACTCGTCCGGCTCGCGAATGTCGACGAGGATCGCGCGGCCGGCGCGGAGGCGCTCAGCGACGTCCCGCGGCGTCAGGGTCTTCAGGGTGGCGGTCATGGGTCTTCTTCATGTCTGGGGGACAGAAGATCTCCGCGAGCGTCGCCACCACCCGCACCGCGGCGGGGTCATGGATCCGGTACCAGATAGTCTGGCCGTCGCGGCGGGTGGCCACGACGCCTTCCTCCCGCAGTACGGCGAGGTGCTGCGAGAGGGCGGACTGCGAGAGGCCCACCAGGGGCTGGAGTTCCCCCACGGAGCGCTCGCCGTCCGCCAGTTGGCACAGGATCATGAGCCGCCGCTCGTTACCGAGCGCGCGCAGGAGCTTGGCGGCCTCCGCGGCGCTGGCTTCGAACCGGGCAATGTCGAAGTTCGCGAGATCGAACATGGACGCCATATATGAGTTGGTTCTAAATTAGCAAGTACTTATATGTAGGTGGACGCCGCAAAGGAGGCTCCCATGAAACCCCGTGTTCAAGCGTTTTTCGACCGCGCCACCTCCACCGCCAGCTATCTGGTCTCCGATCCCGCCACCGGCCGGGCCGCGATCATCGACCCCGTGCTCGACTTCGAACCGAAGGCGGCGAAGCTTTCCACCGCCTCGGCCGACGCCCTGCTGCAGGCCGTCGCCGAGCAGGGCCTGACGCTCGTCTACGTGCTGGAGACCCACGCCCACGCCGACCACCTGTCCGCGGCCGACCACATCCGCCGCAGGACGGGGGCCCAGGTGGTGATCGGCGCGCGCATAAGGGACGTGCAGAAGGCGTTCATCCCGGTGTTCGAGGCCGACGATGTCACCCCGGACGGCGCGGCCTTCGACGTCCTCCTGGACGAGGGCGACACGCTGCCCCTGGGCGAACTGACGTTGCGCGTGCTGCACACCCCCGGCCACACGCCGGCCTGCGTGACCTATCTGATCGGCGACACCGCCTTCGTGGGCGACACCCTGTTCATGCCGGACTACGGCACGGCCCGGGCCGACTTCCCCGGCGGCGACGCCGCGGCCCTCTACCGCTCGATCCGCAAGATCCTGTCCCTGCCGCCCGAGACGCGGATCTTCGTCGGCCACGACTACCTGCCGGCCGGCCGGGACGAGTACCGCTGGGAGACCACGGTGGCCGAGGAGCGCGCGCGCAACGTCCATGTCCACGATGGCGTGAGCGAGGCGGAGTTCGTCGCCATGCGGCAGGCGCGGGACGCGACCCTGGCGGCGCCGACCCTGATCCTGCCGTCGCTGCAGGTGAATATCCGTGGCGGGGCCCTGCCCCCGCCCACTCCGAAGGGCGCCGTCTTCCTCAGGCTGCCAGTGACGACCGCCTGAGGCCAAGCCGACGCGCGACGCTCAGGCCGCGCGGGCCCGGGCGTCCTCCGCCGGCGCGGCGACCTTGAACGCCGCCACCAGTTGGCCGAGATCGTCGGCCTGGGCCTTCAGGGTGTGGGTGGCCGCGGTGGTCTGTTGGACCATGGCGGCGTTCTGCTGGGTCAGGTGATCCATCTGGTTCACCGCCGTGTTGACCTGCGCCAGGCCGACCGACTGCTCCTGCGCCGAGGCGGCGATCTCGTTGACCAGGCCATCGATGGCGGCCACCTCGCCGGCGATGCCGCTCAGCGCCTCGCCGGTCTGGCCGACCAGGGTGACGCCCTCCGACACCTGCTCGGTGGAAGCCGAGATCAACGCCTTGATCTCCTTGGCCGCCTCCGCCGAACGCTGCGCGAGCGCGCGGACCTCCATCGCGACCACGGCGAAGCCCTTGCCGGCGTCGCCGGCCCTAGCCGCCTCCACCCCGGCGTTCAGGGCCAGCAGGTTGGTCTGGAAAGCGATCTCGTCGATCACCCCGATGATGTTGCCGATCTGCTGGGCCGACTGCTCGATCTGGCTCATGGCGCCCTGGGCGCGGTCCATGACCTCCACAGAGCGCTCGGCCCGCGCCTTGGCGGTGGCGACCATCTCGCTCGCCTGCCGCGCGCCCTCGGCGCTCTTGCGGACCGTGGCGGTGATCTCTTCCAGCGCCGCGGCCGTCTCCTCCAGGCTCGCCGCCTGCTGCTCGGTTCGCCGCGACAGGTCGTCGGCGGCGGCGCCGATCTGCTCGACCCCGCCCGATACGCTCTCGGTGGACTCCGACACCGCCGCCATCGCCTCCTCCAGCGCAGCGACAGCGCTGTTGAAGTCGTCCTTCAGCACCTGGAACTCCGGCGCGACCTCGGCGCTCACGCGGACGCCGAGGTCCCGCGCCGACAGCCGCGCCAGCGCCTGGCCCAGGGCGTTCATCAGCTCGGCCTGGCGGGCTTCGCTCACTTCACGCGCGGCTTCCAGCCGCCGGCGCTCGGCGTCCAGCGTCTCCAGATAGATGGAGATCGCGAAATCCATGTCGAGCAGGGCGGCCTTGATCAGCGTCCCCACCTCGCGGGCCGCCGCAGAGCCGCCCGCCTGGCGGCCGAGCAGGCCCTTCGGCCAGCGGGCCTCGATGACCCCCTCGACCAGGGCGTCGAGGATCACGGCGTAGCCGCCGATGTACCAGCGGGGCTCCAGCCCCAGGCGGGCGTGCGCCTGGCCGATGCCCCGCACCGCCTTCACGTAGGACTCGTCGAACCGAGCCTCGGCGATGATCGACCAGTGGGACTGCTGCGCGCGGCTCGCCGCGTCGATGTGGGCGTCGTCATTGAAGAAGCCCCGGGTGTGCGGCGTCGCCCGCACCTTGCCGTAGAACTTGTCCAGCGCGGGCTTGATCTGCGCCGCCACCAGCGGCTGCAGGTCCTTCAGGACCGCGCGCGCCTCCGCATCCAGATCCAGGAACTCGAGCCGCTCCGGAACGTCGTAATCGTTACCCATGCAACCAACTCCCGCACGAATACTGCCGGAGAAAGGCTTGCCTTGCTTAAGTTGCGCTTAAGGCCGCGACCTCTCGGCCAAACAACCCACGCCTGTGCCTGCTAGAACTTGGCCGAACGCTAGGTGCGCCCTTGGAGGCTAGGCCGCGCGCCGCCCGGTCGCCCCCTCCGACGCCCGGCCCGCCCCGGCCGCCGAGGGATCGACCGTGAAGGTGGCGACCAGCCGACCGAGTTCGTGCGTCTGGCTCTTCAGCGCCTGGGTCGCGGCCGAGGTCTCCTGCACCATGGCCGCGTTCTTCTGGGTGAGCTGGTCCATCTGGGCGACGGCCTGATTGACCTCGTGCAGGGCGGTGGACTGCTCTTGGGACGAGTGCGCCATCTCCTCCACGAGGCCATTGATCTCGCCGACCTGGGCCACGATGGTGGTGAGGGCCTGGCCGGTCTGGCCCACCAGGGTGACGCCCTCAGCCACCTGGTCGGTTGAGGCCGAGATCAATGCCTTGATCTCCTTGGCGGCGTCGGCTGATCGCTGGGCGAGCGCGCGGACTTCCGAGGCCACGACGGCAAAGCCCTTGCCGGCGTCGCCCGCCCGGGCCGCCTCAACCCCCGCGTTCAGGGCGAGCAGATTGGTCTGGAAGGCGATCTCGTCGATCACCCCGATGATCTGGGTGATCTGGCGCGAGGATTCCTCGATCTGGCTCATGGCGGTCACCGCCTCGGTCATCACCTCTCCGGAACGCTCGGCCTGGGCCTTGGCGGTGGAGACCACCTCGCTGGCCTGGCGGGCGCCGGCGGCGCTCTTGGTGACGGTGGCGGTGATCTGCTCCAGTGCGGCTGCGGTCTGCTCCAGGGTCGCCGCCTGCTGCTCGGTGCGCCGGGAGAGCTCGTCCGAGGCGACGCCGATCTGGTCCGCGCCGCTGCCCACCACCTCCGAGGAGCTGGACACCGCGGCCAGCGCCGCCTCCAGCGCACCCATGGCCCGGTTGAAGTCGTCCTTCACCGGCTGGAACCCCTCATCCACCTCGAGCGTCAGCCGCGCGCGCAGGTCGCCTTCCGCCACCCGCGCCAGCGCGTCCGCCAGCGCCTTCACCACCGCGTTCTGCCGGGCCTCGTTGGCCTCGCGTTCGGTCTGCAGGCGCGCCCGCTCGGCGGCCAAGGTGTCGAGATAGATCGAGATGGCGAAGTCCATATCGAGCATGGCGGCCTTCATGAGCGCCCCGCAGGCGGCGCCTGCCGCCTCCGCGCCATCGCGCTTGCCCAGCAGGCCCTTCGGCCAGTGCTCGGCCACCACGGCCGACAGCAAGGCCTCGCAGATCATCGCGTAGCCGGCGATGTACCAGCGAGGCTCCAGCCCGATGCGCGCGTGGGTCTCTCCGATTGCCCGGACCGCCGTCACATAGCTTTGGTCGTACTGGCCCGATGCGATATTGGCCCAGTGGCCCTGCTGGGCGCGCGCCGCGCCGCCGATCTGCGCCTCGTCCTTGAAGAAGGCCCGCACCTTCGGAGTCTTACGCACCTGCTCGTAGAAGCCGTCCAGCGACGGGCCGATGTTGGCGGCGATGACGGGCTGGAGGGCCCGCAACCGCTTACGGGTGTCCTCATCAATACCGATGAAGGACAGTCGTTCTTCGATTGCGTAATTGTCGGCCACCCGACATTCCCCCAAACTGATCTTGCGATACACCTCCTCATTGATGCGGTTAAGCGCGACTTAAGCAGCCACAATGAGCGACGGCCCGCGTAACTACGCCGCAGCCACAGCCACGATCGCGCGAATACTTATCTCGCTCAGGAAAACATCTCGCCTGCCAGCCGACGGCTCGGCCTCTTGCCCGCGGGTCCGCCGCCTGGGATGAGGAGGCGACAGGAGGGACCATGGGCATGACACGCCTGCTGGCCGGCGCGGGGATCGCGCTGGCGCTCGCCACGGCCGCCTCGGGGGCGGAGCCGACGCGCTACCGGCTCGAGCCGGACGCCGTCTGGACCCCCGGCGACGCCCGCCCCCGCCCGGGATTCGCGGTGCTGGTGGAGGGCGACCGGATCGTCGCCGTGGCGCCGCGCGCCGAACTCGCGCACCGCCCGGCCGAGGTGGTTCCGCTCCCCGGCGCGACCCTGATCCCGGGCTTGATCGAGCTCCACTCCCACCTGCTGCTGCACCCATACAACGAGACGCTGTGGGACGATCAGGTGCTGAAGGAGCCCCCCGAGTACCGCACGCTGCGGGCCGGGCGCGACGCCACGGTCACCCTGCGCTCGGGCTTCACCAGCCTGCGCGACCTGGGCTCGGAGGGCGCGGGCGACGCCGACGTGGCGCTGAAGCGGGCGATCGACGAGGGGATCGTGGCCGGCCCCCGGCTCTTCGTGGCCGACCGGGCGATCGTCGCCACCGGCGCCTATGGCCCGCGCAAGGGTTTCCGACCCGACGCCGAGCTGCCTCAGGGGGCGGAGGAGGCGTCGGGCGAGGCCGAGGTGATGGCCGCGGTGCGGCGGCAGTCTGCGGCGGGCGCCGACTGGATCAAGGTCTACTCCGACTACCGGACCGGCCCGGACGGTTCGACCCGCCCGACCTTCAGCCAGCGCGAGCTGGATGTGCTGGTGGAGACCGCCCACTCGTCCGGCCGGCCCGTGGCGGCCCACGCCGCCTCGGACGAGGGCATCCGCCGCGCGGTGCTGGCGGGGGTGGAGACGATCGAGCACGGCTACGGCGCCAGCGAGGCCACCTTCCGGCTGATGAGGCAGAAGGGCGTCGCCTACGTCCCCACGCTCACCGCCAGCGAGGCGACCTCCACCTACTTCCGCGGCTACCGTCCGGGCGGGCCTCCGACTCCGGCCATGGCCGAGGCTGAGCGCGCGTTCCGGCTCGCGCTCCGGCTCGGCGTCACCATCGGCATGGGCAGCGACGTTGGCGTCTTCCCCCACGGCGAGAGCTGGCGCGAGCTCGACTGGATGGTCCGCCACGGCATGACGCCCGCCCAGGCGCTGACCGCCGCCACCGCCACCAACGCAAAGATCCTGCGCCAGGAAGGGCGCCTGGGGCAGGTAAAGGCCGGCTACCTGGCCGACCTTGTCGCGGTGCGCGGCGACCCCACCGAAGGGGTCGCCGCGCTGAAGGACGTGGTGCTGGTGATGAAGGGCGGCGAGATCCACCGCCGCCCCTCCGTAGCGCCCTAGGCCGCCTGCTTCCAGTTCGGCTCCAGGACCACGTGCGGCGGGCACGGGGCGACCTTGAGCTGCGGCAGGCCGGCGATCTCGTTGGCGAAGCCGTGGTTCACGTCGCGGTGGTGGGCCTCGTCGGCGCGGACCACCTCGACCACGTCGCGCAGGGTCGCGGTCTTCGGCAGGCCCCAGTACCGGATGGCGATCTCAGGCGCGGCGACATTCTCGCTGCGGCCCTCGTCGATCTCGGCGAGGTAGTGAGTGTAGCTGATCACCGCCTCTTCCTCGAAGTAGCCCACCACCCGGTGCGCGGTCTTCGAGCTGATCAGGTAGAGGCCGAAGAAGAACAGATAGAAGACCCACTGCACGGCCACGACCACGAAGCGTTCGAACAGGGTTGGCTTGCACACCTCGATGAAGGTCATCAGGTGCATGCGCTCGTTCTCGGCCTCGTCCATCAGGGTCTTGATCCAGCCCCGGTCGTCTTCCATCCGGCGCAGGCACTTCAGGTGGTTGAGGGTCGCGCCGACCATCCCCGGCACGGCGGCCACGGTCTCGAGGACCACGGCGCGGTGGCCGTAGCGTTTGGCGAAGAAGGTGTCGGCGCAGAAGCGGAGCGCCTTGACGAAGCCATAGGCGACCCGGTCCGAGAGGCCGCGGGGCTGGTGGTGGACGGTCAGGTCGACGAGGGGGGCGGTCATCACGCTACTCGCTTGTTCTTGCTGGGGAAGCCGCGTCGGCCGCGGCGTCGATGACCGGCTAGATAGACCGCCCTGCCGTGGCCCGACATTCGGGACGAACCCCTACGTATCAGCCCTTAGGGAGCCCTCCCGAATTTCCCCGGGCGGGGTCGGGGAGCAGGTTCGGGGCAACGAAAGGAGTGCCCCTCATGTCCGGCCAAGACCTCTTCCTCGCCCTGGTGCTCGCCGCCTTCGCGACCTTCGCCGTCACCCTCTTCGGCGTGTCCGCGTGGCAGCGCCTCGGCCGTTAGTTCTGCTGGCGCCCGCGGGCCGCGAACAGCCGGCAGGCCTGCGGATAGCCCTGTATGAAGCTGCGGCTGATCGTTCGGCGGAACCCCATCTCCACACGTAGCTCGCAATAGTAGTCCTGGGGTCCGCCGGCGTACCGCTTGCGCCAGAGGTAGGTGCGCTTGCCGTCGAGGACGAGGTACTCGGTCCAGGGGCCGTAGAGGCCGACCGCGGCGTCCAGTTCCTGGCCGCTCAGCGCGCCTTCAGCGCCGGCCGGCGCGAGCGTCTGACAGCCGCCCAGCGAAATGAGGCCGGCGACGGCCCAGGCGCGCAGCATGGCGAGTTCCCCCCGCCCCATCCCGCCATGGTCCGTCCCCCGGCGGCGTGACGCCGGTCACACCGGCGTGTCGCCCGCCACGGTCGTGCGATGCATCACCCGCAGGTGGCCATCGTAGCCGCCCTCCGCCAGGTGCATGGTGCAGCGGTTGTCCCACATCAGCAGCATCTTCGGCCGCCAGCGGTGGCGGTAGATGAACTCGTCCTGAGTCATGTGGCCGAACAGGAAGCCCAGGATCGCCTGGCTCTCCTTGGGCGTCAGGCCCTCGATCCCCACCGTGTAGACCGGCGAGACGAACAGCGCCTTTCGGCCCGTCACCGGATGGGTCCGCACCAGCGGGTGCGTCAGGGTCTCGTCGGCGGCCTCCGAGACGATGATCTGCATCGTCCGTTTCTCGGTCTCCCGGGCGAAGACGCCCTTGGTCCCATAGGCGCGTCCGGCGGAGTGCACCGCGCGCAGCGGCGCCAGCATGGCCCGCATCGTCGGAGACAGGGCCTCGTACGCCCGCGTGCAGTCGCAGAACAGGGTGTCGCCGCCAACCGGCGGGACCACCTCGGAATGCAGCAAGGTGGCGGCCGGCGGCTGCGCCTGGAAGCTCCAGTCGGAGTGCCAGCCGGCCCCGAAATTGGTGGCCTTCTCGTCCGGCTCCCGGCGCAGCTCCAGCACGTTCGGTCGCCCGGGCATGGGCTTGATGAACGGGTCGTCGCCGAACGGCCCGATCTGCAGCGTGAACGCCTCCAGCTCGTCCAGGGTCAGCGGCTGGTCGGGGAAGCGCACCACCGCGTGCGCGGCCCAGGCGGCCTTCACCTCGGCGAGTTGCTCCCCATCTAGGGGGCGGGAGAGATCTACCCCGGTGATCTCCGCGCCGAAACCGGACGGCTCCGGCCGCACCATCATCGTTCGATAAGCGCCCTCGGCCTGCTTGAGCATGGCGGGTCCTCCCGGCGCCTGTTTTCGGCGCCTGCTGCATTGAACACCCGTTTGCTTCCGCTCGGGCAAGCCTGTAATCCGGAGCCCGTCATGGCCGCTTTCGACACCACCGAAGACAAGCTCATCTCCCTGGTTCCGGACCAGAAGGTCTCCGCGCGCGAGACGTTCGGCGTGGACTTTGACATGCAGGTCCCCGCGTTCGCCGAGCGCGACCCGCACGTCCCCGACGTCGATCCGGCCTACAAGTTCGATCCCGAAACCACCAAGGCGATCCTGGCGGGCTTCGCCTTCGACCGCCGCGTCATGGTCCAGGGCTATCACGGCACCGGCAAGTCGACCCACATCGAGCAGGTGGCCGCGCGGCTGAACTGGCCGATGATCCGGGTCAACCTCGACAGCCACATCAGCCGCATCGACCTGGTCGGCAAGGACGCCATCGTCCTGAAGGAAGGCAAGCAGGTCACCGAGTTCCGCGAAGGCATCCTGCCGTGGGCGATCCAGCGCCCGATCGCGCTCGTGTTCGACGAGTACGACGCCGGCCGCCCCGACGTGATGTTCGTGATCCAGCGCGTGCTGGAAGCTTCGGGCAAGCTCACCCTGCTCGACCAGAACCGGGTGATCCGGTCGAACCCGTTCTTCCGGCTGTTCGCCACGACCAACACCATCGGCCTGGGCGACACCACCGGCCTCTACCACGGCACCCAGCAGATCAATCAGGCGCAGATGGACCGCTGGTCCATCGTGACCACGCTGAACTACCTGGCCCACGACGTGGAAGCCGACATCGTGCTCGCCAAGGCGCCGAACTATCAGAACGCCGACGGGCGCCGGACCATCAACGCCATGGTCCGCGTCGCCGACATGACCCGCAACGCCTTCATGAACGGCGACATTTCCACCGTCATGAGCCCGCGGACCGTGATCACCTGGGCCCAGAACGCCGAGATCTTCGGCGGCGACATCGCGCTCGCCTTCCGGATGACCTTCCTGAACAAGTGCGACGAGCTGGAGCGCGGCACCGTCGCCGAGTTCTTCCAGCGCGCCTTCGGCCAGGACCTGCCGGAAAGCACTGCGCGGGTGCGGGTGGCCTAGGCCCCCACAGGGCTGGACCGCCCGCCCGTCCCAAAGCAATATCGTACGCATTCTTCGAAACGATATTGCTGGGGGAAACGATGATCAGGACCACTCTGGCGGCGCTCGTGCTGGCCACGGGCTTCGCGGGCGCGGCGCAGGCCCAGACGGCCGCGCCGGCCAAGAACGACTACGCCGACAAGGCCAACTGGCTCTGCTACCCGGGCAAGGCGGACGACGCCTGCGCCATCGACCTGACCACCACGGTGGTGAAGGCCGACGGCACGACCAGCGTCGAACGGTTCAAGGCCGATCCGAAAGCCCCGATCGACTGCTTCTACGTCTACCCCACGGTCTCCACCGATCCCGGCGTCACCTCGGACATGAAGGCCAACGCCGAGGAGCTGAACGTGGTGAAGCAGCAGCTCGCCCGCTTCGGCGCCAAGTGCCGGATCTTCGCCCCGCTCTATCGGCAGGTGACGCTGACCGCGCTGCGGGCCGGCATCGCCGGCACGCCCATGCCCGGCTCCATGGATCCGGCGGCGCGCCAGCTCGGCTATAATGACGTGGTCGACGCCTGGAACCACTACCTGACGCACGAGAACAAGGGCCGCGGCGTCGTCCTGATCGGCCACTCCCAGGGCTCGGGCGTGCTGCAGCGGATGATCCCGGCCGAGGTCGAGGGCAAGCCGGTCCAGAAGCAGCTCGTCTCGGCCCTGATCCTGGGCTCCAACCTGGCCGTCGAGGCCGGCAAGGACACCGGCGCCTTCAAGACCATCCCGCTGTGCCGTAGCCCTGGCCAGACCGGTTGCGCCATCTCCTACGTCACCTTCCGCGACACCGTCCCGCCGCCGGCGAATACCCGCTTCGGCAAGGTCGCGACCGCCGGCATGGAAGCCGCCTGCACCAACCCGGCGAGCCTCGCCGGCGGCAAGGGCGAACTGAAGGCGTACCACTCCAACGGGATGGCCATCGCCTCGTCCTCGGTGGCCGCCCCCACCTGGGTGAAGGGCAAGGCCCAGCCGACCACGCCCTTCGTCGCCACACCCGGCCTGCTCACCGGCCAGTGCGTCAGCAAGGACGGCTTCAACTACCTCGAGGTGCACGTGAACGCCGACCCGGCCGACCCGCGCACCGACGACATCTCCGGCGATGTGGTCAACGCCGGCGCGGTCCTGAAGGACTGGGGCCTGCACCTGGTCGACGTGAACGTCGCCATGGGCAACCTCGTCGACATCGTCGGCGAGCAGTCGAAGGCCTATCTGGCCAAGGCCCGCTAAGGCGGCGCAAAGAAAAACGCCCGTCCTCCTCCCGGAGGGCGGGCGCTCTTTCTTCGCGGAAGTCCGCGAGGCGCTACCTTGTCAGCTTGCGTCCGGCCACGAGGCCCATGACGAGGAAGACCAGGAAGCCCACCACGAACAGGAAGAACAGGATCTTGGCGATGCCCGCCGAGGCGCCGGCGATGCCGCCGAAGCCCAGCGCGCCGGCCACGAGGGCGACGATCGCGAAGATCAGAGCCCACTTCAGCATGGCGCTCTCTCCTCAAGACTGAGCCACGACTCGGCTCGGCGGTGAAAACTCGGCTTGGCCGTGGATGTTCCCGGCGCGGGCATCCCGTGTGTTCAAATATCCGGGCGCAACTTCCTTGTTTCGCAGGCGCTCAGGCCTGATCTAAGACGGAAGCCATGGCGAAGACCCCCGAAAGCCCGCTCGAGCCGTTCAAGCGTGCGCTGGCGCACGCGGCGCGCTCGCTCGCCGAGACCCCCGACCTGGAGATCGTCTACTCCGGCGAGGGGCCGCAGCTTTCCGGCAACCGCGCCGTCCTGCCCCACCCGCCCCGCGACCTGACTGGGCCGGATGCGGCCCGCATCCGCGGGCTCGCCGATCAGATGGCGCTGCGCGTGGCGCACCACGACGCCGCCGCCCACGCCAAGGCGCGGCCCGCCTCGGCGCTCGGCCAGCCGATCTACGACGGCATCGAGCAGGCCCGCATCGAGGCCATCGGCTCCAACGCCATGGGCGGCGTTCGCGAGAACCTCAAGGCGGTGATGGAGCAGGCCTGGGCCAAGCGCACCTTCAATCAGGTGGAGGCGCTGGCCAATCCGCCTATGGCCGAGGTGCTGTCGCTGATGGTCCGCGAACGGCTCACCGGCGAGAAGCCGCCGCCGGCCGCCCAGCCGCTGGTCAACCTGTTCCGCGAGGAAGTGGAGGCTAAGGCGGGCGCCGACCTGGACCGCCTCGCCGCCGTGATCGACGACCAGAAGGCCTTCGCCAAGGTCGCGCGCGCCATCCTCCGCGACCTGAAGATGGGCGACGACCTCTCCGACGCGCCCGATCAGATGGAGCAGGACGAGGACTCCGGGGAAGAGGGCGAGCCCGAGGCCAGCGAGGACCAGGACGAGGGCGATGGCGAGGGTCAGTCGCCGCAGCAGACGGCCATGGACGAGTCCGAGGCGACGCACAGCGAGACCGAGGACGCCGACAGCCAGATGATGCAGGCGGAGGACGATCCCGACGCCCAGGACACCGACGAGCCGCCCGAGATGGGCGAGGGCGAGCAGCCCGCCCGCCCGGACTTCAAGGGCGAGGCCAAGGTCGCCACCTACAAGGTCTTCACCACCGCCCACGACGAGGTCGTCTCGGCCGAGGAGCTGTGCGACGGCGAGGAGCTGAGCCGGCTGCGCGCCTACCTCGACCAGCAGCTCGCCAGCCTCTCGAACGTGGTCAGCCGGCTCGCCAACCGGCTTCAGCGCAAGCTGCTCGCCCAGCAGAACCGCTCGTGGAGCTTCGACCTCGAGGAAGGCATCCTCGACGTCGCCCGTCTCACCCGGGTGATCATCGACCCGACGGCGCCGCTCTCCTTCAAGGAGGAGGACGACACGGAATTCCGGGATACGGTCGTCACCATCCTGATCGACAATTCCGGTTCCATGCGGGGACGTCCGATCATGGTGGCCGCGGTCTGCGCCGACATCCTCGCCCGCACGCTCGAGCGCTGCGGCGTGAAGACCGAGATTCTCGGCTTCACCACCCGCGCCTGGAAGGGCGGGCAAAGCCGCGAGGACTGGCTGAAGGCAGGCAAGCCCGCGCAGCCCGGCCGCCTCAACGACCTGCGCCACATCATCTACAAGGCCGCCGACGCCCCCTGGCGCCGCGCCCGGCGCAACCTCGGCCTGATGATGCGCGAGGG
>NZ_JAYSEO010000032.1:0-51729 GCF_041913825.1 Phenylobacterium sp.
CTCATGAGAACAAAAGAAGAACATGGGTCGGCGGGGAAGTCAAGGAAATGGAACCACGGGCGGCGCGGAAGGCGGCGGCACGGGGATTGCTGGGCGGTGGGAGAAAGGAGCGCCGCGATGGTTTCTCCGGTGGCCATCTCCGTCTTCAAGACCCTGCCCGTGCACCGGGCGGCGGTTCCGCGCCCGGTAGAACTTGCCCCGGCGCCCGGCAGCCTTGGCCCTGCGAGGACGCCGCCGGCGAAGGGACCGGCGCCGGCCGGGCCGCTGATGGCCGGCGCGACCGCGAGCCAGTTGATGGGCGTGCTGCCGGAGTGGACGGGCGGCGCCTCGGCGCTGGCGGCGGCGCGGGCGGCGGGGGCCTATGGCCTGGCCTCGATGCCGGAGGTGGCGACCCTGACGCCCACCGCGCCCAAGTGGGCCTACGAGGAGGTCTCGGGCCTGGGCTACTTCCCGGGCAACGTCAGCGCCAGCCCGGCCAGCATGACCGCCTACGTCCGCGAGGAGATCGCCGCCGCCCGGACCGCCGCGCGCGAGGAACGGCGGATGAGCGAGGCCGAGGGCGTCGAGGTCCGGCTGGCCTACGATCCGAACACCGACCAGGCGGTGGCGCTGCGGCCCGGCGACGCGGGCTACGACGAGGTCCGGGGCGCCCGGGCGGCGTTCGAGCGGATGCGCTGGGACGTCGGCCGGATGGGACTGAACGCGGCCGAGTTCGAGGACCTCCTCCGGCTCTGAGCGGCAAACCGTCCGGCGGGCGCCAATTGAGCAGGGCCGCGGACGCGGGGTCTGCTAGTGGGGGCGGCCCGGTGTTGGCGGGCGCCCAGCGTAGATCCTCTTCCGCATGAAGCCTTCCCCCTGGCCGCTCGCCCAGGCGGCCGCGACCGCGCCGCGCCCCCTGCCCTGGATCCGGCGGGCGCCCGGCGCGCCCTATTTCGTGGACGAGGACGGGCAGGCCTTCACGCCGGTCGGCCAGAACGACGCCATAAGCTGGGTCGAGCTGAAGGGCCTGCTGCGGCGGCGCGACGTGGCCGCGGTGGACCGGCACCTGGCCTGGCTCGCGGACCACGGGGTGACCGTGCTGCGGCTGATGCTCGAATACGCCCAGACCCAGACCTTCTACTTCGAGCGCAAGGCCGGCGTGTTCAATCCGGTCCTGGTGCAGCTCTGGGACGACCTCTTCGCGCTCTGCGAGCGGTACGGCCTGCGCATCCTGCTGACGCCGTTCGACACCTTCTGGACGTGGATCCGTTGGGAGCGCCACCCCTACAACCTCGCGAACGGCGGGCCCCTGGACCATCCGTCCCGCCTGCTGCTGTGTTCGGAGACCCGGTCGCTGATCAAGGCGCGGCTGCGGTTCGCGGCCGAGCGCTGGGGCGGCTCGGGCGCGCTGTTCGCCTGGGACCTGTGGAACGAGATCCACCCGGCCCAGGCGCAGGACACCACCGACGGGTTCGGCGAGTTCATCGCCGACCTGAGCGCGACGGTGCGCGAGTCGGAAACCGCGCGGTTCGGGCGGACGCACCCGCAGACGGTGTCGCTGTTCGGGCCGGAGCTGGTGCTGAAGCCGCACCTGGAGATGCGCGAACCGATCTTCCGGCACCCGGACCTCGATTTCGCGACCCTGCACATCTATGCCACCGGGGCGATCGACCATCCGAAGAACACCACCGACGCGGCGCTGGCCATGGGCGCGATCGTGCGCGAGAGCCTGGGCGAGATCCGCGACGGCCGGCCGTTCCTCGACACCGAGCACGGGCCGATCCACACCTTCAAGGACAGGCGCCGGACGCTGCCGGAGGCGTTCGACGACGAGTACTTCCGCCACATGCAGTGGGCGCACCTGGCGAGCGGCGGCGCCGGCGGCGGGATGCGCTGGCCGAACCGTAACCCGCATACGCTGACGCCCGGGATGCGGCGGGCGCAGGCGGCCATGGCCGGCTTCCTGCCGCTGATCGACTGGCCGCGGTTCCAGCGGCGGAACCTGAACGCCGAGATCGTCACCGGCCAGCGGCAGGTGGCGGCGTTCGGCTGCGGCGACGAGCGGCAGGCGGTGGTGTGGCTGATGCGGCGGGCGCCGCGCGCCCAGGCCGGGATGCTGGACCGGTCGGCGGCACCTGTGCGCGCGCTGGTCCGCGTGCCGGGGCTCGCGCCCGGACGCTACCGGGTGACGGCGTGGGACACGGTGGCGGGCGAGGTCACGGGGGTCGTGGAGGCCCAGGCGTTCGGCGACGCCCTCCGCTTCGAGGCGCCGGCCTTCGTGGGCGACATCGCTCTGGCGGTGCGGCGGGTGTGAGGAGCGTCGCCTCCTCTCCCCGCGGCCTGCGGCTCGGGGAGACGATCCTAACGGCCTCAGCCCTGGCGTTGGGCCCAGATCGACTCGGCGCGCGCCTTGAGGGCCTCGTTCATCTGGCCGAAGCCGCGGTGGATCGAGCGGCCGGCCTGGCGGAGCACGGTCTTGGCCATCAGGCCCTGGAACAGCTCGCCATTGTTGACGATGCAGCCGGTCTCGGAGAGCGCGTCGATCTCGATGAAGCGGACGGACTTCATCAGGCCGCCCATCATGGAGAGCCGCCAGTGGAGCTGCTCGTTGGGCACCCACTCCAGCACCACCGGCTGGATCTGCCGCTCGGGCTGGCCCGGCAGGGCGAGCGTCAGGTCGAGGGTCCCGCCGAGCGCGATGCGGCCGGCGGCGCGCGGGTAGAGCGGATTCCACTCGTGCCAGCGCTCGAGGTCGTAGATCACGTCCCAGATCACCTCGGCCGGGGCCTGGACGCCGATCCGCTGCTCGATGCGGATGCCGGACGGCCCCTTGGCCTTGGGCGGCGGGGTGACGCCGGTGGGCTGCGGGCCGGCGGCGGGGCCGCGCGCGCCGAACAGGCCGGACTTCAGTTGCGGGGGCGGGGTGAAACCCATCAGGCCTGTTCCTTGATCCTCCAGGTGGCGCCCGTCGGTCCGTCCATGACCTCGACGTTCAGCGCCGCCAGCTCCGCCCTTATACGATCCGCTTGCGGCCAATCCTTGGCGGCCCGCGCAGCTTGCCGCGCGGCGAGCAGCTCTTCCACCCTCGTCTTGAAGGCCTCGTCGGCGCCGCCCTGGAACCAGGCCTGGGGATCGCCCTGCAGGAAGCCCATCAGGCCGCCGGCGGCGACCAGCAGATCGCGGCCTTCGGCGGCCTGGCCCACGTCCTTGGCCATGACCGCGGCGCGGACCTGGTCGGCGAGCTGGAAGAGGGCGGCGAAGGCGCCGGGGGTGTTGAGGTCGTCCTCGAGCGCGGCGACCACGGCGTCGTAGGCGGCGAGCGCGGCCTTCGAGGCCCGCGCCCCGGCCGGCGGCTCGCCCGCGCCGGACAGGAAGCGGGCGGTGTCGTCCAGCACCCGGTAGAGGCGGTCGAGCGCGTTGCGGGCCTGGTCGATCAGCTCGCCGTTCCACTCGAGCGGCTGGCGATACTGGCCCGCCAGCAGCGCCCAGCGGAGCGCCTCGCCGGGGTAGTCCTTCAGCAGGTCGTGGGCGAGGGCGACGTTGCCCAGGCTCTTGGACATCTTCTCCTCGGCCATGTTGAGGAAGCCGTTGTGCAGCCAGAACGCCGAGTAGGTGTGGTCGTGGGTGGCGCAGACGCCCTGCGCCCGCTCGTTCTCGTGGTGCGGGAAGACGAGGTCGATGCCGCCGCCGTGGATGTCGATGGGCAGGCCGAGCGCCTGGTCGATCATGGCGGTGCACTCGATGTGCCAGCCGGGCCGGCCCGGGCCGAAGGGGCTCTCCCACTCGGGCTCGCCGGGCTTCGACGGCTTCCAGAGCACGAAGTCGGCGGGATGCTGCTTGTAGGGGGCGACGTCGACGCGGGCGCCGGCGATCATCTCGTCCATCGGCCGGCCGGACAGCTTGCCGTAGTCGGGGTAGGCCTGGGTGTCGAAGAGCACGTGGCCCTCGGCGGCGTAGGCCGCGCCGTTCTCCACGAGCTGGGCGATCATGGCGACGATCGCGTCCATGGTCTCGGTCACGCGCGGCTGGAAGGTGGGGCGCACCGCGCCCAGCGCCGCGGCGTCGGCGTTGTAGGCCTCCAGATAGCGGTCGGTGATGGCGGAGATCGGCACGCCCTCGTCGGCGGCCTTCCGGTTGATCTTGTCGTCCACGTCCGTGACGTTGGCGGCATAGAGGACGTGGTCCTCCCCGAAGACGTGGCGCAGCACACGGAACAGCAGGTCGAAGACCACCACCGGCCGGAAGTTGCCGATGTGGGCGTAGTTGTAGACCGTGGGCCCGCAGACATACATCGTCACCCGGCTCGGATCCCTGGGGACGAAGTCCCGCTTCTCGCGGGTCATGGTGTCGTAGAGCTTGAGGGGCATGGGACCTTCGGGTCGTCTCTCGGACTAACGCAGCGTGACGGTTGCCGCCGAGGGCGGCCTGCCCATATACAGATCGCCCGGACGGGAAGCCACGGTGCTGATCCCGCCCGCGAAGAAGGGTGGCCACGCGTCATTTCCGGGACCTTCGTCCCGGCGCAACTCAGCCCTGGAAAGAACCGCTCACCGACATGGATGCCCCTGCCCGCGACCGGACCCTGATCGGCTCCGACGAGCTGGAACCCGTCAAGCGCCCGACCCGTGAGGAGGCCATGGAGGCCGTCCGCACGCTCATCGCCTGGGCCGGGGACGACCCGCGCCGCGAGGGCGTGATCGATACGCCGAAGCGGGTGGTGGACGCCTATGCCGAGTGGTTCGAGGGCTACCGACTCGATCCGTCGAAGGAGCTTTCCCGCACCTTCGAGGACGTGCAGGGCTACGACGACATCGTCATGCTGCGCGACATCGAGGTGGAGAGCCACTGCGAGCACCACATGGCCCCGTTCCTGGGCAAGGCCTACGTGGCCTACATGCCGACCAACCGGGTGGTGGGGATCTCCAAGCTGGCCAAGGTCGTGGAGATCTTCGCCCGCCGTCTCCAGACCCAGGAGACCATGACCCAGCAGATCGCCGACGCCATCACCGACAGCCTGCGCCCGGCCGGCGTCGCCGTGCTGATCGACGCGGCCCACCAATGCATGACCACGCGCGGCGTGCACCACCGGCACGTCTCGACGATCACCACCCAGTTCACCGGCGTCTTCAAGACCGACCCGACGCTGCGCCAGCGCTTCCTGGACTTCGTGAACCGGAAGTAGCCGCCTTCCCTCCCCTTCGGGGGAGGTGGCGCGAAGCGCCGGAGGGGGTCGGCCGAGAACTCTCCGGTGCAGTTTCCCGGCGCGGCGCTATGCTGTGCCGGCAGGATCTGAGCTGACCCCCTCACCCGCTTCGCGGGAGCTCCCCCGAGGGGGAGCCACGGGAGTCTCCATGACCGGCTTTCCCACCGCTCCCGACAAGCGCGCCCTCGAGGAGGGCGAGGCGCTGACCCCCCGCTTCGACGCGGCCGGGCTGGTCGCCGCCGTGGCCACCGACGCCGACACGGGCGAGGTGCTGATGCTGGCGTGGATGAACGCCGAGGCGCTGCAGAAGACCATCGACACGGGCGAGGCCCACTACTGGAGCCGCTCGCGCCAGGAGCTCTGGCACAAGGGCGCCACCAGCGGCCAGGTGCAGCAGGTGGTCGAGCTGCGCGTGGACTGCGACCAGGACGCGGTGTGGCTGAAGGTGCGGCCGCAGGGCGACGGCGGCGCCTGCCACACCGGGCGGAAGTCCTGCTTCTACCGGGCGGTGGAGGGCGGCCGGCTGGTGGCCAGGCCATGACCGTGACGCAGGCGCTCGCGGCCTATGTGGTGGCGGCGGGGCTGCTGACGGTGACGCCCGGGCTCGACACCGCGCTGGTGCTGCGGACCGCGGCGGCGGAGGGGCCGCGACGGGCGGTGCTGGCGGCGCTGGGGATCAGCCTCGGATGCCTGGTGTGGGGCGCCGCGGTGGCCGTGGGCCTCGGCGCCCTCCTGGCGGCCTCGACGCCGGCGTTCACGGCGCTGAAGTGGGCCGGCGCGGCCTACCTCGTCTGGCTCGGCCTGAACCTGATCCTGAAGCCGCGGGCCCGGTTCGAGGTGGCCGAGGGGCCGGCGCGCGGCGGCTCGGGGCCGGCCTGGCTCCGGCGCGGCCTCCTCACCAACCTGCTGAACCCGAAGGTGGGCGTGTTCTACGTCTCGTTCCTGCCGCAGTTCCTGCCGGACGGCGCGCCGGCCGGGCCGTTCGTCTTCGGCCTGGCGGCGATCCATGCGGGGATGGGCCTGGCCTGGCTGGCGCTGCTCACGGCGGCCACGCGGCCGCTGGCGGGCGCGCTGAAGCGGGCGGCGGTCGTGCGCTGGCTCGACCGCCTGACCGGCGGGGTGTTCCTGGCCTTCGGCGTCCGCCTGGCGCTGGAGCGGCGCTAGCCGAGGGCCGAGACCCCCGTCCCCTCCGGCTTCGCCCGGAAGGTCTTCACGATGCGGGTGGAGAACTGCCGGTCGGTGATGGTGGAGACCGCCACCATGTCGGCGCGGGCCTCCTCGCGGGTCAGGGTCAGCAGGACGAAGCCCTTCGAGACCTGGTCGTTGAAGACCACTTCCCTGTTGGCCTTGGCGATCGGCTCGCCGGCGTTGAGGCCGGGGACCATCTCGCCGGCGCCGGGGCTGGTGATGCCGGTCGTGCCGAACTCGCAGGCGACGCGGCGGCCGGCGGCGTCGTGCAGCTCGTTGGCCCAGAAGGAATGGCTGTCGCCGGAGACGACGATGGGCCGGGCCTTGGCCTGCTTCACCAGGTCGTAGAGCCGCTCGCGGTCGGCGGGGTAGCCGTCCCACATGTCGAGGCCGACGGGGAGGCCGAGGTCGGCGAGCTGCTCGTAGCGCTTCAGGCGGCGCTGCATGCGGGCCGGCGCGGCGGCGCGCTGCTCGGGCGTCAGGTCGCGGCGCGGATCGGGCGGGAAGACCCGGGCCATCACCACCTGGTTGCCGAGCACCTGCCACGCGTGGCCGGCCTGCACCGAGCCGGCCAGCTCGCGGCCGATCCAGGCCTCCTGGGCCGGGCCCATCATCCGGCGGTTCGGGTCGTCCAGCTTCGCCCGGAAGGCGGCCACGTCGGGCTTGCCGTCCACCACCGGCAGGTCGGCCTCGAGGTCGAGCTGCTTGTCGCGGGCCCCGATGCGGGTCTCGATCATGATCAACTGGGCGAGGTCGCCGAAGCGGAAGGCGCGGCTGGAGGCCTCCACGAAGCCCTGACCGGCCGCCGGGTCGCGGATCGGCATCCACTCGAAATAGGCCTTGAGCGCGGCGGCCTTGCGGGCGTTCCAGTCGCCCTCGGCCGGCGGATTGTGGTTCTCCGCGCCGTTCAGGAAGCTGTCGTTGGCGGTCTCGTGGTCGTCCCAGGCCACGATCCAGGGGGCGCGGGCGTGCGCCGCCTGCAGGTCGGGGTCGGACTTGTACTGGGCGTGGCGGGTCCGGTAGTCGGCGAGGCTGACGATCTCGCGGTTCGGCTGGTGCGGCCGCTGGCCGGCGACCGGGCTGTCCATGCCGTAGGAGCCGGGGCCGCCGTACTCGTAGATGTAGTCGCCAAGGTGCAGCACCGCGTCGACGCGCGGCAGGTCGGCGATCGCCCGGTAGGCGTTGAAGAAGCCGTTCGGGTAGAGGCTGCACGAGGCGACGGCGAGCACCACGTCGCGCACGCCGCCCGCCGGCAGGGTGCGGGTGCGGCCCTCGGGCGAACGGACGCCGCCGGCCTCGAACCAGAAGCGGTACTCCTGGCCGGGCTGCAGGCCGGTGACGTCGACCTTGATCGTGTGGTCGCGCTCGGGACCGGTGACGCCCTCGCCGCTCCTGTCGCCGAGCCGCCAGCGGTAGGGCACCTGGCCGGAGGCCCCGCTGACCCGGGTCCAGATCACCACGCGGTCCTGCAGCGGGTCGCCCGAGGCGACTCCGTGGGCGAAGGCGAGCCTGCCCTGGGTCTGCGCCTGCGCGGGCGCCGCCGCGCCCACGCCCAGCAGCGCCAATGCCTTGCGTCGATCAATTCTCATGGCCGTTCCCCCGGTCTGCCGGCCGTCGTATAGCCGCAGCGACACAACAGGAGCATGACAGGGCATGTCGAAGGAAGGCCTCCACGTCCCGCGCGAGAAGCTCAGCCGCGACACGCTGAACAAGCACTACGCGATCACCTCGATCATCGAGGAGCTGGAGGCGGTCGACTGGTACCGCCAGCGGGCCGACGACTGCGACGACCCGGAGCTGAAAGCCATCCTGCTGCACAACGCCCGCGAGGAGCTGGAGCACGCGGCCATGGTGCTCGAGTGGCTGCGCCGCAACGACCAGGAAGCCCACGACCAGTTCGAGGAATACCTGTTCAAGGAAGGCTCCATCGCCGGCCACGAGGAAGGCGCCAGCGAGAAGCATGGCCTCTGAGGACGACCTCGAGGCCGATCCGGCCCCGGAGGGCGCGGGCGGCCTGCTGAGCGTCGAGATCGCGGCCGACCAGGCCGGCGAGCGGCTCGACAAGGCGCTGGCCAGGCGCCTGCCGGAGCTGTCGCGGGCCAGGCTGCAGGCGCTGATCGCCGAGCGCCGGGTGAGCTTCCAGGGCCGCCCGGTGACCGGCGGCTCGGGCAAGGCGCAGGCCGGGACCTATGCGGTGGACGTGCCGCCGCCGGAGCCGGCCGAGCCGCAGCCCGAGGCCATTCCGCTGACCGTCCTCTACGAGGACGCCGACCTGATCGTGCTCGACAAGCCCCCGGGCATGGCCATGCACCCGGCGCCGGGCAGCGAGGCCGGCACCCTGGTCAACGCGCTGCTGCACCACTGCGGCGACAGCCTCTCGGGCATCGGCGGGGTGGCGCGGCCGGGCATCGTCCACCGCATCGACAAGGAGACCTCCGGCGTGGTCGTGGCCGCGAAGACCGACGCCGCCCACCAGGGCCTGTCGGCCCTGTTCGCGGCCCACGACATCGAGCGGGTCTACGTCGCCTTCACCCGCGGCGCCCCCTACCCCACGCGCGGCACCATCGAGGGCGCCATCGCGCGCTCGACCAGCGACCGCAAGAAGATGGCGATGGTGAAGACCGGCGGGCGGCACGCCGTCACCCACTACAAGACCGAGCGCGCCTTCGGCCCGCAGGAGAAGCCGCTGGCGGCCCGGGTGGCCTGCCGGCTGGAGACCGGCCGCACCCACCAGATCCGCGTGCACCTGGCCAGCAAGGGGACGCCCTGCCTGGGCGACCCGGTCTACGGCTCCGGCTCCCCGGCGCCGGCCGTGCGCGCGGCGATCGCCGAGGCGGGGCTCGCGCGGCAGGCGCTGCACGCCGCGGTGCTGGGCTTCCGGCACCCTGTGACGGGGGAGGTCCTGCGGTTCGAGAGCCCGCTGCCCCCGGACATGGCCAAGCTCGAGGACCTGCTCAGCGCACTTTAGTCGCTCCAGCACAGGGGAGCTCCCGCGAAGCGGGTGAGGGCGTCGTCCGAGGCATTTGAGCGGACCCCCTCCGGCCCTTCGGGCCGCCTCCCCCATGGGAGAGGGACTCCTGAGCCGCCGCTCACGCCCTCCCGCGCCGCGCGTCGGGGGCGAGGAGACTGAGGACCACCGCCACCACCGCGAGGCTGGCGGCCAGGAACCGCGGGTCGTGGGCGGCGCCGAACATCGGGAGGGCGAAGGCGGCGACGTTGTCCAGCGCGTGGAACAGGGCGACGGCGAAGACGCTGCGGCCGGCGCCGAAGTAGAGCCGCGTCATCACCACCCGGCCGATGAGGATGTTGAGGCCCTGCCAGGCGATCCAGTCCCAGGTTCGGCCGGCCTGCAGGAACGGGATCACGTGCCAGGCCGCCCAGAAGGCGCCGAGCCGCAGGGCGGCGCCCAGCTCGCCGAACCGGCGGGCCAGCGGCTCGATGGCGAAGCCGCACCAGCCGAGCTCCTCGCCCAGCCCGCCGACGAAGAAGGCCACGAGCATGGCCGCCAGCACCCAGGCCGGCGCGCCGGGCCCGGGGCCCGCACCCTGGACGAGCCAGGCGGCGAGCCCGAGCGCGGGCATCAGCAGGATCAGCAGGGGCCAGGCGGCCCGGCCGCGCATCCGTCCGGCGTCGCCCGCGCGGGCGAGGAGGCCGAGCAGCGCCGCCCGCCCGCCGGAGCGCGTGGCCAGGAGGGCCGCGGCCAACGCCGGGGTGAAGGCCATGAGCGCGCTGACCGGCAGGCCGGGCAGCACCTGGACGGGGGCGAGCCAGCCGAGGATCCAGAACGGGAGCGACAGCGCCAGCACGAGGCCGAAGAAGGGGGCGACCCCCTCCCCGTCGCCGGTCGTCGCGCGCAGCCGCCCCATGAGACCAGCCTAGCAGGCGGCGCCGGACGGCCCTTGCGCGGGATCAACCGGCGGCGGCGGCGGCCAGCTTGGCCACATCCAGCTTGACCATCTGCAGCATGGCGGCGGTGACGCGCTGGACCACGGCCGGGTCGGGGTCTGTCATCAGGTCGACGAGGCGCTGGGGGACCACCTGCCAGGAGAAGCCGAAGCGGTCCTTGAGCCAGCCGCACTGGCTCTCGCGTCCGCCGTCCTGAAGCAGCATCCGCCAGTAGTAGTCGACCTCCGCCTGGTCCTTGCAGCGGATCTCCAGGGAGACCGCCTCGCTGAAGGTGAACAGCGGCCCGCCGTTGATGCCGACGAAGGGCTGGCCGTCCAGCTCCCACTCGACGGTGACCACCGTGCCGGGCGCGCCCGGTCCGGCCTCGGTGTAGCGGGCGATGCGGCCGACCTTCGAATTGGGGAAGATCGAGACGTAGAAGTTCGCCGCCTCCTCGGCGTCGGCGTCGAACCACAGGTTGGGGGTGAGCCTCGGCATGATGATCCTCCTGTTCCGCCCCAAGGACGCACGGAACCACCCCGTGCCGACAGGGGCCCGAACGAACCAGAGCTTTGCTGATGGAGACCGGAGTTTTCTTCGCCTTGAAGGCGCCACGGTCGGGGCGTAGAAGTCCCACTAGAGCAGTCGGACATTCGGGCCATTCCTCCCAAGAAAGGGCCCTAGCTTCACCGCAACCTCGTACCTATCTGAATGGTTGGAGGGGGCGGATGGTCCTTGCGCCTGGTCGCGCCATGACCCGAACGTCCGGGAAAATTTTGAGGGGATAGTCCATGGCCGCGAACGCGCTTGCCGTGATGTCGCCGGAAGGCGGCCTCAGCCGGTATCTCTCGGAGATCCGGAAATTCCCGATGCTGGCCAAGGACGAGGAGTTCATGCTCGCCAAGGCCTGGCAGGAGCATCAGGACCCCGAGGCGGCCCACCGCCTCGTCACCAGCCACCTGCGCCTCGTGGCGAAGATCGCCATGGGCTACCGGGGCTACGGCCTGCCGATCGGAGAGGTGATCTCCGAAGGCAACGTCGGGCTGATGCAGGCGGTGAAGAAGTTCGACCCGGACAAGGGCTTCCGGCTGGCCACCTACGCCATGTGGTGGATCCGGGCGTCCATCCAGGAATACATCCTGCGGAGCTGGTCGCTCGTGAAGATGGGCACCACCGCGGCGCAGAAGAAGCTGTTCTTCAACCTGCGGAAGGCCAAGTCCGAGATCGCCGCCCTGCAGGAGGGCGACCTGCGCCCCGACCAGGTCAGCCAGATCGCCACCAAGCTCGGCGTGCTGGACGAGGAAGTGGTGAGCATGAACCGCCGGCTGTCCGGCGGCGACGCCTCGCTGAACTCGCCGCTGCGCGCCGACTCCGAGAGCGAGTGGCAGGACTGGCTGGTGGACGAGGACACGCCGTCCCAGGAGAGCCTGGTGGCCGAGCAGCAGGAGAAGGGCATCCGCATGAGCCTTCTCGAGGAGGCGATGGCCGAGCTCACCGAACGCGAGCGGCACATCCTCACCGAGCGGCGCCTGAAGGACGAGCCCACCACGCTGGAGGAACTGGCCTCGCAGTACGGCGTCAGCCGCGAGCGGGTCCGCCAGATCGAGGTCCGCGCCTTCGAGAAGCTGCAGAAGTCCATGCGGGCCGCAGCCGAGGAACGGAACCTGGTCGACGCCTGAGGCGTCGGAATCGAGAGACGAAAGGCGCGCCGGGCGACCGGCGCGCCTTTTTCATTGGCGGGGCGCGGGAGCTCAGGCCTCTGCGTGGTCCTGAAGGCGTCTCAGTCCTAGAGATGCACCACGCGGCGGTCGTCGTGGCGGGGCATGTAGGCCAGCAGCGGCGCGGCGCGGCGCTCGAAATCGGCGGCCTTGAGGTCGGCCTGGCTGCGCGCCTCGAAGAGGAAGTGGTGAAAGGCGGTGGCGGCCTCCACCAGCCGCTGGTCACCCAGGGTGCGGCCGGCCTCCAGCAGCTCGTCGGCCTGGACCGAGAGGGCGCGGAGCGCCTGCCGGCGATCGTCCTCCACGGCCTCGACGGCCGACTTCACGATCTTCAGCGCCTGGGCGATGCGGGCCGCCTCTGGCGTGGTCTCGGTGTCGGTGTGGCGCTTGAGCGGGCCGGCGTAATCGCCCGAGTTGAACCGCCTGCGGTCGGGTCCGACGTAGGCCACCGCCTCCACCCAGTCGCGGCGGTAGAGGGTGACGGCCTCCAGCCGCTTCACCAGGTCCTTCACGGTGAAGGGGCGGCGCAGGAACTCGTGTACGCCGGCGTCGCGGGCGGCCAGGATCGCCGCGGCGGTGGCCTGGCCGGTCAGCAGGATGACGGGGGCCTTGCGGCAGGCGAAGTCCGAGCGGCGCAGCTTCCGGGTGAAGGCGATGCCGTCCACCTTCTCGGCGGCCAGCTCGCAGAAGATGATCTGCGGGTTGACCTTGTCGGCCAGCTTCAGCGCCTTGTCCGTGGTGGGCGCGGTCCACACCTCGGGCTTGGCGACGCTGCGCATCTGGTCGCCGATGACCCGCGCGCCGGTGGGCTGCGGGTCGACGACCAGCACGCGCGACAGCATCGGCGCCATGCGCTGGACGGTCTTGTTGTCGTTGATCGCAAACACGGCGGTTCCCCCAACGGCAACGCTTAGCTTGCGCTGGTAAAGAACGCCTTGACGTGACGGGGTTCGGCGAGCGGCCCCGTCAGTCCTGGAACGGGTCGCGCATCAGGATGGTGTCGTCGCGCTGCGGGCTGGTGGAGAGCAGGGCCACCGGGGCGCCGATCAGCTCCTCGATCCGGCGGACGTACTTCACCGCATTGGCCGGCAGGTCGCGCCAGGAGCGCGCCCCCTGAGTGGTCTCGCTCCAGCCGTCCATCTCCTCGTAGACGGGGGTGAGCTCGGCCTGGGCCTTCAGGCCCGCGGGGAGGTAGCCGATTTCCTGGTCGCCCTGGCGGTAGCCGGTGCAGATCTTCAGCTTGGGCAGGCCGTCCAGGACGTCCAGCTTCGTGAGCGCCACGCCGGCGATGCCGTTCAGCGCCACCGACTGGCGCACCAGGGCGGCGTCGAACCAGCCGCAGCGCCGCGACCGGCCGGTGACCGTGCCGAACTCGCGGCCCACCGTGCCCAGGTGCTGGCCCACCTCGTCGAACAGCTCGGTGGGGAACGGCCCCTCGCCCACGCGGGTGGTGTAGGCCTTGACGATGCCCAGCACATAGCCCGGGCCCTTGGGGCCGAGGCCGGAGCCGGCGGCAGCCTGGCCGGCCACGGTGTTGGAGGAGGTCACATAGGGATAGGTGCCGTGGTCGACGTCGAGCAGCGCCCCCTGCGCGCCCTCGAACAGCACCCGCCGGCCGGCCTTCACCACCTCGTCCAGCAGCAGCCAGGCAGGCCGGGCGTAGGGCAGGATCTTCGGGGCCATGGCCTCGAGCTCGGCCAGCAGGGCGGCGCCGTCGTACTCCGGCAGGCCGAGGCCGCGGCGGAGCGGGGTGTGGTGGGCGAGCAGGCGGTCGATCTTGGCCTCCAGCGCCTCGCGGTCGGCGAGGTCGGCGACCCGGATGGCCCGGCGGCCCACCTTGTCCTCGTAGGCCGGGCCGATGCCGCGGCCGGTGGTGCCGATCTTGTTCTTGGCGGCGGCCTCGCGCGCCTGGTCGAGATCGCGGTGCAGGGGCAGGATCAGGCAGGCGTTGTCGGCCAGGACCAGCAGGTCGGGCGTGATCTGGACGCCCTGCTCGCCGATCGTGGCGATCTCCTTGAGGAGGTGCCAGGGGTCGACCACGACGCCGTTGCCGATCACCGACAGCTTGCCCTGGACCACACCGGACGGGAGCAGGGAGAGCTTGTAGGTCTGGTTGCCGACCACCAGGGTGTGGCCCGCGTTGTGGCCGCCCTGGTAACGCACCACCACGTCGGCGCGGTTGGACAGCCAGTCCACCAGCTTGCCCTTGCCCTCGTCGCCCCACTGGGCCCCGATGACGGTCACATTGGCCATGGATACGATCCTCCGACCTGCCCGGGAGGAGGCCCACCGCCCTTCGACAGGTGCTCGACGGGGGGCCTGGGATCGATTGTCGGCGGGGGATTAGAGCAATGGGGCGGCGGGTTCAAGGGTGGGGGCTGCGGCATCCCTCCTCCCCCCGAGCCGCAAGCCGAGGGGAGAGGAGGCGCTGGGACTAGCGGCCACGCGCCCGCCGGGAGTATCACGCCCGCATGGACATCCCCCGCTTCCACCTCGCCTTTCCTGTTCGCGACCTGGAGGAGGCCCGCGCGTTCTATGGCGGGCTGCTGGGCTGCCCGGAGGGGCGGTCGAGCCCGGAGTGGATCGACTTCGACTTCTACGGCCACCAGATCGTCGCGCACCTGTCGCCGGACGAGGCGGGCCACAAGGCGACCAATGCGGTGGACGGCCACGACGTGCCGGTCCGCCACTTCGGCGCGATCCTGACCCTGCCGGAATGGGAGGCGCTGGCCGAGAAGCTGCGGGCCGCCGGGACGCGGTTCGTCATCGAGCCGAACATCCGCTTCAAGGGCCAGCCCGGCGAGCAGGCGACCATGTTCTTCCTCGACCCCTCCGGCAATGCGCTGGAGTTCAAGGCCTTCGCCGATGACGCCATGGTGTTCGCGAAATGAACGCCGTCGTCCCCACCATCACCCTGGCCGACATCGAGGCCGCCGCCGTCCGGCTGAAGGGCCAGGCCGTGGAGACGCCCCTGATCGAGAGCCCGGCGCTGAGCGAGCGGCTGGGCCTGCGGGTGCTGATCAAGCCCGAGACCCTGCAGCGGGTGGGCGCCTTCAAGTTCCGCGGGGCCTACAACCGCCTCGTCCAGCTCAGCGAGGCCGAGCGGCGGGTGGGCGTGGTGGCGTTCTCGTCCGGCAACCATGCGCAGGGCGTGGCCCTGGCGGCGAAGCTGCTGGGCATCCCGGCGGTGATCGTCATGCCGGCCGACGCCCCGAAGGTGAAGGTGGAGGCGACCAAGGGCTACGGCGCCGACGTGCGGTTCTACGACCGGCTGGGCGGCAAGACCCGCGAGGCCATCGCCGCCGAGATCGCGCAGGAGCGTGGCGGCGCGGTGGTCGTCCCGGCCTTCGACGACCCGCACATCGTGGCCGGCCAGGGCACGGTGGGGCTGGAAATGGTCCGCCAGGCGGCGGCGCTGGGCGCGACGCTGGACGCGGTGATCGCGCCGATCAGCGGCGGCGGCCTGCTGGCGGGTATCGCCACCGCGGTGAAGGCGCTGTCGCCGAAGACGGCGATCCTGGGCGCCGAGCCGGCCGGGTTCGACGACACCCGCCAGTCGCTGGCCAAGGGCGAGCGGGTGACGATCAGGCCGCAGGGCCGCTCCTACTGCGACGCCCTGGAGAGCCCGTTCCCGGGGGAAATCACCTTCCCGGTCATGCGCCGCACGGTGGCCGAGGTGGCGGCGGTGACCGACGCCGAGGTGGCCGAGGCCATGCGGGTGGCGTTCGCGACGCTGAAGCTGGTGGTCGAGCCGGGCGGGGCCGCGGGGCTCGCCGCCCTGCTGGCCGGCAAGGTGACGCTGGCGGCCGGCGCGTGCGTGGGCCTGGTGCTCTCCGGCGGCAACGTCGACCCGGAGTTCTACGCCCGGGTGCTGCGCGGCGAGGCGTGACCGGATCCCCCTCTCCCGGAGGAGAGGGGGCCGGGATCAGAGCCGGTCCTCGGGCAAGGGCCGGAGCGGCGGCTCGCGCGGGGTGATCAGCTTGGCGGCGCGCGGACGGATCCAGTTCTCGAAATCGTCCACGAAGCGGTAGACCACCGGCACCAGCACCAGCGACAGCAGGGTGGACGTGATCAGGCCGCCGATCACCGCCACGGCCATGGGCTGGCGGAACTCGGCGCCCTTCTCGAGCGCGAAGGCGGTGGGCAGCATGCCGGCGGCCATGGCGACCGTGGTCATGATGATCGGCCGCGCCCGCTCGCGGCAGGCCTCGATCAGCGCGTCGTGCTGGCTCATGCCCTCGCGCTCGCGCTCGATGGCGTATTCCACCAGCAGGATCGAGTTCTTCGCCGCCAGGCCCATCAGCATCAGGAAGCCGATCAGCGAGGGGATCGACAGGCTGAGGTTGAAGATCAGGAGGCCGATGAACGCCCCGCCAACGGCCAGCGGCAGGGCCGCCAGGATGACGATCGGCTTGAAGAAGCTCTGGAAGAGCAGCACCAGCACGGCGAACATCAGGAAGACGGCGGTGGCGAAGGCGACCACGAAGCCGCCGAACATCTCCTGCATGGCCTCGGCGTCGCCGATGGCGCCCGGCTTCACGCCCTTGGGCAGGTTCTTCATGATCGGCAGGTCGTGGACGGCCTTGGTGGCCTCGCCAAGCTCGACGCCGTCGGCGAGCTCCGCCTGGATGGTCACCTGCCGCTGGCGGTTCAGGCGGTCGATCCGGGCGGGGCCGGCCTGGAACTCCACGTCGGCCACGGCGCCGAGCGTCGTGGAGCCGCCGGTGGCGGTGGCCAGCCGGAGCTGCTTGATCTGCTCGATGTCGGCGCGCGCGTTCTCCGGCAGCCGGATGCGGATGGGGATCCGCCGCTCGCCCTCGTTGAGCTTGGGCACATTGGCCTCGATGTCGCCGACGGTGGCCACGCGGGCCGCCTGGGCGATGGCGGCGACCGAGACGCCCAGCCGCGCGGCTTCGTCGGGCCGGGGACGGATCACCACCTCGGGGCCGACCGGCGGGTTGGCGGGCCTGGGGTCCACCACCTCGTCGACGCCGCGCATCTGGCGCTCGAGCTCGAGGGCGGCGCGGTCGAGGGCGGCCGGGTCCTGGCCCGTGAGCACCTGCTGGAAGCCGGCCGAGCCCTGGAAGTCGAGGAAGTTCAGCCGCACGTCGGGGATGGCGGCGATCTGGGCGCGGACCCGGTCCTTCAGCTCGTTGCCGCTGACGCCGCGGTCGGGCCGCAGCAGGATGGTCATGGTGCCGGAGCGGACGTCGCTGGCCCCCGGCCCGCCGCCGGGGCCGAAGTTGGCCACGGTGGAGCCCACCTGGGTGAAGACGTCGGTGACCTCGGGCTGGGCCTTCATGACCCGGGTGACCGCCTGGGTCGCCGCCTCCATGTCCGTGAGCGTGGCGCCCGGCGGGCCCTGGACGTTGACGTAGATGTAGTCGGGGTCGCCCGGCGGCTGGAAGCCCTGCGGCAGCAGCGGCACCAGCATGACCGAGCCGATGAACAGCACCAGGCCGATGAGCGCGGCCACGACGCGGTGGCCGAGCGCCCACTCGAGGGCGTCGCGGTAGAAGCCGGTGAACTCCTTGCGCTCGTGCGGCTTGACCGACGGCTTCAGGAAGTAGGCGGCCATCAGCGGCGTCACGAGGCGGGCCACCAGCAGGGAGAACAGCACGGCCACGGAGACGGTGAGGCCGAACTCCTTGAAGAACTGGCCAGGGATGCCTGGCATGAAGCTGACCGGGGTGAACACCACGACGATGGCGAAGGTGGTCGCGACCACCGCCAGGCCGATGGCGTCGGCGCCCTGCAGGGCGGCCTGGAACGGGCGCATCCCGCGGGCCACCCGCTTCTCGATGTTCTCGATCTCCACGATGGCGTCGTCGACCAGGATGCCGATGACCAGGGTCAGGGCCAGCAGGGTGACGAGGTTCAGGGAGAAGCCCGCCAGCTTCATCACGAAGAAGGTGGGGATCAGCGAGATCGGCATGGCGAGCACGGTGATCAGGGTCGCCCGCCAGTCGCGCAGGAACAGCAGCACCACGAGCGCGGCCAGCACCATGCCCTCCAGCAGCACGTGCTGGGTGGCGCGGAAATTGGCGCGGGTCTCGTCCACCGAGGCGTAGATCTTGGTGAACTTCACCCCCGGATAGGTCTGCTCCATCTGCCGGAGCTTGACGTTGACCGCGTCCTCCACGTCGACGTCGGAGGCCTCCTTGGTCTTGGCCACCTGGAAGCCCACCACCGGCCGGCCGTTCAGGCGCGCGAAGCCGCGGGGCTCGGAGGCGCCGTCGCCGATCTCGGCCACGTCGGTCAGGCGGACATAGCTGCCCGTGCCGGTGGGGATGGTCATGTTCCGCAGTTGGGCGACGGTCTCCACCGAGCCCAGGACGCGCAGGGTCTGCTCGCGGCCGCCGACCTCCAGCCGGCCGCCGGGGGCGTCGAGCTGGAAGCTGGCCAGCGCATTGTTGACCTGGGCCGCGGTGAGGCCGCGGGCGGCCAACCGCGTCGGGTCGACGATGACGTTGATTTCGCGGGCCACGCCGCCCACGCGGGTGACCTGGGCCACGCCGCTGGCGGTCTGCAGCTCGCGGCTGATGGTGTCGTCGACGAACCAGGAGAGCTCCTCGTCCGACATGGTCTCGGCCGCCACCGCGTAGGTGATGATCGGGAAGGCGCTGTCGACCTCCACCTGAGTGATCTGCGGCTCGTCGATGTCGCGCGGCAGCACCTGGCGGGCCTGGTCGATCTTGGCCCGGACCTCGTCGGTCTTCTTCTGCAGGTCCTCGCCCATGTTGAACTGGATCGAGGTGGTGGAGACGCCCTGGGTCACCACCGACTGGACGTTGTCGACGCCGGTGATGCCGGCGATGGCGTCCTCCACCGGGCGGGTGATCTGGGTCTCCATCTCGCCGGGCGCGGCGCCCGACTGGGTGACGGTGACGGCGACCACGGGGAACTGGATGTTCGGGAACTGCTTCACCGGCAGGCCGGCGTAGGCGATCAGCCCGCCGATCAGCAGGCCGATGAACAGCAGGGCCACCGGGACCGGGTTGCGGATCGCCCAGGCGGATATCGGGAAGTGGGACGGATTTCCGGCGTGATGCTCGCTCATCGCGGGGCTCCGGCGGCGGGACGGGCGGCGGCGGTGGGGGCGGCGGCCGCGGCGGGCGCCGCCTGGGCCTGGGCGCGGCCTTCGGTCGGCCGCACGAGGTCGCCGTCGAGCAGGAAGGAGGCGGCGTTCTGGACGACACGGGCGCCCGGCGGCGGGCCGCGCAGGATCTCCACCATGCCGCCGCCGCGCTGGCCGGTCTGGACGGCCACGCGGCGGACGCGGTTGTCGGCGCCGACGACCATGACGCTCGCGCCGTTGGCGTCGTAACGGATCGCCGATTCCGGCAGCGAGAGCACCTGGGCGCCGACGTCGTCGAACACCGCGCGGGCGAAGCCGCCGGCCCGGATATCGCTGCGCACCGGCAGGGTCAGGCGCACCACGCCCAGCTTGGTCTGCGGGTCGATCTGCGGGCTGACGATGCGCACCGTGCCCGGCGCGGTGGAGCCGTTGGGCAGGGTGACCATCGCGCGCTGGCCGGGTCGGATGCGGGCGAGGTCGTCCTGGGAGACCTGGGCGGCGAGCTCCACCTGGCCCTCGCGGGCGAGGCGGAACCAGGGCGTCGCCCCGCCGGCCGACAGGTCGCCCGGCCGCACGGTGCGCTCCAGCACCAGGCCGGAGACGGGCGCGGTGACGCTCATCTTGCGCATCCGGGTCTGCAGGTCGCGCAGGTTGGCCCGGGCCACCTGGGCCTGCAGCCGGCGCTGGACGATCTGTTCGTTGGAGAGCACGCCCTGGCCCTCGAGGCCCTGGACGCGGCGGGCCTGGTCCTCGGCCTGGGCGGCCTGGGCCTCGGCCTGGGCCACCTGGGCCTGCAGCAGGGCGGGGTCGAGCTGGACCAGGGTCTGGCCGGCGCGGACGTAGTCGCCCACGTCGGCGAGCACCCGCGAGACCCGGAAGCCGGTGACCTCGGGCATGACCGCGGCCTCCTCGCGGGGCAGCAGATCGCCGGAGGCGCTGAGCGAGCCGGACATGGCCCGCGGCTCGAGCCGCACCACGGTGACCGCGCGGGCGCCCTGCGCCTGGGCCGGCTGGGCGGGCTCGGGGCGGTGGCACCCGGCGAGCGCCACGGCGGCGGCCAGCGGGACGAAGGCGAGATGAGAGCGTCTCATGCGGGACTCAGCGGGCTTTCGCGAGGGGAGAAGGACGGTCGGGGTTCCAGCCCCCGCCCAGGGCCCGGTAGGCCTGCACGGTGCGGCGGAGCGCCTGCACCTGGGCGGAGGTGAGCTGGGTGCGGGTGGCGCGCCAGGACTGCTCGGCCGAGAGCGCCGTCTGCAGGTCGGTGAGCCCGCGGGCGTAGCCCAGGCGGGCGGCCTCATAGGCGCGGGCGGCGCGGACCTCGCCGTCGGTGAGCAGGGTCACCCGTCGGCGGTCGGCCTGCAGGCGGACCAGCGCGCCCTCGGCCTCGCCGAAGGCGGTCTGTACGACGCGCTCATAGTTGATGACGGCCTGTTCCGTGCGGGCGTTCTCGGCCTTCAGGTCGGCGAGCAGGCGCGGGATCGACAGGATCGGCTGGGTGACCGTGCCGCCAAGCGACCAGTTCCAGCTCTCGCTGAAGAAGCCCGGCTGCTCCTGCCGCTGCCAGCCGACGCCGGGGGTCAGGTTGAAGGTGGGCAGGAAGGCGCGCTCGGCGATGTCCTGGCGGGCGGCGGCGACGCGGACGCGGGTCTGGGCCTCGCGCACGTCGGGCCGGCGGGCCAGCAGGTCGCCCGGGATGGTCGCCGGCACGGGCGGCAGGGCGCCGACCACCGGGGCGGCGGCGATGTTGGCGGTGGGCTCGGCCACGCGGCCGGTGAGGATCAGCAGCGCCCGGCGCTGGGCCTGCAGCTCGGCCTCGAGCCCGGCCACCTGGGCCTCGGCCTGGGCGAGGTCGCCGGCCACGCGGTCGGGCTCGGACGAGGCGGAGAGGCCGGCCTGCGCCCGCTTCGTGGCGAGGTCGTAGAGGGCGCGCTGGATCCGCGCCGTCTCCTGGGCGTCGGCGAGCTGGATCGCCAGGCCGCGGGCCTGGAACCAGGAGTCGGCCACCTGGGCGGCGATGGCCGCGCGCGTGCCTTCGTAGGCGAAGCGCTGGGCGGCCACGTCGGCGTTGGCGCCCCGGGCGGCGGTCAGGCTGCGGCCGAAGAGGTCGAGCTCCCAGCTCACGTTGAAGTTGGCGCTGTAGGCCTCCGACACCCCGCCGGTGGAGAAGCCGGGGATGTTCACCTCGGTGCCGGAGAGCTGTTCGGTGTCGGTGCGCCGCGCAGAGCCGGTGGCGTCGCCCTGCGGGAACAGGCTCAGGATGGCGCTGTTGCGCTGGGCGCGGACCTCCTGCAGCCGGGCGGCGGCGGTGCGCACATCGGTGTTGGCCGCCAGGGCCTGCTCCACCAGGGTGGTGAGCTCCGGCTCGTTGAACGCCGTCCACCACTGATCCAGCGCCACCGCGCCGGGGGCGCCGGGCTGGGCTTCGAAGGCCTGCGGCAGGCTGAGGTCCGGCGTTCGCGGGCTCGCGCAGGCGGCCACGGCGAGCGTCATGACGACGGCGACGGGAAGATGGGGACGCATCGGCGAGGTCGCTTCGAGCCTTCGGGGCGGTTTGATGAACACAGATCGACGACGGCGCAATGTCTGCGCCGCAACACGGCCCATCCGATTGTCTCGCTCCCGGCCGGGCCTCTGCGGGCCTCTGGCGAACGGCGCTCTGCCTTAAACTCCGTATCTTGTAAAGTGTTTTTACGGTAATGTGCGGGCGATGACCTCGGACACCCCCAACGCCCACGACCCGCGGCGCAGCCTGGAGCTGCTGTGGGGCCGCCACGAACCCGGCCGGCGCGGTCCGAAGCCGAAGCTGAGCCTGGAGGAGGTCATCGCCGCGGCCATCGCCATCGCCGACCGCGAGGGGGTCGAGGCGCTGTCGATCCGCCGGGTGGCCGAGAAGGTCGGGCTCTCGCCCATGGCGCTCTACACCTATGCGCCGTCCAAGGCCGAGCTGCTCGAGCTGATGTACGACAGGGCGATGGGCGAGCTGGAGGCGCCGGATCCCGCCCTGCCCGGCTGGCGGGAGAAGCTGGAGGCGGTCGCCCGGCAGCTCTGGGCGCTGGGCCATCGGCATCCGTGGATGATGCGGATCGCCACGCACCGCCCGCCGCTCGGCCCCAACTTCATGCAGCGGATGGAGACCGTCTTCCGCGCGATCGACGGCGTCGGCCTGGACGAGCTGGAGATGGAGCTGGTGGAGGGCCTGCTCACCGACTACGTGCGCGGCGCCGTGCGCTCGGCCCTCGAGGCGCGGGAGGTGGAGCAGCGCTCGGGCATGACCGACGAGCAGTGGCTGGCGATCGCCGAGCCGACCCTGATGGAGATCCTCGATCCCGAGGCCTTCCCGGTGCTGCACCGGGTGGGCGAGGCGCTGATGGCCGCCTATGACGGCGCGTTCGACCGCACCCGCGGCTTCGAATTCGGGCTGCAGCGGGTGCTGGACGGCATCGAGATGTTCATCGCCCGCAAGCGCGGCGCGACGGCCTAGCCGTGCGGCTCGGGAGGCAATAGGGTCCGCAGCCTTCCGTGCCTCTTCGAGTGACCTGATGAAAAGACTTCTCCTCTGCGCGGCCGCGCTCAGCGTGCTCGCCGCCGTTCCCGCCCACGCCGCCGATCCGGTGGACGCCCAGCGCATGGCGCAGGACATCAAGGTGCTGTCGTCCGACGAATTCGAGGGCCGCGCGCCGGCCACCGAGGGCGAGCGCAAGACCGTCGCCTACATCGCCGAGCAACTGAAGGCGGCCGGCGTCCAGCCGGGCGGCGACCTGAAGAACGGCCAGCGCGCCTGGACCCAGGACGTCCCCCTCGCCCGCTTCGCCACCAAGGGTCCTGTGAACGTCAGCGTGAAGGCCGGCGGCGAGACCCAGACCTGGACCCAGGGCGAGCAGATCGCCATCCGCGCCGCCCAGACCGGCGTCGACCGCCTCACGGTGAAGGACGCGCCGGTGGTGTTCGTGGGCTACGGCGTCACCGCGCCGGAGAAGAACTGGGACGACTTCAAGGGCTACGACCTGAAGGGCAAGGTCGCGCTCGTCCTGGTGAACGACCCCGACTTCGAGACCGGACAGGGCGACTTCGGCGGCAAGGCCATGACCTACTATGGCCGCTGGACCTACAAGTACGAGGAGGCCGCGAAGCAGGGCGCCATCGGCTTCCTGGTGATCCACGAGCGCGAGCCGGCCTCCTACGGCTGGGCCACGGTGAAGAACTCCAACACCAACGAGATCTTCGACGTCATCCGCCAGGACCCCACCAAGGCGCACGCGCCGCTGGAGGGCTGGATCCAGCGCGACAACGCCGTCGACCTGTTCAAGAAGGCGGGCCTCGACTTCGAGGCGCTGAAGAAGCAGGCCCAGACCCGCGACTTCAAGCCGGTGGCCCTGAACGGCGTCACCTTCTCCACCGACTACGCCGTGGACGCGCAGAAGGTGGTGTCGAAGAACGTGGTGGGCGTCATCCCGGGCACGAAGCGGCCCGACGAGCGGGTGATCTACTCCGCCCACTGGGATCACCTGGGCGTGGGCCTGGCCGACGCCAAGGGCGACCGGATCTACAACGGCGCGGTGGACAACGCCTCGGGCACCGCCGCCCTGATCGAGCTCGGCCGCGCCTTCGCCAAGGGCCCGAAGCCGGACCGCAGCATCGTCTTCCTGGCGGTCACCGCCGAGGAGAAGGGCCTGCTGGGCTCGGAATACTACGCCGACAACCCGCTCTACCCGCTGGGTTCCACCGTGGGCGTGCTGAACATGGACGGCATGAACGTGCTGGGCGGGTTCAAGGACGTCACCATGTCGGGCAACGCGCCGCTGAGCCTGCAGGACGACCTGATCAAGCTGGCGGCCGAGCGCGGCCTGTCGTTCAGCCCCGATCCGAACCCGCAGGCGGGCAGCTTCTACCGCTCGGACCACTTCCCGTTCGCCAAGCGCGGCGTGCCGGCGATCTCGTTCGGCGCGGGCGAGACCCTGGCCAAGGGCGGCAAGGCGGCCGGCGAGGCGGCCAGCGAAGCCTACATCAAGGACAAGTACCATCAGCCGGCGGACGAGTTCGACGCGAACTGGGACCTCTCGGGCCTGAGCCAGGAGGTGGGGCTGTTCTACGAGATGGGCCGCCGGCTCGCGAATTCGACGGTGTGGCCGGAGTGGAAGGAAGGCGCCGAGTTCAAGCTCGAGCGCGACAAGACCAAGTCCATGCGGAGGTAGCAGCCATGGCGGCGGCGGGCGTGATCCGGACGGGCATCGGGGGCTGGACCTTCGAGCCCTGGCGCGGAGTCTTCTACCCGAAGGGGCTGAAGCACGCCGACGAGCTGCACTACGCCAGCCGCCGCCTGGCCACCATCGAGATCAACGGCACCTATTATTCGAGCTTCAAGCCGGACAGTTGGGCCAAGTGGCGGGCGGCGACGCCCGACGGCTTCCGGTTCGCCGTGAAGGCCTCGCGGTTCTGCACGAACCGCAAGGTCCTCTCGGACGGCAAGGGCTCGATGGACATCTTCCTGAACCAGGGCCTGGCCGAGCTGGGCGACCGGCTCGGCCCGATCCTGTGGCAGTTCGCGCCGACCAAGAAGTTCGACTACGACGAATTTGCCGGGTTCCTGGAGCTGCTGCCCCGCCGGCTCGCCGACCTGCCGCTGGCGCACGTGGTCGAGGTGCGCAACGAGACCTTCGCAGACGCCCGGTTCGTGGCGCTGTGCCGCGACGCCAACGTGGCGATCTGCAACTCGGAAAACGAGAAGTACCCCTACATCCCCGACATCACCGCCGACTTCGTCTACATGCGGCTGCTGTCGGCCGACGATGCGGTGGAGACCGGCTACACGCCCGACGAGCTGGACCTGTGGGCCGGCCGCTTCCGCGAATACGCCGAGGGCAAGGTCCCGGCCGATTTCCGGCCCCTGGACCGCACCGGCCCGCCCGAGACGGCGCACGACGTCTACGCCTACGTCATCCACGAGGGGAAGGTGCGGGCGCCCCGCGCGGCCATGGAGCTGCAGGCGCGCTGCGGCGGGCTGACGGTGGCGGCGGACTGAGCGCCCTCCGCTCCCCCCACACGAAGTGGGAGGGGAGAGGAGTGGAATCGAGACCTCGCGCAGGTAATAGTTGCCTTGCTCAGTAAAGGACAAGGGCAGCAATTGCCTACGGGTAGGCAATTCTGATTCACCGCCCGGCAATTCGTGCCGCGACAACTTGATTCACTCGGGCAGGCTCTGCCGAGCGCGCCCCCTTGAGGCGGAAGAAAACGTCACACCTGCGGGAAGTTGGCCCGGCCCTTGCGACGCCGTGAGCGGGCAAAAAGCCCCGGCCGCCAAAACGGCGACCGCACCATAACCCTAAAAGAAAGGGCCCGCGTTCATGCCTATGAACAGCGTCAATACCAACGTGGGGGCGATGGCCGCCCTCCAGAACCTCAACGCGACAAACGCCGACCTGCAGACCACCCAGGCCCGGATCAACACCGGCAAGCGGGTGGGCAGCGTGAAGGACAACGGCGCCATCTGGGCCATCGCCCAGAACCAACGTGCGACCTCCAACTCGCTGAACGCCGTCAAGGAATCGCTGCAACGCGGTCAATCGACCGTGGACGTGGCGATCAACGCCGGCGAGACCATCTCCGACCTCCTCATCCGGATGAAGGAAAAGGCCCTCGCAGCGTCGGACTCGACCCTCGACGACAACAGCCGCACGGCGCTGAACGACGACTTCATCTCGCTCCGTGACCAGATCGCCAAGGCGGTCGACAACGCCGTGTTCAACGGCGCGAACATGATCAAGACGGGCGGCGCCACCGTGGAGGCCCTGGCCAACGCGGACGCGAGCTCGGTGATCACCGTCTCCGCCCAGGATCTCTCCCTGGGGGGCACGGCGCTCGGGACGCTCTCGGCCACCTCGTCGATCGGCACCCAGTCCACCGCGTCTGCCATGATCGCCACGCTCAACACGGCGATCACCAACGTGTCGGCCTCGCTGTCGAAGCTGGGCACCGGCTCCAAGTCGCTGGAGTCGCACCTGAACTTCGTCATGAAGCTGCAGGACACGCTGGACGCTGGGGTCGGCAACCTCGTGGACGCTGACCTGGCGAAGGAAAGCGCCAAGCTCCAGTCGCTGCAGACCAAGCAGCAGTTGGGCATCCAGGCGCTCTCGATCGCCAACCAGGCGTCGTCGACCCTCCTGAGCCTCTTCAGGTAAGACGACCCGTCAGGCCGGGCGTCCGCGGGGCTCGATCAGGGTCGCGCGGCGTCCGGCAGGGCGGCGACTTCCGCCGCCGTCAGCTTCCTCACGTTGCGCACAAGGCAGCGCTGGGGCCCGATCGGCGAGGGCGCGATGAGCACCGCGTCCAGACCCGTGCAGATGCTGTTGCCGCCCCGCGACTGGATCGCGATCCGGGTGGCCCAGTCCACGTCCGGGCAGGGGCCGATGAGCTCCAGCCGGTAGACGTCCCGGACCCCGACCCGCAGGTTCACCGCGCGCTCGTCCACGGCGCGGAAGCCGTTGACGCTGCTCGCCCAGAAACACTGCCGGCCCCCTGTGGGCTGTCCCGCCGCCGACTCCGTCCGCATCCCCGCCGCACAGCCGGCCAGCGCCAGCGCGGCGAGCGCCGCCGCCGGCGCGATCCCTGTCCTCATCCCGGTCCCTCCGCCGGCGAAGGCGCCGGCCCCGTCAAGCCTGAACCGCCGGCCCCGCGGCGAACCGCGGAGCCGGGGCCGATCCTACGCGCCTCAGCGCATGGCGCCCACGTCGCGGTGGCCCGCCTCGGCATGGGTCTCGCCCATGCTCAGCGATTTCACCCACGGCATGATCTGCCAGAGCGCCGACAGGCCGACGAGGCCGTAGACCACCTTGGCCAGGGCCGCATCGTCGCCGCCGAAGAGGTTGGCCACGAGATCCATCTCGTGCCCGCCCATGGCCACCAGGCCCCAGTTCACCCCGCCCACGATCAGGAGCAGCAGGGTGATGACGTTCAGCCACTTCATAATCCAGCTCCAGTTCATTCGCCTTGGATAACCGGATCAATCGATCCGCGGTCGAACATGTTCCGCGACGACGACTTACCGCATCATTTGACAGGAAAGTCGTCGCGTCGGACCGGAAAGTCTTCGCGCCCGGCGGGACTTGCGGACGACTGGGCCGCCGCGCGGCGCTTGACCGCCGTGGCGTCAGGGGCGTGTGCTTCCGGAAACGACAAGGGACGGAGACGCCGATGGCCCAGTTTACGATGGACGACCTGATGTTCCGCCCCGGCCTGATGACCGGCCAGCGGGTGCTGATCACCGGCGGTGGCACCGGGCTCGGCAAGGTGATGGCCGAGGCCTGCCTGATGCTCGGCGCGGAGGTCTACATCTGGGGCCGGCGGGGCAATGTCATCGAGGCGGCGGCCCGGGAGCTGATGGACGCGCACGGCGGCAAGTGCGTCGGCCGGGCCTGCGACATCCGCGTGCCCGAGGCGATCCACGAGGCGATGGACGAGATCTGGGCCGACGGCGGGGCGCTGACCGGGCTCGTGAACAACGCCGCCGGCAACTTCATCAGCCGCACCGAGGACCTGTCGCCGCGCGGCTTCGACGCCATCGCCAACATCGTCTTCCGCGGCTCGTTCTTCGTGACCCTGGACGCCGGCCGCCGCTGGCTGGCGGAGGGGAAGAAGGCCTCGGTGGTGTCGATCCTGACCACCTGGGTCTGGCACGGCGGGCCGTTCACCGTGCCGTCGGCCATGTCCAAGGCGGGGCTGAACGTGATGACCCAGTCGCTGGCGGTGGAATGGGGCAATCGCGGCGTCCGCTTCAACGCCATCGCGCCCGGCCCCTTCCCCACCGAGGGCATGAGCGCGCGGCTGAACCCCGGCGGGGGCGACCGGCAGGCGCACGAGGACCCGATGATCCCGCTCGGCCGCAACGGCGAGATGCGCGAGCTGGCCAACCTGGCCGTCTACCTGCTCGATCCGGGTTCGGCCTATGTGAACGGACAGACCATCGCCATCGACGGCGGCTCGCACCTGCAGACCGGCGGCGGCTTCTCCCGGCTGGCCGGCTGGGGCGACGCGGAGTGGGAGGCGGCGCGCAACGCCATCAAGGCGACCAACGAGAAGGACCGGGCGCAGCGGACCGTCTGATCGCGGAAGGGATCGCCGATGCCGGCTGTTGGCGCCGCGCCAGAAGGGCCTAGAATGACTCGCGTCATTTTTCCGAGTCAGCCCAGGTCCATGTCCTCGAAGATCGCTTATCTCCCGGTCGGCAAGCGCGAGCAGACGAAGGTCCAGAACCGCCAGGCGATCCTGGACGCCGCGCGCGAGGTGTTCGGGGAGCTGGGCTACGAGACGGCCACGGTGCGCGACATCATCCGCCGCACCGGCCTGGCGGCGGGGACCTTCTACAACTACTACCGCTCGAAGGAGGAGGTGTTCGCCGCCCTGGCCGACGACGGGGCGCGGCGGTTCTCGCCCATGCTGAAGAAGCTGCGCAGCGAGACGCCGGACTTCGAGGGCTTCATCCGCGCGGCGCTGGCGGCCTACTTCGGCTTCCTGGCCGACGAGCACACGAGCTGGCTGGCCCGGCGGCCGCCCGGCGAGCCGCACCCGCACATCCACGGGGAGACGCCGGAGATGGCCGCGGTGTTCGCGGAGGTCCGCGACGCGGTGCAGAGCGCCATCGCCCGCCACGAGGGCCCGGCCTCCGACCCCGACTACATGGCCGCCGCCTGCATCGCCATCGCCCGCGACGTGGGCGACAAGATGCTGTCACGCCGGCCGGTGGACGTGGCCGGGGCCACCGAGTTCGCGAGCGCCATGATCCTGGGCGGCCTGAGCCGCCTGCCCCGGGCGCAGGGCTAGATGGCGGCGGGATCCCGCGGGCGGCGGCTGGCCGCCCGGGCGCTGCTCGCCCTGCCCGCCCCGGTGCTCCGGGCGATGGCCGGCGGCGGGGTGGTCTACCAGGGCGGCCGCACGCTCGATCCCCGCTTCCAGTTCCTGGCCGCCCAGGCCAGGCGTCGGCCGCTGGGCGGCGACCTGACCCCCGAAAGCCTCCGCCGGGCCAACGCCGAGGCGGTGGAGATGCTGGGCGGCGACCGCGCGCCGGGCGTCCGCGTCGAGGCCTCGAGCGTCCCGGGCCCGGCGGGGACGATCCCGGCCCGCGCCTACCGCCCGCCGCGGCAGGATCCGGACGCGCCGCTGATGGTCTACGCCCACTTCGGCGGCGGGGTGATCGGCGACCTCGACACCTGCGACGCCTTCGCCGCCCAGCTCGCGGCCATCGCCCGCTGCCCGGTGCTGTCCATCGACTACCGGCTGGCCCCCGAGCACCGCTTCCCGGCCGGCCTGGAGGACGTGCTCGCCGCCTATCGGTGGGGTCGCGACAACGCCGGACGGTTCGGCGCGCCGGAGGGCCGGGCGGCCATCGGCGGCGACTCCATGGGCGGCGCCTTCGCCGCCACCGTCTGCCAGGAGCTGAAGCGCGCCGGGGAGCCGCAGCCGGCGCTGCAGCTCCTCGTCTATCCCTGCGTGGACGTGGCCTCGGAGACGCCCTCGATGACCACCTACGCCGACGCCTTCCCGCTCTCGCGGCCGATCATGGACTGGTTCATGGCCCACTACCTCTCGCCCACGGACGACCCGGCCGACGTGCGCCTGTCGCCGATCCGGGAGCCGGACCTTTCGGGCCTCGCGCCCGCGGTCGTCGCCACCGCCGGCTTCGACCCGCTGGTCGACCAGGGCGAGGCCTACGCCCGGCGGCTGAAGGCGGCGGGGGCGCCGGTGGCCTACCGCTGCTACGACGCGCTGGCGCACGGCTTCACCGCCTTCACCGGCGGCGTCCCGGCGGCCGACGCCGCCTGCCGCGAGATCGCCGGCCTGGTCCGCGAGGGCCTCGAAGGGCGGATCGCCTGATGCGCGCCCTGGTGGTGGAGCGCCTGGCGGCGGACTACGCGGGCTGCGTCGTGAAGGAGATCCCGACGCCGCAGCCCGGGCCCGGCGAGGTGCGGATCCGGGTGCGGGCTTCGGCGGTGAACTTCCCCGACCTGATGCAGACCCGCGGCGAGCACCAGCACAAGCCGCCGGTCCCGTTCACCCCCGGCATGGAGCTGGCCGGCGAGGTGGACGCGGTGGGCGAAGGCGTCGCCGCCTGGTCCGTGGGCGACCCGGTGGCCGGCGGAGGACGCGGCGGCATGGCGGAATATGCCGTCCTGCCGGCGGCGGGCCTGCGCCGGGTGCCCCCGGGGATGAGCTTCAGCCAGGCGGCGGGCTATCCGGTGGCCTACCTCACGGCCTATGTGGCGCTGGAGCGCTGCGCGCGGCTGCAGCCCGGCGAGTGGGTGCTGGTCCACGGGGCGGCGGGCGGCGTCGGCCTGGCCGCCGTGGACCTGGCGAAGGCGATGGGCGCGAAGGTGATCGCCGCCTCGGCCTCGGACGAGAAGCTCGCGACCATCGCGGCGGAATACGCGCCCGACGCCACGGTGAACGTCACGCAGGGCTTCCGCGAACGGGTGAAGGACCTCACCGGCGGGCGGGGCGCGGACGTCATCTACGATCCCGTGGGCGGCGACGTGTTCGACGAGAGCGTCCGCTGCATCGCCTTCGGCGGGCGGATCCTGTCGATCGGCTTCACCTCCGGGCGGCTGCCGGTGCTGCCGGTGAACATCGCGCTTATCAAGGGCTTCTCGGTGATGGGAATCCGGGCCGGCGAGTACGGCCGGCAGTTCCCGGAGAAGGGCCGCGAGAATCTCGAGGCGATCTGGAAACTCGCCGAGGACGGCAAGGTCCGCCCGCGCGTGCACCGCGAATACGCGCTGGACGACTGGCGCGCGGCCTTCGACTCGCTCGCCGAGCGCACCGTGGTCGGCAAGGCGGTGGTGCGGCCGGACCTGTGAGGGCTTGGCGCGGGCGGGCGGGTCGGGCGACAATCGCCACAGAAGGAGCCCAGGCATGACCGTCGGCAGCGAGGAAGAGCTGGAGAAGCTGAGGGCGGTGGGGCGGCTCGTAGCGCGCACACTGCAGGCCATGGGCCAGGCGCTGGAGCCGGGGATCACCACCCGCGAGCTCGACGACCTGGGCCGCCGGATGCTGGAGGACGCCGGCGCGCGCTCGGCGCCGGAGATGTCCTACGCCTTTCCGGGCGCGACCTGCATCTCGGTGGGCCCCGACGTGGCGCACGGCATCCCGGGGGACCGGAAGGTGCAGGCCGGCGACCTGATCAACATCGACGTCTCGGCCGAGCTGGACGGCTTCTTCGCGGACACCGGGGCGAGCTTCGCGGTGCCGCCGGTGACGCCCCGGGTGGAGCGGCTGTGCCGCGACGGCCGCCGCGCGCTGTGGAGCGGCATCCGCCAGGTGCGGTCCGGGGCCGAGCTCGGGGCCATCGGCAAGAGCATCGAGGCCTTCGCCCGCAAGAACGGCTACACCCTGGTCCGCAACCTCGCGAGCCATGGGGTGGGCGCCTCGCTGCACGAGGAGCCCACCGAGATCGCCACCTGGCACGATCGCTCGGAGCGGCGGAAGATCCACGACGGCCTGGTGTTCACCATCGAGCCCTTCCTGTCGCTGGGCGCCGACTGGGTGGACGAGGCCGACGACGGCTGGACCCTGTTCCCGCCGGGCGGCGAGCCCACGGTGCAGTATGAGCACACCCTGGTGGCCACCCCGCGCGGCGCCGTGGTTCTGACCCTGCCCGACTGAGGCGGCGGGCGGGGCCGCCCCGGTTGACTCCTGGCCGCGGTTCCACTATCCACCGCCGCTCGATTTTCGACCCCGGAGCTTTTCTCGTGAAGCGCACCTTCCAGCCCTCCCGCCTCGTGCGCGCGCGTCGTCACGGCTTCCGCCTGCGCATGTCGACCAAGAACGGCCAGAAGATTCTGGCCCGCCGTCGCGCCAAGGGCCGCAAGCGCCTGAGCGCCTAAGGCGGCTTCCCGGCCTCGCGCCTCGCGAGCCGGGCCTCATGCACATGAGCCTTTCAGGAACGGACGCCGCGGCGACGCAGCGTCCGCTTCTTTTTGCGCCTGGCGCACGGGCGAGGCGGTAGGGTCCGCGCCGTGGCCGACGCCGACTTCCCCATCGAGCGACTGAAGAAGCGCAGCGAGTTCCTCGCCTGCGCCCAGGCGCCGTCGACCGCCAAGGGCGCGGTGGTGGTCCAGGCCCGCGCACGGGCCGACGAACAGCCGCTGGTCCGCGCCGGATTCACCGCCACCAAGCGCATCGGCGGCGCGGTGGAGCGCAACCGCGCCAAGCGTCGGATGCGAGAGGCCGCGCGCCTGCTGCTGCCCCGGTTCGGACGGCCCGGCATGGACTATGTGTTCATCGCCCGCGGCGGTGTGACCACCCGCCCCTGGGACCGTTTGCTTGACGATGTGAAAACCGCGCTGTTAAGGCTCGCCGCCGACCGCGAGAGCCCTCAGGCGTCGGGCCCGCGCCCTCCCTCCACGGACCGCACCCCCTGAATGCAACGCGACGATAACACCCGCAACACGATCATCTTCATCGTCGCGGCCATGCTCCTGTTCCTGGGCTACCAGTTCTTCGTGCTGGGCCCGGCGCAGAAGCGGGCGGAGGCCGAGCGCGCCCGCCAGTCGGCCGCCGCGGCCGCGGCGCCGGCGAGCGCCGGCGGCGTGCGCCCGCCCGCCGTCCCGCAGACCGTCACCCGCCAGCAGGCGGCGGCGGCGAGCCCGCGGATTCCGATCGACACCCCGGCGCTGAAGGGCACGCTCTCGCTGCGCGGCGCGCGGATCGACGACCTGTTCCTCACCGAGTACCGGCAGACGGTGAACCGCAACTCTCCGCCGGTGGAGCTGCTGCGTCCCGAGGGAACCCAGCATGCCTGGTTCGCCGACATCGGCTGGACCGGCGCCAACGTCGGCGGCCTGCCGACCCCCGACACCGTCTGGACCCTGGTCCAGGGCTCGCGCCTCGCGCCCGGCCAGCCCGTGGTGCTGCAGACCACCAACGGCGCGGGCCTGACCTTCACCCGCCGCATCGAGGTGGACGAGCGGTACCTGTTCACCATCACCGACACCGTGGCCAACACCACCGGCGCGCCGATCACCCTGGTCCCCTACGCCTCGGTGCAGCGCCAGGGGATCCCGTCCGACCTGGGCTCCAACCAGATCGTGCACGAGGGCGCGGTGGGCTGGCTGGACGGGAAGCTCCGGCAGGTGAAGTACAAGAAGTGGCAGAAGGACGGCGGCGGCCCGGCCTACTCGTCCACCGGCGGCTGGGTCGGCATCACCGACAAGTACTGGCTGACCGCGCTGGTGCCGGGCCAGGCCGAGCAGGTCTCCGGCCAGTTCCGCAAGACCGACGTCGGCGCCACCCAGGTGTTCGACGCCACCTTCACCGGCGCGGCCCGCTCGATCGCGGCCGGCCAGCAGATCACCGAGACCACCCACTTCATCGCCGGCGCCAAGCGCGTGCCGCTGCTGCGCGAGTACTCCGCCAAGCTGGGCGTCGAGCGCCTGGACTGGGCGGTGGACTGGGGGAACTTCTGGTTCCTGACCCGGCCGATCTTCTCGTTCCTGGCCTTCATCTCCCAGCACGTGGCGAACTTCGGCATCGCCATCCTGCTGCTGACCGTGGTCGTGCGCGCGCTATTCTTCCCGCTCGCCAACAAGCAGTACGAGTCGCTGACCAAGATGAAGAAGGTGCAGCCCCAGATGGAGGAGCTGCGCAAGAAGTACAAGGACGACCCGGCGAAGCAGCAGCAGGAGCTGCTGGCCCTCTACCAGCGCGAGAAGGTCAATCCTCTGGCCGGCTGCCTGCCGCTGCTGCTGCAGATCCCGGTGTTCTACGCCCTCTACAAGGTGCTGACCGTCACCATCGAGATGCGCCACGCGCACTTCGTGGGCTGGATCCAGGACCTGTCGGCGCGCGATCCCACCACCATCTGGACCCTGTTCGGCCTGATCCCCTGGGACCCGGCCAGCGCCCCGCTGATCGGCGGCCTGCTGGACGGCGCCCTGCACCTCGGCGTGCTGCCGCTGCTCTACGGCTTCACCATGTGGCTCACCACCTCGATGAGCCCGCCGGCGCCGGACCCGGTGCAGCAGCGCATCTTCCAGCTCATGCCGATCATGTTCACCTTCATCATGGCCCCGTTCGCGGCCGGCCTGCTGATCTACTGGACCTGGTCCAACGTGCTGACGATCCTGCAGCAGTGGGTGATCATGCGCCGCTTCAAGGTCGACAACCCGATCGACAAGCTGATCCGCAAGGTCACCGGCAAGCCGGACCCGGTCACATGAGCGAGGCCGCCTTCGACGCCGAGGCGCTGGAGGCGGCGCGCAAGCTCTTCGCCGGCGAGGCGCGCTTCATGATGGGCGCGGTGAACATGGCGGGGCTGCCGGACAGCGACCTGCCGGAGGTGGCCTTCGCCGGCCGCTCCAACGTCGGCAAGTCGAGCCTGATCAACGCCGTCACCGGCCGCGGGCACCTGGCGCGCGCCTCCAACGAGCCCGGCCGCACCCGCGAGGTGAACTTCTTCGTCATCGGCGACGAGAAGCTGCGGCTGGTCGACCTGCCGGGCTACGGCTTCGCCCGGGCCTCGAAAGGCGAGGTGAAGAAGTTCCAGAACCTCGGCCGCGACTACCTGCGAGGCCGGCCGAACCTGAAGCGCGCCTTCCTGCTGATCGATTCCCGTCACGGCCTGAAGCCGGTGGACGAGGAGGCCATGGCCGCCTTCGACCTGGCCGCCGTGAGCTACCAGATCATCCTCACCAAGGCCGACAAGATCAGCGCCAAGGACGTGGCGGCGGTGACCGCCCGCACCCTGGCCCAGATCGGCAAGCGCCCGGCCGCCTTCCCCCGCGTGCTGGCCACCTCGTCGGAAAAGGGCACCGGCATCCCGGAGCTCCGGGCGGAGATCGTCCAGGCCTGTTCGGTCTAGTCGCTTCCCCCAAGGGGAGGAACTGGGGTTCCCCGACGCTGCGTCAGGCGGCTAGGCATCGGGCGAACAAGGGGAAACCGATGCTCACCACCGAAGGCCGCGCCGTCTACGACGAAGACATGAACCTGTTCCGCGACCAGGTGCGGAAGTTCTTCGACCGCGCCCTGACGCCCAACCTCGACCGCTGGGAGGAGGACGGGATCGTCGACCGCGACTTCTGGCGGGCCTGCGGCGAGGCCGGCCTGCTGTGCCCGACCGTGCCGGCCGAGTACGGCGGCCTGGGGCTCGATTTCCGCTACAACGCGGTGATCGACGAGGAACTGGCCTACGCGGGCTCCAGCGCCGGGATCACCCTGCAGTCCGACATCGTCGCCGACTACATCGCCAACTACGGCTCGGAAGAGCAGAAGCGGACCTGGCTGCCGAAGATGGTGTCGGGCGAGGCGATCACCGCCATCGCCATGACCGAGCCCGGAACCGGCTCCGACCTGCAGGGCGTGCGCACCACGGCGAAGAAGGACGGCAACCACTACGTGGTCAACGGGTCGAAGACCTACATCACGAACGGCCAGAACGCCGACCTGATCGTGGTCGTGGCCAAGACCGACCCGACGGCCGGATCCAAGGGCGTGTCGCTGATCCTGGTGGAGGCCGACCGGGCCGGATTCAAGCGCGGCCGGAACCTGGACAAGGTGGGCCAGAACTCGGCCGACACCTCGGAGCTGTTCTTCGAGGACGTGCGGGTGCCGATCACGAACTGCCTGGGCGAGGAAGGCCGCGGCTTCGCCTACCTGATGCAGCAACTGCCGCAGGAGCGGCTGGGCATCGCGGTCTCGGCCCAGGCCGGAGCCCAGCGGGCGTTCGACGAGGCGGTGAAATTCACCAAGGAGCGCAAGGCGTTCGGCCAGTCGGTGTTCGACTTCCAGAACACCCGCTTCACGCTCGGCGCGCTGAAGGCGAAGCTGCAGGCCGGCTGGGCGCACCTGGACTGGGCCATGGCCCGGCACCTCGAGGGCAAGCTGACCGCCGCCGAGGCCTCCGCCGCCAAGCTGTTCCACACGGAGCTGCAGTGGGAGGCCTGCGACGCCGCCCTGCAGCTCCACGGCGGGGCCGGCTACATGAACGAGTACCCCATCGCCCGGCTGTGGCGCGACGCCCGGGTCCAGCGGATATACGGCGGGACCAGCGAGATCATGAAGGAAGTGGTGGCGCGGTCGATCTGAGGGCCTTGGCCTACCCTCACCCCCGGGCCGCAGGCCCGAGGGAGAGGGTAGGGAGGGGGATTTGGCTACTTCCGCACCACCTCGCCGCCCTTCATGACGAAGACGGGCTTCTCGAGGACGGTGACGTCGGCCAGCGGGTCGCCCTGGACGCCGACCAGGTCGCCGAAGGCGCCGGGCTTCACCTGGCCCACGTCCTTCTCCTGGCCGAGCGCCTGGGCGGCGGTGACGGTGGCGGCCTGGATCGCCTGCAGCGGGGTCGCGCCGTAGCGCACCATGACCGCGAGTTGGCGGGCGTTCTGGCCGTGCGGATAGATCCCGGCGTCGGTGCCGAACACGTGCTTCACGCCCGCCTTCAGGCTCTTGCGGAAGTTCTCGCGCTGGACGTCGGCCACCTCGCGGTCCTTGGCGAGGTTGGCTTCCAGCACGCCGTTCTTCTTGCCCTCGGCCTGGGTGTAGTCGGTGTTGAAGATGTCCATGCTGAAGTAGGCGCCGCGCTCCTTCGCGAGCCGGATGCCCTCGTCGTCCACCAGGCTGACGTGCTCGATGGTGTCGACGCCGGCGCGGATGGCGTCCTTGATGCCGGCCGCGCCGTGGGCGTGGGCGGCGACCTTGAGGCCGGCCATGTGCGCCTCGTCCACCACCGCGCGCATCTCCTCGAGGGAGAGCTGCTGGGCGCCGACCGAGGGGCCCCGGGAAAAGACGCCGCCGGTGGCGCAGATCTTGATCACCTGGGCGCCGTACTTCTTGGCGAGGCGGACCTTGGCCCGGGCCTCCTCGGCGCTGTCGATGGTGAAGGGGCTCTTCTCGGCCATGGAGGGCGGGAAGAAGGTCGAGTCGCAATGCCCGCCGGTGGCGCCCAGCGCGTAGGTCGCCGTGACGATCCGGGGGCCCGGGATGTAGCCGCCGTCGATCGCCTCGCGCAGGCCCACGTCGGCGTAGAACTCCGAGCCCACGTTGCGGACGGTGGTGAACCCGGCCTCCACGGTGTCCTTGGCGTGGCGGGTGGCCACCGCCGTCCAGAAGGCGTCGGAATATTCCAGCGAGTTGTAGCCGCCGATCTGGGCCACGCTGGTCAGGTGGACGTGCATGTCGATGAGTCCGGGCAGCAGGGTGACGCCGGGCAGGTCCACCCTGCGCGCGCCGGCCGGCGGCGCATCGGCCTGGCGGCCCACCGAGACGATCCGGCCGTCGGCGATCACCACCATGGGCCTATCGACATAGCGGCCCTGGGCCACGTCCAGCAGCCGGTCGGCGGTGACCGCCACCGTCTCGGCCTGCGCCGCGCCCGCGAGCAAAGTCGCCCCGGCGGCCAGCGCCGCCATTCCGAAGTCCTTACGCACGTCCCATCCCCCGAAAATCACAGGTGCGTTTCCCGCTTAGCACGCCGGGGGCCGCGTGACAGGGGAACCGGCGTCCGCTATCGGACCCCCGCAGTCGATTGCGGACGGAGCAGGCACGGGTGAGCGAGACGAACGGCCAGGGTTGGGCGACGGCCAAGACGCTCGCCGAGGCGCTGCCCTACATCCAGATCTACGACCGCGAGACGGTGGTCATCAAATACGGCGGCCACGCCATGGGCGAGGAGCAGGTGGCCAAGCTGTTCGCCGCCGACGCCGTGCTGCTGAAGATGCTGGGCGTGCACCCGGTGGTGGTGCACGGCGGCGGGCCGCAGATCTCGGCCTGGCTGGCCAAGGCCGGGGTGAAGTCGACCTTCGTGGACGGCCTGCGGGTGACCGACGAGGCGACCATGGAGGTGGCCGAGATGGTCCTCTCCGGCGCGATCAACAAGGAGATCGCCAACTGGATCACCCAGGCGGGCGCCGAGGCCGACGTGCGCGGCGTGGGCCTGTCGGGCAAGGACGCCAAGCTGATCGTCGTCGACAAGGTGACCCGCACGAAGAAGGACCCTGAGTCCGACGAGGAGAAGATGGTCGACCTGGGCTTCGTGGGCGAGCCGAAGAAGGTGGACCCGAAGCTGATCCAGGCCCTGCTCTACGCCGAGGAGGACTACATCCCGGTGGTGGCGCCGATCGGGGTCTCGGACACGGGCGAGACCTACAACATCAACGCCGACACGGTGGCGGGCGCGCTGGCCGGGGCGCTGAACGCCAAGCGCATGCTGCTGCTCACCGACGTGCCGGGGGTGCTGGGCAAGGACGGCGAGCTGATCCGCCAGATGACCGTGGCCGAGGCCCGGGCGGCGATCGCCGACGGCGTGGCCACCGGCGGCATGATCCCGAAGCTCGAGACCGCCATCAACGCGGTGGAGGCCGGCGTCGAGGCGGTGGTCATCCTGGACGGCCGGCGGCCGCACGCCATGCTCGTGGAGCTGTTCACCGAGCACGGCGCGGGCACCCTGATCTGCGAATGAGCGCCGCCGACCCCGTGCGCGCCGACCTGAGGCACGTCGACACCTGGCTGTTCGACCTCGACAACACCCTGTACCCCGCCGAGTGCGGCTTCATGGGCGAGATCGAGCAGCGGATGACGGCCTTCGTGCAGAAGGTCACCGGCCTGCCGCGCGAGGACGCCTACCGGCTGCAGAAGGACTATCTGCGCGAGCACGGCCTGACCCTGCTGGGCTTGATGAAGAACCATGGAGTCGATCCGGCGGAGTTCCACGCCCTGTTCCATGACCTGTCGCTGGAGTGCCTGGCGCACGACCCGGAACTGCTGGCCGGCATCGCCCGGCTGCCGGGACGGCGGCTGATCTTCACGAACGCGGACGACGTGCACGCCGAGCGGGTGCTGGCCAGGCTGGGGCTCGCCGACCTGTTCGAGGACGTCTTCCATATCGGCAGCACCGGCTATCGGCCGAAGCCTGACCCGGCCGCCTTCCAGGCGATGAACGACGCCCACGGCATCGCGCCCGGCCAGGCCGCCTTCTTCGAGGACTCCGAGCGCAACCTGGCGCCCGCCGCCGAGCTCGGCATGACCACCGTCCTGGTCGGCCCGCACGCGCCGGCCTCCGCCGCCCCCTTCGTCCACCACCGCACCGCGAGGCTCGCGCCGTTCCTGGCCGCCGCCCAGGTGAAGGAAGCCGCCTGACATGACCCAAGACCTGAAGCGCATCGTCGAAGCCGCCTGGGAGGCCCGGGACGGGATCAACACCGCCACGCAGGGCGAGGTGCGCGAGGCGGTCCGCGAGACCATCGAGCTGCTCGACGCCGGCAAGCTGCGCGTGGCCGAGCGGGAGGCCGACGGGACCTGGGTCACGCACCAGTGGGCCAAGCAGGCGATCCTGCTGATGTTCCGCCTGACCCCCAACGCCCTGATCGAGGCCGACGCGCCGGGCCCCTACTGGGACAAGGTCCCGCTGAAGTTCACCGGCTGGGACGCCGCGCGCTTCGAGCAGGCCGGCTTCCGCGCGGTGCCGGGCTCCATCGTCCGCAAGGGCGCCTTCATCGGCAAGGGCGTGGTGATGACGCCGTCCTTCGTGAACATCGGCGCCTACGTCGACGAGGGGACCATGGTCGACACCTGGGCCACCGTCGGCTCCTGCGCCCAGATCGGCAAGAACGTGCACCTGTCGGGCGGCGCGGGCATCGGCGGGGTGCTGGAGCCGCTGCAGGCCAATCCGACGATCATCGAGGACAACTGCTTTATCGGCGCCCGCTCCGAGGTGGCCGAGGGCGTCATCGTCCGCGAGGGCAGCGTGCTGTCGATGGGGGTCTACCTGACCTCCACCACGCCGATCGTGAACCGCCGCACCGGAGAGGTGACCACCGGCGAGGTTCCGCCCTACTCCGTGGTGATGTCGGGCTCGCGGCCGAACCCGCACGACCCGAACCTGCCGTCCACCTACTGCGCGGTGATCATGAAGACCGTGGACGAGCGGACCCGGTCGAAGACCTCGATCAACGAGCTGCTCAGGGACTAGGCCTTCGGCGGATACGGCGTCCCGTCGCGGTGGCGGTAGATCTCGTCGGGGCCCACCGTCATGTCCAGGTCGGGGTAGTCGCAACGGTCGGCGTCGGGACGGCGGGAACCCACCTCCAGCAGGATGGCGTCACGGTCGGAGCGGTTCTGCAGATGGTGCCCGTTGGCGACGCCGGCCTTGAAGCCCGCGCAGTCGCCGGCCCGCAGGACCTGCTCGCCCTCGTCCGTCACCAGGACCACCTCGCCCTCGATGATCCAGACGAACTCGTCCTCGTGGGTGTGCCAGTGGCGTTGGGAGGACCAGCCGCCGGGCTTCAGGCGCATGAGGTTCACGCCGAACTGGTCGAGGCCCGCGGCGTCGCCGAGCGCCCGGCGCGAGCGGGCGAGGCACGGCTGGTCATAGGGGGCCGGATAGCCGGAGCCCTCGCGGACCGGCAGGGCCTGGACGTCGATCTTCGGCATGTGCTTCCCCTCGCCTGACGGACCATTCCTAGGTAGAGCCTCAGCATGCCCGCCGCCATCGACGCCGTCGAACTGACCCGCGAACTGATCCGCAAGCCGTCCGTCACCCCGGCCGACGAGGGCGCCATGGACGTGGTGCAGCGGAGTCTTGAGGGGCTGGGCTTCGCCTGCCGGCGCATGCGGTTCGGCGAGATCGAGAACCTCTACGCCCGCTACGGGACCGCGCGGCCGAACCTGTGCTTCGCCGGCCACACCGACGTGGTGCCCGTGGGCGACGCGGGCGCCTGGTCGAAGGACGCCTTCGCCGCCGAGGTGGTGGACGGGGTGCTGATCGGGCGCGGCGCCGTGGACATGAAGAGCGCCATCGCCGCCTTCGCCGCGGCCGCCGCAAAGGCCATCCGGGCCGGCGAGGTGACGGGCTCGCTCTCCTTTCTGATCACCGGCGACGAGGAGGGCGTGGCCCTCGACGGCACGAAGAAGGTGGTCGAGGCGCTGCAGGCGGAGGGCGAAGCCATCGACCACTGCGTGGTCGGCGAGCCCACCAGCGCGGAGTCGTTCGGCGACATGGTCAAGGTCGGCCGGCGCGGCTCGATCAACGCCGAGATCACGGTGGAGGGGATCCAGGGCCACGTGGCCTATCCGCAGCGGGCGGCGAACCCGACGCCGGTGCTGGTGCGGCTGCTCGCCGCCCTGCAGGACCGGGTGCTGGACGAGGGCTATCCGGAGTTCCAGCCGTCGAACCTGGAGGTCACCATGATCGACGTGCCGAACACGGCGACGAACGTGATCCCGGGCGTGGCGCGGGCCCGGCTCAACATCCGCTTCAACCCGAACCACACGGGCCAGGCGCTGGCCGACTGGATCGCGGCGGAGGCGGAGAAGGCCGCGCAGGGGTTCAAGGGCAGGGTGACCGTGGTCCCGCAGATCAGCGGCGAGGCGTTCCTGACCGAGCCCGGGCGGTTCACCGAGGTGGTGTCGGCGGCGGTCGAGGAGGCGGCGGGCCGCGCGCCCGAGCTTTCCACCAGCGGCGGGACCTCCGACGCCCGCTTCATCCGCGCGCTCTGCCCGGTGGTCGAGGTGGGCCTCGTGGGCCGCACCATGCACCAGGTGGACGAACGCGCCCCGGTGGCCGAGATCCGCCAGCTCCAGGCGGTCTACGAGGCGCTGATCCGGCGCTACTTCGCGGCGTTCGGGATCTGAGGCGGCGCTAGTACCCCACCGCCGTCAGGTAGAGGCCGTCGGAGGGCGCCACGGGGCCGCAGGCCTTGCGGTCGCGGGCCTCGAGGGCGGCTTCCAGGTCATCGCGGGTCCAGCGGCCGAGGCCCACCTGGGCGAGGCTGCCGGTCATGGAGCGGACCTGGCGGTGCAGGAAACTGCGCGAGGCGAACTCCAGGTGGACCTCCTCGCCGACGCGGGAGACGCGGGCGAGGTCCAGCGTCTTCATCGGGCTCTTCGCCTGGCAGCCCAGGTCGCGGAAGGTGGTGAAGTCGTGGTGGCCGACGAGCACCTGGGCGGCGTCGTGCATGGCGTCCGCGTCGAGCGGCTTCTTCACGTGCCAGACCCGGCCCTTGTCCAGGGCCGGCGGCCCGACGCGGTTGAGGATGCGGTAGAGGTAGCGCCGCTCCCTGGCCGAGAAGCGGGCGTGCCAGTCGCCTTCGGCCACCTGGGCGTCCAGAACCGAGACCCGCTCCTCCACGAGGTAGGCGTTCAGCGCATTGCGTACGGTCTCGGCCGGCCAGTCCCTGGCGAGGTCGATGTGCACCACCTGGCCGGTGGCGTGGACGCCGGTGTCGGTGCGGCCGGCGGCCTGCAGCCGGAGCGTCTCGCCGGAGAAGGCCTTCACGGCGGCCTCGAGGGCGCCCTGCACGGAGGGCAGGCGCTCCTGGGCCTGGAAGCCGTGGTAGGGCCGGCCGTCGTACTCGATGGTGAGGCGGTAGCGGGGCATCAGGCGAGCTTCGTTCCGGCCGCCACGGGCGTCCCGTTCAGGAAGACCTCCGCCTCCTGCGGGCCGCGGCCCTCGCGCTGGACGCGGAGCAGGCGCACGGCGCCCTCCCCGCAAGCCACCAGCAGGCGGTCGTCGAGCGTGGTCCCGGCCGCCCCGTCCACGTCCTCGAAGGCCGAGAGCAGCACCTTCACCCGCACCGGCCCCTTGTCGGTGGGCAGCTCGAACCAGGCGCCCGGATAGGGGGAGAGGCCGCGGATCTTGCGGTCCACCTCGGCGCCCGCGCGGGTCCAGTCGATCCGGGCCTCCTTGGGGCGGATCTTCCTGGCGTAGGTGACGCCCTCGTCGGCCTGGGGGATCTCCACCGCGCGGCCGGCCTCGATCTCGGGCAGGGTGGCGGCGATCAGCTCGGCGCCGGCGGCGGCCAGGCGGTCGTGCAGGGTGGCGGCCGTGTCCGACGGGCCGATGCGCACGGTGGCGGTGGCGAGCACCGGGCCCTCGTCGAGGCCCTCGGTCATGCGCATGACCTGGACGCCGGTGACCGGATCGCCGGCCATGATCGCCCGCTGGATGGGGGCTGCGCCGCGCCACCTGGGCAGCAGGGAGGCGTGGACGTTGAACGAGCCCAGGCGCGGGGCCTCCAGCACCTCGCGCGGCAGGATCTGGCCGAAGGCGACGACCACGGCCGCGTCAAGGCCGAGCGCGCGGAAGGCCTGGATCTCGGCGGGATCGCGCATGGAGGCGGGCGTCCGCACCGGGATGCCGCGCGCCTCCGCGAAGGCGTGCACCGGCGAGGGCTTCAGCGCCTGGCCCCGGCCGCGCGGGGCCGGCGGCTGGGAATAGACGCAGGCGATCTCGTGGCCGGCGTCGACCAGGGCGGAGAGGGCCGCCACGGAGAAGTCTGGAGTGCCGAGGAAGGCGAGGCGCATGGCCGGGGGCTTTACCCCGTAGGCCTTCTCAAGGGAACTTACCGGCAAGCGGGACCGTTCAGCCGCCGATCCAAGGGAGCCCCTCAAATGCGAACCATCGTGTCCGCCGCCGTCATCGGCTTCGCGCTTGCCCTCGCCGCCTGCAGCCAGGGCGAACAGGACAAGGCCCAGGCCGAGGTCAACGAAGCCGCCTCCGACGTGAAGACCGGCGCGGTGGAGGTGGGGACCGAGATGGAGGCCGGGCTCGACAAGGCCGGCGCCGAGCTGAAGGAGATCGCCAAGGACCCCGACGTGCAGCGGGCCGGCGACGAGGCGGAAGCCGCGCTGAAGCGGCTGGGCACCGCGATCCGCACCGCCGACGACAACGACACGCCGGCGGAAAATGCCGCCGCGGCGGAGAAGAAGTAGCTCCCGGCGGGGAGTAGCGGCCCGGGCGCCTAGGCCGCCTTCACCATCTTGCGGACCTTCTTCACCGCCTGCTCGCGCTTCAGGCGGGAGAGGTGGTCGATGAAGAGGACGCCGTTCAGGTGGTCCATCTCGTGCTGGATGCAGACGGCGTAGAGGCCGTCAGCGTCCTCCTCCACCGTCTCGCCCTGGTAGTTCATGTAGCGCAGGCGCACGCGGGCGGGACGCTCCACCTCGTCGTAGTATTCCGGCACCGACAGGCAGCCCTCCTCGTAGGGGGCGGTGTCGTCCGAGGCCCAGAGGATCTCCGGGTTCACGAAGTAGCGCGGCTGCTTCTCTTCCTCGGGGCGGGCCAGGTCCATGACGATGATCCGCTTGGGCACGCCGATCTGGATGGCGGCCAGGCCGATGCCCGGCGCGGCGTACATGGTCTCGAGCATGTCGTCCATGAGCGCCCGGGTCTCGTCGGTCACCTGATCGACGGGCTCGGAGACCTGCTTCAGGACCGGGTTCGGAACGACGAGGATTTCGCGGATGGCCATGGGCGGGAGGTAGGGTTGCTATTTCCGAGCGTCAAGGTCGGGCATGATACCCTCAGGCGTCCTCGCCCGCCACCAGCCGGACCTGCGGCGCTTGCGCCGGATCGAGCTTCACCAGCGGGCGCACCGAGGCCTCCACCGGCGCGATCTCGGCGATCTCCTTGCCCTGGTGGTCCACCTTCAGATCCTCGAAGCGCTTGGCCTGGGTCAGCACCTGGGTCTCGAGCGAGGCGACCATCTGGTTGTAGCGCTCCACCGCCGCGGTCAGCGCCTTGCCCACCGAGGAGGCGTGACCGCCCATGACGGCGATCCGCTTGTAGAGCTCGCGGCCCAGGTCGGCGATCTTGCGGGCGTTGGCGGCCTGGTCTTCGGCCCGCCAGCCGTAGCTGACCGCCTTGCAGAGCGCGAAGAGGGTCGTCGGCGTGACGATGACCACGCGGCGGTCCATGGCCTCGGTGAGCAGGTCGGGCGCGCGGTCGAGCGCGGCGGCGAGCGCCGAGTCCAGCGGCACGAACATGGCCACGAAGTCGGGCGAGGCGTCGAACTGGTCCCAATAGGCCTTGGCCGAGAGCCCCTGGATGTGGGCGCGCACGCTCTGCACGTGGCGCAGGCCGCAGGCGTCGCGGCCGGCCTCGTCCAGCGCCTCCTGCAGTTCGAGGAAGGCGTTCAGCGAGCACTTGGCGTCGATCACGAACACCCCGCCGCCCGGCAGGCGCACGGTGACGTCGGGCCGGCGGCGGCCCTCCTCCGTGTCGGTGGAGGTCTGCTCGTCGAAGTCGTAGCGGCGCGAGAGGCCGGCGGCCTCGAGCACGTTGCGCAGGGTCTGCTCGCCCCAGCGGCCCTGGACGCCGGCCCCGCGGCGGAGCGCCGCCGACAGCTTGCGGGCCTCGTCCTGGGTGGCGGTGGAGGCGGCGAGGAGCTGGGCGATCTGCTGCTTCAGCCCGCCGGTGTCCTCGGCGCGCTGCTTCTCCACCTGGGCGACCTGCTCCTGGAACTTCTGCAGGGTCTCGGCCACCGGCTTGAGCTGGGCCTCGATCCGGGCCTGGGCGAGTTGCTCGCGGTTGCGGAAGGTCTCCTCCGTCTGCCGGACCAGGGCCTCGGCCACGGCGTTCGCCGACTGGGCGGCCTGGGCCTTCAGGTACTCGGCATGAGCCTCGGCCTGCTCCTCCAGCAGGGCGATGCGCGCCTCGGCGACGGAGGCCCTGACCCGCTCCTTCAGCGCCCAGGCGACGGCGGCGGCGCCGAGCAGCGCGAACAGGATGGCGGCGAGGATGGCGATGTTCATGCTGCGTTCTTAGCGCATGGGGTGAGTCGCGGCCAGTGCGGCGGATCAGGCCGGCCGGCGCGCCCGCATGGCCTGGGCGATGGTGCCGTCGTCGAGCCAGTCGAGCTCGCCGCCCACCGGCACGCCGCGGGCCAGCATGGTGACCGAGACGCCGGCGCCCTCCAGGCGGTCGGCGAGGTAGTGGGCGGTGGTCTGGCCGTCGACCGTGGCCGGCAGGGCCAGGATCACTTCGCGCACGCCCGGATCCGAGGCGCGGCCGACCAGCGGGCCGACCCGCAAGGCGTCCGGGCCGACGCCGTCCAGCGCCGAGAGCAGGCCGCCCAGCACGTGGTAGCGGCCGCGGAAGGCGCCGGCGCGCTCCATGGCCCAGAGCGCCCCCACCTCCTCCACGACGCAGATCAGCGAGGCGTCGCGCTGCGGGTCGGCGCAGATGGCGCAGGGGTCCTGGGTGTCGAGGCTGCCGCAGACCTGGCAGGTCTTCACGCGCTGGCTCGCCTCCGCCAGCGCGTCGGCAAGCGGATTCAGCAACTGCTCGCGCCGCTTGAGCAGGGCCAGCGCCGCACGCCGGGCCGACCGGGGGCCGAGCCCCGGCAGCTTGGCGAGCAGGCCGATCAGCCGCTCGATCTCGGGTCCGGCGGATGCGGCCAAATCAGAACTTCGGCATGCCGGGCAGGCCCATGCCGGCGAGCGGGCCGGCGGCCTCTCGCATCATGTCGGCCTGCTGGGCGTCGAGCTTGCGCTTGGCGTCGGCGTGGGCGGCGACGATCAGGTCGGAGATCACCTCGCCCTCGCCGGGCTGGATCAGGCTCTCGTCGAGGTCGACGCGCGCCAGCTCGCCCGAGCCCTTCAGCGTGACCTTCACCATGCCGCCGCCGGAGGTGCCCTCGACCGACAGCTCGGCCAGGCGAGCCTGGGCGTCGGCGAGCTTCTGCTGCATCGCCTGCGCCTGCTTCATCAGGGCGTTCAGGTCCTTCATGGCCTACTCCTCGTCACTGTCGTCGTCTGGCGGCGGCGCGCCGTCGGCCTGGACCTCGGGCTGCGGCTGGTTGCGGATGGAGACGATCTCGGCGCCCGGGAAGGTCTCCATCACCGAACGCACGAACGGGTCCTGTTCGATCTCGGCGCGCACCTCGCGCTGCTCGCGCTTCTGCTTTTCCCACAGGCTCTCGGCCCCGCCGCCGCCCTGGGCGACGATCAGCCAGCGCTCGCCCGTCCACTCCTTCAGCCGGCCCACCAGCCGCTGGGCCAGGTCGCGCGGCGCGCCGGGCGCCGGCTCATATTCGATAGCGCCGGGGCGGAAGCTGATCGGCCGGACGTAGCGCTCCACGTCGAGCTTCAGCGTGATGTCGCGGCGCTTCTCGATCAGCGCCATCACGTCCTCGAAGGACTGCAGGGTGGGCGCGGGCTCGGCCGCGCGCGTCTGCGGCATGGCCTGGCGGGCGACCGCCGAGGCGGCCCCGCCGCCCCCGCCGCCGGAGGGCTGGGGCGCGCCGCCCCCGCCGCCCGGACCGCCGCCCAGCGGCTCGCCGGCCTGCAGCCGCTTCAGCGCCTCCTCCGGCCCCGGAAGGTCCGCGGCGTAGGCCATGCGTATGATCGCCATGTCCGTGGCGGCCGCGGCGTCCGGCGCGCGGCGCACCTCCTCGTAGGCCTTGAGCAGGAGCTGCCAGAGCCGCGACAGGATGCCGGCCGAAACCGAGGCGCCGATGGCCGCCAGCCTTGCCGCCTGCTCCTTGGGCATCACCAGCGCCTGCGGGCCGATGGCCTTGGCCACCGAGGCGCCGTGGCAGTGGTCCAGCAGGTCCAGCATCACCTGGTCGGGATTGGCCCCGTAGCCGTAGAGCGTGCGGAAGGTCTCGATGGCGGCCCCCGCCTGGCCGCGCATGATCTCCTCGAACAGGCCGATGGTCTGCGCCCGGTCGGCCAGGCCCAGCATGTCGCGGATGCTCTCGGCGGTGACCGTCTGGCCGGGCTCGGCCTGGACGATGGCCTGGTCGAGCATGGACTGGCCGTCGCGCACCGAGCCTTCCGCCGCCCGGGCGATCAGCATCAGCCCCTCGTGCTCGACCCGCGCGCCCTCGTTCTCGCAGATCATCTCGAGGTTCTTGAGCAGGACCTCGGGCTCCACCCGGCGCAGGTCGAAGCGCTGGGTGCGGGACAGGATGGTCACCGGAACCTTGCGGATCTCGGTGGTGGCGAAGATGAACTTGGCGTGGGGCGGCGGCTCCTCCAGCGTCTTCAGGAGGGCGTTGAACGCCCCCGTCGACAGCATGTGGACCTCGTCGATGATGTAGACCTTGTAGCGGGCCTCGACGGGCGCATAGCGCACCCCGTCCAGCAGCTCGCGCATGTCGGCCACGCCCGTGCGGCTGGCGGCGTCGAGCTCGAGGACGTCCATGTGCCGGCCCTCGATGATGGCGCGGCAGTGGCGGCCCTCCTCTCTGAAGTCGAGGGTGGGCTCGTGGATCTCGTCGGTCTCGTAGTTCAGCGCGCGCGCCAGCAGGCGGGCGGTGGTCGTCTTGCCGACCCCGCGGACGCCGGTGAGCATGAAGGCGTGGGCGATCCGGCCGGTGGCGAACGCGTTGCGCAGCGTCCGCACCATGGCCTCCTGGCCGTAGAGGTGCTCGAAGGTGCGCGGCCGGTACTTGCGCGCGATGACGGTGTAGGCGGCGGATTCCCCGGCCGGCGCCGGCTTCGGCGCGTCGCCGAACATGTCGCCCGTGTTCGGGTCACGCTCCGGCGTGTCGGAATCGAGCGTGAAGTCTTCGTCCGCCATACGGCCATCTAACGGGACGCTCCCGCCGCGGCAAAGCGGAAAGCCCCGCAGGCGGGCTGGGACGCGTCAATGAGAAGCGGGGTGAGGTGGAGACCGGACAACGACCCGAAGGGAAACTCGTTGTGGCTGCTGCCTTCCGGCCCTGACCAGGTTGGCGAGGCCTCCGCCCGTCGCCGATCTCCGAGCGCTATATGGCCGCTGGCGGCCGGGCGCGCAACCCGAGCGCACATGACGGCGTCGCGCGGGCGCCGTAAGAACTCACCCCCATGGCCCTCGACGTCTTCCTGAACACCTTCGCCGGCAATCCCCTGGACCGCGCCAGCGACCGGCGCGGCGACGCCGAATGGCTGGCGGCCCAGCTCGCCAGCCCGGACGCGTTGGGCCTGGCCCTGTGGAACGGCAAGCCCTTCGTGGAGACGGCCGAGGGCGGCGGCGTGCAGATCGCCTATCTGCCGCCCCGCGTGGTCAGCGAGCTGGCGGGCGGGCTCGAGAAGCTGCTGTTCATGGGCCGCTGGAAGGATAGCGCCATCTTCGCCGTCGACCTGGGCGGCTCCACCGACCCGGCGGAAGGCGCGCTGCAGGGCCTCGGCCGGTTCGAGGACCTGCGGGCGATCGCCCTGAAGCTGCCAGCCCCCGAGGCCGGGATCCTGGCCACGGCCAAGGCGATGTTCGAGTGGCGTCGGCGGCACGACCACTGCGCCCAGTGCGGCGAGCCCACACGGATCGTGGACGGCGGCTGGAAGCGGCAGTGCCCGGCCTGCGAGAGCGAGCACTTCCCGCGCACCGACCCGGTGGTGATCATGCTGCCCTACCACGGCGAGCGCTGCATGCTGGGCCGGCAGGAGGCCTGGCCGAAGGGCATGTTCTCGGCGCTGGCCGGCTTCCTGGAGCCCGGCGAGAGCATCGAGGAGGCCTGCGCCCGCGAGCTGGAGGAAGAGGCCGGGCTGAAGGCGACGAAGGTCCGCTACCATTCGAGCCAGCCCTGGCCCTATCCGTCGTCGCTGATGATCGGCTTGATCGCCGAGGTGGAGAACGACGAGGCGGCGCCCGACCAGACGGAGCTGTCGGAGGTGCGCTGGTTCACACGCGAAGAGGCCCGCGACCTGCTGGCCGGCCGGCTGGTGGGCCTCGCCGCCCCCGGGGCCATGGCCATCGCCCACCAGCTCATCAAGGCCTGGGTGGAGGAAGGCTGACGCGGAAGCCCTCCTCCCTCCCACGCGAAGCGAGAGGGGACGGGCCGACTACCGCGTCCGGAACGGATCGGCGGGGTAGACCCCCAGGATCTCGAACTTCTCGGAGAAGAACTGCAGCTCCTCGAAGGCGCGGGCGAGGCCGATGTCCTCGGGCCGCCCGTCCACCTCGGCGTAGAAGAAGGTGGCCGCGAAGAAGCCGTTCTCCATGTAGCTCTCGAGCTTCGTCATGTTGACGCCGTTGGTCGCGAAACCGCCCAGCGCCTTGTAGAGCGAGGCCGGCAGGTTGCGGACGCGGAAGACGAAACTGGTCACGCAGGGCGCCGTGAACGGCGGCGGCGGCGGGTTCGCCTCGGCCGTCATCACCAGGAAACGGGTGGTGTTGTTGTGCTCGTCCTCGATGTCGCGGGCGAGGATCTCCAGGCCGTAGATCTCCGCGGCCAGCGCCGGCGACACCGCCGCCTTGGTGCGGTCGGGCCGCTCGGCCAGCAGCTTGGCGGCGCCGGCGGTGTCGCCCGTCGCCTCGGTCTTGAGCTTCATCCGGCGCAGGGCCTTGCGGCACTGGCCAAGCGCGATGGGCATGCTCATCGCCGTCCGGACCTCGTCCAGGGTCACGCCGGGGTTGGCCATGAGCTGGAAGTGGATCGGCTTGAACCGCTCGCCGACGATCTTCAGGCCCGAGGAGGGCAGCAGGTGGTGCACGTCGGCCACCCGCCCCATGATGGAGTTCTCCACCGGGATCATGCCGAGCTCGCAGTGGCCCGACTTCACCGCCTCGAAGGCGTCCTCGAAGCTGGCGTGGGGGACGGGCTCGTAATCGGGAAAGTGCTGCGCGCAGGCCTCGTGGGAGTTGGCGCCGAGCTCGCCCTGGAAGGCGATGCGTCGCTGGCTCATGCGAGGGTCCTTGCGTGGTTGCGGGCGCGGTCGAGGTCGGCGGGATTGTCGACCGAGATCGGCGCGTCGGCGGCGACCGCCGCCCAGAGGGTGAGGCCGAGCTCCATGGCCCGGAGCTGCTCCAGCTTCTCGCGGCGCTCGAGCGGCGACGGCGGGGCGGCGTTGAACGCCTCGAGCGCCGCGCGGCGGTAGCCGTAGATGCCGATGTGCCGCCACACCGGCCCGTCGCCATAGAGGGTGGAGCGGGTGAAGTAGAGGGCGCGGCCCGTGCGGCCGTCCGGCCGCATGGCGAGCACCGCCTTGACCACGTCGGGGTTGCCGCGGTCTTCGGCCGAGCTCTCGGGCGCCACCACGGTGGCGATGTCGCAGGCGGGCTGGTCGACGAGCAGCCCGGCGCAGGCGGCGACCACGGCGGGGTCCACGAACGGCATGTCGCCCTGCAGGTTGATGACCACGTCGTGCGCGCGCCCCGGGTCGAGCTCGGCCAGGGCCGCCAGGATGCGGTCGGAGCCGGAGGGCAGGTCGGGGTCGGTCATCACGGCGCGGCCGCCGGCGGCGCGCACCGCCTCGGCGATCTCCGGATCGCCGGCCGCCACGGCCACCGGACCGACGTCCGCGAGCTCGGCCTGGCGCAGCACGCGGACGATCATCGGGAGACCGCCGATATCCGCCAGGGGCTTCCCCGGCAGGCGGGTCGCGGCCATGCGCGCGGGGATGAGGACGATCGGGTTCATGGCCAAGCAGTGGGCGGTTGCGCCCGCGCCGGTAGCGTGTAAGAGAGCCACGCGCAATAAGGGGCGGGATTCCCGCGCGTTTCGCCGGTGCGCGCGCCGGCCGTCGAGAGGACCTACTTCGGGACTATGAGCGACCTCACGTTCAACAAGGTCGCCGGCGCTGTGCTGGCGACGGGTCTGGCCCTGGTCGGGCTGAAGGAACTCTCCGGCGGCATCTTCGCGCCGCAGGAAGTCGAGAAGCCGGGCTACCTCGTCGAGGTGGCGGCGGAAGAGGGCGGCGGCGCCGCCGCCGCGGACGCGCCGATCGACTGGGGCACCGTGCTGCCGACCGCCGACATCGCCGCCGGCGAGGCGACCTTCAACAAGTGCAAGTCCTGCCACACCATCGACCAGGGCGCCGCGAACGGCACCGGGCCGAACCTGTTCGGCGTGGTCGGCCACAAGCCGGGCACCCACGCGGGCTTCGCCTATTCGCAGGCCATGACCGACCTGGGCGGCAAGATCGGCGTCTGGGACGACGCCCACCTGTCGGAATTCCTGGCCGGCCCGCAGAAGTACCTGCCGGGCACCAAGATGACC
>NZ_JAYSEO010000033.1:0-49846 GCF_041913825.1 Phenylobacterium sp.
ACAGGTGCGAGCCGATGAAGCCGGCGCCGCCGGTGACCAGGATACGCTTCATGGCCTCGATGTTCCCCAGGGCCGGCCCTTAGGCCCGGCCCGTCGCCCCGTTCTTCCGCAGCACGGCGATATAGTAGCCGTTGTGCCAGTCGCTCTCCCGCCCGGTCACCGACGGCGTCGTGTCGTCCTCGGTGGTGCGGACCTCGATCTGGGTGAGCACCTCGAGGCCGAGGTCACGCACCGCGTCCAGGGTGCCCGCCCGCACGGCGGGCCAGTTCCAGTCGTCGCAGATGAACACAAACTCGTCGGTGAGCGCGTCCCAGGCGTAGGTCAGGGCGTCGTACTGGTCCTGGTACTCGTGCGGCCCGTCGAACAGGTAGACGTTGAACTTGCCCAGCGTCTTGTAGTCGACCTTGCGGAAGTCCTCGAAGAGCACGCTGGTGCGAGTCTGGACCGAGCAGCAGTTGGCCAGGTGGGCGAAGAAGTGGTTCACCGGGCCGCCGAACAGCGACCAGTTGTCGATCGCCGTGGCCTTCAGCGTGTTGCCGAAGATCGCCGAACAGAAGGTCGAGCCCGCCCAGGAGCCGATCTCCAGGTAGCGGGGGTTGCTGACGTTGGCGATGACGTTGTTCAGGAAGTAGCGGAACTTTCGGCCCGACATCCCCTGGATCTCGAGGACGAAGTCCGAGAGCTTGCCCTTCTCCTGCCGCGCGTCCTCGAAGGCGGCCTTGACGGCCTCGCTCAGGGACAGCACCGGGGTGACGGAGATGGCGGGCTCGCTGAAGGCGATCACCTCGGCCGTGGCGTTCTTCATGGGGGCGTCCCTTCAGATCAGGCGGCGGCGGCCGGCGTGAACGCCTGGCCGGATTGTGCTGTGAGGCCAGCCATGTAGCGGAGCAGGTTCATGCTGCCTGCGAAGTGCAGGAAGTAGCACTTGCCCAGCTCCTTGCGCATGTGGCCGACGATGTCGGCGAGCTCCTGCGGACCGGCGGCGGTGGTGGTGTGCGGGAAGTGCAGCGTCAGGATCTCCTGGACGATCCAGTTGAACCGCGCCGAGAGGCGGTGAATCAGGCCGCGGCGCCACAGCTCGTGCGAGAGGTGCGGCTGCTCGTAGAGCCGGCTCTTGCCTTCCATGGCGTAGGTGTCGAGGAAGACCTGGTTGTGGAGCCTAGGCGTCAGCACCATGACGCCCGTGTTGAGCATCGGCACGCCCTCTCCGGTGATCCCGTCCTCGGCCAGGCGGTTGGCCTCGTGGATCTGCCAGGCGCGGCCGGCGGCCTGGGGATCGACCGCCATGCCGTAGAGCCGCTCGAAGTAGATGTGCTTGTCGGCCTCGCTCATCTGGTCGCCCGAGACGCAGACGCCCACCAGCCCAGGGTCGGGGCAGCTCAGGGTGATGTCCGGCGCGGTCGGCGAGATGACGATGTCCGCGTCCACCCAGACGATTCGGTCGTAGAGGCTCGACCAGGGCTGGTCGAGGATCAGCAGTTTCTGCCAGGCCGGCGAGCGGGCCTGCCCACGCTCGGACGTGTCCAGGGCGCCGGTGATGACCACCAGGTCGAAGCCGTGGCGGTCGCAATAGGCCTGCCAGTTCGGAAGCGACATGGTCTGCCAGATGGCCTGGTACTCGTCGCCGATGACGACGGAGACGATCGCCTTGCGGTGGCCTGGCTTGAAGGTGACGCCCGGGCCCTGCACCACGAACATCAGGCGGCGCCCCGCAGGCTCGCCAGCGCGTCGCCGAAGCTGTCCTTGACCATGGTCTGACGCACCAGGTCGCGGTAGGCGGCGAGCAGTTGGGTGTTGTCCGAGAAGCAGTCCAGATAGGCCAGCATCTCATCGGGGACCTGGTTGAACAGCACCGCCATGCCGGACGGCGTGCGCGTCAGCAGCCGGGCCTGGAGGCCCGACACGGCCTGGTTCTGCTTCAGGCCCTCGGTCATCTTCCAGTTCACCACGTCGTGGAACAGGTAGACGCAGTCGTCGCCAGCCACTTCCCGGGCGCCGAGGAAGTCGGTGACGATCGCCTCGTTGGTATGCACCGCGTCGATCAGGACGAAGTCCACCGTGCCGTCCAGGTGCTCCGCGCAGGCCGGCTTGATCGCCTGGGGCGAAAGGCCGGCGACAGCGGCGATCTTCAGCTTGTGGTCGGCGGCCAGCTTGTTGGTCAGCTCGATGCCGGGCTCGTAAGGGTCGATGGCGACGATCTTCGCCTTCGGGAAGGTGAGCGCCAGCGCCACCGTGCTCCAGCCGTGAGCGTTGCCGATCACGAGGATGTTCTTCGGCTTCAGGTAGTCGCGGAGGTGCTCGAGGAACATGATCTCGAACAGCGACAGCCCCGCGCAGCCGACGATGCCGTTCCCGTCGAAGAAGCGGGTGAACGGCGCGTCCATCCAGTCGAACATGTGCTGGGTGGAGTGGCCGGTCAGCGGCTTCAGGCCCGCCGAATTATAGATCTCGTGGAGCTTCGGCAGGATCGTCATCGGCGGGCTTTCGACGGAGGGCTGGTCGTTGGGTTGAGGTTCAGGCGACGACGCGCTTGGGCCTGGCGCGCGCCGGCGGCGCGGCCTGGCCGTCGGCGGAGGCCGCGCGGTCTTCGGTCCACAGGAGGTTGTCGGCGGGGATCGGCCGTCGAAGGTGCGCCTTCGCCAGGCGCTCCAGGTAGAAGCCGTGGTAGTCCGGCACGGCCTGCATCTCGAGCGCCTCGTGGTCGAGGCCGGAGCCGATGTCGAGATAGGGCTTCAGGCCCGACAGGTCCGGCCGCGGCAGGCGTCCGGCCAGGTAGTCGGCGCACATGCCCTCGTAGAGGTCTTCCAGGCGGCTTGTGAGCGTGTCCATGTCGAACAGGTCGCAGGTGTCGCGGTTCGCCTCCAGCCGGACGCGGAGGGCGGCGAGCTGCGCCGGGTCGTTCGCCAGCTCGATCGCCCGCTCGACGTACTCGTCATGGGTGGCGCAGATCAGCTCCGGCAAGCCGGCGGCGCGCACAAGGCTGCCGCAGACGCGGGAGGCGAAGCCCCGGCCCGGCGTCGTCAGCACCGGCACGCCCATCCACAGCGCGTCGGACGCGGTGGTGTGCGCGCCGTAGGGCGCGGTGTCGAGGAACAGGTCGGCCAGGGGGTAGCGCGCCAGGTGCTGGTGATTGTGCATCTTCGGCGCGAAGACCAGCCGCGAGGCCGCCACCCCGTTCGCCTCGGCGAAGTCGCGCAGCCGCTGCTGGGTGGCCGGGATGGACTCCAGGAGCCACAGCACGCTGTTGGGCACACGCTTCAGGATCTCCATCCAGCGCTGGACGGTGAAGCGGGTGAACTTCTGCACGCCGTTGAAACAGCAGAACACGAAGGCGTCGTCCGGCAGTCCCGCCTCGGCCCGCGTCGGGCGCCGCTCGTCCACCTTCCGCTTGCGATCGTTGGGCTGATAGCAGGGCAGCCGCAGGACCTTTTCCGAGTAGTACATCTCGGAGTCCGGGGGGACGATGAAGTCGTCGGCGATGACGTACTGGTGGTACGGCGAGCCCATCGTGCCCGGGAAGCCCAGCCAGTTGACGATGATCGGCGCCGGGCGGCGGGCGAACAGCGCGCTGCGGGCGTCCCGGGTGTGGCCGTTCACGTCCACCAGGATGTCGACGCCGTCGGCGGCGATCCGCGCGGCGGCCTGGTCGTCGGTCATCTGGCGGATGTCGACGAAGTGCTCGATGGCGCCCTTGATCCGCTCGTGCAGCGCACCGAACGGCGGAATCCCGCAGTAGTAGGCGAAGACCTCGACCTTCGAACGGTCGTGCAGCTCGAAGAGCTCGGCCATCAGGTAGCCGATGGCGTGATCGCGCAGGTCGGACGAGACATAGCCCACCCGCAGGCGTCGGTCGGAAATGTCGAGGGGAGCGTCGCGGCGGTCGTTGGGGTTCTCGTCCGGCTCCGGCACCGCCGCCTCCACGAACCGGGCGGCGTTGGCCAGGTGGAACAGGGGGTCGTCGGTGTAGCAGCTCATGGACAACGGGTTGATGTTGCCCATCAGCGTCTTGCGAGTGACGTTCTCCCACGGCTGGATCACCGGCCACTCGAGCTGCCCGAGCCGCAGGGCGAAGAACTGCTCAATGACGTCACGCTGCTCGGGATTGATCTCGAGCGCGGTGCGGAGCGCCGCCTCGGCGAGGTCCGGTCGCTGGGTGTCGGAGCTCAGCCGGCCGATCTGCTTTAGGGCGGTGATCACGAAGCCGACGTTCTTGCCGGTGATCGCGCCGGGACGCTGCACCAAGGTGCGCCAGACCTCGATCCCCTGCTCCGGCTGGCCGCCGCGCTCCAGCACGCCGCCCAGATTGATGTAGGCCGGGGCGAAGTCGGGCGCGATGGCGATCGCGGTCTGCAGCGACTGGGCCGCGCCCGCCAGGTCGCCGGCGTCGCTCTGCAGGACCGCGCAGTTAAAATGCGCCACCTGGATCTGCGGGTGCTCGGGATTGAACTTCGCCCAGACCTGGTAGAGCTGCTGGGCCTCCGCCGACTGGCCGGCCATGGACAGCCTGGACGCCGCGTCGATCACCTCGCCGATGCCCAAGGCGCCGGTGGTGATCTTCTGCATGGCGGCGAGGAACGCGTTCTCGGACATCGAGCTCTCGGCATCTGCCTGCGCGCCCGCCCCGACGGGGGCCGGTCCGCGCGACGATTCGGACTAGGAAATCATCGCACGCCGTTCGGTCCGGACAATCGGCGCGAGGCCTCTGGAGGCCGGTCGCGCCATCACGCCGCACCCCAGCCGGAGGCCCTCCCCCGCCGAAGCGGGAGAAGGCCTCCGCTGGATCACGTGACCTGCAGGTAGGCGTCCACCTGGCCTTGGTCGACGTCCGTGCCGCCGACCTTGTCGAAGCTCTGCACCTGGGCCTCCGTGAAGGCGCTGGCCTGGGTGAAGGTCAGGTTCAGGATGCTGGTCGAGCTCAGGTGGTCGATCTGCGTGACCGTCAGGGCCGCCACCTGCTGGGTGGTGAGCGCGCCGATCTGCGTCGCCGTCAGGGCTTCGATGACCGAGGTGGTCAGGGCGGCGACCTGCTGGGTGGTGAGCGCGGCGACCTGGGTGGTCGTCAGCTCTTCCCAGTCCGAGACCGCGAGGCTGCCCACCTGGGTGGTGGTCAGGCCCTTGATCTGGGTCGAAGTCAGCGCCTGCACCTGGGTGGTGTTCAGGCTGGCGAAGTTGGTCGAGCCCAGGCCGCCCAGTTGCGTGGCCGTGAGGGCCTGCAGTTGGGTCGTCGTGAGGTCGCCCACGTCCTCCGTCGTCAGGTTGGCCAGTTGGGTGCTGGTCAGCGCCTTGATCTGGGTGGTGGTGAGCGCCTGCGCCTGGGTGGTGGTCAGGGCCGACAGGTTCGTCGAGCCGAGGCCGGCCACCTGGGTCGCTGTCAGGGCCGCGACCTGGGTCGACGTGAACTCCGCCACGTCGTCGGTGCTGATCCCGGCCATCTGCGTCGCCGTCAGGCCCTTGAGCTGAGTGGCGTCGAGGGCCTGCACCTCGGTCGTCGTCAAGGACGAGAGGTTGGTCGTCGACAGCGCGCCCAGTTGGGTCGAATTCAGCCCGCTCACCTGCGTCGAGGTAAACTTGTCGAAGTCGGCCGCGTCGAGGGTGCGGAGCTGCGTGGCCGTCAGGCCGCGCATCTGGGTCGAGTTGAGCGAGCCGAGCTGGTCGGTGTCGAAGGCCGACAGCGTGGTGGTGCTCAGGGCCCCGAGCTGAGTGGAGGTCAGCCCCTGCAGTTGGGTGCTGCTGAGCTCGGCCAGGTTGGTCGAGGACACCTGCAGGATCTGCGCGGCGGAGAGCGCCCCGATCTGCGTCGAGGTGAGCTCGGCCATGTCGTCCGTGCTCAGGCCCTGGAGCTGGGTGTTGCTCAGGCCCTTCACCTGGGTGGTGGTGAGCGCGCCCATCTGGGTCGAGTTCAGCGCCGACAGGTTAGCCGCGCCGAGCGCCGCCACCTGAGCGGAGGAGAGCGAAGCGATCTGGGTCGACGTGAAGTCGGCCATGTCCTCGGTCGCCATCGCCGACAGTTGCGACGTGGTCAGGCCCTTCACCTGCGTCTCGGTCAGGGATTGCACTTGGGTCGAGGTGAGCGCGGTGAAGTTGGTCGAACCCATCCCAGCCAGTTGGGTCGCCGAGAGCGCCTGGAGCTGGGTGGTCGTCAGGTCGGCCACGTCTTCCGTGGTCATCCCCGCCAGTTGGGCGTTCGTCAGTCCCTTCATCTGGGTCGTCGTGAGCGCCTGGGCCTGGGTGGTGTTCAGGGCCGACAGGTTGGTGGCGCCCATGCCCGCCACCTGGGTGGCAGTCAGGGAGGCGATCTGGGTCGAGGTGAACTCGCCCACGTCGTCCGTGGCGATGCCCGCGAGCTGGGTGCCGGTGAGGCCCTTCAGTTGCGTGCTGGTGAGGGTCTGGGCCTCGGTCGTGGTCAGCGACGAGAGGTTCGTCGTCGACAGCGCGCCGAGCTGGGTCGAGTTCAGGCCCGTGACCTGGGTCGAGGTGAGCTTGTCGAACTCGGCCGCGTCGAGACCGCGGAGCTGGGTCGCCGTCAGGCCGGCCACCTGGGTCGTGTTCAGCGAGCCGAGCTGGTCGGTGTCGAACGCCGCGAGCGCGGTGGTCGTGAGACCGCCGATCTGGCTCGACGTCAGCCCCTGCATCTGGGTGGTGCTGAGCTCCGACAGGTTGGTGGTGGTGATCGCCAGCAGTTGGGCGGCGGTGAGGGCGCCGAGCTGCGTGGAGGTGATCTCCGCCATGTCATCGGTCGTCAGCCCCTCCAGTTGGGCGGTGGTCAGCGCCTTGAACTGGGTGGTGGTCAACGCGCCCATCTGGGTGCTGTCGAGCGCCGACAGATTGGTCGCCCCCATGCCGCCGACCTGGGTGGCGGTCAGCGCCTGCACCTGGGTGGAGGTGAAGTCCGCCATGTCGTCGGTGGCGAGGCCGGAGAGCTGGGCGGTCGAGAGGCCCTTGAGCTGCGTGTCGGTCAGGGACCGGACCTGGGTGGAGCTAAGGGCCGCGAAGTTGGTCGAGCCCATCCCCGCCAGTTGGGTCGCCGAGAGCGCCTGGAGCTGGGTGGTCGTCAGGTCGGCCACGTCTTCCGTGGTCATCCCAGCCAGCTGGGCGGTGGTCAGGCCCTTGATCTGAGTGGTCGTCAGCGCCTGGGCCTGGGTCGTGTTCAGGGCGGACAGGTTCGTCGCGCCCATCCCGGCCACCTGGGTGGCGGTCAGCGAGGCCACCTGCGTCGACGTGAACTCGGCCACGTCGTCGGTGCTGATGCCGGCCAGTTGCGAGGCCGTCAGGCCCTTGAGCTGGGTGCTGGTCAGCGTCTGCGCTTCCGTGGTGGTCAGCGACGAGAGGTTCGTCGTCGACAGCGCGCCGAGCTGGGTCGAGTTCAGCGCGGTCACCTGGGTGGAGGTGAGCTTGTCGAACTCGGCCGGGTCGAGGCCACGGAGCTGGGTCGCCGTCAGGCCGGCCACCTGGGTCGTGTTCAGCGAACCGAGCTGGTCGGTGTCGAAGGCGGCGAGCGCCGTGGTGGTCAGCGCGCCGACCTGCGTGGACGTCAGGCCCTGCAGTTGCGTCGTGCTCAGCTCGGCCAGGTTGGTGGACGAGATCTGCAGGATCTGGGCGGCGCTCAGCGCCCCGAGCTGGGTCGAGGTCAGCTCGGCCATGTCGTCAGTGCTGAGACCCTGGAGCTGGGTGTTGGTCAGCCCCTTCACCTGGTCCGTCGTCAGGCTGCCCATCTGGGTGGTGTCGAGCGCCGACAGGTTCGCCGCGCCAAGGGCCGCCACCTGCGTGGCGGACATCGCCTGGACCTGGGTCGAGGTGAAGTCGGCCATGTCCTCCGTGGCCATGCCGGAAAGCTGGGCGGTGGACAGACCCTTGATCTGGGTCGTCGTCAGGGACTGGACCTGGGTCGAGGTCAGGGCCGTGAAGTTGGTCGAGCCCATGCCCGCGAGCTGGGTCGCCGAGAGCGCCTGGAGCTGGGTGGTCGTCAGGTCGGCCACGTCTTCCGTGGTCATCCCAGCCAGCTGGGCGGTGGTCAGGCCCTTGATCTGGGTTGTCGTCAGCGCCTGGGCCTGGGTGGTGTTCAGGGCCGACAGGTTGGTGGCGCCCATACCCGCCACCTGCGTGGCGCTCAGCGAGGCCACCTGGGTGGAGGTCAGTTCGGCGATGTCGTCCGTCGTCACGCCCGCGAGCTGAGTGCCGGTGAGGCCCTTCAGTTGCGTGCTGGTCAGCGTCTGGGCCTCGGTGGTGGTCAGCGACGACAGGTTGGTCGTCGACAGCGCCCCGAGCTGGGTCGAGCTCAGGCCGGTCACCTGGGTGGAGGTGAGCTTGTCGAAGTCGGCGGCGTCGAGCGTGCGGAGCTGCGTCGCGGTCAGGCCGGCCACCTGGGTCGTGTTCAGCGAGCCGAGCTGGTCGGTGTCGAGCGCCGACAGCGTCGTCGTGGTCAGCGAGCCGACCTGCGTCGAGGTCAGCCCCTGGAGCTGGGTCGTGGTGAGCTCGGCCAGGTTGGTCGAGCTGATCTTCTGCAGTTGGGCGGGCGTCAGCGCGCCGATCTGCGTGGAGGTCAGCTCGGCCATGTCGTCGGTCGTGAGACCTTCGAGCTGCGCCGTGGTCAGGCCCTTCACCTGGGTGGTGGTGAGCGCGCCCATCTGGGTGGAGTTCAGAGCCGAGAGGTTCGTCGCCCCCATGCCGCCGATCTGGGTCGCGGTCAGCGCCTGGATCTGGGTGGAGGTGAAGTCCGCCATGTCCTCGGTGGCCATGCCGGCGAGCTCGGCGGTGGAGAGGCCCTTGATTTGGGTCGTGGTCAGCGACTGGACCTGGGTCGAGGTCAGGGCGCTGAAGTTGGTGGAGCCCATGCCCGCCAGTTGGGTGGCGGAGAGCGCCTGGAGCTGGGTGGTCGTCAGGTCGCCGACGTCTTCCGTCGTCATCCCGGCGAGCTGGGTGTTGGTCAGCGCCTTCACCTGGGTGGTGGTCAGCGCCTGGGCCTGAGTGGTGTTCAGGGCGGACAGGTTGGTCGAGCCCATGCCCGCCACCTGGGTCGCGCTCAGCGAGGCCACCTGGGTGGAGGTCAGCTCGCCCACGTCATCGGTGCTGATGCCGGCAAGCTGGGTGCCGGTCAGGCCCTTGAGCTGGGTGCTGGTCAGCGTCTGGGCCTCGGTGGTGGTCAGCGACGACAGGTTCGTCGTCGAGAGCGCCCCGAGCTGGGTCGAGTTCAGCGCCGTCACCTGGGTCGAGGTGAGCTTGTCGAAGTCCGCCGAGTCGATCGTGCGGAGCTGGGTCGCCGTGAAGCCGGCCACCTGGGTCGTGTTCAGCGAGCCGAGCTGGTCGGTGTCGAGCGCCGACAGCGTCGTCGTGGTCAGCGAGCCGACCTGCGTCGAGGTCAGCCCCTGGAGCTGGGTCGTGGTGAGCTCGGCCAGGTTGGTCGAGCTGATCTTCTGCAGTTGGGCGGGCGTCAGCGCGCCGATCTGCGTGGAGGTCAGCTCGGCCATGTCGTCGGTCGTGAGACCTTCGAGCTGGGCCGTCGTGATGCCCTTCACCTGGGTGGTGGTCAGAGCGCCCATCTGCGTCGAGTTGAGCGCGGACAGGTTGGTGGCCCCCATGCCGCCGATCTGGGTCGCCGAGAGCGCCTGGATCTGCGTCGAGGTGAAGTCCGCCATGTCCTCGGTGGCCATGCCGGCAAGCTGGGCGGTGGACAGGCCCTTGATCTGGGTCGTGGTCAGCGCCTGGACCTGGGTCGAGGTCAGGGCGCTGAAGTTGGTGGAGCCCATGCCCGCGAGCTGCGTCGCCGAGAGCGCCTGGAGCTGGGTCGTCGTCAGGTCGCCGACGTCTTCCGTCGTCATCCCGGCGAGCTGAGTGTTGGTCAGCGCCTTCACCTGCGTCGAAGTCAGCGCCTGGGCCTGGGTGGTGTTGAGCGCCGACAGGTTGGTCGCGCCCATGCCGGCCACTTGGGTGGCCGTCAGCGAGCCGATCTGGGTCGAGGTGAACTCGCCCACGTCATCGGTGCTGATCCCGGCGAGCTGGGTGCCGGTCAGGCCCTTCAGTTGGGTGGCGTCGAGCGCCTGCGCCTCGGTGGTCGTCAGGGACGACAGGTTGGTCGTGGACAGCGCGCCGAGCTGGGTCGACGTCAGCGACGTCACCTGGGTGGAGGTAAACTTGTCGAAGTCCGCCGCGTCCAGAGTCCGGAGCTGGGTCGCGGTCAGGCCGCGGAGCTGGGTGGTGTTCAGCGAGCCGAGTTGGTCGGTGTCGAGCGCCGACAGCGTCGTGGTCGTCAGCGAGCCCACCTGAGTGGACGTCAGGCCCTGGAGCTGGGTCGTCGTGAGTTCGCCGAGGTTGGTGGAGGAGACCTTCTGCAGTTGGGCCGGCGTCAGCGCGCCGATCTGCGTGGAGGTCAGCTCGGCCATGTCGTCGGTCGTGAGACCTTCGAGCTGCGCCGTGGTCAGGCCCTTCACCTGGGTGGTGGTCAGCGCGCCCATCTGGGTCGAGTTGAGCGCCGTAAGATTGGTCGCCCCCAGCCCGCCGACCTGGGTGGCGGTCAGCGCCTGGACCTGGGTCGAGGTGAAGTCCGCCATGTCCTCGGTGGCCATGCCGGAGAGCTGCGCGGTCGACAGGCCCTTGATCTGGGTCGTCGTCAGCGCCTGCACCTGGGTCGAGCTCAGGGCCGCGAAGTTCGTCGAGCCCATGCCCGCCAGTTGGGTGCCGGACAGCGCCTGGAGCTGGGTGGTGGTCAGGTCGGCGATGTCGTCGGTGCTCATCCCCGCGAGCTGCTGGGTGGTGAGCGCCTTCATCTGGGTGGTGGTCAGCGCCTGGGCCTGGGTGGTGTTCAGGGCCGACAGGTTCGTGGAGCCCATGCCGGCGACCTGGGTGGCGCTCAGCGAGGCGATCTGGGTCGAGGTGAACTCGCCCACGTCGTCGGTGCTGATGCCGGCCATCTGGGTGGCCGTCAGGCCCTTGAGCTGGGTCGCGTCGAGCGCCTGCGCCTCGGTGGTGGTCAGCGACGACAGGTTAGTCGTCGACAGGGCGCCGAGCTGGGTCGCGCTGAACGCGGTCACCTGGGTGGAGGTGAACTTGTCGAACTCCGCCGCGTCCAGGCCGCGGAGCTGGCTGGTCGTCAGGCCCTTGAGCTGGGTGGTGGTGAGCGCGCCGATCTTGTCGGTGTCGAGCGCCGAAAGCGTCGTCGTGGTCAGGGCGCCGATCTGCGTCGAGGTGAGGCCCTGAAGCTGGGTCGAGGTCAGCTCGGCGATGTTCTCCGAGGCGATCTTCTGCAGTTGGACGGTGCTGAGCGCGCCGAGCTGGGTCGAGGTCAGCTCGCTCATGTCGGCGGTGGCCAGGCCCTGGAGCTGGGTGGTGGTCAGCCCCTTGATCTGGGTGGTCGTCAGCGCGCCCATCTGGGTCGTGTCGAGGGCGGAGAGGTTGCTAGCCCCGAGGCCGGCGACCTGCGCGGCGCTCAGCGCCTGGATCTGGGTCGAGGTGAAGTCCGCCATGTCCTCGGTGGCCATGCCGGCGAGTTGGGCGGTGGACAGCCCCTTGATCTGGGTCGTCGTCAGCGCTTGGACCTGGGTCGAGGTCAGCGCCGTGAAGTTGGTGGATCCCATGCCGGCCAGTTGCGTGGCCGACAGCGCCTGAAGCTGGGTCGTGGTCAGGTCCGCCACGTCGTCCGTGCTCATCCCGGCGAGCTGCTGGGTGGTGAGCGACTTCATCTGGGTCGAGGTGATCGCCTGGGCCTGGGTGGTGTCCAGGGCGGCGAAGTTGGTCGAGCCCATGCCGGCGAGCTGGGTGCCCGTCAGCGAGGCGATCTGGGTCGAGGTGAACTCGGCGATGTCGTCGGTGGTCAGGCCGACGAGCTGGGTCCCGGTCAGCCCCTTGAGCTGGGTGGCGTCGAGCGCCTGGACCTGCGTCGTGTCCATCGACGACAGGTTCGTCGTCGACAGCGCGCCCACCTGGGTCGAGGTGAGCGTGGAGAGCTGCGTCGAGGTCAGCTTGGCGAAGTTGGCGGCATCGAGGTTGCGGATCTGCGACGCCGTCAGCCCGCGGATCTGGGTGCTGTTCAGCGAGCCGAGCTGATCGCTGTCGAGGCTGGACAGCGCCGTCGTCGTCAGGGCGCCGATCTGGGTGGTGGTCAGGCCCTGGAGCTGGGTGGTGGTGAGTTCGGCCAGGTTGGTGGTGGTCACCGCCCCGAGCTGAGCGGCCGTCAGGGCGCCGAGCTGGGTCGAAGTGAGCTCGACCACGTCGTCCGTGCTCATGCCCTGGAGCTGGGCGAGCGTCAGCCCCTTCACCTGGGTCGTGGTCAGCGCCTGCACCTGGGTGGAGTCCAGGGCGGAGAAGTTCGTCGCCCCCATGCCGGCGAGCTGGGTCGCCGTCAGCGCCGAGATCTGGGTGGAGGTGAACTCCGCCATGTCGTCGGTCGTCAGGCCCGACAGTTGGGCGGTCGTCAGACCCTTCACCTGGGTGGTGGTGAGCGACTGCACCTGCGTCGTAGTCAGGGCGCCAAGATTCGTGGCGCCGAGCGCGGCCACCTGGGTGGCGGACAGGGCCTGGAGCTGGGTCGTCGTCAGCTCGGCCACGTCATCGGTGGTCAGGCTCGAGAGCTGGCTGCTGGTCAGGCCCTTCACCTGGGTGGTGGTCAGCGCCTGCATCTGCGTCGTGTCCAGCGCCGAGAAGGCGGTGGTGGTCAGCGCGCCGAGCTGGGTGGCCGTCAGCGACGAGATCTGCGTCGACGTGAACTCCGCCACGTCAGAGTCGCTCAACGAGCGCATCTGGGTGGAGGTCAGCGCCTTCACTTGGGTGGTGTCGAGCGCCTGGATCTGGGTGGTGTCGAGCGCGCCGACGCTCGAAGTGGTCAGGGCCGCCAGTTGCGTCGAGGCGAGGCCGCGAAGCTGGGTGGTGGTGAACTCCGCCATGTCGGCGGCCGCGAGGCCCGAGAGCTGGCTGGTCGTCAGGCCCTTGAGCTGCGTCGTGGTGAGCTGCTGGAAGGTGGCCGTGTCGAGCGAGTTCAGATTGGTGGTGCTGAGCGCGCCGAGCTGGGTGGCGTTGAAGCCCGCCACCTGGGTGGAGGACAGCTCGGCGAAGTCGTCCGAGGACAGGCCCCGGATCTGCGTGGCCGTCAGGCCGCTGAGCTGGGTGGAGGTCAGCTCCTGCATCTGCGCCGTGTCGAGCGCCGACAGGTTGGTCGCGGTGACCGAGGCGAGCTGGGTCGAGGTGAGGCCGCCGAGCTGGGTGGTGGTCAGCGACGAGAACTGGGTCGAGTCGAAGGTGCGGATCTGCGAGGTGGTCAGGGAGCCGAGCTGGGTCGAGGTGAACTCGCCCATGTCGGCCGCGGTCAGGCCGCGGATCTGGGTGTTGGTGAGCGCCTTGACCTGCGTGGAGGTCAGCCCCTGGATCTGGGTGGAATCCAGCGCCGCCAGGCTGGTGGAGGAGAGCGCCGCGAGCTGCGTCGACTTCAGCGCCGTCAGCCGGGTGGTGTCGAAGTTGGTGACCTGGGTGGTGGTCAGCGCCCCCATCTGGATCGAGTTGAACATCCCGAGCTGAGTGGTGTCGAACACCACCGCGTTCTGGAAGTACGGGATCTGGTTGGCCGTGAGCCCCTTCACCGAGTTCGCGGTGATCGCATTGACCTGGGTGCTGCTCAGCGCCGAGATCCCGGTGGTGCTCAGCGCCCCGACCTGAGCCGACGAGAGCTGGCTCATGTCGGTGGTCGACAGGTTCTGGATTGTCGTGACCGACAGCGCCGCGATCTGCTGCGTCGAGAGGCTGGAGATACCCATTAGTCCACCTTGTCGAGTGTAGGCGCCGGGATTGGTCGGTCAGCTAAGAAAAAAGAAGAACACAAACTCGCACTGGTGCTTTTCGCACCCGCTACGCAGATCAGGAGTCCCTTACCATCTCGTTACACTGAGTCGTTCCGCCTGCGCCGTTGCACGCCAGGCTGAGGCCGAAGGACGCAGCACCGCCTCATTTTTCCTGCGAGGACTTGCGCAGACTGTGGCAGGTTGCCGCACCGTCTAGATTTCGCCTCAATTGAGCTCCGACGGCCGCCGCCTTGCGGCGAGACGCCAAGGCCAAGCTCAAAGCCGAGCGGTTGCAATGTATTGGGCCGATACGGCGCAGCTTCTGGTCCGTGGTCGGAGGAAGCTTCGCCTATCTGCGGGGATTCCCGTTCTGCGGGATGGATTTACTGCTGCGACATCTTGCAGGGGCGAGCGCGCAGGCCACGCCCGGTAGTTGTCCAATGCACGCCACGCGCGTGTCGGACCTGCCGGAAGCCCGGTCCGGTTGCTCACCCCACGGATCGTCTTGACCCGACTTCGGATGCCTTTCGCCCGATTCGCACAGGACCGCCGCGGCGCCGCCGCGGTGGAGATGGCCCTGCTCGCGCCGATTCTCCTGCTGATCCTGGGCGGGCTCTTCGACACCTCGCGGCTGGTCTTCCAGACCATGCAGGTGAACGCCACGGCCCAGGCGGGCGTGGACTTCGCGCTCAACCACCCGTGGGACGCGGCCGCTGTGCGGGCCGCCGCAGAGAGCGCGACCGACCTGCCGGAGACGGTGGCCCTCCCGGAGCGACGCATCCGCTGCGTGGCCGGCGGCAAGATCGTGGACTGCGCCGATCCCGCCGGCGGCGCTCCCTACGTCACCGTGACCGCCACCCTGCCCTTCGTCCCGATCACCCCTGGCGCCGGACTGGCCATGCCTGAAGCGCTGACGGCGACCGCCACGGCGAGGACGCCATGACGCTGGCCCGCAGGGTCGCGGCCTGCACCCGCGGCGGCACGGCGGTGGAGTTCGCACTCATCCTGCCGCTCCTTCTCCTCTTCCTGCTGGGCGCGATGGAGTACGCGCGCCTGGCCTGGGTGCAGTCCACTCTCACGTATGCGGTCCAGGACGCCTCGCGCTGCAGCGCCGTGCGGCCCGACGTCTGCGGCGACGCCGCCAAGATCACCGCCTACGTGCAGGCGAGGACCGGCCTGCTGCTGCCGGCCCCGGGCGAGCCGACGCTGCCGATCGCCGTCACCGTCGTCGCCGACCCGACCTGCGGCGCCCGCATCACGGCCGAGGCCTCGCCGCAGTGGATCCTCTGGCCGATCTTCGGCGCCCGGCGGACCATCACGGCCGCCGCCTGCCGGAGCCGCGTCGCATGAGCCGCACATCGCTCGGCCTAATCGCAGACGACCGCACCGGGGCGACCGCGGTGGTCACCGGCCTGCTGATGGTGGTGGGCCTGGGGTTCGTCGGCCTGGGCGTAGATGTGGGCGCAGCCTACGCCGCGCAGCGCCGGGCCCAGGCGGCCGCGGACTCCGCGGCCTACACGGCCGCCGTGGCGCTCTGGAAGGGCGCCGGCGCCGCCGCCACCGAGGACCAGGGCAAGGCCGTGGTCGCGGGCTACGGGCTCGAGGGCGGCGGGATCTCCACCACGGTGACCCTGCTTCCGCAGTACGCCGCGCCGGGCGGCCAGCCCGCGGCAGGCGCAGTGGAGGTGGTCGTCACTCGGCCGTTCCAGCGGTTCTTCTCGCAGTTGATCACCAGGGACGCCTACGTCATCGAGGCGCGCGCCGTGGCCGCCCAGGGCGCAGCGGGCGACGGCTGCGTGCTGTCGCTGAACCCCACCGCCCTGCAGGCCATCTGGCTGAACGGCGCCTTCGACCTCACCCTCGACGGCTGCTCGATGCACGGCAATTCGAACCACGCCTGGGCGCTGCTGGCCAACGGCGCGAGCACGGTGCGGGCCAAGAGCATCGAGGTGGTCGGCGGCGCCACCCTGAACGGCGGCGCAGTGCTCCAGCCGTCGGCCACCACAGGCGTCAGGGCCGTCGCGGACCCATACGCCGATCTCAAGATCCCGCCCTACAGCGGCTGCAACGAGACCACCGCCAAGGTGGTCGAGGCGCGCGCATCCACCGACCCGCCGCAGCGGCTCGGCACGGCCGGAGGAACCCACGTCTTCTGCAGGGGTCTGACGATCAACGGCCCTGCCCGCGGCAGCGGCAAGAAGACGGGCGTTGTCTTCGAACCCGGGCTCTATGTGGTGAAGGGGGGCGATCTCGTCATCAACGGTGACACCACCGTGGTGGGCGAAGGCGTAACCTTCGTGCTGACCAGCGACGGGACGGCGGCACCGGCGAAGGTGAAGATCAACGGCGGGTCGAACGTGACTCTCTCGGCGCCGGTGGACGGCGCGAAGGCGGGGCTGCCCGGCGTGCTGTTCTTCCAGGACCGCAAGACCGGGGCGTTCGACAACGAGATCAACGGTGGCGCGAACAGCAGCTTCACCGGCGCCCTCTACTTCCCCAAGCAGACTCTTAACTTCAACGGCAACGGGATGACCGCCGGCGGCGGCTGCACCCAGCTCATCGCCGACAAGCTGAAGTTCAGCGGCTCCGGCAAGCTCGCGCTCAACTGCGCCGGCAAAGGCACGCGTGGCTTTGGCGGCGCCAGCGTGAAGCTCATGGAATAGTCACGCTAGAGCCAAGCTTCACCTTAGACCATTTGGCCCGTTTTGGGCCAAAACGTGGCGGAGCGAAGTTGACTTCCATGCGGCATGTCGCTCCGGACCGCTCGTTACTAGTCCTCGCCTTCTCTATGTACCCTGGGTGGTCCGAAATGTCGCAGACCACAACCATTGCGATTGGTTAACACCATCTGTATTCCAGTTCGGGTCGGAGGGGCGGCCTCGAACACTTGCCCCACAATCCCGATGCACATCAGCAAGGGGCATTCCAATGACCAAGATCCTCAAGAAGCTCGCCAGCGACCGCAGCGGCGCCACCGCCATCGAGTACGGCCTGATCGCCGGCTTCATCGCGCTCGCGATGGTTGCGGCCCTGCCGAACATTCAAACCGGCGTGAAGGAAAAGTTCGACGGCGTCGCCAAGGGCCTCGGCCACGAAGTGGCTCAGGAGAAGGCGGACTAACGCCTCAGCCTCTCGCGCTTCAGGCGTGACGCCCGTGCAGCAGATCCTCCTGGCCGGCGGCCTCGCCGCCGCCATGGCAGGGCTGATGTGGGCCGGCGTCAGCGACTTGCGGCGCTACCGGATCCCGAACCGCGCATGCGGGCTCGTGGCGGGGAGCTACCTCCTCGCCGCGGCCGGCCTGCCCCTCGGGACCTGGCTGGCCGGCGCCGCCGCCGGCTTCGCCCTCCTCCTCGTCGGCGTGGCCCTGTTCTCGCGGGGCTGGGTCGGCGGAGGCGACGTGAAGCTGGCGGCCGCCGCCGCCCTCTGGGCCGGACCGGGGTTGCTCTCGAACTTCGCCGTCGTGACCGCCGTCAGCGGCGCAGCGCTGGCGGCGGTCCTGCTGAGCCCCGCCCGGCGCTTCTTTCCCCGGCCGCCCGAGCCGGTCGCACAGGATTTCCGCCAGCCCATGCCCTTCGGGGTCCCGCTGGCGCTCGGCGGCGCATGCGTCTGCGTCGTCCGATTAGCACCTCTCCTGCAGGGAGCCTGAGTTCAGTTGCTTACCGCCCGCCGCCTGAAGGTTCTCAGCCTCGCGCTGCTGATGTCGGGGGGCACCGTCGTCCTCACCCAGCAGTGGCTGCAGGGCGCGGTGCGCCAGGCCGCAGCCGACGCCCGCGCCGAGGCGACGCCGGCGGCGCCCGCCGCCGGAGCCCGCGTGCTCGTGGCCGCCACCGCCCTGCCGGCCGGGACCCTGCTGAAGCCGGAGCAGGTCCGCTGGCAGGACTGGCCCGCCGATGCCTCGACGGCTGGCTACCTGACCCAGGCCAACGCCACGCCCGAGCAGCTCGCGGGCGCCGTCGTCCGCACCAGCCTGGACGCCGGCGAGCCTCTGACCGCGACCCGCGTGGCCAAGCCGGGCGACCGTAGCTTCATGGCGGCGGTCCTGCGCCCCGGCTACCGCGCCGTCACCGTGAACGTGACCACCAGCGCCGCCGTCGCCGGCTTTGTCCAGCCCGGCGACCACGTGGACCTGATCCTCAGCCGCAGCCTGGGCGACGGCCAGCCTTTCGTGAGCGAGACCGTGCTCACCGACGTCCGCGTTCTGGCCACCGACCAGCGGTTGGCCAAGGGCGAGGAGGTCGTGGTTCCCCAGACCGCCACCCTCGAAGTCACGCCCAAGAACGCCGAGGTGGTGGCGGTGGTCAGCGAGCTGGGCAAGCTCAGCCTCAGCCTGCGCAGCCTGGGAGATGGCGTGGCCACGGCCGAGCCGCGGGTGGTCACCCGCACCTCCGACCGCGAGGCCACCCAGAGCGCCGCGCGTCCGGCCGCCGCCCCCGTGGCGCCGTCGCGGCCAGCGCCGGCCCCGCGGCCGCCCGCCCCCACTGTCCAGGTCTTCCGCGGCAGCCAGTCCACGACCGTCGGAGCCGGCCAATGAAATCGCGCGCGCTCGCTGCGGCGTTCGCCGCCGCCGCCCTGCTTGCTCCCGCGACGCAAGCCCGTGCGGCCGCCGAGGTCGTGGCCGGCCAGGAGACCCAGCTCGCGCTCGAGGTCGGCAAGGGTCGACTGATGCGGCTCACCCGGCCCGCGGCCACCGTCTTCATCGCCGATCCCAAGATCGCCGACGTGCAAGTGAAGTCGCCGACCCTGGTCTACGTGATCGGCAAGGCGCCCGGCGCCACCAGCTTCTTCGCCCTCGACGCCAAGGAAGAGAGCATCGCCAACCTGGCGATCTCCGTCGGCTACGACCACGCCCGGCTGCAGCAGATGCTGCGCCAGCAGGTCCCGGGCGCCGAGGTGCAAGTGGCCGCCGCCAACGGCGCCCTGATCCTGACCGGCAAGGTGGCCTCGGCCGCCGAGGGCGACGACGTGCTGCGTATCGCCAGCCTGTTCGTGCAAGCCGACGAGAAGGCGGGCGCCAGCCCGATTATCAACCGGCTGACCGTCGAGGCGCCGAACCAGATCAACCTGCGGGTCCGGGTGGCCGAGGTGTCGCGCGATGCGACCCGCCAGCTCGGCTTCAACTGGGAGACCGCCGTCCAGGTCGGCGAAGGCGGCGTGCTGGGCTTCGCCACGGGGACGGACTTCTTCCCGGAGCCGGGGGTCATCAATCGCCCGCCCAATGGCGTCGGCGCGATCGCCGGCGGCTTGTTCGATCCGGACAGTGGCCTGAACCTGAATGTCCTGATCGAAGCCCTCGAACAGAAGAACCAGCTCACGGTCCTCGCCGAGCCGAACCTAACCGCCGTGTCGGGCGAGCCGGCGAGCTTCCTGGCCGGCGGCGAATTCCCGATCCCGGTCTCCCAGGGCCCGGACCAGATCACCGTCAGCTACAAACAGTTCGGCATCAGCCTCAACTTCGTGGCGACGATCCTGGACGGCGGCCGGATCAGCCTGAATGTTCGACCCGAGGTCAGCCAGCTCTCGCAGGCCGGCGCCGTCACGGTCGAGGGGCTCACCGTCCCGGCGCTCACCACCCGACGCGCCGAGACCACAGTCGAGCTCGGCAGCGGCCAGAGCTTCGCCATCGCCGGCCTGATCCAGAACCAGATGTCGAAGGAAGTGCGCCAGTTGCCCGGCTTCGGCGACATCCCGGTCCTGGGCGAGCTGTTCAGGTCCAAGCGCTTCCAGCGCAACGAGTCCGAGCTGGTGATCATCGTCACGCCCTACCTCGTGAAACCCGTGAGCCAGCGGCTCGCCGCCCCGACCGATCCGCCGCGGCCGAAGGCCGCTGCGGCGGCGGCGGCTGAACCGCCGGCCAGGAAGGAGGGCTGAGATGCGCCTCGCGATCATCCTGCCTCTGCTCGCCCTATCGGCCTGCGCCGCCCCGAGGGCCGCGACCCCGGCCGCGGCGCTATCGCCCCCTGCGCCGGCCTGCGCGGATCCGCTCGACGTGGAGGACTACCAGGCCACGCCGGGGTTCGGCTGCGCCACCCTGGCCAACCTGCAGGCCATGATCGCAGACCCGCGCGACCTGGTGACCGGCGCCGAGCCGGGGCCGCCGCGCGGCGACGCCGCGATGGCCGCCGCTGGCCGCCATCGCGCCGGCGAAACCAAGGCTCTGCCCGCCACCCAGACCACGGGCGGTTCGGCCGGCGGCGCGGCCTCCGGCGGCGCAGCCCAGGAGTAGATCGCCATGGCCCTACCGCTCCTCGCCGGCGCGCCCGACACCGCGCCCACCTTCCTCGCCACCGTGGTTGACGACGTCACCCGTGAAGCCGTCCGCCAGGCCGCCGCCCAGTTCGGCTGGCCGGCCTCGCGTGTCCGGGAAGGCGGCGCGGCCGCCGCCCGCGAGCTGCTACGCGATGCGCCCGCCCCCGCCGTGCTGCTGGTGGACGCCAGCGATGCGGACGACGTGCTCACCGCCATGGACGCCCTCGCCGAGGTGTGCGAGCCGCACACCCGGGTGATCGCGCTCGGCCAGGCCAACGACATCGGCCTCTACCGCGCGCTCATGCGGATGGGGGTCAGCGACTATCTTGTGAAGCCTGTGGCGACCGAGACGCTCGCCGAGGCTATCGCCCGCGCCCGCCGCACGGAGGCGCCGGAGCCTGCGCCGGCGCGTCCGACCCGCGTCATGGCCCTGGTGGGCGCGCGCGGCGGCGTCGGTGCGACGAGCCTGGCAGTCTCCGCCGCCTGGGCGCTGGCCGGCGAGCACCAGCAGAAGACCGTGCTGCTCGACCTCGACCTGCAGTTCGGCGCCGCGGCCCTCAGCCTCGACCTGGAGACCGGTCGCGGGCTGCGCGAGATCCTCAGCAACCCCGACCGGATCGACAGCCTGCTGATCGGCTCGGCCATGGTGCAGCATGGCGAACGGCTGCGCGTGCTCGGCGCCGAGGAGCCGCTGGACGAGGAGGTCACGCTCGCCTCCGCCGGGCTCCAGGCGCTGCTCGGCGGTTTGGCTGACGACTGCGACGCGGTGGTGGTGGACCTGCCCCGGCGGACCGATGCTGTCTCCCGGGATCTTTTGGCGCGCGCCGAGACCGTGGGCGTGGTCACCGACCTCAGCCTGGCCGGCATGCGCGACGCCCAGCGGCTGCTCGCCCTCCTGAAGGGGCTGAGGCCGGAGGGACGCATCCTGCTCATCGCCAACCGCGTCGGCGGCACGTCCGGCGAGGTGCCGCAGGCCGAGTTCGAGCGCGGCGTCGGCGCAAAGCTCGACCTCGTCGTTCCCCATGACGGCAAGATGGCCGAGGCCGCCGCCCAGGAGGCCAAGCCCCTGCTGGCCGCGGCCCGAGGCGGCCCGGCCGAGACGGCGCTGCGCAAGCTGCCGGCCCTGCTGGCCGGCGTGGCGCCGGTGGACGCCGCACCCGAAGGAGGCGCGGCTTCGTGGATGAAGCGGCTGCTGGGGCGCTAGCATGTTCGGCAGGCGTGGACTGGGCGGCTCTGGCGACGAAGCGCGGCGGAAAGAGGCGCTGCAGCGTGGCGTGGCCGGGATAGAACTCCCTCCGGCTCAGGCATCAGCTCCGCCGGCGGCCAATGACGCCGGTCCCACGGCCGGCGCGCTGGCGCCCGCCGCCGCGCCGGCGCGGCCCGCCCGCTCGAGCAAGATCCAGGAGGCAGCCGCGCTCGCTCATGCGCGCGTCCTGGAGCGTATCGATAGCGAGGTGGCGAGCCGGCTGGACCGCGCCCAGCTCGCCGCCGAACTCACCGGCCCGGTGCAGGAGATCCTCGCGGAGCTGAAGGTCCAGTTGAACCAGCGCGAGCAGCGTGAGCTGGTGGACCTGCTGCTGGACGACATGCTGGGCCTAGGCCCGCTGGAGCCTCTGCTGGCCGACGACAGCATCACCGACATCATGGTCAATGGCCCGAAGCAGATCTTCGTCGAGCAGCGGGGCAAGCTGGTGCTCACCGAGGCCGCGTTCCGCGACGACGCCCACGTCATGTCGGTGGCCGGCCGCATCGTCAGCCAGGTCGGCCGGCGGATCGACGAATCCACCCCGCTGGTCGACGCCCGACTGACGGACGGCAGCCGGGTGAACATCATCATCCCGCCGCTAGCGCTGGACGGGGCGTCCATCTCGATCCGGAAGTTCTCCAAACGGGGCATCGACCTCGACCGCATGGCCCGGCAGGGCAACGTCTCGCCCGAAATGGCGACCGTACTGAAGATCGCCGCCCGCTCGCGCCTGAACGTGCTGATCTCGGGCGGCACCGGCTCGGGCAAGACCACCCTGCTCAACGCCATGAGCCAGATGATCGCCGCTGACGAGCGGGTGGTGACCATCGAGGACGCCGCGGAACTCCAGCTCCAGCAGCCGCATGTGGTCCGCCTCGAGACCCGGCCCGCCAACCTCGAGGGCAAGGGCGAGATCACCATGCGCGACCTGGTGAAGAACGCCCTGCGGATGCGGCCCGACCGCATCATCCTGGGCGAGATCCGCGGCGCCGAGGCCATGGACATGCTGCAGGCCATGAACACCGGCCACGACGGCTCCCTGGGGACCCTCCACGCCAACCGTCCGCGCGAGGCGCTGACACGCCTTGAGAACATGGTGGCCATGTCGGGCGTGAACCTGCCGTCCAAGGCGGTGCGCACCCAGATCGCCGCGGCGGTGCAGATGATCGTGCAGATCAGCCGCATGCGCGACGGCGTGCGCCGGATCACCTCCATCACCGAAGTGGTGGGCATGGAGGGGGACGTGATCACCACCCAGGAGCTGTTCGCCTACCGCTTCGAAGGCGAGGCGGCGGACGGGCGGCTGAAGGGCCGGTTCGAGTCCTCCGGCCTGCGCCCGGCGTTCACCACCCGCGCCGAGTACTACGGGCTCGACCGCATGCTGCTCGAGGCGGTCGGGTGAGCCTGCCGCCGCTCCTCCTCCTTCTGATGCTGGGCGCTGCGGCCGCGGTCGCCTGGGCGCTGGCGGACGTCTCGCCCGGCGCTCGTCGGCTGGTGAAGCGGGCGCGCAAGCTGCGCGGCGTCGACGGCGCCCAGGGGCAGGTCGAGCGCGCCCTGCGCGCCACCTCGAAGGGCCCGTTCGACGCCGTCCTGCAGCGGATCCTGCCGAAGCCGGCGGTGCTGCGCACCCGGCTGGAAGGCACCGGCCTTTCCCTGACCTTCACGCACTATGGCCTCGCCTGCCTGGCGGTGATGGTCGTGGCGACGACCGCCGCCCTCCTGCTGCGCGTCCCGCCGCCGCTCGCTCTGCTGGAGGGCCTGGCGAGCGGACTCTGGCTGCCGCACGTGGGCGTCGGCCTGCTCATCGGCCGCCAGCGCAACCGCTTCTACAAGCACTTCCCGGAGGCCGTGGCGCTGATCGTGCGTGGCCTGCGGGCCGGCTTGCCGGTGACCGAGACCCTGGGCGTGATCGGACGCGAGATCGCCGATCCTGTGGGCGAGGAGTTCCGCCGGATCGCCGACCAGGTTCGGTTCGGCGCGCCGCTGGACGAGGCGCTCTGGCAGACCGCCCGCCGGATCGGCCTGCCCGAGTTCAACTTCCTGGTGATCACGCTCTCGGTCCAGCGGGAGACCGGCGGCAACCTCGCCGAGACGCTGGAGAACCTCGAGCAGATCCTGCGACGGCGCCAGCAGATGCGCCTGAAGATCAAGGCCATGGCTTCGGAGGCGACCGCGAGCGCCCTGATCATCGGGGCCCTGCCGTTCGTCATGGCCGCGCTGATGTACACCGTGAACCCCGCCTACATCCGCCTGCTGGTTACCGACGAACTCGGCCGGCTCATGGCTGCGGCGGGACTGGCCAGCCTCACCGTAGGGGCGCTGGTGATGCGCAAGATGGTGCGGTTCGAGATATGAAGGCCGCCGAGCTGATGCCGTTCGACGCGCCGTCGGGCGCCGTGGTGGCGCTGATCGTCGGGCTGGCGAACTTCCTCACTATCCTGACGGTGCTCAGAGCGCTCGCCCCGCGCGACCTGATGGCCGCCCGCGCCCGCAGCCACGCCAAGCGCCGCCGCGAACTGCGCGCCGCCCGCCTCGCGCCCCGGCGCGCGCCGCGGGAACGCACCATCGTCGCGGCCCGCAACCTGATCGGGCGGCTGAAGCTCGATCGCGGCGAGGAGGCCCGCAAGGCGGGCGACCTGCTCGCCCAGGCCGGCTGGCGTTCGCCCGACGCCACGGCGATCTTCCTGACCCTGCGGCTCGCCTGTCCGCTGGTGGTTGGCCTGCTGGCCTACGCCTTCGCGCCCGCCTTCGTGCAGGAGCTGTCCGGACGGCTCCGGCTGGTCATCGGCGGCGGCGGCATGCTCGCCGGCGCCTACCTGCCGACGCTGCTGCTCCGGAACGCCATCACGCGCCGCCAGCAGAAGATCCAGAAGGCGCTGCCCGACGCCCTCGATCTTTTCGTGATCTGCGCCGAGGCGGGCCTCAGTCTCGACGCCGCCGTCACCCGGGTCGGCCGTGAGATGGGCCAGGGCGCCGACGAACTGGCCGACGAGCTCGGGCTGACCGCGATCGAGCTCGGCTTCCTGCCCAACCGGCGCGACGCCCTGCAGAACCTGACCCGGCGCGCGCCCATGCCCGCCATCCGGGCGCTGGTGAACACGCTCACGCAGACGGAGAAGTATGGCACCCCGCTGGCGCAGGCGCTGCGCACGCTGGCCGCAGAGTTCCGCGATGCGCGCCTGATGAAGGCCGAGGAGAAGGCCGCGCGCCTTCCGGCGACCCTCACGGTGCCGATGATCACCTTCATCCTTCCGCCGCTGTTCGTGGTGCTGGTCGGACCGGCCGTCGTCCAGGCGCTGCACGCGCTCGCCAAGTAGCGACCAAAGAAAAAGCCCCGCGGCGTCAGCCGCGGGGCTCTCGAGCGGTGGCGGGCTCGGCCCGCCGCCGGCGCGTCCTACTTCAGGTGCTGCGCCAGGTGCTTGTTCATCTCGAACATGGAGACCTTGTCCTTGCCGCCGAAGACCGGCTTCAGCTTGGCGTCGGCGACGATCTCGCGCTTGTTCTGCGGGTTCTGCAGGTTGTTCTTCTTGATGTAGTCCCAGATCTTGGAGACCACTTCACCCCGGGAAAGCTGCCCGGAACCGACCACGGCGGCCAGTTCGGAAGAGGGCGTAAGCGGCTTTTGCAGGGCGTTGGTTTTCTTGGTTTCGGCCATTGGGCTCCCCCAGCTAGGTATTCAGGCGCCGCCCCGACGTCTTCTCGAGGGCTGAGTCGCTTGAGCTATCCTAGGGGCGCATCGTTCGGCGCGCCACTCCTAGAGCGCGCCAGAGCGTCGCGCCCCCTCTTTCTAGCGAAGATCCGACTGAGACGCCCGGTAGGCGTCGCGTTCCATGGGCTCACGGGCTTCCGGCGAACGGGTGGTGCGGTCCTCGCCGCCCTGACGCTCGATGGTGTCGTAGAGCGCGTGGGTGGCCGCCTCGGTCACCGGGTCCAGGCGCTTGTCCCGGCTGGCGTAGCGGTAGGCGCCATAGGCCAGGGCGCCGCCCAGGATGATCAGTCCACCGATGAAGTTGATGGTCATCCAGCCGATGCCGCCCACGTCGGCCTCGCCCGCGTCGAGCCCGTCGGCCGCGGGATGCCCCAGCGAGCTCAGGATTCCGAAGGCGGTGGTCAGGGCGAAGCCCCAGAAGATCGCCGCGGCCGCCCAGGCCAGCCAGACGAAGATGGTCGCGCCGACGTCGCGGGTGCGATGCGCGCCGGCGTCGCTGCGCTCGGCGGAGTAGGTGTCGGTTCGGTCGCTGTAAGGCAGCGTAGCCATGATCGCGCCTCCAAGGTTGGCGTCGCCGCGGGTGCGGCGTCGCAGCAGCAACCCCTGCGCGCGGCCCAGGTTCCCGGAACGCAGCTCGGCGGCGGCGCTAGACGCCGAGGCCGCCCGTGACCTCGCCGTTCCACGCCCAGGGCGCCCGCCGACGGCTGAGCCGCTCGTGCAGACTGCGCACCCGCCGGCTCGCATAGTCCTCAAAGAGCCAGGGGGCGCAGGCGTGCACCAGGCACGCCAGACCGGCGGTGACCAGCTCCACGCCGAGCCCGCCGGCGGCGCGGGCATGCTCGAGGTAGGTCTCCCCCACGGCGTGGGGGTGGCGGGTGAAGTGGTCCAGCATCGGTCCTCCTCGAGGGTGGCCGGGCCATGTCTCCACGGATTCGCCCGGCGCGCCACCGCGGTTGACTTGCCGTGGCGGCACGCGCCCAACTTTCGTGCAACGACAAGCACATGGGAGGATGGCTGGTGACCGCGTGGACCTTCGCCGACGTCTGGGAAGCCATCGCCGCGGCTCAGCCGGGCCGCCCCGCCCAGATCCAGGGCGGACGCAGCCTCACCTGGGCGGAGTTCGACGCGCGCGCCGACGCGCTGGCCGCGGACCTGCTGGCGGCGGGACTCGGGCAGCAGGCCAAGGTCGCCGCCTACCTCTACAACGGGCCCGAGTACCTCGAGACCTACTTCGCCGCCTTCAAGGCGGGCCTCGCCCCGGTGAACACCAACTACCGCTACGGACCCGAGGAGCTGGTCTACCTCTTCGACAACGCCGACGCCGAGGCGGTCGTGTTCCACGCCGGTTTCGCCGAGACGGTGGCGGCGATCCGGCCGCGGCTGCCGAAGGTGAAGCGCTGGATCGCGGTTTCCGAGCCGGGCCATCCCGCGCCCGGGTGGTCGGCCGACTACGAAGCGGTGGTGGCGACGCCGACCGCCGTGCGGCCCACGAAGGCGCCCTGGGGGCGCTCGCCCGACGACCTGCTGCTGCTCTACACCGGCGGCACCACCGGCATGCCCAAGGGCGTCATGTGGCGCCAGGACGACCTGTTCAACGTCATCGGGGCCGGCGGCAACGCGGCGCTCGGCGTGCCGCCGGCCGCCTCCATCGAGGATCTCGTCGCGCGCATCGGGGAGCCGGAGCACCTGCGCCCGATCAGCCTTGTGGCCTGCCCGCTGATGCACGGCACCGGACAGTTCTCGTCCTTCATCTGCCTGAACCAGGGCGGGACGGTCGCCACCCTTCCCTCGCGCAAGTTCGACGCCGTCGAGCTCTGGAACGAGGCGGAGCGGCTGGGCGCCACCGCAATCGTCCTGGTGGGGCTCGCCTTCTCCACGCCGATGCTCGAGGCGTTGGAGGAGAACCCCGGCCGATGGGACCTGTCGTCCGTCCGCAGCATGAGCTCGTCCGGTTCGATGTGGAGCCAGGAGAACAAGCGCGGCCTGCTGCGGCACTGCGCCAATGCGGTGATCTACGACAGCCTGGGCTCCTCGGAAGCCGTGGGTCTCGGAGCCTCGGCCTCCGCGCCGGGCGCCGAGATGCAGACGGCCGCCTTCATGCTGGGCCCGAACTGCGCCGTCTTCACCGACGACGGCCGCCGTGTGGAGCCTGGCTCGGGCGAGCGCGGCATGGTGGCGGTCAGCGGCTTCCTGCCGGTCGGCTACTACAAGGACCCGGAGAAGTCGGCGAAGACCTTCCGGTTGATCGACGGCCAGCGCTGGAGCGTCCCCGGCGACTGGGCGGAGGTGAACGCCGACGGCTCGCTGAAGCTGCTGGGCCGCGGCTCGGTCTGCATCAACACCGGCGGCGAGAAGGTCTTCCCTGAGGAGGTCGAGGAGGCGCTGAAGACCCACCCCGGGGTGCGCGACGCGGTGGTCGTGGGCGTTCCCGATCCGCGGTTCGGCGAGCGGATCTGCGCGGTGGTGGAGCCCGAGGGCGCGGCAGCGCCGTCCCTCCCCGAGCTCTCGTCGCACGTCCATGGGCAGCTCGCCGGCTACAAGGCGCCGCGCGAGCTCGTGTTGGTGGAGACCATCGGCCGGGCTCCCAACGGCAAGGTGGACTACAAGGCGGTCAAGGATCGGGCGCTGAAGGCGCTGGGCCGGCCGGGCTAGCGCTTGCCGCGCGGCTCCCGGGTCAGGCGGCTCATCAACAGGGCGGCGCGCTGCGCTTGGCGGTCGAGACTGCGGAGATCGGCCGTCTCGCCCGGGGCGTGGGCGCCCTCCCCGGCCATGCCCAGGCCCACCAGCCCATCGATGAAGGACACGAAGGCGATGTCGCCGGCGCCCCGGCGGGCAGGATCGCCCTGCGACATCTCCGGCAGCCCGAGCGTGGCGTTCACCTCGTTCAGCTTGCGCAGCAGGGCCTTGTTGCCCGCGGTGGGCGCCATCGGCGGATAGCCGGTGTCGGCGAACTCGATGGTGGCCTGGGCTTGCGGCAGGGAGCGGGCGACGATCGCCTGCATCTTCGCCCGGACCCGCGCCTCCTGTTCGTTCGACAGCGTGCGGATGTCACCCAGCGCCACGGCTTCCGCCGAGATGATGTTGGTCTTGCCGACCGCCGAGACGCCAGTCTCACCGGCGTTCGCCGCGGCTTTGGCTCCGCCGGCGATCATGCCGACATTGAAGGTCAGGTTCGGCTCCGGCAGCTCGCGCCGGAAGGCCTCGATGATCCGGGCGAGCTCATAGTTGGCGCCGCAGCCCATGCCCTCGGTGCAGACGCCGGAGGAGTGGCCGGACTTCGCCTTCACCCGGATGGTCCATGAGTTCGACGAGCGTCGGGCGATGGAGCCGATGTCCCTGTCCCCCTCGACGGACAGGCCCTCGAAGTCGAGCGCCACGTCGCTGCTCCGGCCGGCCGCGATCAGGTCCCGGCGGGCGATGGCGATGGGACTGCCCGGCTTCTCCTCGTCGCCGGTGAGCACCACGGTGATGTCGGCGTCCTTCAGAGTCCCCGCCGCCTGCATGGCGCGCAGCGCCGAGACGATGATCACCAGACCGCCCTTCATGTCGCCGACGCCGGGCCCTTCGACAGTGTCGGCGCGCCGGGTCCAGCCCTGGAACGGGCTATCCGGCTCGAACACGGTGTCCAGGTGGCCGATCAGCAGCATGCGCTTGCCGCGGCCGTTCCCCTTGTGAGTGGCCACGATGTGCCCGGACCGGCCGGTTTCCGCCATCGGGATCCAGCGGACCTGGAAACCCAGCGGCTCGAGTTCGGCGCGCATCATGCCGCCCACCGCCTCGACGCCCTTGAGGTTCATCGATCCGGAGTTCACCCGCACGAGCTTTTCGAGCAGCTCGACGTTCCGCCCGTGCTCCGCCTTCACGGTGGCGATCATCCGCGCCTCGGCCGCGGTGGGCGGCGCGGCCACCGCCGGCGCAGCCGCCAGCAGCCCCGCGGCCAGGACGAGGGCGCGAAGGGTCGAACGCATGGGACGCTCCTGGAGGGGGATCAGCCCGGCTGCTTCTCGCCGAGCGTGCGGACGAAGTCCACGAGGGCCGAGCGCGGCGGCCCCTTGGGAAGGTGCGAATAGGCCTTGAGGAGTTCGAGCGCGCCGGGCTCCGCCAGCAGGGCCGCCACCTCGTCGATGGCGCCGCTCGCCGGCCCGACCTCGCCGAACATCTCCGAAACCGGCGCGCCCAGCGTCTTGGCGATCCGCGACAGCATCGAGGCGCTGACCCGATTGGCGCCGCGCTCGTACTTCTGGATCTGCTGGAAGGTCACGCCGGCGGCTTCGGCCAGGGCCTGTTGCGACAGGCCGCGGACCTTGCGCAGCAGGCGGATGCGCGCGCCGACGGCGATGTCCACAGGATCGGCGAGCGCCTCGGATTTGCGGGCCATGGTGGGGTTGTCGTCCTCTTCGTCTAGTTCGGCGGCGCGCCGTCCGAGATCAGGTAACAGGCCTCGGCGATCGCCATGCCGACGGCGCGGCGCAGCGGGCCCACACCGGGTGCATCACGCTCGAGGGCGATCAGCTCCTCCTCGTAGGACGACAGCAGATCGACGAGATTCTGCGCGATCTCACGTGCGCGTTCCTTGTCGGTCCTCACCATCCTGGACTCACGCCCCTCACCATCTATGGCGGCGCTTAACACGGAACGGCCCCCGCCGCGAAGCGAGGGCCGCCTTCCAGTTGAAAATTAACTATCGCGGGAGTGGCGCCGCGTTAGTTTGCGGCGATCGCCCGGGCCGCGCTCTGCGCGGCGATGACCGTCCGGCCTTCCCGCTCGGCGATCCGGCGGAAGGTCGCCAGGGCCTGCCCCACCACCTGGTCCATGTTGTAGTAGCGGTAGGTGGCCAGGCGGCCGACGAAGTGTACGTTGGGGGTCTCGAGCGCCAGCGCCTCGTACTTCTTGTACAGGGCCGCATTTTCGGGCCGCGGCACCGGATAGTACGGGTCGCCGTCGGCCCGCGGGTACTCGTAGGTGATCGTCGTCTGCTTCGAGGACTGCCCCGTCAGGTGCTTGTACTCGCTGATCCGGGTGTAGGGCACGCCCTCCTCCGGGTAGTTGACGGTGCCCACCGGCTGGAACCACTCCTGATCCAGGGTCTTGTGCTCGAACGCCAGGCTCCGGTACGGCAGCTTGCCGTAGCGGTGGTCGAAGTACTCGTCGACCGGACCGGTGAAGATCAGGTGGTCGAACACCGCCTCTCCGCGAACGTCCTCGTAGTCGACGCCCAGTTCGATGGTGATCCCCTTCTGGTCCAGCATGTTCTCGAACATGCGGGTGTAGCCATCGAGCGGCATGTTCTGGAACTTGTCGGTAAAGTACCGGTCGTCGGTGTTGGTCCGGGTGGGCACCCGGGCGGTCACCGACTTGTCGAGCTCCGAGGGATCCATGCCCCACTGCTTGCGGGTGTAGCCGCGGAAGAAGGTCTCGTAGAGCTCACGACCCACGGCCGAGACCACCACGTCCTCCGACGTCTTGATCTTCTCCACCGGCTCGGCGCGGCTGGCGAGGAAGGCCGCGGCGTCATCGTCGGTCTGCAGGTTCAGCCCGTAGAGGGTGTTCAGCGTGGTCCGGTTGATCGGCACCGGCACCAGCAGGCCGCCTTTCACGGAGCCCAGCACGCGGTGCTCGTACGGCCGCCACCTGGTGAACTGGGACAGGTAGTTCGCCACATCGTCCGAGTTGGTGTGGAAGATGTGCGGGCCGTACCTGTGCATCAGCACGCCCGCCGCGTCCTTCTCGTCGTAGGCGTTGCCGCCGATGTGCGGCCGGCGGTCCACCAGCAGCACGCGCTTGCCGAGCTGGGTCGACAGGCGTTCGGCGAGCACCGATCCCGCGAAGCCCGCGCCGACGATCAGATAGTCGAAAGGCTTGCTGCGCGAGGCCGGGCGCACGGCCGGCGCGGCGACGCCCGCCTGGGCCAGCGCCTCGGCGGTCGCCTGCTGGCGCAGGCCGACGGCGCGGCCGATCTCGGCGTTCATCCGGGTGAACGTCTCGTCCCACGACAGAGCCGAGAGCATGGCGTCCACGGCCTTCAGCCAGTCGCCCTTGAGGCGCGACAGGGCCAGGGCCTGGTCGCAGGCGGCGATGAACTCCTCGGGCGTGGAGGCGACCTTCACCGCCTCCAGGTCGCCGTAGTGGCGGACCACGTCCACGATCGGGGTGGAGACCACTGGCCGGCCGCCCGCCAGGTATTCCGGCGTCTTGGTCGGCGAGATGAAGCGGGTGGACTCGTTGATGGCGAAGGGCATCAGCGCCACGTCCCACGAGCCCAGGTACTTCGGCAGGTCCTCGTAGCCCTTGCCGCCCAGGTAATGCAGGTTCGGCCGTTGCGGGAGGTCCGCCGGGTCGATCTTCACCACCGGTCCGACGATGCAGAGGCTCCACTCCGGCCGCGCGTCGGCCAGGGCGGCCAGGAGCTGCAGGTCCATCCGCTCGTCGACCACGCCGTAGAAGCCCAGCCGCGGCCAGGGGATGCCGGCCATGTCCGCCGGCTCCTCGCGCAGGGTGCGGGCCTTGGCGAAGTGCGCCCGGTCGACGCTCGACGGGAAGGGATGGATATTGGGATGGCGGTCGCGCTTGGCTTCCCAAAGCGAGTAGCCGCCGGTGAACACCACGTCGGCCAGCGTCATCAGCTCGCGCTCGAGGATGGTCAGCTCGGGCGGCGCGAACTTGAAGTTCGCCAGCTCGTCCATGCAGTCGTAGACGGTGCATACCGCATCCAGATGCCGCGAGAAGCTGAGCATCATCGGGGTATAGTACCAGCGGATCAGGTCGTTCTCGTTGCCGGCCAGGAAGGTGTCGAGCAGGCCCTTCAGCAGGGCGTCACGTTCCTCGGGCGAACCGCCGTCGGCGAGGACCGGGGTGACCACCAGGACACCGCTGTCGGGACATACGCGGCTGTCGAGGCGGGGCGCCTCCTCCGCCGGACCCGGGACCGGCTCTTCCCAGAAGACCACCTTCCGCCCTTGGGCGAAGCGGGTCATCAGGTGCTGAGGACGCTGGAACACGAAATCCCATCGAAGGTGGGAAAAACAGATCAGGGTCTGACGACCTCGGGAACGCGGCCCAAAAGACGGAGTTGACAATGGCGCAGCGCCTTCAGCGCTCGGGAACCACTGAGTGTTCAAGACCGCATTCCTTTTTGAAAATCGACACACGAAGCCCGCTGTAGTAACTCGCGGCAGCCATAAAGGTTCCCGTGCCTATGCAGACGGGAGCATCACTTCTTCAGTAATCAAAAGCTAAGCGCCACCATCGCTGAGTACACGCGATGGTGAATGTCGGTTGTCCGACTTAGGCGTGGGTCGTCTGGACGGTCCCGCAGCGGCCACCGCGCACGCCGGCGCCGTACTGAGGCGAGCGTTCCCACCGCAGGGCGTCCGAGACGATCTGGTCGAGCGACGAGCAGACCGGCCTCCAATTGAGCAGCGCGCCGGCGCGAGCCGGATCTGCCACCAGGCTCGGCGGATCGCCGGCCCGGCGTGCGCCGACGCTGTGCGGCACGGGCCGGCCGACGGCGCGGCCGACGGCCTCCACCACTTCGAGCACCGAGGCGCCGACGCCGGTGCCCACATTGACAGCCTCGTAGGCGCCGGGCGCGAGCTCGGCCTTCAGCGCCTCCACGTGGGCGGCCGCGAGATCGTTCACATGGATGTAGTCGCGCAGGCAGGTCCCATCCGGCGTGTCGAAGTCGCTGCCGAAGACGGTGAGGGGCTTCCCATCGCCGAGCGCCGCGGCGATGGCCAGCGGGATCAGGTGCGTCTCAGGCTCGTGCGCCTCGCCGATCAGACCGGAGGGATCGGCCCCCGCGGCGTTGAAGTAGCGGAGGGCGACCGCGGTCAGCCCATAGGCGCGGCACTGCGCCTCGATCATCCACTCGCAGGCGAGCTTGGTGTCGCCGTAGGGGCTCGCGGGAGCCTTCGGCGCCGCCTCGGGGATGGTTTCCAGCGCGGCGCGGCCGCCCTGGCCGTACACCGCCGCGGATGACGAGAAGACCAGGCGGTTCACGCCCTTCTCACGCATGGTCGACAGCAGGGTCACCGTGCCGCCGACGTTGTGCTCCCAGAAAAGGTCCGGCTTCACAACCGAGCGGCCCACCTCGATCAGGCCTGCGAAGTGGATCACCGCCTTGACGTTGTGGGCGTCGATGGCGTCGGCCAGCGCGCCCGCATCGCGGATGTCGCCGTGGACGAAGGGACCCCAACGGACCGCCTCCCGGAATCCCGAACTCAGGCTGTCGAAGACCACAGGCAGGAAACCCTGCTCATGCAAAGCCTTCGCGGTGTGTGCGCCGATGTAGCCGGCCCCGCCCGTCACGAGGACGGCGGGCTTCGATCCCCGATCCATGAAGGTCATAATCCTCCGCCTCCTGAACCGTTCCAAAGCTCAATTGCCACGTTCTGGAACGTTCTCCTGAAGCTGAGGCTTTAATCCTCGGGATGTGACGGGAAAGCCAGAGTGTATGCCTGAACTCGAGCTTTGGGGCGGTCACGAATGCACCGTGAACCGCGTCGGCGGGGCGTTCCACGACCAGACGGTCCGTTCGGGACACCACCACCGGATCGAAGACCTCGAGCGGTTCGCGGAGTTGGGGCTAAGCGCCCTCCGTTACCCGGTGCTCTGGGAGCGCGTGGCGCCCCGACGACCGGACGACCTCGACTGGAGCTGGACCGACGAGCGCCTGGCGCGCATCCGCGACCTCGGCATGCGGCCGATCGCCGGGCTCCTGCACCACGGCAGCGGCCCCCGCTACACCAGCCTCGTCGATCCGGGCTTCGCCGAAGCCTTCGCCGGCTACGCCCGCGCGGCCGCGGAGCGCTATCCCTGGGTCGCCGAATGGACGCCCGTCAACGAGCCGCTGACCACCGCCCGGTTCTCCGCCCTCTACGGCCACTGGTATCCGCACCTGGCCGACGAGCACATGTTCTGGGCCGCCCTGTTCAACCAGATCGACGCCACCCGCATGGCGATGCGCGAGATCCGGCGCGTCAATCCGCACGCCAAGCTGATCCAGACGGAGGACCTCGGCCGCACCTATTCCACGCGGGCGGTGAAGCACCAGGCCGACTACGACAACGCCCGCCGCTGGATGACCTGGGACCTGCTCAGCGGACTGGTCAAGCCGGACCACCTGCTGTGGCCACGCCTTGAATCGCTGGGCTTCGGCGACCGCCTGCGGGCCATCCTGGACGACCCATGCCCGCCCGACGTCCTTGGCGTGAACCACTACCTGACCTCGGACCGGTTCCTCGACCACCGCGTGGACGACTATCCGCCCGAGCGCCACGGCGGAAACCAGTTCATGGCCTACGCCGACGTGGAAGCGGTCCGCGTCGCCCTGCCCGCTCCGGCTGGTCTGGAGGGCGTCCTTGAGGAAGCCTGGAGCCGTTATCGCCGCCCGGTGGCCGTGACCGAGTCCCACAATGGTTGCACTCGCGAGGAGCAGGTGCGCTGGGTCCGCGAGGCGTGGGAGGTGGCGCACCGCCTGCGCGCCCGCGGCGCGGACGTCCGCGCCGTCACCGCCTGGGCCCTGCTCGGCACCTACGACTGGAACAGCCTGCTCACCCGCCACATCGGCCACTACGAGGTGGGCGCGTTCGACGTCCGCACCGGCGCGCCGCGCCCGACCGCCATCGCCGCCGAGCTGAAGCGACTGGGAACCGGCTCTGGCGAGATCCACCCCGCCACCCAGGGTCCCGGCTGGTGGCGACGCGACATCCGCATGGAGTTCCGCCCCGCCTTCCGCACTGTGGATTCGCCCGAGCCGCGGCCGGAGTGGCGCACGGGCCAGCCGCCGGCCCGTCCGCTGCTGATCGTCGGCGCCACGGGCACGCTCGGCAAGGCGCTCGCCCGGGCCTGCGAATGGCGCGGAATCGACTACCTGCTCACCTCGCGCGAGCAACTGTCGCTGGCCGACGAGGCCTCCATCGCCCGCGTGCTCGACGAAAGCGCGCCGTGGGGGGTGATCAACGCGGCCGGCTGGGTGCGTGTGGACGACGCGGAGGCCGAGGCCGCCGCCTGCATGGCCGCCAACGCGGACGGCGCGGTGCGCCTCGCCCGCCTCTGCCGCGACCGCAGCCTGCCGATGGTGGGCTATTCAAGCGACCTGGTGTTCGACGGCCGCACGGACCGTCCCTACGTGGAGAGCGACGCGCCCCGCCCGCTCAACGTCTACGGCCAGAGTAAGGCGCAGGCCGAGGCCGAGATCCTCGACCTCGGCGGCCAGCCGCTGATGATCCGAACGGCGGCGTTCTTCTCGCCCTTCGACGCCTTCAACTTCGCGTCCCACGTCCTGCGGACCGTTGGTTCGGGACGCGAGCTGACCGCCGCCGAGGACCTCGTGGTCTCCCCCACCTATGTGCCGGACCTGGTGGACGCGACATTGGACCTGCTGATCGACGGCGAGACCGGCATCCGGCACCTCGCCAACACTGGCGAGGTCTCCTGGGCGGAGTTCGCCCGCCGGATCGCCCGCGCGCTGGGTCTGGACGAGAGGCTGGTGCGGGGAGTGGCGTGCGCCACCTTCGGCTGGCCCGCGCCGCGACCGGCCTACGCGCCGCTCGGCACCGAGCACGCTCAGGTGATGCCCAGCCTGGAGAACGCCATCGCCCGGTACGCCGCGATCGTCACCGACGCCGAGTTCGTGGCCGAGGCCGAGGCGATCGCCGACGGCCGCCCGAACCTCTTCATGCGCAGCCCACGCGGGGAGCAGCAGGAAGAGGCCTAGGCGCGCTCCCTCCCCGCCCGGAGAGGGAGCCGGGGCCCCGTCAGCCGAGCGGCTTCTGGTAGGTAGGGCCCTCTTCGTCTTCCTCGACCTCGAACAGCTCCTCCTCGTGTTCGGAGAGGAGCTCGTCCAACGCGTCGATGACGGCGTCCAGTTGCTCGGGCGAAGCGGCGAACTCGTGCTTCTCGCCGGAGTCGTCCTCCAGGGTCAGGACGAAGTCCGTTTCGCGCACGTCGATGGAGAAGCGGCTGAGCTGTTTCATGGGGATCCCTCCGTTCGGGAGCTAAACCCCCGGCCCCCCTGGGTGGTTCAGCGGAGCTTGCCGACGGCTTCGACGACGCGAGCCGCCTTCTCGCGCGTCTCGGCGACGGTCTGCCCGGCGCGGTAGAGTTCGCCGCCCAGCCCGAAAGCCCGCGCCCCGGCCGCCCACCAGTCGGCCATGGAGTCGGGGCCCACCCCGCCCACCGCCCAAACCACGGCCTCCGGCGGCAGCACCGCCTTGATCTGCTTCACGTGCGCCGGGCCATAGGTGACCGCGGGGAACAGCTTCAGGTGCTTCGCGCCCGCTTCGATGGCCGCGAAGGCCTCGCTCGGCGTCGCGAACCCGGGCGCGGGATCCAGCCCGAGCTCCACGGCGCGGCGGATGACCGCCGGCTGGGTGTTCGGCGAGACGATGATCCGCCCGCCCGCGGCGGCCACGGCGTCCACGCGCTCGGCCGTCAGCACGGTGCCGGCGCCCACCGCCATTCGATCGCCGAACTCCGCCGCCAGCTTGCGGATGCTCTCGATCGGATCGGGGGAGTTCAGCGGCGTCTCGATCCCGAGCACGCCCGCCTCGAGCAGGGCGGCGGCGTGGTCCAGGACCTCGTCCGTCCGGATGCCGCGGACAATGGCGACCACCGGGCAATGCGCGAGCGCGTCGTCGAGGGTCATGAGGCCCCTCCCAGCTTGTAGAGCGCGAAGAGACCGGCCACGGCCGCCGCTTCGCCATCGAAGGTCTCGTGCGTCACCCCTCGCGCCGCGAGGGCGCGTTCATAGAGCTCGCAAAGGCGGGCGTCGCCGAGCAGCGTGACGCGGGCCTGCGGGGGCACGCCGAGCAGCCGGGGAACGGCCGCGACCTCGGCCCCGATCAGCAGGCCCGAGAGGTAGCTCGGCGTGCTCTCGGCGGACCGGCCGCCGCCGACCACCCGGGCGCGGGCGGTGAACAGGCGGGCCGCGAGCGCGTCGCCATCCCCCGCCGCCGCCAGCCCCTGGCCGAAGGCGTCCATGTCGTCGGCCGGCGCATCGCTCTTCAGCACGCTGTGCTTGCCGAGCACCGCAAACAGCTCGCCGGTCATGGCGGTCACGAAGCGGACGAGGCGGCCGTCCTCCACCAGCATCCACTTGGCGTGCGTGCCCGGATGGCAGACCACCTGCCGGCCGCGGCGGCGGTCGGGGTGCTGGGCCAGCCAGCCCATGAGCTGGGTCTCCTCGCCCCGCATGACGTCGGGGCTGCCGGCCAGGCCCTCACTGCGCATGCCCGGGACGATCCGCACCCAGCCGCCATGCGCCTCGACCGCCACGAGGCGGCGCGCGAGATCGTTCAGGCCGGCGGGACAATCCGCATAGGGGGCGACGGTCCAGCCGAGGTTGGAGCCCACCATGCCGCAGAGGATCGCCGGCAGCCCCTCGGCGCCGAATGCCGGACGAACCTCCGCCTCGAACCGCCGGGCGGCCTCACCTGGCGCAAGCCGCGAGACGCCGAGGTCGAACTCCCGGTGCTCGACGATCCTGCCCTCGGCATCGAGGGTCCAGGCCCGGAGGTTGGTGGTGCCCCAGTCGCAGGCGAGCAGCGCGGCTTCGGCCATCACAGCCTTCCCGCGTCCACGATCATGTTCTGGCCGGTCATCATCCGGCTGTCGTCGCTGGCCAGGAACAGGGCGGCCCGCGCGATGTCCTCGGGCATCAGCCGGTCCTTCAAGGCCACCTGCTTGGCCCAGTCCGCCTCGGCCTCCGGCGTCAGCCAGAGCTCGAGCTGGCGCTCGGTGATCACCCAGCCCGGCGAGAGCGCGTTCACCCGGATGCGGTCGGGGCCCCATTCGCGGGCGAGTCCCTTGGAGAGCGAGTTGATCGCCCCCTTGGCCGCCACATAGGTCGCCATGTCGGCGGGTCCCCAGATGGCGTTGATCGAGCTCACGTTGACGATGGAGCCGCCGCCGGCCGCCTTCATCATCGGGTAGACGGCGGTGGCGGCGACGAAAGCCGGGTCGAGGTTCACCGCGAGCCCGCGCCGCCAGGCCGCGATGTCGGTCTCCTCGGCCTTGTGTCGGGTGTCGTTGGCGACGTTGTTGATCAGCACGGTGACCGGCCCCAGCGCCGCCGCCGCATCGCGGATTGCGGCCTGCAGCGCCGGCACGTCGGTGACGTCGCACTGGCGGAACCAGGCGCCCTCGCCCAGCGCCGCGGCGAGATCGCGGCCCTCGCCCTCCTGCAGGTCCACGAAGGCGACTTTCGCGCCCTGTCCGTGGAACTGGCGCACGAACTCCGCGCCGATGCCCGAGGCGCCGCCGGTGACGAAGACAACCCGCCCCTGCAGGCTCGGATAGCTGGCGTAGGCCATCAATGGCTTTCCCGCGTCACTTCGCTGGACGACTTGCCCACCAGGAAGCTGAGGTCCGCGCCCTGGTCGGCCTGCATCACCGTGTCGATGTAGAGCTTGTACCAGCCGCGGGTGAACTGCGACGGCTTGCGTGCCTGCTCCCAGGCATGGCGGCGGCTGACCAGCTCCACCTCGCTGACCAGCAGGTTCAGCGTGCGGTTCGGCCCGTCGAACTCGATCTCGTCGCCGTTCTGCACCAGCGCCAGGGGGCCGCCGGCCTCGGCCTCCGGCGATACGTGCAGGATCACCGTGCCGTAGGCTGTGCCGCTCATCCGCGCGTCCGAGATGCGGACCATGTCGCGCACGCCCTTCTGGAGGAGCTTCGGCGGCAAGGCCATGTTGCCCACCTCCGGCATGCCCGGATAGCCTTTGGGCCCACAGCCCTTCAGCACCAGCACCGACGTCTCGTCGACCTCCAGGTCCGGGTCGTCGATGCGGGCGTGGTAGTCCTCTATATCCTCGAACACCACCGCCCGGCCGCGGTGCGTCAGCAGCGAGGGGGTGGCGGCGCTCGGCTTGATGATCGCCCCGTCGGGACAGAGGTTGCCGCGCAGCACCCACACGCCCGAGGACGGACCGACCGGCTGCTGCACCGTGCCGATCACGTCGCGGTTCCAGACCTCGGCGGCCTCGGCGATCTCGCCCTGGGTGTGGCCGGAGACGGTGATCGCCTCGCGGCGGAAGACGGAGCCCAGCTCCTTCATCACCGCCGGGCAGCCGCCAGCGTAGCAGAAGTCCTCCATCAGGTACTTGCCCGACGGCATCAGGTTGACCAGCAGCGGGCTTTCCCGGCCGATCCGGTCGAAGTCCTCCAGCGTCAGCTCCACGCCAACCCGGCCGGCCAGCGCCAGCAGATGCACCACCGCATTGGTCGAGCCGCCGATCGCGGCGTGCATCAGGATCGCGTTCTCGAAGGCCGCCCGCGTCAGGATCTGCGACATGCGCACGTCCTGCTTCACCAGCTCGACGATCCGGTTGCCGGTCAGGTGGGCCAGCGTCTTGCGCCTGGAGTCCACCCCCGGCAGGGCGGCGTTGTTGGGCAGGCTCATGCCCAGCGCCTCCACCAGGCTGGCCATGGTCGAGGCTGTGCCCATGGTGTTGCACACACCGTGGCTGCGGCTCATCGAGCTCTCGGCCGAGAGGAAGTCCTTCAGCGTCATCTCGCCGGCCCGCACCGCCTCCGAGAAGCGCCAGACGTCCGTGCCCGAGCCGATGTCCTTGCCGTGCCACTTGCCGTTCAGCATCGGCCCGGACGAGACCACCATCGCCGGCAGGTCCACGCTGGCCGCGCCCATGAGCTGGCCAGGCGTGGTCTTGTCGCAGCCGCCCAGCAGCACCACCCCATCGATCGGATTGGCCCGGATGCTCTCCTCCACCTCCATGGCCAGCAGGTTGCGGAACAGCATGGCCGTGGGCCGCATCTGCGTCTCCGGCAGGCTCATGGCCGGGAACTCGATGGGCACGCCGCCCGCCTCCCACACCCCACGCTTCACGTACTCGGCCAAGTCGCGCAGATGGAACTGGCAGGTGACCAGCTCCGACCAGGTGTTGCAGATGCCGATGATCGGCCGACCGTCGAAGACGTGGTCCGGCAGGCCCGTGCCCTTGATCCAGCTCCGGTGGATGAAGCCGTCACGGTCGAGCTTGCCGTAGCTCTTCTGGCTGCGCAGCGGTTTGTCGGCCATGCGCCTGACCCTCTTTTGCTCGGAGATGCGTCTCCTTAACCCCCGAGCGGGCGCGCCGGTTCAGCCCTGGAAGGCGGGAAGCGCCAGCCCCCTCACGCCCGGCTCGAAGGCGAACAGGCCGCCGGCCAGGGGCTGGCGTTCGCGGGCCTGCGGCGACAGCTCGTCCCAGGCGCTGGTGATGTAAAGCGTGGTCAGGTCCGGACCGCCGAAGGCGCAGCTCGTGGGCTGCTCCACCGGCACCTCGACGATGCGGTTGATACGGCCGAAGGGGTCGTAGCGGACGATCCGCCAGGCGCCCCACTGCGCGTTCCAGAGGTAGCCCTCCGCGTCGATGGCCGAGCCGTCGGGCGAGCCGGTCTCGCCTCGCGTGTGGGCGAACTCACGCACCTTGGAGAGGTCGCTGACCTGGTGGGTGAACAGGGTCTGCAGCTTGCTGTCGGCCATGTAGAGCAGCTTGCCGTCACCGCTGACCGAGATGGTGTTCGGGATGTGTATGCCGGTCAGCACCTTGACCGTCCGCATGTCCGGACCGGTGCGATAGACGGCGCCCGGGCGCTTCCCGCCGTCGTCGTCCATGGTGCTCCACCAGAACCGGCCCTGCGGGTCGATCTTGCCGTCGTTGGTGCGGAAGCCCTCGCCAAAGTCAAAAGGCTGGACGAGTTCCAGCGTCCCCTGCCCCGGATCGCAGAACGCCAGTCCCTTTTCGGTGGCCATGAGCAGCCCGCCGGAGGCCCTGGGGGCTGCGGCGCTCGCGCGCAGGGGGAGCTCGAATGTCCCACGCGCGTCGGTGGAAGGCTCGTACCAGCTCAACCTCCGGCCCTTGATGTCGAACCAGTACAGCCGCTGCTCAGCGGTCGCCCAAATCGGCCCTTCTCCAAGCTGATCAGAGGCTTGGACCACGCAACGCACCGACAACCGTCTCTCCTGTGCTCAGGCCGCCGCCGAATCGTGTGACAGTTCCGCGAACACTGTTGTCGCGCGGCTGCGACATCCTGACGTCGGCGTTTTGGTTCCGTTCAGAGTCTCGGGTCTACTATCTTAGTCGACAGAATCGGGAGGGGATCCCACAGATGTCGCTGTCCAGTTATTCCGACGTTTTTTCGATCAGCCACGAGCGCGAGTACGACGAAGAGATCGGCGTCGGCGACCTCGTCCGCACGGGTCCGAACCTGTTCCCGCACTTCGAGGTCATCGCCGTGCACGGCGACAAGGCCTGGGTCCGCAACGTCGTGAACGGCGCGGACCATCTCGCCCTGGTCTCCCGCTGCCGCAAGATCAACGGCCAGACCCTGGCCGAGGCCGCCGAGTAACCCATTCCATCCTCCCGCCGCTTCGCGCGGCGGGCGACACTTGAACCGAGCCTGCGCCCCGGAGTTTAACCGGCTTCGGGGCGCCGTGCATTTGCGCGGCTATTCGGAGGACGCGTCATCTCCGCCTTCATGTTCGCCACCGGGATCGAGAACAGCATCCCGAAGATCAAGAACGGCCGCGTGCGCGTGGACCAGATGGAGTCCTGCGGCCACTACCGCCACTGGCGGAAGGACTTCGAACTCGTGGAGGAGCTGGGCCTGCGCTACCTGCGCTACGGCCCGCCGCTGCACACCAGCCTGCTTGGCCCCGAGTGCTACGACTGGGAGTTCTCGGACGTCACCTTCGCCGAGCTGAAGCGCCGCAACATCGTTCCCATCGTCGACCTCTGCCACTTCGGCGTGCCCGACTGGATCGGCGACTTCCAGAACCCCGACTTCCCGGAGGTGTTCGCCCGCTACGCCGCGGCCTTCGCGCGGCGCTTCCCCTGGGTGCAGCTCTACACGCCGGTGAACGAGATGTTCATCTGCGCCCAGTTCTCCGGCAAGTACGGCTGGTGGAACGAGCAGGGCACGACGGACCGCACCTTCGTCACCGCGCTCAAGCACATCGTGAAGGCCAATGTCCGCGCGATGCAGGAGATCCTGAAGATCCGTCCCGACGCGATCTTCATCCAGAGCGAGTCCTCGGAGTACTTCCACGCCGAGAACCCCGCCGCCATCAAGCCGGCCGAGATCGAAAACTCCAAGCGCTTCCTGTCGCTGGACCTCAACTACGGCCACCGGGTCGACTCGGAAATGTACGAGTACCTGATGGACAACGGGATGACGCGGGAGGAATACCACTTCTTCCTCGGCAACGCGCTGCACCACCACTGTATCCTGGGCAACGACTACTACTGGACGAATGAGCACCGCGTGGCCGCCGACGGCACGCATCGCGCGTCCGGCGAGATCTTCGGCTACAGCGAGATCACCCGGCAGTACTACAACCGCTACCGCCTGCCGGTGATGCACACCGAGACCAACATCGTCGAAGGCCCGAACGGGGACGAGGCGGTGAACTGGCTTTGGAAGGAGTGGGCCAACGTGCTGCGCGTGCGCAACGACGGCGTGCCGACCGTGGGCTTCACCTGGTACTCGCTGACCGACCAGATGGACTGGGACACGGGCCTGCGCGAGGACAACGGCCGGGTGCACCCGGTGGGGCTCTACGATCTCAATCGCGAGATCCGACCGGTGGGCCGCTCCTACAAGCAGCTCATCGCCGACTGGGGCGAGGTGCTGCCCACCCAGAGCGTCTGTCTCTCCGTGCCCATCGTGCCGCCGGCCGAGTACGAGGAGCCCGCCGCACAGCGGCACCGGGCCGAGGCGCGGCACCTGCGGTCCGTCGAGCTCGCGGCCGGCGACAGTCGGCAGGCCTGACCCGTGGACGAGGCTCCGCAGATCGGCGGCGCCCCGGCCGTCCGCCTCCGCGCCCGCGATCTGCCCTTGGCGGGTCCCGCCTTCACCGAAGCCGTGGTGCTGCCGGGTCGCGGCATGATGCTGCTGCAGGCGCGCCTGCGCCTCCCGTCGGGCGAGATGACCGACGCGCTTCACGCGCCGCCGCTGGAGGAGGCCGCTCGCGAACTCTCCGGCGGGCCGGACGACTTCGCCGGCAACCGGGCCTTCGCCTTCGGTGGCGCCCTGCTGATCCCGTTCGCCAACCGGATCCGCGGCCGCGCCCTGCACGGGTCGCGGGAGATCGAGGCGATGGTTGACGGCCGTCGGGCCCGCCTGCCACGCAACTGGGGCGGCAAGGCGGAGGGCGCCGAGCAGTACGCCATGCACGGGCTGATCCTGGACGCCCACGTGCCGTTCGCGGCCGAGGCCGACCGCGTCCGCGGACGTTTTGCGGCCGGCGACTTCGGCGGCCGGTGGCCGGGCGCGGCCGACCTTGACTTCGAGTACCGGCTCGCGGGCGGCGCGTTGCTGCTGCGTGTCGAGGCCCGCAATGTGAGGCCGGAGCCGCTGCCCCTGGGCGTCGGCTGGCACCCCTACTTCCAACTCCCGAGCGGCGATCGCACTCAGGCCCGGCTGCGGCTGCCCGCCGCCGTGCGCACCGAGGTGAACGACTACGACGAGGTGCTGCCCACCGGGCGGCTCCTGCCGACCGCCGGCACGGCTTACGACTTCGGCGCGCGGGACGGGGCGGCGCTGGGCGACCTCTACCTCGACGACTGCTTCACAGGACTGCGCCGCGAGGCGGGCCAGGCTGTGGTCGAGGTGCTCGATCCGGCGGCGGGTGTCGGCCTCCGGATCAGCACGCCGACCCCCGAGGTGAAGGCCGTGCAGGTCTACGCCCCGCCTGAGAAGCCGTTCGTCGTGGTGGAGCCGCAGTTCAACCTGGCCGAGCCCTACGCCGACATCTGGCCGCCGGGCGCCGACACCGGCATGGCGCGCATCCCGCCTGGCGGCCGCCTCGCCTACGAAGTGCGCCTCGAGGCCTTTGCCTTAGGAACCTGAGTAACATCCATTGGTTACCCCGGGCCAGACGAGGGCGCCATGGACAGAGCGAGACGGCCGGCCGCCCCCCGAGGGACGGCGGAGATCATCGATTTCGACGCGGCGATGCTGGCGGCCTGCCCGCCTGAGTTGCGCGAGGACCTGCTGACGGAGGCGGCCATGCTGGCCGACGCCTGCCCCGCGGAGGACCGGCCGCGGCAACTGGAGGCGATCGCCCAGACCCTGTGCGAGGCCGAGCGGCAGGACCAGGCCGAGCGGGCGCGGGCCCGTCGGCTGGCGGCCGCGCTGCGTACGATCGCCCGGAGCTGAGCCTATTCGGCAGCGGCCACGCCGTCCGAAGCCCGCGCCTTCTTCCGACGGGCGGGCTTGTCCAGCAACTTGCGCAGCTTGGCCGCCAGCAGCGTCGTCTCGTACGGCTTGTCGAGCAGCGGGAACTCGGCGTTCTCGATCACCGCCCCCTCGCCCACGAAGCCGGATGTGAGAAGCACGCGCAGGTCCGGCCGGATCTCGCGCGCGGTCCGGGCGAGGCTCACCCCGCTGACGCCGCCGGGCATGACCACGTCGGTGAACAGGAGGTCGATCTCGGCCCCGGAATGGATCACCTCCAGCGCCTCCGCGGCGTTGGTGGCGGTGGTCACGTGGTAGCCGAGGCCCGTCAGCATATCGAGCGTCAGCGCCAGCACCGTGGAGTCGTCCTCGACCACCAGGATGCGTTCGTCGCCCCCCTCGATGGTCTTGGCCCGCTCCGACGGCTTCACCGCCTCGGCCGGGTTCGACGACGCCGGCAGTACGAGCCGGAAGCTGGTGCCGCGGCCCGGCGTGCTCTCGAGGCGGACCTCGCCCTCCGACTGCTGCACGAAGCCATAGACCTGGCTGAGACCCAGGCCCGAGCCCTTGCCCACTTCCTTGGTGGTGAAGAACGGTTCGAAGACCCGCTCGCGGATCTCCTGGGACATGCCCACCCCGGTGTCCGATACGTCGATGGCGATGCGGCCGTCGTCCCGCCGCGTGGCGATGGTGAGCACGCCGCCCTCCGGCATGGCGTCCCGCGCATTGACCGCCAGGTTGAGCAGCGCGGTCTCGAGTTGAGTGGGGTCCACGTGGGCGCACAGCGGCTCGTCGGCGAACGCGAGGTCCACCGTCACCGCCTCCCCGACCGCCTGCCGGATCAGCGGCGCGAAGTCGTGGATCAGCACGTTCACGTCAATGGTCACGGGCGTCAGATGCTGCCGGCGCGAGAAGGCCAGAAGCTGTCGGGTCAGGTCGCGGCCCCGCTCGGCCGCCTGGCGGATGGCGTCGATGCGGCGCATCCGGCGCGCTTCGTCCTCGGCCTTGCGGGCCATCATGTCGATGTTGCCCAGCACCACGGTCAGCAGGTTGTTGAAGTCGTGGGCGACGCCGCCGGTGAGCTGGCCCACCGCTTCCATCTTCCGGGCCTGGGCGAGCTGCTCCTCCAGGCTGTGGCGGTCGGTGGCGTCGAGGATGACGCCGAAGATCTCCCGCGGTCCGCCGTCGACGGCCGCGGCGATCACCCCCTGGTCGTGCAGGACCTTGTACTGGCCGTCGGCGCACAACCAGCGGAACTCGCAGGAGTAGCGACCCGTCTGGGCGGCCCGGCTGAAGGCCTCGACGACCCGGTCGAGATCGTCCGGGTGGATGCGGCTCGTGCCGAACTCCGGCTCGTCCGTGAACCGGCCGGCGGGGAAGCCGGTGATGTCCTTCACCGACTCCGAGACGAACTGCGGCGCGAACGGCGGTTCGATGCTGCGGGAGGTGAAGACGATCGGCAGCGACTGCAGGATCGCCTCCTGGCGGGCTTCGGTGCGGCGGAGCGCGCGCTCGGTGAGGTCCTTCTCGGCCTTCACGCGGGCGTGCTCGTCCAGCAGCCACTGCTGGTAGGCGGACTGTCGCTTGATCTCCTCGGTCTTCAGGTAAAGGTCCGTGAGGACCGTCACCTTGGACTTCAGGATGAACGGGTCCACGGGCTTGAAGACCACGTCCACCGCCCCGGCCGAATAGGCCTGGAAGACGTGCGCCTCGTCCCGGAAGATCGCCGTCAGGAACACGATCGGCGTGTCCCGCGTCCGCTTACGCGAGCGGATCAGCGCCGCCGTCTCGTAGCCGTCCATCCCCGGCATGTGCAGGTCGAGGAGGATGAGCGCGAACTCCTCCGTGAGGAGGCGCCGCAGCGCCTCCTCGCCGGAGCGGGCCACCACCAGCTCATGGCCCAGCTCCTCCAGCGCCTGGACCGCGGCGAAGGCGTTCCGCTCGTCGTCGTCGACGATGAGGATCCGGGCCCTGAGCGGCTGGTCCAGGTCGGGCGGGGCCTGAGGCTCCGCCCGCCAGGTCCGCGTCAGCGCGCTGGCGGGTGAAGGTCGCGTCACGTCAGCTCGCTTGCGGGATCAGGGAGACGACCGTGTCGCTGGCCAGCTTCATGGCGTCGGCGCGCTGGATCGAGACGCGCAGCACCGAGACCAGGTGGTCGATGTCCACCGGCTTGGAGACGTAGTCGGAGGCCCCGGCCTGGATGCACTTCTGACGGTCTCCCTTCATGGCCTTGGCGGTCACCGCGACGATCGGCAGGTCGGTGAGTCCGGGCCGCGAACGGATTTCGCGGATCGTCTCGTAGCCGTCCATGTCGGGCATCATGATGTCCACAAGAACCACGTCCACATCCGGCTTGGCGTCCAGCACCTCGAGCCCGGCGCGGCCGCTTTCGGCGTAGCTGAGCTCGATCCCATACTCCTCGAGGGCCGAGGCCAGCGAGAAGATGTTGCGGATGTCGTCATCGATGACAACGACCTTGCGGCCGGCCAGCACGGCGTCGTCATGCTTGCTCTGGCTGAGCTTGGCCTTGGCCGGCGCGGACAGGCGCTCCAGCGGCTCGTGCAGCAGCAGGCTCGCCTGGTCGACGAGTTGGTCCGGGGTGCGCGCCAGGCGGACGAGACCACCGACCACCGCCAGCCGCAGCCGCCGGTCGTCCTCAGCGTCCAGTTCGGCGGGGGCGTAGACCACCGCCGGCACCATCCGGCCGTCCGACTGCTTCAGTTGCTCGACGAGATCGTGGATCGGCAGCGCCGAAGCCTCGACCATCAACCCGTCCGGCCGGTCGGATTGCGGCCGCGCCAGCACCGCGGCGAGGTCCGGGACGACCTCCACCTGGGTGAAGCACTGGCGCAGCGTCTCGGCTGCGTCGCCATCGGAGCCGACCAGCACGATCCGGCGCTCCACCTTCTCGACGAAGCTCTTCACGCCCTGGAGGGTCGAGACGACCACCTCGCGCTCCACCGGCTTGTGGGTGAACCCGAAAGCGCCCATCGACAGGCCAAGGCCCTTCTGGTCGTCGGCCGAGATCACGTGCACCGGGATGTGCCGGGTCTCGGGCGTGCGCTTCAGGAGGTCGAGCAGCGCCAGGCCGTCCATGTCGGGGAGGCCGATGTCGAGCATGATCGCGTCAGGGCCGAAGCGCCGGGCCAGCGACGGCGCAGCCGCCCCCTCGCCCGTCACCACGCCCTTGAACCCGCTCTCGTGCACGAGGCTGAGCAGGATCGAGGCAAAGCGCGGATCGTCCTCGACGATCAGCACCACCGAGTCGCCGGACCGGATGCTGTCGCGGTCGTCGGCCACGGCCTCCACCGGCTCCTCCGAGAAGGAGGACGGCATCAGCATCGGGCGCGGCAGTTGCGGCATGGCGGCCGGACGGCTGGTGGACGGCGTCTGGGTAGCCGGGCTGAAGTTCAGCGGCAGGAAGAGGGTGAAGGTCGAGCCCTTGCCGGGGGTCGAGGCCACCTTCAGTTCGCCGCCCAGCAGGCGGGTGATCTCGCGGCTGATCGAGAGGCCCAGGCCCGTGCCGCCGTACTTGCGGCTGGTGGTGCCGTCGGCCTGCTGGAACGCCTCGAAGATGATCCGCTGCTTGTCCTCGGGGATACCGATGCCGGTGTCCTCCACCGAGAAGGCCAGCACCTGGCCCGCGGTGTTGAGGTGGTCGTTGGTGGTGTTCCAGCCGCCGTGGGCGCGGGCGACCTTCAGCTTCACATGCCCCTTCTCGGTGAACTTGAAGGCGTTCGAGAGCAGGTTCTTGATGATCTGCTGCAGGCGCTTGTCGTCGGTGTACATCGACCGCGGCAGCGCGCCGTCCAGCTCCACCTGGAAGTCCAGCTTCTTGTCCGCCGCGAGCTGCGAGAAGGTCCGGTCGACCTGGTCCCGGAGGCTGGCGAAGGACATCTCGCCGATGTCGAGCGTGACGGTGCCGGATTCGATCTTCGACAGGTCGAGGATGTCGTTGATCAATCCCAGCAGGTCGGTGCCCGCGTCGTGGATGTTGCGGGCGAACTCCACCTGCTTGTCGGTCAGGTTCCCCTGACCGTTGTCGGCCAGCAGCTTCGACAGGATCAGCAGCGAGTTCAGCGGCGTGCGCAGCTCGTGCGACATGTTGGCCAGGAACTCGGACTTGTACTTCGAAGTCAGCGCGAGCTGCTCAGCCTTCTCTTCGAGGGCCAGCTTCGCCTGTTCCACTTCCCGGTTCTTGGCTTCCACCTGCTGGTTCTGCACCGACAGCAGGTGCGCCTTCTCCTGCAGCTCGGCGTTGGTCTGCTGCAGCTCCTCCTGCTTGGCGCGGAGCAGTTCCTCCGACTGACGCAGCGACGCGGCCTGCTGTTCCAGGCGGTCGTTGGTCTTCTTCAGCTCTTCCTGCTGGGCCTGCAGTTCCGAGGTCAGGAGCTGCGACTGCTTCAGCAGGCCTTCGGTCCGCATGTTGGCGGCGATGGTGTTGAGCACGATGCCGATGGATTCCATCAGCTGGTCGAGGAACTGCTGCTGGGTCTCGTTGAACTCGCCGAAGGTGGCGAGCTCGATCACCGCCTTCACCTCGCCTTCGAAGAGGGCGGGCAGGACGATGATGTTGGCCGGGGGCGCTTCGCCGAGGCCAGACGAGATCTGCACATAGTCCTTCGGCACGTTGGTCAGCAGGATGCGCGACTTTTCGTATGCGCACTGGCCGATCAGGCCTTCCCGCAGCTTGAACTGGCTGGCCAGGTGCTTGCGGTTGTTGAAGGCGTAGGAGGCGGCGAGGTTGAGGACCATTTGGCCCTCGTCGTCACGGTCGCTGACGTAGAACACGGCGTGCTGGGCGTTGATCAGCGGCGCCAGTTCCGAGAGCACCAGGTTCGACACGGTCGACAGGTCGCGTTCGCCCTGCAGCATCCGGGTGAACCGGGCGAGGTTGGTCTTCAGCCAGTCCTGCTCGGTGTTCTTCAACGTCTGATCCTTCAGGTTCCGGATCATCTCGTTGATGTTGTTCTTCAGCTCTTCCACCTCGCCCGACGCCTCGACGGTGATCGACCGGGTCAGGTCGCCCTTCGTCACGGCGGTGGACACCTCGGCGATGGCGCGCACCTGGGTGGTCAGGTTGGCGGCCAGTTCGTTCACGTTGTCGGTCAGGTCGCGCCACAGGCCGGCGGCGCCGGGCACGCGGGCCTGGCCGCCGAGCTTGCCTTCCGAACCCACTTCGCGGGCCACGTTGGTCACCTGGTCGGCGAAGGTGGCCAGCGTCTCGATCATCCCGTTGATGGTGTCGGCGAGCGCGGCGATTTCGCCCTTGGCGTCCAGGGTCAGCTTCCGCTTCAGGTCGCCCATGGCCACCGCGGTCACGACGTCGGCGATGTTCCGCACCTGGCCGGTCAGGTTGGCGGCCATCATGTTCACGTTGTCCGTCAGGTCCTTCCAGGTGCCGGCCACGCCGGGCACCTGCGCCTGGCCGCCCAGCTTGCCTTCGGTGCCCACTTCACGCGCCACCCGGGTCACTTCCGACGCGAACGAGTTGAGCTGGTCCACCATGGTGTTGATGGTGTTCTTCAGCTCAAGGATCTCGCCCCGCACGTCCACGGTGATCTTCTTGGACAGGTCGCCCTTGGCCACCGCGGTCGTCACGTCGGCGATGTTACGGACCTGGCCGGTCAGGTTGGCGGCCATCAGGTTCACGTTGTCGGTCAGGTCCTTCCAGGTGCCGGCGACGCCCTTCACCTGCGCCTGACCGCC
>NZ_JAYSEO010000034.1:0-43947 GCF_041913825.1 Phenylobacterium sp.
CGCGGCGGTACTCGAACTTGTCGACCGCCTTCATCAGGCCGATGTTGCCTTCCTGAATGAGATCAAGGAACTGCAGGCCGCGGTTCGTGTACTTCTTGGCGATGGAGATCACGAGGCGCAGGTTGGCCTCGACCATTTCCTTCTTCGCCTGGCGCGCCTCGCGCTCGCCCTTCTGGACCGTCTGGACGATACGGCGGTAGTCGTCGATCGGCACGCCAGTTTCCATGGCCAGCGCCGCGATCTCCTGGCGGATCTCGCCGATCTGGCCCGCGTCGTTCTCGGCGAACTTGGTCCAGCGCACGCCCAGGCTCTTCACCTGGTCGGTCCAGTCCGGACGCATCTCCTGGCCGAAGTAGGCCTTCAGGAACTCGGTGCGGCTGATGCCGTAACTGTCGGCCAGGCGGAGCAGCCGGCCTTCCAGGCCCATCAGCCGCTTGTTGATCGCATAGAGCTGCTCGACGAGCGCCTCGATGCGGTTGTTGTTCAGCTTCAGCGTCTTGAGGTGCTGGACGATGGTCGCCGTCGCCGCCTGGTAGGTCTTGCGATCGGCGTCGGTCAGGTCCTCCCCGCGCAGGCGGGCGTTGACCAGCTTCTCCTGCAGCAGGCGGAAGCTCTCGAACTCGGCGGCGATGGCGTCGAGAGTGGCCATGACGCCTTCGCGCAGCTCGGCCTCCATCGCGCTGATGGTGGGGCCCGCGCCGTCGTCGAAGTCGTCGTCGCCCTCGCCTTCCTGGGCGCCGGCTTCGGCGGCCTCGTCGGCCTCCTCTTCCTCGCCGTCGGCCTGGGCCTCGGCCGGAAGGGCGTCGCCCGTCTGGTTCTGGCCGCCGTAGGTCTGTTCGAGGTCGATCACCTCTCGCAGCAGGATGCGGCCCGAGCCCAGCTCCTCGCGCCACACCATGATGGCTTCGAAGGTCAGCGCGGACTCGCAGAGGCCGCGGATCATGGTGTCGCGGCCGGCCTCGATGCGCTTGGCGATGGCGATTTCGCCCTCGCGCGACAGCAGCTCCACCGAGCCCATCTCGCGCAGGTACATGCGGACCGGGTCGTCGGTGCGGTCGTAGGCCGGCTCCTTGGCCGTCTCGACCACGGCGGATTCCTCGCGGACCGCCACTTCGCCGCCTTCGGCGTCCTCTTCCGCCTCGACGACGTTGACGCCCATCTCGGACAGCATGGCCAGCGTGTCCTCGATGGCCTCGGAGGTGACTTCCTCGGAGGGGAGCACCTTGTTCAGCTCGTCCATCGTGACGTAGCCGCGGGCCTTGGCCTGCTTGATGAACTTCTTGACCGCGGCGTCCGTCAGGTCGAGCAGCGGGCCGTCTCCGCCGGTCGTTTCAGGCGTTTCCGCTTCGGCCGTGTTGGTGCTCATCGAAATCTCCGAAATCGGCTGCCGCGCCTCCTGCAAGGCGCGGGCCGATGAAAAATTGGTGTCGGCGGTCGGTCCGTTAAGCCGCGTGCGACTCTACGACCCGTCTTCCGTCCAAATCGTTCCCGTTCTGATCGCGCGCTTCAGTGCGTCACGTTCACCTTTGAGACGCTCGAGCGCCGCCATGTCGGCCCGGCCGCGCAGGTTTCCCTTCGCGGCGCCGATGGCGTCGTCCAGCGCCGCCGCCCGTGCAAGGGCGGCGAAGCCACGCGACCACTGGGATCTCCGCGCATCGAGGGAGACATCATCCTTGAGTATGGGCGCGCCCGAAGTCGCAGCGGCCCGATCGATGTCTGTCAACAGCGCGCTAAATCCGCACGCCGCCAGATGGCGTTGCATGACGTGCGAGTCAAGATGGTCCGACTCGAGGCGGAGCCGGATGATTTCCCTTGTCAATTTCGCCAGCGCCGGATTTCCGAAGCCGCCGGCGGTGAATGCGTCCTCCAGATGGTCGTCCAGGACGGCCGGATCGCCGACGGCGTAGTGGGCCAGCGTCGCGGCGATCGGGTCCATCCGCTCGGCGAGACGTTTCGCCGCAGCCTTGCCCTCGGGTGTGGGCGCGAGCGGCGCCGCCTCCCGCCCGCCGCGCCACGGCTTCCGCCCCTCCCGCGGACGTTCGAACGACGCCTCCCGCGCCGGTTTGGCGAAGAGGGCGTCGTACTTCTCCAGCAGGGCGTCGCGGTAGGCCTGCTGCAGGTCCTTGTCGGCGATGGCCGCGGCGGCCTGGCGGAGTCTGGCCTTGAACCCCGCGCGGCGTTCCGGCGTGTCCAGCGGCTCGAGGTCCCGCTCGCGGATGAAGAGGGCGTCGGCGAAGGCGGTGGTCTCGGATAGCTGCGCCTTCAGCGCCTGGGGCCCCTGCTCGCGCAGCACCTCGTCAGGGTCCTTGCCGCCTTCGACGATGGCGAACTTGAAGCTCTTACCCGGCTTCAGCAGCGGCAGCGCCCGGTCCATGGAGCGCGCGGCCGCCTGCCGCCCGGCCCGGTCGCCGTCGAAGCAGAGGGTGGGCTCGGGATGGTGGCGCCAGAGGATCTCCATCTGGTCCTCGCCGAGCGCGGTGCCCATGGGCGCGACGGCGGGGATGCCGCCCCGGTGGCAGGCGATCACGTCCATGTAGCCTTCCACCACCACCAGTGGCGGGCTCTCGCCGGAAGGCGCGGCGGCCAGGATCTTCCGCGCCTCGTGCAGGCCGTAGAGGTTGTGGCCCTTGTGGAAGACCGAGGTCTCCGGCCCGTTCAGGTACTTGGCGCGGGCCTGCGGATCCATCGCCCGTCCGCCAAACGAGACGACCCGGCCGCGCTGGTCGGCGATCGGGAAGATGATCCTGTCGCGGAACCGGTCGTAGGGCGCGCCGCCGTCCTCCGGCGCGATCAACAGGCCGGCCTCCACCAGCTCGGCGGGACGCGCGCCCTTGGTGACCAGGTAGTCCTTGAGCGCCGTGCGGCCCGACGGCGAGAAGCCCAGCCGGAACCTGGCCCACTCCTTCTCCGGAAGGCCGCGCTTCTCGAGGTAGGCGCGCGCGTCGCGGCCGGAGGGCCGCCTCAGCTCCGCCTCGAACCACTGGGCCGCCAGCTCCAGCCAGTCGGAGAGGCCCTGGCGCTTCTTCTCCACGGCCGCGGCTTGCGGATCGACCGCCGGCAGCGGCACCCCGGCCTCCGCCGCCAGCCGCTCCACCGCCTCCATGAAGGAGAGGCGCTCGGTCTCCTGCAGGAAGGTGATCAGGTCCCCGGACTTGCCCGACGAGAAGTCGAAGAATTGCCCCTTGTCGTCGTTCACGTAGAACGACGGCGTCTTCTCCTTGGTGAAGGGCGACAGGCCGACGTACTCGCGCCCCTGCTTGCGCAGCTTCACCGTCTTGCCGATCACGTCGGACGGACGAAGGCGGGATTTGATCTCGTCAAGGAAGCGTTCGTCGAAGCGCACAGCCCGCTTTTAGCAGGCCTGCCGTCGGGATGTCGCGGCGTCAGCGCCCTGCGCCGCCGAGATGCGCCAGCTTCTCGGGGTTCCGCACGGCGTAGATGGCGGCGACAAGCCCGTCCTCGTCCGGCTCGAACGCGAGGGTCTCCGGACCGTCCGACAGGTGCAGGACCATCCCGGGCAGGCCGTTGATCCTGGCGAGTTCGAACCGCTCCACGTCCCGCAGGCCGCCGGTGCGCCAGGCGATCCCCTCCAGCAGGCGGATGATGTCGTCGCGCCCGACCATGATCCGCAGCGCGGCCTTCCGCTTGCCACCGCCGTCGGTGACCATCACCGCGTCCTGGGCGAGCAGGCTGGCGAGCCCCTGCATGTCCCGCCCCGCGGCCGCGGCGACGAAGGCCTGGGCGAGCTGCATGGCCTTCTGCTGGTCGACGGAGAAGCGGGGCTTGGCCTCGCGGACGTGTTCGCGCGCCCGACTGGCGAGCTGCCGCACGGCCGCCTCGCTGCGCCCCAGCGTCTCGGCCACGGCCGCGTAGTCCTCGTCGAAGACGTCGTGCAGCAGGAAGACCGCCCGCTCCAGCGGGGACAGCCGCTCGAGCGCCAGCAGAAAGGCCACCGACACGTCCTCGGCGCGCTCCACGGGGTCTTCGGTGAGCGGCTCGATCAGCGGCTCGGGGAGCCACGGGCCCTTGTAGGCCGCGCGCTCGGCCTTGGCCGCCCGCAGCCGGTCGATGCACAGGCGGGTGGTGGTGCGCACCAGCCAGGCGGCGGGGTCGGCCACATCCTCGCCCGAGCGGGTCCACCGCAGCCAGGCGTCCTGCACGGCGTCCTCGGCCTCTACCACCGAGCCCAGCATGCGGTACGCGAGCCGCCTCAGCCGGGGCCGGTTCGCCTCGAAGGCGTCGACGAGAGCTGCTTCGGTCATGTCCAAGCCTCCTGCCCGGACGCGTCGTCGGTTTTCAGCATGGCGAGGTCTCCTTCCCGCGCGCAAGAGTGAGCCCGAGGGCGAGGAGGGCCGGCAGGTAGACGCCGGCCAGATCCCGGACCACGTCCCGCCACGGCGTCACGCCGCACGTGGCGTCGTAGACGTGCACGCAGGCGTGCAGCGTCAGGAAGGCCGCCGCCATCGCCGCCGCGGGCCAGCCCTCGAGGGGGCGCCAGGCGAACCAGGCCAGCCCGGCGGCCGCCACGAGGTAGGCCGCGCCGATGTCCCGAACAAAATGCGGGTTGTAGGGTCCGGTCTGCGGCGCCCCCGGAACGGCGCCATACCACCAGTGGCCGGCCAGCAGCATGGCCAGACCATTGGCGATGAAGATGGCCGCGAGGCCGCCTGCGATCAGCCGGGACATCCCCGCCCCTCCTTCGTCCTTCGCCACCAGGACGGGGGAGCGCTCAGGTCTGTGACATCAGCCGCCGTGAAGCGAACGGATCCAACCCGGCAGATGGCGGATGGTCTCGAGCTCGGCGAACCTCGGGTGGTCGGTCGGCGCGTCGGCCATTTCGTGCGCCCAGGTCAGCGGATAGGGGACGTGGGCGGCAAAGGCCCCGGCCTCCAGCGCCGGCAGGATGTCCGAGCGCACGGAGTTGCCGCACATCACCGCCTCGGCCGCGCCGGTGCCATGGCGGGCGAAGACGCGCTGGTAGGTGCCGGCGTCCTTTTCCGACACGATCTCCACCGCGGCGAACAGGTCGCCGAGCCCGGAGGCCGCGAGCTTCTGCTCCTGATGCAGCAGGTCGCCCTTGGTGATCAGCACGAGGCGGTACTGCTCGGAGAGCTCGGCCAGGGCGTCGTCGACGCCGGGCAGCGGCTCTACCGGCTCGCTCAGCATCTCCCGGCCGGCGGCCAGGATGTCGGCGACGACGCGGCCCGGCGGCTCGTTGCCGGTCAGCTCCATCACCGTCTCGATCATCGAGAGGGTGAAGCCCTTTACGCCGTAGCCGTAGAGCCGCAGGTTCCGCTTCTCGATTTCGGCGAGCCGCTGGTCCAGCACCTCGGGCGGAGCGACGTCGGCCATCAAGGCGCGGAAGCGATCCTGGGTCAGCCGGAACAGGGTCTCGTTGTGCCAGAGCGTGTCGTCGGCATCGAGGCCGACCGTGGTGATGCGCATGGGCCGGCTCTTACAGCGAGCCGGGAGGCCGCGCCTAGGCCGCGCAGGCCTTGTGCGGCTTCAGCACCCGCGCGGCGGAGGCGGGATACTTCGCCAGGAGTTGGGCTGGACGGATCGGACGCGCCGCGAGGTTTCCGCCGCAGTTCGGGCAGGCGCCGGCGAGGCGCGTCTCGGCGCAGTCCGCGCAGAAGGTGCATTCGAAGGTGCAGATGCGCGCGTCCGCGCTCTCCGGCGGCAGGTCGCGGTCGCAGCATTCGCAGTTCGGACGGAGCTCGAGCATGGCCGCAGGTTGCGCCGGGCCGGCCGCCGGCGAAAGGACGAGCTTCCCTCGTTTCGAGCCTACTCGCCGAACCCCTCGCCGGGCTCCACCGGCGACAGCCGCAGCAGGCGCGAGTCCGCCACCGCGGCGGTGCGGTGCTGCACGAGTTCGCGGTATTCGGGGTCCCGGACCATGGCGATGAAGGCGTCGGCGTTGGGGTACTCGGCGATGAACGCGAGGTCCCAGGCCTCGGACTGCGGTCCGGTCAGCATCACCTGCGGCTTGCCCGCCCAGACCTGCCGTCCGCCCAGGCGCTTGAAGATGGGAGCGGTCGTCCGTCCATAGGCACGGTAGGCGTCGAGGCCCGAGAGGTCCTTGCCGTGGTCGGGGTGGCCCGCCGGGTACTCCGCCCTGGGCTTCAGCCGGATCAGGTTCAGCATCTGGATCGGCTGGTCGCGCGGCAGGCCCTTGAAGACCTCCCAGGCGTCGCGGTCGGGATCGATGTGGCCGCCGGTCATGCTTCCTGCCTCCTTGGTGCTCACGACCAGGCTTAGCGCCGCCGGCCCCGTTGGTCACCCGCATTGACCCGGGGGGCGGGACTCACTACCTACGCGACCGTTTGCGCGGGCTCCGCCCCGCGGTGTTCCCGAAAAGCCGTCCAAGGAGCCCACGCCCATGAGCCGAGACCTGCTGCCCGGCGCGACCGGCGTCCTGGCCCTGGCGGACGGAACGATCCTGCAAGGCATCGGCGTCGGCGCCGTGGGCGAAGCAGTCGGCGAGGTGTGCTTCAACACCGCCATGACGGGCTACCAGGAGATCCTGACGGACCCCTCCTACATGGCCCAGATCGTCGCCTTCACCTTCCCGCACGTGGGCAACGTCGGCACGAACGTGCAGGACATCGAGCAGATGTCCGGCTCGGCCGAGACTGCCGCGCGCGGCGCGATCTTCCGCGACGTCCCCACGCGGCCCGCCAACTGGCGCGCGGACACCGACCTCGAGACCTGGATGGCCCGCCGCGGCGTCGTGGGCCTGGCTGGCGTCGACACCCGTGCGCTCACCCGCAAGATCCGTGAGCACGGCATGCCGCACGGGGTGATCGCCCACAACCCGAAGGGCGAGTTCGACCTCGACGCCCTGGTGGCCAAGGCGCGCGCCTGGAACGGCCTCGTCGGCCTCGACCTCGCCAAGGACGCCTCGTGCCTGCAGCCGTTCGTCTATGACGAGGGCCTTTGGGCCTGGGGCGAAGGCTACGCCAAGCCGGCCGAGACGCCGAAGTACGAGGTCGTGGTCATCGACTATGGGGTGAAGCGGAACATCCTGCGCGCCCTCACCTCCGTGGGCGCCCGGGCCACCGTCGTGCCGGCCAACACCAGCGCCGAGGCCATCCTGGCCCGCAAGCCCGACGGCGTCCTGCTGTCGAACGGCCCGGGCGACCCGGCCGCCACCGGCGAATACGCCGTGCCCGAGATCCAGAAGATCATCGACAGCGGCACCCCCGTGTTCGGCATCTGTCTCGGCCACCAGATGCTGTCGCTGGCCCTGGGGGCCAGGACCGTGAAGATGGAGCAAGGCCATCACGGGGCGAACCACCCGGTGAAGGACCTCACCACCGGCAAGGTGGAGATCGTGTCCATGAACCACGGCTTCACCGTGGATCGAGACAGCCTGCCGGCGCCGGTCGTCGAGACCCACGTCAGCCTGTTCGACGGCACCAACGCCGGCATCGCCCTGAAAGACCGCCCGGTGTTCAGCGTCCAGCACCACCCGGAAGCCTCCCCCGGCCCGACGGACAGCCTCTACCTATTCGAGCGCTTCGCGCAGAACATGGACGCGGCAAAGGCGTAAGGCCGAGGCACAGAGCGGATTTCACGGGCGGCCCTCGGGCCGCCCGGTTCGTTTCAGGCCTGCGCGACCGGCTCGTCGAACATCAGGGCGCGGGCATAGCGCACCGGCGGTGAGCCGTAGGACAGCACCTGGTCGTGGTAGCGCTTCAGGTCGAAGCCCGCGCCGGCGCGGCGACGAGCTTCGGTCATGAGCGCGTCATGCTCGGTGACGCCCACGAAGTAGCTGGGAAGCTGGGCCGAGCTGACCCGCGCGCGCGTCCACTTGCCGGCCGCCTCCCGCTCCTGCTGGAAGGCGGTGACGGTCAGGAAGCGCATCACCTCCGCCTCGCCCGCGCCGTCCACGTGGACCATCTGGTCGAGGATCGCGTTGGTGATGGTGCGCACCCGCATCTTGAGCTGGGTGAGCTGGAACAGCGGGTCGTCGGCCAGGAAGCCCTGCTCCACCATCAGCGCCTCCGCATAGACGCCCCAGCCCTCGACGAAGGGCCCCGAGCCCAGCACCGCCCGCAGCGTCGAGGGATGCCGGTTGGAATGCCAGATCTGCACGAAGTGGCCCGGCATGGCCTCGTGGATGTTCACGTCGTGCACCATGCGGCGGTTGTATTCGCGCAGGAAGCTCTCCGCCTGCTGCTCGCTCCAGTCCTTCGGGATCGGGGAGATGGCGTAGAAGGTCTTCAGGTGGCGCTCCAGCGGCCCCGGGCTGTCGCAGTAGGCCACCGCCACGCCCTGCTGGAACTCGGGCATGATGATGATGTCCACCGGTGCGTCGGGAAGGGTGATGAGGTCCTTCTCCCGCACGAACCGGGTGGCCTGGTCGATCGAGCCGCGGGCCATGTCGACGATGCCATTGCGCGCAGCGTGGTCGACGTAGGAAAGCTCCAGCGCCGCCTCGATCACCTTCTGCTCGGTGGCCGGATCGGGCGTCTCCGGCGCGGCCGGCGCGCCCGAGCGCCCCGCCAGGATCTTCCGGGACAGGGCGTACATCTCCGCCCGTGACTGCTTCAGCGCCGCCTCGCCGGCCGCCCGGATCTCCGCGCGCGACATGGGCGACATCAGAGCGAACTGGAGCTTCTGATCGTAGAGCTTGGCGCCGAGGCGGAAGTCGCCCTTGGCCTGGGCGACCAGAGTCTTCTCGATCCACTCCTGGTGAGCGTTGACCGCGCTGCGGAGCTGCGCGTCGGCGGCCTTGAGCCGCGCCTGTTCGGCCGGCGTCAATCCCGCGAGGTCGTTCAGGATCATGGTGTCGACGATCGACAGCACGCCCTTGTTCTGGCGCGCCACGGTCTGGGCGTGGATCAGCGGCACCCGAGCCGGGACGAGTTCCGCCCGAGCCTGGGCGAGCAGCCCGGGCAGCTTCTCCATGCGCGCGATCGCCGAGCGCAGGCGCTGCGGCCGGGGCGCGAACTCGCGGGCCATCAGGCCGTAGAGCGCCCCGCCGGCGACGCTGTTGTAGGTGAGCGGATCCCAGGCCCAGGGCTGCAGCACCTCGTCCGTCCAGAGGTCGTAGCGGAGCTGGTTCTTCAGCAGCGCCAGGTCCACCTGGTTGTCGCGGGAGAGCTGGGCCGCCGGCAGCGCCTCCGCCTGGCGAAGCAGCGCCTGGCCGGCGGCGCGGCGGCGGGCCCGGCCTGCGGCCGAGACATCGTCGATTTCGGTGTCGAAGCGGTGGTCGCCCAGGGCGGTCGCGCCCACCGGCGAGAGCCGCGCGAGCTGGTCGATGTAGCTCGCCGCGAGTCTCGCGAAGCGCGCATCCGCCGCGCTGGCGGCGGCGGCGGCGGGCGTGGCGAGGAGGGCGAAGCCCAGGGCCGTCAGGCCGCGGCGGGTCAGGCGGAGCTCGGTCATGCGCCCATTCAGCACGGGCGGCCGGAAACGAAAAGGGCGGCCCGAAGGCCGCCCTCCCGTGCGCCTTGCACCCGGATCAGAGCGAGCCGAGGCTCGCGCGGACGCCCAGGTAGAAGAACCGGCCCAGCGGGCTGACCGGATAGATGTAGTCGTCCGGCTCGGGCTTCTGGTCGCCGATGTTGTTCACGCCGCCGTAAACGCTCCACGAGTCGTTGAACTCGTAGCGCACCTGGACGTCGTGGGTCAGGCGGGCGTCGTACTTGAAGTACTTCGGATCGACGTAGTCCGGCTCGTTGTCGAGCGTGCGCTGCGAATAGCGGAACGTCTCGTCGAAGTAGTTCAGGCCGTAGTTCACCTCGAGATTGCGGAATTCCCAGGTGACGTCGAGGTTGACCTGCCACTCCGGCTTCTCGCGCTCGCCCAGGTCGTCGTCCGGCTCGGCGCCCGAGGTTTCGATGAAGACCAGCTTCTCGAGCTTGTTGCCCACCAGGTTGAACTGGAAGGTCCCGATGTCGCGATCGATCCCGAGGTCGGCCGGATCGAGGCGGTAGCGGGCCGTGAAGTCGTAGCCGGCGGTCTCGTACTTGGCGATGTTGCCCGGGATCTGCTGGAACGACACGATACGGCCCGGGTTGAAGCCGCCGCCGGTACGGGTGACCAGGTCGCAGAACTGGTTCGGCTGGGGCAGGTCGTAGCAGTTGTTGACGATCGTCTGGGCTTCGTAGGACTGGATCGCGTCCTTGATCTCGATGTTGTAGTAGTCGAGCGAGATCGTCAGTCCCGGCAGGAAGCGCGGGCTGAACACGCCGCCGACCGTCCAGGTGTCGGCCTTCTCCGGATCCAGATCCAGGTTGCCGGAGATGAAGCCGCCCACGGCCTCGGAGCTGTTGTTGATGAAGCTGTTCGGGTTGACCCCGAGCGCGTTCAGCGCCGCGGCGCAGTTCTGCCGGCGCAGCTGCGGGTTTTCGCCGAGGCCCAGGTTCTCCACCGAGCAGGGGTCGGCGAAGCTCTCGAACGTCTGCACGTTCGCCTGGAACAGATCGACGATGTTGGGCGCCCGCACGGCGCGCGCCTTGGTCGCCCGCAGCATCAGGTCCTGCACCGGCCGCCATTGGCCGCCCACATTCCAGGTGCTGGTGCCGCCGCTGGTGGAATAGTCCGAGTAGCGGTAGGCGCCGCGGGCGGTCAGTTCCTGCGCGAACGGCAGGTCGCGTAGCAGCGGCACGGACACTTCGGTGAAGGCCTCCTTCACGTCGAAGTCGCCCTTGGTGCGGACGCCGCGGCCGAGGCCGGAGATCGGATACTCCAGGCCTTCGCCGAGGACTTCCAGCTCAGAGGGCCGGAAGTCGCTGCTCTCCTTGCGGTACTCGGCGCCGAGCACGAAGGAGATCGGGCCGGCCGGCAGTTCGAAGAAGTCGCCGGTGTCCCCGCTGACGAAGGCGTTGACCACGTGCTGCTCGATCTTCGAGCGCTGCGTGCCCGAGCCGTTCACCCAGTCGATCGCCGCCTGGCTGGCGGCGCCTTCGCCGAAGATATTGAGCGGGACGCAGCCGGAGTTCGGGCCGGGCGTGAAGGTGGCGCCGAACGCCTCTTCCGGGAAGCCGAACTGCCCGAACAGGTCGCCCAGCGGCACGGCCGTGGGGTCGAGGTTGGAACGGCAGGTGGGCCGGCCGGTCGCCGGGTCGATGACCACATCCGTAGCCGCGTAGTAGCGGTCGTTCAGACGGACGTTGTAGGCGAACAGGTCCTGCTTGGCCTGGCCATAGACGTAGGAGGCTTCGTAGTGGACGCGGGGCGACAGCTCGCCCTCGATGCCGATCACGCCGCGGTACACCTCACGGTCGATGTCGTAGCTCTGGACGCCCAGGTCGAAGTTGTCCCGCGCCACCAGCACGCCGGGGGCGCCGAAGCTGCCCTCCTCCGTGGCGAGGCCGCCCGGCGTGCGGGCGTCGGCGAGCACATTGGCCGGGATGAACGGGTTATCCTCGGCGATGAAGAGGCCGTAGTCGTAGCTCGGCTGGGCGGTGAAGCCGGTATTGGTCTTGTTCGCCTTGAACTCGCCGAACAGGCGGTGGTTCGGGGTGAGCTCGTACTCCGCGCGTAGGCTGGCGGTCAGGCGGTCCAGGCCCGGCAGCAGGTCGTCGTTGTACTCGTCGAGCAGGGTGCCCGAGCCGCCGATCATGAAGAAGCCGCCGGCATACTCACCGTCCACGAACGGCTGCCCGTTGCCCAGGAAGCTGACGCCGGAGGTCGAGGGAGCGGTCCCGAAGTTGGTGTAGATCGAACCCGCCCGCGAAGTGTCGATGTAGCGGACGTTCCCGACCAGGATGTTGTCCGGGATATTCGGATCGTCCGCGTCGGGGTCGAAGGTGCCCGGATCGTCGGGGTTGCTGATGATGATCCGGCGCTGGCCGACGCGGGTGTACTTGCGCTCGTTGATGAAGAGCGACTCTTCCTTCGCCCATTCGAGGCCAAGCATGATGCTGCCGCGGTCGTCGGCGAACTTCTCGCCGACCAGGGCGCTCACGAAGTGCTGCTCGCCGCCGCCGGCGTCGGAGACGCCGGTCTGGGCGCGGAAATCCACGCCCTCGAAGTTCTTGCGCAGGATGAAGTTCACCACGCCGGAGACGCCGTCGGCGCCGTAGACGGCCGAGGCGCCGCCCGTGAGGATCTCCACCCGCTCGATCATGGCCAGCGGGATGGCGTTGATGTCCACGCCGGCGGTGCCGGGCTGGCTCGACACGTGGCGCCGGCCGTCCACGAGGACCAGCGTCCGCTCGGTGCCAAGATTGCGCAGGTTCAGCAGGTTGAGGCCGGCCGCCGAAGGAGTGGTGGTGTCCGCGCCGTCAGCCAGGTCCTGCGAGCCCGTGAGGGCCGGGATGTCGGTGAGGTATTCCGTCAGGTTCGTGACGCCCGAGCGCTGGATCGTCTCCGCGCTCAGCGTGGTCACCGGGTTGGGCGCTTCGAAGTCCTGCAGCCTCAGACGGGTGCCGGTGACGATCACCTCCTCGACGGCGACGGACGGGTCCGCCGATTGCGCCGCCGCAGGCGTGGCCCCGAGCGCAGCCGCCATGGCGGCGCTGGTGAGGAGCGAAGAACAAAGAAGCCGAGATTTGGAAAACATGGCAGCCCCAAGCGTTACGTCACGCCCCATGGAGAAGCCGCACCTGCCGAGCGCAACGTCCTAACGGGACCATTCGCGACAACGGACGCGAACGGTACATTTCTGCCTCAATTGCAACGCGAAGCTGCAACTTTCTGGTCACACTGCCCGGAAGAAGAACGCCGGCCGGCGAAAAAACGCCGCTAGGGTCTGGGGATGCTGTTGGCCACGCCCGGCGGCGCCTGATCGATCACCATCATCCGCACCGGCTCCGACCCCACCGCGACCGCCTCGTGCCATTGGTCGATGGCGTCGATCGCGAGGTCTCCGGCGGCGACCTCGGCCGAGGTTCCGGTGACGAGATTCGTCACCTTCAGCCGCCCGGACACCACATAGGCGTATCGCGGATAGGGATGCTTGTGGGGCGGGATGGCCGCGCCGGCCGGCACCGTGGTCTCGGAGAAGGTCACCTGGACCGGCCCTCGCGGCAGGGCGATCGGCTGGCCCGAGAGCGTCCGCGTCTGCGCCGATATCGGCCGGGACGATGGGGTCTGGGCGTACGCCGGAGCGGTTACGGCGAGCGCGAGGGCGGGGATCAGGAGCGGCTTCATGGCCGCACGGTGGACCAGCCGAGGCCGGCCGTCACCCGCGCCGCGCGCCCCGGTCCGGGATCAGGCCGCGGCCCGTTTCGGCCGGCGGGAGGCGGCGCGTTTGGCCTGGATCCGCTCCTGGCGGGCGACGCGGCGCTGCTCGGCTTCCTCTTCGAGCCTGGGCAGCAGCTCGGCGGCGGCCGCCTGTTGCTTCTCGTCCCCTTGCGACTGGAGCCGACGGGCGTTGGCGAGCAGGTTCACGACCTCCTCGTCGCTCATCGTGGGGATTTTTTCGATCAGGGACATGGACGCTGGCTCTCCATACTGGAGGGCGGGCAAGGACCTGCTCCGCCTCCCCATCCAATATGGCCAAGGCCGAAATTAGTTTCGTCGAATCAGCACTTTTTTTGAACAGCCGGAGCCGGTCAGCCGACCTTGCGCAGCCACAGCCCGCCGCCCGGATTGATCTGGAACCGCGGCGCGAGCGCCGCCTCGCGGGGATGCCGGGCGGCGAAGTAGTCGTTGAAGAACAGAACCTCGTAGCGCGGGTTGTCCATCAGGAAGGCGCGCAGGATGTAGAGCTCGTTCCACGACCTCCGGGCGCCGAAGATCCAGCTTTCCGGGTACTCGAACGGGTAGAACGTGTCGTGGAAGTGGACCACGACTCCCGGCTTGAGCCGGGGCAGGATCTCGAACAGCTCGTGGTTCACGTCGCTGCCCGTCTTGCTGACGTGGGTGGAGTCGATGAACAGGATGTCGTCGGCCTCGAGCGCGTCGCAGACCTGCGGCGGGAGCTGCTGCACCGGAATGGGCAGGATCTCGCACCGCGCACGGTCCGCGGGGCTGAGCCTGGCGTAGAGCCGGTCGGGATAGGGCTCCACGAAGGTGAAGCGGGTGGGCAAGCGGAGGTCGTCGCAGATGTCCAGCATGCAGGCCGACGAGAAGCCCGATCCCACCTCCACCACCCGCCTGGGCCGAAGCTCGTTGAACATGGCCAGCAGGATCAGCGCGTCGCCCCAGGCGTAGACGTCGTTGTCGGCGTAGTAGCGGCGGGGCGGCGCCTCCCTGTCGGGGAAAGGTGCGGCGCGGATCACCTCGAGGTTCCGCCGCCACAGGTCGACCATCGCCTCCGGCCGCAGGTCGATGCCTGCGAGGCTCGCCTCGTCCGCTTCGTCGCGCCGCACCCGGAACCCCGAGGCTCGAAGGGCGTCCGGATCCACCACCGGCGAATAGTAGTGGCCAGGCTGGAACTCGGACCGGTCGTTGACCCCGTGCCGCGCCTCGTACTCCCCGGACGTGAAGAACCGCTCGAGGACCGCCTCGTGCCCCAGGTGGCCCACCACGGCGGCCCAGTGCTCCAGTTCGGCGGCGTCCGGTTCCCGGCGCATCAGCCGTCGATAAAGCGCGAGGACGAAGGGCCTGTGATCTGGGGGCGGCGGGTCGGGCTCCGGGGCGGGGTCGGGCGGCGGCTCGGCCGCGAGCGGCGGCGGCGGCGGCGGGGCCGGCGGCTCTGGCGCGAGGGCGCGGCGGACGGACGCGATGATGCCGAAACGACCGCGGTACATGGTGGCCCCGAGCTTGTGCCTGGTTCGCCTTTCTCGCCGCGGCGGCGCTTCGCTGCAAGTGCGGCCGTCTCACCGCTTGCGTGGCGGGGGCTCGCCCTCTACATCGCCCGCTTAACCTGCAGTTCTGACTGGTGTCGGCGCGCTTGAGCAGCGCGGCCGCCCTTGCGCGCGAGAAAAGATGCCCAAACGCACCGACATCTCCTCGATCCTGATCATCGGCGCCGGCCCGATCGTCATCGGCCAGGCGTGCGAGTTCGACTATTCCGGCGTCCAGGCCTGCAAGGCGCTCCGCGCCGAGGGCTACCGGATCGTGCTGGTCAACTCGAACCCGGCGACGATCATGACCGATCCCGACGTCGCCGACGCCACCTACATTGAGCCGATCACGCCCGAGATGGTCGAGAAGATCATCGCCAAGGAACGGCCGGACGCGCTGCTGCCGACCATGGGTGGCCAGACGGCGCTCAACACCGCCCTGGCGCTCGAGCGCATGGGGGTTCTCGAGAAGTACGGCGTGGAGATGATCGGCGCGCGGGCCGACGTCATCGACAAGGCCGAGGACCGGCAGAAATTCCGCGACGCCATGGACGCGATCGGCCTGGAGAGCCCGCGCTCCCAGGTGGCGCACACGCTGGAAGAGGCGATGAGCGGCCTGGAGTTCGTCGGCCTGCCGGCGATCATCCGCCCGTCGTTCACCCTGGCGGGCACCGGCGGCGGCATCGCCTACAATGTCGAGGAGTTCCGCGAGATCGTCGAACGCGGCCTCGACCTCTCGCCCACCACCGAAGTCCTCATCGAGGAGAGCGTGCTGGGCTGGAAGGAGTACGAGATGGAGGTGGTCCGCGACCGCGCGGACAATTGCATCATCGTCTGCTCTATCGAGAACATCGACCCGATGGGCGTGCACACCGGCGACTCGATCACCGTCGCGCCCGCGCTGACGCTGACCGACAAGGAATACCAGCGGATGCGCAAGGCCTCGATCGACGTGCTGCGGGAGATCGGCGTCGAGACCGGCGGCTCCAACGTGCAGTTCGCGGTCAATCCGGCCGACGGGCGAATGGTGGTCATCGAGATGAATCCGCGGGTCAGCCGCTCCTCGGCGCTGGCGTCCAAGGCCACCGGCTTCCCGATCGCCAAGGTCGCGGCCCGGCTGGCCGTGGGCTACACCCTCGACGAGCTGATGAACGACATCACCGGCGCGACCCCGGCCTCGTTCGAGCCCAGCATCGACTATGTCGTCACCAAGATCCCCCGCTTCGCCTTCGAGAAGTACCCGGGCTCCGAGCCGTATCTGACCACCTCGATGAAGTCCGTGGGCGAGGTCATGGCCATCGGCCGCACCTTCGCCGAGAGCCTGCAGAAGGCGCTGCGCGGCCTGGAGACGGGCCTGACCGGCCTCGACGAGGTGGCCATCGAGGGCGCCGAGGATGCGGAGACGCGCCACGCCGCCGTGGTGCGGGCGCTGGGCACGCCGACGCCGGACCGGCTGCGGGTGATCGCCCAGGCCTTCCGCGAGGGCCTGACCTGCGACGAGATTCACACCGCCTGCTCCTACGAGCCCTGGTTCCTGCGCCAGATCCAAGAGCTGGTGGCCGACGAGGCCAAGGTGCGCGACGCGGGCCTGCCCGCCGACGCCCACGGCTTCCGCCAGCTGAAGGCCAAGGGCTTCTCGGACGCCCGCCTCGCCAAGCTGACCGGCCGTACCGAGGCCGAGGTGCGCGAGGCCCGCCGGACGCTCGGCGTGCGGCCGGTGTTCAAGCGCATCGACACCTGCGCCGGCGAGTTCCGCGCCGAGACCCCCTACATGTACTCGACCTACGAGACCGGCGCGCTGGGCCAGGTCCCAGACTGTGAGAGCGAGCCGTCCGACCGGAAGAAGGCGATCATCCTCGGGGGCGGCCCGAACCGGATCGGCCAGGGCATCGAGTTCGACTACTGCTGCTGCCACGCGGCCTTTGCGCTCGACGAGATCGGCGTGGAGTCGATCATGGTCAACTGCAACCCGGAGACCGTCTCGACCGACTACGACACCTCCGACCGGCTCTACTTCGAGCCGCTGACCGCCGAGGACGTGCTGGAGCTGATCGACGTCGAGCGCTCGCGCGGCGAGCTGCTGGGCGTGATCGTGCAGTTCGGCGGCCAAACGCCGCTGAAGCTGGCCAAGCCGCTGGAGGACGCGGGCATCCCGATCCTCGGCACCTCGCCCGACGCCATCGACCTGGCCGAGGACCGCGAGCGCTTCCAGCAGCTCCTGCACAAGCTCGAGATCGCCCAGCCGGTGAACGCCATCGCCCGCAGCCGCGACGAAGCCTTCGCCGCCGCGCACGAGGTCGGCTACCCGGTGGTCATCCGCCCGTCCTACGTGCTGGGCGGCCGGGCCATGGAGATCGTCCGGGACGACGAGCAGCTCGACCGCTACATCCGCACCGCCGTACAGGTGTCCGGCGACAGCCCGGTGCTCATCGACCAGTATCTGAGCCGGGCCACGGAAGTGGACGTGGACGCGCTGTGCGACGACGCGGGCCAGGTGTTCGTGGCGGGCGTGATGGAGCACATCGAGGAAGCCGGCGTGCACTCCGGCGACAGCGCCTGCTCGCTTCCGCCCTTCTCCCTGAAGCCCGAGACGATCGCCGAGCTGAAGCGGCAGACCGAGGCCATGGCGCGCGCCCTGCAGGTGCGGGGCCTGATGAACGTGCAGTTCGCGATCGAGGAGCCGCACTCGGAGAGCCCGCGGATCTACGTCCTCGAGGTCAATCCGCGCGCCAGCCGCACCGTGCCCTTCGTGGCCAAGACGATCGGCCGCCCGCTGGCGTCCATCGCCGCCAAGGTGATGGCCGGCAAGCGGCTGGCGGAGTTCGACCTCAAGGAAGCCAAGCTCGACCACATCGCGGTGAAGGAGGCGGTCTTCCCGTTCGCCCGCTTCGCCGGCGTCGACACGGTGCTCGGGCCCGAGATGCGCTCCACGGGCGAGGTCATGGGCCTCGACTGGGTGCGGCCCGGCGAGGGCCTGGGCCCGGCGTTCGCCCGCGCCTTCGCCAAGAGCCAGCTTGGCGGCGGGACGATCCTGCCGAAGTCGGGCTGCGTCTTCGTCTCGGTGAAGGACTCCGACAAGCCCTGGATCGTGGAACCGACCCGGCTGTTGCTGGCCCACGGCTTCCGCGTGCTGGCCACCGCCGGCACCGAGTCGTTCCTGCGCGAGCAGGGCCTGGCCGTCGAGCACGTGAAGAAGGTTCTGGAAGGGCGGCCGCACATCGTCGACGCGATGAAAAACGGTGGCGTGCAGCTCGTCTTCAACACCACCGAAGGCAAGCAGTCGCTGGTGGATTCGTTCGAGATCCGCCGGACGGCGCTGATGGGCAAGATCCCCTACTTCACCACCGCGGCCGGCGCGCTGGCTGCGGCCCAGGCGATCGTCGCCACCGCGGAAGGCCCGCTCGAGGTCCGGCCGCTGCAGAGCTACGCCTGAGATCGATCAAGGCGGAGCCTCGCCAGGACGCGCAGGATTGGCGAGGCTGGCGCACGACGCCAGCGCCAGCCCTGCGAGATCCAAGCCATGGCTCCACGTCATCTCGAACGCCACCTGATCCAGCGGGTCGGGTGGCTGCGGGCAGCCGTCCTCGGCGCCAACGACGGGATCGTCTCGACGGCGAGCCTGGTGGTCGGCGTCGCCGCGGCGTCGTCGGGCCGCGGCGACGTGCTCCTTGCCGGGGCCGCGGGACTGGTCGCCGGAGCCTTCTCCATGGCCGCCGGCGAGTACGTCTCGGTCAGTTCGCAAGCGGACACCGAGAACGCGGACCTCGCCCGAGAGCGCAGCGAACTCGCCACCCAGCCCGCCTTCGAACGCGAGGAGCTGGCCAACATCTACGTCGCCAGAGGCCTGGACACGGGTCTGGCCCTCCAGGTGGCTGACCAGCTGATGGCGAAGGACGCACTCGCCGCGCACGCCCGCGACGAGCTGGGGATCTCCGAGATCACCGCCGCGCGGCCCATCCAGGCGGCCGTCACCTCCGCCCTCACCTTCTCCGCCGGCGCGGCCCTGCCGCTGGCGGCGGCCCTCATGGCGCCGGAACGCCAGATCGTGGCGGCCGTGGCGGCGTCCTCGATCCTGTTCCTGGCGCTGCTCGGGGCGGTGGGTGCGCGCGCCGGCGGCGCTTCGCTCTGGAAGCCGGTGCTACGGGTCACGGTGTGGGGCGCGCTGGCGCTCGGGGCGACGGCTGGGGTGGGAGCGCTGTTCGGCGTCGCGGCCTGAGCGCCCGACGGTCATTGACCGCCGTTCTCGGCGGGCGCAGACTTCATAGATCGCCTGACTGAGACGGGCGGCACGGGCGCGCTCCGGCGGCCCTGAAAGACTAGCCGGAGCGGGCGCCCGCGGCGCTCGCCGCAGCCTGGCCAACCGGGGCTCCGCCCCGACAGACTGTGAGGAAACCGGCATGTCGACTGAACACCAGGGCGACGTTCGCCACCATAAGAACCGTCATATCGCCGAGAAGATGGAAGGGGTGATCCCCGTCCTGATGCTCATTGCCGTCGCGATCCTGGCGGTGTTCCTGATCTGGGGCCTGATGAACGGCGGCACGCCCAGCTACCTGCAGTAGCCTGGCCGCCTCCACTCACAGGGGGCGCGCGAGGACGACATCGTCGTAGTCGTTGCCGCCCACCCTGAACTTGCGCTCGCCGATCTGCACGAAGCCCTGCCGGGCATAGAAGGCCAGGGCGCGGCGATTGTCGTTCTTGGCGCCGAGCAGCAGGCGCGACGCGCCCGCTGCCTGCGCCGCCTCGATAGCCGCGGCCATGAGCCTGGGACCAAGGCCCGAGCCGTGGAAACGGTGCAGCAGGTAAATGCGCTTGAGCTCCACGTCGCCGGCCTGCAGAACCACCGGCAGGTCGGGCGGCGCGTTCATCACGTAGCCCACCGGCGCGCGGCCCTCGGTGGCCTCCGCCAGGCGGAAGTCGTAGCCGGGCCGGCCGAGCCAGCCGGCGTAGCGCGCCTCCGAATGCTCGTGGCGGCAGTGGTGCAGGATGTCCTGCGCCGGCAGGGCGCTCGCGTAGGTCTCGAGAAACGTCGCCTGGCCCACCAGGGCCAGGGCTGCGGCGTCGTCTGGCCCGCAGGCCCGGATGATCGCGTCCATGTCGGAGCCCTCCCGCCGCGCGCTTAGCACACAAGCTGCCGCAGCGTCGCTCTGGCCCCGTCGCCGCCAAGCGCGTAAGCCTCGCCGAAACGACGGGAGGGACCCATGGCGGGACGCGTGCAGGGCAAGGTGGCGTTGGTGACCGGCGGCGCGAGCGGCATCGGCCGCAGTTGCGCCGAGCGGCTGGCGCAGGAAGGCGCCACGGTGGTGGTGACCGACGTCCAGGACCTCAAGGGCGAGGAGACGGTGGCGGCGATCGGCAAGGCCGGCGGCCAGGCCCACTACCTCCGCCATGACGTCACCGACGAGCAGGCCTGGATCGAGGTCATTGCCGAGGTGCGGGACCGGCACGGCCGGCTCGACGTGCTGGTCAACAATGCCGGCATCGGCCTTGGCGGGTCGGTGCTGGAGATGACGCTGGAGACCTGGCGCAGGCAGACCGCCGTCAACCTCGACGGCGTCTTCCTGGGCGTGAAGCACGCGATTCCGCTCATGCGCCAGGGCGGCGGCGGCTCGATTGTCAACATGTCGTCGGTCGCGGGCCTGAAGGGCGCGCCGATGCTGGCCGGCTACTGCGCCACCAAGGGCGGCGTGCGGCTGTTCACCAAGGCCGTGGCGCTGGAGTGCGCGGCGGCGAAGGACGGCGTGCGGGTGAACTCGGTCCATCCCGGCATCATCGAGACCCCGATCTGGAACACGGTGATCGGCGGCGAGCACGGCGTGAACGCGCCGCCGGACCTGGACGCCATGTCCCAGCTCGCGGTCCCGCTCGGGGTGAAGGGCGCGCCGGACGACATCGCCAGTGGCGTTCTCTGGCTGGCCTCCGACGAGAGCCGCTACGTCACCGGCGCCGAGCTGGTCATCGACGGGGGCCTCTCGGTCCGCTAGGAGGCGGCATGTCCGCCACCCTGCACGTGATCTTCGGCCCCTCGGGCGCCGGCAAGACGACCTACGCCCACGCCTTCGCCCGGCGGGAGAAGGCCGTGGCCTTCATCCTCGACGAGTGGATGGCCCGGCTGTTCGCGCCCGACATGCCCGAGAAGATCGAATACGAGTGGATGGTGGAGCGCGTCGGCCGCTGCGAGGCGCAGATCTGGTCGGTGGCGGCCGGCGTGCTGGCGACCGGGACCTCGGTGATCCTGGACATCGGCTTGATGCGCCGCGCCGACCGCGCCCGGGTGCGGGAGATCGCCGAGGCCACGGAGCTGCCGCTGCAGTTCCACTACGTCACTGCGCCGCCCGAGGTCCGCCGTGCGCGCGTCGCCGAGCGGAACGTCGTGCGGGGCGAGAACTTCGCCATCGAGGTGACGCCGGAGATGTTCGAATTCGCGGAAGGCGTCTTCGAGACGCCCGAGCCCAGCGAGTTGGAAGGGGCGGTGATCAGCGAGAGCGCCTAGGGATCGATCCCATCAATTGAGACGCCGATACCGCTGCTCTTGAGTTTTGCGCCGCACAATCATAGTTTCTTTCCCCCCGGACGCCTGCGCCCGCGGCCGGACCCAGGACGGACACTCACTTAGGGCGAACCCGAGTCATCACCTCTATGGAAAAAGTCCCGATGACCGCCGAGGGCTATCAGGCCCTCGACGAAGAGCTGAAGCGTTTGAAGACGATTGAGCGACCGGCGGTCATCGCCGCGATCGCTGAAGCGCGGTCGCATGGCGACCTCTCCGAGAACGCCGAGTACCATGCCGCCAAGGAGCGCCAGGGCTGGATCGAAGGCCAGATCGCCGAGATCGAGGACAAGATGGCCCGCGCCCAGGTGATCGACGTCACCAAGCTCTCGGGCACCCAGGTGAAGTTCGGCGCCACGGTCTCCGTGGTCGACGAGGACACCGAGGAAGAGGCCCGCTACCAGATCGTCGGCGAGCACGAAGCCGACGTGAAGCGGGGCAAGGTCTCCATCACCTCTCCGATCGCGCGCGCGATGATCGGCAAGGAGACGGGCGACGTCGTGGAGGTGAACACTCCCGGCGGCGTGAAGGCCTACGAGATCCTCAAGGTGGAGTGGGTCTGACCCACTCCGCATGGGCACGGCTCCCCGGCCACCCCTGACCATCTGGGCCGTCTCCGACGGCCGAGCCGGCATCGAGGCGCAGGCGGTGGGCCTGGCGCAGGCGGTCGCGCGTCAGCGCCCCGCCGAGATCGACGTCAAGCGCATCGGCTGGCGATGGGGGATCGGCCGGCTGCCGACGGCGCTGAACCCCGCCCTCACCCCGACGCTTCGCAGCGACAGCCCTATCGCTCCGCCCTGGCCCGACATCTGGATCGCCGCCGGGCGGGCCACCCTGCCCCTGTCGCGGCGGGTTCACGGCCGCTCCGCCAAGCGGACCTTTGTCGTCCAGACCCAGGATCCTCGGGGGCCGCTGGGCGCGTTCGACCTGGTGATCCCGCCGGAGCACGACGAGATCGCCGGGCCGAACGTCTTCGCGATCCTGGGCGCGCCGAACCGGCTGACGCCGACGACGCTCGCCGCGGCCGGCGATGTCTGGGCCGCGCGGCTTGGTCCCCTGCCCCGGCCGCGCGTCGCGGTGATCGTCGGCGGGCGCTCCAAGGCCTTCGACCTGCCGGAAGCGCACGCCGCGCAACTCGCCCGCCGGATCCGCACGGCGGTGGAGACCGCCGGCGGCTCCCTGCTGCTCAGCTTCACCAGGCGAACGCCCGAGCCGGCGCGCGCGGCGATGCGGGCGAGTCTCGCGGACCTGCCCGGGCTGATCTGGGACGACCGCGGAGAGAACCCCTACTTCGGCTTCCTCGCGCTTGCGGACGCGATCCTGGTGACCGAGGATTCCACCAACCTCGCGACGGACGCCGCCGCCACCGGCAAGCCGGTGCACGTGCTGCCCATGGCGGGCCGCGGCAATCCGAAGTTCCGCCGGTTCCACGCCGCGCTAGCCGCGCGGGGCGTCTCACGGCCTTTCGACGGGACGCTGGAAACCTGGGCCTACGCGCCGCTCGCGGAGACCGACCGGGCGGCGGCGGAGCTGTTGCGCCGTTTTGACGCGCGCGAATAGCAGCGCTCGCCCGAAAGGCGAGGCTTGCCCAATGGGTTAACGCCCTTCAACCTTGGCAAGAAAATCGCAACACCCTTCGCCTAGGGTGTCGCTCCAATTTTGCATTCGAGTCGGGGGCCCCTCACCGTGGCGACGTACTTCTGGGATGAAATGACCCAGGCGCAGGCCAGCGCCTTCACCACCAACGATCGCATCGTGTTCACCTCCGGCTCCGCCTCGGAAGTCGCGGTGGTCTTCACGCCCTTCAGCATCAACGGCCCGGCCAGCGTGACGCTGGTGGCGCCCAGCAAGTCGCTGACGTTCGACGACCTCGTGCTGCGCGGCTCGGGCGGCGCCGTCACCGACGTCATCTTCCCGGACGGCTCGGTCCTGTACGCGGGCACGATCAACGACGACACCTTCGCGGCCACGGCCAACCGCAACGGCATCTACGGCGGCGAGGGCGCCGACACCCTGACCGGCGGCTCCGACGCGGACCTGCTGCAGGGCAACCAGGGCGCCGACCGCCTGAGCGGCAGCGACGGCAACGACGTCATCTACGGCGGCCAGGACGACGACGTGATCTTCGCCGGCGCCGGCGACAACTTCGCTCAGGGCAACCGCGGCAACGACACGATCACCGGCGGCGCGGCCTACGACCTGCTGCTCGGCGGCCAGGGCGACGACAGCATCATGGCCGGCGACGGCAACGACTACGTCCTCGGCAACCTCGGCGACGACACCCTGGGTGGCGAGGCCGGCAACGACACCCTGGGCGGCGAAGACGGCGCTGACCGTCTGGAAGGCGCCGCCGGCAACGACTCGCTGAACGGCGGCAACGGCAACAACACCCTGGTGGGCGGCGCCGGCAGCGACATCTTCATCACCGGCACCGGCGACGACGTGATCACCGACGCCGACGGGGCCTCGGCGGTCAACTCGGGCGACGGCGCGGACAACATCAGCCTGGCGGGCGGTGCGGACACCGTCGACGCAGGGGCCGGCAACGACAGCGTCGCGGCCAGCGACGGCGCGAACTCGGTGTTCGGCGGCGCGGGCGACGACTCGATCACCGCCGGCACGGGCGCCGACAGCCTGATGGGCGGCGACGGGGCCGACACGCTGCAGGGCGGCGCCGGCAACGATGTGCTCGACGGCGCGTCTGGCAACGACTCCATCGACACCGGCAGCGGCGAGGACATCGTCAACGCGGGTTCGGGCGACGACACCATCACCGGCGCCAACACCGTCGTCACCCTGGACGGCGGGACCGGCGTGAGCCGGATCACCCTGACGGGCGCCAGCGGCGGCTCGATCTCCACCGGCGACGGGAACGACACGATCACGACCGGCTCGCTGTCCACCACCATCACCGCGGGCGCGGGCGATAACAGCATCACCGGCGGCGGCGGCAACGACGTCGTCACCACGGGCGCCGGAGCCGACACGGTCATCCTCGGCCACGGCAACAACACCCTGACCGACGGCGGCGGGGCCAACACCGTCACCTCCGGCACCGGCAACGACGTGATCAACACCGGTTCGGGCGCCGACAGCATCAACGTCGGCGACGGCAGCAACACCGTGTTCGGCGGCGACGGCAACGACTCGATCACCGGCGGCGCGGGCAACGACAGCCTCAACGGCAGCGCGGGCAACGACCGCCTGGTCGGCGGCGGCCACGACGCCTCCTCGTCCAGCGGCGACATCCTGGTCGGCGGCGCGGGCGCGGACACCATCACCTTCACCGGCCGCGCCATCGTGCAGGGCGGCGACGACAACGACACCATCACCGGCCAGAACGTGACCTCGGCGGTGGAAGGCAACAACGGCTCCGACAGCATCACCATGGGCTCGGGCGCCGACTCGATCTTCGGCGGCGCGGGCGACGACACCATCGTGGCCGGCGAAGGGGCGAACTCCGTGGAAGGCGGCGAAGGCGCCAACGTGATCACCTCCGGCAGCGGCGCCGACACGATCACGGCCGGCGCGGGCTCTGACGACATCGACGCGGACGACGGCGCCAACTGGATCGACGCCGGCAGCGGCAACAACACGATCGAGTCCGGAACCGGGGCCGACACCATCTTCGGCGGCGGCGGCGACGACAGCATCACCTCCGGCGACGGCGGCGACGCGATCTCCGGCGGCGGCGGGGCCAACCACATCAACGCCGAAGGCGGCGATGACACCGTGACCGGCGGCTCGGGCAACGAGACCATCACCGGCGGCGGCGGCGTCGACGTCCTGGCCGGCGGCGGCGGCACGGACACCTTCACCTTCGCGGCCGGCGACTCCGACGTGGACGGCACGCCCGTCATCGGCGAGCTCGACCAGATCACCGACTGGGGCAATACCGACCTCATCGAGTTCGGCGGAGCGGCGGGCACGAGCGCGAACTACGCCGAGCTCGGCACGACCTACAGCGATTATGCCGCCGCGCTTACCGCGGCCAACACGGCGCTGGACGGCACCGTGGTCTACGTGGCCGCCCAGGTCGGCTCCGACGTGGTGGTGTTCTACGACGCCGCCGGCGACGGGGTGGACGACGCGGTCCGGCTGGTGGGCCGGGCGCTGACCGACATCGCCCTGGGCAACATCGCCTGACGCGAAGCCTCACGGCTGACGACCTTCGGGGCCGCTCTTCGGAGCGGCCCCTTTGCTTTTGGGCGCGAGGCGAGGTTTCTTGCGCGGCCATGACTCGTCCAAGCGTCCACCGCCCCGCTGACGCCCCAATCGCGGGCGATCCGCAGGCATGAGCGGCCCCCGGATCCTGTTCGTGGTGGACGCCGGCCAGAAGGTCGGCGGCGGCCACGTGATGCGCTGCCTGACCCTGTCGCGCGCCCTGGCCGCCCAGGGCGCGAGCTGCGCCTTCATGGGCCCGCCGGCGGTCAGCGCGGTGCTGGAGGCCTTTGCGCCGGACGCCCGCCAGCTCGCCGCCGCCTCCACCGAGCCCCGGGACCTCGCCGCCGCGATCGGAGCCGAGGCCTTCGACGCCATCGTCTTCGATCACTACGGCCTGACTGAGCGTGACCACCGCGCCATGGGGCAAGGCCGGCCCGTGCTGGTGGTGGACGACCTGGCCAACCGGCCGCTGGGCGCGGACCTGATCCTGGATTCCGGACCCGAGCGCCGCGCGCAGGACTACGACGGCCTGATCCCGGAGCACGCCCGCCTGTTGCTGGGACCCAACTACGCCCCGGTCCGGCCGGAGTTCGCCGCCCTTCGCCAGACCGCCCTCGCCTGGCGCGGCGAGCCGGTGCAGCGCTTCCTGGTGTCCATGGGCCTGACCGATGTGGACGGGATCACCGCGCGCGTCGTCGAACGGCTGCGCCTGCGGGTGGGCGAGGCGGGCATCGACGTGGTGGTGGGCTCGGCCGCGCCCAGCCTGCCGGGCCTGGCCAAGATCGCGCGGCGCGACACGCGGCTCGCGCTCCACGTGGACACGCCGCACATGGCGCGCCTCACGGCCGAGGCGGACGTGGGCGTCGGAGCCGCCGGCTCGGCCACCTGGGAGCGCTGCACGCTCGGCCTGCCCTCGGTGATCCTGGTGCTGGCCGAGAACCAGAAGGCGGCGGCCGCGGCCATGGCGGCGCGAGGCGCGGCCCTGGTGGTCGACGCCGGAGCGGACGACTTCGACGCCCAGTTCGACCGGGCGATCCTGCGGCTGCTGAAGGATGCCGACCTGCGCCGGCGGCTGGCCGAGGCCAGCGCGGAGATCTGCGACGGTCAGGGCGCCAGCCGCACCGCAGAGGCCTTCCTGAAGCTGATTGCCGCCCGCGGACCCTGAGCGCCCAAAGCGCCGCAGCCCCGCCTGCCGGGTCGCACGGGCCGGGAATCCCCACTACATAGGGGACATGTCCGAACCCCGCTCCGTCCGCTGCCTGATCGTCGGCTCCGGCCCCGCCGGCTACACCGCGGCCATCTACGCCGCCCGCGCGCTCCTGAAGCCCGTGCTGATCCAGGGCATCCAGCCCGGCGGCCAGCTCACCATCACCACCGACGTGGAGAACTATCCGGGCTTCAAGGACGTCATCCAAGGCCCCTGGCTGATGGAGCAGATGCAGGCCCAGGCCGAGCACGTGGGGACGGAGATCGTCAACGACATCGTCGTGAAGGCCGACCTCTCCAAGCGCCCGTTTCGGCTGGAGACCGACAGCGGCCAGGTCTGGCTTGCCGAGACCCTGATCATCGCCACCGGCGCCCAGGCCAAGTGGCTCGGCATCGAGAGCGAGCAGAAATTCCAGGGCTTCGGGGTCTCCGCCTGCGCCACCTGCGACGGCTTCTTCTACCGCGGCAAGAACGTGGTGGTGGTCGGCGGCGGCAACACCGCCGTGGAGGAGGCCCTGTTCCTCACCAACTTCGCGGCCAAGGTGACCCTGGTCCACCGGCGCGACGAACTCCGGGCCGAACGCATCCTGCAGGAGCGGCTGTTCGCCCACGAAAAGATCGAGGTGGTGTGGGACAACGCCATCGACGAGGTGGTCGGCGAGGCCGATCCCATGGGCGTCACCGGCGTGCGTCTGAAGAACGTCAAGACCGGCGAGACCCGCACCCTCCCGTGCGACGGCGTGTTCATCGCGATCGGCCACGCGCCGGCCTCGCAGCTCTTCCAGGGGCAGCTCGAGATGGACGCCAGCGGCTATCTGAAGGTGAAGCCCGGCACGGCCTCCACGGCCATCGCGGGCGTCTACGCCGCCGGCGACGTCACCGACGACGTGTACCGCCAGGCGGTCACGGCCGCGGGGATGGGCTGCATGGCGGCCCTGGAGGCGGTCCGCTTCCTCGCCGAGGAGGACCACGCGCGGGCCCACAAGCCGATCAGCCACGCCGAGGCGGAGAAGATCGGCGTCTGGTGAGGCGCTTTCGCCGTCCGCGCCAAATTTTCGCCTGATCCACAGGTCAGCACGCAACCCGCTCGTCATTGGCGAGGTTGGTTTCGCGTAGTGCGTGCTGATGATGCGAGACAGTGAACGATACCTTGCGCAGGCGGAGGCCGTCGCCCGCCTCGCGGCCCGGGCGGCCAGCCCGGCCGAGCGCGAGGTCTACCTGAGCATCGCCGAAGGCTGGCGAAAGCTGGCGACGGAGGCGTTCCGCAACGAGCGTCAGGACACGGGCCGCCCCGAGGAGCCGCGCAGCTTCCAGGCCGAGGACTAGGAGCCCCGTTCCTGTTGCTCGGCGAGCAGCTCGCCCAGCCTGTCCAGGCGGCGCTCCCACAGCGAGCGCTGCGAGGCGATCCAGTCGTCCAGCACCGCAAATCCCGCAGGATCGATCCGGCAGGTGCGCGTGCGCCCCACCTTTTCGGTCAGCACCAGCCTGCTGGCCTCCAGCACCTTCAGGTGCTGGCCGACCGCCGTGACGGTGACGCCGAGGGGCGCTGCCAGTTGCGACGCAGGCAGAGGGCCGTGAGCGAGCCGCTCGACGATCGCGCGGCGCGTGGGCTCGCCGAGGGCATGGAAGACGCGTGCCGCAGCGGCGGTCATGCGGGCACGAAGATGCCGCCGAGCCGATCCAGCAGCGTTTCCCAGCCGGTGCGGCGCATCTGCGGTCCGTCTGCGCCTTCGTAGAAGACGGCCTGGTGCGTAAACACCAGCCGCGTGCCCGCGCCGTCCGGCAACAGCTCGAATGTCGCGACGGCCGTGGAGATCGGCCGCCCCCCGAGGCTCATGGTGGCGGCGATCACCACCCGGCGGTTGGAGACGATCACCTCGTGCCGGCCCTCGCTTTCCACCACCTCGCCCGCCATGGGCCCGTCGGTGAGGCGATAGCGCACCCGCTCGATACCACCGACACAAAGGTCGGACTCGAAGGCGAGCAGCTCGTGCGCCCCTTCCGCGTACCAGACCCGCTTGAGGTCGGGATCGGAGAAGGCGGCAAACACCTGAACCGGGGCCGCCGGGTAGCGCCGCTCGAGGACGAAGGTGTCGTGAACTGTGCCCTCATCCGACGCTCCATTCTGAAGTCCGCGCTTCAGTTTATCCATTGCGACGATGAAGTCCAGACTTCAGTTTTGAGGGCGCGGATCAGGATAGGCTGGGGCGATGATCCGCCACGCCCGTCCGGAAGACCACGCCGCCATCGCCGCGGTGGTCGAGGCCGCGTTCGGCCAGGCCGACGAGGCCCGGCTGGTGGAGCGGCTGCGCGCGGACGGCGACGTGCTGTTCGAGCTGGTGTCCGTGGAGGATCAGGACCTCGTCGGGCACATCCTGTTCAGCCGCCTCTGGGCCGACCGCTACGAACTCTTCGCAGCCCTTGCGCCGGTGGCGGTGCGGCCGGATCGGCAGAACGGCGGCCTGGGCTCCGCCCTGATCCGCGCCGGCCTCGAGAGCGCCAGGGACTTCGGAGCGCACGGGGTGCTGGTGCTCGGTCACCCGGCCTACTACCCGCGGTTCGGCTTCTCCGCCGAAGCCGCGGCGGGCGTGAGCGCACCCTACGCCGGCTCCCCCGCCTTCATGGCGCTCGCGCTGGAGACTGGCGCCTTCGACGGTCCGCTGACCGTGGCCTACCCGGACGCCTTCGCCGGCTGATCAGTCGGTGGCGCGCGCGGCCGGCTCGCTGGCGGGCCTCGCGGCCTGGGCTACGTCGGCCGCCCTCGGCGCCTCCAGGTCGCGCTCCACCGCGGCGAGACGCTCGTTGATCTGCCGGACCTCGTCGGCCGTGGGCTGGCGGCGCGCGGCGTAGAGCGTGCCCTTCACCCGCGTACGCTCGCCGCCCGCCGCCGTGGCGTCGGCGACGGTGTAGGTCCTGACCTCGCCGGCCACGTCCAGCTTCACCGTCCTAGACGGCGGCACGCCCTGCGTTTCCGGCGAGAGCAGGCCCTGGGTCCGAGCGTCGAAGCCGTTCAGGACCGCCGGCGTCAGGTCGGCCTCGTGACCGGCGTAGCGGCCGGTGAAGGCCGGCGGCTCACCCCAGGGGCCCGTCCAGCGATAGAAGATGTGCGCGCCCACCTGGGTCATCTTCACCAGGGTCGGCGCCCAGTACGGGGCCACATAGCTCGCGTGGTAGTGCGTGGCAGAGCCCACGTGCTTGGCCACGTGACCGTTCAGCGCCCGTTCGGCCACGCGCCGGGCGCGGCTCCACAGGGCCGGCTCGGGCGCCCACCGCAGGGACCCGTCGCAGGTGAAGGTGAACTGGCAGCCGGTGGCGCGGGCGGCGCCCTGATAGACCACAGCGCAGATCGACTTCGGGTAGGCCGGATGGCGCACCCGGTTCAGCACGACCTGGGCGACCGCCTCCTGGCCGAGGCCGGGCTCGCGCGCGGCCTCGTAGTAGACGGCCTGCGTCAGGCACTCGAGCGCTCGCTCCCGGTCCTTGCCCGCCGCCGTGAGCACGAAGGGCTTCATCGGGCGGATCGGCAGGTCGGCGAAGGGGCGGAGTTCGTTGATCTCCTGCGCGGTCTGGCCGGTCTGCGGCAGGCCGAGGTCCGGCGCCTGGTCGATGTCGAGGCTTTCCCAGCCCTCCGGCCGGTTCCAGGTATCCGCCTGGCGCAGGAAGGGGTCGTGGCGCACGGCGATGGCGCGTGCCGACGGATCCATGCTGCTGGCGAGCAGCTTCAGGGCCTCGGGCGACATGCCCGCGGCCGCCCAGCGCCGCTGCTCGTGGCTCAACGCCTGGTCCGGTTGCGGCGCGCAGGCGGCGAGCCCGAGAACCGCAGCGGCCGCCGCCGGGAGGGCGCGGCTGAGGATCTGGAAGGCGCGGGTCAGGGGATCAGCTCTCGGTTCGTGGCGACGGGGTTGTCGCATCAACGCAGGGAGATGGGTCCTTAATTCGGCGAAAGGTCGGCCATCCGGGCGGCCCGGGTACTTAGGGGCCCGCCCTCCGCCACGCCAGCTTGGCCGCGAAGAATCTGACCTCCGTTCGGCGAAAGCGCCTTGCGCCGGGATTCGGCGGCGCTATATTTCATGCAGTTTTGCTCGGATTGAGCATAACTAACGCCGAGGGCTCCCCGCCCGAGGCGTGTTTTTGGGCCCTAGATATGCTCACATCGAGCATAAGGGAGGACGAGATGGCCGCGGACGGGTTCACCTTCGACTTCACCCCCGAGATCGAAGCCCAGACGCTCCCCGCCTGGGAGAAGGTCAAAGGCCACGTCACCCCCATGGAATGGCGCCTCCACGCGCCGCTGATCGCCGAGATCAACCGGCTGAAGCGGGAGAAGGACGCCGTCATCCTGGCTCACAACTACATGACGCCGGAGATCTTCCACGGCGTCGGCGACTTCGTGGGCGACAGCCTGGCGCTAGCCAAGGAAGCGGCGCGTTCGGAGGCCAAGGTCATCGTCCAGGCCGGCGTGCACTTCATGGCCGAGACCTCGAAGGTGCTCAGCCCCGAGAAAAAGGTGCTGATCCCGGATCCGCTGGCCGGCTGCTCGCTGGCGAGCTCGATCACCGGCGCGGACGTGCGCCTCATCAAGCAACGCTATCCCGGTCTGCCGGTGATCACCTACGTGAACACCACCGCCGACGTGAAGGCCGAGACCGACATCTGCTGCACCAGCGCCAACGCGGTGCAGGTGGTCGAGGAGGCCGCGCGCCAGTGGGGCGTCGACCAGGTGATCCTGATCCCGGACGAGTTCCTGGCCCGCAACGTGGCGCGCCAGACGAAGGTCGGCATCATCGCCTGGAAGGGCCACTGCGAGGTCCACGTGCGGTTCAACCGCCAGGACATCCTGGACCTGCGCGAAGCCTATCCCGACGCCGAGGTCCTGGCCCACCCAGAGTGCCCGGCCGAGATCCTCGAGGTCTCCGACTTCGCCGGCTCCACCGCGGCGATGAACGACTATGTGCTGACGAAGAAGCCGAAGCGCGTGGTGCTGATCACCGAGTGCTCCATGGCCGACAACGTCGCCGCCGACGCGGTGAGCACCGAGTTCGTGCGCCCCTGCAACCTGTGCCCGCACATGAAGCGGATCAGCCTGCAGAACATCTACGAGGCCCTGCTGCACGACCGCTACGAGGTCACCGTGGACCCGGCGGTCGCCGAGCGGGCCCGCCTCGCCGTCCAGCGGATGGTGGACCTGCCGCCCCCGGCCGTCCCCGCCCGCTACGACCTCGTTAAGGCTCGCCACCACGTCGACGTGGAGCTGATCTGATGAAGCGCATCCGCCACGACGGCGTGGTCGTGGTCGGCGCAGGCCTGGCGGGCCTGACCGCCGCCCTCGCCGCCGAGCCCGCCAAGGTCCTGCTGCTGAGCGGCGCGCCGCTGAATCAGGGCTGCTCGTCGGCCTGGGCGCAGGGCGGCATGGCCGCGGCGCTCGCTGCGGACGACACGCCCGAGCTGCACGCGGCCGACACGGTGGCGGCCGGCGCCGGCCTGGTCGACCCGGACCTGGCCCGGCTGCTGGCCGAGGAAGGTCCCGCCGCCGTGCGGGCGCTGGCGGCGCTGGGCGCGCCCTTCGACCGCGCCGGCGACGGCGACTTCGCCCAGAGCCTCGAGGCGGCCCATTCGCGGGCGCGCGTCGCCCGCGTGAAGGGCGACCAGGCCGGCCGCGCGATCATGGAGGCTGTGACCGTCGCCGTCCTCGCCGCCCGGCACGTGGAGGTCCGCACCGGGGCCCTGCTCCGCGGCCTGCTGCAGGACGCCGACGGCCGTGTGCGCGGCGTCGTGGTCGAGCAGGACGGCGCCCTCGCGGAGATCACCGCCCGCGCAACCGTCCTGGCCACGGGCGGGATCGGCGGCCTCTACGCGGTCACCACGACGCCAGCCGAGCTCACCGGCGACGGCCTGGGCCTGGCGGCCCTGGCCGGGGCGGCGATCGCCGATCCGGAGTTCGTCCAGTTCCACCCGACCGCAATCGAAATCGGCCGCGATCCGGCGCCGCTCGCCACCGAGGCCCTGCGGGGCGAGGGCGCGGTGCTGATCAACGCCGCCGGCGAGCGGTTCATGGCGCACTACCATCCGGACGCCGAGCTCGCGCCGCGCGACGTGGTGGCCCGCGCCATTCACGCCGAGCGCGAGGCGGGCCGCGGCGCCTTCCTGGACGCCCGCGAGGCGGTGGGGTCGCACTTCCCCGAAGAATTTCCAGCCGTCTTCGCCGCCTGCATGGGCGGCGGGGTCGACCCGCGAAAGGAGCCGATCCCGGTCGCGCCGGCCTGCCACTACCACATGGGCGGCATCGTCACCGACGCGGAGGGCCGCACCTCGCTGCCCGGCCTGTTCGCCGCCGGCGAATGCGCGTCCACCGGCGTCCACGGGGCGAACCGGCTAGCCTCCAACTCCCTGCTGGAGGCGGCGGTATTCGGCGCCCGGGCGGGCCGGGCGGCCGGCAAGGCGGCCGACACGGCGACCGCCCCCCTGCCCGCTGTGGCCCCGCCGCGCCTGCCCCATATGGCGCTGCAGTCGCTCCGCAAGGCTATGAGCCGGGACGCGGGCGTGGTCCGCGACGCCGCCGGCCTCGCCCGCCTGCTCGCGACGATCGCGGCGCTGGAGAACGAGCACGGCCAGGCCGCAGCCCTGGTCGCCGCCCGGCTGGTCGCCACCTGCGCGCTCGCCCGCGCCGAGAGCCGCGGCGGCCACTGGCGGGCCGACGCCACCCAGCAGGCGGAGCCCCGCCGCACCTTCCTCACCCTCGCCGACCTGGAGCCGGCCCTGAAGTACGCCGCCGAATGATCGAGCCGCTGCCCGACCTGCTCATCGCCCCGGTGGTCCGCGGCGCATTGGCGGAAGACCTAGGCCGCGCCGGCGACGTCACCGCCCAGGCCTGCATCCCGGCCGAGGCGCGGCTGAGCGCGGTGTTCGCGACCCGCAAGCCGGGGGTTGCGGCCGGCCTGGCCTGCGCCCGGCTCGCCGTCGCCGAGCTGGACCCCGGCGCCACCTTCGAGGCCCTCGCGGCGGACGGCGACGCCGTGGCTGCGGGCGCCGAGCTCGCGCGCGTGGAGGCCAACGCGCGCGCCCTGCTCTCGGCGGAGCGGACCGGACTCAACCTGCTCGGCCGGCTCTCGGGCATCGCCACCCTGACGAGGGCCTATGTGGACGCCGTGGCCGGGACGAAGGCGCGCATCGTCGACACCCGCAAGACCACGCCCGGGCTTCGGGCGCTGGAGAAGTACGCGGTGCGCTGCGGCGGCGGCGTCAACCACCGCTTCGGCCTGGATGACGCGATCCTGATCAAGGACAACCACGTCGCCGCCTGCGGCTCGGTGGGCGAGGCCGTGCGTCGCGCGAAGGCCTTCGCGGGCCACCTCATGAAGGTCGAGGTGGAGGTCGACACCCTGGCACAGCTCGACGAGGCCCTGCCGCACGCGCCCGACGTGGTGATGCTGGACAACTTCAGCCTGGACGACCTGCGCGAGGCGGTGCGGCGGGTGGACGGCCGGGTGGTGCTCGAAGCTTCGGGCGGCGTGAACCTGCAGACGGTCCGCGCCATCGCCGAGACCGGGGTGGACGTGATCAGCGTCGGCGCCCTGACCCACTCGGTGAGCGTGCTGGATATCGGCCTCGACGCCGCCTGAGTTCGGAACCCTCCCCTGCCCGCCGGGTTCACTCCACCAACCGAAGGAGACGAACCCATGGCTTCGAAAGCTCCCCCGATCCCGCCGGAACAGCGCTCGCACCCCGGCGACAAGCCCGACGTGGCCGGCGACACCCAGGGCCGCCGTGACGAGGTCACCGACCTGCAGTCCAGCCAGCCCGGTGATGACGACGTGAACCTCTCCGAGCAGGGGCGGCACGGCAACGTCAACCAGAACACCCACCACCAGGGCTACCAGCAGGACCGCTGACCCATGCCGGACAAGCACCCCAACACCGAACGGTGGGGCGGTCCCGGCGCGAGCCACGAGGACCGCAGCAAACCTCATCCCGAGAAGGGCGACCCGCGCGCCCCCGGGGAGGCGACCAACACCGCCTACAGCCACCAGTCTGGCGGCGGCGGCGAACGCGACCGCCGCCACGCCCACGACGCCGGCGCCAAGCGTGACCACCAGGAGAACAGTGACCAGCGGGCGAAGCCCTGAGGCGCGCCTGCCGGGCGTAGGAGCCTTGCGAGACTAACCGCGCCCGACGACGGCCAGGGTCCCTGACCCTGGCCGTTCCTGTGCGAAAGTTCACGTGCCGCGCCGCCGCGTCGGCCTTAGACCGGCGGCATGAAGCTCAGCCTCGCCACCGCCCTCGCCGCGCTCGCCTTCGCAGCGCCGGCGGCCGCCCAGCCGGCGGCCCCGGCCTATCCCCGGATCATCCCCGCGCCCGGCGGCGCGGCGGTGATCCCCACGCCCGGCTCCCAGCGCGCCTACGACCAATACCACTACGCCCCGGCGCGGCGTGCCGGCGACTTCCTCTATGTGTCGGGCGTGATCGCCGGGCCGGCCGCCGACGAGGCCCGTGACGCCGAGGCGTTCAAGGTCCAGGCCCGCCGCGCCTTCGCCCACCTCAAGCGCGCCTTGGAGGCCGGGGGCGCGAGCTTCGCCGACGTGGTGATGATCAACAGCTTCCACGTCTGGGACGGACCTGGCTTCAAGGGCACGCGGGAAGAGCAATTCGCCGCGCTGAGCGCCGTGAAGGACGAATTCATGGCCGCGCCGCATCCGGCCTGGACGGCGGTGGGCACCACGGGGCTGCTCAATCCGGCCGGCGTGGTCGAGATCCAGATGATCGCCTACGTCCCGCAGACCCGCCGCTAGGCCGACTGCAGCCGCGCGGCCGCCTGCTCGGCGGCGGCCATCCGACCCTTGGCGAGCGGGCCCATCCGCTCCAGCACCCGGTCGAGCACCGCCTCGGGCGCCGTATCGGGCCGGCCGCTGTCGAACGGCGGAGCCGGCGCGTACTCGATGCCGAGCTGAATGCTCTCGGCCACCTCGCGCCCGGCCACCTCGGCGGCGACCGTGAGCGCCAGGTCGATCCCCGCCGTCACCCCGCCGCCGGTGATCACGTTCCCGCAGCGGACGACGCGCGCCTCGTCGACGACCGCGCCGAACGGCTTCAGGAGTTCGCGCCAGGCCCAGTGGGTGGCCGCGCGGCGGCCGGCGAGCAGCCCCGCCGCCGCGAGGAGCAGCGAACCGGTGCAGACCGAGGTCACGTAGGTCGCCCGACCGGCCAGACGCCGGATCTCTGCGACGAAGGCCTCGTCCAGCATGGCGTCGGTCGTCCCGAGCCCGCCGGGCACACAGATCAGGTCGCAGTCCTGCACGGACCGCAGGTCCTCGAGCCTAGTGAACACCAGCCCCTCGGCCTCGATGTCCGCTCCGCCCATGGAAGCCACGTGCACCTTGGCGCGCGGCAGGCGGCTCAGCACCTGGTGAGGCCCGGTGAAGTCGAGGTGGGTGACCCCCGGATACAGCGGGAAGACGACGTGGAACGCGCTCATCTGGCTCTCCTTGTTGTTTCCGCTAAATCCTGCCAAGCTTCTCGCAAGGCTGAAACGACATTGATCCCTATGTTCCTGCCATGACCCGCCGCATCGCCGTGGTGATATACCCGGGGTTCCAGTTGCTCGATGCGGCCGGCCCCATCGGCGCGTTCGAGATCGCCGAGCGCTACTGCCCGGGCGCTTACGAGCTGTGGGTCGTCTCCGCGAGCGGCGGCGACGTGGAGAGCTCGTCGGGGGTGAGCCTGGCGGCCGACCCGCTCGACGATCGCGACTACGACACGGTGATGGTGGCGGGCGGCGACGGCACCCGCTCCCTGCGGTCGCTGAGCGACATCGTGACTTGGCTTCGCCGGCGGTCGGACGAGGTGCGCCGCATGACCAGCGTCTGTTCCGGCGCCTATCTCCTGGCCGAGGCGGGCCTCCTGGAGGGCCGCCGGGCGACCACGCACTGGAGCCGCTCCGACGACTTCGCCCGCCGCTACCCGAAGGTGCGGCTCGACCCGGACCGGATTTTCGTTCGCGACGGCGAGGTGTGGACCTCGGGGGGCATCACCGCCGGCATCGACCTGGCCCTGGCCCTGATCGAGGACGACCTGGGCGCCGCGGTCGCCAAGCGTACGGCGCAGCAGCTCGTGGTCCACCAGCGCCGGCCCGGCGGCCAATCGCAGTTCTCGGCCCTGCTGGACAGCGGCGGTGTGAGCGGCCGTTTCGCCGAACTGCTGGACTGGGTCCGCGGCCATCTGTGCGAGCCGCTGCCGGTGGAACGCCTGGCCGAGCAGGCGGCGATGAGCCCGCGAAACTTCGCCCGCGCCTTCCGGGCGGAGACCGGCATGACCCCGGCCAAGGCGGTCGAGCGGCTGCGCCTGGAGGCGGCGCGGATGCGCGTCGAGGGCGGCCGCGAGCCGATCGAGCGGGTGGCGGAGGCGGCCGGCTTCAGCGACCCCGAGCGGATGCGGCGCGCTTTCCTGCGCGCTTACGGCCAGCCGCCGCAGGCGCTGCGTCGGGCGGCCCGGGCTTGAACGCCTCGCTGAGCTCGGCCCGCAGGATGCGCAGCGCCTCGTTCTGGCGCCGGATCATCTGCAGCAGCTCGCGCTGCCGGATCCGGTCGAGCTTGTCGTGCAGGTGCATGATCTCGAGCTCGGCTCGCAGGTTCACCACATAGTCGTGCTCGGCCGCCTCGCGGTCCCGGGCGGCGGCGCGGTTCTGGCTCATCATGATGATCGGCGCCTGCACCGCGGCGAGCGTCGACAGCACCAAATTGAGGAAGATGAAGGGGTAGGGATCGAAGGCCAGCCCGCCACCCTTGCCGAGCACGTTCCAGCCCATCCACAGCGCGAGGGCCAGCGCGAAACCGAGGATGAAGCCCCAGGAGCCGCCGATCGCCGCCACCCGGTCGGCCAGCCGCTCGCCGGGCGTGCGGTCGTCGATGATCAGCCGCCGGTCGACACCCGTGGGCGCCTCCGTGGCGATCAGGTCGATCACGCTGCGCTGGATGTCGGTGAGCTCCTCGTACGAGCAGTTGAGGAGTTCCTGGGCGAGTTGCTGCCGCTGCTGGTTGGCCATCCCGTTCTCCCCTGCCCGCTGCGGCGAGGCGGCGGCCGCCTCCCGGTCTGGAGGGAACCCATTCGCCCCAGAACTGTTTAGCAGAGTCGAGCGCTGCGTCGGGGGAACGACTTTGCGAACCTATCTGTGTTCGGTGGCGCCTGCGGGGTTGAACCACCGGGCGAGGTCCGGATAGTGCGCTCGGTGAGTTCAGACATCCCTCAAGACGAGCGGCGCTTCCAGCTCCTGATCGACTCGGTCAGCGACTACGCCATCTACATGCTCGACCCGGAAGGGCGCGTGGTGAGCTGGAATCCGGCCGCCGAGCGGATCAAGGGCTACACGCGCGCGCAAATCGAGGGACAGCACTTCCGCTGCTTCTTCACCCCCGAGGATCGCCGCGCCCGCCTGCCCGAGCGCATCCTCGCCCAGGCGCGCGAGGTGGGCCGGGTGGAGAGCGAAGCCTGGCGTGTCCGGCGCGACGGCACGCGCTTCTGGGCGCTGGCCACGGTGCACGCGATCCGAGGCGAGGACGGCGAGCTGATCGGCTACGCCAAGATCACCCGGGACATGACCGAACGCCATGCGGCGCAGCAGGCCCTGCTGGAGAGCGAACGCCGGTTCCGCTACCTCGTCGAGGCGGTCGTCGACTACGCGATCTACATGCTCGACGTGAACGGCGTCGTGACCAACTGGAACCCGGGCGCGGCGCGGATCAAGGGCTACACCGCCAGTGAGATCGTCGGGCGTCACTTCTCCACCTTCTACACCCGCGAGGACCGCGCCGCCGGCATGCCGGCCCGCGCGCTGGAGACGGCGCTCCGCGAGGGTCGGTTCGAGGCAGAAGGCTGGCGCGTGCGGAAGGACGGCACCCGCTTCTGGGCGTCGGTCGTCGTGGACCCGATCCGCGACGACGAGGGCCGGCACCTGGGCTTCGCGAAGATCACCCGGGACATCTCCGACCGGAAGGCCGCCGAGGAGGCGCTGGCGCAGAGCGAGCGGGAGTTCCGCCTGCTGGTGGCCGGCGTGGTCGACTACGCCCTCTACATGATCGATCCCAACGGCATCATCACGAACTGGAATGCCGGCGCCGAGCACATCAAGGGCTACCGGCGCGAGGAGATCGTCGGCCAGCACTTCTCCCACTTCTACACCGAGCCCGACCGCGCGGCGGGGGTGCCGACCCGCGCGTTGGAAACGGCGCGGTCCCAGGGCCGATACGAGGCCGAGGGTTGGCGGGTGCGCAAGGATGGCACCCTGTTCTGGGCGAGCGTCGTCATCGACGCCATCAAGGACGAGACGGGCGAGCTGATGGGCTTCGCCAAGATCACCCGCGACATCACCGAACGGCGCAACGCCCAGCTCGAGCTGCAGCGCGCCCACGAGCGCCTGGGCCAGGCCCAGAAGATGGAGGCCATGGGCCAGCTCACCGGCGGGGTGGCCCACGACTTCAACAACCTGCTGATGGTGGTGAGCGGCCAGGCGCAGTTGCTGCGCCGACGGCTCGGGGACGATCCTCGGGCGGTGCGGGCCGTCGACGCCATCGAGGCGGCGGCGCGGCGAGGCCAGGACCTCACCCGCCACCTGCTGACCTTCGCACGGCGGCAGCGGCTGCAACCGATCCCGCTCTCGCTCGCCGAGCGGGCGTCCGGTTTGCGCGAGCTGCTCTCCACCAGCCTCGGGTCGGCGGTCGCCCTGAAGCTCGACCTGCCGGGCGACCTCTGGCCGGTGGAAGCCGACCCCAGCGAGCTCGAGCTGGCGCTGCTGAACCTGGCGGTGAACGCTCGCGACGCCATGCCGTCGGGCGGCGTGCTCACGGTCACCGCCGAGAACCGCACCGTGAAGGCCGGCGAGATCGACACCGAGCTCGCCGGCGACTTCGTGGCGCTCACCGTCCGCGACAACGGCGTGGGCATCCCCACCGACATCCTGCCCCGCGTGTTCGAGCCGTTCTTCACCACCAAGGAGGTGAACAAGGGCACCGGCCTCGGGCTCAGCCAGGTCTACGGCTTCATCCAGCAGTCCGGCGGCCGGGTCAGCGTCGACAGCAAGCTGGGCGTCGGGACGACGATCACCCTGTTCCTGCCGCGCACCCGGGGCACGCCCGGCAGCGGCCTCGCCGACGAACCGGCCAGCGCCCCGGAAGGCGCGAACATCCTGGTGGTCGAGGACAATCCCGAGGTCGCCGAGGTGGTCGCCGGCCTGCTCGAGCAGCTCGGCAACCGCACGCGGGTGGTCAACAGCGCGGACGCCGCGCTCCGGGTGCTGGCCGCCGGCGAGAGGCCGGACCTGGTGTTCAGCGACATCGTCATGGCCGGCGAGATGGACGGCCTGGCGCTGGCCCGCCAACTGCGCTCGGAGCAGCCCGACCTGCCGATCCTGCTGGCGACCGGCTACAGCCAGGCCGCCGAGGCCATGGGGGACGAGTTCCCCATCCTCACCAAGCCCTACCAGCTTCCGGAGCTGAGCCGCGCGGTGGCGGCGGTGCTGGCGCGCCGGCCGCTGCCCGCCGCGCTCTAGCCTCCGTTCAGGACGCGGCCCGGGCGGAGGCGTCCGCCGCCGTCGCTCCGGTGTCCGCCGCCCGGCTCACCTCGGCCGGCGCGGGTGCGGCGGCCTTGTCGGCCACCGCGGGCGCCTCGACGGCGGGCGCGACCGCGTTCACCGCGGCGTCTGCCGCCTTCTCCGCCACGGCCGTGGCCAGGCGCAGCTCGGCGCCCGCCGGGCTCGTGTGGGCCGCCAGCATCACGTGGTCCGACAGGCTCGGGGCAGGCGCCGCCGGCTTCATGCCGCGGGGATTGAACCGATAGAAGACGTGCATGCCCACCTGGGCCACGCGGCGCATCTGCGGCCCCCAGGCCGGCGAGACCGCTGTGGTGTGGAAGTGAGTGGCGGAGCCCACGTCGCCCAGCACGCGGCCGGACAGCGCGCGGGCGGCGACCTTGCGGGCCCGCTCCCACGCACTGCGCTCCTTGCGGCTGCGCATGGAGCCGTCGCAGGCGAAGCTGAACTGGCAGCCCGTGCGGCGGTTCGAGCCCTGGAAGACGACGCCGCAGACGGTCTTGGGGAAGGCTGGGTGCTTGACGCGGTTGAGCACCACCTGGGCCACGGCGGCCTGGCCGCGCGGGGTCTCACCGCGGGCTTCGAAGTAGACGGCCTGGGTCAGGCAGTCGAGCTCGCGGCTGGCGTCCTGGCCCGAGCGCGGCTGAGCGCCCAGGGCGGTAAGGTTGGCGCGCAGCGCCAGGCTGTCGGCCTGCTTGGCCTCCAGGCCCTGCGCGAGTTGCGCGGCGCGACGGTCGCCGCCGCCCAGCGCGAAGGGATCATGGTTACGGGCGACGGCCAGCACGCCGGGGTCCATGCCGGCGGCGTTGCGCTGCAGCACGGTTTCGGAGAGGTCGCCGGAGGCGGCCTGGGCGATGCGTTCGGCCCGCGCGTGGTCGGCGGCGGCCTCGGCCATCCCGCCGGCCATGTAGCCGGCGCCCAGCGCCAGGCCCACGCCCGAACCGATCAAAGCGGCGCTCAACAGCACGCGCCATTCGGCGCCTGCCTGCGTTCCAATACTCAAGGATTTCGTGTCCTGCACGGCGAGGGCGACATCGCCCCCCGACAATTGTCGCCGCGGTCGCCCCTGCTCATGCTGGCAGCGATCCGCCGGCAGGCCTGCCCGGGTCACGTCTGGGGCAGGCGACGGCAAATGGTGAAGGGTTTATGAATGCAAGTCGGCCGCTTGGCAAGCCGATTTTGCAATGCAGCATGAGATTTAGGGCGGAGCTTGGTTAAATCCCGTTTTGATCCACTCGATCAACTTCGCCGCAAGACCCGCGCCAACTTGCTCCACCCAGGAACCTTAGCCGCGCAACCTACGTTTGCTGGCCGACATCCTGGGAACCGGAGAACCCCATGCGCAAGACGCTCAGCCTGCTCGCCGCCGCCGGCCTTCTGACCACCCTCACCGCCTGCGGCCACAACACCGAACAGAAGGCCGCGACCGGGGCCGTCGCCGGCGCCGTGGTCGGCGGTCCGGTCGGCGCTGCGGTGGGCGGCGCGGCCGGCACGGCGGTCGGCAAGGCCACCGACGGCAAGAACTGACCCCACCGATCACCCGCGCCCGGCCCGATCCTCGCGCCGGGCGCGCGGCCACGTCTGAGCCCGCCGCCTTCCCTGCCCTGGCCGGCGTGCTAGCCTCCGCCGAAACGATGGACGGGAGGTGGCGATGCTCAGGATGGTGACGGCGGCGCTGGCCGCCCTGGCGCTCGCGACGGCCGCGCAGGCCGCGCCGCAGGATCGATACGCCCAGAACGGGACGGTGAAGATCCACTACGCCGTGGACGGCAAGGGCCCGCTGGTCATCCTCCTGCACGGCTTCCCCGACTACTGGGGCACCTGGAAGCCCCTGATGGCCGAGCTGAACAAGGCCGGCTACCGCACCGCCGCGCTGGACCTGCGGGGCTACAACCTCTCCGACAAGCCGGCGGGCGTCGAAGCCTACGCCATGCCGAACCTGATCGGCGACGTCGCCGCCGTGGTCGCCGCCGAGGGGCAGAAGGACGCCGTGGTGGTCGGCCACGACTGGGGCGCGGCGATCGCCTGGCAGGTGGCCATGAACCGACCGGACCTCGTGCGGCGGCTGGTCATCCTCAGCGTTCCGCACCCCGCCGGCTTCGCCCGCGAGATGGCCACCAACGCCGAGCAGCAGAAGAACAGCCAGTACGCCCGCAACTTCCAGCAGCCCGGCTTCGAGAAGAACCTCACGGCCGAGGGGCTCGCGGGCTGGCAGAAGGACCCCGCCGAGCGCGGGCCCTACCTCGAGGCGCTGAAGCGCTCCGACTTCGCGGCCATGCTTAACTATTACCGGGCCAACTACCCGCGCGGCGCGGGCGCGCAGACCGCCGCGCCGGCCGCCATGGCCACGGCCCTTAAGGTGAGGGCCCCCACCCTGGTCATCCACGGCATGAAGGACACCGCCCTCAACGCCGCCGGCCACTCCGGAACCTGGGACCACGTGGAGGCGGACACCACGCTGGCCATGTTCCCCCAGGCCGGCCACTTCGTGCAGTGGGAGGCTCGGGAGCAGGTCAACCGCACCGTCGTCGACTGGCTGAAGGCGCGGCCCTAGCCGCGCCCTCCTGACGTCCTTAGCTCCGGCCCGGCGCGGAGCTATGTCCTCTTTTTGGTCTTGCCGACCTGCCGCGAACCGATGCCGGGTTCGAGGCGGATTTCCCGGATGAGACCGTCGAGGAAGCGGGAGAGGTCGTCCGGTACGGCGGAGGCAATGTCATGGCGGCGATACGCCAGACGCTGTTGAACCTCCACGATGAGGCCCGCGATCCGGAATACGCGGATGTCTACCGGTGGCGGCTCGATGCGTGGAAGGACGGCCGGCGCTCCGATGGCGCCCGTTCAGGACAGGCGGCGTCGGCGATCCGGCCGACGACCCCTGCAGGTGATCTGATCAGGGGGCGTAGCTGGAGCGGATCTTCACGCCCCAGTGGCCGTCCTCGAGGGTGACCACATAGACGCTGTCGAAGCCGCCGATCACCGAGCCATCCTTGCGGTATCGGGTGAAGCGGGTGTCGAAGTGGACCTTGTCCGGGCCGGCGTGGATCACCTCGCGCCGCTCCCAGGCCGAGTGGTCCCATTCGGCGAGCGCGCCCTCACCGAACATGCCCGGCCTGTGGTCCCCCGGCTGGAGGATCACCAGCCTGCCCGAGGCGAGCCGCACCGAGGGGAAGTTGAACGTCCGGTCCCACGCCTCCACGTCGCGGGCGTTGAAGGCGGCCATGAAGTCGTCGAGGACCTTCTCGGCGGCGGCGATGGCTTCGGCGGACATGCTTCCTCCTGCGGATTGCTGACGGCATGTTGGCAGCAGGCCGGCTGGAATAACACCGGCCGGAATCCTATCTTCCGCGGATGCCCACTGCCACCGCCGGCGGCGTCGCCGACATGACCGCGACGTTCGACTACGACGAAAACACCATGCCGCTCCTGTGGAAGCCCCACAGGCCCGCGCGCCCGGAGAAGTCCGAGGGCGGGCGGAAGTTCAAGCTCGTCTCCGACTACCAGCCGGCCGGCGACCAGCCCACCGCCATCAAGGAGCTCGTGGCGGGCGTCAACGCGAGCGAGCACGACCAGGTGCTGCTGGGCGTCACGGGCTCGGGCAAGACCTTCACCATGGCGAAGGTGATCGAGGAGACCCAGCGGCCGGCGCTGATCCTCGCGCCGAACAAGACGCTCGCGGCCCAGCTCTATGCGGAGTTCAAGAACTTCTTCCCCGAGAACGCGGTGGAGTTCTTCGTCTCCTACTACGACTACTACCAGCCCGAGGCCTACGT
>NZ_JAYSEO010000035.1:0-36220 GCF_041913825.1 Phenylobacterium sp.
GGTCTCGAACAGGTCGGCGGCCATGCCGGCGCAGTCGCCGACGTTGTCACCCACATTGTCGGCGATGGTCGCCGCGTTGCGCGGATCGTCCTCGGGGATGCCGGCCTCCACCTTGCCGACCATGTCGCCGCCGACGTCCGCCCCCTTGGTGAAGATCCCCCCGCCGAGACGGGCGAAGATCGAGATCAGGGAGGCGCCGAAGCCCAGGGCGACGAGGCTGTCGACGACCTCGCGGCTGGTGGCGTCCAGGCCGAGCGGGCCGGTGAGCACGGAGAAGTAGACGGCGACGCCCAGGAGGGCGAAGCCGGCCACCAGCATGCCGGTGACCGCGCCCGACCGGAACGCCAGCGAGAGGCCCTTCTCGAGGCTCTCGGAGGCCGCCTGGGCGGTGCGCACGTTGGCGCGGACCGAGATCAGCATGCCGGCGAAGCCCGCGAGCCCCGACAGCACGGCGCCGATGGCGAAGCCGATCGCGGCCAGCGGCCCGATGAGCAGCGCGACCACGATGAGGATCACGACGCCGACGATGGCGATGGTGGTGTATTGCCGCCGCAGGTAGGCCTGGGCCCCCTCCTGGATGGCGGCGGCGATCTCCTGCATGCGGGCCGATCCGGCCGAAGCCTTCAGCAGCATGCTGGTCTGCACCGCCCCGTAGAGGACGGCGAGCAAGCCGGCGATGATCACCAGCGTAAGCGTACTCATGTGTGGCGCACCCCTTTGCGATTGCGCGGAGGGGACCTTGCCGGCGTCACTAGGTCAGGTACGCCGGGCTCTCCCTACCCCTGGTTTCCCCATGTCGGAGCGCATCTCTTGAATCCGGCGCTCCTGAACAGACGAAGCGACACTGCCAAGGAAAACCGGGGGGCGCAACGGTGGCGAGCAAGGGTCGCCGAGCGCCGTTCACACAGGCGGGGCGGAATCCCGCACCGTCGAGGACCGGGGGACCACCGCCCGGCCGCGCGGCGCCTGGGAGGTGACGACCACCGAGCGCACCACGCCGGGGCCGGTGATCCGCACCGCGTCGCGCATCAGCGTGGCCGTCAGCCGCCCGGTGTCGATCTTCTGGTAGTCGCTGGCCAGGGTGAACGGCGTGCGATGGCCGGCGCGGACCAGGGCGTCGCGGAAGAAGGGCTCGCGCGCCCGCCACTGCGAGGTGTTCGCGCCCGGCGCCAGGTTGATGCGCACGTAGACGAAGACGTAGTTCACCAGCCGCCCGTCGACGACGATCGGCAGGCCCACCGGCGCGAGGTCCACGTACTGGCCCACCTCGGCCTTGGCCTCGCCCTCCCCCTTGGGCTTGCTCCCCCCGCCGGACGCGGCGGCCGGCCCCGCGGCGAGCAGGACGGCGAGGGCGATGAAGGCGCGGCGCAGCATGGCGCGGAGCCTGCCCGAAGATCGTTGCCGCAAGGTTGCCCCGCGCCGCGGCCCAGCGTGACCGTTCCAGCGAACAGTGATATCCTTCCGGCAACAAGATAACGGGAGGAATCGCGCCATGTCCGCCACCCGACGGCAGGCGACGGCCGGCCTGCTCGCGGCGGCCGCCGCGTCCCTGCTTCCCCTGCCCGGCCGCGCCCAGCCGGCGGCGGTGGAGGCGCCCGACGACCCCGACGCCCCCGCCGTGGAAGTGGGGGCCGAGGAGACCGCCAACGAGCACCTCCTGGCCCCCGTGACCATCAACGGCCGCGGCCCCTACCGATTCCTGCTCGACACCGGCGCGAACGCCTCTTGCGTGTCGCACCGGCTGATGGACGAGCTCGCCCTGACGCCCGGACCTCCGACCCGCGTCCACACCATCGTCGGCGCCCGGATGCGCCCGAGCGCCATGATCGACCAGTTGCAGGTGGGCGCGCGCAGCCGGAGGCGGGTCCTGGCCCCGGCCCTGCCGATCCGCGGGCCGGAGGTGGACGGAGTGCTCGGCGTCGATTGGCTGAAGGGCCAGCGCCTGGTGCTCGACTTCAAGCGCTCGTCCATCGAGATCACCCGCAGCCGCGCCGAGCGGGCCGAGGAAGGGCGCGTGATCGTGCCGGCCAAGCGGCGCCTGGGGCAGCTCACCATCGTCGACGCGGACCTCCGGGGCGAGCGGATCAGCGCCATGATCGACTCCGGCGCCCACGTCAGCCTGTGCAACGCCGCGCTGCGCCGCAAAGTGCTGGAGGCCGAGCTGCGGCGCGGCCAGGCCGAGCCGCCGGTGAAGATCGAGCTGGAGACCCTGGCCGGCGAACGCTTCACCGGCCAACTCTTCTACCTGCCGTTCCTGCGGCTGGGCGGGCTGCACCTGGGCAATGTGCCGGTGGTCTACGCGGACATGCACGTGTTCAAGGTCTGGGGCCTCGACGAGACGCCGGCGCTGGTGCTGGGCATGGACCTGCTGAAGCAGTTCGACGCGGTGGCGCTGGACTTCGGCCGCTCGCAGGTGCGATTCGACATGTCCGAGCCTCAGCGGGCGGCGGACGCCTCGCGCAGCGCGCCGTTCTCGGCGCGGATCCGGACCCACAGCACCGAGGCGTTCATCACCGAGAAGGCGATGGCGTAGTTCGTCAGGCCGAAGACCAACGGCAGGACCGCGATCTCCGCCGCCACCACGGCGTAGTTCGGGTGGGGGATGAAGCGGAACGGCCCCCGGCTGACCAGGGGCTCGCCCGGCAGGGTGATGATCCGCGTGGTCCACCGCTCGCCCAGCGTGGCGATCACCCACACCCGCAGGAGCTGGAGGACCACGAACACCGCCAGCCAGCCGAGGTTCGCCGGCTCGTCCCAGGCCAGCCACCAGAGGCCCGCCAGCCAGGCGGCGTGCAGGCCGACCAGGATCGGATAGTGCGCGGCGCCCGTCTCCACCCCGCCGCGCGCCAGCAGCCGGCGCGTGTTGCGGCTGGCCAGCGCCAGCTCGCCCAGGCGCTGGAGCGTCACAAAGGCGAGGATGCCGGCCGGCAGGATCATGCGGCGCGCAGGGTCACGGTGCTGGCGGTGAAGCCGGGGCCGAGGGCGGTCACCACGGATCGCCGGGGAAGGCCCACGCGCCGCGCGCGGTCGAGCACGTAGAGGACAGTCGGGGCGGACATGTTGCCGTGATCCGAGAGCACCTGCCGCTCATGGTCCAGCGCGCCCTGGCCGAGGTCAAGGGAGCCCTCGAGCGCCTCGATCACCTTCATGCCGCCGGGGTGGCAGACGAAGCGGTCCACGTCCGGCACGGCGAGGTCCTGCGCGCTCAGCATGGCGTCCATGGCCGGGCGCAGGTGCTTACGGGCGAAGGGCGGGATAGCGCGGGCGAAGATCACCCCCAGCCCCTGGGGGTCGACCCGCCAGCCCATGATGTCGAGGGTGTCGGGCCAGGTGTGCTCCGCGACGCCCTCCACCTGGGCGAAACCGTCCTCGCCGGACCGCAGGACGCAGGCGGCCGCGCCGTCGCCGAACAGGGCCGTGGCGACAATGTCGGCCTTCGACGGCTCGTCCATGCGGAACGAGACGGTGCAGAGCTCCACGGTGACGAACAGCACCCGGCAGCCGGGCTGGGCGGCGGCCAGCCGCGCCGCCAGAGCCAGCCCGGTGGCGCCGCCGGCGCAGCCCAGGCCGAACACCGGGACGCGGGCGGCGTCCGGCCGAAAGCCGAGGGCGCCCATGGCCCGCGCCTCCAGGCTGGGCGTGGCGATGCCCGTGGAGGACACCGTGACGATGACGTCGATCTCCCCGCCCGTCAGCCCGGCCTCGTCCAGCGCGCCCCGCGCCGCGCGGGTGAACAGGTCCACGGCCGCCGCCGTGTAGGCCTCCATCCGCTCGGGCCAGTTTCGCGGCTGCAGGTACCACTCCATCGGCATGGCCGACTGGCGGGTGCGGACGCCCGCGCTCTCGAACACCGGCGCCATCCGTTCGAACTGGGGGAAGCGGTCGCGGAACACGCCGCGGGCGGCCTCCGCCACATCGGCCTGTGGCAGCTCGTGCGGCGGCTGCGCCGTCGCGAGCGAAATCAGCCCCACGGGCGTGGACATTGGATGGCTCCCACCGGCGCGCAACACGCCTCAGCAGCAACCCCCGCCACAGAACGAGGTTCCGACTCTTGTCAGATGTGACGCCAGCCGCCGTGGCCGGAGTCCAGGAAGCGGCCGCCCATGCGCACCGACACCCCCTCGCCCACCGAGGCTTCGCCGATCACGGTGAACCCGGGGGGCTTCGGCGCCTCGGGCCGGATGGTGCAGACCACCTCGTAGTCGTCCCCGCCGGTGGCGAGCCGCAGGAGCGCGGCGGTCGGGTCCGCCTGCGCCTCCAGCCAGGTGGCCGCGCCGCGCGAGAGCGGGATGCGCTCCAGGTCGAGGGTGAGCCGGACGCCGCTGGCGCGGGCGATGTGGCGAGCGTCGGCGACCAGGCCGTCGGAGACGTCCGCGGCGGCGGTGGCGTGGCGGCGCAGGGTCTCGCGGACGTCCAGCCGCGGCTGCGGAAGCTGGTAGCGGAAGACGAGGTCGCCCTCCGGGTCCTCCAGCTCGCCGCGCACGGCGGCGAGGCCGAGGACGCCGTCGCCGATGGTCCCGCTGACCAGGACGTGGTCGCCCGGCCGCGCGCCCTTGCGACGGATCATGCCGCCCTCCGGGACCCAGCCCATCGCAGTGAGGCTGACGGTGAAGGGGCCGGTGGTCGCCACAGTGTCACCGCCCAGGAGGTCGACGCCGAAGCCCTCCAGGTCCGCCGCCAGGCCCTTGGCGAACCGCTCCCGGTCGCGCGGCTCGAAGCCGGTGGGCCAGCCGACCGCCAGGAAGCAGGCGAACGGCTCCGCCGCCTTGGCCGCCAGGTCGGAGAGGTTCACCCGCAGCAGCTTGCGGGCGACCAGGTCCGGCGCCTCGCCGTGGGGGAAGTGGACACCCTCCACGAGCGCGTCCTTGGTGACCACGAGGTCGTAGCCCGGCCGGGAGGGGATCACCGCGGCGTCGTCCAGCAGGTCGAAGGCCCCCGCCGCCCCGTGGGTCAGGGGGCGGAAGAGCCGCTCGATCTCGCCGAATTCGTCAGGTCCGGACATCCTGGGCCACAGCGTCGAGCGCACCGTTCACGAAGCCCGGTTCCGGGCCTTCGAAGAAGGACTTGGCGAGCTCGACGTATTCGTCGATCACCACTTCGGTGGGGACGTCGGCGCGGTGCGCGAGTTCGAAGACGCCGGCGCGGAGGATCGCGCGCACCGTAGCGTCCAGGCGCTCCAGCCGCCACCCCTGGGCGAGGCGGCGGGCGATGGCGGCGTCCACACGCTTCTGCTCGCCCACCACGCCGCGGACCAGATCGGCGAAGAACGCCTCGTCGGCGCCGGCGAGCGTCACGTCCTCGACGTCGCGGTCGAAGCGGTGGTCGGAGAACTCCCGGATCACCGCCTCGGCGCCCACGGACGAGACCTCCATCTGGTAGAGAGCCTGCACGGCGGCGAGACGGGCCACGGAGCGGGCCTGGCGGGGCGTGCTCATCGGCGGCCGCCCAGGAACTGCTGGCGAAGCTCGACCATGGTCAGGCAGGCCCGCGCCGCGCCGCCGCCCTTGTCCCCCTCGCTGATGCGCGCGCGGGCCCAGGCCTGGTCCTCGTCCTCGGTGGTGAGGATGCCGTTGCCGATGGCCAGCCGCTTGCCGATGGTCAGGTCCATGATCCCGCGGGCGCTCTCGTTCGAGACGATCTCGAAGTGGTAGGTCTCGCCGCGGATCACGGTTCCGAGGGCCACGTAGCCGTCGTAGCGCACGCCCTCGCGACCGCCTTCCTCGGCGAAGGCGATCGCCCCCGGGATCTCCAGGGCGCCCGGCACCGTCACCACGTCGTACTGCGCCCCGAACGCCTTCAGCGCGTCGGTGGCGCCCTCCAGGAGGGCGTCGGCGAGGTCGTCGTAGAAGCGCGCCTCCACGATCAGGATGCGGATCGGCTCGTCACTCATCAGGGGGCCTTGTGAAGTTGGGAGGTCCCTTTAGGCCGTTTCGCGCCAGCGGGCGAGATAGCGCGCCAGCATATCGATCTCGAGGTTGACCCGGACGCCCGGCGCGAGCTGTCCGAGCGTGGTCACGTCCCAGGTGTGCGGGATGAGGTTGACCCCGAACACGTCGTCCTCGACCTCATTGACGGTCAGGGAGACACCCTCGACGGTGATCGAGCCCTTGGGGGCGATGTAGCGGTGCAGCGGCCTCGGCACGCGGATCCGGACGCGGTGCGACCCGCCCTCCTCGGCCACCGAGATCACCTCGCCCACCCCGTCCACGTGGCCGGAGACGATATGCCCGCCCAGCTCGTCGCCGACCCGCGCGGCGCGCTCCAGGTTCACCCGGCGGCCCTCCTGCCAGTCGCCGAGGGTCGTCTTGTCGAGGGTCTCGCCCGAGACCTCCACCGCGAACCAGCCCTCGCCCTTCTCCACGACGGTCAGGCAGCAGCCGGCGTGGGCGATGGACGCGCCGAGGTCCACGGTCGACAGGTCGAAGGCCGTCTCGATCTCGTACCTGCGGTCGCGGTTGGTCTGGCGCACGCTGCGGACGCGGCCGACGTCGGTGACGATGCCGGTGAACATCTAGATCCTTTCGTATCGCTCCCAGAGGTCGTCGCCGACCTCGCGGACCCCGGTGCGCCGGAAATGGGGCGCATCGGCAAGCCCTGCAATGGCCAGGGCGCCCACGGCGGGGCGGCCCTCGCCGCCGATGACGATGGGCGCGCGGAACCACTCGATGGCGTCCACCAGGCCGCAGCGCAGGAAGCTCGCCGCCACCTGGCCGCCGCCCTCCACGAACAGACGCTGAAGGCCCTCGGCGGTCAGCGCCTGGACAACCGTCTTCAGCTCCGGGCGGTCCTCGCCCACGGCGCGGACGTGGAGGACGCGGACCCCCATCTCCACCAGCGCTGGGTCCGGCTCGGTGGTGGCCACGATGTAGGTGGGGATCTCATGCGCTGTCCGGACCAGCTTGCAGTCCGGCGAGAGGCGCTGGCGGCTGTCAAGCACCACGCGCGCCGGCTGCGGTCCGTTGTAGCCGGGGGTCCGCACGGTCAGCTCCGGATCGTCGGCCAGCGCGGTCTCCACGCCGACCAACACCGCGTCGTGCTCGGCCCGCAGGCGATGGACCTGCTCACGGGCCGGCTGGCCGGTGATCCACTGGCTCTGGCCCGAGGCCGTGGCGATGCGGCCGTCCAGGGACGTGGCGAGTTTCAGGGTGACGCTCATGCCAGGGCGTTCATGGCGGAGAACCGCCCAGGCGCCAAGGCGGCGCCCAAAGCGGCGTCAGGGCTGCGGGCCGGCGACGGCGGCCAGCCAGGTGCGGGTGGCCCGGCTCTCCTCGGCCAGCCATTGGCGGAACCGCTGCACGTGGCGCCGGCCCTGGGTGTCGGCGCGGAAGCGCGCCTGGAAGCCGTGCTCGCTCCAGCGGCCGGTGCCGATCGGGTACGGCAGCCCGACCGCCCCGCGGTCCACCTGGTCGCCGATCAGCGCCAGGCCGCAGAGCGTCACCCCGGCGTCGGCGGCGACCGCGTCCAGGGCCGCGGTGATCCGGCGGAAGCGCAGCCCGCGCTCGGGAGCGCTGCGCTGCACGCCGTTGGCGGCCACCCAGTCCGGCCAGGACAGGCCCGCCGGATCGTCCTTGTAGAAGTCCAGGTGGACCAGCGGGAAGCCTTCCAGCCGGCTCTCCGGCGCGGCGAGCGCGGTGCGCTCGACGTTGAGCGGCGAGGTCACCGGGACCACGAAGTCGCGGAACAAGAGGTCGGTCCGCTCGGCGTCCCTGGCCGCGCCATAGCTGATCTCGCAGTCGATCCGGCCCAGCCGCAGGGGCGCGTCGCCCTCGCCGTTGATGTTGAACCGGACATTCGGGTTGGCGGCGCGGAAGCCGTCGAGCCTCGGGCGGAGCCACAGCTCCACGAAGTCGGACGCGGCGGCCAGGTGGATCTCCTGGCCACGCTGGAGCTCGAGTTCCTGCGCCGCCGTCTCCAGCTCCGCGAAGGCGCGGGTCAGGTGCGGCAGGGCCGCCTCGGCGCCCGGGGCGGCCCGCAGCCCCGAGCGGCCCCGCGCCAGCAGCTCCAGGCCCAGGTAGTCCTCCAGCGCCTTGACCCGCTGTCCCACAGCGGCGGGCGTGATGCCCAGCGCCTGCCCGGCCGCGACGAACGAGCCCTTGCGGAGGGCCAGCTCGAGGGCCTGGAGGGACCGCAGGTGCGTGGGCGCAACCATGGGGCGTTTACTAAGCGAAAGCTTTAGTGGGCGCCAGATTGTTTAGATTGCAGCGTTCTGCGAGCGGCGGGACACTGAGGCCATCGAGGGAGATGCACGGGGCGGCGCCATGGGCCAACTCAGACGTTTCCTGGTCGAGCGGGAGGTTCCCGGCATAGGCGGCATGTCCATTGTCGAGCTGTGCGGGGTGTCTCGCGCCTCGAACCAGGCGATCGAGAAGATCGGTGGGTCGATCCAGTGGCAGCACAGCTATGTCGCCGGGGACCGCACGTTCTGCATCTACCTCGCGGACGGCGAGGCCACGATCCAGGTCCACGCCGAACTCAGCGGCTTCCCGGTGACGCGCATCACCGAGATCCCGCAGATCATCGACCCAACCACCGCCAACAACTAGCGGCGGCCGGCTTCACCCATCGCGGCTCGCGCCCGAGGGGGCGCGCGGCCGCGCGAGGAGAAGATCCATGTTCCAAGGTCATGATTACCAGCGGCTGCTGGAGATCTCGAAACGCGTCAACTGGCGCATCGAGGACATCATCGGCCCCGACCGGCCGATGGATTTCGACCGGCGCTTCCTGCCCGAGAGCTTCGCGCGGACGGCGGAGCTCGAGTTCCTGAGTGGGGCCGAGCGGCTGAAGCTCAACCAGATACGCGGCTTCGGCTACCTGGCCATGTTCGAGCTGGTCGAGCGCTGCATCGTGCCGGTGATCGAGGCGCACGCGCCCTCCGCGCCGGGCCAGCATCCCTACCGCACGCCGGCGCTCGACAACTTCGCCGTGGAGGAGACGAAGCACATCGAGCTTTTCGTCCGCTTCCGGCGCGCCTTCGCCGAGGGCTTCGCGACCCCGTGCGGCTTCATCGGCCCGGCGGACGAGATCGTGGCGACGATCCGCAGCCACGGCGCCCTGGCCATCGCCATCTTCGTACTGGCCATCGAATGGGCCACCCAGCAGCACTGGCTGGAGAGCGTGCAGGAGGACGACGGGATCGACCCGCAATTCAAGAGCCTGCTGAAGCACCACTGGATGGAGGAATCGCAGCACGCCAAGCTGGACGCCCTGATCTTCCACGAGCTGGCCGAGGCGGCGGGGCCGCAGGGCGTCATGGCGGCGGTCGGCGAGTTCCTGCAGATCGGCGGCTTGGTCGACGGCTGGCTGGCCGACCAGACGCGGCTGGACCTCGCCTCCCTTGAGGCCGCCATCGGGCGGCGGCTCGGCCAGGCCGAGCGGGCGCGGTTCCTGGAGCGCCAACACCAGGCGCAGCGCTGGACCTTCCTCGGCTCGGCGCTCGCCAACCAGGGCTTCCTGAAGGCGCTGGGCGAGGTCAGCCCTGAGGGGCGGACCCAGCTCGAGCAGGTGGCGCCCGCCTTCTGCTAGGCCGGCTGGGCGCCGGTCGCGCGGCGGCCGGCGCCCTCCCCGCTCAGCGCTCCTCGTGCTCGCTCAGGCCTTCCTCGCCGAGGAACCGGGCGAAGTCGCCGGTCTCGCGGAAGTCGCGGTACACCGAGGCGTAGCGGACATAGGCCACGTCATCGAGCTGCTTGAGCTGCTTCATCACCAGCTCGCCGATGGTGGAGGACGGCAGCTCCGTCTCCCCCATGCTCTCGAGCTGGCGCACGATGGTGGAGATCATCCGCTCCACCCGGTCCGGCTCGATCGGCCGCTTGCGGATGGCGATGGCGATGGACCGGGCGAGCTTGTCGCGATCGAACGGCGTGCGCCGGCCCGACCGCTTCATGATGGTGATCTCGCGCAACTGGACGCGCTCGAAGGTGGTGAAGCGGCCGGCGCAGGTCGGGCACAGCCGGCGACGCCGGATCGCCGCCCCGTCCTCCGACGGGCGGCTGTCCTTCACCTGGGTCTCTTCGTGGCCGCAGAACGGGCAGCGCATATCTAGCCCCTTTCGCGGCCATCTACCCCTATTACGGGTAGATGGGGAAGCGCCGCGTCAAGGCAACGACCTCGTCGCGCACCTTCTGCTCGACGGCGGTGTTGTCGCCGCCGGCGGCCAGGCCGTCGAGCACCTCGCCGATCCACCGGCCCACCTGGCGGAACTCGCCCGGGCCGAAGCCGCGGCTGGTCCCGGCCGGCGAGCCGACGCGCAGGCCCGAGGTCTGCATCGGCGGCAGCGGGTCGCCGGGGATCGAGTTCTTGTTGGTGGTGATGCCCGCGCGCTCCAGGGCCACCTCGGCGTCGGCGCCGCTGACGCCCTTCGGCGTCAGGTCCACCAGCATCAGGTGGCTGTCGGTGCCGTTGGAGACGATCTTGAAGCCGGCCTGCTGCAGGCTCTCGGCCAGGGCGCGGGCGTTCTCCACCACCTGGCGGGCGTAGAGCTTGAACTCCGGCTTCAGGGCTTCGCCGAACGCCACCGCCTTGGCGGCGATCACGTGCATCAGGGGGCCGCCCTGCAGGCCCGGGAAGACGGCGCTGTCGATCTTCTTGGCCAGCTTCTTGTCGTTGGTCATCACCATGCCGCCGCGCGGACCGCGCAGGGTCTTGTGGGTGGTGGTGGTGACCACGTGGGCGTGCGGGAACGGGTTCGGGTACTCGCCCGCGGCCACCAGGCCGGCGTAGTGGGCGATGTCGCACATCAGGATCGCGCCGACGCTGTCGGCGATCTCGCGGAAGCGCGCGAAGTCGATGTGGCGCGAATAGGCCGAGCCGCCGGCGATCACCACCTTCGGCTTGTGCTCCAGGGCCACCGCCGCGGCCTCGTCGTAGTCGATGAGGTGGTCCTGGGTGCGGACGCCGTAGGCCACCGGCCGGAACCACTTGCCCGACTGGTTGACGCTCTTGCCGTGGGTGAGGTGGCCGCCGTGGTCCAGGTTCATGCCCATAAAGGTGTCGCCCGGCGTCATGGTGGCCATGAACACCGCCTGGTTCGCCTGGCTGCCGGAGTGCGGCTGGACGTTGACGAACTCGCAGCCGAACAGCCGCTTGGCGCGCTCGATGGCCAGGGTCTCGGCCTCGTCCACCACCTCGCAGCCGCCGTAGTAGCGCTTACCCGGATAGCCCTCGGCGTACTTGTTGGTGAGCACCGAGCCCTGGGCCTCGAGCACCGCGCGCGAGACGATGTTCTCGGACGCGATCAGCTCGATCTGCTCCTGCTGGCGCGTCATCTCGCGCCCGATGACCGCGGCGATCTCTGGGTCGCCGGCGGCCACGCCCTGGGTGAAGAACTCGTCGGTGGTGGCTTGCGGAGCGTGCACGTTCAAGGGCGTCGCCTTTCGAGCGGGAGAATCCAGGGCGGGCGGAGAGCGCTCTTTACTCCCATCGCGGCCCGCTTCCAACGGCGGAACCAAAGTCGGCCGACGGCGTTGCAGCCTCACCCGACGTGCACGTGCAACGAGGCGCGTCGGGCTGTGCAGCGTCTGATAAGGGGGACTGAATGAGCGTTGGACCCGACGCCGACAACCGCTCGGGCGAGGACCTGCTGCGTCTCGGAGCGGGAATCGTCGCCGCCTACGTGAGCCGCAACGCGGTCTCCGCCGAGGCGGTGCCCGACATCATCCGCAGCGTGCACCAGACGCTGGAAGGCCTGACCAAGGGCGGCGCCGCGGCCCCGCCGCAGCCCGAGGAACGCCCGAAGCCGGCGGTCCCCATCAGCCGGTCCGTGCAGCACGACTACATCGTCTGCCTGGAGGACGGTAAGCGGCTGAAGATGCTGAAGCGGTACCTGCGCTCGCGCTACAACATGAGCCCGGACGAGTACCGGCGCCGCTGGGGCCTGCCCCCCGACTACCCGATGGTGGCGCCGGCCTACGCCGCCCGCCGCTCCGACTTCGCCAAGCAGATCGGCCTGGGCCGTGGCGTGCGGAGGCGCAAGTGAAGCGCATCGACGCCGAGCTCCGCTCGTTCAACCCCTCCGGTTACGAGATCCTGGACGAGGACCTGCCGACCCGCGGGGAGGTGGTGATCTGGTCCGTCAACCCGGTGGTCCCCCGGCTCGGCGACCTGTTCACCGTGGAGAGCGAGGGCGCGGTCCACGAGGTCGCCGTGGAGGAGCTGACCACCTTCAAGGGCGGCTGGTCCGCCAAGTGCCGCGTGGAAGACGCCCTGGCCTAGGACCCAGACTGGGCCGCGGGCCGGCTTGAACGCCCCGCCCCGTCGCCTATCTCAGGACCCGCTTCGGCGAGCCGGTCCGGGTCTGTGAGTACGGCGACGGCCTGATCACCCGTCCCACCCGGCAAACGCCGCCGAGCCAGCCAGAACAGCGCGCAGCGGTGTAGGAGCCGCCCTGGTCCCTCCTCGGGATGCCGCTCGTTCTGGCGATGGCTCCCCGAAACGCCCGCATACGAAAACGGCCCCGGCGTCGCGCCGGGGCCGTTCGTGTTTCGCCGTGGCGGCCGCGTCAGGCGGCGACGCCGCCCACCCGCTTGATGTTGCAGTGGACCCAGAGGTCCTCCAGCGCGGCGGCCAGCTTGTCCATCATCTCGTCGGTGTGCGCCGGCGACGGCGTGAAGCGCAGGCGCTCGGTGCCGCGCGGCACGGTCGGATAGTTGATCGGCTGGACGTAGATCCCATAGTCCTCGAGCAGGATGTCCGAGATCATCTTGCAGTGGACCGGGTCGCCGACCAGCACCGGAACGATGTGGCTGACGCTCGGCATCACCGGCAGGCCGGCCTTCAGCAGGCGGGCCTTGAGGGTGGCGGCGCGCTCCTGGTGCGCCTCGCGGACCTCGTTGTGCGCCTTCAGGTAGCGGATCGAGGCCACGGCGCCGGCCGCGAGCGCCGGCGGCAGCGAGGTGGTGAAGATGAAGCCGTCGGCGTAGCTGCGGATGGCGTCGACGATCACCGCGTCGGCGGCGATGTAGCCGCCCATGACGCCGAACGCCTTGCCCAGCGTGCCTTCGATGATGTCGATCTCGGCCATCAGCCCGTCGCGCTCGGCGACGCCCGCGCCGCGCGGGCCATACATGCCGACCGCGTGGACCTCGTCGATGTAGGTCATCGCGCCGTACTTGCGGGCGAGGGCGATGGTGCCGCCGATGTCGGCGATGTCGCCGTCCATCGAGTAGACGCTCTCGAAGGCGATCAGCTTCGGCGCGGCGGGGTCCGCCTCGGCCAGGAGCTGCTCGAGATGCTCGAGGTCGTTGTGCCGGAACACCTTGCGCTGCTCGCGCTTGCCGGCGCGGATGCCGGAGATCATCGAATTGTGGTTCAGCTCGTCGGAGAAGACGATCAGGCCCGGCAGGATCTTGTAGAGCGTCGACAGCGACGCCTCGTTGGACACGTAGCCCGAGGTGAACAGCAGCGCGGCTTCCTTGCCGTGCAGGTCGGCGAGCTCGCGCTCCAGCTCGACGTGGTAGTGGGTGGTGCCCGAGATGTTGCGGGTGCCGCCGGAGCCCGCGCCGGCCTCCTCGATCGCCTGGTGCATGGCGTCCAGCACCACCGGGTTCTGGCCCTGGCCGAGGTAGTCGTTCGAGCACCACACGGTGATATCGGAGGTGGAGCCGTCCGGACGGGTCCAGGTCGCGCGCGGGAACTCGCCGCGGTGGCGCTTCAGGTCGGCGAACACGCGATACCGGCCTTCGGCGCGGACCTTTTCGAGGGCGGTGCGGAACGCGTCTCTGTAATCCATCGACCTGAATTCCCGGGCGCTGGATGACCTTGCGCCCATGGTCCCCTTGAATCTAGCCCGCGCTTTTCGCACCGCGGGTCCCGGTTGTCTACTCGACGGGCGCGGCCCGGACATTGACCTGCGTCAACTCAAAGCCTGCACGGGCCACCGCCGATATCGTGGCCCCTCCCCCGGCCGCAAGCGACCGAACCTGCGGCCGCTTGGCGCGCTTAAGCTGACATCCCCTTTCACAGCGCGAGGACCCCAAGTGGCGACGGTGATCCGCATCTACCCCGAGGCCGGCGACGCCGGCATCGGCCCGCACCTGGAGTTCAACCTCTCGGACTTCGGCGGCCAACTCCCCAACACCGGCGACCTGATCATCCAGCCGCGGACCCACGGGCAGCCGAACGGCGAGGTGTGGGAGGTGGCGACCCGCTACTTCGATCCCGGTCCGGGGTTCGACGCCGGCGCCTGCCTGCACGTGATCGTCCGCGCCCGGGCCATGACCCCGGCCGAGCGGGCGCTGCACGAGGGCCTCTCCCCCGCCCTGCCCGCTTGACGGCGGGCCCAGCGGCGGGCCTGCATGCGCGCCGGGAGGACCCTATGCGCGGAAGCTGTCACTGCGGGCGGATCGCCTACACCCTGGACGAGACGCCCACCCAGGCGATCGAGTGCAACTGCTCCATCTGCCGCCGGCGGGGCAGCCTGCTGGCGTTCGCCGCTCCGGAGAGCTTCCACCTGAAGACCTCGCGGGACGAGATCAGCGTCTACACCTGGAACCGCGGCGTGATCCGCCACCAGTTCTGCAAGACCTGCGGCTGCGCGCCGTTCGCCGAGGGCGTGGGGCCGAACGGGCCGATGGTGGCGATCAACCTGCGCTGCGCCAAGGACCTCGACCTCGCCACGGTGGCGATCACCCCCTTCGACGGAGCCCACAAGATCCGCGGGCCCGCGGACGCGTCCTAGCTACTGGACGCTGCGGCCGCGCAGCATCTCGAGGATGGCGCTGAAGTCCTTGCCGCCGCCGCCCAGCCGGTCGAACAGGGCGTAGAGACCCTCGGCCGTCGCGCCCAGCGGGGTCGCCGCGCCCGCCCGCGCCGCGGCCTCCTGCGCGAGCTTCAGGTCCTTCAGCATCATGGCCGTGGCGAAGCCGCCCTCGTAGCCGCGATTGGACGGCGCGGTCGGCACCGGCCCCGGCCATGGGCAGTAGCTCGTCAGGCTCCAGCACTGGCCGGAGGACTGCGAGCTGATCTCGAAGAACTTCGCCGGATCGAGGCCCAGCTTTTCTGCGAGCGCCAGGGCTTCGCACACGCCGATCATCGAGATGCCCAGCACCATGTTGTTGCAGATCTTGGCGGCCTGCCCGGCCCCATGGTCGCCGGCCCGGAAGACCACCCGCGCCATCGGCCCGATGGCTTGCTCGACCTCGGGGTAATCGGCCTCGTCGCAGCCGACCATGAAGGCCAGCGTGCCGGCCTCCGCCGCCGCCGTGCCGCCGGAGACCGGGGCGTCGGCGAACCGGAACCCCGCCTCGCGCGCCTGGCCCGCGACCGCGCGGGCGCTCTCCACGTCGATGGTCGAGCAGTCGATCAGGAGCGCGCCCGCCCGCGCGTTCGGGAACACCTGCTCGGCGTAGACCGAGCGCACGTGCGGACCGGCCGGCAGCATGGTGATCACCACGTCCGCGTCCCGCACCGCCTCGGCGACGGAGCCGGACGCGGCGCAGCCGGCGACGACCGCCTTTTCGAGGGCGGCGGCGGAGAGGTCGAAGGCGCTCACGGCCCGCCCGCCCTTCGCCTGGTTGGCGGCCATGCCGCCGCCCATGTTGCCGAGGCCGATGAAGGCGATGCGGGTCATGAAAACCTCTGACTCTGGAACAGCTTATTTGGGCTTGCGGAACTTGTAGATGAACTGATCGGTATGACCGCGCAGCGCCGGATCGAATACGCCCTTGGTGTGGTCGTCGGCCGTATTGGCCAGCGCCCGGCTCTCGCCCTCGTAGCGGAACCCGGCGGCCTCGAGGTTGCGCCGCACGGCGGCGGGATCGATGCGGTGCAGGGTGTTGGCGGTCTCCGCCACCGGCGCGCCCGCGCTGGCCGCGTGGTCCAGCACGACGAGCACGCCGCCCGGCTTCACGGCGTTGAAGATCGCCTTGTCCACCGCCGGAACGTCCAGGTTGAAGCGGGTCAGGTAGAGGTCGTGGTAGTTCTGGGAGGTCCAGAACACGTCCACCGGCTCCGGCAGGGTGAAGCTGCCGATGCCGGTCTGCACCAGCTTGATGTTGCCGTACGCGGGGTCGGCCGCGATGGCGAGGATCGGCGGCGGCGTGGCGGCGTTGGCCGGCGGGGTATTGGTGATCGCGTAGACGGTCCCCTTCGGTCCCACCGCCTTGGCGAAGATGCGCGTGAAGTAGCCGCCACCCGGGATGAAGTCGGCGACCTTCTGGCCGGCCTTCACCCCGGCGAACTCCAGCATCTCGGCGGGTTTGCGGTCGGCGTCGCGGCGGGTGTCGGCCTCGGGCCGCGCCTTGTCGGCCACGGCGGCCGTGATGTGCCTGCCGGGCTTGGCCTCGGCGACGCCGGCGGAGAGCGCCAGGGCGGCGGCCGCCGCCAGGAGCAGCTTGGTGGTCATGGTCGATGTCCTCCCACGGCGGTCCCTGCGGCCGCGCATACGCTCAAGGTAGAGGCGTCCACTCCTGATCGGAAGGCAGGGGCGCGAAGATCTCGTCAAGCATGGCCTCGGTCACGCCTTCGAGCGTCGGCGGGTCCCAGCGCGGAGCGTTGTCCTTGTCGACGATCACCGCCCGGACGCCCTCGATGAAGTCGTGCCGCTGCACGACGCGGGCCCCGATGCGGTACTCCAGCGCCATGTGCTCGGCGAAGTCCGCCGCTTCCCGGCCGAGCCGCAGTTGCCGGAAGGCGACCTTCATCGTCTGCGGCGACTTGGTCGCCAGCACCTTGAGCTGCTCGCGCGCCCAGTCGGTGTCGGAGGCCTGAAGCGCCGCGACGACCGCCTCCACCGAGCCCAGGCCGAAGACGCGGCGAATCTCGTCCTGATGGGCGGCCAGCGGCGGGCGGCCGGGCTCGGCCTCCAGCTCGGTCAGCAGGGTCTCCATGGCCGCCGGGTCGGCGACCACGCCCGCCTTGAAACGCTCCACGTCCCGGCTTTCGATGTAGTCGGTGGCGACCCCCACCAGCTCGCAGTCGGCGGCCTTGATCCGCGCGCCCGTGAGCGCCAGCCACAGGCCGATGTTGTCGGGCATCCGGGGCAGGTACCAGCCGCCACCCACGTCCGGGAACAGGCCGATCCCCGTCTCCGGCATGGCGAAGGTGGTCCGCTCGGTGGCGATCCGGAAGCGGCACGGCCGCGACAGGCCGACGCCGCCGCCCATGGTGATCCCGTCCATCACCGCCACCGTGGGCTTGGGATAGCCGAAGAGCAGGTGGTTCAGGCGGTACTCGGTGTGGAAGAACTCGCGCGCCGCGATCCCGTCCCCCGCCCCGCTCTCGGCCAGCATCCGGATGTCGCCGCCGGCGCAGAAGCCGCGCTCGCCGGAATGGTCGATCAGCACCAGCGTCACGGCGGGATCGTCGCGCCAGGCGACCAGCGCCTCGATCATCAGCCGGCACATGTTGGTGGTCAGCGCGTGCAGCGCCTTCGGCCGGTTGAGGGTCAGGCGGCCGACGCCGTTCTCGACGCGGACGAGGACTTCGGGTTCTTCGCTCATTGCCGGAACAGCTCCCGCGCGGTGATCACCCGCATGATCTCGTTGGTGCCTTCGAGGATCTGGTGGACGCGCAGGTCGCGGACGATCCGCTCCAGCGGGTAGTCGCGCAGATAGCCGTAGCCCCCGTGGAGCTGAAGCGCCTGGTTGGCGACCTCGAAGCCCGCGTCGGTGGCGAACCGCTTGGCCATGGCGCAGTAGCGCGTCGCGTTCGGGTCGCGCTTGTCGAGCGCGTCGGCCGCGCGGCGGACCATCAGGCGGGCGGCCTCGAGCTCGGTGGCCATGTCGGCGAGGCGCCACTGCAGGCCCTGGAAGTCCTTCAGCGCCGAGCCGAACTGCCTACGGGTCTCGAGGTGCGCCTTGGCGGTGTCCAGCGCGAGCTGCGCGCCGCCCAGCGAGCAGGAGGCGATGTTGATGCGGCCGCCGTCGAGCCCGGCCATGGCGAAGCGGAAGCCCTCGCCCTCCTGGCCGATGCGGTTGGCTTCGGGGACGCGGCAGTCGTCGAAGTTCACCTGGGCGGTGGGCTGGGCGTTCCAGCCCATCTTCTTTTCCTGGGCCCCGAAGGACAGGCCAGGAGCGTCCTTCTCCACCACGAAGGCCGACACGCCCTTCGGTCCCGGGCCGCCGGTCCGGGCCATGACCACGTAGACGTCGGAGGTCCCGGCGCCGGAGATGAACGCCTTCGAGCCGTTCAGGACATAGGCATCGCCGTCCTTCCGCGCGGTCGTCTGCAGGGCCGCGGCGTCCGAGCCCGAGCCCGGCTCGGTCAGGCAGTAGGAGGCGATCAGCTCCATCGTGGTCAGCCTGGGCAGATAGCGCCGGCGCAGCTCGTCCGAGCCGAACCGATCGATCATCCAGGCGGCCATGTTGTGGATCGAGATGAAGGCCGAGGTCGCCACGTCGCCGTAGCTGAGCTGCTCGAAGACGATGGACGCGTCGAGCCGGCTGAGGCCCGAGCCGCCCACGTCCTCGGCCACGTAGAGCCCGGCGAATCCCAGCTCCGCCGCCTTCCTCAGGACGTCGACGGGAAAGTGCTTCTCCTCGTCCCAGCGGGCGGAGTGCGGGGCGAGCTCCTCTGCGGCAAAGGCGCGCGCGGCGTCCTCGATCGCCCTCTGATCGTCGGTGAGGCTGAAGTCCATGATGTCGGGGTCTGATTGACGGGATTGAGGAATTCGCGCCAGTGGCGCACCCTGTCAACATCGGACGGGTTGGCTTGGGGGGCCACCATGACGACGGACTACCTCGGGGCGCAGGCGAGCGACAATTCGCAGAACCTCGCGATGCTGGGTTACGCCCTGCTCTTCGCCTCGATCTTCTTCGCCGGCTTTCCCGCGCTGATCGCGGTGGTCATCGCCTACTCCCAGAGGGGGGCGGCCTCCGGCATGGTCGGCAGCCATTTCGCCTTTCAGATCCGCATCTTCTGGGTCGCGTTCGCGGTCAGCCTGGCGGCCGCCGCCTGCGGCCTGGCGGGGGTCATCGGGGGCCTCGGCGAGGTGCTCGCCATGGCCGAGGTCACCGGCTTGGACCACCTGGAGACCCTCGAGATCCAGTTGCAGGACATCACCATCGGCGCGCGGGTGATCGCGCTGCTGGCGCTCGCCCTCGTCCTGGGCTTCCTGTCGAGCCTGTGGCTGCTGTGCGCGCCTGCGGTGGGCTTCATCCGGCTTGCATCCGAACGGCCTATGGGCGACAGCGCCCGGCCATGAGCCATGCGCCGCTTGCCGCCTACCCCGCCCTGCGTCTCCGCCGCCTCCGCCAGGCCGACTGGGTCCGAAGGCTGGTCCGCGAAACGGTGCTGACGCCCGCCGACCTGATCTGGTCGATGGTGGTGCACGAGGGCGAGGGCGAGGTCCCGGTGGCCTCCATGCCCGGTGTCTCCCGTCTGTCGGTGAAGGGCGCGGCCGAGGCCGCGAAGCAGGCTCGGGCGCTGGGCGTCCCGGCCATCGCCGTCTTCCCGCACATCGACGGCGCCAAGAAGGACGCCCAGGGCACGCTGGCGCACGACCCGAACGGCCTGATCTGCAACGCGGTGAAGGCCATGAAGGACGCCGCCCCCGAGGTCGGGATCATGTGCGACGTGGCGCTCGACCCCTTCACCGACCACGGCCATGACGGCCTGATCGAGGGCGGGCGGATCCTCAATGACGCCACCATCGAGCGGCTGGTCATGCAGGGCCTGGTCCAGGCCAAGGCCGGCTGCGACATCCTCGCCCCCTCGGACATGATGGACGGCCGCTGCGGCGCGCTGCGCCAGGCGCTGGAGGCCGAGGGCCTGCAGGACGTGATGATCATGTCCTACGCCGCCAAGTACGCCTCCGCCTTCTACGGCCCCTACCGGGACGCCATCGGCTCGGGAAAGCTCGGCACGGGCTCGGTGGACAATCCCGGCGACAAGAAGACCTACCAGATGGACCCGGCGAACACCGAGGAGGCGCTGCGCGAAGTCGCCCTCGACATCGCGGAGGGGGCCGACATGGTGATGGTCAAGCCCGGCCTGCCCTACCTCGACATCGTCCGTCGCGTGGTGGACGCCTTCCACCTGCCGACCTTCGCGTTCCAGGTGTCGGGCGAGTACGCCATGCTGATGGCCGCCGCGCAGAACGGCTGGATCGACGAGGACCGCGCGATCCTGGAGAGCCTGGGCGCCTTCAAGCGGGCGGGCGCGGCGGGGATCATCACCTACTTCGCGCCGCGCGCGGCGAGGATGCTCGGCGCGTGATCGTCGAGGTGGTCGGCGCGGTCATCCGCGACGCCGCCGGCCGCCTGCTCACGGTCCGCAAGCACGGGACGCAGCGGTTCATGCTGCCCGGCGGCAAGCGCGAACCGGGCGAGGACGACCTCGCCGCCCTGGTTCGCGAATTGCACGAGGAGCTGGGGGTCAGGCTGACCGCCGCCCGGCCGCTGGGGGTCTTCGAGGCCGCCGCCGCCAACGAGCCCGGCGCCACCGTGCGCTCGCACCCCTATGCGGCCACCGTCGAGGGCGACATCGCCCCGGCCGCCGAGATCGCCGAGCTGCGCTGGATCGACCCGGCCGCGCCCGACGTGGCGCTCGCGCCGCTGCTGGAGGACTGGATCCTGCCGGCTCTTCTTGGCGACTGCTGAGCTCCGCTCCCGGCCTAGGGCCTCAGCCACTCGCCCAGGATGGCGTTCACCTGCTCCGGCGCCTCCTGCTGCACCCAGTGGGACACCTGCGGCAGGCGGCGGATCGTGAGGTCGGCGACGTAGGCGTCCGTGCCGTCGAGCGTTTCCAGCCCGAGCGCCGAGTCCTCCTCGCCCCAGACCACCAGGGTGGGCGTGTCGATCACCGGCCAATCGCGCTCCTGGATCCGGTAGCGCACCGCGGCCCGGTACCAGTTGACCATCGCCCGCATGGCGCCGGGCTTGAGCGCGTTGGCGGCGTAGTGGTCCAGGACCGCGTCGGGGAAGCGGCTCTTGTCCACCGCCATGCCATGGAAGGCGCGGCGGATGGCGCGGGCCTGGCCGGCGGTCAGCATCGCCTCGGGCAGCCAGGGGAGCTGGAAGAAGCCCACGTACCAGGAGCGGCGGCGCTGGGCGGCCGAGGTCCGGAGCACCCGCGCGAACACCGCCGGGTGCGGCACGTTCATGATCACCAATTGCTTCAGCGGGCGGACGCGGTCCGTGGCGAAGGTCCAGGCGACCAGCGCGCCCCAGTCGTGAGCGAGCAGGGTGACCTCGCGGGCGCCGCTGGCGTCGATCAGGGCGGCCACGTCCTCCACCAGCCGGTCGATGCGGTAGCTGGCCACGTCCTGCGGCCGGGGCTCGGTGTCTCCATAGCCGCGCAGGTCCGGCGCCCAGGCCCGGTAGCCGAGCTCGGCCAGGCGCGGAAGCTGATGGCGCCAGGAGTAGCGGCTCTCCGGGAAGCCGTGCAGGCAGAGCGCCAGCCGGTCCCCCTGGCCCGCCTCGTCCACTGCGAAGCGGAAGCCGTTCGCCTCGACCGTCCGCGTGGTGACCGCCCCCATGTCGCCCTCCTAGGTGGTGAAGAACGCGCTCCGGTCCGGGATCCCCGGGAGCTGGATCATCTCGACGAAGCGCAGCCCGATCTTCTCCAGCACCCGCTGCGAGGCGGCGTTGTGGGGGGCGGTGATCGCCACGACCTGCGGCAGGCCCAGCGCCTCGCGGGCGTAACGCAGGACCGCCCCCGCCGCCTCGGTGGCGTAGCCGTGGCCGCCGTGTCGGGCCAGGAAGGCGTAGCCGATGTCCGGGCAGTCCAGGCCTTCCCGGCCGAGGATGATGCCGCACATGCCCAGCGGCTCGCCGGCGGCGTCGCGGACGACGAACCAGTGGCCGGCGCCGAACCGCTCGGCGATGTAGGTCTTCGCCTGGTCGAGGGTGCGGACCCCGCGGTCGCCGATGTTGGCGATCCAGCCCGGATCGTTCAGCAGCTCCAGGACGAAGGCCGCATCCCCCTCGACCGGCGGGGTGAGCGTCAGCCGCTGGGTCCTCACTGCGGCCGCTCCAGGCGGGCGACCAGGCTGGAGGTGTCCCACCGGCTGCCGCCGAGCGCCTGCACCTCGCCGTAGAAGCCGTCCACCAGGGCCGTCATGTCGAGCTTCGCCCCGTTGCGCCGCGCCTCCTCCAGCACCAGGCCCAGGTCCTTGCGCATCCAGTCGACGGCGAAACCGAAGTCGAACCTGCCCTCGCTCATGGTCTTCCAGCGGTTGTCCATCTGCCAGGACTGGGCGGCGCCCTTGGAGATCGCCTCGTAGACGTCCAGTGGTTCGAGGCCCGCGCGCTTCGCGAAGTGCAGCGCCTCGGCCAGGCCCTGGACGACGCCGGCGATGCAGATCTGGTTGCACATCTTGGTGAGCTGGCCGGCGCCCGCCTCGCCCATCCGGCGGATCGCCTTGGTGTAGGGCGCGACCACCGGCTCGATGCGGGCGAAGGCGTCCGGCGCGCCGCCGCACATGATGGTGAGCTGCCCGGTCTCCGCGCCGGCCTGGCCGCCGGACACCGGCGCGTCCACGAAGCCGATCCCGCGCTCGGCGGCCCGGGCGGCCATCTCGCGCGCCACTTCCGCCGAGGCCGTGGTGTGGTCCACGATCACCGCGCCCGCGGACAGCGCCGGCAGGGCCTCGCCCACCACCTGGCGCACGTCGTCGTCGGCCCCGACGCAGAGCAGGAAGACCTCGGCGCCCGCCGCCGCCTCGGCCACCGTGGGCGCCGCGCGACCGCCGTAGGTCTCGACCCAGCGCTCCGCCTTGTCGGGGCTGCGGTTGTAGACCGTGACCTCGTGCCCGGCCCGGGCCAGGTGGCCGGCCATGGGGAAACCCATGACGCCGAGCCCCGCGAACGCGACCTTCATACCCCTCATACTCCGTAAGCTTAGCTGCATCTTAACGGGCGGCCCTCACCCTGCCCCCGTGTAACAGGCCAAGCTGGGGTGAGCCATGGCGGTGGGCGAACAGCCGATCGTGATCAAGAAGATCAAGAAGGGCGGCGGGCACGGCCACCACGGCGGCGCGTGGAAGGTCGCCTACGCCGACTTCGTGACCGCCATGATGGCCTTCTTCCTGCTGATGTGGCTGATCAACACCACCTCGCCCGAGCAGAAGCGCGGCATCGCCGACTACTTCGCTCCGGCGAGCGTCTCGGAAACCACCTCCGGCTCGGGCGGCATCCTCGGCGGCACGGCCCTGGGCGACGACGGCGCCAAGAGCGAGGGCTCGATGCCGATCATCGAGGCCATGTCGCCCGAGAGCCCGAACCCGGACAACGGCAAGACCACCGACGAGGGCGCGCCGGCCTCCGCCGAGGACATCTCCACCGAGGCCCTGCGCGAGGCCCTGCAGAAGCGCGAGGAGGCCGCCTTCCAGTCGGCCGCCCAGTCGCTGCGCCAGGCGCTGCAGGACATGCCCGAGCTCGCCGAGCTGTCGAAGAACATCATCATCGACCAGACGCCCGAGGGCCTGCGGATCCAGCTCGTGGACCAGGAAGGCCGCTCCATGTTCAACCAGGGCTCGTCGCAGCCGAACCCGCGGGCTCAGTTGCTGCTGCGGGCGGTATCCAAGGTGATCAACCAACTGCCCAATCGGGTGAACATCTACGGCCACACCAGCGCGAACGCGAACGGCGCCAAGGCCGAGGGCGACTGGAGCCTGTCGGCGGCCCGCGCCGACGCCGCGCGGCGCGTCCTGCAGGGCGCCGGCGTCGACCCGGACCGGGTCTATCAGGTGGCCGGCCGGGCGACGTCCGAACCGCTCTATCCCGACGATCCGACGCTGCCCGGCAACCGTCGCATCGCGATCGTGTTGTTGCGTGAGGCGCCGGTTCTTCCCCCGGACCGCGGCCTTTAGCGCAAGCGCCTTGCGCTCCGGGCCCGCATGACGCCTAAATGACGACAGGCGCAGAGTTTTGGGGCAGCCGCAGGTCCGTGACGCAGCACTTTCCGACCCGTCAGCTCAGGTTCTTCCTGACCGCTCCGTCGCCCTGCCCCTACCTGCCTGAACGGTTCGAGCGGAAGGTGTTCGCCCACCTCCCGCTGTCCGACGGCGCCTCGGTCAACGACAGCCTCACCCAGGTGGGCTTCCGCCGCTCCCAGAACATCGCCTACCGCCCGGCCTGCGAAGCCTGCGCAGCGTGCATCTCGGCCCGGCTGCCGGCCGCGGACTACGTCTTCTCCCGCTCCGAGCGGAAAGTCCTTTCGCGCAACGAGGACCTCGAGCGGCACCTCGTGGAGGCGGAGGCGACCATGGAGCAGTTCGACCTGCTCCGCCGCTACCTCACCGCCCGCCACGCCGACGGCGGCATGGCCGAGATGACCTGGCCCGACTACGTGGCCATGGTCGAGGACACCGCGGTGCGGACCCACATCATCGAGTACCGCAGCCGGTCCAGGGACGGCGGCCCCGGCGACCTGATCGCCTGCGCGCTGGTCGACCTGATGAGCGACGGCCTTTCGCTGGTCTACAGCTTCTACGACCCCAGCCTGCCGCGCCGCAGCCTGGGCTCCTTCGTGATCCTGGACCACGTCATCCAGGCCTGCCTGACCAGCCTGCCCTACGTCTACCTAGGCTACTGGGTCCGCGGCTCGGAGAAGATGGACTACAAGGTCCGCTTCTCGCCGCTCGAGCTGCTGAAGCCCGAGGGCTGGACGCTGATCTCCGCCCGGGAGCTGAAGGCCGCCGGCGACCGGCCCTGAGGCCCGATCCTGTGGGACACGGGGATGGTTTCCCGGCCCCGCTGGAAGCCCGTCCGCCGGCCCGATAGAAAGCCGGCCGTGATCTCCGCACCAGGACATGGCGCATGGCGCGACAGCTCCGGCTGAGCCTCGGCCGCCCCACCTCCTTCGCCCCCGACCAGTTCGTGCAGGGGGACTCCAACCGCGAGGCCCGCCGCGCGCTGGAGGCCTGGCCGGCGTGGCCGGGCGGCTGCCTGGTGCTCGTCGGCCCGGAAGGCGTGGGCAAGAGCCACCTCGCCCATGTCTGGGCGCAGGCCGCCGGCGCCGTGGCGCTCGACCGCCAGGCTCCGGACGTGGAGGCGGCGCGCGGCCGCCCCGTGCTGCTGGAGGACGTGGACCAGGGCGCGCCCGACGAGGCCCTGTTCCACCTCATCAACCTCGCCGGGCAGGATGGGGCCGGCCTGCTGCTGACCGCCCGGACCACGCCCTCGGCCTGGCCGACCGGGCTCGGCGACCTGCGCTCGCGGCTGAACGCCCTGCTGGTGACCGAGATCGAGCCGCCCTGCGACCGGGTGCTGGAAGGCGTGCTCGAGAAGTTCTTCCGCGAGCGCAGCATCCGCCCGCCGAAGGAGATCTACCCCTACCTGCTGCGGCGGATGGAGCGCTCCGTTCCGGGGGCCCGCGAGCTGGTCCGCCGGCTGGACGAGGGCGTCGACGGCGAACCGCGGCCCATCTCGCGGGTTCTCGCCCGGGAGATCCTGGACGGCGATACCGAAAATCTTGACCTTTTCGAGTGATGACTTGCGGGCGTCACAGGGCAGGTCCAGATACGGTTGACCGCCTGGGAACGTCCGGAGCCGTCACAGGATGACCTTAGCCGCGCCGATCGCCTCGAACCCCGCCACCGAGGCCGTGCGCGGCAGGCTGGACTGGAACGAGGAGCTCGCGGGCTCCCCCGCCCGCTTCTTCAACCGCGAGCTCTCCTGGCTGGCCTTCAACCGCCGCGTGCTCGCCGAGAGCCAGAACCCGCGGCATCCGCTGCTCGAGCAGCTCCGCTTCCTGGCGATCAGCGCCAGCAACCTCGACGAGTTCTACATGGTCCGCGTGGCCGGGCTGAAGGCCCAGCTCCGCGAGGGCGTGCGCGTGGTCAGCCAGGACGGCCTGACCCCGGCCGAGCAGCTCGAGCGGATCAACGCCGAGGCCGCCGACCTGATGGCCGACCAGCAGACCCGCTGGGCCGAGCTTCGCCAGGCGCTGGTGGGCGAAGGCCTGCAGGTGGCCATGATGTCCGACGTCACGGCGGCCGAGAAAGCGGCCCTGGAGGAGGCCTTCCTCAGCCAGCTCTTCCCGATCCTGACGCCGATGGCCATAGACCCGGCGCACCCGTTCCCGTTCATCCCGAACCTCGCCTTCTCGCTGGTCCTGAAGCTGAAGCGCCTGAGCGACGGTCGACTGCTCTACGCCCTGGTGCCGATCCCGGCCCAGGTGGCGCGGTTCTGGGAGATCTCGTCGAAGGGCCGCGGCCGCAAGGTCGAGCGCCGGGTGATCGCCCTGGAAAGCCTGGTGGCCCTGTTCCTCGACCACCTGTTCCCCGGCTGCGAGGCGCTGGCGATGGGCGTCTTCCGCCTGATCCGCGACAGCGACGTGGAGATCGAGGAAGAGGCCGAGGACCTGGTCCGCGAGTTCGAGGCCCTGCTGAAGCAGCGGCGGATGGGCTCGGTGGTGCGGGTGGAGGTCGAGGCCGCCATGCCCGAGGAGCTGCGCGGCTTCATCTGCGAGAACCTGCACGCCCAGGGCGACGACATCATCCTGATCGACGGGCTTCTCGGGCTCAACGAGCTCTCCCAGCTCATCCCGCGCGACCGACCGGACCTGAAGTTCAAGCCGTTCGAGCCGCGCTTCCCCGAGCGCATCCGCGACCACGGCGGCGACTGTTTCGCGGCGATCCGCGAGAAGGACATCCTGGTCCACCACCCGTTCGAGAGCTTCGACGTGGTGGTGCAGTTCCTGCGCCAGGCGGCCCGCGACCCGAACGTGCTCGCCATCAAGCAGACGCTCTACCGAACCTCAACCGACAGTCCGATCGTCGCGGCCCTCATCGAGGCGGCCGAGAACGGCAAGAACGTCACCGCGCTGGTGGAGATCAAGGCCCGCTTCGACGAGGCGGCCAACCTGAAGTGGGCCCGGGACCTGGAGCGCGCCGGCGTCCACGTGGTCTTCGGTTTCGTGGAGTACAAGACCCACGCCAAGCTCTCGATGGTGGTGCGGCGCGAGGGCGACGGCCTGCGCACCTACTGCCACTTCGGCACCGGCAACTACCACCCGATCACCGCGCGCATCTACACGGACCTGTCGCTGTTCACGACCGACGCCGCGCTCGGCCGCGACTCCGCGCGCCTGTTCAACTACGTCACCGGCTACGCCAAGCCGGACCACCTGGAAAAGCTCTCCTTCTCGCCCGTGACCATGAAGCGGGACCTGCTGACCCTGATCAACCACGAGGCGGAGAACGCGCTGGCCGGCCGGCCCGCGGCGATCTGGGCGAAGCTCAACGCCCTGGTGGACCCGCAGATCATCGACGCCCTCTACGCGGCCAGCCAGGCGGGCGTGGCCATCGACCTGGTCGTGCGCGGCATCTGCTGCCTGCGCCCGGGCGTGCCGGGGCTCTCGGAGAACATCCGCGTGAAGTCCATCGTCGGCCGTTTCCTGGAGCACAGCCGGATCGTCGCCTTCGCCAACGGCGCGCCCATGCCGTCGTCGGAAGCGCGGGTGTTCATCTCCTCGGCCGACTGGATGCCGCGTAACCTCGACCGCCGTGTCGAATGTCTCACCCCGATCGAGAACCCGACCGTCCACCAACAGGTTCTCCAGCAGATCATGCTGGCGAACCTGAAGGACGAGGCTCAGAGCTGGACCTTGGATGCGGAGGGCCGCTATAGGCGGGACCCCTCCTGGGACCACCCGAGCGCCTTCTCCGCGCACGAGTACTTCATGACCAACCCCAGCCTGTCGGGACGAGGCCAGAAGGTGAAGGACATGCCGCGCGCGATCGATCATGTGGCTTCGCGAGGATAGGCCCGAGCCCCGCCAGGCCGCCGTCATCGACCTCGGGTCCAACTCGGTCCGCCTGGTCATCTACCGGATCGACGGCCGCGCCCTCTGGACGGTGTTCAACGAAAAGGCCCTGGCCGGCCTCGGCCGCGACCTGCCCGCCACCGGGCGCCTGTCGCCCGACGGCGTGAGCACGGCCATGACCGCCCTGCGCCGCTTCCGCATCCTGCTGGAGGGCTGGCCCGCGCAGGACATCACCGTCGCCGCCACCGCCGCCGTGCGCGAGGCCGCCGACGGCCCGGAGTTCATCCGCCGCGTGAAGGCCGACACCGGTTTCGAGGTCCGCGTGCTCTCGGGCGAGGAGGAGGCGCACTACGCCGCCCTGGGCGTGCTGGCCGGCGATCCCGGCGCTCAGGGGGTCGTGGGCGATCTCGGGGGATCGTCCCTGGAGCTCGTCCGTCTGACCGACGGCGGCGCGTCGGAGGGCGTGACCCTGCCGCTCGGTCCCTTCGCGCTCGGCGCGCCGCGGCCGCTGGACATCGACCGCACCTGGCGGGTCATCGAAGGCGCACTGGCCCCGGTCGCCCGCCGCTTCGCCACGCGCGAGTTCCACGCCGTGGGCGGCGCCTGGCGGAACATCGCGCTGCTGCACATGCAGCTCGCCAACTATCCGCTGCACGTCGCCCACCAGTACCAGATGACCGCCGCCGACGCGGTGCAGCTCGCCCGTTTCGTGGAGCGACAGTCCAAGTCCTCGCTGGAGCGGATCGAGGGCGTGTCGAAGAAGCGTTTCGACACCCTGCCCTACTCCGCCCTGGTGCTGGAGGCGCTGATCGAGGCGCTGGGCATCGAGCGGCTGGTGATCTCGGCCTACGGCGTGCGCGAGGGCCTGCTCCTGGAGGCCATGCCGCCCGAGGTCCGCCGGGAAGACCCGCTGATCGCCGGCTGCGAGGCCCTGACAGCGGTGCGCGGCCTCTCGCCCGACCTGGGCGGCGCCCTGGAGGCCTGGCTGTCGCCGGTCTTCGAGCGCCTGTCGCCGTCGTTCGGCGAGCGCGACCCGGTGCTGCTGGCCGCCGCCTGCCGGCTGGCCGACCTGGGCGCCCGGCTGCACCCCGACCACCGGGCCGACATCGCCTTCGAGCAGGTGCTGCGCGCGCCGATCGCCGGCATGACCCATCCCGAGCGGGCCTTCCTCGCCTGCGTCGCCTTCTCCCGCCACACCGCGGCGACCAACGTCCCCGAGGCCGGCACGATCAACAAGCTGCTGAGCAGCGAGCGGCGCCAGCGCGCCAGGGCGCTGGGCGCGGCGATCCGGCTGGGCTGCGACATCTCCGGGCGCAACGGCCGGCTGCTCGCCCGCTCGTCCCTGCGGACGGACGGCGACCGCCTGCGCCTGACCGCCACCGACGGCTGCGAGGACATGCTGCTGGGCGAACAGACCGCCAAGCGCGCCCAGACGCTGGCCCAGGCGCTGAAGCTCAAGCTGCAGCTCGGCTGAGCGGCCAATAGCAAGAGGGCGGCGCCCGGGGAGACCCCGAACACCGCCCTCTCAAACCAGATCCGTTGGGGGATCCAGGCCTTCGAGGCGAAGGTGGTGATCCCGCGGCGACGGTCGCCCGCCGCCTCGTCTTCCCGCCTCCGGCCCCTGCGGACCGCCGACACCCGGGTCGCCCCCGGCCTCGCCGTTCCCGGAGCCCCTGCCCGCTTCCGATCCGGTTTCCCGGTCCGCCGCGCCTCAGTTCCTCTCGGCAAGAGGAGCCTCGCCCGAAGCTCGGCCGTGCGCAAGCGACCGGCGTTCTCCCGGTGTGGGAAAACGCCGTTCGGCATGTGGACAACCGGTGGAAAAGCCTGTGCGGCGGGCGAAAACCCGCACGGGATCAGGCGCTTGGCTTATCCTCAGGAAGCTGGCGGATCAGCCGGCCGTGGCCGCCCTCGGCGCGCGCCGGACCTCGACAACCCGCACGCGGGTCCCGTCCAGGACCAGGGCGAGCTCGCCGCGCTTCAGCTTCAGGGCGTCCTCGCCGAACGCCTCGCGCCGCCAGCCCTTGAGGGCCGGCGTGGGCGCCTGGTCGTCATTGGCGATCTGCTCGAGGTCGGCGACGGTGGCGATCAGCTTCGAGGCGACGCCCGCCTCCTCGGCCCGCGCCTTCAGCAGCACCTTCAGCAGCTCCACCACCGCCCCGGCGGCAGGCGACGGCGGCTGCTTGTTGCGCTCGATCACCGGGGCGTAGGCCTCGGGATCCTTCAGCGCCTCGCGCACGGCGGTCAGCAGGTCGGGCCCGAACCGCGAGCCGGAGAAACCCTTCGGCACCGAGCGCAGCCGGTCGAGGGCGTCGGCGTCGGTCGGCGCCTGGGTGGCGATCTCGTCGATCGCCTCGTCCTTCAGGATCCGCCCGCGCGGCTGGTCGCGGAGCTGAGCCGTCCGCTCCCGCCAGGCGGCGACGGCGCGGTAGACCGCCAGGTACTTGGCCGTGTGCCGGCGCGGCCGCAGCCGCTTCCAGGCGTTCTCGGGCTCCACGTCGTAGTTGGCGGGGTCGGTCAGCCCGGCCATCTCGTCGGTCACCCAGGCGAGTCGGCCTTCCTTCTCCAGTCGCTCGCGCAACATCGGATAGAGCTCGGCCAGATGGGTCACATCGGCGAGCGCGTAGGTGAGCTGGTTGTCCGACAGCGGCCGCCGGGCCCAGTCGGTGAAGCGCGAGCTCTTGTCGAGCTCGATCTTCAGCATCTGGCGCACCAGGGCGTCGTAGGCGATCTGCTCGCCGAAGCCGGCCGCCATCCCCGCCACCTGGGTGTCGAACAGCGGCTTGGGCATGGCCTTCAGGTTGTTGAAGATCTCCACGTCCTGCCGGGCGGCGTGGAAGACCTTGAGGATCTTCTCGTCGCGCAGCACCTCGAGGAACGGCTCGAGGTCCATGTCCTCCGCCAGCGGGTCGATCACCGCGTGCGCGTTCGGAGCCGCGGCCTGGATCAGGCACAGCTTGGGCCAATAGGTGGTCTCGCGCATGAACTCGGTGTCCACGGCGACGAACGGCTGGCCTTTCAGCTTGTCGCAAAACACCGCGAGTTCCGCGGTGGTCGTAATCGGCGTCATCGATTAGCTATAGCCCCGCGCGCGGCCGAGTCTGCAAGCCCGCGATACGGCTGCGCGCAAGTTTCTCAAGGGCATTCCGTCATGTCAGAGCGGCCGAACGGTCTCACCTATGCGCAAGCCGGCGTCGATATCGACGCGGGCAACCAGTTGGTGGAACGCATCAAGCCCCTGGCGAGGTCCACCCGGCGGCCGGGCGCGGAGGCGTCCCTCGGCGGCTTCGGCGCGCTCTTCGACCTCAAGGCGGCCGGCTACGACGACCCGTTGCTGGTCACCACCACCGACGGCGTGGGCACCAAGCTGAAGGTCGCCATCGAGACCGGGATCCACGGCACGGTGGGGATCGACCTCGTCGCCATGTGCGTCAACGACCTGCTGGCCCAGGGCGCCGAGCCGCTGATGTTCCTGGACTACTTCGCCACCGGGAAGCTCGACGTGGAGGCCGCCGCCACCGTGGTCGAGGGTATCGCCGAGGGCTGCCGCCAGGCCGGCTGCGCGCTGGTCGGCGGCGAGACGGCCGAGATGCCCGGCATGTACGCCGAGGGCGACTACGACATGGCCGGCTTCTGCGTGGGCGCCGTGGACCGCGGCCGCGTCCTGCCGCGCTTCGACGACCAGAAGCCGGGCGACGTGCTGATCGGCCTGGGCTCCACCGGCCCGCACTCCAACGGCTATTCGCTTGTGCGCCGGGTCGTCGAGCGCTCGGGGCTGCCGTGGGACGCCTCCGCCCCCTTCGAGGCCGGCAAGACCTTGGCCGAGGCCCTGCTCGCGCCCACCCGGATCTATGTGAAGACCGTGCTGCCGCACCTGAAGGCCGGGCGCATCTCCGGCCTCGCCCACATCACCGGCGGCGGCCTGATCGAGAATCCGCCGCGGGCGATCCGGCCGGGCCTGGCCGCCAAGTTCGACTGGAACGCCTGGCAGCTCCCGCCGGTGTTCCAGTGGCTGCAGGAGGTGGGCGGCGTCGCCGAGCACGAGATGCGCCGGACGTTCAACTGTGGCGTCGGCCTGATGCTGATCGTCGACCCCCACGACCTGCCCGACGTCCTGGAGGGCCTTGTCCGCGACGGCGAGGACGCCTTCGTGATCGGCGAGCTCGCCGCGGGCTGACGCGTCGGAACCCAGGGTTGTGCGTTAAAGCTGGAGCACCAACCTGAGAGCCGCGCCTTCGCCATGATGAAGCCTGCCGCCGCCCTGACGCTCTGCCTCGGCCTTGTCGCCTGCGCCACCCCGGCGCGGCAGGCGGGCTTCCTGTCCAGCTACCAGGGCCTGTCGCCCCGCGAGGGGACACTCCGGGCCGGCATCCTCGAGAAGAAGGCGCCGGCGGAGGCCACCTCGATCCGCCGCGTGCGGCTGCTGCCCACCGAGGTGCGCGGCGCGCCCGACTGGCTGAGCGAGCCCGAGCGGCGGTTGCTCCAGCGGGAGGTGGACGCCCAGCTCTGTTTCGAGGTCTCCGAGCGCTACGAGATCGCCGCCGGACCGGCCGACGCCGAGGTGCGCGCCGCCGTCACTCGCGTGAAGCCCACCGGCCGGGCGGGATCGGTCGCCTCGGCCGCCGCCTCCTTCTTCATTCCCGGCCCCATCGGCGTGCGCGCCCCCGGCACGACCGGCGGCCTCTCCGCCGAGGCCGAGATGGTGACGCCGGACGGGCGGCAACTGGCGGCCATCGTCTGGAGCCGCAACGCCACCGCCGTCGGGACCGACAACCCCTCCCTCAGCCGCATCGGCGACGCCCTGCAGTTCGCCGAGCCCTTTGCCGACGCCGCCGCCGCGGCCATGACCGCTCCAGACGTGAAGCCCCCTGGTCCGCCGAAGCCCGACCCCTGCGCCGAATACGGCCCGCGCCTGCGCCCGGAAGGCTGGCTCGCCAAGTTCGCCACCGGCCTCTACGTACCCCAGATGAGCGGGGCCAAGCAGGCCGAGCCGTGAGACGGCCGCTCGCCCTGAAGCTCGCCGTGTTGGCGGCTGTGGTGTTCGCCATCGCCGCGCCCGCCGTCCAGGCGGTGACCGGCTGGGGCCTCTCGCCCGCCGAATTCGCGGCCGACGGCGACCGTACAATCCGGGCGGCGGGCTACGCGTTCTCCATCTGGGGCCTGATCTACACGGCGCTGGCCGCATTCGCGATCTACCAGATCCTGCCGGCCAGCCGGGACTCTGCGGTGGTGGCCGCCGTGTCGGTCCCGGGCGCCATCGCCATCGCGGCCTGCGGCGCCTGGATATGGGCGAGCGCGGCAGACGCCAAGTGGCAGACGGTCGGCTGGATCCTGCTCGGCGCGGTGGCGGCCGTGGCCGCGGTGGTGGCCGGCCGCCGCGTGCGGCCCCGGGGCGGCTGGGACAGGGTGCTCGGACTCTGGCCCCTGGCGCTGCTGGCCGGCTGGCTGACGGTGGCCGCGGCCATCAACGTGCTGACCGTCCTGACCGCGCGCGGGCTGATCGGCGACGGCGTGGCGGTCCCTGCCGCTGTGGGCGGCGTCCTGGCCGTTGTGGCGGCCGCCTTCCTGGTGCTGCGCGCCTCGCATGCCCTGGTCTATGGCCTGCCCGTCGCTTGGGGTCTGGCCGCCGTCTTCGTCGCCGAGCGGGCCGACAATCCGCCGGTGGCCTGGACGGCGCTCGCCGGCGCGGTCGTCGTCCTGCTGTTCGCCGCCTCCTTCGCCTGGCCTATCGCAGGGCGGCGTTGATCCGCGCCAGCGCCGCCTGGCCCGGCACCAGGTCGGCGGTCCCGAGCTGGTTCAGCGGCGTGTCCACCGTCTGCAGGCTGTCGTGCAGGTCTCCGGCCTCGGGATCCACGTAAAGCAGCCCGGTGACGATCTGCCCCCTCGCCTGCCGCGCCTGGAGGTAGCCCAGGGCCTGCGCCCGGTTCCCCGGATTGTAGAGCTCGGCCAGCTTGTGAAGCGACAGGATCGAGCCGTCGTGCTGCTGGACCCGCACCGTCTCGCCCGGCGCATAGTCCACGTGGATCGGCGCGCGAGGGCTGATGACGTCCAGCCGGTTCACCGCCTCGTTGTGCTCGCGCACATAGTCGAAGCTCTTGGTGGAGCCGGCGTGGTTGTTGAATTGAACGCAGGGGCTGATGCAGTCGATGAAGGCCGCGCCCTTGTGCGCCAGGCCGGCCTTGATCAGCGGCACGAGCTGGGCCTTGTCCCCCGAGAACGAGCGGGCCACGAAAGTCGCGCCGAGCTGCAGGGCGATGGAGACGAGGTCGATCCCGGCGTCGTGGTTGACCACTCCGCGCTTGGACTTCGAGCCCTTGTCGGAGGTGGCGGAGAACTGGCCCTTGGTCAGGCCGTACACGCCGTTGTTCTCGACGATGTAGAGCATGTTCACGCCCCGCCGGACCGCGTGGGCGAACTGGCCGAGGCCGATGGAGGCGGAATCGCCGTCGCCGGACACGCCGAGGTAGATCAGGTCCTTGTTGGCGAGGTTTGCGCCGGTCAGCACCGAAGGCATGCGGCCGTGGACGGTATTGAAGCCGTGGCTGTTGCCGAGGAAGTAGTCCGGGGTCTTGGACGAGCAGCCGATGCCGGACAGCTTGGCGATCCGGTGCGGCGGCAGCTCCAGCTCGTAGACCGCCTGGATGATCGCCGCCGAGATGCTGTCGTGCCCACAGCCGGCGCACAGGGTCGAGACCGAGCCCTCGTAGTCCCGCCTGGTGTAGCCGAGCGCGTTCCTGGCGAGCAGCGGGTGATGGAGCTGGGGCTTGGCGATGTAGGTCATTCGGCCGCCTCGGTGATCTGGCCCACCGCCATGAGCTGGCCGATCTCGCCGGCGATGAAGCGCGCGGTGATCGGCGTGCCGTCGTAGTGCAGCACGGGGACGAGCTTCGCCGGATCGACGCCCAGCTCGTTGACCAGCAGGCTGCGCATCTGGGCGTCGCGGTTCTGCTCCACGACGAAGACCCGCTCGTGGGCGGCGATGAAATCCTCCACCGCCTTCGGGAACGGGAAGCCCCGCAGGCGCAGCGCGTCCAGCCGCTTGCCCTGGCCCTCCAGCGCTTCCAGGGCCTCGTGCATGGCGGGCGTGGTGGAGCCGAAGTAGATCACCCCGTCGGGCGTCTTGCGCCTGGCCGGGGTGAGCACCGGCTGCGGGACGAGGTCGCGGGCGGTGGCGAACTTCCGCAGCAGCCGCTGCATGTTGTCCACGTAGACCGCGCCTTCCTCCGAGTAGCGGGCGTAGGGGTTGCGGGAGGTGCCGCGGGTGAAGTAGGCGCCCCGGGTGGGGTGGACGCCCGGATAGGTGCGGTACGGGATGCCGTCTCCGTCCACCTCCTTGTAGCGGCCGAAGTCCGCCCCCGCCTCCAGCGCCTCGAAGGTCATCACCTTGCCGCGGTCGAGCTGGCGCGTGTCGTCCCAGGCGAAGGGCGCGGTCAGCCACTCGTTCATGCCGATGTCGAGGTCCAGCATGACGAAGACGGTGGTCTGCAGCCGATCGGCGAGGTCGAAGGCCTGCGCTCCCATCTCGAAGCACTCGCCCGGATCGGCGGGCAGCAGCATGGGATGCTTGGTGTCGCCGTGGCTGGCGTAGGCGGCGGCCAGCAGGTCGGCCTGCTGGGTGCGGGTCGGCATGCCGGTGGACGGGCCGCCCCGCTGGACGTCGAAGATCACCGCCGGGATCTCGGCGAAATAGGACAGGCCGATGAACTCGGTCATCAGCGAGACGCCGGGCCCCGAGGTGGCGGTGAACGCCCGGCAGCCGTTCCAGCCCGCGCCCACCACCATGCCGATCGAGGCGATCTCGTCCTCCGCCTGGACGATGGCGTAGCGCGCCTTGCCGGTCTCTGGGTCGGTGCGCAGCTCCTGGCAGTAGCCGGTGAAGGCCTCGGCGAGCGAGGTGGAGGGCGTGATCGGGTACCAGGCGCAGACAGTCGCTCCGCCATAGACGGCGCCCAGGGCGGCGGCCGCGTTGCCCTCCACGTAGATGCGGTCGCCCACCCTGTCGGCCGGGGCGACCTGCAGCGACAGCGGCGCGAGGCTCTCGCGGGCGTAGTCGTAGCCCATGCGCAGCGCCGCCACATTGGCGTCGATCAGCTTCTGCCGCCCGGCGAAGTCCTCGGCCAGCAGGTCCTCGATCACCTCGGGCGCGATGCCGAGCAGGGCCGCGAGCGCGCCGACGTAGACGATATTCTTGAAGAGCTGCCGCTCGCGCGGGACCTGGTAGGCCCGGTTGCAAATGGCCGTCAGCGGCACGCCGACGGCGGCGACATCGTCGCGGAATTTCTCCGGCGGCAGGGGCTTGGTGGAGTCGAAGAACAGGCAGCCGCCCGCCTCGATCTCGGCCACGTCGCGGTCCCAGGTCTGCGGGTTCATGGCCACCATCAGGTCCACCCCGCCGCGTCGGCCGAGCCAGCCGGCCTCCGTCACCCGCACCTCGTACCAGGTGGGCAGGCCCTGGATGTTGGACGGGAAGATGTTGCGCGCCGCCACCGGCACGCCCATCCGGATGATCGCCCGGGCGAACAGCCCGTTGGCGCTGGCCGAGCCCGAGCCGTTGACGTTGGCGAACTTGACGACGAAGTCG
>NZ_JAYSEO010000036.1:0-36006 GCF_041913825.1 Phenylobacterium sp.
GCGAGCCGCCCGGCCGCGCGCGCCGCAGCGCCCGCCGCCGCCGCCACAGCCGCCCCCGCGACCGCGGCGGCCGCCAGCGGGCCCGCGGTCGCGGGCGCCGTGCCGGTGGTCGGCGGACAGCCGGTGAACGTCGCGGGCGCCCGGCTCTCGGCCGGGCAGCCCCTGCCCCCCGCCGAGCTCGAGGCCTTTGTGGATGGCATGGTCAAGGACGCCATGGCCCGCGAACACGTCGCCGGCGTCACCGTCAGCGTCGTCCAGAACGGCCAGGTCCTGCTGAAGAAGGGCTACGGCTTCGCGGACCTGACGCCGCGCCGGGCGGTGGATCCGGACCGGACCCTGTTCCGCATCGGCTCGATCTCGAAGACCTTCACGTGGATTGCGCTGATGAAGGAGGTGGAGGCCGGGCGGGTGCGTCTCGACGCGCCGGTCAACCTCTACCTGCCCGAGAAGGTGCGGGTCCGCGACCAGGGCTACCAGCGCGACGTGGCGGTCTGGAACCTGATGGACCATTCCCCGGGCTTCGAGGACCGCGCGCTCGGCCACCTGTTCGAGAACGACGCCGACCGTGTCCGGCCGCTCGAGCTCTACCTGCGGCAGGAGCGGCCCCGGCGCGTGTTCGCCCCCGGCGTGGTCTCCAGCTACTCCAACTACGGTGTCGGCCTGGCCGGCCAGGCGGTCTCCTACGTCACCGGCAAGCCCTTCGAGCGGCTGGTGGAGGAGGAGATCTTCACCCCGCTCGGCATGAGCCGGACCACGTTCCGCGAGCCGCGGCCGCTGAAGCGCGGCCTGCCCGAGCCGATGCCGGCCGCGCTCGCCGCCGACGTCTCGGACGGATATCGCTGGGTCGATGGCCGCTTCCAGCGGCGGGGCTTCGAGTACGTCGGCCAGATCGCGCCCGCCGGATCGGTGTCGTCCACGGCCGGCGACATGGCCCGGTACATGATCACCCTGCTGAACGGTGGCCAGCTCAACGGCGTCAGCATCTACGGCCCGCGCGCCGCCCGCGCGTTCCGCACCCCGCTGCGCCCCACCCCGCCGGGGATCAACGGCTGGGCCCACGGGTTCATGATCTATGACCTGCCGGGCGGCTACCGCGGCTTCGGCCATGGCGGCGACACCATCTTCTTCCACTCCAACATGGTGACCGTCCCGGCGCTGAACCTCGGGATCTTCATCTCCACCAACACCGAGACCGGCGCCCAGCTCGCCGGCCGCTTCCCGGACCGGCTGGTGCGCGAGTTCTATGGCGCGCCGCACACCTTCCCGCGGCCCGGCTCGCCCGCGCTCGCCCGCGACGCCGGAGCCTTCACCGGCTACTATCTCGGCACCCGGCGCGCCTACGGTGGACTGGAGGGCTTCGTCGGCTCGCTGATCTCCGGCGTGAAGGTCGGCGTCACGCCGGAGGGCCGGCTGACCACCGCCAGCGACAGCGGCGTCCGCACCTGGGTCCCCGAGGGGCCGCTCTCGGAGGGCCGCTTCATCGCCACCGACGGCGACCAGCGGCTGGCCTTCGTCATGCGCGACGGCCGGGCCGTGGCCTACCTGCCGAGCTTCGGCGCCGTCCGCTTCGAGCGCGCCGCCTTCTGGCGCCAGCCCGGCGTGCTCGCCCTGCTGGCCGGCCTCACCGCCGTGGCGGCGGTGGCGACGCTGGTGGGCATCTTCCTGCGCAACCGCCGGGAGTTCCGAGAGAACGCGGTCCAGAGCCGCGCGGCCCTGCTCCAGAACATCCAGGCCGGCCTGTGGCTGATCTCCATGGCGCTGCTCGGCGTCTGGGCGACCAAGACGACGGACATCTCGCAGATCATCTACCGCTGGCCGGGCGCCCTGATGATCACCGCCTCGGCGTGCGCCCTGGTCGCCGCCGCGCTCACGGTGGCGACGCTGGTGGCCCTGCCCGCGGTCTGGCGCGGCGGCCGACGGGTGGATTCCTGGACGCCGATGCGGAAGGTGTTCTTCACCGTCACGGTCCTCGTCTACTCGGCCTTCGCCCTGGTCCTGGGCCTGTGGGGCGCGCTCAGCCCCTGGAGCGGCTGAACCGTTAACAGCTTAGCTTGCGAAGCGCCCGCTCCGGACCCCGGGGCGGGCGTTTTCCTTCGGGAAACCATAGACTTGGACATTCCGTCGCAGGTCCGGGGACGGAGGGTCTGAAAGGGCGATCTTAAAGCCCCGTTTACCAAGCGGCCGGTAATTCTTGCCTAGCGGCGGGCGGGGCTGATTTGCGCGCGCCTCAGTGTTTCGGGTTGGGGGAACGACGCGCTTGAACCAGTTCATGGCGGCGCTTCAGCGTTTCGGGATCGGCCGCCTCGCGGCGATCCTCGGGATCGGGGCCGGCGTGGCCGCGGTGCTCGTCGCCGTGACCATGAACCTGGGTGAGCCCAAGGCCCTGCTCTACTCCAACCTCGACCTCAAGGAAGCCGGCTCCATCACCGGCGCCCTCGACCAGGCCGGCGTGAAGTACGAGGTGAAGGGCGACGGCTCGACCATCCTCGTGCCGCGCGACGAGGTGGCCTCCACCCGCCTGATGCTGTCGTCGAAGGGCCTGCCGACCGCCGGCTCCGTGGGCTACGAGATCTTCGACGAGAGCAACGCCCTCGGCCAGACGGACTTCGTCCAGCAGCTCAATCGCCAGCGGGCCCTGGAAGGCGAGCTCGCCCGCACCATCCGCGGCCTGGACGGCGTCAGCTCGGCCCGCGTCCACCTCGTCCTTCCCAAGCGCCAGCTCTTCGACGACGAGGCCGAGCAGCCGTCGGCGTCGGTGAACATCACCATCGGCGGCCGCGAGCCCAGCGCCGAGCAGGTCCGGGCTATCCAGAACCTGGTCTCCGGCGCGGTGCCGAACCTGAAGCCCGACCGCGTCACCGTGGTCGACCAGCACGCGAAGACTCTGTCCGGCGGCGAGACCGGCATGGCCGCCGAGGCCGATGGCCGCAAGACCGAGGTGGAGCAGCGCATCGCCAAGCAGGTGAAGCAGCTCGTCGAGGGCATCGTCGGCCCCGGCAAGGCGCGGGTGAACGTCACGGCCGACCTGGAGCTCGCCCGGGTCACGGTCCAGCAGGAGACCTTCGACCCGGACGGCCAGGTCATCCGCTCGGAAAGCACCACCGACGAGAACGCCCGCGAGAACGAGCCCGAGACCAACGGCGAGGTGTCCGCCGCGGCCAACATCCCGGGCGGCCCGGGGGCCGGCGCGGGCATGAACTCCTCTGCCAGCGGCCGTCAGGAATCCACGACCAACTACGAGATCTCCAAGACGGTCCGCACCGAGGTGCAGGAGCCCGGCCAGGTGAAGCGGCTGTCGGTGGCCGTGGCGGTCGACGGCGTCAACGCGCCGGGCCAGGGCGGCCGCCCTGGCGCCTACACGCCGCGCAGCGCCGAGGAGATGCAGCGCATCGAGCAGCTCGTCCGCACCGCCGTCGGCTTCAACCAGGACCGCGGCGATCAGGTGAGCGTCGTCAACGTGCGCTTCCCGAGCGAGGACAATCCCTCGGGCGTCGAGGCGGCCAACCCGCTGATGGGCTTCGACAAGAACGACATTATGCGCGGCGCCGAACTCGGCGTCCTGGTGCTGGTCGCCCTGCTGATGATGTTCTTCATCGTCCGGCCGCTGCTGAAGGGCGCGGTGGGCGGCGGCGGCGGCCTGCCCGCCCTGACCGGCCCCCAGGTGACCCAGGTCGCCACCACCGCCGACGGCCAGCCGATGCAGATCGGCTCCGACGGCTTCGGCGCCCTGCAGCTCCCCGCCCCCGGCCAGCTCGACCAGAAGATCGACATCGCCCGCATCGAGGGCCAGGTGAAGGCCAGCTCGATCAAGCGCGTCTCCGAGTTCGTCGAGAAGCATCCGGAGGAGTCGGTCTCGATCCTCCGTAGCTGGCTGCACGAGAGCGCGTGATGCTCAAGGGCAAGACCGTCGAAAGCGCGTCCAAGCTTAGCGGCCCCGAGAAGGCGGCCGTGGTCCTCCTCGCGCTCGGCGAGGAGCACGCCGAGGTCTGGAAGCAGCTCGACGAGGACGAGATCAAGGAGATCTCCCAGGCCATGGCCGGCCTGGGCACCGTCGCCTCCTCGGCGGTCGAGGACCTGCTGGTGGAGTTCGTCTCCGGCGTGGCCGGCACCGGGGCCCTGATGGGCTCCTTCGAGCAGACGCAGAAGTTGCTCGCCTCGATCATGCCGCCCGACAAGGTCGACGCCCTCATGGAGGAGATCCGCGGCCCCGCGGGTCGGACCATGTGGGACAAGCTCGGCAACGTGAACGAGGTCGTCCTCGCCAACTACCTGAAGAACGAATACCCGCAGACCGTCGCGGTGGTGCTGTCGAAGATCAAGTCGGACCACGCCGCACGGGTGCTCGCCGCCCTCCCCGAGGACTTCGCGCTCGAGTGCGTGCAGCGGATGCTGCGCATGGAGCCGGTCCAGCGGGAGATCCTCGACAAGATCGAGCAGACGCTGCGCACCGAGTTCATGTCGAACCTGGCCCGCACCTCGAAGCGCGACAGCCACGAGATGATGGCCGACATCTTCAACGCCTTCGACCGCCAGACCGAGGCGCGCTTCATCACCGCCCTGGAGGAGCGCAACCGCGAGTCGGCCGAGCGCATCCGCGCGCTGATGTTCGTCTTCGAGGATCTCGGCAAGCTCGACCCGGGCGGCGTCCAGACCCTGCTGCGGGCGGTGGACAAGGACCAGCTCGGCCTCGCGCTCAAGGGCGCCTCGGACACCCTGCGCGAGATGTTCTTCTCCAACATGTCCGAGCGCGCGGCGAAGATCATGCGCGAGGACATGGAGACCATGGGCCCCGTGCGCCTGCGCGACGTCGACCAGGCCCAGATGGCCATGGTCCAGGTCGCCAAGGACCTGGCCGCCAAGGGCGAGATCATGCTGGCCGGCTCCGGCGGCGAAGACGAGCTGGTGTACTGATGTCCGGCCTCCGCAAATTCGACTTCGACACCGAGTTCGACGCCGGCGGCGGCGTGGCCTACCAGGCGCCGCGGCCGAAGACCGCCTTCACCCCGGAGGAGGTCGAGCAGATCCGCGCCGAGGCCTATGCCCAGGGCGAGCGAGCCGGCCTGCAGAGCGTCAACGCCGCCCAGGCGCGCGCCATGGCCGAGGTCGCCGCGGCGTGCCGCCAGGCCCTGCCGACGCTGGCCCAGGTGGCCCACGAGCACCGGGTGGGCTCCGCCCAGCTCGCGCTCGCCTGCGGCCGGGCTATCGCCGACGCCGCCCTCGCTCGCTTCCCCGAGGCGCCGCTGCAGGCCGCCCTGGAGAGCCTCGCCCGCGAGATCGAATCCGCGCCCCGGCTGGTCATATCGGTGGCCCCGGCCATGGCGGAATACATGCAGGAGAAGGTGGGCCACGCCGTCGCCGCCACCGGCTTCGCCGGCGCCCTGACCATCCGCACCGACACCTCCATCCCGCCCTACGCCTTCACCCTCGATTTCGGGGACGGCGCGGCGGCCTTCGACCCGCAGGCCGCGGCCCAGCGGGTGAGCGAGGCGCTCGAAGCGGCCCTCGCCGCCGAGGGCCTGCACGCCGAGCCCCTGATCCCTGGAACCTGAGCCTGACGCGAACCCATGTCCGAGAACGACCTGAGACTCGACGAATTCGCCCCCGGCGAGGGGCCGCTGCCCGAGACCCTTGGCGGCGAGGAGAAGACCGCCACCGACCTGGCGCCGGTCTTCGACGTGCCGGTGAACATTTCCGCCGTGCTCGGCCGGGCCAGCCTGTCGGTGGCCCAGCTCCTGGAGCTGGCCCAGGGCTCGGTGCTCGAGCTCGACCGCAAGGTCGGCGAGGCCATCGACATCTATGTGAACAACCGCCTGGTGGCGCGGGGCGAGGTCGTCATCGTCGACGAGCGCCTGGGCGTGACCATGACCGAAATCATCAAGGACGGCGACGCGGCGGCCTGAGGCCGAAGCGTCTGACTGAAGGAGACCAACCATGCGGCTTCTGGTCGTCGGCAGACTGAACGGACAGCTCTCCACCGCCGTGAAGATGGCGATGAGCGCGGGCGCCAAGGTTAGCCATGTGGAGACCATCACCCAGGCGACCCACGCGCTTCGGGCCGGGCAGGGCGCCGACCTGCTGATGGTCGACTACGAGCTCGACATCGCCTCCCTGATCTCGGCCAACGAGGCCGAGCGGATCCGGGTGCCGGTGGTGGCCTGCGGCATCGGGGCCGACGCCGTGGGCGCCGCCGCCGCCATCAAGGCCGGCGCCAAGGAGTTCATCCCCCTGCCGCCGGACGCCGAGCTGATCGCCGCCGTCCTCGCCGCCGTGTCGGACGACAACCGCCCGATGGTGGTCACCGATCCGGCCATGCACCAGGTCATCGCGCTGGCCGACCAGGTGGCCGGCTCCGACGCCTCGATCCTGATCACGGGGGAGAGCGGCGTCGGTAAGGAGGTCATCGCCCGCTACGTCCACCAGAAGTCCCGCCGGGCCGCGAAGCCGTTCATCTCGGTGAACTGCGCGGCCATCCCGGAGAACCTGCTGGAGAGCGAGCTGTTCGGCCACGAGAAGGGCGCCTTCACCGGCGCCGTCGCCCGCCGCATCGGCAAGTTCGAGGAAGCCAACGGCGGCACCCTGCTGCTGGACGAAATCTCCGAGATGGACGCCCGCCTGCAGGCCAAGCTGCTGCGCGCCATCCAGGAGCGCGAGATCGACCGGGTGGGCGGCGCCAAGCCCGTGAAGGTGGACATCCGGATCCTCGCCACCTCGAACCGCGACCTCGCCCAGGCGGTGAAGGAAGGCACGTTCCGCGAGGACCTGCTCTACCGCCTGAACGTCGTGAACCTGAAGATCCCGTCCCTGCGGGACCGCCCGGCCGACGTGATCGCCCTGGCCGAGCACTTCATCAAGAAGTACGCCGCCGCCAATGGCGTGCCGGAGCGCCCGTTGTCGGCCGAGGCCCGCCGCCGGCTCACCCTGCACCGCTGGCCCGGCAACGTGCGCGAGCTGGAGAACGCCATGCACCGCGCGGTGCTGCTCTCCACCGGCCCGGAGATCGAGGAAGGCGCCATCCGCCTGCCCGACGGCCAGCCCCTGGCCGCCGCCGATCCGCACGTGCGGACCGCCCAGGCCGCATCCTTCGCCGCCGAGACCGCCACCCGCGGCTTCGTGGGCCAGACGGTCGCCGAGATGGAGCAGCGGCTCATCCTCGACACCCTGGAGCACTGCCTCGGCAACCGGACCCATGCGGCCAACATCCTCGGCATCTCGATCCGGACGCTGCGCAACAAGCTGAAGGAGTACACCGAGGCCGGGGTGCCGGTGCCGGCGCCGCAGATGGGCGCGAGCGCGGCCTGACGGAATCGCGGCACAGGAGACCAAGGCTCCGCTTCCAGGGGGCTGAGCGGCGCTGAACATGGCGGACACGGGAACCACAGGACTGGCGACGCCACGGCTCACGCCCCGCGAGGTGTGGGGCTGGGTGGCGCGAGGCGAGGTCGGGCTGGCGCTCGGCATCGCGGCCATCGTGGTCATCCTGATCCTGCCGGTCCCGGCCTTCCTGCTGGACCTTTTCCTGGCGATCTCCATCGCCAGCTCGGTGCTGATCCTGATGACGGCGCTGCTGATGAAGCGCCCGCTGGACTTCACCTCGTTCCCGGCCGTGCTGCTGGTGACGACCCTCTACCGGCTCGGACTGAACATCGCCTCCACGCGCCTGATCCTCGGCCACGGGCACGAGGGGTCGCACGGAGCCGGCCAGATCATCCAGGGCTTCGGCAACCTGATGATGGCGGGCAACTTCGTCATCGGGGTGATCGTCTTCGCCATCCTGGTGCTGGTGAACTTCGTCGTCATCACCAAGGGTTCGGGCCGGATCGCCGAAGTGGCCGCCCGCTTCACCCTGGACTCCATGCCCGGCAAGCAGATGGCGATCGACGCCGACCTGTCGGCGGGCCTGATCGACGAGGCCGAGGCCCGCAAGCGCCGCAAGGAGCTGGAGCAGGAGAGCACCTTCTTCGGGGCCATGGACGGCGCCTCGAAGTTCGTGAAGGGCGACGCCATCGCCGGCCTGGTGATCGTCGCGATCAACATCATCGGCGGCATCCTCATCGGCGTCGTGCAACACAAGGTGCCGATCGGCGAGGCCTTCTCGACCTACACCATCATGACCATCGGCGACGGCCTGGTCTCGCAGATCCCGGCGCTGATCATCTCCATCGCCGCCGGCTTCCTGGTGTCGAAATCCGGCGTCGAAGGCTCCGCCGACAAGGCCCTGGTGGCGCAGTTGGCCATGAACCCGATCAGCCTCGGCATGGTCGCCGCCTGCTCCGGCGTCATCGCCCTGATCCCCGGCATGCCGATCATCCCCTTCGCCCTGATCTCCATCGGCACCGGCATGCTGGCCTGGCGACGCTCCCAGAAGGCGGCCGCGCCGCCGCCCGTGGAGATCGCGCCCACCGAGACCGAGGAGCAGGAGGAGCCGATCGGCCAGACGCTGGCCATCGACGAGATCAAGATCGAGCTCGGCTACGGGCTGCTGGGCCTGATCAACGACCTGGAGGGCCGCCGGCTCACGGATCAGATCAAGGCGCTGCGCCGGACGCTCGCCGCCGACTTCGGCTTCGTGATGCCGAGCGTGCGGATCCTCGACAACATGCGCCTGCCCTCCCAGGGCTACTGCATCCGCATCAAGGAGATGGAGGCCGGCTCCGGCGAGGTGCGGCTCGGCCAGCTCATGGCCATGGACCCGCGGGGGGGACAGGTGGAGCTGCCCGGCGAGCACATGCGCGAGCCGGCCTTCGGCCTCCCGGCCACCTGGATCGACGAGAGCCTGCGCGAGGAGGCGACCTTCCGCGGCTACACCATCGTGGACCCGGCCACGGTGCTGACCACGCACCTGACCGAGATCCTCAAGGAGAACATGCCGGACCTGCTCTCCTACGCCGAGGTCCAGAAGCTGATCAAAGAGCTGCCGGCCGAGCAGAAGAAGCTGGCCGACGACCTGATCCCCTCGGTGGTCACCGCGACCACGGTGCAGCGCGTGCTGCAGGCCCTGCTGCGCGAGCGCATCTCGATCCGTGACCTGCCGGCGATCCTGGAAGGCATCGGCGAGGCCGCGCCGCACACCGCGTCGGTCACCAACCTGGTGGAGCAGGTCCGCTCCAGGCTCGCCCGCCAGATCTGCTTCGCCTACCGCGGCGACGACGGCGCCCTGCCGATCATCACGCTCTCGCCGGAGTGGGAGTACGCCTTCGCCGACGCCCTGGTGGGCCAGGGCGAGGAGAAGCAGCTCGCACTGCCGCCGTCGCGCCTGCAGGACTTCATCCGCGGCGTGCGCGACACCTTCGAGCGCGCGGCGCTGTCCGGCGAGAGCCCGGTCCTGCTCACCAGCCCGACCATCCGCCCCTATGTCCGCTCGATCATCGAGCGCTTCCGCGGCCAGACCCCGGTGATGAGCCAGAACGAGATCCATCCGCGCGCCCGGCTGAAGACCGTCGGCACCATCTGACGGACCAAGCGTCGCGCCCGGGGCTGACGCTACGACGTTGCGACCGGAGCCTGCGGCTGGTAGCGGTTCGGCAAGCGAGGAGCGCGACGAAGCTCCGGTGAGTCTTGGGATCAGGATGCGGCGACCTCTCAACAGACCTCGTGGCCAGGGTTCCGCCGTCCTTTGGGACCTGCTGACCTTCGAGAAGCTGATGACCAACCAGGTCATCCACCTGATCTATTGGGCGGGGCTGGGCGTAATCGCCCTGGGCGCCTTCGGCTCCATCGGCGCGGCGGTCGGCGTGGCGATCCGCGAGAACAGCATCTTCGGCGTCCTGCTGGCCATTCCCGTGCTGGTCGGCGGCCTGCTGGTGATCGGCGCGCTGGCGCTGCTGTGGCGCTCGTTCTGCGAGTTCTACGTGGCGATCTTCAAGATCAGCGAGGACCTGAGCGTGCTGCGCCAGGACGTCGAGGCCGAACGCGCCCGCGTCGGCCAGCCCCGGCCTTAGGCGCCCGGCGGCGGCGGAGCGCGACTAGCCCGCCGCTTTCCGCAGGCCGAGCTCGTCCATGGCCGCGGCCTCGAGCTTGGCGGTCTTCTTGACCTCCGCCAGTCGCATCTGCTCGGCGATGTGCTCGTACTTCTTCTGCTCTTCAAACGCCTGGGCGAGCGCGTCGCGGGCGCCCGCCTCCTCGGCGGTGATGATCTCGATCTGGGCGCGCACCTGCGCCTTGCGGGTCTCGAGCGCCGCCAGGAACCGCATCAGGTCGCCGCTGGACGAGGCGTCGGCCTGCGCCATCTCGGCGTAGCCCTGGGCGTCGAGCATGCCCAGGCGCATCTCCTGCTGGCGCTTGCGGTCGCCGATCTCGGCCAGGCGCTTCTGCAGGGTCTCGACCTCGAAGCCCGAGAGCTTGATCAGGGATTTCGCCCAACTGCTCATGCCGCCTCATTCAGGATCTGCGAGAGCGCCGCGAACGACGACTCCAGGCTCGTCGCCTCATCGGGCGACTGGGACAGGAAGGCTTCCAGCGACGGGTTGAGCTGGATCGCGCGGTCGACGTCGGGGTCGGCCCCCTGGCGGTAGGCACCGATGCGGATCAGCTCCTCCATGTTCGAATAGGCCGACAGCGACCGGCGCGCGGCGGTGACGATCTCGCGCTCGTGCGGGTGCTGGCAGCCCGGCATGGTCCGGCTGATCGACTTCAGCACATTGATCGCCGGGAAGCGGCCGCGCTCGGCGATCGCCCGCTCCATCACGATGTGGCCGTCCAGGATACCGCGCACGGCGTCGGCGATCGGTTCGTTGTGGTCGTCGCCGTCCACCAGCACCGTGAAAAGGCCGGTGATCGGACCAGCCTCGGTGCCGTCCGGCCGGATCGGGCCCGGGCCCGCGCGCTCCAGCAGCTTCGGCAGCTCGGTGAAGCAGGTGGGCGTGTAGCCCTTGGTCGTCGGCGGCTCGCCGGCGGCCAGGCCGATCTCGCGCTGGGCCATGGCGAAGCGGGTGACGGAGTCCATCAGGCAGAGGACCTCCATCCCCTGGTCCCGGAAGAACTCGGCGATGGCCAGGGTCATGTAGGCCGCCTGCCGGCGCTTGAGGGCCGGCTCGTCGGAGGTGGCGACCACGACCACCGCGCGGCGCAGCCCCTCCTCGCCCAGGGTCTCCTCGATGAACTCGCGAACCTCGCGGCCCCGCTCGCCGATCAGCCCCACCACCACCGCGTCGCAGTCGGCGTTCTTGGCCAGCATGGAGAGCAGCACCGACTTGCCGACGCCGGAGCCGGCGAAAACGCCGAGCCGCTGGCCGCGGCAGCAGGTGGTGAAGACGTTCATCGAGCGGACGCCCAGGTCCAGCCGCTCGCCCACCCGGGCCCGGGCGTGGGCTGGCGGGGGCGGCGCCTTCAGCGGATAGGCCGCCATGCCCTGCGGCAGCGGCCCGTGGCCGTCGATCGCCTCGCCGAACGCGTCGACGATGCGGCCGAGCCAGGCCCGTGTCGGACGGACGGCCCCGCCCTGCGGCTCGATGCGGATCTCCGCGCCGGGGGCGACGCCCTCCACCGGGCCGAACGGCATCAGCAGCGCCCGGGTCTCGCGGAAGCCCACCACCTCGGCGGCCAGCGGCGCCTCGCCGTGGCGCTGGATCTCGGCCCGCGCGCCCACCGCCAGGCGCGAGAGCCCGCCGCGCGCCTCGATCAGCAGGCCGTTCACCGCCGCAACGCGGCCGGAGACGGTAAGGGGATCCAGCCGCTCGACCGCGGCTACAAGGCTCTGCACGAAACGCCCTCGACTTGAGGGGCGAGAGTCCGTGCTTCGCTGTTAAGAGGTGGTGAAGATTTGCCGCCTCCCCCGAAGGGGGAGCCACATGGCCGCACCCGCCAGCGCCAGGCCGGCGCCGAGCGCCAGCATCGGGTGCTTCTGGACCTCGGTGTAGAGGGAGAACCGCCGGCCGCGGTAGGCCGGGGTCTCGGTGTGGCCATCGTAGGTGGGCGAGCGGAGGCCGTCGTCCGGCCAGTCCCGTCCCCGCCGGCGCGAGAGCGGCGGGATCAGCCGGGCGAACAGCCGGTCGGCGATCGGCGGGGCCGCCGCGGTGGTCAGCACCATGGGGCGCGAGCCGAAGCCCACCGTCATCTGCCGCACCGGGTGGGTCGCGGCGTGCAGGATGGCGTCGGCCACGACCTCCGGCGCATAGCGCACCGGCGGCACCTGCGGGGTGGCGTCCGTCAGGTTCTTCATGTGCTCAGGGAAGGGCGTGGAGATGCTGGACGGCTTGATCAGGCTCAGCGAGACCGGCGCCTTCTCGCGGATCAGTTCCATCCGCAGGCTCTCGGTGAAGCCCTTCACCGCGTGCTTCGACGCCGCATAGGCCCCCAGCATCGGCGAGCCCACGTCCGACAGCACCGAGCCCACATTGATCACCGCGCCCGGTTCGCCGCGAGCCCGGAGGTGGCGGACGGCCGCCAGGGTCCCGTTGACCACGCCGAAGTAGTTGGTCCGGAACAGCCGCTCGTGGTCGGCGAAGGCCACCTTCTCGAGTTCACCATAGATCCCCACCCCGGCGTCGTTCACCCAGGTGTCGAAGCCGCCGAAACGGACCTCCGCAGCGGCGACCACCGCCTCCACCTGGTCCGGATCGCCGACGTCGGCCGCGACGGCGTCGGCGCGGCCCCCGGCCGCCTCGATCTCGCGCCGGACCTGCTGCAGGACTTCCTCGTTGCGAGCCACTAAGACCACTGAGGCGCCGCGCGCGCTCGCCGCCCTGGCGGTGGCCAGCCCGATGCCGGAACTCGCCCCGGTGATGACGACGACCTGTTCGGCAAGGGGCTTGAGCTTGAGACGCATGGCGCGCTCCGGAGGCGGGGGAACGCCGCGCTAACCGGCGGCAGACGACCATCGTTCCAGCCGCCGCCCGTTCTTTATCTCAACTGAGAGACGTTCCCGGCCGGGGCGCGACGATCCGCCCGGTGTGCGGGTGCGGCTGAAGCTGGTGAACGGCCTCGAGGCGTCCTGGCGCGGAACGCCGTCGCCCACCCTCGCGCGGAGGGTCTGCTCCCGCCGCACCTCGGCTGAGCCCCGCTTCGCGTCCGCTGTCCACTCACAAAAGATTCAACCGGCCTGCGACTCGTCGTCCGCGCGGTCGCGCTTGTCCCGGAATCTCAAATCAGATTAACGATTCAACGCAGACGGACAGCAATCCATTAACCAGTCTTAAATTAACTCGCTGGCAGGTTTAACGGCGAGCTTCGGGGCGGATTCCGAGAATCCGAGGGCTGAGCGGGGACGCAGTAGGAGAGCAGAATGCGCGTACTGTTGATCGAGGACGACAGCGCCACCGCACAAAGCATCGAACTGATGCTGAAGTCGGAAGGGTTCAACGTCTATACGACGGACCTGGGCGAAGAGGGCGTCGACCTCGGCAAGATCTACGATTACGACCTGATCCTGCTGGACCTGAACCTGCCGGACATGAGCGGCATGGACGTTCTGCGCACCCTGCGCGTCGGCAAGATCAACACGCCGATCATGATCCTGTCCGGCACGGCCGAGATCGACACGAAGGTGAAGACCTTCTCCGGCGGCGCCGACGACTACATGACTAAGCCGTTCCACAAGGACGAGCTGGTCGCCCGCATCCACGCCGTGGTCCGCCGCTCCAAGGGCCACGCGCAGTCGGTCATCAAGACCGGCGACATCACCGTCAACCTGGACGCCAAGACCGTGGAAGTGAACGGCATCCGCGTCCACCTGACGGGCAAGGAATACCAGATGCTGGAGCTTCTCTCCCTGCGGAAGGGCACGACCCTCACCAAGGAGATGTTCCTGAACCACCTGTACGGCGGCATGGACGAGCCCGAGCTGAAGATCATCGACGTCTTCATCTGCAAGCTGCGCAAGAAGCTGGCCGCCGCCGCCGACGGCAAGCACCACATCGAAACCGTCTGGGGCCGCGGCTACGTGCTGCGCGACCCGCAGGAGGCCCAGGTCGCAGCGTAAAACGCGGCCTGATCATCGAGGAGAGTGGGACGCCCGCCGGTTCGCCGGCGGGCGTTTTCATTTGCGGCCCGCCCCGCTAGCGTCGCCGCAAACAGGACCGCCTGGGGAGGACGGCCATGGGACGACTGATGGCGCTGCTGGCTGCGCTGATCGCGGCGGCGCTGCTGGCATGGGCGAACGAGCGGCCGCCCGCCCCGAAGCCCGCGTCCGCGCCCGCCGCCGAGTTCTCGGCCGAGCGCGCCATGGCCGACGTGGCCGTCATCGCCCGCGAGCCGCACCCCATGGGCACGCCGGCCAACCACCGGGTCCGTGACTACCTGCTGGCGCGGATGACCGCGCTCGGCCTCTCGCCGCAGGTCCGCCGCGGCGACGCGCTCAACCACCGCATGGTCGGCGGCGACCTGATGGCCGCGGGCGGCTCGGTGGAGAACATCGTGGGCGTCCTGCCCGGCCGCGACCGCAGCCTGCCGGCCGTGGCGCTGATGGCGCACTACGACAGCGTGCCGGGCTCCCCCGGCGCCGCCGACGACGCCTCCGGAGTCGCCGCCGCGCTCGAGATCGTCCGCGCCATCCGCGCCCAGGGCGAGCCGGTGCGCGACGTCATGCTGGTGATCACCGACGGCGAGGAGAGCGGCCTGCTCGGCGCGCGGGCCTTCTTCCAGCGCGACCCGCTGGCGAAGCGCGTCGGACTGGTGCTGAACATGGAGAGCCGCGGCATGTCCGGCCGCGTGCAGATGTTCCAGACAAGCGCGAACAACGGCGAGCTGATCGACCTGCTGCGCCGCAGCGCTGAGCGGCCAGCGTCCTCCTCGCTCTCGGTCTCCGTCTACAAGAGGATGCCAAACGGCACGGACCTGACGGAGTCAAACGCCGCCGGGGTCGCAGGCTTGAACTACGCCTTCGTGGGCCGCCAGTTCGATTATCACTCGCCCACCGCCACGCCCGCTAACCTCGACCGGGGCACGCTCCAGGACCTGGGCGCCCAGGTCCTGTCCACCGGCCGGGCCGCGGCCTTCGCCCCCACCCTCCCCGCCCAGGCGCCCGACGCCGTCTACAGCCATCTGTTCGGCGACGTGCTGGTGGCCTACCCCGCCGCCGTCGGCTGGCTGGTGCTGGCCGCCGCCCTGGCGCTCGCCGCCCTCGGGGTGGCCCGCGCCCGGCGGATCGAGGCCTTCCCCTGGCTCGACGTCGCCCGCGGCGGCGGCGCGACGCTCTCGGCAGTGCTGGGCGCCGCCGCGCTGCTGCACTTCGCGCGCCGGGCCACCGGGGCGGAGTTCGGCTTCATGGAGCAGCGCGTCCTGCTGGCCCAGGTCACCCGCTGGGAGACCGCGGTCGCCCTGATCGGGCTCGGGTTCCTGCTGTGGTCGGCGTGCGAGCTCGCCCGCGGCCGGCGGAAGATCGCCATCGCGCCCCTCGCCGCCGGCATCGCGAGCTCCCTCTTCGGCGGCTTCGACGCCGTGGGCCTCGGCCTCGGCGTCGCCGCCGCGGCGCTGATCGTGGTCAGCTACGGCCGCCCAGTCAGCCGACCCGGCGCCTGGACGGGCGTCCTGGCCGTCAGCTTCGTGGCCGCGATCGCCGCCCAAGCCCTCGCGCCGGCCACCGCCTACGCCTTCGCCTGGCCCCTGCTGCTGGCCGGGGTCGGCGCGGCGGGCACGGCCATGGGGGCGAGCCGCGGGGCGGCCGCCTACGTCCTGCTGGCGCTGCTCGCCGCCGTGGGCCTCGCCTGGATCGCCGGCCTCGCCCACCTGCTGTTCCTCAGCCTCGACATGCCCGAGCTGCTGGCTGCGCCGCTCTGGCTGGCCGCCATCCTGGTCTGGCCGCTCGCCCAGACGGAGGAAGGCGCGCCGCCCGCCCGGCTGGTGGGGCCGGTGGCGCTCGCGGTCGGCCTGCTGGTTCTGGTGGCCGTCCGCCTCGACCCGCCCTGGAGCGCCCGCCACCCAGAGGCGACCCAGGTCTTCTACCATCTGGACCAGGACGCCGGCCGCGGCTGGCGGGTGGCCTTCGCGCGCACGCCCTGGGTCGACCGGACGCTCACCGCCGACGGCGGGACCATCGCCCAGCGAGACCACTGGCTGTTCCGCGACCGGCACGCCGCCGCCCAGGCGCCGGCGGCGCCGCTCGGCCGCGCCGACGTGACCCTCGCCCGCCAGCCGGACGGCGGACTGCGCCTGACCGTGACGCCGCCGCCTGGCGCGCGCCAGCTGCGGCTGCGGCTGAAGCCCTCCACGCCCGTGCGCCTCGTCCAGGCCGGCCAGGTCCCCACGGCCGTGGACCTGCCGCCGGGGCGCTGGGCGCGACTAAACTGGGAAGGCGCCCCGCAAGGGGTCGTGCTCGTGCTGCGGCCGGCCGGCCCCGGCGCGCTCGACGTCCGCTACTCGGCCGACATTCCCGGCTGGCCGGCGAGCCTCGCGCCGCTCGGGCCGCGGCCCGAGACGGAGATGGTCTTCGACACCTCGGACTCGGCCATCGTCACCGGAACGCGACGCCTGGCTTGGTGAACGGCGCGGCAGCGGCTAAGGGGTGGCCCCCATGAGCGATGTCGTGATCTACCACAACCCCGCCTGCGGGACCTCGCGCAACACCCTGGCCCTCCTGCGGGAGAAGGGGATCGAACCCGAGGTCGTCGAATACCTGAAGACCGGCTGGACGCGCGAGCAGCTCGAAGGCCTCCTGAAGACGATGGACGTCTCGGCGCACGACATCCTGCGGGTGAAGGGCACCAAGGCCGACGAACTCGGCCTCAGCGACCCGGCCGCCTCGGACGAGGCGCTGATCGCCGCCATGATCGTCGACCCGATCCTGGTGAATCGCCCTATCGTGGTGACCCCCAAGGGCGCGGCCCTGTGCCGGCCTGCGGAACTCGTTCTGGGACTGCTCTAGTAAGACCGTGACAAAACGACCGGGAGCGGCGCACGCCGACATCGGTCATGTTCCTGGCCGCCTGGGGAGGCGGCGGAAAATCGGCTTGGCCGTGGCGATGCCTTAACCCTGCATCGCCTAGTACGGGGGCGTGATGCACGAGTTCGACCCACGACAGTCGTCATTCCGGATCGCGCCTCAGATGGCGGCCGGCACCGCGGCGGTGATGGCGCTGTTCGTCGCCTGGAAGGTGATGGACGGCCCGGCCAAGCCGGATGCGCCGCCCCCGCTGAGCCCGTCGGCGGTGCTCGCCCTGCAGCACGCCGCCTTCACCGGCGCCGAGGCCCAGCCCGGCTTCGGCCGCCCGGAGACCGTCGAGGTCCAGGTCCGCCGCGGCGAGACCCTGGAGGGCGCCGTGGCCCGCGCCGGCGTGGCCCCGGACGAGGCGCGCCGCGCCGTCGAGACCCTCGGCCAGGCGATGGACACCACCCGCATCCGCGCAGGCCTCGCCTTCGAGGCCGCCGTCGCCAAGCCCCGCGAAGAGCGCGGCCCGGCCCGGCTGATCGGGCTTTCCATGCGCACCGGCCCGGCCAGCACGCTGACCCTCTCGCGCACCTTCGACGGCGCGATGCGCCTGCGCGAGCTGGACGAGCAGATCCGCGCCGAGACCACCGTCGCCGACGGCGAGATCCACGGCTCGCTCTACGAGAGCGCCGCGCGCATGGGCGCCACGCCGGCCATCACCGCCCAGGTGGTCAAGCTGTTCGCCCACAAGCTGGACTTCCAGCGCGACATCAAGGCTGGCGACGAATTCAAGCTGGTGTTCGGCCGGCAGGTCACCGAGAGCGGCCGCACCATCGAGACCGGCGAGCTCGAGTTTGCCGAGCTGAAGGGCGTCCGCTTCTACCGCTTCGAGCGCTCGGACGGCCAGGTCGAGTACTTCGACGAGTCCGGCAAGAACATCCGCGGCTTCCTGCTGCGCACCCCCGTGGACGGCGCGCGGATGACCTCGCGCTTCGGCCTGCGCCGCCACCCGGTGCTGGGCTACGCCCGCGCCCACCAGGGCGTCGACTTCGGGGCCGGCCACGGCACCCCGATCCTCGCCGCCGGCGACGGCGTGGTCAGCCGGGCCAGCCGCTGGGGCGGCTACGGCAACTGGCTGCAGATCAAGCACTCCGGCGGCTGGTCCACCGGCTACGCCCACCTGTCGCGCTACGCCAAGGGCGTGAAGCCCGGCGCCCGTGTGCGCCAGGGCCAGGTGGTCGGCTACGTCGGCACCACCGGCCTCTCCACGGGGCCGCACCTGCACTACGAAGTCTGGCTGAACGGCCAACGCGTGAACCCGGTGGGCGCGAAGGTGCCGCAGGGCACGGTGCTGGCCGGCGCGGAGCTCGCCCGCTTCCGGGCGAACAAGGCCCGCATCGACGGCCTGCTGGCCGCCGCGCCGCAGACCCGGCAACTGGCGGACGCTTCCGCCGCCCAGGGCCGCCTGGCCCGCTAGGCCGCCCTTCCTGGGGCTTGACCGGCGTCAAGGCGGGCTTCGGCCCGCCGGCGCTTCATGGCGCCATGCGCGCCGCGGTCCTGGCCCTCGCCCTCCTCTCGCTTCCCGCCCTGGCCGCGGCCGCGGAGCCCGACGCCTCGCGCGAGCGCGGCCGCACCCTGGTCCAGCGTCACTGCGCCGGCTGCCATGCCGTCGGCCCGCAGGGCCGCAGCCCGAACCCGGCCGCCCCGCCGTTCCGCGAGCTGCACAAGCGCTATCCGGTCGAGAACCTGGCCGAGGCGCTGGCGGAGGGCATCATCGTCGGCCATCCGGCCATGCCGGAGATGCGCTTCCCGCCGGCCGACGTGAACGCGGTGATCCGTTACCTGAAATCGGTGCAGGCGAAGCAGGCGGCGAGCCTCGAGCTGCCGCCCGACGACCTGCGCTAGGCGCGGCGGCGCGCCGCCACGGGCGCGTCCGGGACCGCCTCGGGTTTCGGCCGGGCCGCGAGCGCGGCGGCCGCGCCCGGGACGTCGCCCTTGTAGAAGACTGGGATCGCGAAGCTCCAGACCAGCACCAGCAGGGTGGCCGGCAGCGGGTCCCAGATGCCCATGACCAGGTCGAAGACATCGCCGAAGGCATAGACCCAGATCAGGAAGGACACCGCCGAGATGCCGACCGCGCCCCACTGCGGGCGCTCGTCCTCCTTGGTCGCCCAGGCGCGCACCGACAGCAGGGCGAAGAAACAGATGGCCGTCCAGCCGACCCAGGCCACGCTCTCGTTGGGGCCGAGCGTGTTGGGCGTCAGCCCGTCGGGGCCGGGCGAATGAAAGTCGATGTAGCGGGTCTGGATCGCCGACTTGCCGCCCAGGTACAGGGCGATGATCTCGGTCGGGATCAGCTTGACCAGCCGTTCCAGGTATTCGCTCGGCGGCCGTTGCGGTTCGCCCGCAACAGGCTGCGCCATGCCGCCGGGTCCAGCCCGTCGAATTCTCAGAACACCGGCCATTCTTCCGCCCCGCAAAGTCGCGCCGACCTGGGCCGGCGCACGATCGCGCAGGGAGACTAGCTTGGCCTTAGTAAACGAATGGCGACCACGGTTACGTTAACAGCGGTCGCCCTTCGCCTCAGGCGTCGAAGACGATGACCGAGCGGGCGATCGAGCCGGTCTTCATCTCCTCGAACGCGTCGTTGACCTGCTCCAGCTTCAGCCGGCGCGAGATCATGTCGTCGAGCTTCAGCTTGCCGGCCATGTACATGTCGCAGAGCCTGGGCATGTCCACGGGGAAGCGGTTGGAGCCCATCATCGAGCCCTGGATGCGCTTCTCGCCCAGGAAGGCCGCGCCCATCAGGTTCACCGTCTGGCCGACCGGGATCATGCCGATGATGTTGGCGGTACCGCCGCGGCGCAGCATGTTGAACGCCTGCTCGGCGGTCTTCGACATGCCCAGCGCCTCGAACGAGTGCTGCACCCCGCCCTTGGTCATTTCGATCACCGTCTTCACGGGATCGACCTCCGCGGCGTTGACGAAGTCGGTGGCGCCGAACGCGCGGGCGAAGTTCTCCTTACCGGGCACCACGTCGATGGCGATGATCCGGCCCGCGCCGGCAATCGCCGCGCCATTGATCGCCGAGAGGCCGACGCCGCCGCAGCCGATCACCGCCACGGTGTCGCCCGGCCGGACGTTGGAGGTGTGCATCACCGCGCCCACGCCGGTCATCACCGAGCAGCCGATCAGGGCGGCGCGGTCCAACGGCATGTCCGGGCGGATCGCCACGCAGGCGTGCTCGTGCACCAGCATCTGCTCGGCGAAGGACGACAGGTTCAGGTACTGCATCATCGGCCCGTTGGCCGTGGTCAGGCGCGGCTCGTCGTCCGGGCCGCGCTTGGTGTCGGGGCTGACGCACAGGCTCATGTGCCCGGTCAGGCAGTGCTCGCAGTGGCCGCAGAAGGCCGAGAGGCAGGTGATCACGTGGTCGCCCGGCTTCACCGTGCGGACTTCCGAGCCGACCTGCTCGACGATCCCGGCGCTCTCGTGGCCCAGCACCGCCGGCAGCGGGTGCGGGTAGGAGCCTTCGATGAAGTGCAGGTCCGAGTGGCAGACCCCGGCCGCGGCGGTGCGGATCAGGACCTCGTGCGGGCCCGGCTTGTTGATCTGCACGTCCTCGATCGAGAGCGGCTTGCGCACTTCGCGCAGAACGGCGGCCTTCATGGCGGATCTCCCCTGGCAATGACCGCTCTCGCCGCGGCCTCTTCCGGAAGACTTATCGCCGTTCAGAAGCGGGGGCCAAGGCCTTTTCGGAAAACGCCTCGACAGCGGCCGCTTCGCCCCGCATGACAGGGTTCCCATGGCCGCCCGGGACGTGATGGACGAGACGCAGCCGCAGCGCGCCGCGGCGTGGGAGGTGTTCCTGGCCTTCCTGCACCAGGGGCTCACCGCCTTCGGCGGCCCGGTGGCGCACATCGGCTATTTCCGCCGCGAGTTCGTGGAGCGGCGGGGCTGGGTCTCCGAGGCCGCCTTCGCCGACCTGCTGGCGCTCTGCCAGTTCCTGCCCGGTCCGGCCTCCAGCCAGCTCGGCATGGCCATCGGCCTGCGCCGCGCTGGCCTGCTGGGCGCGCTCTGCGCCTGGATCGGCTTCACCCTGCCGGCCGCCATGGCGATCACCGCGCTCGCCTACGCCGCCCCCGCGCTCAGCGGCGCCCTGGGCGGGGGCTGGCTGCACGGTCTGAAGATCGCCGCGGCCGCGGTGGTGCTGCAGGCCCTGACCGTCATGGCCCGCACGCTCGCGGTCGGCCCGATCCGCGCCGGCATGGCCATCGGGGCCGCCGCCGGCCTGATCGTCGCCGGCGGGCCGGTCTCGCAGATCTGCGCGCTGGTGGCCGGCGCCGCCTTTGGCTTCGCCTTCCTGAAGTCGGACGCGCCGCCGGAGCCGGAGGCGCTGGCCGCAGGCCCACGCGACCTGCGGCTCGCCGCCGGCGCCATCGCGCTCTTCGCCTTCCTTCTCGCCGGCCTGCCGTTCCTCGCGCAGGTGCTGCAGAGCCCGCTCGCCGGCCTGGCCAGCGTCTTCTACCGCACCGGCGCCCTGGTGTTCGGCGGCGGCCACGTGGTCCTGCCGCTGCTCGAGACCGAGATCGTCGGCCGCGGCTGGCTGGACGCCGACACCTTCCTGGCCGGCTACGGCGCCATGCAGGCCTTGCCCGGCCCGCTGTTCGCCTTCGCGGGCTTCGTCGGCGCGGCCCAGGGCGTGGCCCCCGGGGGCTGGCTGGGCGCGCTGGTCGCCATCGTCTCGATCTTCCTGCCGAGCCTGCTGCTGGTCCTGGGCGTCCTGCCTTTCTGGGACGATCTGCGGCGGCTGCCCGGCGCGCGCGGCGCCCTGGCCGGGGTCAACGCCGTGGTGGTGGGCCTGCTGGCGGCCGCCCTGTGGGATCCGGTCCTCACCCACGCCATCGTGCGCTGGAGCGACGGGGCGCTGCTCGCGGCGGCCTACATCTTCCTGACCATCGCCCGCTTCCCGCCCTGGCTGGTGGTGGTCGGCTTCGCCGCCGCCACTGGGCTCTGGAGCGGCTGAGCCCTAGGCGACCTGCTGGCGGGCTGCGGCGGCCTGCGGCAGGGCGAAGCCGGCCTGCGGGCGCGGGATCCGGAGCTGCGGCAGCTTCGGCAGCCGGAAGGTCCAGGTCTTCTTCTGCGGGATGCAGGCCTCGATGGCGGCGACCAGCTCCTCCGCCGGGCCGTCGTTCAGGAAATGGTTGGCTCCGTCGGCGCGGACGAAGTTGATTGGCCGGCGGGTCTTCACCTCGCGGGCCAGCCGCTCGGCCACCTCGATGGGGGCGAAGTCGTCCTTGTCGCCGTGGATCATGTGCACCGGGATGCGGAGGCGCTCCAGCGCGCGCCGGGCGTGGACGAGCTGCGGCCGCTGGCCGGAGGCCTCCATCACCGCGTGGCGCAGGTCCTTGGGGATCACCTTCAGCGCCTTGGCGCCGGTGTCCAGCAGCCAGCGTGCGGTTGGGCCCGTCTCGCCGAAGAAGCCCGACAGCAGCACCAGCCCGTCGACCCGGCCCGGGTTGTTGTCGGCCATGATGGAGGCGATGGCCGCGCCGTAGCTCTGGCCCACCAGCAGCACCTTCTGGCCCGGAGCGGCGCGCAGCAGCGGCGCCAGAGCCTCGGCCTGAGTGCGGATGTCGGTCACCGCGTGCGCCGGCTCCGAGGCGGCGTAGCCCGGCCGGTCGACCACCACCATCTCTCGGTCCTGCGGCAGGGCGGCCATGGTCTCGGCCCAGTACTCGGCCCACGACGGCGCGCCGGTGATCACCACGATCTTCCAGGGGGCCGGAGTCTCGCGCGGCGTCTCAAGGGCGGAGATCTTCCAGCCGTGGCCGCCGCCGGCATAGAAGCTCGTGCGTCGGATCACGGTGTCCGGATAGTCGGCCGACGTCGGCGCGTGCTCCGTGCGCCCCGTCGCGGCGCATTCGATGCACGCCCAGCCCATGGCGAGCACACCCTTCGGCCGTTTCCGCGGCACGTTCGCACTCTCCTCAGATCACCAAACTCACCTGGAGCAGCAAACGCATCTTTCAAGCCTTGGTTCGCCGTGGCGCCGCTTCAAATGACGTCCCGGTTTCCGGCTGTGGCCGCGGCGCCAGCCGGCCGGCGTAGGCGAACAGCACGCCTGCCAGGGGATAGGCCGTCAGCACCCGGAAGCGGTAGCTCCCGCCGGCCTCGAAGGCGCGCGCCCGGATGCGGGGCGCAAGCATCCGGGGCAGCGGCAGCGGTCCGAGCCGCCAGGCCACGAACCGCCAGCGGAACCCGTTCTCCCGCGGATCCGCCTCGAAGCGGAAGGTCACGGGACCAAAGCGCTCCTCGAACCGACCGTCCCCGCCCGTCGCCGTCAGCCGAGAGCTGAACCGTCGGCGCCCGAAGCTCCGCGTCCAGGTCTCGCCCTGTGCGTCCGCGGCGATCCGCACCGACAGCCCGGGATAGACGCCCGGCTGCGGCAGCCGAAGCAGGGCTCGGGCCAATCGCGCGGGCGGCGTCCGCGCGCCCCGCGCCCGACCACGGCCTTCGAATGCGCCCCCGCCCGCCGCGTGCGCCGCGGCGACGCTCGGCGGCAGGGCCGCGAACGCCTCCCCCAGGGCCCGCGGGAACAGCCCCTCGGCCTCGGCCCAGGCTTCCACCCGCGTGCGGATCGGCAGGCCGCCGAGCTCGGCCATGATCTGGTCGAGGTCGAGCAGGCCGACGCAGGCCTGCGCGCCGCGCGCCGCGATCCGCCCGTCCTTCAGCCCGCGCAGCAGGGCGGCGGCGGCCGCCACCGGCGTGCTCGGCCCGGCGTTCGCCTCCGCCGCCAGCGACCAGCGCGCCCGGCGCGGCCCGCCTTGGGCGCCTTCGCCGGCCGCGGCGACTACCATGCCGCCCCGGTCCGATCCGAGCCGCTCCACGAGCCCGGCGGCGCCCCGCAGCGCCGGCGCCAGCGGCCGCAGGTCCCGCACCAGCCCAAGCCGCACCGGCCAGCCGAGCAGCCACAGGCCGAAATGCAGCGGCGCGAGTTCCAGCCCCGCCAGGAACAGCGCCTCGCGGCGCACCGCGAACCGCTGCGGGATCAGGTCGAGGTCCGGGGTCTCGCAGAGCGAGGCCCAGCGGTCGCCCAGGCCTGGAAAGGCCACGCGGCGCGGCCGGCTCCAGCCGGGCTGCGTCGTCCAGCGCCCGGCCTCGAACACCCGCACCGGCCGGCCCACGTAGGAGAGGATCGCCTGCACCACGGAGAGCCCGCGCGGCGCGCGCGCCCCCGGCGAGATCGCGACCGTGACCGCGTCCACCGCCCGCCAGCCTCGGGTGATCGCCGCCAGGGCGGCGTTGGAGAGCGCCGGCGTCGAGCTCGCCCCGGTGACCGCCAGCACGCCCGCCGCCTTGGCCTCGGCGTCCAGCGCGGCCGGGAACGCCGCCACGAAGTCACGCCCGTCGGCGATGTCCACGTAGTGCGCGCCGGCCGCGACCGCCGCGCGGGCCAGCGCGAGGTCGCTCGCCTGAAACGGGCCCGCCGCATCCACCACGGCCCAGGGCCGCAGCCCCGCCAGTCCGGCGGGATCGGCGCGGTCGAACACCGCCGTCTCCGCCGCTCCGATCTCGGCGCGCAGGTTTTCGAGCGCGGCCCGGCTGCGGGCGGCCAGCACCAGCTCCACGTCGTCCCACCGGGCCAGCAACCGCGCCAGGCGCTCGCCGAACGCGCCGGTGGCGCCGACCAGGACGATCCGGCGGGTCACACCCAGCCCGGCGGCGGGTCGAGCACGAACCGCGCCCGCACCTGCGGCGTCGGGACCATGCAGGCGTCCTTCCTCCCCATCAGCCGGTAGCGGTTGCGCGCCAGCAGGCCGTAGGCGGCGTCACGGGCCCGGCGCGGCACGATCCGCAGCACGCCGGCGAAGCTCCACGGCGGCCCCAGACGTCGAGCCAGGGCGAGCACCGCCTCGGAGGCCTCGAGCGGCCGGCCGCGGTCGAAGAACAGGAAGCTGTCGGGGTTCTCGAGGTCGAGGCCGTAGCGGGCCGCGATGGCCCGGCCGAACGGCGACTGCAGCGGGGTGAACCGGATCTCGCCCTTGCGGTCCAGCTTCAGCGCCAGCTGCACCGAGCCCGAGCAGAAGTTGCACACGCCGTCGAACAGCCAGAGGCCATCCAGGTCCCCGGCCCCACCGTCGCTCACGCCGCCATCCGCGCCTTGAAGACCCCGTCGGGCAGCAGGGCGGCGCGGCCCGGATGGACGAAGAAGTAGTCCTTCCAGGGCAGGTCGGGCACCACGTCCGTGCGCTCCTCCAGCCGGTCGCCGTTCAGGGCGAACATCCGGTAGCCCCGGCTGCGGAACAGCTCGACCACCGCCTCCGCCGAGCCGCCGAACCTGGCCTGCAGCATGGTCGGGTGGATCTCGATCAGCACGTGCGGCCGGTCGCGGTCGAGGATGCCCAGGGCGCCTTCCAGAGCCTTCAGCTCGGCGCCCTCGATGTCCATTCGGATGAAGTCCACCTGGCTGACGCCGTGCTCGGCGCACCAGCCGTCGAGGGTGACCACCGGCGTCGGCTGAAGGTCCGCGCCGCGGTCCTGCAGGTCGGGCCTGGCGGGGCCTTCCGGCGCCGCCTCGGCCACGAAGGCGTAGGCCCGGCCCATCCGGCCGGACATCTTCTTCGGCGTGACCAGCAGGAGTTCGCCCGGCCGGTCGCCCACCGCCGCATGGACCGGCGTCACCTGGCCGGCGATCCGGTGCCAGGCCATGCAGGTCTTCAGCACCTGGAAGGTGAAGGCGCTGGGCTCGAAGGCGTAGATCCGCGCCTTGGGGGCCACCTGGGTCATGACGTAGGCGTGGCGGCCGTCGCTGGCGCCCACGTGCAGGCACACCGGCGCGCCGGACAGCAGGTCGGCCAGATAGGGTGTCTCGGGCTCGTGCTTGGCCCAGCGCAGGTTCCGCCGCCACGCCCTGAAGGCGTGACCCAGCACGCGTAGAGAAGCCATCCAAGCCCTCTTCCTGGCGCCCCCGCGCCGCTCGCCCCTCTTTACGCGGGCTCGCGCACCACCGTCATCATGTAGTTCACATCCGTGTCGGCAGACTGCGACCACCGGCCGCTGATCGGGCTGTAGGAGACGCCGAACGGCCCGTCGACGATCACCGGCTCGCCGTCCAGGAAGCCGCGCAGCTCCTCCGGCTTGAGGAACTTGCGCCAGTCGTGGGTGCCGGCCGGCAGCCAGCGCAGCACGTACTCCGCGCCCACCACCGCCAGCGCCAGCGCCTTCACCGTCCGGTTCAGGGTGGCGACGATCATCAGCCCGCCGGGCTTCAGCAGCCGCGCGCAGGACCGCAGGTATTCGCCGGGATCAGCCACATGCTCGATCACCTCCATGTTGAGGATCACGTCGAACGGCGGCTCGCCGGCCTCCAGCAGCGCTTCGGCGGTGGAGCAGCGGTAGTCGATGGAGAGCCCCTGCTCTGTCGCGTGCGTGCTGGCGGTGCCGATGTTGCGCTCCGAGGCGTCCACCGCCGTCACCTGGAAGCCCAGCCTGCACATCGGCTCAGAGAGCAGGCCGCCGCCGCAGCCGATGTCGAGCAGCCGCAGCCCCTCGAAGGGCCGGCGCTGGGCGCCGTCGCGCTGGAACCGGTAGAGCGCCTGGTCGCGGATGAAGGCCAGCCGCACCGGGTTGAACTTGTGCAGGGGCGCGAACTTTCCCTTCGGGTCCCACCATTCGGCGGCGATGCGCGAGAAGCGCTCGACCTCGGCAGGATCGATGCTCGAACGGGCGGAAGCGGGGGAAGCCATGCCCTCCATTAGCGCCGGCCGGCCTCAGGATGAAGCGATTGTGCCCGTTGCGGAGCCGAAATCCCGTCGCTAGAAGGTCCCGCTCTTTTAGAGGGGGTGGGCCTGAGCGTGTCGCGCCTGGTGATGAAATTCGGCGGCACCTCGGTGGCCGACCTGGAGCGCATCCGGCGCGTGGCGAGGCTCGTCAACGCCGAGGTGGAGGCGGGCCACAAGGTGGCCGTCGTCGTCTCCGCCATGGCCGGCAAGACCAACGAGCTGGTCGCCTGGACCGACGGCGCCGGGCCCGCCACGGGCAACCTGCCGGCCTCGGACGACGAATACGACGTGGTGGTGGCCTCGGGCGAACAGGTGACCGCCGGCCTGCTGGCCATGACGCTCCGCAACATGGGGATCATGGCTCGGTCCTGGCTGGGCTGGCAGATCCCGATCATCGCCGACGACGCCCACGGCCGCGCCCGCATCGACGACATCCCGCCCGAGAAGCTCGCCGAGGCGCTGGACGGCGGCGAGGTGGCGGTGATCGCCGGTTTCCAGGGCGTCACCCGCGACGGCCGCATCGCCACCCTCGGCCGCGGCGGCTCCGACACCAGCGCCGTGGCCATCGCCGCCGCCCTGAAGGCGGTGCGCTGCGACATCTACACCGACGTCGACGGGGTCTACACCACCGACCCGCGCATCGAGGCCAAGGCCCGCCGGCTGGGCAAGATCTCCTACGAGGAGATGCTGGAGATGGCGTCCCTGGGCGCCAAGGTGCTGCAGACCCGCAGCGTCGAGCTCGCCATGGCCCAGAACGTGCCGGTGCGGGTCCTTTCAAGTTTCGTCGAGCCGGGCGAAGCCCCCGGACAGGGCACCATCGTCTGCGACGAGGAGGAGATCGTGGAAAAGCGCATCGTGAGCGGGGTCGCCTACAGCCGCGACGAGGCGAAGATCAGCCTCTTCGGCCTGCCCGACCATCCGGGCGTGTCGTCCGAGATCTTCGGCGCCCTGGCCGACGCCAACGTCAACGTGGACATGATCGTCCAGAGCCACGCCCGCACGGCCGATACGGCGAACATGGAGTTCACCGTCGGCAAGCGCGACGCCGCCCGCGCCGTGGAGATCGTCCGCGCCGCCCAGCCGAAGATCGGCTTCGACGACGTGGCGGTGAACGAGGACGTGGCCAAGGTCTCGGTGATCGGCGTGGGCATGCGCAGCCACGCGGGCGTCGCCAAGTCGATGTTCAAGGCGTTGGCCGACAAGGGCGTGAACATCCAGGTGATCTCCACGTCCGAGATCAAGATCAGCGTGCTGATCGACGCGGCCTACACCGAGCTGGCGGTCCGCGCCCTGCACGCCGCCTACGGGCTGGACCAGCTCTAGGCCACGTCCCGCGCGGTCAGCCGGAACGCCGCCCAGGTCCCGATCAGGGCCAGCGGGATCACCGCCAGGAACACCCAGACCGACGAGGCCCGGGCGCTCTCGGCCGTCAGTCCGCCGTGCAGGCCGGCAAGGTTCGCCGCCGCGCCCGAGATCGCCGCGCCCACGGCCGCCCCGGTCTGGCGCACGGCGGTGATCGCCGAGGAACCGATGGCGCGGTCCTCGTCCGACAGCGCCGCCAGCACCCGCCGACCGAGGAAGCTCCACGAGAAGCCGAACGCCGCCCCCATCAGCGCGCCGCCGGCGAGCACGAAGGCCAGGGGCCGGTCCGCCATGGCCCAAGGCAGGACCACCAGGCTCGCCACCAGGCACAGCGCGCCGATGCGGATCCATCGCGCGTCCCAGGCGCCGCTCACGTGCGCCACGGCGAAGGCGGCCAGCGTCCAGGCCAGCGACTCGGCCCCGATCACATACCCCGCCCACAGCGGCGACAGACCCCGGAGCGCCTGCAGGATCGGCGGACCGTAGATGGCGAAGCCCATGGAGGCCGCCGTCAGCCAGAACATCGCCGCGTACCCCGAGCCCACCACCGTGCGCCAGTCGCCCGCGCCGCGCGGCAGCAGCCGCACGCGCGCGCGGCCGTCGATCCGGAACACGACGCCCAGCACCGCGAGGCCGCCGAGGATCACCGCCACCGAGAGGCCGGCGCTCGGCAGCAGGTCGGCCACGGCGATCGCCGTCACTCCCACTGCGAGCACGCCGAGCTGCAGCCACGGGATCCCCGGCCCACCCGCGCCCTTGGCCCCGCCGCCGATCAGGAACGGGGCGACCGCGCTGAACGCCGCGGCCTGGGCGGCGAACAGCCAGAAGACGTTCCGCCAGTCGCCGGTCTCGACCATGATCCCGCCCACCAGGGGCCCGAGCAGGGTGGCCACGCCCCAGACGCCGGAGACCGAGGCGAAGACCCGCGCCAGGTGCCGCTCCGGAAACAGCAGCGCGATCGCCACCATGGCGAAGCCGGAGATCCAGCCGCTTCCCAGCCCCTGCACCAGCCGCCCCCACAGGAAGAGGTCGACGCTGGGGGCGAGCGCGCTCATCACGCAGCCCGCGGTCATCACCACGCCGGCGAGCGCCGTGGCCAGCCGGAGGCCGAACAGCTCGGAGAGGCGCCCTGCGCTGGCCCCGGCCAGGATCGCGCCCACCAGGAAGCCGGCCGTCGCCCAGGCGAAGTACTGGTAGCCGCCGAGCTCCGCGCCGACGCTCGGCATGATGGTGGCGGTCACCAGCCCGTCGGCGGCGTTCAGCCAGACCCCCAGGCAGATCAGCGCGAACCGCGGCAGCCGCCCTTCGGCCAGCAGATCGCCCCAGCTCTTGTCCTTGTCCGCCGCCGTCGTCACGCGGCGCTTCTGCATCGCTCCGCCCGCGAAATCCAGCCACCGCCGGCTCCGGCGCGAGACCCGGGTCACAGCCGCCGCTTTGAGCACGCGGCGTTAAGCAATGCGCCACACGCTCGCCATGCTCGCCGCCCAGGCAGGCGCGCAATCGACGCAGAGGCCCTCTTTCCGTCTCCGACGAGACACGTAAAGCTGTTAGGGACCTGACGTCAGGGAACGGGAGGACGGACGCCGAACGATGGCGATTCCAGGCGTAGCCATACGGGGTCAGCGCAGTCTGCTGCGGCAGATCCGGGAGTCGCTCGCCGGCGGCGGCCCCGCCCAGGCGCGCCTGGACATGGTGGTGCGGATCATCGCCCGCTCCATGGTCGCCGAGGTCTGCTCTCTCTACCTCCGCCGCGCGGCCGGCGAGATGGAGCTGTTCGCCACCGAGGGCCTCGATCCCGGCGCCGTCCACGTCACCCGAATGAAGCCGGGCGAGGGCCTGGTGGGCGAGATCATGCGACTCGGCCGTCCGCTGAATCTCGCGGATGCGCCCGAGCACCCGGCCTTCTCCTACCGTCCGGAAACGGGCGAAGACCCCTACCACGCGTTCCTGGGCGTCCCCCTGCTGCGCGGCGGCCGGGCGATCGGCGTCCTCGTCGTCCAGAACCGCACCGAGCGGGTCTACACCGAGGACGAGGTCGAGGACCTGCAGATCATCGCCATGGTGCTGGCCGAGATGGTGGCCGGCGGCGAGCTGATCGCCGAGGAGGAGCTGAAGGGCGTCGAGATCGCCCCGCACCGGCCCGAGCGGCTGAAGGGCTCCAAGTTCGCCGACGGCCTGGCCTACGGCGTCGCCGTGCTGCACGAGCCGCCGGTGGCGCCCTCCCAGCTCCTCTCCGACGACGTGGTCGCCGAGGAGGCCCGGCTGAAGGCCGCCATCGCCGGGCTGCAGGCCCAGATCGACGACATGCTGGAGGGGCAGCACGGCCTGGTCGAGGCCTCCTACGAGGTGCTCGAGACCTACCGCATGTTCGCTCACGACCGCGGCTGGAACCGCAGCCTTGAAGACGCGGTGCGCAACGGCCTCACCGCCGAGGCCGCGGTGGAGCGGGTGCGCTCCGAGCACCGCGCGCGGCTCGGCCAGGCCCGCGACCCCTACCTACGAGAGCGGCTGCACGACCTCGAGGACCTCAACGACCGGCTGCTGCGCCACCTGTCCGGCGACGGCCACGTGGCCCGCGAGCTGCCCGACAACGCCATCCTGATCGCGCGCAACCTCGGCCCCGCCGACCTGCTGGAGTACGACCGCAAGAAGCTGCGCGGCCTGCTGCTCGAGGAGGGCTCCACCGCCAGTCACGCGGCGATCATCGCCCGCTCGCTCGACATCCCCTGCGTCGGGCGGCTGCACGGCCTGCGCGACAAGGTGAACGAGGGCGACCCGGTCATCGTCGACGCCGAAACCGGCGAGGCCTACCTGCGCCCGCGGCCCGACGTGGTGAAGGCCATCCAGGCGCGGATCGACGTGCGCCGGCAGCGCCGCGCCGAGTTCGCCAAGCTGCGCGACACCCCGGCCTTCACCCGCGACGGGGCGAAGGTCACCCTGCTGATGAATGCGGGCCTGGACGTCGACCTCGACATCCTGGGCGAGACCGGGGCGGAGGGCATCGGCCTCTTCCGCACCGAGTTCCAGTTCATGGTCGCCGAGGAGATGCCGCGCTTCAACGCCCAGGCCGCGCTCTACGGCCGGGTGATGGACGCCGCCGGCGACCTGCCGGTGACCTTCCGCACCCTCGATCTCGGCGGCGACAAGGTGCTGCCGTACCTCGAGGCCGAGCGCGAGGACAACCCGGCGCTCGGCTGGCGGGCGATCCGCATGGGCCTCGACCGGCCCGCCCTGCTGCGCCTGCAGCTCCGCGCCCTGATCGCCGCCGCCCGCGGCCGGCCGCTCAGGATCATGTTCCCGCTGGTCGCCAACTGCGACGAGTTCCGCGCCGCCCGCGCGCTGGTCGACACCGAGGTCGCCTGGGCGCTGCGCCGCGGCCGCAAGGCGCCGTCCCGGCTGGACGTGGGGGCGATGATCGAGGCGCCCTCGGTGATCTGGCACCTCGACGCCCTGCTGCCGATGACCGACTTCGTCAGCGTCGGCACCAACGACCTGCTGCAGTACATGTTCGCCGCCGACCGTGGGAACCCGCGGGTGGCCGACCGCTTCGACCCGCTCTCGCCGCCGTTCCTGCGCGCGATGGAGCAGATCCAGCGGGCCTGCGCCGAGACCGGCACCCCGGTCAGCGTCTGCGGCGAGATGGCCGGCCGGCCGCTGGAGGCCTTCGCCCTGGTCGCCCTCGGTTTCGAGCGGCTGTCCATGCCGCCGGCCGGCGTCGGACCGGTGAAGCAGATGGTGCTTTCCTGCGATCGCGAGGCAGCGCGGCGCGGGGTTTCCGCGTTGTTGAAAAGCGGAGCTGGTTCCGTTCGCAACGAAATCGAAACCCTGGCGCGCAAAACCTATCTGGCGGTCTGAGGAGATCCCGACCTACGTGACCGAATACCGCATTGAGCCCCCTTCTGACGCGTGGTACGCGAGGTTCATCTTCAGAACTCTCGTGAGTCCCGGCTTCGCGCGTCGGAGCGAGGAACTCGTAGCGGCGAACGTCGCGGGATAAGGGTGGCCATGGCGTTGGATACTGGCCGCATCATCGACCTTGGAGCAGAACCTGCGAACAGCGGGGACCCTGGTCTTGTCGACACCTACACCCCCACGATCCATTCGGGCGCGAACATTGGCGACGCCCTGCGCGCCGTGCGCGAATTCAAGGGCCTGTCGCTGGACGAGCTGGCCGAACGCACCCGCGTGCGCCGCTCCTACCTGGCCGCCATCGAGGACATGCGGCTGGACCAGCTTCCGTCGCGGCCCTTCACCATCGGCTACATCCGCGCCTACGCCACCACGCTCGGGCTCGACCCCGAGGAGGCGACCTACCGCTTCAAGGCCGACGAGCCGGTGCTGGACGAGCCCCTGCGCGCGCCCGTCGGCGTGCAGGAGGACCGCGACCCGCGCCTTTCGGCCCTGATCGCCGGCGGCTGCGTGATCGTCGGCGCCATCTTCATGTGGAACATCGCCCAGCGGGCGATGATGGACGCGGCCCCGCCGCCGCCCCTGGCGCCCCAGGCCGTGGTCGCCGAGGCCCTGCTGGCCCAGAAGGACGGCCCGGTCACGCTCGGCGCGCCGCTGCCGGCTCCGGTGGAGTCCACCACGCCCGCCCTTTACGAGACGCCTGGCCTGTCGAAGGCCGGTGAGGACGGCCGCGGCAACCTCGACCCGCCCGCGATCCTCGGCGTGACCCCGGCCGACTTCGTGCCGCCGGACACCTCGCAGCTCGCGCCGGTGTTCAAGCCCGAGGGCAAGATCTACGGCGCGCCCCAGGGCCAGCCCTCCATGGTCACCCTGAAGGCCCTGCGCTCGGGCGCCCTCATCATCCGCGGCGCCGACGGCTCCGTCTACTTCGCCCGCCAGCTCGACAAGGGCGAGGCCTACCGCATCCCGGCCGTCGAGGGGCTGGCGGTGGACGTCTCAGATCCCTACGCCTTCCAGGTCTTCGCCGCCGGCCAGTCCCGCGGCTTCCTCCCCGCGGCGCTCTCATCGGCGAGCAAGCTCGGCGGCTGAGGCGCAGGTTCGGCCGCCAACCTTCGCGTCGCCCCGCTTGGGTTCTTTCCGGAAAGCCCCTATTTTCGCGCGGCCATGAGCACCCAGGACCACACCTCCGTCCGCCCCTGGCGGCAGATCCAGCGGCGCCCCTCGCGCAAGATCCGCGTGGGCCATGTGGAGGTGGGCGGCGATGCGCCCATCAGCGTCCAGTCGATGACCAACACGGTCACCGCCGACGCGGCCGCCACCATCGACCAGGTCCGGCAGCTCGAGGAGGCGGGCGCCGACATCGTGCGCGTCTCCTGCCCCGACGAGGACTCCACCGCCGCCTTCCGGCAGATCGCGAAGGCGGCGCGCGTGCCGCTCGTGGCCGACATCCACTTCCACTACCGCCGCGGCATCGAGGCGGCCGAGGCCGGCGCCGCCTGCCTGCGCATCAACCCGGGGAACATCGGCTCGCCCGACCGGGTGCGCGAGGTGATCCAGGCCGCCCGCGACAACGGCTGCTCCATGCGGATCGGCGTCAACGCCGGGTCGCTCGAACGCGACCTGCTGGAGAAGTACGGCGAGCCCTGCCCCGACGCCATGGTCGAGAGCGCGCTGAACCACGCGCGCATCCTGCAGGACCACGATTTCCACGAGTTCAAGATCAGCGTGAAGGCGTCCGACCCGTTCATGACGGTGGCCGCCTACCAGATGCTGGCGGAGGCCATCGACTGCCCGCTGCACCTGGGCGTGACCGAGGCCGGCGCCCTGCGCACCGGCACGGTCAAGTCGGCTATCGGCCTGGGCAGCCTCCTCTGGGCCGGGATCGGCGACACCATCCGCGTCAGCCTCGCCGCCGATCCGGTGGAGGAGGTGAAGGTCGGCTTCGACATCCTGAAGAGCCTCGGCCTGCGCCACCGGGGCGTGAACATCATCGCCTGCCCCTCGTGCGCGCGGCAGGGCTTCAACGTCATCCAGACGGTGGAGGCCCTGGAGCAGCGCCTGGCGCACATCTCCACCCCGCTGAGCCTGTCGATCATCGGCTGCGTGGTGAACGGCCCGGGCGAGGCGCTGATGACCGACCTCGGCTTCACCGGCGGGGGCAAGGGCTCGGGCATGGTCTATGTGGCCGGCCGCCCGGACCACAAGATGGACAACGACCGGATGGTCGACCACATCGTCGAGCTGGTCGAGGCCCGCGCCGCCGAGATCGAGGCGGCCAAGCTCACCCTCGCCGCGGCGGAATAGGTCGCGGAATCTTCAAAGTTGACGCCGGCGTCACCCTTGCGCAGCAGGCGTGGCTGCGGTTAGGTGACGCACCCAATTTTGGAGGGACACATGTCCGCTGCTGACGGCACCTGGAAGATCACCATCAACACGCCCATGGGCGCGCAGGAAGTGACGGCGACGATCACGACCAGCGGCGACACCTTCACTGGCAAGACCGAGGGCCGGATGGGCTCGCAGGAAGTCTCCGGCAAGGTGAACGGCGACACGCTCACCTGGAGCTCGGCTATCACCACCCCGATGCCGATGACCCTCGAGTTCGAGGCCAAGGTGGACGGCGACAAGATGACCGGGAACGTGAAGCTCGGCGCCTTCGGCAACGCCCCGCTCTCGGGCGTCCGCGTCTAAGCCCCGACGCCAGACATGACGAGGCCCGCCGCGGACACCGCGGCGGGCCTTTCCATTTTCAGCGCCGTCTTACTGGTTCGGCGTCACGGACTCCGCCGCGTCGCTCACCGCGCCGGCCGCGTTCGAGGCGCTATCGGCCACGCTCGAGGCCGCGCTGCTCACCGCGTCGGTGCGGATCGCGTCGTTGCGGCTCTGGCTCAGCAGGAAGAAGGCGACGATCGCCACCAGGGCCAGCACGGCGATGCCGATGATCACGCCGCCGGCGCCGGAGCCGCGGCGTTCCACGAAGGTCGTGCCGCTGTCGCGTTCGATGACGCGCTCGGTGGTCCCGTCGGGGCGCTCCGTCAGACGTTCGGTAGCCATTTGATAGTCTCCATGGGTGTCACCTTCGCCGTAACCCCAAACCGCGGTTCCGCGTTCCCGGCGGGTTTGGCATCCGCCCCCAGGGGCGCTAGAGAAGCTGCCCCTTGAAAGACCGGGACCTCTGACCGCCGTGCGACTTCCCCAGGCCAGGCTCGACCAGGTGCTCGACCGCTTCCGCGAGATCGAGGCGCGCATGGGCGCGGCGACCGACGGCGCCGAGATCGTCCGCCTGTCGAAGGAGCACGCCGAGCTGAAGCCCGTGGCCGACGCCGTCTCCGCCCTGGAGCGGGCGCGCGCCGAGCTGCCGGAGTTGGAGGCCATGGCGGCCGGCGATCCCGAGATGGCCGCCCTCGCCCGCGACGAGCTCGAGGCGCTGAAGGAGCGCCTGCCCGTCCTCGAGCACGAGGTGGCCCTGCTGCTCGCGCCCAAGGACCGCGACGAGAACGCCTCGGCCATCCTCGAAGTCCGCGCCGGCACCGGCGGCGACGAGGCCGCCCTGTTCGCCGGCGACCTGTTCCGCATGTACCAGCGCTACGCGGCCAACCGCGGCTGGCGGGTGGAGGTGGAGAGCGCCTCCGAGGGCGAGGCCGGTGGCTACAAGGAGATCATCGCCTCGATAACGGGCGAGGGCGTGTTCGGCCGGCTGAAGTTCGAGAGCGGCGTCCACCGGGTGCAGAGGGTGCCGGCCACCGAGGCGCAGGGGCGCATCCACACCTCGGCCGCCACCGTCGCCGTCCTGCCCGAGCCGGAAGACATCGAGATCGAGATCCGCGACCAGGACCTGCGGATCGACACCTACCGCTCGTCCGGGGCCGGCGGCCAGCACGTCAACAAGACCGACTCCGCCGTGCGCATCACCCACCTGCCCACCGGCATCGTGGTGACCAGCTCGGAGAAGTCGCAGCACCAGAACCGGGCCCGCGCCATGAAGGTCCTGCAGGCCCGACTATACGAACAGCAGCGCGAGGCGCTGGACTCCGCCCGGGCCGAGAGCCGCAAGAGCCAGGTGGGCTCGGGCGACCGCTCCGAGCGCATCCGCACCTACAACTTCCCGCAAGGGCGGGTCACCGACCACCGCATCAACCTCACCCTCTACAA
>NZ_JAYSEO010000037.1:0-35467 GCF_041913825.1 Phenylobacterium sp.
ACGCGGTGGAGTTCTTCGTCTCCTACTACGACTACTACCAGCCCGAGGCCTACGTGCCGCGGACGGACACCTACATCGAGAAGGATTCCTCGATCAACGAGCAGATCGACCGGATGCGCCACTCGGCGACGCGGGCGATCCTGGAGCGCGACGACGTCATCGTGGTCGCCTCGGTGAGCTGCATCTACGGCATCGGCTCGGTCGAGACCTACACGGCCATGACCTTCACACTCGAGCCCGGCCAGCGGGTGGACGAGAAGAAGCTCATGGGCGACCTGGTGGCGCTGCAGTACAAGCGCAACGACCAGGCCTTCGAACGCGGCACGTTCCGCCGGCGCGGCGACACCATCGAGATCTTCCCGGCCCACTACGAGGATCGGGCCTGGCGGATCAGCCTGTTCGGCGACGAGATCGAGACGATCAGCGAGTTCGATCCGCTGACCGGCAAGAAGACCGCCGATCTGAAGGGCGTGAAGATCTACGCCAACAGCCACTATGTGACCCCGCGGCCGACACTCCGGCAGGCGATCAACGAGATCAAGGCGGACCTGAAGGAGCGCCTGGACTGGCTGGTGGCGAACGGCAAGCTGCTCGAGGCCCAGCGGCTGGAGCAGCGGACCACCTTCGACATCGAGATGATCGAGGCAACCGGCTCCTGCGCCGGGATCGAGAACTACTCGCGCTATCTCACCGGCCGCCGCCCGGGCGAGCCGCCGCCGACCTTCTTCGAGTACATCCCCGAGAACGCGCTCCTGTTCATCGACGAGAGCCACCAGACCGTGCCGCAGATCGGCGGCATGTACCGGGGCGACTACCGCCGGAAGTTCACCCTCGCGGAGTACGGCTTCCGCCTGCCCTCGGCCATCGACAACCGGCCGCTGAAGTTCGAGGAGTGGGACGCCATGCGTCCCGATACGGTGCACGTCTCGGCCACGCCGGGCCCGTGGGAGATGGAGCGCTCCGGCGGCGTGTTCGTCGAGCAGGTGATCCGCCCCACCGGTCTCATCGACCCCCCGGTGGAGGTGAAGCCGGTCTCGAAGGACGCCTTCAGCCAGGTCGACGACGTCATCGACCAGGTCCGCCAGACCACGGCCCGCGGCTATCGCAGCCTGATCACCGTGTTGACCAAGAAGATGGCCGAGGACCTGACGGAGTTCATGCACGAGCAGGGCATCCGCGTCCGCTACATGCACTCCGACGTGGACACCCTGGAGCGGATCGAGATCATCCGCGACCTGCGGCTCGGCGCCTTCGACGTGCTGGTGGGCATCAACCTGCTGCGCGAGGGCCTGGACATCCCCGAGTGCGGCCTTGTCGCCATCCTCGATGCGGACAAGGAGGGCTTCCTGCGCTCGGAGACCTCTCTGATCCAGACCATCGGCCGGGCGGCCCGTAACGTGGAGGGCCGGGTGATCCTCTACGCCGACCAGGTCACCGGCTCCATGGAGCGGGCCATGGCCGAGACGGCGCGCCGCCGCGCCAAGCAGGAGCAGTACAACCTCGAGCACGGCATCACGCCGGCGACGGTGAAGAGCCAGATCAAGGACATCCTCGCCTCGCCGTACGAGAAGGACCATGTCACCGTGCCGGTGGGCGTCGCCGAGGACGGCAAGCCGTTCATGGGCGACAACTTCAAGACGACGCTGCGCGACCTCGAGAACAAGATGCGCGAGGCGGCCGCCAACCTGGAGTTCGAGACCGCCGCGCGGCTGCGCGACGAGATCAAGCGGCTGAAGCTGCTCGACCTGGAGTTCGCCGCCGACGCGCTCGCCGGCGATGGTCAGTCCGGCGACAAGGCGGCGGTCAAGCAGGTGCGGGCCGAGGCCCGCGCCGAGGCGCAGGAACGGTTCCGCAAGAAGCGGCGGTGAGGCCGGGAGGCCTGACCGCTCAGTCGAACGTGTCGGCCACGTCGCGGGCCTGGAGCACCCGCTGGCGGTAGGCCTCGGCCTGCACGGCGGCGGCCGAGACGGCGAAGAAGGCCAGGAACGGCGCGCCGATCACCTGCCGCAGCAGGGCGTCGCCGCGCCCGTCCTGGGCGGCGATGACGCCGTAGACGATCAGCGGGCCCAGGCCGAGGATCAGCGATCCGAGGATCACGGCGAGGACGCCGCGGCGCATCAGCCGGAACGAGACCGAGGGCCGGATTCGCCGGTCGCCCAGCAGCACGCCGATCGGCCACAGCGTCAGGCGCAGCCAGGCCCAGATGGCCAGGGTGAGCAGGATCAGCAGCCCCAGCGAACGGGCGACGTAGGGCCCGGCGGCGGCGGTGTCGGTGGGGTCGGGCGCAGGTCCGGCCATGTTGAGGGCGAAGAGGTTCATCACGAGCCCCGCGCCGGCCATCAGCAGCACATAGACCACCAGACCGAGGTCGAGGCGGAAGACGCCGCGCTCCGGCGCCAGCAGCCGGCGGAGCGCGAAGCCGCTCAGCACCGCGCCGAACACGCCGCTGGCCAGGCCATAGGCCAGGAAGGCGGGCGTCGGGCCGGCCCCCGGGTCCAGCGCCCCGAGTTGTCCCGCCACCTGCTCGGCAAGCACGCTCGAGGCCGCGTAAGCGAGGCCGATCGGCAGCAGGGCGCGGGCGTTGGCCTGCATCGCCCGCCAGGCGCCGGCCGCCAGATGCGTCCCCTTCAGCGGCGGAAGCCCCGCCGGCGCGCCTCGATCGCTCATCCGTCCCCTGCCTTCCCCAAAACGGCCGGCAAGGGAGCAAGGGTCGCGGCCGGCGTCAATGCGCCGTTTGGCTGGGGAGTCCCGACGACTCAGCGCCCCGCCAGGAAGCGGGCGATGGGTCCGGGGCCGCGCAGGTCGCGCCCGCCGTCCTGCGCGAACTGCCAGGCGAGCCCCGTGGCCAGCACCGCCACCGCCAGCCCCACCAGGCCCATGGGGGACAGCAGCCGGCCAATGGCTCGGTCCGGCGGCGGCCGCCTCAGCCGCAGCGGCGCGCGCACAGGCGCGCCGAACGCACCCAACGCCGCCAGGATGGCCCCCGATGTCCCCTTCGGCGCCTCGTCCCGTCGCACCAGCATGGCGGCCAGGTGCGGCCGTGCTGCCGGCGCGTCGCGGCGCACGTGACGCACGAAGCGGGCGAGCCAGGCCCGGGTTTCCGAGCCTCGCGTGGCGAGCTCGGCCGCCCGGTTCTGGACCTTGGGCTGGCTCAGCGCCGGCGACCCCGGCGCCGTCGAGCGCAGCGCCCGGTAGCGCCACCAGACCTCCGCGGCGTTGCCGCCGCGCCGCTGGGCGGCGCGGACCTCCACGAGCTGAACGAGCTGGATCACCGCCTGGTCCGAGTAGCGGGGCGTCCGCCCCGCCCGCTCGCAGGCGTGCAGGTAGCGCCCCAGGTCCCCAAAATCCCCGCTCGCCGTCGCCAGGCGCTCGGCGACGAGCAGTTGTTCCCCCGACATGGTCTGCACCTCCCCAAGATGCAGGCGCAGCTTGGCCGTAGCGCCAGGGAGTCGCTGTGCCCCGGGTCACAACCTTGAGCAGGGTAAGCAATCGCGTGGAGCCGGCTATGTCGGCCGCCCGACATCGCGCGGACGCGGCAACTAGAGGGCGCTCGCGCGCAAGGTCCGCAGCCCCGCTAACCGCGGCCGCACGAAAATTCGATGCGTCCTCGGTCACGCCTTAACTTTATGGCGTGGCGCCAAATCCCCACCTTCGCCGTGCTGGCGCCGTTCATGCGGGCGTCAGGGAACCTGTGCTGTCTTCGTTCTTTAACGGGACAGCAGGGCTGGAGCCTGAACAGCCGGACCATGGTGGGACGGCGGGCTCTCAAGAACCTGGGTTGGGGATTTGAGGTATTATAGAATGTCACCGTCTCTCAGTGTCGTCGCCGATAACGACCTTAAGACTTCGGCTCCCAAGACTGAAACCGTCGCGCAGCGCGTCCGTCGCCTGCAGCAGGAAGCCAAGACCCTCGCCAAGGACCACATCCGCGCGCTGAACCAGGCGATCGTGGACGTGGAGCAGCTCGCCGCTGAGATCGCCGAGGGCGGCGACGCCTATCCGCCGGGCGTGCGTGACCTGGCCCGCCGTCTCGTGGAGGACTGCGAAGCCAAGGTGCAGACCCTCGAGGCCATCGTCGCCCGCACCTGAGCGAGCGCACGCGAGTTTCCCCGACCGATACCCGCGTGGAAACGGCCGGATCCTGAGCACTTCACTGGGGCGGGATCCGGCCGGCGCGGGAGCGGCGGACGTACCGGAATGGCGCAGGCCCTTCCGGGTTGATCCGTAAGGCCGTGCAGGGCCCGGGTCCGACGGGAGCGCTGATCCCCCGCTCTCCGTCGAGGACCCGCCAGCGCAGGCGGACGGGTTAACCAGCTTTACTAAGCATTCAGGTTGTCGACCTGTTAACGGCCCGCGGCGGGAACGCCGCGGGCCGCACCGTTTCGGGACCCGCCCCCGGTCAGGCGAGCAGATCGCGGTAATCGTGGCTGCGGCGGAGCCAGGCGGCGGCATAGCCGCAGATCGGGGTGACCTTCAGGCCCTGGGCCTTGATGTCGGCGCTCATGGCGGCCATCAGCCGGCCGGCCGCGCCCGTGCCCCGCAGCGCCGGCGGGCTCTCCACGTGCAGGATGTAGAGCCGGCCGTCGCGGAGCTGGTAGTCGGCCCAGGACGTCATGCCCTGCTCATCCAGCTCGTAGCGGCGGTTCTCGGTGTCGTTGCGAAGCTCGCTCATCTCTGGGCTTCCTTTCAGCCGATCAACGAGAAACGCCCGGTCCGCGATCCCGGCTACGCCAGCTCCACCGCCATGGCCGTGGCCTCGCCGCCGCCGATGCAGAGGGAGGCGACGCCTCTCTTGCCGCCGCGGGCCTCGAGGGCGGCCAGGAGGGTGGCGAGGATGCGGGCGCCCGACGCGCCGATGGGGTGGCCCAGCGCGCAGGCGCCGCCGTTGACGTTCATCTTCGCCCGGTCGATGCCGAGGTCGCGCTCGGCGATCATGGCGACCACCGCGAAGGCTTCGTTGATCTCGAAGAGGTCGACGTCGTCGACGCTCCAGCCGGCCTTCTTCAGCGCCTTCTGCACGGCCGGCACCGGCGCGGTGGTGAAGAGGCCGGGCTCATGCGCGTGCGCGGCGTGGCTGACCACGCGCGCCACCACCTGCATGCCGAGCTTCCGGGCCACGCTCTCGCGGGTCATCACCAGGGCGGCGGCGCCGTCGGAGATCGACGAGGCGTTGGCGGCGGTGATCGCGCCGTCCTTCGCGAAGGCCGGCTTGAGCGTCGGGATCTTCTCGGGGTCGGCCTTCAGCGGCTGCTCGTCGCTTTCCACGAGCACGGTCCCCTTCCGGGTGACCACCTCGAACGGGACGATCTCATTCTTGAACGCCCCGGACTCCACGGCCGCCTTGGCGCGCTTCAGCGAGGTGATGGCGTACTCGTCCATGGCCTCGCGGGTGAACTGGTACTGTTTCGCCGTCTCCTCGGCGAAGGAGCCCATCAGCCGGCCGGGCTCGTAGGCGTCCTCCAGGCCGTCCAGATACATGTGGTCGAACATGCGGTCGTGGCCGATCCGGGCGCCGGCACGGTGCTGCTGCATCAGGTAGGGCGCGCCGGTCATGCTCTCCATGCCGCCGGCAACGATGATGTCGGCCGAACCGGCGGCGAGCGCGTCGTGGGCCATGATCGCGGCCTGCATGCCCGAGCCGCACATCTTGTTGACCGTGGTGGCCTCCACCGACGTCGGCAGGCCCGCGCCGATGGCCGCCTGGCGGGCGGGCGCCTGGCCAAGGCCGGCCGGCAGCACGCAGCCCATGAAGATCTGCTCCACCGCGTCGGTCGGCGCCCCGGCGCGCTCGACCGCGGCCTTCACGGCGGCCGCTCCGAGTTCGGTGGCCTTCACGGGGGCGAAGACGCCCTGGAAGCCGCCCATGGGGGTGCGGGCGTAGGCGGCGATGACGACGGGATCGGAGGCGGACTGGGTCATGGCCAGCAATATAATTCAGCAGCCGGTGAACGGCGAGGCGCCGTAACGTCAGCGGGCCCCCGGGAGCGGGACGGCTCAGGCCGCCCGGACCGTGCCGTCGATGAAGCCGCCGCCGAGCACGCGGGTCGCCGCCTCCGGGGCGTAGAGGACGCAGGCCTGGCCGGGCGCGACGCCTTCTTCCGCCGCGTCGAAGCGCAGGCCCGGCTTGCCGTCGATGAGGGCCAGGCGGCCCGGCACCGGCTCGCGGGTGGAGCGGACGCGGGCCAGCACCGGGCGGGCAGCCTCGCAGGCCGCCTCGATGGAGGCGCCCTCCCCGATCCAGTTGGTTTCCTTCAGCGTGAGGGCATGCGTCAGCAGCGCCTCGCGCGGACCGACGATCACCTGACGGCGGTCGGCGTCGATCTTCACGACGAACAGCGGGTCGCCCACGGCGACGTTCAGGCCCCGGCGCTGGCCGATGGTGTAGCGGGTGACACCCTCGTGGCGGCCGAGCACCCGGCCATCGAGGTGGACGATGTCCCCGGCCTCGGCGCCGTGTGGGCGCAGGCGGTCGATCACCGTCGTGTAGCGGCCCTCGGGCACGAAGCAGATGTCCTGGCTGTCCGGCTTGTCGGCGACCGAGAGGCCCAGGTCGAGCGCGGCGGCGCGCACGGCCGGCTTCGGCAGCCCGCCGAGCGGGAAGCGCAGGAAGTCCAGTTGCTCGGCCGTGGTGGCGAACAGGAAGTAGGACTGATCGCGGGCCGGATCGGCGGCGCGGTGCAGCTCTGGCCCCACGGGACCGACCTCTCGGCGCACATAGTGACCGGTGGCCATGGCCTCGGCCCCGAGATCGCGGGCGACGTCCAGCAGGTCGCGGAACTTGACCGTCTGGTTGCAGCGCACGCACGGGATCGGCGTCTCGCCGCGCAAGTAGGCGTCGGCGAAGTCCTCGATAACCTGCTCGCGGAAGCGGCTCTCGTAATCCAGCACGTAGTGGGGGATGCCGATGGCGTCGGCCGCCATGCGCGCGTCGTGGATGTCCTGGCCGGCGCAGCAGGCGCCCTTCTTCTGGATCGCCGCGCCGTGGTCGTAGAGCTGCAGCGTCACGCCGACCACGTCGTAGCCGGCCTGACACAGCAGGGCGGCGGTGACCGTGGAGTCCACGCCGCCGGACATGGCCGCCACAATCCGGGCGCCTTGCGGCAGGCGCACGGCGTCGCGGACGACCTCGATCAGGCCTTCCGGGGCGGTGTCGGCGATGGCGACGGGCGCGTTCATGGGGGCCTATTTAGCTGTGCGGCCAAGGGTTTGCGAGGGGCGGCCCCGTGAAACGCTGCGCGCAGGGCACGCTTGGCGGCGCGCCGGGCTCGCGCCGTCACATTAAGCCCGCAAAGCACGACCATGATCGCCGTCGGTCAGGGGAGAGCCGAGATGAACGAGTATCGGATCTATGTGCTGAGCCACGACGAACGCGTCACCGCCGAACTGGAGGCCCTGTTCGCCAACGACAACGCCGCCCTGCAAAGGGCCGAGGACGCCTACGCCGGCCAGTACGCGGCCGAGGTCTACGACGGCGAGCGGCTGGTCGCCCGCCTGGGCGGACCCTTCCGGCTGGACTAGCCCTACTGCAGGACGTTGAGCAGCGAGGTGCTCTTCAGCGTCAGATAGACCTGGGTGGCTGCCTGCACGGACATGCGGGCGGCCTCCAGCTCGGTGGCGGCCTTGGCCATGTCGGCGTCGGTGATGTCGCCCATCATGCCCTTCAGGGTGTTCGCCCGGGTCTCGACGTTGTGCTTCACATCGTCGACGCGCTTCTGGACGAGGCCGTTGCGGCCGGTGAGCACCGTCAGGTCCGAGCGGATCCCCTCCCACGTCCCGAGCTGGGTCTCCAGGAAGTCCTGCTGGGCCTGGGTGAGCTTGCCGTTCAGCGGGCCGAGCGGCCCCTCATGGAAGGCCTTCAGCGCCTGGAAGGCGGCCAGCATGTCGCCGCCCAGCTCGCTCGCCAGCATGCCCGTCGTAACGACCGTGGAGTCGTCGAGCTTCGCCTGGGCCTGGAAGTTGTCGTTCTTGAAGAAGTCCGCCACCGCCGGCAGCGGCGCGCCGAACAGGTCGTCCAGCTTGGTGGCCGTGACCGGCTTGGTGTCCACCTGGCCGCCGGCGAAGATGTACTTGCCGCCGTAGCGCGTGTTCATCCCCTCGATGGCGTTGCGCAGATGGGCCTCGAACTCCTCCATCAGGGTGCCGGCGTCGCCGGACGCGATGGCGTCGAGGATGGCCTGGCGGGTCAGCCCCGCCGCGTCGGTGACCTGGTTGAGCGCCGTGTCCTGGGTCGTCAGCTTGTCGGCGATCATCACGTTCTGCTCGGCGTAGACGTCGAGCCGGGTCTGCACCGAGCGCATGGCCGTGAGCATCTCGGCCTTGCGGTTGTAGTCCTTGAGATCCTTGCCGAGCTTCTGGGTGGCGACCTGGTCGGAGGCGAGCGCCTGCCGGGCCTGAGCCTCGAGGAGGTTCTGCAGGACAGCGCTGTAGCTGCCGGGGGTGGAGACGCGGGTGACCATCTAGCCGGATCCTCAGACCATCTGGACCAGGGTGTCGAAGAGTTCCTTCGCCGCCTGGATCATCCGAGCCGACGCGTTGAACGCCTGCTGGTAGGTGGTGAGCCGGACAAGTTCTTCGTCCAGGTTGACGCCCTCGACCGCTTGGCGGCGGGCGGTGGCTTCGGAGAGCACCGCCTGGGCGCTCTGCTTGCGGGTTTCGGCGGCGGCGGCGTCGCGGCCGATCGAGCCGCCGAACTCCGCCGCGTAGCGGCTGACCGTGAGATTGACCGCGCCCAGCGAGCCGGCCGCCTGGAAGAGCGTGTTGACGTCGCCCGAGGTGGCGAGCGCCAACGCGCCGCGGCCGTCGCCGCCGCGCAGCGCCGGCTGGCCGGCCGCGACGGTGAGGTCGAGCTTGCCGAACGCAAGCTTGGTGGAGTCGTTGACGATCTTGGGGTTGACCACAAACCGGTCGGCGCGGGCCGTACGCTCGGCCACGCCGATGCCGAAGAGCTGGCTGATTGAGGGGCCGCCCGCGCCGCGGCGGGTGCCGTCGGTGACCACCGAGAGCGAGGCGTTGTAGGGGCCGCTGGCCTTGAAGCTCATGGCGCCGTTAGCGTCGAGCACGAACTGGCCGTAGCCGCCCACCCCGCTGGTCGGGCTGTTCAGGGCGCTCAGCAGGTCGGTCATGCTGGCCCCCGCCGGGACGGTGACGGTCACCTGCTGGAGCGGCCGGCCGTCGCCCTGCGCGAGCGCGAACTGAATGGTGTCGCCGGGGATGAAGCCGTGGGCGTCGCCAGGCTTCAGCCCGGTCTCGTAGGTCGTGTAGCCGTTCGAGCGGATGAGGTCGTTGAGGCCGAAGAAGTGCGAGAACTGGCGCCCCGCCTTCATCGAGGTGCCCTCGTCCATGGCCACGCCGCGGCCGGCCCCGGCCGCGCTGATCGACAGCGCTCCGTCGACGAAGGCGGCCGAGCCGGCGGGCGTGAGCGCAATGTTCAAGTCGGCCAGGAAGGTGGCCGGCGAGAAGGCGCCGCCCGGAGCCCCGTTGACCGTGAAGGTCTGGGTGTCGAAGTCGATGTCGACCCGGTGCTGCACGACGCCCGAAGCGTCGACGATGGCCACCGAGCTGCGCCCGGTGAAGCCGTTCACAGCCGTGGCGAGGTCGAGGCCGGTGAGCCGGCCGTTGAGCGTCGCCGGCGCAGGCACCGAAGATGAGGCGTTGTGGGCGGCGTTGAGCCGCTCCGAGGCCCGGGCGACAAACTCGCCGAGTTGCTCGGCCATGGCGGGCAGCTTCTGGTCGCGCAGGTCCATCAGGCCGCGGATCTCGCCCCCGGGCACCTGGATCGCCTGCGGCGAGCCGATGCCCCCCGCCGGGTCGACCCTGATGTAGCCCTTCGTCGTCTCCGTCCGGACATAGGACAGCTTGGCGGCGCCGTCTCCTGCGAGCCGGACGCCCTCGGCCGAGCGGATGTCCACGCCGCCGCCCGGCCGCTTGGCCACCTGCACGCTCATCAGTGTGGAGAGCTCGTCGACCAGGCCCGACTGGATGTTCTCAGAGCCGGAGGAGTCCTGCTCGATCAGCCAGGCGCGGCTGATGTCGGCGTTCAGCCGGTTGATTTCGCCGAGCAGCTCGTTGATGCGTTCGACGTCGGTGCCGATCCGCGTCTCGATGGTGCGGCCGAGTTCGTCGAGCTGGGTGTTGATCCGGCCCGCCTCGGATAGGAAGTCCTCGACGTTGGCCACGGCCTGGTTGCGCAGGAGGCTGGAGGACGGGTCGTCGGCTGCCGCCGCGAAGGCGGCATAGGCGGTGTCGAGGCGGTTGAAGAAGAAGGTCTCGTCCGACGGGTTGCCGAACAGCGCCTGGGCGTTGTCGAGGTACTCCGACATCGCCGCCCACCGGTGGGACTCCGAGTTGGCCGAGTAGCTGGCGAGCTGCAGGTACTGGTCGGTCACCCGCTTGATGGCGGTGATCTCGACGCCCATGCCCACGCCGTTGACGACGATCGGGCGCTGCTCGACCTCCTTGCGGACGTAGCCTGGCGTATTGACGTTCGAGATGTTGTCCGAGACGGCGCGCAGCCCCGTCTGGGCCGCCATCAGCCCGGACCCGGCTGTCCGCAGCGTCATGTTGATCGTCATGGCCTAGCCTCTCCGCCCGGCAAAGCCTGCGCGCTCCGGCGGATTCTGCCGGGGCATTTGAGGGACGCAGGCGCTGCGCGCCGGAAAAAACCCTTGTCTTTCAACGTCTGCCATTCGGGCGGCCGATGAGAACGTGGTTAATGGCGCAAGAGCGATGCCAGCCGGCTAGGCCCCTTTTCCGGCCGGCAGGGTTCGACCCAGCGGGACGCCGGCGGCCCGGCAATTTCCGCCGCGAAACCCAAGCCGGGACATCATCCGGCGGCAGTTTCCGAAGCAAATTCAATGGCCAGACGAAGTGGCGCGAAGGTTGCTCCGAAGGTGGCGAACGAGCCGCGGCGCAGCAGGCGCCCTCCAACGACCAGCCCTCGAGGCCTTAGTGACCGCGCCACTGCTGAACGTTTCCGCCTTCTCCGGCCCGGTGGCCCAGCCCGGCGCCGCCGCCGGCGCGCAGGACCCCGCCGCCGCCTTCGAGGCGATGATGGCGGCGTTCCTTGGCGAGATCACCGCGCCCCAGCAGGACGTCCCGGGCGCCGTCGCTGGCCAGCCGGTCGCCGCGGTGACGGGCGAACCCGCCCCCGCGGAAGGAGAGACCGAAGAGACCGCTGGAGACGCCGAGGCCGCCGCCCAGGCCGCGACGCCGCTCGACCAGAACGCCGCGGTGCTAGCCGCGCTGGCCGAGGCTCCGGCCACGCCAGTCGTGGTGACGGCCGCCGCCGCCGGGGCGGTGGAGGTCGAGACCGGCAAGACGCCGCCCGCCTGGGGTCAGGGCAAGACGCCGGGCCAGCCGGCCGCCCCCGCGCTCGCCGAGGCCGCTCCGGACGCCGCCTTCCTCTCCGAGGACGTGGGCGCCGAGACGCCCGCGGTGGACGGCGAGGCGGCAGCCGAAGCCGCGCCGCAGGATGTCCGCCCGCAGGCCGCCGCGCCCCCGCGTCCTGCCGCGCCGCAGGCGCAGGCGCAGGCTCCCGGGGCCACGCCCGTGCAGGCGCCTGCGGCCGCCAACGCCGACGTCCCCGCTCCCGCCCAGGCGATCGCCGCCGCCGACCCAGAGCCCCCGGCGGCGGGCGCCACGACCGACGTGCCTGCCGCCCAGGCTGTCGCGGCCGAGACCCAGGCCGCTCCGGTCCAGGCCCGCGCCGCCGAGGCAGGCGCCGCCACGCCGCGTGGCAAGGCGGAGCCCAAGGCCGAGCGCAAGCTGGGCGAACGCGTGGAAGCCTTCGCGGCCACCGCCGAGGGCGCGAACGCCTCCGCCGCGCCACGCAGCGCCCCGGTCCACGCCAAGGCCGACGTCGCCAAGCCCGGCGCCGAGCGCCCCCAGGAGGTCCAGACGCCCGCAGGGGACTCCGCCGCCGCGCCTGCCTTCGCCGAGGCATTCGAAACGCCCGCCACGGCGGAGGCCGCACCCGCGGCAGGCGCCGTGGGCTCCACGGCCTCGGCCCACGGTCACGCCGCCGCCCAGGTGCGGGGCTCGCCGGAGACCGTCGCCAACCTGAGCGCCCAAATCCTCAAGAAGCTCGACGGCCGGTCCACCCGGTTCGACGTGGAGCTCGACCCGATCGGCCTCGGCAAGGTCGACGTCCGGGTGGAGATCGGCGCGCACGGCAAGATGACGGCCGCGCTCTCCTTCGAGAACGCCCACGCCGCGCAGGAGCTGAAGGCGCGCGCCGGCGAGCTGCAGAAGGCCCTGGAGCAGGCCGGTTTCGACCTCTCCGGCGGCATGAGCTTCGACGTCGCGAGCGACCAGGGCCGGTCGGGCCAGGGGTTCCTGGGCGAGCAGCCACGCGACAACGGCGCGGCGTTCCGCGGCCGGGCCTTCCGCGCTGCGCTCGACACCGCCGACCAGGCGGACGCCGTGGCGGCGCGGCCGCTCACGCTACGGCGCGGCGTCACCGCCGGCCTCGACGTGCGGATCTAGGGGAGCGTCATGGCCGTCTCGGGCGTCGCACAAACCACCGGAACCGAAGCCACCGCGGGCTCACGCACGCGGCTGGCGGAGAACTTCGACACCTTCCTCACCCTGCTGACCACCCAGCTCAAGAACCAGGATCCGTTGTCTCCGATGGATTCCACCCAGTTCACCCAGCAGATGGTGCAGATGACCGGGGTCGAGCAGCAGCTCCTGACCAACGACCTGCTGACCAAGCTGGTCGCCAACAGCAACTCGGGCATCTCCACCGCCGTCAGCCTGATCGGCAAGGAGGTGCGCGCCGTCACCGACACCACCGCCATCAAGGGCGGCAAGGCCGAGTGGCTCTACGACCTCGACCGCGACGCGGAGGAGGTGAAGGTCGAGGTGATCGACGCCAAGGGGGCCACCGTCCACAGCTCCACCCTCTCAGGCGAGGCGCTGAAGGCCGGCGAGCACAAGTTCACCTGGGACGGCAAGGACCGCTCCGGCCAGGCCCTGCCGAACGGCGGCGCCTACAAGCTGCGGATCACCACCAAGGACACCGCCGGCGAGGCGGTGCCGACCTCGATCTATGTGCAGGGCCTCGTCGCCGGCGTCGAACAGTCCGACGGCCAGACGATGCTCACCATCAACGGCGCCCGCGTCCCCTGGGACAAGGTCGCCAGCATCTACCAGCCCGAGCCGCCGGCCCAGACCGGCGACGCGGGCGGGACCGAAACCGCCTCGGGGTCCGACCCCGAGGACACCCCCATCAACCCCGCCGGCTAAACGCCGGCGGACGCGACGGCCGGAAGGCGCCGTTCCGCATCCGCAGCACGCGGAGCCCCTCGAAAGACAGAACGGAACGTACCCATGAGCATCAATTCCGCCATGCTCGCTGGCGTCTCAGGGTTGGTCGCCAACTCCTCGGCGCTCGCGGCGATCTCGGACAACATCGCCAACGTAAACACCGTCGCCTACAAGCGCAGCCAGGTGAACTTCGGCAGCGTGGTGACGGCCCAGATGGCCGGCCGCTATTCGGCGGGCGGCGTCCAGGGCACCACCCGGCAGTTCGTCAGTCAGCAGGGCCTCGTGCAGGCGTCGACCTCGCCCACGGATCTGGCGATCTCGGGCGAAGGCTTCTTCATCACCACCCAGAAGTCGACCAACCTCACCAACGGCGATGCGCGGCTGTTCACCCGCTCGGGCTCGTTCACCGTCGACGCTGACGGCTACCTGATGAACGACGCCCGGCTGTTCCTGCAGGGCTGGCCGGTGCAGGCCAACGGGAGCTTCGACGTCAATCCGTCGGACCTCAACAAGCTCGCCCCGATCAACGTGCGCGGCCTGGGTTCGGCGGTGTCGCCGACCGGCAAGGTCACGGTCAGCGCCAACCTGAACAAGGAGACGCCGTTCTCCGCCGACCTCGCTGCCTACCAGGGCGCGCCCGCCAGCGCCGGCCTCAGCATGGCCGACTACGCCGACGACCCGACCACCGGCACCCGCCCGGACTTCACGCTCGAGATGAACGTGATCGACTCGACCGGGGGCAACCACAAGTTCGGCATGGCCTTCCTGCGCAACGACGACCCGGCCGCGCCCAATGAGTGGTTTGCCGAGATCTACGCCATCCCGGCGAGCGACGTTGACAACGGCGGCGGTCCGCCCGGCCTGCTGAAGTCGGGCATGGTGGCGTTCAACCAGGACGGCACCATCGACATGGCCAACTCCGACATCTTCGGCAGCCCGCCGGTGCCGCGCCTGTCCCTGAACGCCTCCGGCTCGGGCGCCGCGCCGCAGTGGGCGGACACCCTGGGCATCGCGGCGCAGGACATCGACCTGGACTTCTCGAAGCTGTCCAACCTGGCCGAGGTCTCCACCGTCCGCTCGGTGAACTCCGACGGCGCCGGTGTGGGCAATGTGGTGGGCGTGCAGGTGGACGCCGACGGCGTCGTCTCGGCCATCTTCGACAACAGCCAGGTGCGGAAGATCGCCAAGATCGCCGTGGCCACCTTCCCCAACGCCGACGGCCTGCTCGCCGTCAGCGGCAACGCCTACCGTGCCGCCGGCCCCGCCGGGCAACTGGTGATCAAGGAACCGGGCATCGGGGCGGGTCAGATCTCGCCCTCCAGCCTCGAGGCCTCGACGGTCGACCTATCCGCGGAGTTCACCGGACTGATCCAGACGCAGAAGGCCTATTCGGCATCGTCGCGGATCATCACGACCGCGGACCAGATGCTGGAAGAGCTGATTAACATCAAGCGGTAGTTATTGACCGTTAATTGAGGTTAACAGCCTCGACCGTGCGTAACTGTATCGAATTAGTACATGGGGGAGGCGATGGTTAGGTCCTTCTTTACTCTTGCGATTCAGCGGCTGTTAGGAGCCGCGGCTTATGGTCCCCATCAACAGTGATGGTGGGAAAGGCGTAAAGCCATGTTGCAGCAACAGCAGCAGACGCGCACGAACAGCCGCGGCGAAGCCTATGTCATCGGCCCCACGGGTGCGCCGCTGACGCTGAGGGATCTTCCGCCGCCGAATACCGGCCGTTGGGTGATCCGTCGCAAGGCGGAAGTGGTCGCCGCGGTGCGCGGCGGCCTGATCTCGCTCGAGGACGCCCTGGAGCGCTACCGGCTGACGTCGGAAGAGTTCCTGGCCTGGCAGGCCTCCATCGACCGCCACGGCATGGCGGGCCTGCGGACCACGCGCCTGCAACAGTATCGCTGAGCCCATCTCCTCCCCCGGATCGGTTCGCGAAGTACCGGCCCCGCGCTCCCTCCAGCGCGGGGCCGATTTCGTTCACGGGTGGTACGGCCGGCCCATGGCGAGGTCGGAGATCTTCCGGACCGTGACGGTGATGCGCTCGCGCTCGCCGGCGGCGCGCTCCACCAGAAGGCGGGCGACCTGGGCGTCGTCATGAAACGCGTAGCCCTTGATCGCGTCGAGGATCGCCTTGGCCAGGTTGTCGAGGTCGAGCCAGGGCGGGTCGCCCACGTACTCCATGCGGATCTCCACCGAGAACTCGCCCCACCCGGGCCGCGAGCCGCGCCACACCTTGCGGAAGAACTCGTAGATCAGCGGCTTGTAGTACTTGGCCTGCGTGGTCAGGCCGTCGACCACCACCTCCAGGGCGCCCTCCCCGTCGCGGGCGCGCACCTTGCCGTGTGAGGTCCAGCCGTCGGTCATGCCGCTCCCTTAGCCTTGCGCTTGGCCGCCGTCCCGCTAAACCGCTCCGGCTGTTTGCCTGGAGCTTCGAGATGACCGCGACCCGCACCGAGACTGACACCTTCGGCCCCATCGAGGTTCCCGCCGACCGGTATTGGGGCGCGCAGACCCAGCGCAGCATCCAGAACTTCAAGATCGGCTGGGAGCGACAGCCGATCCCGGTGATCCGGGCCCTGGGCGTGGTGAAGCGCGCCGCCGCCGAGGCCAACATGGAGCTGGGCAGGCTCGACCCGACTATCGGTGCGGCCATCGTCGCCGCCGCCCAGGAGGTGATCGACGGCAAGCTGGACGACCACTTCCCCCTGGTCGTCTGGCAGACCGGCTCCGGCACCCAGTCGAACATGAACGCCAATGAGGTGATCTCGAACCGCGCCATCGAGATGCTCGGCGGAGAGATGGGCTCGAAGAAGCCGGTCCATCCGAACGACCACGTGAACATGAGCCAGTCGTCGAACGACACCTATCCGACCGCCATGCACGTGGCCTGCGCGGACGAGGTGGCGCGGCACCTGAATCCGGCGCTGGAACACCTGCACGCGGCGCTGAAGGCCAAGGCGGAAGAGTTCGCCCACATCATCAAGATCGGCCGCACCCACACCCAGGACGCCACGCCGCTGACGCTCGGCCAGGAGTTCGGCGGCTATGCCCACCAGGTGTCGATGGCGGTGCGGCGACTGAAGGAGACCCTCTACGGCCTCTATGAGCTGGCCCAGGGCGGCACCGCTGTCGGCACGGGCCTGAACGCGCCGGTCGGCTTCGCCGAAAAGGTCGCCGAGCGGATCGCGGTCATCACCAAGCTGCCGTTCGTCACCGCGCCCAACAAGTTCGAAGCCCTGGCCGCCCATGACGCCATGGTGTTCAGCCACGGGGCCATCACCTCGGCGGCCTCGGCGCTGTTCAAGATCGCCAACGACATCCGCTTCCTCGGCTCCGGCCCGCGCTCGGGCCTCGGGGAGCTTGCGCTGCCGGAGAACGAGCCCGGTTCGTCGATCATGCCCGGCAAGGTGAACCCGACCCAGGCCGAGGCGCTCACCATGGTCTGCGCCCACATCATGGGCAACCAGACGGCGATGAGCGTGGCCGGCAGCCAGGGCCACTTCGAGCTGAACGTCTTCAACCCGGTGATGGCCTACAACTTCCTGCAGTCCACGCGCCTGCTGTCCGACGCGGCGATCAGCTTCGCCGACAATATGGTGCGCGGCATCGAGGCCCGGGAAGACAACATCAAGGCGAACCTCGAGCGGAGCCTGATGCTGGTCACCGCGCTGGCCCCCAAGATCGGCTACGACAACGCCGCCAAGATCGCCAAGCTGGCGCACAAGAACGGCACCACTCTGCGCGAGGAGGCCGTCGGCGGCGGCTACGTGACGAACGAGGAGTTCGATGCGGTGGTGCGGCCGGAAAAGATGATCAGCCCGGGCTGATGATCCAGCTCGTCCGCATCTCGGACGAGCTGCCGGAGGGCTTCGCGGCTCTCCGGGCGGCGGCGGATGCGGAAGGCTTCAACGCGCTTAGACGACTGGAGGCCGAATGGGCGGCGACGCCTGCGCTCTACGCCTGCCTGCTGGCCGCGCCCTCGCCTGAGGGCCTGCTGGCCATCGGCGGGCTCACGGCCGAGCCGGAGCCGCAGCACGAGCCGGCCATGCGGATCCGCCGGCCATACGTCCATCCGGACGCGCGACGCCGCGGCATCGGCCGCACACTCGTGAACGCTCTGGTTCAGGAGGCGCTGGACAGTGTCTGGCTGGTGACGGTGAACGCCCGGAACACCCTCGCGCCCGCCTTCTGGACCAGCCTCGGGTTCAGGGCCGTCGCAGGACGGCCCTGGAGCCACGAATTCCGCGCCGACTACTCGGCCGCGTAGACCACGGGGTGGTGGTGCGCCCACAGGTGGGCGCGATAGCTCTCGAAGCACTGCTCGCCAGCCACCAGGCGCATGATCGCGCCTTCGGCGATGTACTTCGCGCAGGCGGGGTTCTCCTCCACCAGCGGGATCAGCGCCTCGGCGTTCCACGCCTTGGAGTGCTCCACGTCGAGCTGGGCGTGGAGCTGGAAATATTTCCGCTGCTCCGGCGGGCAGCCCAGCCGCTTCAGCCCCTCGGCCACGGCGCCCACGCGGGTGGGGGCGGTGAGCTCCACCGCGCCGAGCGCGCCGATCGACTGGTAGGCGTAGCGCCGGGTGGTGGCGAAGGCCGTCAGCGTGTTGGCCAGGCAGAGCGACTGCCAGCAGGTGCCTTCGATGGTCGGCTTGAGGCCGAGGCCCTGGACGGTGCGGTCGAGCATCGGCCCGTGCATCCCGCCCATGTGGCCGCGACCCATTTCGTCCCAGTAGTTCCGGGCGAGCTCGAGCTTCGGCCGGGCCGACAGCTTCACCTGGGTGTACGCCACGAGGTCGTCGAAGCCCGCCTCGCCGGCGGCCTCCTGGGTGAGGAACCACTTCATCTGCTCGAGATCAGCCTCGTTCTCGAGCCATGCGAACAGCGGGTCCCACTGGCCCGGGCCGCTGTCCTTCAGGCCCTCGAACCAGGCGATGAAGCCGTCCGGGTCGCTGGGCGCGTCGGCCACGAGCGGCTGGATGTGGTCTCGGAAGGCCTCCACGAAGGCGCCCTCCAGCCGCAGCATCCGGGTGTTGGCGCTGAGTTCGGCCTGCCAGTCGTCATGCGGCGTGGCGATGGCCAGGCGCCGCCGGTTCCATTGCGCGAGGCCGACGTGCAGCATCTCCGCGTCCGGGAACTCGGGCGTGAAAACGCCCAGGCGCGCCAATCTCATCCCTGGAAACATGGGTTCTCCCTCTCAGGGCAGCTTGAGCGCGCGAAAGGAGGGTTGGGTTCCTAGGGCCCCGCTTGCGGGGGAGCGCAGATCCGGGCAGACCCGCTCACCCTTGCGAGCCCCAGTTGCCGTCGTTTCAACGAGATGGGGATGCCTTGCGGCGCGTCCGGCTCGTCGTCTAGGCCCGGCGGGCCACCGCGAAGTCCGCGAGGTCGGCGAGCGCGGGGCGCCAGCCGTTCGAGCCGAAGCCTTCCAGCGCCGCCTTGGCGCTGTCGGCATATTCGCCGGCCAGGCGCAGGGTGTCGTCGAGCGCGCCGGTCTGGCGCATCAGCTCGCGCGCGCGCTCGAAGTCGCCCTCGACCTGGTCGCGCCGGTCGATGGTGCGGACCCAGAACTCGCGCTCGGCGGGCGTGCGTTGCATGACCAGCAGCAGCGGCAGGGTGGCCTTGCCTTCGCGGAAGTCGTCGCCGGTGTTCTTGCCCATGGCCCCGGCGTCGCCGGAGTAGTCGAGCGCGTCGTCCACCAGTTGGAACGCCAGACCGAGATCCTGGCCATAGCGGCGCAGCGCCCGGCAGCGCTCGGGGGAGGCGCCGGCCGAGACCGCGCCGACTTCCGCCGCGGCGGCGAACAGCTCGGCGGTCTTGGCCCCGATGATCTGCAGATAGACCTCCTGGGAGAGGTCCATGTCGTGGGCGCGGGTGAGTTGCAGCACCTCGCCTTCCGCAATCACGCGGCTGGCCCGGGCGAGGATCTCCAGCGCCGGCATGGAGCCCGCGCCGACCATCAGCTCGAAGGCGCGGGCGAACAGGAAGTCGCCCACCAGAACCGACGAGGGCGCGCCCCAGATGAGGTGCGCGGCCACCCGACCCCGGCGCAGTTGGGAGGAGTCCACCACGTCGTCGTGCAGCAGGGTGGCGGTGTGGATGAACTCCACTGCGGCGGCGAGCTTCAGGCAAGCGTCGTCGCGGGCGCCGGCCAGCCGGGCGGCGGCGACGGTGAGCAGCGGGCGCAGGCGCTTGGCCGAGCCGGCGATCAGGTGGTCGGCGAGCGCCGGGATCACCGGCACCGGGCTGTCCATGTGCTTGCGGATCAGCGCGTCAACGGCGGCCATGTCGGGCGCGGCGAGCGCGATCAGCGCGTCCAGGGACGGGGGCTTCTCGACGACGGCCGTGCGGGCGGCTTCCACGCGGGTACAGAGCTCCTGAAGCGGCGGGCGGTCGAAGGGGGAGGCCGGCCGCCGTTTGCCGGGACAATGGTGACGCGCTAGGGCACGGTCAAGCGCGGCCCATAGCCCTTTGCCCCACCTTACGCCAGCCCCAAGGCCATGGACGAGACCACCGAGGACCTGCTGCTCGACCGACGCGTGCGGCTCCGCCAGTCGGCGCACGGCTACCGCGCAGGCATGGACGCGGCCCTGCTGGCGGCGGCCTGCGACGCTCGGGCTGGCGAGCGGGTGATCGAAGCCGGCTGCGGCCCGGGCGCCGTCCTGCTGCAGGCCGCCGCTCGCCGGCCGCACACCCGGTTCGTGGGGGTGGAGCGCGACCCCGCCGCCCTGGCGCTGGCCCGCGAGAACATCGCCCTGAACGGCCTCGAAGACCGCGCGGAAGCTGTCGGCGGGGACGTCGCCGAACGCTTCCCCCGGCTGGGCCTCGCGCCGTTCGACGCCGCCCTCGCCAACCCGCCGTTCTTCGACGACGAGCGCCGGCTGCGCGCTCCCTCCCCGCCCCGTCGCGCCGCGTGGATCGCGGACGACGGCCTCGGGGCCTGGATCGGCTTCCTGCTGAAGGCGGTGCGCGAGCGCGGGACCATCACCCTGATCCACCGCGCCGACCGCCTCGACGACATCCTGGCGCTGCTCGCGGGGAAGGCCGGCTCCGTTCAGGTGCTGCCCGTGCACCCCTTCGCCGACGCACCCGCCAAGCGGGTCCTCGTGCGGGCGGTGAAGACCGGCCGGGCGCCTCTGCGCCTGCTGCCCCCGCTGATCCTCCACGCGCCCGGCGGCGAGCACAGCCCGCAATCACAGGCGATCCTCAGGGGCAAGGCGGCCCTGAACTGGAGCTGAGGCGCCAGAATGTTCTTGTTTTGTTCTTGCATTGGAACAATCCTCCCTCTATGATGCGAGGCTTGGAGGGGCTGCGCCCGCACCAAGGCACGAAGGGGGACGCTGGACATGGGGCTACTGGAGGACACGAAGAAGAGGGCGCGGGCGGCAGAACAAGCCTTGAAACAGCGGATACGAGACGCCAGTCACGATGCTCGGGAACTGGAGGCGCTCGGCTACGCGGTCGTGAAGCGGGCGATCCGCACAGGACAGGATGTCCTTGCCAGAACGCCCTCGGAGGTTCGGCAACTCGGACTGGCGGCCGTTCAGGGACGATTGCCACAGGAGCTTGCCGGCGCTGTTGCGAAGAAGGTTGCTCAAGCAGCGGCGCCCGCCCCTAAGGCGAACTCATCGGCGCGGAAGGCGGTGGTCAAGCAGGAGCCGCCGAAGAACACGGCGGGGCAGCAGGTTCGGGCGGCGGTCAGTGGCGCCGTGGATGAGTTCACGCTCGGCACCGCGGACCATGTGCTCTCGGCCGGCGAGGCGCTGCTGGACGGTGGGGTGCAGGGCGTCGGCGATCGCTACGCGACCGAGATACGCCAACGGCGGGCGGAGGACGCCTACGACAGCGAAAATTACGGCGCTGCGCGAACGACTGGCCGAGCTGTGGGCTTCATCGGAGGGCTCGCCGCAACGGGCGGCGTGGCCTCCGCGACCCGTGCCGGGCTCTCCGGTGCTCCGCAGGCTGCGAAGCTGTTAGCTGCCGTGGCCAAGGCGCCCAAGCTCAAACACGGAGTCGATTCTCGTGGGCTCGTGCAGTTCGCAGCGGGCAGCGGAGCCGCCGCCGGCGCGGCGTCCCAGGTCGTGGAGGACGCAGCCGGCGGGCGGGTGAGCTCTCCCGGGCAGTACGGCGCCGCCGCTCTGGGCGGGGCGGCGGGCGGTGTGGCGACGCTACGCTACGGACCGATGCGCGGCGGGGCGATCGGCGGCGCGAGCGATGCGGCCGGGAGCGACATCGCCGCCGGGCGAATGCCCTCGGCCGGGGACGCGATCGGCGCGGCTCACGGGGCCGCCCTGCTCGGCAAGGCGGGGGACGTGCTCGGGACCTACAGAACCGCAGCGCTGTCGTCCCACCTCAAGGGGAAGGTCGGAGAGGCGCTGTCGTACGGGAAGACGCTCGCAAGGGGGAAGGTCCCGGACGTGAGGAAGGACGGCGTGCCTATCGGCAATGGGAAAAAGGTCAGTAAGCCAGATCAGAAAATCGATGATGACTACCTGGATGCGAAGATGGGGCCTTACGCCGACCTGACACCGAACCAGCGGCGCCTGAAGAAGATGCAGGATGACAGTGGCAGAGAGTTCATCATCGACGCCTGGCAGTTCCGCGACGTCGGCAAGGCGGCCGGGATCCTCGCTGCGCCGTTCGGCGGCGTCTGGGCAGGCGAGGAGGCGACACCTTGGCGGGCCAGGTGAGGAGGCCGCTCAGCGCCTTGAGGTTATTCCCGTGCACCTCTGGCCGGCACGAAGAGGGAGATGCGCTGCTTCTACGCGTTGAAGGCGAAGGTCGCCTCGCCCCCTGACGAGTAGGTGAGCGTGCCGTAGCGCATCTCTTGGATGAAATCCGGCAGATTGGCTATGGCGCGCTCGCGGGTTCGTCGGAAGTGGGACGCGCGGACGGGATCGGGTCGGCGAGCCAGGTCTCGACGCCGATGGCGCGAGACTGGACCATGGCCGGCTTCCCTCAGTCGATGCCGAGGCGGGCGCGGTAGGTCTCATGGACCAGGTCGTGCCACTCGGGGTGCTTGGTGATGTAGGCGGCGATGAAGGGGCAGAGCGGGATGACCTTCAGCTCCTGCTTGCGGGCATAGCCGAGCGCGGCCTTGGCCAGTGCGGAGCCGACGCCCTTCCCCTCAAAGGCCTCGGGCACCACCGTGTGCGGCAGGATGATGCCGTGGTCGACCAGGCGGTACTCGGCGAAGGCCGTCTCGCCGTCGAGCGTCACCTCGAAGCGGCGGGTGTCCTCGTTCATGACGACGTCGATGGGGGCGGCTTCGGACATGGGAACTCCTGGCTTGCGGTCCGATCTTGAGCCGAAGGCGGGCAAAGGAAAAGGCCCGGGGACGCGCCCCGGGCCTTCGTCTCTTCCCTCCCCGGCTTCCGCCGGGCGAGGGGCGGTGTCGCCGCGCGCCTAGTTGCGCGCGGTGTCCACCAGCTTGTTCTTGGTGATCCAGGGCATCATGGCGCGCAGGCGCTGGCCCACTTCCTCGATCTGGTGCTCGGAGCCGCGCCGGCGGGTCGCCTTGAAGCTCGGCTGGCCCACGGCGTTCTCGGCCATGAAGTCACGGACAAACCGGCCGGACTGGATGTCCTCCAGCACGCGCTTCATCTCGGCCTTGGTCTCCGGCGTCACGATCCGCGGGCCGGTGACGTACTCGCCGTACTCCGCCGTGTTGGAGATCGAGTAGTTCATGTTGGCGATGCCGCCTTCATAGATGAGGTCGACGATCAGCTTCACCTCGTGCAGGCATTCGAAATAGGCCATCTCCGGCGCGTAGCCGGCCTCGACCAGGGTCTCGAAGCCCGCGCGGATCAGCTCCACGAGGCCGCCGCAGAGCACCACCTGTTCGCCGAACAGGTCGGTCTCGCACTCCTCGCGGAAGTTGGTCTCGATGATGCCCGAGCGGCCGCCGCCGATAGCGGAGGCGTAGGCCAGGCCGAGGTCCATGGCGCCGCCGGTGGCGTCCTGGTGGATGGCGATCAGGCACGGCACGCCGCCGCCCTTCTGGTACTCGCCGCGCACCGTGTGGCCCGGGCCCTTCGGCGCGACCATCAGCACATCGACGCTGGCCTTCGGCTCGATCAGGCCGAAGTGGACGTTCAGGCCGTGGGCGAACATCAGGGCCGCGCCGTCGCGGATGTGCGGCGCGATCTCGTCCTTGTAGATGTCCCGCTGCAGTTCGTCCGGCGCCAGGATCATGATGGCGTCGGCCCAGGCCGCGGCCTCGGGAACCGTCATCACCTTGAGCCCGTCCGCTTCCACCTTCTTGGCGGTCGACGAGCCCGGACGCAGCGCCACGGCGACGTTCTTCACGCCGGAATCGACGAGGTTCAGCGCGTGCGCACGGCCCTGCGAGCCATAGCCTACGATGGCGATCTTCTTGTCCAGGATGCGGGAAATGTCGGCGTCGCGGTCGTAGTAGACGCGCATGATTGTTCTCCTGAACAGGTTAGAAGTCGGGTTGCAGTGCAACGCAGCCGCCCCAAAGCGCGCGCTTTCCAGCGTTTTTTTGCGCGCAGGTCAAGGGAAGCCGGCCCATTGCGGTGCGTCAAAGGCGCAGGCGCGCCATGGCGAGCGAGTCGACATATTCGCCGTCGCGCCAGGCATAGGCGCGCATCAGCCCCTCGCGCTCGAAGCCGAAGCGCTCGTAAAGGGCGATGGCCGGCAGGTTGTCGGCGTAGACGTGCAGCTCCAGGCGCTTGATGTTCCACCAGCGCTCAGCCAACTCCACGACGGCGGCCATCAGGGCCGAGCCCACGCCCCGTCGCGCGAAGGCGTCGTGCACCGCCATGCCGAGGCTGGCCACGTGCCCACGCCGGTGCGGAGCCTCGCGCTGCAGCCCCGCGGACCCCACCACCCGGCCCTCCACCTCGGCCACGAGGGCGCGGCGGTTCGGGTCCGTGGCGTCGAACATCGTCTGGCGCAACTCGACGGGCATGTACGGCGTCTGCAGCGTGCCCCAGATGGCGCGCGGCTGGTTCATCACCTCGGCGATGGCGGGGACGTCGGCGCTCTCCATGGCGCGGACGGCGATCTTGGGCGGCGGATCCATGGTCCTTCTCCTGGGGCGGAGGCGGACGGGGCGCATGAAAAAGCCCCGTCCGGCGTCCGGCGGGGCTGGCGGGGTGCAGCTTGGCTCGAGTGCTAGCGCGCGACGTCCCTCACCGGCCGGCCGGAGGCCGGGGTGATAAGGTTTACGAGGTGGGCGAGGCCGCAACGCATGCGGGGAGCTTAACCCGGACGACGAAGCTTGGCAAAGCAGGACGATGATCGAGGTCACCGCATCCATCGCGCTGCAGGACGACGAGGTGGTCTGGAAGGCGGTCCGCGCCTCCGGGCCCGGCGGGCAGCACGTCAACAAGACCTCGACCGCGGTGGAGGTGCGCTTCGACGTGCGCGGCTCGCCCTCCCTGCCCGAGCCGGTGCGGGCACGCCTCTACCGGCTGGCCGGCAACCGGCTGACCCAGGAGGGCGTGCTGGTCCTGGTGGCCCAGACGCGGCGGTCGCAGGAGCTGAACCGGCAGGAAGCGGTGGAGCGCCTGCTCGAGCTCATCCGAAAGGCGGCCGAGCCGCCGCCCCCGCCGCGGAAGAAGACCAAGCCCACATACGCCTCGAAGCTGCGTCGTCTGGAGGGCAAGGCCAAGCGGTCGAGCGTGAAGTCCATGCGAGGCAAGCCGCGGTTCGACTGAGCCTCAGCCGCGGTCCATCACCACCGGCCGCAGGCAGTTGCGGCGCACCTCCTCGAACTCCGCCCGCGTCGCCTGACCCGCCTTCATCCAGCGGCGCGTCAGGATCGCCGTTCGACAGTCGAAGACGTCGTTCAGGGTATCGAACGAAATGCCCGCCTGCATCAGCTCCATATCGGTGTAGGGCAGCGCCTGGGTCTTCTGTTCGTCCCGGCTGGGGATCGGCGGCGGGGAGTCACTGTCATCGCCTTCGTTCAGCGCCTCGATCAGGGCCGCGCGATAGGCGGTGAACCACTCGACGGCGCACTCGTCCGCGGCCTTGGCGCAGGGCTCTGCGCCGAGATCCTTCAGGTAGGTGCTGGGCGCGCGCGCCGATTTCGGGCCGAAGGCGCTGGCCCCGAACACCTCGGTGGCCATGCCGCCGGCCTCGGCGAGGTCGGCTTGGCTGATGGCCGCGTCGCATTCGGCCGCCGTGAAGCAGGCGCCCTCCAGCTTTTTCTGCGCTCGGGCTAGCGCCCGGGCCGCCGCCTCGCCATCGTCGGAAGCGGTCTCCGTAGCCGGCCGCTCCGCGGCGGGCTCAGCGCCGCCGCACGCCGCAAGCCCCGCAACCAGCGCCGCCGCGCAGCCCACCGCCATAATCCGCACCATTTTCACCTCCCGGCCTGGGCTGGTGAGTGGTCAAGCTGGCGAAGGGTTCCCGCGCGATCTTCTGGCCACTTTCGGCCGCATTGGCGTATAGGCTGACGCTCATGTCGAAGGTTAGCCTGATCACCGCCGCCGCCGCCGCCTGCGGCCTGACGCTCGCCGCCTGCGCGCCGACGCTGGGGCCGCCGCCGCCTCAGGGCCGCCTGAGCGGTCCGCCGGTGTTCCGGGCGTCCGAGTTCGGCTGGTCCCAGGCGAACGGCCGCAACGGGGTGGCGGGCCACCTCGCCTACCGCCGCGGCGCCGTCCGATATAGCTGCGCCGGGGCCGGCGTGGTGCTGACGCCGGAGACGGCCTGGTCGCGCGCGCGCATGGCCGCGCTCTACGGCTCGACCGAGCGCGCGGCGCTGCCCACCGAGGAGGTCCGGGCCCGCACGCCCAAGGCCCCGGCCGGCGACGCCGGTCCCTACGTGAAGCGCGCCACCTGCGACTCCGCGGACCGCTTCAGCTTCGGGGGCCTGCCCGACGGGGCCTGGTACGTGATCACCACGGCGCGGCCGGTGGGCGCCCCGCAGGGCGACAGCCTGGCGCTCATGCGCCGGGTGGTGACCCGCGGCGGGCGCACGGTCAGCGTCGAACTTTAATTCACGGCGGCGCTGAACCTCCCTTTCGCAAGGGGGTTCCGCTCACCGGCGGGGGCGAGAGGACGTCCCTCCTGGTGGGAGATAACGACATGCGCCCCCTGTTCGGCGCCGCCCTGGCTCTGACTTTCGCCTGCGCCGCCGGCGCCTCCGCCGTCGCCGCGGAACAGACCCCCGTGAAGTTCGAGCGCGCCGCCGCCGTCGGCGACTTCTCGCGCCCGGCCAGTGACCGCGGTCCAATCCTGGAGAAGGGCTACACCGCCCGCCACCGGCGGATCGCCGACTGCCTGGCGACCTACCCCGGCTACGATCCCAAGACCGACCGGATCGAGGTGGCGCCCGGCGTCACGCGACCGTGCCGTCTGCCGGTCGTCCAAGCTCGGCGCTAGGAACCCAACGGCCGTCTTTCCGCTTCCCCGCGCCTCGGGATGCCGCGAGGAGAGACGTGATGCGCAAGATGATCTGCGCGGCCGCGGCGGGCGTCGCCCTGGCCGGTGGCGTGGCGGGGCTGGCGACCAGCGCCCAGGCCCAGCCCTACGGGTACTATTATGGGCCGCCGACCCCATACGGCGACTATTACGGCCGCCCCTACGACTACAACCGCTACGGCCAGCCCTACGGCTACCGCGGCAACGATCCCGTGGCCGCCGGGATGGCCGCCCTGGGCGCGGTGCTCGGGATGAACGTGCAGGGCGGTTATGGCGATTACGGCTATGGCGTCCCGGTGGACCGCTACGGCCCCGACCCCAACGGCATGATCGGCCCCGACGGGCGGCGGATCAAATGCAAGCTGCGCCGCGTGCACGACCGCTACTACGGCGGTTACGTCACCCGGCGGGAGTGCTGGAGCCGCTAGGCGGCAGACCGACGAGGGCCCCGGAGGCTCGCGCCTCCGGGGCCCTCTTTCCTCTCACCCAGGCCTGCGGGTCAGTGCACCTTCGCGCGGCCGATGGCGAGGCCGTCGCCGGAGGAGCCGACCTCGATCACCTGGCCGTCGTCCAGCTCGCCCGCCAGCAGCTTACGGGCGATGGGGTCCACCAGCTCCTTCTGGATCACGCGCTTCAGCGGCCGCGCGCCGTAGACTGGGTCGTAGCCGCGCTCGGCCAGCCAGTGCAGGGCGTTGGGATCGAGGCTGATCGCCATCCGGCGGTCGGCGAGGAGTTGCTCCACCCGCTTGAGCTGGATGCGTACGATGTTGTCCATCTCCGCCCGGCCGAGCCGCTTGAACAGGATGATCTCGTCGATCCGGTTCAGGAACTCCGGCCGGAAGTGCCGGCGGACCACGTCCATGACCATCGGGCGGGCGGTCTCCACGTCGTCGCCGTCGGCCATGTTGGCCAGGTACTCCGAGCCCAGGTTGCTGGTCATGATGATCAGCGTGTTCCGGAAGTCGACGGTGCGGCCCTGGCCGTCGGTCAGGCGGCCGTCGTCCAGCACCTGCAGCAGCACGTTGAACACGTCCGGGTGGGCTTTCTCGACCTCGTCGAACAGCACGACCTGGTAGGGCCGGCGGCGGACGGACTCCGTGAGCGCCCCGCCCTCGTCGTAACCGACGTAACCGGGAGGCGCGCCGATCATCCGGCTCACCGAGTGCTTCTCCATGTACTCGCTCATGTCGAGGCGGGTGACCGCCGCCTCGTCGTCGAACAGGAATTCGGCCAGCGCCTTGGTGAGCTCGGTCTTGCCCACCCCGGTGGGGCCGAGGAACAGGAACGAGCCGATCGGGCGGCTGGGGTCCTTCAGGCCGGCGCGGGCCCGGCGCACGGCGTCGGAGACGGCGACCAGCGCCTCCTCCTGGCCGACCACCCGGTCGCGCAGCTTGTCCTCCATCTGGAGCAGCTTCTCGCGCTCGCCCTCCAGCATCTTCTCCACCGGAACGCCGGTCCAGCGGGAGACGACGGCGGCGATCTGCTCGGCGTCGACCACCTCGGGGCTCATGGCGTCCTTGCCGCCCTCGGCCGCCTCGGCCTCGGCCAGCCGCTTCTCCAGCGTGGGGATCTCGCCATAGGCGATCTCGGAGGCGCGCTGCAGATCGCCGCGACGCTGGGCGTTGGTCAGCTCGGCGCGGAGCCGGTCCAGGGCCTCGCGGGCTTGGGCGGCCGCGCCGACCTTCTCCTTCTCCGCGCGCCAGCGGGCGGTCATCTCGGCGCTCTCGGACTCCAGCTCCCGCAGCTCCTCCTCGAGCTTCTCGAGCCGAGCCTTGGAGGCGGCGTCCGTCTCCTTGGTCAGCGCCTCGCGCTCGATCTTGAGCTGCACGACCCGCCGGTCGATCTCGTCCAGTTCCTCGGGCTTCGAGTCCACCGCCATGCGCACGCGGCTGGCCGCCTCGTCCACGAGGTCGATCGCCTTGTCCGGCAGGAAGCGGTCGGTGATGTAGCGGTTGGAGAGGGTCGCGGCGGCCACGATGGCGCTGTCGGAGATGCGCACGCCGTGGTGCACCTCGTACTTCTCCTTCAGGCCCCGCAGGATCGAGACCGTGTCCTCCACCGTGGGCTCCGAGACCATCACGGGCTGGAAGCGCCGGGCGAGCGCCGCGTCCTTCTCCACGTGCTTGCGGTACTCGTCGAGGGTGGTCGCGCCTACGCAGTGCAGTTCGCCGCGCGCCAGCGCGGGCTTGAGCAGGTTGGAGGCGTCCATGGCGCCGTCGGTCTTGCCCGCGCCGACAAGGGTGTGCATCTCGTCGATGAAGAGGACGATTGAGCCCTCGGCCGCGGTGACCTCGTTGAGCACCGCCTTCAGCCGCTCCTCGAACTCGCCGCGGTACTTCGCCCCGGCGATCAGGCTGCCCATGTCGAGGGCCAGCAGCTTCTTGTCCTTCAGGCTCTCCGGCACGTCGCCGTTGACGATGCGCAGCGCCAGGCCCTCGACGATGGCGGTCTTGCCGACGCCGGGCTCGCCGATCAGCACGGGATTGTTCTTCGTCCGGCGGGACAGGACCTGGATCGTGCGGCGGATCTCCTCGTCGCGCCCGATCACCGGGTCGAGCTTGCCGTCCCGGGCGGCCTGGGTGAGGTCGCGGGCGTAGCGCTTCAGGGCGTCATAGCCTTCCTCGGCCGATGCGCTGTCGGCGGTCTTGCCCTTGCGCAGGTCCTGAGCGGCGGCCTCCAGGCTCTTGGTGTCCACGCCAGCCGACTTCAGCGCCTTGGCCGCGTCGCCGCCTTCCTTGGCGATGGCGATCAGCAGGCGCTCGGTGGTGACAAAGGCGTCGCCCGCCGACTTCGCCCCAGCTTCGGCGTCGGCGAACACGCGCGCCGTCTCGGGCTTCAGGTAGAGCTGGCCGGAGCCGCCCTCGACCTTGGGCAGCTTGCCGAGCGCCTCGTCGACGGCGCGGTCGGCCTCGTCCGGCCGGCCGCCGGCGCTCTGCACCAGCGCACGCGACAGGCCGTCCTTCTCCTCCAGGAGCACCTTCAGGAGGTGCTCGGGCGCGAGTTGCTGATGGCGCCTGGCGAGCGCCAGGCTCTGCGCCGACTGGATCGCCTGTTTGGCGCGGTCGGAATAGATGTCGATGTTCATCGCGTCCCCTCGTAGGCGGATTGGCGGGGGTCGCCTTGAGAAAGCGCAACCACCACCTGACCGGATGTAGTGTGGCCCAAAGGTCACACAAGTCCTGGCTGGCGGCAAATCCCGATCGCATGCTCAGGATCACAGGGTCGGCGAACGCCGGAATCCCCGCCCTCGTGATCGCGACGCTCTCGACGCGAGTTTGTGTGGCCTTGGCGACACAAGCCGGCCGCTCCACGCAGACGCGAGGAACCCTCGGCCTCGCAGAAACCTAGAGTGGCGCCCACACCAAGGCCGACTTTCCTCCCCGGAGTTTCCCATGCGTAAGATCCTCCTCACGGCGTTCGCCGGCGTCGCCGCCAGCGCGCTCGCATCCCAGGCCCAGGCCGGGGGCTTCTACCTGCAGGAGCAGTCCGTCCGTGGTCTCGGCCGCGCCTACTCGGGCGAGGTGACCGACCAGGGTCCAGCCTCCCTGTGGTGGAACCCCGCCGCCATCGCGCGCAGCCCGCGCGAGGCCTACGTGGGCGCGCATGCGATCTTCGTCGAGGCCCAGGTGGAGAACACCGGCTCGACCATCACCTATCCGGGCGGGACCACCCTGCCCGTCACCGGCGAGCCGCGCGCCTTCAACCCGATCCAGAACGGCGTGGCGCCGAACTTCGCCGTCTCCACCCCGGTGGGCGACCGCTTCGCACTGGGCCTGTCGGTGGCCGCCCCCTACAATTTCACCACCAAGTACCGCCGCAACGCCTGGGCCCGCTACGACGCCCTGGAATCGCGCCTGAACACCGCGGACATCCAGCTCACCGGCGCCATGCGCGTCACGGACTGGCTCGACGTGGGCGTGGGCGTCAGCGCCCAGTACGCCGACGCCAAGCTGCAGACCGCCTATCCGAACCTCTCGCCGCAACTGCCGGACGGCGTCTCGCAACTGGCCGGCGACGGCTGGGACTACGGCTGGTCGGCCGGCGCCCAGGCGCACTTCGGCGCCCTGACGCTGGGCGCCAGCTACCGCTCGAAGATGGAGCACGACCTCGACGGCCGCATCTTCGTCGGTGGCCTCGCGGGGCCGCTCGCCGCCGCGAATGTCGACGCGGAGGGCAGCGCCGGCTTCGACACCCCATGGATCGCCACCTTCGGCGCGAGCTACGCGCTCACCGACCGCCTGACCGTCCATGGCCAGGTGCAACGGATCGGCTGGGGCGAGTTCGACGCCATTCGCGTGCAGGCCCCGGCCGGGCCGCAGACGCTGGACCAGAACTACAAGGACGTGACCACCGGCGGCGTCGGCCTCGACTACGCCGTCAACGACCGCCTGACGCTGCGGGCCGGCATGCAGTACGACCCCACCCCGACGCCCGACGACGAGCGCACCGCCCGCGTGCCGGACGGCGACCGGTGGTTCTACGGCGTGGGCGCCACCGCTCAGGTGACCCCCGCGGTCGCCCTCGACCTTGGGGCCGGCTACATCGACTTCGAGAAGACCCGGATCCGCCACGACACCACTTTCTATGCGGGCACGCCGGCGGCCGTGACGACCCGCCTGAACGGCGAGGTCACCGGTCAGGGCTTCATCCTCTCGGCCGGCGTCCGCACCCGGTTCTGAGGCGGCCGACCCGCCCCGTCACCGGGGCGGGTTGTGCTTCTCCAGGAAGGCGACCACTGCCTCCAGCATCTGCAGGCGGGTCTCGCCGCGGGTGAGCCAGTGGTCCTCGCCGGGCAGGATGGTGAGCTCGTGCGGCTTGCCGGCCTTCTTCAGCGCTTCCGCCATGATCCGGCTCTGCTCCAGCGGCACCACCGTGTCGTCCTTGCCGTGGACCAGCAGGATGGGCGCCACGATTTGTTCGACGTTCAACGCGGGCGAGTAAGAGGCGAGCACTCCGACGTTCCTGACTTCCGGCGGCCCGGCAAGGACGTTGAAGGTGGCCACCACCTCCTCGTTCTTGCCCTCCGCGTTGAGGGTGGTGCCCGTGGTCGAACGCCGAGGCGTCGCCCCGAGCAGCGGCCTGAGCTTCTTGGACGCGAGATTCAGGTGGAACCCCATGAGGTTCTCACGCCGCCCCCCGCCCCAGAAGCCAAGGCCCGCGGTCTTGGAGGTGATCAGCGCAAGGTCCTGCGATCCCACCCATTCCAATTGGCGGATCTTGCTGTCGCCCAGCCCGAACTGCGCGCTGGCGCCATCCTTCACGTTGCGCACCAGCAGCACCCGCTGCCCCTGCTCCGACACGACCACCGCAAAGCTCGAGCCGTCCGGCGCGACTGTCGCTCCGTCGATCGTCGGCAGGCTGCCGTAGATGTCGAGCGGCGGCGCCGCCGCCCCGGGCCGCAGCCGCCGGCAGCACCAGGCTCGCCACCGAAGCGGCCAAAAGGGTCAGGACACTGATCATGCAGCTCCCCCCGGATGCGCGATCCGAGAGTGGCCTGCGACCGCGCCGGCGCCAAGGCCGAGCTTCAGCCGAGCGGCTCGGCGGGCCTCGTGTAGACGCGGGTCACGTAGCGGAGCTGCTCGCCGGCGGTCCAGATGAGGTGCTCGATGCCGGTGATCTCGTGGGCGAGGTTGGGGTTGGAGCCTTCCAGGTCGAGCGGCTGGATGTGGTCGCCGCGGGCCATGGGGGTGAAGGGGTCGTCGCTGTCCACCTTCCACAGCAGGTCCTGCGCGCCACCGGGGCCGTAGAGCTCCAGGCTGTAGCGCTTGAGTTGCTCGATCTTGAAGCGCGAGGTCATGCCGCCGGAACGTCGGCGGAGGCGGTCAGTTCAGCTCGGACTTTTTCGGCGGACCGGGCGGGAGCGGCGCGACGGGGACGCCGTCCTCGACCAGCTCGCGGACCTCCTTGGGCGTCGCCTGGCCGTAGATGCCGCGCTCCTCGGCCTTGCCCTCATGGATGGCGCGGGCCTCGCGGGCGAAGGCGTCGCCCACGTCGTCGAAGTTCTCCTCCACGTGCCGGCGGATGCGACCCATCGCCTCCATCATCATCGCCTGCATCTGGGGATTGGGCTCGGCCGCGGTGGCCGTGCGCTTGGTGCCCCTCACGGCGGGGGCCATGATCTGCTTACGGACGGCCTTCGACGCGCAGACCGGGCACTCCAGCAGGCCGCGCCCCTGCTGGTCGTCGAAGTCGGCCGACGAGCCGAACCAGCCTTCGAAGCCGTGGTCGTGCTCGCAGGTGAGCGCGTACTTGATCATTCGGGAGATATAGGAACCGCCGCCGGATCGCGCCCGCCAGAAGCACGCGCGGCCGGCTGCGGTCAAGGCGCCGGGACGTCCCGCGCCTGGCGCGCCTTAGGCAGCCTGCTGCAGCAGCGGGTCGAGCTTCCCCTCGCGCTCCAGCGCCATCATGTCGTCGCAGCCGCCGATGTGACGCTCGCCGATGAAGATCTGCGGGAAGGTGGCGCGGCCGGACCGCTGCATCATCTCCGCCCGCTTTTCGGGATCGAAGGCGGCTTCGATCTCGGTGAACTCGACGCCCTTCTTCTCCAGCAGGGAGACCGCGCGAACGCAGTAGGGGCAGTAGGGCTTGGTGTAGATGGTGACGTGGGCCATGGCGCTCTAACAAAAGCCGGTCTGTGACGGTTTCATATAGTGAGTCCGGGCCGCTCCTTAACCCGCGCCACGACCGCCAGGTCGACGCGGGCCGCGCCGGCTGCCTTCAGCGCCCTCGCGCAGGCCTCCGCCGTCGCGCCCGTAGTCAGCACGTCGTCCACCAGTAGGATGCGCCGGCCGGCCACCTGGGCCGCGCGGCCGGCGGGCACGTGGAAGGCGCCGGCGACGTTGCGCTTGCGGCCCGATCCCGACTTGCCGCCCTGGCTCTCGGTGGCGCGCCGGCGCACCAGCGCGTCGGGCAGGTAGGCCACACCGGAAAGCGCGGCCAGCGGCCGGGCGATCTCCGCGGCCTGGTTGTAGCGGCGGCGGAGCAGGCGAAAGGGGTGCAGCGGCACGGGAGCGATTGCGTCGGCGTCGGACAGCAGCTCGCGGGCCGCCCGGCTGAGCCAGCGAGCGAGCAGCGGCGCGAGGTCGAGGCGGTCGGCGTGCTTGAGCTTCAGGATCGGGTCGCGGGAGACCTCGTCGTAGAGGCAGGCGGCGCGGGCGGCGTCGAAGGCCCTGGGCCTTGTCGTGCAGGCGGCGCAGCGGTCGCCGGTCTCGTACTCGTAAGGCTGCCCACAGCCGTCGCACACCGGGCCGTCGAGGAAGTGGATGCGGCTCCAGGTCTCGGCCGAAAGTCCGCCGGCCAACGCCCCGCCGCCGTCGAGCGTCTGCGGCGGGAACAGCATATCGAGCCCGCCGCGCCACAGCGCTTTTGCCCGCGGCCCCGGTTTCCATCCGCCGGCGAAAAGCCCATCTTCCGCGGCCATGTCCGCCCCGCCCCTGATCTTCGACCGCACCCTGCACCGCAAGCGCCTCGACCGCGCCGCCAGGGACTATGCCCAGGCCGACTTCCTGAAGCGCCGTGCGGCGCTGGATGTGGTCGAGCGCCTGGAGGCGATCATGCGGGACTTCCCGCTGGCCGTCGACCTCGCCGCCCGCGGCGGGGCGTTCCGCGAGGCGCTGGCGGAGAGCGAGGCGGCCGGCCGCGTCGAAATCCTGGTCGAGGCCGACCTCTCGCCCCGCATGCTCGCCCGCCCCGGCGGCCCGCGGGTGGTGCTGGACGAGGAGCGCCTGCCGTTCGCCCCTGAGAGCCTGGACCTCGTGGTCTCGTCCCTTGGCCTGCACTGGACGAACGACGTGGTGGGCGCGCTGATCCAGGTGCGCCGGGCGCTGAAGCCGGACGGGCTGTTCATCGGCTCCTTCCTGGGCGGGGCGACGCTGACCGAGCTCCGACAGTCGCTGGTGGCCGCAGAGGCCGAGATACTGGGCGGCGCCGGCAGCCGCGTCTCCCCTTTCGCCGACACCGCCGACGCCGCGGGCCTGCTGCAGCGGGCCGGCTTCGCCCTGCCGGTGGCCGACGTCGACCGGGTGAGCGTCACCTACGACCATCCGGTGAAGCTGCTCTACGATCTGCGCCGGATGGGCGAGACCAGCGTGCTGGCCGAGCGGCACCCGCGGAAGCTCACGCGCGCTCTGCTGCACCGGACGTTCGAGATCTACGCCCAGCGGTTCGCCGAGCCGGACGGCCGCGTGCCGGCCACCTTCGAGATCGTCACCCTCACGGGCTGGGCGCCGCACGAGAGCCAGCAGCAGCCGCTGAAGCCCGGCTCGGCCAAGATGCGGCTGGCGGACGCCCTGGGCACGGTGGAGCACCGGCTACCCGGCGGTCGGTGACCGCAACCTCCCGCTAACCATCCCGCGCGACAACTGACCACGGCGGCGCTTGCGCAGGCTACGGCCTACGGTGGCGCTTCGGGGGGCTCCCAGCGGGGAGTCAGTTGTGACATCGACCATTCGTAGCTGGGGCGCCGCCCTGGCCGCCGCGGCCCTGGCGGGCTGCGCCACCTCGTCCGCGCCGCCGGAACGGGCGGCGCCCGCCGCCGCGCGCGCCGGCAAAGCCCTGGAAACCCGGGCCAGCGCCTTCGAGAGCTTCATGCGCCGGGCCGGCGGCATCGGGGCCGGCTTCTCCGGGCCTGCGGCGGTCGCCTCGGCCCTGCAGGTGGGCGCAGGGCACGATCCGCAGGAACTGCAGGCCGGTATGGTCGCCTACGCCGCCGTGGCCGCCCTGCAGGAGCCGCGCTTCGTGGTCGGCGTGCGCCGCGCCGGCCGGGGCGACCTCGCCCGCCGGATCGCCGCCGATCCCCG
>NZ_JAYSEO010000038.1:0-34178 GCF_041913825.1 Phenylobacterium sp.
TGGTCGCAGATCGGGCAGTCCAGCGGGTGGTTGATGAGCAGGAACTCCATCACCCCGTGGCGCGCCTTCTTCACCATCGGCGTGTCGGTGAAGATCTCCATGTTCTCGGCGGCCGGCAGCGCGCAGGAGGCCTGCGGCTTGGGCGGGCCGGGCTTCACCTCGACGAGGCACATCCGGCAGTTGCCGGCGATGGAGAGCCGCTCGTGGTAGCAGAACCGCGGGATCTCCTTGCCCGCGAGCTCGGCCACCTGGAGCACGTTCATGCCGGGCTCGAACTCGACCTCGACCCCGTCGACCTTGGCGATAGGCATACCGGATTACTCCGCCGCGATGGACGCGCCGGCGTAGCTGCCCTTGCGCGCGCGGTAGTTGTTGATGCGCTCCTCCACCTCATGGCGGAAGTGGCGGAACAGGCCCTGGATCGGCCAGGCCGCGGCGTCGCCGAGGCCGCAAATGGTGTGGCCCTCGACCTGGCTGGCCACGTCGAGCAGCAGGTCGATCTCGGACATCTCGGCTTCGCCGGTGACCATCCGCTCCATGACCCGCCACATCCAGCCGGTGCCTTCGCGGCACGGGGTGCACTGGCCGCAGCTCTCGTGCTTGTAGAAGTAGGCCGCCCGCGCGATCGCCTTCACCAGATCGGCGTCCTTGTCGAACACGATCATGGTGCCGGTGCCCAGGCCCGAGCCACGGGCCTGCAGGTCCTCGTAGGTCATCACGGCTTCCTCGGCCTCGTGGGCCGGGATCATGCGGACCGAGATGCCGCCCGGGATGACCGCCTTGAGGTTGCCCCAGCCGCCGCGCACGCCGCCCATGTGCTCTTCGATGAGCTGGCGCAGCGGGATGCCGACGGCGTCCTCGACCACGCACGGCTTGTTCAGGTGTCCCGAGCCCGCGAACAGCTTGGTGCCGGTGGACTTCTCGGTGCCGAAGCCCGCGAACCACTCGGCGCCCCGGCGCAGGATGGTCCCCACGACCGAGATCGACTCGACGTTGTTGATCGTCGTCGGGGCGCCGTAGATGCCGGCGCCGGCCGGGAACGGCGGCTTCAGACGCGGCTGGCCCTTCTTGCCCTCCAGGCTCTCCATCAGGGCGGTCTCGTCGCCGCAGATGTAGGCCCCGCCCCCGTGGGTCACGCGGATGTCGCAGTCCCAGCCGTTGACATTGTTCTTGCCGATCAGCTTGGCGTCATAGGCCTGCTTGATGGCCGCCTGCAGCCGCTCGCGCTCGAAGACGTACTCGCCGCGGATGTAGATGTAGGCCGTCCGCGCGCGGATCGCCCGGCAGGCGATGAGGCAGCCCTCGATCAGCAGGTGCGGGTCGTTGCGCAGGATCTCGCGGTCCTTGCACGCGCCCGGCTCGGACTCGTCGGCGTTGACGACGAGGTAGTGCGGCCGCTCGCTCTCCTGCTTGGGCATGAAGGTCCACTTCAGCCCGGTCGGGAAGCCGGCGCCGCCGCGGCCGCGCAGGCCCGACGCCTTGATCTGGTCGCAGATCCACTCGGGGGTCTGGGCCAGGATGTCGGCGGTGCCGTTCCAGCAGCCGCGCTTCTTCGCGCCCTCGAGGCCCCAGTCGTAGAGCCCGTAGAGGTTGGTGAAGATGCGGTCCTTGTCCTGAAGCAGGCCGGGCATCAGGCGGTTTCCTTCGACGGCAGGTTCGGGATCTTGATCTTCTTGGCGCGGCTGCCGTCGTAGAGGCTCTCGTCGGTCAGGGTCAGCGGGCCGCCCTCGGGGGCGGCGCCCTGACGGCCGATCGCCGAACCCGGAGCGGGAGTCTCGCCGGCGGCGAACTGGTCGAGCAGCTTCTCGAAGGAAGCCGCGTCCAGGTCCTCGTAGTAGTAGTCGTTGATGGCGGCCATGGGGGCGTTGGCGCAGGCGCCCATGCACTCCACCTCCTGCCAGTAGAACTTGCCGTCGGCCGAGCGGTGGTCGTGCAGGCCGATGCGGCGCTTGCACACCTCCATCAGCGCGCCCGCCCCGCGGACCTGGCACGGCGTGGTGCCGCAGACCTGCACCAGCGCGTGCGTGCCCACCGGCTCCAGCATGAACATGGTGTAGAAGGTGGCGATCTCGAGCACGCGGATCACCGGCATGCCGAGCAGCTCGGCGACCGCGCGGATCGCGGGCTCCGAGACCCACCCTTCCTGCTTCTGGACCAGCCACAGGATCGGGATCACCGCCGACTGCTGCTTGCCCGGCGGGTAGTTGGCCATCCACTCCTGGGCCTGCTTCAGCACCTCGGGCTTGAAGGCGAAGCTATCCGGCTGGACGGCGGCGAGACGGCGGATGCTCAACTCTGCCTCACTTACGGAAGTCGACGCGGGCGATCTTGCCGCCGGCGATGGTGTAGATGGCGATCACCTGGAAGGTCTCCCCGCCGGGCGTACGGCTCACGCGCTCGTGGTCCACGACGGTGTTCCCGACAACGATCCGGTTCACGAGTTCCGCCCGGTTCTGCGGGAAGTCCCCGAAAACCTGCACGTACTTGGCGCGGTAGGCCTCGATCCCGCGGAGGGTCACCTCGCCGTTCAGGTCGGCGACCACCACGTCGTCGGCGAAGAACGCGCAGTGGGCGTCCAGGTCCTGGGCGTTGTAGGCGTCGAACTGGCCCTGGACCAGGTCGACGGCGCTGATCTGGGCGCCCGCCGTCATCGGTCGATCTCCCCGAACACGATGTCGAGCGAGCCCAGGATGGCGGACACGTCGGCCAGCATGTGACCGCGGTTCATCCAGTCCATGGCCTGCAGGTGCGGGAAGCCCGGCGCCCGGATCTTGCAGCGGTACGGCTTGTTGGTCCCGTCGGAGACCAGATAGACGCCGAACTCGCCCTTGGGCGCCTCGACAGCGGCGTAGATCTCGCCGGCCGGCGGGCGGTAGCCCTCGGTGAACAGCTTGAAGTGGTGGATGAGCGCCTCCATCGAGCGCTTCATCTCGCCCCGCTTCGGCGGCGCCACCTTGTTGTCCTGGGTGAGCACGGGCCCCGGCGTCTTCATCAGCCGCTCGCAGCACTGCTTCATGATCTTCACCGACTCCCGCATCTCCTGCATGCGGCAGAGGTAGCGGTCGTAGCAGTCGCCGTTGATCCCCAGCGGGATCTCAAACTCGAGATCGTTGTAGCACTCGTACGGTTGGCTGCGGCGCAGGTCCCAGGCGATGCCCGAGCCGCGCACCATCACGCCCGAGAAGCCCCAGGCCAGCGCCTCTTCCTTGGTCACCACGCCGATGTCGACGTTGCGCTGCTTGAAGATCCGGTTGTCGGTGATCAGGCCCTCGATGTCGTCGAGCACCCGGGGGAACTCGTCACACCAGTCGGAGATGTCCTGCACCAGCTCGGGCGGCAGGTCCTGGCGGACGCCGCCGACGCGGAAATAGTTGGCGTGCAGGCGCGCGCCGGACGCGCGCTCGTAGAACACCATCAGCTTCTCGCGCTCTTCGAAGCCCCACAACGGCGGGGTCAGCGCGCCCACGTCCATGGCCTGGGTGGTGACGTTGAGCAGGTGGTTCTTGATCCGGCCGATCTCGGAATAGAGCACGCGGATGAGCTGGCCGCGGATCGGCACCTCTACGCCGAGGAATTTCTCCAGCGCGAGCACATAGGCGTGCTCCTGGTTCATCGGCGCCACGTAGTCCAGGCGATCGAAGTAGGGGATCGTCTGGGCGTAGGGCCGCGCCTCCATCAGCTTCTCGGTGCCGCGGTGCAGCAGGCCGATGTGGGGGTCGACCCGCTCCACCACCTCGCCGTCCAGCTCCAGCACCAGGCGCAGCACGCCGTGCGCCGCCGGGTGCTGAGGGCCGAAGTTGATGTTGAACTTGCGGACCGGGGTCTCGGGCGTGTGGCCGACCTCGGCGTGGATCGCCTCGGCGGGCGCGTTCTGGCCGGTCATCTTACTTCGCGTCCCGCTGCTGGGAGTCGGACTTCTCGTCGCCCGGTAGGGGCGCGTAGCCCCGCTCCATGCCTTCCCACGGCGACAGGAAGTCCCAGTTGCGCCACTCCACGGCCTTCACCGGCTCGTAGACCACCCGCTTCAGCTCTTCGTCGTAGCGGACCTCGACGTAGCCGGTCATCGGGAAGTCCTTCCGCAGCGGATGGCCGTGGAAGCCGTAGTCGGTGAGGATCCGGCGCAGGTCGGGGTGGCCGTCGAAGAAGATGCCGTACATGTCGAACGCCTCGCGCTCGTACCAGTCGGCGTTCGGGAACACCTCGACGACGGAAGGCACCGCGGTTTCCTCGTCGGCCTGCACCTTGATCCGGATGCGGCGGTTCTTGGTCATCGACAGCAGGTGGTAGACCACCTCGAAGCGGCGCTCCCGCTCCGGATAGTCCACGCCGGCGATGTCGACGAGCTGGTGGAAGCCGTGCTGGTCGCGCAGCAGCTTCAGGGCCTGGCCGATCTGCGGCGCCTGGGCGGTGAGCTGCAGGTCGCCGAACGCGACCTGGAAGCCGGTGAACACCCCTGCCCCGTTGGCCACGAGCTCCTGGCCGAAGGTTTCCATCTCCTGGGTGGTGGCGGGCCAGCTCATCGGACGATGGTCCCCGTGCGGCGGATCTTCTTCTGGAGCTGCAGCACGCCGTAGACCAGGGCCTCGGCGGTGGGCGGGCAGCCGGGCACGTACACGTCCACCGGCACCACGCGGTCGCAGCCGCGCACCACGGAATAGCTGAAGTAGTAGTAGCCGCCGCCGTTGGCGCACGAGCCCATGGAGATGACGTAGCGCGGCTCGGGCATCTGGTCGTAGACCTTGCGGAGCGCCGGGGCCATCTTGTTGCACAGCGTGCCGGCGACGATCATCACGTCCGACTGGCGCGGGCTGGCGCGCGGCGCGAAGCCGTAGCGCTCCAGGTCGTAGCGCGGCATCGAGGCCTGCATCATCTCGACCGCGCAGCACGCCAGGCCGAAGGTCATCCACATGAGCGAGCCGGTGCGCGCCCAGGTGATCAGGTCGTCCAGGCCGGCGGTGACGAAGCCCTTGTCGGCCAGTTGCTGGGACACGCCGTCGAAGAACGGATCGTGCTTCTGGGGATCGTAGCCTTCGACCGTGGTGCGGCCGGCTTCGCCCGCGGGGACAATCACTCCCATTCCAGGGCTCCCTTCTTCCATTCGTAGATGAAGCCCACCGTCAGCACGCCCAGGAAGGTCATCATCGACCAGAAGGCGAACTGGGCCACGTCGGCCGGCAGCTTCATGAGGGACACCGCCCAGGGGAACAGGAAGGCCACTTCCAGGTCGAAGATGATGAACAGGATCGACACCAGGTAGAACCGGACGTCGAACTTCATCCGCGCGTCGTCGAAGGCGTTGAAGCCGCACTCGTACGACGACAGCTTTTCGGGGTCGGGGGCCTTGGGCGCCAGCACCCAGGCGCCCAGCAGGAAGACGAGACCCAGCGCCGCCGCGATCCCTAGGAAGATCACGATGGGCAGGTACTGCAGAAGGAACGCGTTCATGGAGTCCTCGGGGGAGTCGCGCGCCCTTCTAGACCAGCCCTCCGGCGGTTTCAAACAAGGCTTTGAACGGGTTGAGCGGCGCGCGGCCGAACGCCCCTCCGGGGCCCAAATTGGGGTCGGACGAACTCTCCCGTTGACACGATTCCGGTCCGCACATATCAGACGCGCCTCGCCGGGCCGGAACGGTCCAAACGCGGGTGTAGCTCAGTTGGTTAGAGCGCCGGCCTGTCACGCCGGAGGTCGCGGGTTCGAGCCCCGTCACTCGCGCCACTTCCCCTCGGGAAGCCGGCGCGACCCCACTCAAGGTTCCAGGTCGAAGCGGACGATCCGCCACTGTCGCTGCTCGTGCGTCGAGCCGGGGACGTCGTTGACCCGGCGCAGCACCGCCTTGCCCGACCTGTGGAACTCCGAGCCGTCGGGATTGCGGCCGTAGATGACCACCGGGATCTCGACATAGAGCGACCCTGCCGCGCCCTCGATCTCCCCCGGCGCGCCGATCTGGGCGTCGTGCTGCGGATAGGCGGCCATGGCCCGGACGAACCCGGCCTCGTCCTGGCCGCTTGCGCGGCCGCCGTCCGACCACAGGCGGAAGGCCTCGGCGTATTTCTTCGTTCCGATCAGGGCGAAATAGGTCTGCACCACCTGCCCCGCGCCCTGCGCGCTCTGCGGCGTGAACGGCGCCTCCGAGACCGGCGTCCGGTCGTCGGGAAGTCCGCCGGGCGTTCCCGGCTCGGGCGGCGTCACCGGGGCATCGGGCCGCGACGCGGCGGCGACCGGTGCGGGCAATTGCGCCTCCGGCGTCTCGGCCCTCGGCGGTTCGGCGGACGGCTCGCCGCAGCCGGCGAGCGCCAGCGCCGCGGCGAGGGCGATTCCCCGGCTCACTCCGGCGGCGGTCCGGCGCGGCAGACGACCCGTTCGCCCGTGGAGACCTGCTCGCCGGGCGGCAGCACCGCGATGGTGCCTTCCTCGAATCCCTTGGTCCACCACTCCAGGCCCTCGCCGACGTAGCGCGCGCCGCTGCCGGAAATGGCGGTGCGCATGGTGTGCTTGCGGTTCTTGTAGGTGACGATGGCGAGGTCGCCGGCGTAACCCACTTCCACCGTCTCGCCGTTCTCGCAGTGGAGCACGGCGGCGGGCTGGTGCGGGTGGCGGACGGTCGTGCAGGCCGAGAGCGCGGCCGTCAGCGCGATCAGGGCCGCCGTGCGCCGCCTCAAGCCGCCGCCTCGGTCTCTCGTTCCAGCACGAAGTCCTCCGGATTCGGCGCGAGCGTGGCGCGCCAGTAGTCGATGAGCCCGAACGGCCAGTTCTGGCTGACCCGGCCGAACTGGTTCTTGTACCAGCTCGACACGTGCGGCGAGCCCCAGGCCCAGCCCTGGTTGGCCTCGTCCACCCGCCGGTTGAAGTCGTCGTGCACGGCCTGCTTCACCTCGATGGCCCGGGCGCCGCTCTCGGCGAGCAGCTTCAGGCAGCCCACGATGTAGCGGACGGCGCATTCGGAGAAGAAGATGATGGAGCCGTTGACCACGATGTTGGTGTTCGGCCCATAAATCAGGAAGAAGTTGGGGAAGCCCGGCGTGGTGACGCCCAGGTAGGCACGGGCGTCGCCGCCCCAGGCCTCGTGCAGGTCGCGGCCGCCGCGGCCCTTCACCTTCAAGTACGACAGGAAGTTCGAGGCCTGGAACCCGGTGCCGTAGATCAGCACGTCGGCCTCGTGCTCGGTCCCGTCGGCGGTGACCACGCCCCCCGGCGTGACCCGGGCGATCCGCTCGGTGACGAGCTCGACGTTCGGCCGCTTCAGGGCGGCCAGCCACACCCCGTTGTCCAGCACCGCCCGCTTGCCGCCCACGGGGTACTGCGGAATGACCTTGTCCACGAGGTCGGGCCGGTCCTGCACCTGGGCGGCGAGCGCGGCGGCGGCCATCTCGCGGAGCATGGCGTTCTCGGCGCTCACCGCGCCCGGGCCGCCGTTCCACGATGGGTCGGCCTTGACCATCGGCAGGAAGCCCTCGGTGGTCATCCAGAACAGCCAGAAGCGATACCATTTGTCGTAGTAGGGCACGTGCTCCAGCAGCCACTTCATGCCCTCGGGCACGTCCTCGTGGTAGTGCGGCACGGGCAGGCCCCAGGGCGGCGTCCGCTGGAAGACCTTCAACTGGGCGACTTCGGGCGCGATCTCCGGCACGAACTGATAGGCCGATGCGCCGGTGCCGATCACCGCCACCCGCTTCTCCGCCAGATCGACGTCGTGACGCCACTCGGCCGAGTGGAAGGCCGGCCCCTGGAACTCGCCCAGGCCCTCGATGTCCGGGTACCGGGGCCGGTTGAGCTGACCCACGGCGCTGACCACGGCGTTGGCTTCCACCGTCTCGCGCCCGTCGGCGCCGACCAGCTCGGCGCGCCAGACCGCGCGGGCCTCGTCCCAGGTCACACTCTCAACCAGGGTTCCGAAGCGGATGTGCTCCCGCAGACCGTACTTGTCGGCGATGCCGCGGAAGTAGCTGAGCAGCACCGGCTGGGTCGAGAAGTGCTGCGGCCAGAGGTGGTTCGGCTCGAACGAGTAGCTGTACATGTGGTTCGAGTTGTCCACCCGGCAGCCGGGATAGGTGTTCTCGAACCAGGTGCCGCCCACGTCTGGGTTCTTGTCGACGATCTCGAACGGGATGCCCGCCTGCGACAGACGGATGCCGGTCAGCAGGCCCGACATGCCGGCCCCGATCACCAGCACCTTCAGCTTGCGCGCGGCCTCCTTGAGCCGTGGCTGCTCGAACTGCGGATCCTTGGTGCTCCGGCCGGAGATGGCGAGCTCGTCCAGCAGGAAGTCGGCGTATCCCTCCGGGATCGGCGCGCCGGCCACGAAGTCCATCATCCGCCGCAGAAGCGCGGGCTCCGGGGTCGCCAGCCGCACCTCGCCACCCTCGAGCAGGCGGAGGATCGCCGCGCGGGCCCGTTCGCGGATCTTCGCCTGCTCATCCTCGGGGATGCCGGTGTCGTTGCGCGCCAGCGGGGTGTAGGTGGGCGCCCATTCCGGCCTGAGCCAGTCGGCCTCCCCGGTGACCTGGACCAGCGCCGCGAGCAGCGCCGGCAGGTGCGCCTCCCGGAGCGCCTCGTCGAGGAGAGCAGCCTCCGCCATCGTCGTTTCTCCCAGGTTTTATCGTTCTTATGCGGCGAGCATGACTCTCGCCCGGCGGCGAAGGAAGGGCGCCGTGGCGTCAGGCCACGTGGCGCGCCTGTGATTGCCGCATTAACCTCGGCGGCCTACCATCGGCGGAGATGAAGGTGCGAGCGATCCTGGTCCTGAGCCTGACGGCGAGCGCGCTGGCCGCCGGCGCGGCCGCTGCGCAGGCCCGCGACAGCGTCGTCACCCACGCGTCGATCACCGTGGTGGACCCGGCGCAGGTCCGGCACGACGCCGACCTGTCCCTGCCCGACGTCGCCCGACCGGCCGCCGGCTCGACGACCGCCACGGCCGCCGAGGGCAGCTACACGCTGAGAGGCCTGGGCGGAGAAACCTTCAACGTCTCGACGCCCGAGACCGTCGTGCTGACCCGCAACGGCGGCACGGAAGAGATCACCCTCAAGCTGAAGCCCAGCCAGACGGTGGGCGCCTTCGCTGGCCCCGCCGGTCAGCCGGCCACCGTTACAGTGGAGGTCGGCGGCGCCGCGCCCGTCGCCAGCGACGCGAAGAGCGGCGTCTACACCGGCCAGTACGGGGTCACCGTCTCCTACCCCTGAGCCCCGCGCTACTGGCCCTAGCGGCCCTGGGTCCGCAGGATGGCCGCGCGCAGGTCCGGCGGCAGGGTCATGCCCGAGGCGCCGGCGTTCTCGCGAAGGTGCGCCATCCGGGTGGTGCCAAGCACCGCGCAGGACACGCCGGCGTTCTCCAGGACATAGGCCAGCGCGGCCTGCGAGCCGGTCATCTGCCGCTGGCGGTGCAGGAAGGCGAAGCGGGCGCCGCGGCGGACCTCGTCGCGATGCCGCACGAGCCCGCGGGCGGCGTACCAGAGGTCCTGCGGCCCGCGGATCTTCGCCACCTTCAGGCCGGTGTGCCCCATGGCCAGCGCCATTCCGGCCAGCACCCCCTTCCCTGCCGCTGCGGCGCGCTCGATCAGCGGCTCGCGCTCGGGCCGAAGCACATTGTAGTCGATCATCACCGCGTCGAACGGCGCGAGTCCGAGCACGTGCTCCACCACGGCGGGGTCGAAGCTGTTGACGCCCAGCGCCCGCACGAGGCCGCGACGCTTGAGGTCCTCCAGCGCCGAGAGCAGCTCGTCGGTGAGTTCCGGGATCGCCGGTCCGTGAAGCTGCAGGAGCGAGATCGCCTCGACGCCCAGGTGCCGCAGCGAGCGTTCGGCGCTGGCCACGATGGCAGACGGGCTGAAGTCCCGCACGATGCGGCCGCCGCCGGCGTGGAAGGTGCCGGCCTTGGTGGCGATCACCAGTCGCGAGACGTCGCGGTCGGCCAGGGCGCGGCCGAGTCTCGGCTCCGCCTCGCCCGCCGAATAGCTCGCGCCGGTGTCGAAGAAGGTCACGCCAAGGTCGATCGCAGCATGCACGAGGCCCAGCGCGTCTGCCTCTGGAAAGCGCGGCTTGCCCCACCAACTGGCGCAGCCGTAGCCGATCTCCGAGACGACGAGGCCGCTGCGGCCGAGGGAACGGTATTGCATCAGACGTCCGCGATGACCTCGCGCACGAGCTGGCGCAGCCAGGCGTGGGCGGGATTGTTGTCGTGCCGGCGGTGCCAGTACATCGAGATCTCAGGAACCGGGACCGGGATCGGCGGCTGGTAGACGGCAAGACCGAGCGCAGGCGCGCAGGCGCGGGCGAACTGTTCCGGCAGGGCCGCCACCAGGCCCGCCTGGGCGCAGGCCAGCGCTACAGCGCCGAAGTGCGGCAGGCCAAGCGCCACGCGCCGGGCTCGGCCGGCCTCCGCAAGCGCCGCGTCGAGATAGCCCGACAGGCTGCCGTCCGTCGTCCGGATCGCGTGCGGCAGCGCGCAGAGCAGGTCCAGCGGGATCGCTCCTTCGGGCTCCACTCCGGCCAACGCCGGCAGGCCGCGTGCGGCCACGAACACGAAGGGAGAGAGGAACACGACCTCGCGGGACACCCAATCGGGTGTCGCCCCCGGCGCCTCGATGGCGAGGTCGACGGCGTCCTCCTGCAGCAGGCGGGCGACCTCGCCACGGACGGTGTCCACCAGCCGCAGCCGCACCTTCGGCGCCTCCCGGGCTACCCTTGCGAAGAGCGGAGGCATCAGCAGCATGGATACGTAGTCCGCGCCCATCAGGGTGTAGGCCCGATCGGCCGAGGCCGGATCGAAGCGGCGGTCGCCCTGCAAGGCGGCTTCCAGCTCGGCCAAGGCGCCCCGGACCACGGGCGCCAGCGCCTCCGCCCGCGGCGTGGGCGCCATCTCGGTCCCGCGGCGCACGAAGAGCTGGTCGTCCAGCAGCGCGCGGAGCCGGTTGAGCGCCTGGCTCACGGCCGGCTGCGACAGGCCGATCTGCTCCCCTGCGCGCGTGACGGAGCGCTCGCGCATCAGGGCGTGGAAGACCCGCAGCAGGTTGAGGTCGAAGGCGGCGAAATTCATTCAGCGAATGGGACCCATACGAAGCTTCCATTTCAATCCCAGGGCCGAGCCGCCTAGTGGATTGGCGCCTTCCACAGCGCCCTCGTGCGCCAGCCCCAAGGTGCGACCATGCCCACAGAGCCCCAGGCCGTCTGGTTCCTCAACAATCGCGTCACCTTCGCTCTCCCGGCGGCCGGCCACGTCGACCGGCTGTCGGTGACCGAACACCTGATGCCCTACGGCGAGTCTCCGCCGACGCATCTGCACGAGACGGAGGACGAGATCTTCCACGTGCTGGAGGGACGTGTCCGGTTCCGGGTCGGCGAGGCCGAGACCTGCGCCGGCCCCGGCGAGAGCCTGGTCGGCCCGAAGGGCGTGCCGCACAGCTTCCGCGTCGAGAGTCCCGAAGGCGCGCGTATGCTGGTCATGACCGTGGGCGGTGACTTCGAGGCGTTCGTGCGGGACTTCGGCCGCACGCCGGATCACGAGGGGCTGCCCACCGAAACCGCGCCCACGGCGCAGATGATCGAGAACCTCGCCGCCGCCGCCGCGCGCCGGCGGATCGCGATCCTCGGCCCTCCGATGGCCTAGCGCAGCCGGGCGAACTCGCGGGCGACAAGCTCCGCCACCGCCGACCAGGCCGCGGTCGTGGGGACCACGACATCGAAGTGGCCGGCTTCCGGCAGTGTCACGACCTCGGCGGTATCCCCGGCCGCGCGGACCTTGCGGACGTACTCGAGGCCCGTGAACGGCGGCATGACATGGTCGTAGGCGCCGTGGACCATCACCGTCCGCGTGCCGGTCGGCAGCAGGGCCACGGGCGAGGTGTCGGCCAGGCGGCGCGGGTCGCCCAGCATCTGCGGGAAGGTGTCGGCGCCGCAGGCGCGCGAGAAGACGTCGCCCTGCCCATCCAGGTCCCCGATCCCGGCCAGGCTGATCGCCGCGCCGATCCGCAGCGGGTCCGGCCGGTAGAGCGGGCTGTCCTCGGGCAGTCGGTGGCGGGCCGCGGCCCAAAGGGCCAGATGCCCCCCCGCCGAGTGCCCGAGCGTGGCCACGCGGCGAAGGTCGAGTCCGCGCCGCGGAGCCTCGTCCCGGAGCCGGTCGAGGGCGGCGGCGACATCCTGGAACGTGCCGGGATAGCCCGCTCCCGGCTCGCCGAGGCGCCGATATTCCACGTTCCAGACGGCGAAGCCGCGGCGCGCCAGGTCGGCGGCGATCCCGCTGGTCTGCGGCAGGCCTTCAAAGGCCTGGCGGTAGCAGCCGCCGTGCAGCAGCACGACGACGGGATGCGGCCCCGGCCCCCTCGGGCTGAACAGCTCCACCACCTGCGAGGGCGCCTCGCCGTAGCGGATCACCGTGTCCGGCTGGACCCGTGGCTGCTCCATGTAGGCGGCCAGCGGCAGCGGCTCGGCCTCAGCCATGCCGCCCGCCAGAAGCAGCGCGCCCGCCAGGGCCCATCGCAGCACATGCTCCTCCAGCGCCCCGCCAACGCGAAGCAGGATGGTGGGCGGCGAGGGGTTCGAACCCCCGACCCCCTCGGTGTAAACGAGGTGCTCTAACCAACTGAGCTAGCCGCCCGTGGCCACGGGTTCTAGCCGATCACCGTGGCCTCCGCCTAGGCGTGGGCGGGCGCCCCCTGCCCTGTGACGTTCTCGTGGCTCAGCAGCGTCGCGAAGAACCGGCCGACGACCAGGAAGACCACGGTCGCCCCGGCCGCGATGGCGGCGTGCATCAGCCAGAATTGGGTGGCCGGCATCTTCTCCAGCAGGGTCCCGAGGATCCCCACCGTCTGGTTCCCGGCCACGAGGTGCAGGTAGTAGATGCCGATGACGAAGCCGGTGATCGCCGCCGGCGCCGCGCGGGCGTAGAGCGCCAGCGAGACCGGCAGCATATTGGCGAAGGCGATGCTGTTCAGCACGTGGAAGGCCACGCACCACCAGATGCTCACCTGCGTCCCCGCAGCGGCGGCCTGCGCTGAGCCGGCCGCGAGGCAGAGCACGCCCAGCACCGAGACGAAGGCCCCGATCGTCAGCTTGCCGATCTCGTCCGGCTCCTTGAAGCGCCGCGCCCACAGCCGCCAGAACACGACCATGATGGCGAGGAACGAGACCGAGACCACGCTGTCCAGCGTGATCAGCCAAGTGGTGGGCACCTTCCGGCCGAAGAAGGTCAGGTCGACGCCGGTGTCGGCCCACACGAGGTAGGCGTTGAAGATCTGCTGGTTGCACAGCACCGAGGCGGTCAGCACCGGCAACAGCAAGACGAGCAGGCCCACTGTGCGCCACTCGTGCGGCCGCATCTTCGGTCGCGCCACGTCGGCGCCCCTGCCGCGCAGCGGCGGGTCGGGCGGCAGATGGCGCCGGCCGGCGAGATAGATGACCAGCGCGATGAGCATGCCCACGCCCGCCGCGCCGAACCCGTAGTGCCAGCCCACCGTCTCGCCCAGTGTCCCGGCGATCAGCGGGGCGGCGATCACCCCGGCATTGATGCCCAGGTAGAAGATCTGAAAGGCGTCGGCCCGACGGTTGTCGCCCTCGGCATAGAGCGAGCCCACCTGGCCGGCGATGTTGCCCTTGAAGCAGCCGGTGCCGAGCACGAGGCACAGCAGGGCCAGCAGGAACGAGACGTCGAAGGCCATCAAGAAATGGCCCGCAGCCATGAGCAGGGCGCCGATCACGATGGTGCGGGTGCGCCCGAGCAGGCGGTCGGCGAGCAGTCCGCCAAAGATCGGGGTGAAGTAGACGAGGCTGGTGTAGAGGCCGAAGATCGTCGAGGCGACCTGCTGGGTCGAGGCGTCTCCGGGCAGGCGATAGATGGCGCCAATGACCGCCCGAAAGCCCTCGAAGCCGGCGATCTGTTCCACGTGGGGCGACAGCAGCAGGGTCTTGGTCATGTAGAGGACCAGCAGCGCCTGCATGCCGTAGTAGGAGAACCGCTCCCAGGCTTCCGAGAACGAGAGGAAGCCCAGCGCCTTGGGATGGCCCAGGAAGGCGCGGTCGCCGTCCCGGGTGGCGGCGGCGGTGGTGGCGGTCATCGGAATCTCCAAGTGCGGCGGGACCTTAGACGCGGAAACCTGAAGGAAGGAAGGCCGCGGCGAGCACCGACACGCCGATCAGGCCGAAGATCACCGCAGCGACCATCCGCACCACCTTGAGCGGCACGACGTTGGTCGCCGCCTCGCCCAGGAACACCGCGGGCACATTGGCCAGCATCATGCCAAGCGTGGTGCCGGCGGTGACCAGCGTCAGGTTCTGGAACCGGGCGGCGAGCAGCGAGGTGGCGATCTGGGTCTTGTCGCCGATCTCGACCAGGAAGAAGGCCACGAGGGTGGTGAGGAACACGCCGCCCACCGACTTGGCCCCGGCGTCCTCGTCCTCCTTGTCCGGGACCAGCGCCCAGCCGGCCATGGCCAGGAACGCAAGGCCGACGACGGCCTGGAACGCCCGCCCTTCCAGCCATTGGGCGACCAGCACGCCCAGCCCCGCCGCGATCGCGTGGTTCAGGATCGTCGCGGCCAGGATGCCGAGGATGATCGGCCGGGGTCTGCGGAACCGCGCCGCCAGGACCATTGCGAGCAGTTGGGTCTTGTCGCCGATTTCGGCGATCGCCACCACGCCCGTGGAAATGAGGAAGGCTTCCAAGACGACGCTCCGGGGCCTGGCGCACGCGACGACGCGGCGCCCGGCCGGCCCTGCTCGCCTGGCGCGCATCGTCGGTCTCGCCAATCCGGACCCGAAGGTCCGTCGCCTGCGCCATGCCTAGGAAGGCAAGTGTGTTGACGCGGGCTCCGCTCGAAGCGGACGGCTACTCCCCGAAGAGGCCGCCCCAATACGGCGGGTCGCGGCGTCCGGCAACGAAAAAGGGCGGCCGTCCCCAGCGGCCGCCCCCTTTGTCGCAGGCTGTCCACGTCAGCCGTTGAGCACGCCCTTCAGGCTCTCGCCGACGCGGAAGCGGCAGGTCCGCTGAGCGGGCCGCCGCACGGTCTCGCCGGTCTTCGGGTTGCGGGCGAGGCCCGCGGCGCGCTTCACCGGCACGAAGCTGCCGAAGCCCACCAGCCGCACCTCGTCCCCCGCCTTCAGTGAACTGGAGACGGAGGCGATGAAGGCGTCGAGCGCCTCCCTGGCCTGCGCCCGGTTCAGTCCGGCCTTGTCGGCGATCGCCGAGACGAGCTCCGTCTTGGTCATGTGCGCAATCTCCCATCATTGTCTTGCTTGTTGTGGTTGTTGGGCGCGCTTGGGCGGAAGGAAGGCTCGCCCCCCGGCGCCTCGCCGCCGATTAAGGCTCGTGGAAGCTTAGCCGTCAAACGGACGCGGGGCGGGATCTCTCCCGCGGCGCGCCGTTGTGGCAACTTGTTTTCGGTGAGTTGGGGGTGACCCTCTCGACGTCCGGGTCCTCCACCGGTACGTCGGGCCCCCCCCCGGGCCCCCGGCCCCTTTTTTCGGCTGGTTTTTGTTTGCCCTTCACCGGGCGGGGGCGGGGGATCTCTCCCGCGCCGCGCCTTTGTCACAAGTTGTGATCGATCAGTGGGTGATCACGCTCTCGACGTCCGGGTCCTCAACCGGAGCGACCGGCGGCGCGTCGGCCTCCGACCATTCGATCGGGGTCGGCTGCCGGGTGAGCGCGTGGCTGAGCACCTCGTCCATTGTCGAGACGGGGATGATCTCAAGCTCCTTCTTCACGTTCTCCGGGATGTCCGCTAGGTCCTTCTCGTTCTCGGTCGGGATCAGGACGGTCTTCACGCCGGAGCGCAGCGCCGCGAGCAGCTTCTCCTTCAGCCCGCCGATGGCGGTCACCCGGCCCCGCAGCGTGACTTCGCCGGTCATGGCGATGTCCTTGCGGATCGGGATGCCGGTCAGCACCGACACGATGGCCGTGGCCATGGCCGCGCCGGCCGAGGGTCCGTCCTTCGGGGTGGCGCCGTCCGGCACGTGGATGTGCACGTCGGTGCGCTCGAAGCGCGGCGGCTCGATGCCGAAGCGGGTGGCCCGGCTGCGGACGTAGCTGTTCGCGGCCTGGATCGACTCCTTCATCACGTCCTTCAAGTTGCCCGTGATGGACATGCGGCCCTTGCCCGGCATCTTGACCGCCTCGATGGTCAGGATGTCGCCGCCGAACTCGGTGTAGGCGAGCCCGGTGATGATGCCGACCTGGTCTTCCTCGTCGGTCTCGCCGTAGCGGTACTTGCGGACGCCCGCGTACTTGGCCAGCCGCTCGTCGTCGATGGTGATCGACAGCACGTTCTCGCGGCTAAGGTCGCGGACCGTCTTGCGGGCCAGGTTGCCCAGCTCGCGCTCCAGGTTCCGGACGCCGGCCTCACGCGTGTAGTAGCGGATCAGGTCGCGGATCGCCTTCTCCGGGACGACGAACTCCTCGGGCTTCAGGCCGTGGTCCTTGGTCAGCTTCGGCAGGACGTGGCGCTTGGCGATCTCGACCTTCTCGTCCTCGGTGTAGCCGGGGATGCGGATGATCTCCATGCGGTCCAGCAGAGGCTGGGGCATGTTCAGGCTGTTGGCCGTGGTGACGAACATCACCGGCGACAGGTCGTAGTCCACCTCCAGGTAGTGGTCGGCGAAGGTGGAGTTCTGCGCCGGGTCCAGCACCTCGAGCAGGGCCGACGACGGATCGCCGCGCCAGTCGGAGCCCATCTTGTCGATCTCGTCCAGCAGGAAGAAGGCGTTGGTGGTCTTGGCCTTCTTCATGGACTGGATGACCTTGCCGGGCATCGAGCCGATGTAGGTCCGCCGGTGACCGCGGATCTCGGCCTCGTCGCGCACGCCGCCCAGAGCGACGCGCACGAACTCACGGCCGGTGGCCTTGGCGATCGACTTGCCGAGCGAGGTCTTGCCGACGCCGGGCGGGCCGACGAGGCAGAGGATCGGGCCCTTCAGGGCGCCCACACGGCTCTGCACCGCGAGGTACTCCAGGATCCGCTCCTTGACCTTGTCCAGGCCGTAGTGGTCCTCGTTGAGGATGTCCTCGGCGCGCTGCAGGTCGATGGGCTTCTGCTTGGCCTTGCCCCACGGGATGGACAGCAGCCAGTCCAGGTAGTTCCGGACGACCGTCGACTCCGCCGACATCGGGCTCATGTTCTTCAGCTTCTTCAGCTCGGCCTCGGCCTTGGACCGGGCTTCCTTGGAGAGCTTCGTTTTCTTGATGCGCTTCTCGAGCTCGATCAGCTCGTCGCGCTGATCGTCCTGCTCGCCCAGCTCGCGCTGGATCGCCTTCATCTGCTCGTTCAGATAGTACTCGCGCTGCGTCTTCTCCATCTGACGCTTCACGCGGTTGCGGATCTTCTTCTCCGTCTGCATCACGGAGATCTCGCCCTCCATCAGGGCGTAGACCTTCTCCAGACGCTTCACGACGTTGAAGACCTCGAGCAGTTGCTGCTTCTCGGCGATCTTGACCGAGAGGTGCGAGGCGATGCGGTCGGCCAGCTCGCCCGGGTTGTCGATCTGCGGGATCGCAGCCAGGGCTTCCGGCGGGACCTTCTTGTTGAGTTTGACGTAGTTCTCGAACTGCTCGACGACCGCGCGGCTCAGCGCCTCGGCTTCCGAGGTGCCGGCGCCGTCCTCCTGCACGAAGGCGATCTCGGCCTCGTAGTAATCGGGCTGGCTGGTGAAGCGGGTGATGCCCGCCCGCGCCCGGCCCTCGACCAGCACCTTCACGGTGCCGTCGGGCAGCTTCAGCAACTGCAGGACGGTGGCGACCACGCCGACGTCGTAGATGGCTTCCGGCGACGGATCGTCGTCGTCCTTGTCCTTCTGGGTCGCCAGAAGGATCTGCTTGCCGTCGTTGCGCATCGCTTCCTCGAGCGCACGCACGGACTTCTCCCGACCCACGAAAAGCGGGACCGGCTGGTGCGGGAAGACCACGATGTCCCGCAGCGGCAGGATCGGGAGGATCTTAATCTCGGACATGATGCTTCAACTCCTGGCCTGCCGGTTTGGCGCCGGCTAGGCGCGCCGGGTCGTGGTCACCCAGACGATGCGTCTGAGTCGGACGACCCGTCCGCCGTGGCTTCGGCGGCTTGTTACGGATTTATGTGGAGCGTTTGGGCCCCGGCGCAAGCGGAGCAAGGTCGTTGCGCGACACTCGGCCTCAGCCGCATCCACAGGTTAGCTTGACGGGGGAAAGCGAGGCTGTCCGCGCAAGGCCATGCCCTGCCTGAACGCTGTTCAGATAGGAAGCGCTCCGCCCCGCATCAAGCCGGCGCCCGCGCGGTCTTACGGCCTGTGATGAGCTTCGCGCGCACCTCCCGCAGCGCGATCGGCGGCAGCGTCCGGGCATGAGCGTCCAGGTAGGCGGCGACCGCTTCGGGTCGCCGGGCAGTGAGCGCGCGGAGCAGCCAGGAGACAGCCTTGGTGATCAGGATGTCGCGTTCCGCCTCGAGCGCGGCGACGTTGGCGAAGGCGAGCTCCGCCAGGCGTGCATCGTCTGACGCCTTCACAGGGCCAGTCAGCAGCACCAGCGATGCGCGCCGGCGGCTGATCGCGGGATCGGAAGCCAGGCCTGCGATCATCCCGCCCCAGGCCGGCCAGTCCGCGAGCATCTGCGACGCCGGGAACAGGTTCTGGCACAGGTGGTCGATCTCCGCCCAGCCGACCAGGCCGCCAAGCCAGCGGCGGACGTCGTCCGGCCGGACGGCCTCGCGCGCCGCGCGATGCTGGCCGAGGATCAGCGACGCCAGGGTTTTCTCGTCGTAACCGGCGCCGTCGAACAGGCTTTCCACGACGGCCAGCACGGTCTCGGGAGAGCCGGCCCTGTGCGCGGTCGCCCACGCCCTGGCCAGAGCCCGCTTGGCGGGCACGGGCACGCCGAAAAGCGGATGGGCGCCCTGCCCCAGGTAGTTCGCCGGCGGACGCCGGTCGGGTGGCGGGGCCAGGCGCTCAAGCTCCTCGAGGAGCTGCTGGTGATCGGGGTGCATGGCTCGCTCCGCGGGATCTGCGGGGCGCACCCTAGGCTCGCAATGCCTCCTCCACGAAGTCCAGGCGGTCCTGGCCGAAGTAGAGCTCGCCATCGACGAAGAAGGTGGGGGCCCCGAACATGCCTCGGGCGACGGCGGCCTCGGTGTCGGCCTTCAGCCGCGCCTTCACCGCCTCGTCGGACTGGAAGCCAAGGAACTCGTCCGGAGATACGCCGGCGCGCGCCAGAACCGGGGCCATCTCGGCCGGGTCGCCGAGATTGCGGGGATCGGCCCACATGGCCTCGAACACCGCCTGCAGGTACGCGGCGAAGCGCGCATCGTCCTTGAGCCCGGCGGCTCCGCGCATCAGGTGCAGGGTGTTGATGGGGAAGTGCGGGTTGCGGTTGAACACCGTGCCGCGCCGGGCCGCCCAGCGCGCGAGGTCGGCGTTCATCCACCGTCCCTTGGCGGGGATCGTCGCCGGCGAGGCGTTGCCGGTGTCCTTGAAGACCCCGCCGAGCAGCACCGGGACGTAGTCGATCCGCGCGCCCGTCCGCTCCACGATGGCCGGCATGGCCTTGTAGGCCAGGTAGCTGGCGGGGCTGCCGAAATCGAACAGGAACTCCAGGGTCTTCGGCATCAGAAGCTCTCCGTCCAGGGGCGAAGGTCGAGTTCGTGCGTCCAGGCGTCGCGCGGCTGGGCGTGCAGCATCCAGTAAGCCTCGGCGATGTGGTCGGGGTTGAGGATGCCGTCATGTTCCTTGGCCGCATAGCGGTCCGGGAAGTTCTCGCGGATCCAGGCGGTGTCGATGGCGCCGTCGATGATGGTGTGGGCGACGTGGATTCCCTGCGGTCCGAGCTCGCGCGCCATGCTCTGGGCCAGCGCGCGCAGCGCGTGCTTGGCGCCGGCGAAGGCGGCGAAGCCGTCGCGGCCGCGCACGCTCGCCGTGGCCCCAGTGAAGAGTATCGTTCCGCGCCCGCGCGGCGTCATGCGCCTCGCGGCCTCGCGCCCGGCCAGGAAGCCGGAGAAGGCGGCCATCTCCCACACCTTGAAGTAGACCCGCGCCGTGGTCTCGGCGATCGGGAAGCGCACGTTCGCCCCGATGTTGAAGACGCAGACCTCTACCGGCGCGATCTCCGCCTCCACCCGCTCGAACAGGCTGACCATCTGGTCCTCCTGCCGCGCGTCGACGCCGAACGGATGCGCCTCGCCGCCACCGTTGCGGACCGCCGTCGCGAGGTCCTCGAGCTGATCGGCGTGGCGGCGCACGATGACCGCCGCATAGCCCTCCCGCGCGAACCGCCGGGCGATGGCGCCGCCCAGTGCGTCCCCTGCCCCGATCACGACCGCCGCCTTGTCCGCCATGGGGCCTCTCCCGAACCGCTATTGCATGACGATCATCATACTGCAGCGGAAACGAAAAGCCCCGCAGGATACCTGCGGGGCTCGTGAGTTCGTCTGGTCCGGGACCTTAGGCGGCGCCACCCTTGTCGCGGCGCTCGGCGTAGATCAGCAGCGGCTGGGCGCGGCCTTCCACCACCTCGGCGTTGACCACCACCTCCTCGACGCCGTCGTAGGTCGGCAGCTCGTACATGGTGTCGAGCAGGATGCCTTCGAGGATAGAGCGCAGGCCCCGCGCGCCGGTCTTGCGCTGGATGGCCTTGCGGGCCACCGCCATCAGCGCGTCCTCGGTGAAGGTCAGGCCCACGTTCTCCATGTCGAAGAGGCGGACGTACTGCTTCACGAAGGCGTTCTTCGGCTCGGTGAGGATCTTCACCAGGGCCTTCTCGTCCAGGTCGTCGAGCGTGGCGATCACCGGCAGACGGCCGATGAACTCCGGGATCAGGCCGAAGCGGAGCAGGTCGTCCGGCTCCACCTGGCGGAAGATCTCGCCCGTGCGGCGCTCGTCCGGATCGGCCACCTTGGCGCCGAAGCCGATCGAGGTCCCCTGCCCGCGCGCCGAGATGATCTTCTCGAGGCCGGCGAAGGCGCCGCCACAGATGAACAGAATGTTGGTGGTGTCGACCTGCAGGAATTCCTGCTGCGGATGCTTGCGCCCGCCCTGCGGCGGCACGGAGGCGACGGTGCCTTCCATGATCTTCAGCAGCGCCTGCTGGACGCCCTCGCCCGACACGTCGCGGGTGATGGACGGGTTGTCCGACTTGCGGCTGATCTTGTCGACCTCGTCGATGTAGACGATGCCGCGCTGCGCCCGCTCGACGTTGTAGTCGGCCGCCTGCAGCAGCTTCAGGATGATGTTCTCGACGTCCTCGCCGACGTAGCCGGCCTCGGTGAGCGTCGTGGCGTCGGCCACGGTGAACGGCACGTCGATGATGCGGGCGAGCGTCTGGGCCAGCAGGGTCTTACCCGTGCCGGTCGGCCCGATGAGCATGATGTTGGCCTTGCCCAGCTCGACGTCGTTGTTCTTCGTCGCGTGGTTCAGGCGCTTGTAGTGGTTGTGCACCGCGACCGAGAGGACCTTCTTGGCGTGGTCCTGGCCGATCACGTAGTCGTCGAGGACCTCGCGGATCTCCTTCGGCGTGGGGACGCCGTCCTTCGACTTCACGAAGGAGATCTTGTGCTCCTCGCGGATGATGTCCATGCACAGCTCGACGCATTCATCGCAGATGAACACGGTCGGCCCGGCGATCAGCTTGCGGACTTCGTGCTGGCTCTTGCCGCAGAAAGAGCAATAGAGGGTGCTCTTCGAATCTCCGCTCGCGGCCTTGGTCATGGTCGTTTCTCACTCTCTAGACGACGGGCCACAGCCTGGCCTGCGCCGCCCCCGCGGGACGTCTGCGCCCCTACAATGCAGAATACGCGCCGCGGGTTGTCTAAGTCTTGACATTCCCCGATCCGGCTAAGGATCACAACCCTTCGTTCGCCGTAACGACGAATGGCGACGCGGCGCCGCACCAAGCGGCGTTCTGCGCTCCTAAATGGGATACCCGCCGAAATGGCACAAGAGTTCAGTGAGGCCCTGTCCCGCGACGAAACGGGCGACGGCGATCTGCCGGTCGTCGCCTTCGATTTCGACGGCACGCTGACGGTCGAGGACAGCTTCACGGCCTTCCTGAAGTGGCGTGCCGGGCCGGCACGCTATGCGCTCGGCCTTGCACGACTCGTGCCTGCGGCCGTCCTGTACCTGTTCCACCGCGACCGTGGCCGGATAAAGGCCGCCGCGGTGAAGGAATTCCTCCGCGGTGTCCCGCACGACACGCTGGCGGCGGACGCCCGGCGGTTCGCCGAGACCCACGCGGCCCGGCTGTTCCGACCGGACGCCCTGGAAACCTGGCGACGGTGGCGCGGCGAGCCCGTGCGGCTGGTGATCGTCACCGCCTCGCCGGACATCGTGGTGGGGCCCTTCGGCCATGACCTGGGCGCGGACGCGGTGTTGGGCACGCAGCTCTCGTACGATCCGCAGAACCGGGTGCTGGGCGCCTTCTCCGGGCCGAACTGCCGGGGGCCGGAGAAGGTCGTGCGGCTCCAGGAGGTGTTCGGCAAGGACGTGCGCCTCAAGGCGGCCTACGGCGACACCAGCGGCGACACCGAGATGCTGGCCATGGCCGAGATCAAGGGCTTCCGCGTGTTCACCGGCCGGCCCTAGCCGGCCGCACGCTCCGGCCGCGCCAGCAGGGCCGCCACGAAGGCGTCGCGCCAGGCGACCACATCGTGGGTGCGGACCCCGTCCATCAGCGCCTCCCAGCGGCGGACGCGTTCGGCGCGCGGCATCTCGAGGCCCCTGCGGATGGCGTCGGACACATCCTCGCGGCTGAACGGATTGACGACGAGCGCCTCGGCCATCTGCTCGGCGGCGCCGGCGAACTGCGAGAGGATCAGCACGCCCGGGTCCTCGGGATCCTGCGCGGCCACGTACTCCTTGGCCACCAGGTTCATGCCGTCCCGGAGCGGCGTCACCAGGCCGATGGCGCCGGCGCGGTAGATGCCCGCCAGCTCGTCGCGGCGGTAGCTGCGGTTCACGTAGCGGATCGGCACCCAGTCGGCGGTGGCGAACGCCCCGTTGATCCGGCCGCTGACCCCATCCAGTCGCGCGCGGATCTCCTGATAGGCGGGCACCTCGTCGCGGCTGGGGGTGGCGACCTGGAGCAGGAACACCTGCTCGTGGGCCGCGGGCGTGCGGGCGAGATATTCCTCGTAAGCCAGGAAACGCTCCTCCAGCCCTTTGGAGTAGTCGAGCCGGTCGACCCCGACGATCATGCGGCGACCGGCCAGGCTCTTCTGCATCCGCTCGCGCCAGCCGCGCGCCACCTCGCCCTCGGCGGCCTCCATGAACGTCTCCGCATCCAGGCCGATCGGGAAGGCGCCGAGCTGGATGGTGCGGCCGAACGCGGTGGCTTGGCCGTCCGCGTCCACCGTCCCGCCGGCCTCCTGGGTCACATAGTCGTGGAAGGCGCTGAGCGCGTCCTCGCTCTGGAAGCCCACGAGGTCGTAGTCGAACAGCGCCTCGACCAGCTCGCGATGGTTCGGGAGGGTTGTGAACAGCCGCCGCGCTGGCCACGGGATGTGCAGGAAGAAGCCGATCCGGTTGCCGACCCCGCGCCGGCGGAGCTCCCGGCCCATCGGGATCAGGTGGTAGTCGTGGACCCAGATGAAGTCCTGCGGCTCGACCAGCGGCCGGACGGTGTCGGCGAAGCGGGCGTTCACCCGCGCATAGCCCTCGTCGAACGAGCGCTCGTAGGCCGACAGGTCGATCCTGTAGTGGAACAGCGGCCACAGCGTCCTGTTGGCGTAGCCGTTGTAGTACTCCTGCCGGTCCTGGTCCTCCAGATCGACGGTGGCCACGGTCACCCCGCCGCCGCGCTGGAAGCTGAGCTGACCGGTGAAGGTTTCCGTCGTGCGGCCGCTCCAGCCGAACCAGACGCCATTGTGCTCGCGCAGCGCGGCCGACAACGCCATGGCGAGGCCGCCGACGCTGGCGCCGGTCTCGTCGCCCGGCGGGCTGACGCGATTGGAGATGACGATCAGGCGTCCCAGCGGCGCGGTCCTCACCCTGCGGCCAGCATCACGACCGGAACGCCCCAGGTGTCCTCCAGGGTGCGGGCAAGCTCGAAGCCGTCGCGCCGCCCGGCGAGCTCAGGCGCGACAAAGGCGAGGTCGGCGTGGGTCTGCGCGACCAGGGTCAGCGCCCGGGCGGCAGTATCCACAGGTCCTAGGACGTTGAGGCCGGCATCCGTCAGTCGTTCCACAAGTGGATCGGGGACGTCGTCCGACCTGCGTACGACCATCACGGTCGCGAAACGATCACATTGTTCGGCGGGAGCGTCACTGTTGGGCATCGAGGTTCAGATAGACTGCGCCGGAAGCCCGTCCAATGCCTGTCGGCCTGAACTTCACGTGAGCATCTACTCACCTGAAGGCCAGGCGTCAGGCACGAAAAAGCCCCCGCCGTCGCCGGCGGGGGCCCATCTCGATCGCGCGGCGACGAGGCTCAATCCTCGGTGTCGCGCTTTTCCCAGACGTGGTCGACCAGGCCCCAGTCCCGGGCCTCCTCGGCGGTCATGAAGTAGTCGCGGTCCAGGGTGTCCTCGACCTCCTGGACCGTGCGGCCGGTGTGCTTGGCGTAGAGCTCGTTCAGCCGGCGCTTGGTCTTGATGATATCCTCGGCGTGGCGCTCGATGTCCGACGCCTTGCCGGAGAAGCCGCCCGACGGCTGGTGCACCATGATCCGCGAATTCGGCAGGGCGATCCGCTGGCCCTTCTCGCCGGCCATCAGCAGGAACGAACCCATGGAGGCCGCCATGCCGAGGCAAAGCGTGATCACCGGGCTCTTGATGTACTGCATGGTGTCGTAGATCGCGAGACCGGACGTCACCACCCCGCCAGGCGAGTTGATGTACATCTGGATCTCTTTCTTCGGGTTCTCCGCCTCGAGGTGGAGGAGCTGGGCGCAGATCAGGCTGGCCATGCCGTCCTCGACCGGGCCGGCCAGGAACACGATGCGGTCCTTCAGCAGGCGGGAGAAGATGTCGTAGGCGCGCTCGCCGCGGCTCGTCTGCTCGACGACCATCGGCACGAGGCCGAGCGCGGTGGTGACGGGGTCACGCATAGGCAATGAAGTCCTTCTTGGAAGCTCGTTGCGGGCTGCCGTCACCCGCGTCCCCTCCGATATCGCGCGCCCGGCCCCGCGCCGCAAGGTGGCGGCGGCGCTGAAACGCCGCGCGACCTCTCTCGGCCGGACGAACACCCTACCCCGGAGAACTCCCGAACCTAACGCCCACAAGCGTCACCGGTTCGTTGCCACGGATCAGGCGGCGGTCCGCTCGAGCCACTCGCGCAGCACCGCCACCACCTGGTCAGGCGGCGCATATCCGCGGGTGACCACCCCGAACGCGCCCGCCTCGTTGGGACCGGCGACCAGGGTCGGGAAGCCGGTGACGCCAGCGCGCTGCGAAATCGCGTAGTCGCGCCATGTCTCCTGGCCCGCGTCCTCGGCGGTCCACTGCGCCAGGAAGCCGTCGCGGTCGAGCCCGAGTTCCGCCGCGAGGTCGGCCAGCACGTCGCCGTCGGTGACGTCGCGCCCCTCGGCGTAGAAGGCCCGCTGCACGCGGCCCAGATAGGTCAGCGCCTGTTCCGGGTCGGCGCGGCGCACCACCACCACGGCGCGGGCCGCCGGATCGGTGTCGTAGACGAAACCCTCGCGCAACACGGCCTCGTCGAACGGCAGGCCGGTGGCGTCATGCACGTGTCGCCAGTGCGTGGTGACCTCGGTCCGGGCGGCCAGCGTCATCGGCTCCTCCGTGCCCGGCCGCAGCCCGCCCATCACGAGCCGGACCGGCAGGCCGCGGCCGAAGGCGCGGCGGATCTCCTCGATGGCCGGCGAGAAGCCGTAGCACCAGGAACACATGGGATCGGCGAAGTAGATGAGGTGCGGACCGTCCATCGCGGGCCTCCTGCGGCGCGCCCGCAGGATCGCAGCGAACCGCGCCGGGGTCACGCGGGAATGGCTTGGAAGATACGCCCGACAGGCGAGCGACTGTCATGTGACAAACCGGTTCCACGAACCGCCGGAACGTTAACCTCTAAAGGATTGCTTTCGCGCCGGAATTGCCGACCAATACTGCGGTTTTCGGAGGTCCGGCGGCTCAGTTGGCGCGGTTCTCCGGGAACTTCGGCGCAGTTCGTACGCTGAAGCTTTATCGCGAGGGTTGAGTTGAATGGTCCAATACGCGGTCACCCTTAAGGATGGGGACTGGACTGTCTTTTGCGACGGGGCGGCCATGGAGCGCGGCCTCTCGCGCTCGGCCGCGATCCAGATGGCCAAGGATCTCGCCTTCGACGCGGAGACGCGCGGCGAGGTCGTGGAGCTCCTGATCCAGGGCTACTACGGCGAGATGTCCCGCCGCGTGAGCGGCGGGGACGACGACTAGCGCCGCTGCGCCGCCTTGGCCTCGCGCTTGGCGCGGGCCTCCGCCTTGGCCTGGGCCTTGCGGGCCTTGCGCTCGTCGCGCTTCAACTGAAGCTGCAGCTCTTCGTCGTTGGCCATCGCCTCCTGGCGGGCCTGCTCGGCTTCCTCGGCGGCGATGCGCGCCGCTTCTTTCTCAGCCGCACGCTTGGCGCGAACTTCTTCCAGCTCGCGAGCCTTACGCTGGGCGCGGGTCTCGAACTGGCCCTCGGCGCGCACGGTCGGCTTGGGCTTGAACTTCTCCAGCAGCGCCTTCCGCGCCGCAGCCTGGGCCTCCAGCCGTTCGCTGAAGCCCCCGATCTTCATCTCTCGCATCGGTACTTTCTAGGTGGGGTCACTCAGGTCCGCGGGGAGAACCCCGCGGACCGCAACGGGTTGCCGGCTCAGCCGACGATTTCATCGTCGGTGAAGAACTGGGCGATCTCGATCTTGGCGTTGTCCAGGCTGTCCGAGCCGTGGACGGAGTTCTCGCCGACGCTTTCCGCATAGAGCTTGCGGATGGTGCCGTCCGCGGCCTGGGCCGGGTTGGTGGCGCCCATGACTTCGCGGTAGCGGGCCACGGCGTTGTCGCCCTCCAGGACCTGCACGACGACCGGAGCGGAGGTCATGAACTCGACGAGCTCGCCGAAGAAGGGACGCTCCTTGTGCACCTCGTAGAACTTCTCGGCCTGCTGGCGGCTCATGCGGATGCGCTTCTGGGCGACGACGCGCAGGCCTGCGTCCTCGATCACCGCGTTGACCTTGCCGGTCAGGTTACGCCGCGTGGCGTCCGGCTTGATGATCGAGAAGGTGCGTTCGGTCATGGTGTTGGTCTTGGTCTTTCGACTTGATGGGGAAGGCCGCGGGGGCAGAGCGCCCGCGAAAGTGGCCGGCTCTATAGCGGGTCGGCCCCGGCTCGCCAAGGCGCCCCGCGTCTGCTAAGAGCGCGCCCGGCCAGGCGGCGGCGCGGTCTTCCTCTCAAAGACCTGGCTCTTCCACATCGCGATCCGGCGAGGCGCTGGTCCGCGCCCGCAACTCCTGTCCGTTTCCCGCCATGCTTCAGATCCAGAACCTCGTCTTCGACGCCTGGGGCCGTCGCTTCTTCGACGACGCCTCCGCCAACCTGCCGAAGGACGCCAAGGTCGGCCTCGTGGGCCGCAACGGCGTGGGCAAGTCCACGCTCTTCAAGCTGATCCTGGGCCAGCTCGTCCTGGGGTCGGGCGAGATCAACCTGCCCAAGGCGGCGCGAATCGGCTCGGTGGACCAGGAGCATCCGGCGACGCCCGTGCCGCTGCTCGACACCGTGCTCGCCGCCGACGTGGAGCGCGCCACCCTGCTCGCGCGGCTGGAGACCGCGCCGCCCGAGGAAATGGGCGAGATCTACAACCGGCTGATCGAGATCGACGCCGATCGCGCGCCCTCGCGGGCCGCCGAGATCCTGGCGGGCCTTGGCTTCTCCAACGCCGATCTTGCGCGCCCCATGGCCGAGTTCTCCGGCGGCTGGCGGATGCGGGTGGCCCTGGCCGCGGCCCTGTTCGCCGAGCCCGACCTGCTGCTGCTGGACGAGCCGACCAACTACCTCGACCTGGAAGGCGCCCTGTGGCTCGAGGCGCGCCTGCGCAAGTACCCGCACAGCGCTATGGTCATCAGCCACGATCGCGAGCTGCTGAACAACTCGGTGGACCACATCCTCCACCTGAAGGACGGCAAGCTCGAGCTCTACGCCGGCGGCTACGACGCCTTCGAGAACCAGCTCGCCGAGAAGCTGCGCCTTCAGGAGTCCACCCGCGCCAAGATCGAGGCGCGGCGGGCGCACCTGCAGTCGTTCGTCGACCGCTTCCGCGCCAAGGCGTCCAAGGCCACCCAGGCCCAGTCGCGCCTGAAGATGATCGCCAAGCTTCCCCCGGTGGCCGCGGTGGTGGAGGAGCACGTCGCTCCGTTCCTGCTGCCCTCCCCTGAGCGGCCCCTGCCGCCGCCGATCCTCCGGCTGGAGGACGCCCAGGTGGGCTACGGCGGCCCGCCGATCCTCAGGAAGCTGAACCTGCGGCTCGACATCGACGACCGGATCGGCCTGCTCGGCGTCAACGGCGCGGGCAAGTCGACCTTCGCCAAGCTCGTCGCGGGCGCGCTCGACGTGCAAGCCGGCAAGCTGACGCGCAGCCAGCGCCTGAAGGTGGGCTGGTTCCACCAGCACCAGATCGAGGCGCTGGACCCGACCGACACCCCGCTGGAGATCATCCGGCGCGCCCTGCCCGAAGCGACCGAGGCGCGGCGCCGCTCGGTCCTGGCGCAGTTCGGCTTCAACCACGAGAAGGTGGAGACGCGCATCGCCAGCCTGTCGGGCGGTGAGCGGGCCCGGCTGCTGCTCAACCTGGTCGCCATGGAGGCGCCGCACCTCCTGATCCTAGACGAACCGACGAACCACCTCGACATCGACAGCCGGCGCGCTCTCCTGGACGCGCTGAACGACTACGAGGGGGCGGTGATCCTGATCACCCACGATCGCTCGCTGATGGAGCTGGTGGCCGACCGGCTATGGCTCGCGGCCGACGGGACCATCCAGCCGTTCGACGGCGACATGGAGGACTACGCCCGTTTCGTGCTCGACCGGGCCCGCGTCGCCGCACGCGCACCGACCCAGGTGAAAGCCGAGGCGCCGCCTCCCCCGCCGCCGGCCGCGCCTCGGCCGAAGACGCCCACAGGCCCGGCGCGCCGCCGCGCCGAGGCGGCCGAGGCGGCGCTCTCGCGGGCAAGCGAGGCGCTGGCCGTGATCGACAAGGCCCTGCTGGACCCGGCGATCTTCACCCGCGATCCGCAGAAGGCCGCCGAGCTCGGCCGTCGCCGCGAGCAGGCTCAGGCGGCGGTGGAGGCCGCGGAGTTCGAGTGGTTGGAAGCGCAGGAGGCCTACGAGGCGCTGAAGCTGTCTGCCGGGTGACGGAACCGCCGCGCCGCTCGCCGGTTGCTGCCGGTCGAGAGGAGCTGGCGGCAAATGGCGAACAACTTTCGGAAAATGGCCCCATGGCTGGTCCTGGCGGGGGTCGCGCTGATGCCGCGGCGCGCGGGTCCGCGACCGGACCGTCGGCGCGCGGGAACGGCGCGTCCCGCGCCGCCTCCGCCCCGCCGCGCCCCGTCCGAGGGCCTGAACGACCGTCCGGCGCCCGCTCACAACGCCACCGATCCCGCCGAGATCAACGACGCGGCCCGCGGACGGCAGGCGAACGCGCCGCAGGAGATCCCCGCCAAGGGCTGGAAGGATATCGTCCTGCGCACGGGCAAGGAGTTCCAGAACGACCAGATCCCGCTGGTGGCCGCCGGCGTGACCTTCTACTCCCTGCTCGCGCTGTTCCCGGGGATCGGCTCGTTCGTCGCGCTCTACGGCCTCTTCGCCGACGTGGGCCAGGCCCAGGAGCACCTGCAGGCGCTGTCGGTGGTGCTGCCGGCCGACGTGCTGCGGTTCGTGGGCGAGCAGATGCTGCGGATCGCCCAGGCCAGCGACAGCGGCCTCTCGCTCGCCTTCATCGGCGGCCTGCTGCTGTCGCTCTGGAGCGCCAACGGGGCGATGAAGGCGATGATCACCGCCCTCAACATCGCCTACGACGAGCACGAGAAGCGCGGCTTCATCAAGATGATCCTGGTGTCGCTGGCCTTCACCCTCGGCTTTCTGCTGTTCGGCGCCTGCGCCATCGCGGTGATCGCCGCGCCGCCCGCCATCGAGCGCATCGTGGGGGGGTCCGCAGCGGCCATGTTCCGGGTCATCACCTGGCCCGCTCTTCTGCTCGCCCTGGCCGCCGGCCTTGCCGTGCTCTATCGGTTCGGGCCGAGCCGACACCGCGCCAAGTGGAAGTGGCTGACCTGGGGCAGCGCCGCGGCCATCGTGCTGTGGGTCGCCGTGTCGGCCGCCTTCTCGATCTACGTCGCCAACTTCGCCAACTACGAAAAGACCTACGGCTCGCTGGGCGCGGCGATCGGCTTCATGATGTGGATCTACGTCTCCAGCCAGGTGATCCTGCTTGGCGCGGAGTTGAACTCCGAGATCGAGCACCAGACCGCCCGCGATACCACGGTGGGCCCGGAGAAGCCGCTGGGCGCCCGGGGCGCGGTCATGGCCGACACGGTGGGCGCGAAGCAGGGCGGCTAGGGAAGCGCACAAAACAAGACGGCCGGGCGGGCGCCCGGCCGTCTCTCCGCATCAGCTAATCTGGGGTGATCAGGTGATGTGCTTGGGGCTGATCGGGTCGGAGCCGGGGAAGGTCTCCTCCACCGCCTCGTCGAGCAGCGCTTCCTGACGGTCCTCGGCGGTGGCCTCCTTGTCGGCGAGCTGGTCGAACTTCTCGTCGTCCGAGAGCCGTTCGGCTTGGCGGGCGTGCGGGGTTTCGATCGCGCGGTTCTCCGGCAGGCGGTCGCCGTCGACGGCCATGTCGGCGGTGGATCCGCTGGAGCCGTGGGTGAAGGCGCGCTTGGCGGCGTCGTCGGTTTGCTTATCGGGCATCGAGCGCTCCTTTGTTGTCTTCGCCGTAACCCGCGAGACGCGGTGCGGTTGCCGCCACGCCCAGTTGCATGAGCTTCAAAAACACATCTCTCACGGAGTCGCCGCGCCGTCGCCGTTCTGCTTTTGTTCGCCTCCGCAGTTCAGGAGTTTCCCGTGGTTCGCGTACGGTACACAGGCGTCCCCCAGGCCAAGGAGGCGTTCGAGACGCTCCGGCCACTCCATGCCAGCCTGGTGCGACTGCAGAGCCAATGCCGGCCGTTCGGGCCAGACTACCTGGTGCTCGACGCGGTCAAAAAAGCCCTGAACACCGCCGCCTACCACTTCACCGGCGAGCCCGACTTCTTCGCCCTGCGGCCGCCGCGCTCGTGAGGCCCCTGCCCCTCGACCAGGGCGCGCCCCTCGCGGCGCACGAACGCTATCCGGGGAGCCGGCTGGAGCTCGTCTGCGGTTCCTGCACCTGGTCTCGCACCTACCGGCCAGCGCGGATCGTGGAACGCCTGCAGGCACGCCGGCTCGGCGACCGACAGACCGCGATCGCGGCCATCGCCCACCTTGTCCAGTGGCCCTGCCCCGGCTGCCGGCGGATGCGCTGGGGCTCCCGCCTCGTGGCGCCGTGAGCCGGTGCGACACCATCGCGCCCGGCCGCCTGCGCCATTCCTGACGCTGTTGCAGAAATGTCATTTCGGCGTTCGCCGGCTCACCGTAGCTTGGCCACCTGCCGCATCAGTCGGCAAACCAAGGGGATAGTTGATGAATTTCCGCGCAACACTGTTCGCCGCCGCCTCGGCAGCGACGCTCTGGGCCGGCGCCGCCGCCGCGCAGACGACCGCCAACGCCGAGGTCGAGGAGCTGGTCGTCACCGGCACGCGGACCGAGGGCCGCTCGCGGCTGGAGAGCCTGTCGCCCGTCGATGTGCTTCAGGGCGACGTCCTCGCTCGTCAGGGGAACGGGGCCGAGCTTGCCCAGGCGCTGGCCAACCTGACGCCGGCCGTGAACTTCCCCCGCCCGGCGATCACCGACGGGTCGGACCACGTCCGCCCGGCCACGCTGCGCGGCCTGCAGCCTGACCAGACCCTGGTGCTGATCAACGGCATGCGGGGCCACACCTCGGCGCTGATCAACGTCAACACCTCGATCGGCCGCGGGGCCTCGGCCTTCGACCTGAACACCATCCCGACCATCGCGGTGCAGCAGGTGGAAGTGCTGCGTGAGGGCGCGGCCGCCCAGTACGGCTCCGACGCCATCGCCGGGGTGATCAACATCCGCCTGCGCGAAGCCCGCCAGGGCGGCGGCGCGGTGCTGAACTACGGGATCCACGACACGACGGTGAAGACCTCGCGCGGCGAGCGAGACGTCAACGACGGGCTCACCCAATCCGTCGCGCTGTGGCAGGGCCTGCCGTTGGGCGACGAAGGCTTCCTGACGGTGTCCGGCGAGTACCTGATGCGCAAGGCGACCAACCGGTCCGACTTCGCCAACGCCGCCGCCCTGCCCGCCTACGGCCGGCCGATCGTGCTCGGCCGCTACGGCGACCCCGAACTGCGCAGCTGGTCGGTCTACGCCAATGCCGGCCTGCCGCTGAACGAGACCTGGGAAGCCTACGGTTACGCGGGCTACCAGCGCCGCGACACCAGCGCCGCGGCCACCGCCCGGGCCTACAACAACGCCAACAACATCCCGTCGGTCTATCCGGGCGGCTTCCTGCCGAAGATCGACACCGACATCGTCGACTACAACGTCCAGGGCGGCGTGCGCGGCGAGGTCGCCGGCTGGCGGACCGACCTAGGCGTCAGCTACGGCCGCAACGAGCTGGACTACTACACCGTCAACTCGATCAACGCGTCGTTCGGCGCAAGCTCGCCGCGGGACTTCTACGCGGGCTCGCTGGCCTACGACCAGACGCTCGTGAACCTGAACCTGTCGCGCGGCTTCGAGGTCGGCCTCGTGCGGCCGCTGAACGTCGCGGCGGGCCTCGAATACCGCCGCGAGGGCTTCGAGATCGGCGCCGGCGAGCCTCTCTCCTACACCCAAGGGCCTGATCCGTCGAAGGCGGGGCTCTCGCAGGGCTTCGGCGGCTTCCGGCCGTCGAACGCCACCGACGTGAACCGGCACAACTGGAGCGCCTACCTGGACGTGGAAGGCCAGCTTACCGAAGCCCTCGGCTTCGACGCGGCGGTCCGCTACGAGGACTACTCGGACTTCGGGTCGAAGACGACCGGCAAGCTCTCCGCCCGCTGGGACCTCAACGAGAACATCGCGCTCCGCGGCTCGGTGTCCTCCGGCTTCAAGGCCCCGGCCCTGCAGCAGCAGTTCTTCACCTACACCTCGACCAACAACACCCTGGTCGGCAACACCTTCCAGCTCATCGAGGTGGGCACCTTCCCTGTGTCGAGCCCGGTCGCCCGGGCGCTAGGCGCACAGCCGCTCGAGCCCGAGACCTCGATCAACTACTCGCTGGGCCTGGTCTATCGCCGCGGGCCGTTCGAACTGACGGTGGACGCCTACCAGATCGAGATCGAGAACCGGATCGTCCTGTCGGAGAACCTGCCGAACAACAACACGCCAGCGGCCACGGCGGCGGCGATCCGCGCCATCCTGCAGCCGTTCGGCATCAGCGCGGCGCGCTTCTTCATCAATGGCGTGGACACCACCACCAAGGGCGTGGACGCGGTGGCGCGCTACCGGCTCGAGCTCGGCGACAGCCGCCTCGACCTGACAGCGGCCTTGAACCTCAACTACACCAACATCACCAAGACGCCGGGCCTGCCGACGATCACCGACCTGCCCCAGCCGACCTTCCTGTTCGACCGGCAGGCGCGGCTGACCTTCGAGAAGGGCACGCCGGAGCGGAAGCTGGTGCTGTCCGGCGACTGGAGCCGCGGCCCCCTGGGCGCCACGGTCCGCATGACGGCGTACGACAGCGTGCTGCTGCCGCAGAACGCGCTCGGGTCCGACCAGACCACCGGCGACGCCGCCCTGGTCGACCTGGAAGGGCGCTGGGAGGTGCTGGACAACGTCACCTTCGCGGTGGGCGCCAACAACGTGCTGGACGAGTACCCGAACTACACCCCGGGCTTCGTCAACACGCCGACGGGCTCCATCGGCTTCCCCGGCTACTCGCCGTTCGGCTTCAACGGCCGGTTCCTCTACGGCCGCCTGAGCGTGACCTGGTAAGCGACCGCTCAGACGGAACATCGGCGGGGGGGGGCGTGCGGGCCCCGCCCCCGCCGGGTTGGGGCCGGGGGGGCCCCGGGTGGTCCCCGGGGGGCTCCGGTGGGTTCCTTAGGGGGCCCGAGGCCAGTGGGGGTGATTGGGTGGCGCCCCCCCGCCGCATGCACGGCATCCGTGACCCGGCGCCAGCCATCGACCTGGGCGG
>NZ_JAYSEO010000039.1:0-29103 GCF_041913825.1 Phenylobacterium sp.
CGATGCCGGCCAGGTCGATGGCGGCCTCGACGCCGGAGTTGCCGCCGCCGATCACCGCCACGCGTTTGCCCTTGAAGAGCGGCCCGTCGCAGTGCGGGCAGTAGGCCACCCCCTTGTTGCGGTACTCGTCCTCGCCGGGCACGTTCATCTGCCGCCAGCGGGCGCCGGTGGCCAGGATGACGGTCCGCGACTTGAGCGTCGCGCCGTTCTCCAGCTCGACCTCGATGAGGCCGCCCGGCGTCTTGGCCGGGATCAGCCTGGCGGCGCGCTGCAGGTTCATCACGTCGACGTCGTAGTCCTTGACGTGCTGTTCCAGGCCGGACGCGAGCTTGGGGCCTTCGGTGTGCGGCACCGAGATGAAGTTCTCGATGGCCATGGTGTCCAGCACCTGGCCGCCGAAGCGCTCGGCCGCCAGACCAGTGCGGATGCCCTTGCGGGCCGCGTAGATCGCCGCGGCCGCGCCGGCCGGGCCGCCGCCCACCACCAGCACGTCGAAGGCGTCCTTGCCCTTGATCTTTTCGGCGGCGCGGGCCGCGGCGCCGGTGTCGAGCTTGGCCAGGATCTGCGCCATCTCCATCCGGCCCTGGGCGAAGGGCTCGCCGTTCAGCAGCACCGTCGGCACGGCCATAACCTTGCGGTCCTCCACTTCCTTCTGGAAGAGGGCGCCGTCGATGGCCACGTGGCGGATGCGCGGGTTGAGCACGCTCATGGTGTTGAGCGCCTGCACCACGTCGGGGCAGTTCTGGCAGGAGAGCGAGAAGTAGGTCTCGAACACGAAGTCGCCATCGAGCGCCTTCACCTGTTCGATCATCTCGGCGTCGACCTTCGGCGGGTGGCCGCCCACGTGCAGCAGGGCCAGCACCAGGGACGTGAACTCATGGCCGAGCGGCAGGCCGGCGAAACGGACCGACACGGCCGGATCGTCCTTGCGCACGATGGCGAACGAGGGGCGGCGCGCGTCGTCGTCGGCGCGGCGGACGCTCACCTTGTCGCACTGGCCGGCGATGTCCTCGAGGAGCTGCATCAGCTCCGTCGACTTTGGGCCGTCGTCAAGCGACGCCACCAGCTCGATCGGCTGGCGGAGGTTCTCGAGGTAGGCCTTCAACTGGGCCTTGAGAGTGGCGTCCAACATACGGGGCTCCGGGGGAGGGAAACTCTACTGGGGTCGCCGGCGCCGCCCCCAAAGGGACGGCGCCGGAACCGGTCGTGCGGGCTTAGATCTTGCCGACGAGGTCAAGGGACGGGGCGAGGGTCTTCTCGCCTTCTTCCCACTTCGCCGGGCAGACTTCGCCCGGGTGCGAGGCCACGTACTGGGCGGCCTTGACCTTGCGCAGCAGCTCGGCGGCGTTGCGGCCGATGCCCTCGGCGGTGATCTCCATGAACTGGATCACGCCTTCCGGGTCGATCAGGAAGGTGCCGCGGTCGGCCAGGCCCTGACCTTCACGCATCACGCCGAAGTTGTTGGTGATGACGCCCGAGGGGTCGCCCACCATGGTGTATTTGATCTTGCCGATAGCCGGCGAGGTGTCGGCCCAGGCCTTGTGCGAGAAGTGCGTGTCGGTGGAGACCGAGTAGATCTCGACACCCAGCTTCTGGAACTCGGCGTAGTTGTCGGCCAGGTCTTCCAGCTCCGTCGGGCAGACGAAGGTGAAATCCGCCGGATAGAAGAAGACCACCGACCACTTGCCCTTCAGGTCGGCGTCGCTGACGGCAAGGAACTTGCCTTCCTTGTAAGCTTGCGCCGTGAACGGCTTTACCGTGGTGTTGATCAGAGACATCGTGCACTCCCGATTGAGGTCCGCCCGATTTAGTCGTTCCGCCGCGATCAGCAAAATTGATTTTAATGCGGCGCACCCATAGACGGGCTCTATGGGGTTGGCGCGATATTGGCAGACGAATTTGCAACTGTCGCGACGGGTTCCGCCTTGCGCGGAATCAACCGCCGCCCAGGGCCAGCCCAGGGGTGCCGGGCAGGGTCTCGGCGCCGCCGTTCAGCGGCTTCTGCATCATCACGATGTCCACCCAGCGGCCGTGCTTGAACCCGACGTCGCGCACGACGCCCGCGTCGGCGAAGCCGAGCGCACGGTGCAGACCGATCGACGCTTCGTTGCCGGAGTCGCCGATCACCGCCACCACCTGTCGCAGTCCAAGCGCCTGGCACTGGTCCAGAACCGCGGCGAGGGTCGCTCGGCCCACGCCGCGGCCGATGGCGTCGGGCGCCACATAGACGCTGTCCTCGACGGTGTAGCGGTAGCCCGGGCGCGGCCGGAATGGCCCTGCGTAGGCGTAGCCCAGCACCCGCCGGCCGAGCTCGGCGACCAGGAACGGCAGGCCGTGCCGCTGCACGTCGCGCCGCTTGGCGTCCATCCAGGCGACGCCCGGGGGCTCCAGCTCGAAGGTGCCGAAGCCGGTGAGGACGTGATGGTCGTAGATCGCCGCCAGGGCCTCGGCGTCGGCTTCCGTCGCCGCGCGGATGATCATGCCTGCTTCCAGCCCTCTTCGATCGCCCAGATGGCGAAAGCGTAGTCCAGGGCGATCTCCTTCAGGAAGTCGAACCGTCCGGAAGCCCCGCCGTGTCCGGCCTCCATGTTGATCTTGAGCAGGATGGGGGCCCCGCCCGCCTGGTGCTCGCGCAGCTTGGCGACCCACTTGGCCGGCTCCCAATAGGTCACCCGGGGGTCCGACAGGCCGCCGGTGGCCAGCACCGGCGGATAGGGCTGGTCGCGCACCTGGTCGTAGGGGCTGTAGCCCGCGATCCGGTCGTAGGCCTCGGCGTCCTCGATCGGATTGCCCCACTCGGGCCATTCGGGCGGAGTGAGCGGCAGGGTCGTGTCGCTCATGGTGTTCAGAACGTCGACGAACGGCACCGCGGCGATGATCGCGCCCCACAGGTCGGGCCGCATGTTGGCGATCGCCCCCATCAGCATCCCGCCGGCCGAGCCCCCGTAGGCGGCGATCCGTCCCTTGGCCCCGTAGCCCTGGGCGATCAGGTGCTCGGCGCAGGCGATGAAGTCGGTGAAGGTGTTGGTCTTCTTCTCCCGGCGGCCATCCAGGAACCAGCCCCAGCCCTTGTCCGAGCCGCCGCGGATGTGCGCCGTGGCCCAGATCCAGCCCCGGTCCACGAGGCTGAGGTTGCGGATGGAGAAGCTGGGCTCCATGGCGTGGCCGTAGGAGCCGTAGCCGTAGAGCAGCACGGGCGCGGAGCCGTCCAGCGGGGTGTCCTTCAGCATCAGCACGGTGACCGGGACCTGCTCGCCGTCTGGGGCCGTCGCGTAGAGCCGCCGCGCCACGTAGCGGGCGGGGTCGTGGCCGGACGGCACCTCCTGGGTCTTGCGCAGGGTCCGCTCGCGGCTGGCCATGTCGTAGTCGAACCACTGCCGGGGCGTGGTCGGCGACTGATAGACGAAGCGCGTGAGGGTGGTTTCGTACTCCAGCCCGCCCTCCAGGTTCAGGGCGTAGGCCTCCTCGTCGAAGGCGACCTCGTGCTCGCTCCCGTCCCGGGCGGTGACCACCAGCCGGTCCAGCGCATCGACCCGCTCGGCGCGGACCAGGTGTCCGGCATAGGCCGCGAAGCCGGTGATGTAGCGGCCGGGATGGTGGGCGATCCAGTCGCGCCAGGTCGCCTTGGCCGGCACGGCGGCCTCGGAGACGCACAGCTTGAAGTCCACGGCGCCGTCGGCGTTGGTGCGGATGACCCACCGGTCGGTCCAGTGGTCGAGACTGTATTTCACGCCGACCTGCCGGGGTTCGGCGATGGTCGGCGCAGCGGTCGGGTCGGCGGCCGGGATCACCAGGATCTCGGTGGTCTCCTGGTTGCCCACGTGGATCAGGATCGCGTGGTCGTCGGAGGCCGTGCCGACGCCCAGGAACATGCCCTCGTCCTGTTCCTCGTAGACCAGCACGTCCTCGCCCCCCCTGGCCGGACGGCGGAAGACCTTGGAGGGGCGGGCGTTCTCGTCGCGCCAGATCCAGAACAGCCAGGCGCTGTCGGGCGAGAAGGCAAAGTCCCCGTAAGCGCTGTCGATCGGTTGGCCTAGGACCTCGCCGGTCGCCAGGTCCTTCACCCGGATCTGGAAATATTCCGACCCCTGTTCGTCCACCGCCCAGCCGTAGAGAGCGTGGTCGGGAGAGTGGCTGGCCGCCCCCACCTGATAGTAGGCCTTGCCCTTCGCCTCGGCCTGCTCGTCGAGCAGCACCTGTTCCTCACCGCCGCCGCGCGGCTTCCGCGCATGCACCGGATGCTCCGCCCCGAGCTCGTAGCGGGCGTAGTATTCGAACGGCCCATCGGAGGCGGGGACGGAGCTGTCGTCCTCCTTGATGCGCCCCCTCATCTCGGCGAAGAGCTGCGCCTGCAGCGCCTCCGTGGAGGCCAGCATGGCCTTGGTATAGGCGTTCTCGGCCTCCAGATGCTCGCGCACGTCGGCGCGCAGCGCCTTCGGGTCGCGCAGCACCTGCTGCCAGTTGTCATCCTTCATCCAGGCGTAGTCGTCGGTGCGGACGCGGCCCAACTGCTCGATGCGGCGGGGATCCTTGGGGGCTTTCGGCGGGGCGGGGAGGCTCATCGGCGCTAGATGCGACGCCGGCGCCCCCGGCTCAAGCGCCATAAGTTCGCCATACGCGTCACTAGGGCGCAACGTGACCTTGCGTTCTCGTCTTGTTGCCGTGCCCGAACTCTCATTAACTAGTCGTGCATCGAGATCGCGCAAAAAAAAGCGCGACGGGGCTGAGTTCAACACACCAAGAGTTCGGGGATCCCCATGGTCATGGATCTCTCAGTGGAGCTGATCCACGCGACGGTCCAACTTGAGCAGCCGTTGGGCGACGGCACGCGCACGGTCGGCACCGGTTTCCTGATTTCCGAGCGCGCGCCTGACGGGCAGCCGCGCACGGTGCTGGTCACGGCCAACCACGTGTTCCAGAAGATGCCGAGCGCCAATGCGCGCATCGGGTACCGGATCGCCAACGCCGACGGCTCGTGGAGTTACTCCCCGCAGCCGCTGAAGATCCGCGACCCTAAGGGCCAGCCGCTGTGGACGGCGCACCCGACCCGGGACGTGGCCGCCATCTCGATCAGCGCGCCGGCGGAGTTCGCCAAGGCGGCGATCCCGGTGGACTACCTGGCCTCCGACGACACCTTCTCGAAGTACCAGGTGGGCGCGGGCGACGAGATGATGGCCCTGGGCTTCCCGCGCGGGCTCGCCGCCAACCAGGCCGGCTTTCCGATCCTGCGCTCGGGCCGGGTGGCCTCGTTCCCGGTGGCGCCGGCCAAGATCTTCCCGACCTTCCTGCTCGACTTCTCGGTCTTCCCCGGCAACTCGGGGGGGCCGGTGTTCATGACCGACGGCAGCAAGCGGCGCGCGGGCGCCGATGGCGACGCCAAGTTCATCGCCGGCCTGCTGACTCAGCAGGTGGAGCTGAACAACGAGCGCCTGGAGATCGGCATCGTCACCCACGCCAAGTACATCCGCGAGACGCTCGCCCTGGTGGACAATCCGCACGCCCCGGTCACCCTGATCGCAGGCGAGCGCACCACCGGCGCCCGGGCGGCGTCGGCCGAGGAAGCGGTCGCCAAGGACTAGCGGGCCGCTCCGCCTCCGACAGCAAGAAGGGCCGCACGAGGTTTCGTGCGGCCCTTCGTCGTTCTGAGCAGAGCTCGTGCTACCCGCCGTAGACGACGGAGATCGTCTCGGCCACGCAGGCGGGCTTGTCCTCGCCCTCGATTTCGATGGTGCACTCGTTCTTGATCTGCATGCCGCCCGCCTTCGGATCGGCGCCGATCAGCTTCTGGCGCAGGCGCACCCGCTTGCCGACGCGCACCATGTTGGTGAAGCGCACCTTGTCCGAGCCGTAGTTGATCCCCCGCGTCACGCCCTTGATCGGCAGCAGGCCGGCTGACAGGAACGGAATGAGCGACAAGGTCAGGTAGCCGTGGGCGATCGGGCCGCCGATCTCGCGGGTGGCGCGGTCCACGTCGACGTGGATCCACTGGTGGTCGCCGGTCGCCTCGGCGAACTGGTTCACGCGCTCCTGCGTGATCTCCAGCCAGTCCGACACGCCCACTTCCTGGCCCACCAGGCCGGGCAGGTCCTTGATCTCCACGGGGTTCATGCGGTCGCTCCCATTTTGCTTCGGTCCAGCCTCTAGCATCTGTCCGCTGCGTCGCAAGGCGTCCCTTGGGTCAAGATGGCGGTGGCAAATCCTTAAGTTCGCCGTGTGACGATCCGCGAACGTCGGGATCTGAGTGTCCCGCCACGGGTGACGGGGCGAAGCGCGAGCCGAAGATGCTGTCTGGTCGACGTCCGGAAGCCCCGCTTCCCTCGTCCTATCTCGCTGGCGCCTACACACCCGTCGTGAGCGGGGCGCTGCTGACGGGCGGCCTCTACTATGCCCTTATCGCGGTGGCCCACGCTTTCATCGAACGCGGCCTGCATCTGGCCGTTCTGCTGCCCATGGCCGCGGCCAGCTCGGCGGCCCTGCTGCTGTGCTGGTGGCGCCTGCGCCGCGGCGCCACCCGGATGGGGCTGCTGGAGCTGATCACCCTCGGCGCCTTCTCGCTGCCGCTGGCCAACGTCGTGGTGCACCAGTTCCTGGCCTTCGACGAGCGCCGGCTGGTCTACTTCACCTTCATCGCCCTGATCTCCGCCACAGCCTCGCCCACGCGTCGGGTGGCGTACGCCAGCGTCGGCGCCGCCATGGCCTGCCTCACGCTCACCGGCTGGCGCCTCGGCCGCGAGTTCATCGACACCTACGCCTTCATGGGCCTGGCCGCCGGCTTCGCGGCCATCGGCATCTCGCACCTGATGCGCGGCGCGGTCTCGCGCGCCATCGATGCTCGGCTCGCCTCCGAGCGGATGTCGGTGGAGGCGGTGGCCGCCAGCCGCGCCAAGTCCGCCTTCCTGGCCACCATGAGTCACGAGATCCGCACCCCGCTGAACGGGGTCCTGGGCATGGTTCAGGTGATGGAGCGCGGCGCGCTCGCGGACCGCCAGCGCGAGCACCTGGCCGTGATCCGCCAGTCCGCGGGCGCGCTCATGCAGGTGCTGAACGACGTCCTCGACATCTCCAAGATCGAGGCCGGGAAGCTGGAGCTGCAGGCCGAGCCGTTCGACCTGCGCGCCTTCGCCGACGGCGTGCGCCGGCTCTACGAGGTGCTGGCCGAGGAGCGCGGCCTGCGGTTCAGGTTCGACTTCCAGGACGCCGGCGAAGGGCTCTGCGTCGGCGACGAGGCGCGCCTGCGCCAGATCGTGTCGAACCTGCTCTCCAACGCCATGAAGTTCACGAAGGCCGGCGAGATTGCGGTGAGCTTCGTCGCCGACCACCGCGGGCTGACCTGCACGGTGTGCGACACCGGCATCGGCATCCCCGCCGCCCAGCAGGCCACCATCTTCGACAAGTTCACCCAGGTCGACGACGGCGCGACGCGCAGCTTCGAGGGCACCGGCCTCGGCCTCGCCATCTGCCGCGACCTCGTGGTGCTGATGGGCGGAGAGATCTCGGTGGCCTCGACGCCCGGCGAGGGCTCCGCCTTCAGCTTCCAAGTCCCCCTGTCGCGGGCCGCGGCCGCCGCGCCGGTCACCGCGCCCCCGCCGCAGCCGTCCGCCGTGGCCGAGCGCGCCCCGCGCATCCTGGTGGTCGACGACAAGCCCACAAACCAGCTCGTGCTCCGCATCATGCTCGAGCAGCTCGGCTGCGAGTGCGGGTTCGCCGCCGACGGCGCCGAGGGCGTCGAGGCCTGGGCGGCCGGGCCTTGGGACGCGGTGCTGATGGACATCTACATGCCGCGCATGGACGGGCTCGAGGCCACCCGCGAGATCCGGGCGCGCGAGGCCGCCGAGGGCCGGCCGCACACCCCGATCCTGGCTGTGACCGCCAGCGTCATGTCGCACGAGGCCGAGGCCTACCGCGCCGCGGGCTTCGACGACGTGGTCGCCAAGCCGATCGAACTTCCGATCCTCGTCCAGCGCCTGGACGCGGTCCTGAGCGCCGCTCCCGCGACGGCCAAGCCCGTCCGCCGCCGGCGGCGCTGAGCGCTCAGACGATCCGGGAGCCTTCCTTGCCCCAGTACTGGTCGCGGATCAGCCGCTTGTAGAGCTTGCCGGTCGGGTGCCGGGGGAGTTCGGCCATGAAGTCCAGCACCCGCGGCGCCTTCACATGGCTGAGGTTCTGCCGCGCATAGGCCATCAGCTCCTGGCGCAGCTCGTCGCCGGCGTCGGCCCAGCTCATCGGCTGGATCACCGCCACCACCTTTTCGCCCATCTCCTCGTCGGGCGCGCCGACGACGGCCGCGTCCGCCACCTTCGGATGGCCGATCAGCAGGTTCTCGATCTCCTGCGGATAGATGTTCACCCCGCCGGAGATGATCATGAAGCTCTTGCGGTCAGTGAGGTAGAGGTAGCCCTCCTCGTCGACCCAGCCCACGTCGCCAAGCGTGGTCCAGCCGTGCTTGTTGGTGCCCTCGGCCACCTTCTCTGGGGCGTTGTGGTAGCTGAGCGGCGGTCCGTTGGCGAAGTGGACGACGCCCTCGGTCCGGGGCGGCAGGGGCTCGCCGTCCTCGCCGCAGATCCTGAGTTCGCCGAGCACCGCCCGGCCCACCGAGCCCTTGTGGGTCAGCCACTCCTCCGACTTGATGAAGCAGAAGCCGTTCCCCTCGGTCCCCGCGTAGTATTCGTAGATCACCGGCCCCCACCAGGCGATCATCTGCTCCTTCACCGGCACGGGACAGGGGGCGGCGGCGTGCACGGCCGACTTCATCGAGGACACGTCGTAACGGGTCCGCGCTTCTTCCGGCAGCTTCAGCATCCGCACGAAGTGGGTCGGCACGAACTGACCGCAGTCGCAGCGGTGCTGCTCGATCAGCGCCAGCGCCTGTTCGGGGTCGAACTTCTCCATCACCACGACCGTGCCGCCGAGCTTCTGGACCGTCATGCACCAGCGCAACGGAGCGGCGTGATAGAGCGGGGCCGGCGACAGGTAGGTGCAGCCCGGCTGGAAGCCGAACAGGCCCTGGGCCATCATCATCAGGGCGTTGGGCTCGTCGATCTTTCCGCCGGTGAGCGGCGGCTTGATGCCCTTGGGCCGGCCGGTCGTGCCAGAGGAGTAGAGCATGTCCGAGCCCGCCGTCTCGTCGGCGATCGGCGTGACGGGGAAGCCGGCCCGCGCCGCTTCGAAGCTCTCGTAGGGCGCCCGCGCCTCGCCGACCATGTAGAGCTTCACGCCCTGAAGCACCGCCGGCAGTTCGTCGGCCACCGGTCCCACGCCTGGCGAGGTGATCAGCACCTTCGCCGCGCAGTCGCCGACGATGTAGGCCACTTCGCCGGCCGTCAGCTTGGATGAGATACAGGTGTAGTAGAGGCCGCTGCGCTGGGCCGCCCAGGCGATCTCGAAGTACCGGGCGTTGTTGTCCATGAAGATCGCGATCACGTCGCCGGCCTTGAGGCCCAGCGAGCGGAAGAGATGCGCGCCCTGGTTCGAGCGCTCGTCGAGCTCGCGGTAGGTCACCGTCTCGCCCGAGCCGGCCATGATGTAGGCCGCTCGGTCGGGCTGGGTCTTGGCGTGGGTCGCCGGATGCATGCTCGTCTCGCTCCCCCGGCTGCACGTGGGCGGCCGGCCTGTCTTGTTGTTCCGCGCATTCGGGGTGCTTGACCTACCGTCCGTCAACCCGTCCGAACTGGGGGAAACCAGGAGGAGACCGCCATGTCCGCGCCCAGCTTCGAGACGATCCGCTACGAGGTGGAGGACGGCGTCGCGACCGTGACGCTGAACCGGCCGGACAAGCTCAACGCCTTCAACACCCAGATGATGAAGGAGCTGATCGACGTCTTCGATGTGACCGACGCCGACGACGCGGTCCGCGCCGTTATCGTGACCGGCGCGGGCCGCGCCTTCTGCGCCGGGGCGGACCTCTCCGGCGGCGCCCAGACCTTCGACTACGAGGCCCAGGGCGGCCAGGCTCTCGCCGAGCGCCAGCGGGACGGGGTGCAGCGGGACGGCGGCGGCCTCGTCACCCTGCGTATCTTCGACAGCCTGAAGCCGGTGATCTCGGCCTGCAATGGCCCGGCGGTGGGCGTCGGCGTGACCATGCAGCTCGCCATGGACATCCGGCTGGCCTCCACCGAGGCGCGCTACGGCCTGGTGTTCGCCCGCCGCGGGCTCAATCCTGAGGCCGCCTCATCCTGGTTCCTGCCCCGGCTCGTGGGCGTCCAGACGGCGCTCGAGTGGTGTTACACCGGCCGGATCTTCCCGGCCCAGGAGGCGCTGGAGAAGGGCCTGGTCCGCTCCACCCACGCCCCGGACGAGCTGCTGCCGGCCGCCCGGGCGCTCGCCCGCGAGATCGCCGACAACACCGCGCCCGTGTCGGTGGCGCTTACCCGTCAGCTCATCTGGCGGATGGCGGGCGCCGGACATCCCATGGACGCCCACATGGCCGACAGCCGCGGCATCCAGGCCCGCGGCCGCTCGGGCGACGCGCGCGAGGGCGTCACCTCGTTCCTTGAGAAGCGGCCGCCCAACTATCCGGACAAGGTCTCCAGCGACCTGCCGGACATCTGGCCCCACTGGCAGGCGCCGACCTTCCGTTAGACAGGTCGCGTATACCGTCGTTGGGAGCGCACGGCTGAACAGCATCAGCCGGCGGACGAATTCGCGCCGCCGTGACCGATTCGCGACCTGGGCTCTTGGCTAGGTAGTTCACCGTTGTCTTACTCTCCCCGATTGCGCGAGCGAGCTTCAGTCCGCCGGATTTATCTCAAGATTTCCCCTCGATCGCTCAAATTGAGTTCTTCTAACTTGCTTGTCCTTTGCGCGAGTTCCATATAAGGGCTGCGCTACTGATCTTATGGATCGCTTCGGCGCCGCTGATCGGCGCGCTGCTACGGAACGACAAGAATGGACGAGAAGTCGGAAGTCATCGAGATGACGGCGGATATCGTTTCCGCCTACGTGGGCAACAATACCGTCGCCGCCACCGACCTGCCCGCGCTGATCCAGAGCGTCCACCGGGCGCTGGCCGGCGTCTCTTCGGGCCAGGAAGCCGTGGAAGCCGCGCCGAAGGAACCGGCCGTGCCGGTCCGCCGCTCGATCACCCCGGATTACCTCGTCTGCCTCGAGGACGGCCGCAAGTTCAAGTCGCTGAAGCGCCACCTGCGCACCAAGTACAACATGAGCCCCGAGGAATACCGGGCGAAGTGGAACCTGCCGAAGGACTATCCGATGGTGGCGCCCAACTACGCCAAGGCGCGCTCGGACCTCGCCAAGCAGATGGGCCTCGGCCAGGGCGGCCGTCAGGCCCCGCGCAAGAAGCGCTAGGCCGTCGCGGCCCTCCGGGGCCGCTCGAAATTTTCAGTCCAGGGCGCCCGCCGGCTTCGGCGGGCGTTTCTGTTTGGCGCGGGGCGGACCGGGGAAAACTGCGGCTGTGCCATAGTTTTGACTTGCCGCCGATTCGCGCATCAGGCGATAAGTGATTCGTCGTGATTCCAAGGGGTTGTTAAGGAATCTGAATATGGCGGCGCAGATCGGAGCCCCCGCAGCGGCGGCCCGCGCGCATGAGGAGCTGATACGCTATTGGGCCCAGCTACGGCGGGGCCCGAGGCTGCCCGGCCGCCATGACATCCACCCCTCCGGGTTCAAGCGCCTGCTGCCTACCGTCAGCCTGATCGACGTGCTGCACGAGCCGCTCGACTATCGTATCCGGCTGGCCGGCACCGACCTCTATGGCGTGTACGGGCGCGAGATCACCGGCCGCCTGATCTCCGAGGTCTACGCCTCCAGCGCCGCCGACTACTGGCGCGCCGAGCTCGGCCAGGTGGTGCGCGACAAGCGGCCCGCCGTGGGCGTGCACAATCTCGCCTGGCGCGGGGCCTCGCACCTGTCGATCCTGTGGCTGCGCCTGCCGCTCGCCTCGAACGGGACGGACGTGGACATGATCCTCGGTTACGACGCCGTCGTCGGCATGGCCCAACTGCACTCGGGCATCCGCGCCGCCTGACGCCGGCGACCCTCGGAGCTCCCCCAAAGACCCCATGCCTTGCGCGCGGACTCGTGCCCCGTCGTTCAACCAGATGGTTGACAGTCGGTCGCGCGGCAGCAATTCTCAACCAAATGGTTGAGCAAGAGCCCGCCCGCCTGGATGCGGTCTTCCACGCGCTGGGAGACGCCACCCGCCGCCAGATGTTGCGCAGCCTCGCCGAGCGTGAGCTCAGCGTCGGCGAACTGGCCGCGCCGCACCGCATGTCGCTGGCCGCGGCGTCGAAGCACATCAAGGCGCTGGAGCGGGCCGGCCTTGTCCGTCGCGAGGTCCGCGGCCGCACCCATCTCTGCCGCCTGGAGCCCCGGTCGCTGGCTGGCGCCCACGGCTGGCTCAGCGCGTACGAGCGGTTCTGGTCGAGCCGCCTCGACACTCTCGAAGCCCTCCTGCGGGCCGAGGACCAGACCCAGAACGGGAGAGCGGACGATGAGTGAGTACGGTGTGTCCCCAGCGCCGGGCGTGGTGCGGTTCGAGCGGCTGCTGCCCGGCCCGGTCGAGCGGATCTGGGCCTACCTGGTGGATCCGGAGAAGCGGGCGTTGTGGTTCGCCGGCGGGCCGATGGACCTGAAGCCCGGCGGGCGCCTGGTGCTGAAGTTCCGGCACAGCAACCTCTCCGACACGCCGGACGCGCCGCCCGAGCGCTATCGAGAGGTGCACGACGTGGGCTTCGAAAGCGAACTCAAGGTCGTCGAGGCCGATCCGCCGAGGCGCGTCGCCTTCACCTTCGACGAGGGGCCGGACCCGTCCATCGTCACCATCGAGCTCACGGCGGAGGGCGACCAGGTGCGGCTGGTGCTGACGCACGCCAACCTGAAGAGCCGGCAGGGTATGCTGGATGTCTCCGGCGGCTGGCACGCTCACCTGGAGGTGCTGGCGCATCTTGCGGCCGGCAAGCCGCGCCCGCCGTTCTGGGCGATGTGGGCCCGGTTCCAGGACTACGACAGGCGGCTGCCGGCGTGACGCGGGCTCAGGCCGCCGCGGCCAGCTCCGCGTCGCGGCGGATGCGCCCCACCATGGCGGCCAGGCCATTGGAGCGCTGCGACGACAGCGCGCCCGACAGGCCGAGCGTGTCGAAGGCGGCCTTGGCGTCGAAGCGCAGGATCGCCTCTGGCCGGCGGCCGGAGAACAGCCGCAGCACGATCGCGATCAGGCCTCGCACGATGTGCGCGTCGGAATCGCCGCGGAACGCCAGGGTCCCGTCCGCCTGCGGCTCGGTCACCAGCCACACCTGGCTGGCGCAGCCGCGCACCTTGTTGGTGTCGGAGCGCTCGGCGTCGGTGAGCGGGGCGAGGTCGCGCCCCATCTCGATGACGTACCGGTAGCGCTCCTCCCAGTCGCCCAGGAGCTCGAACTCGGCGGCGAGGTCTTCCAGGTCCTGATCGATGGTGGTCATGGCCGGCGCCACTTAAGAGCGCGGCCGGCCCATGGCAACCGCAGGCGCCGCTCGGAGAGCCGCACGGCGCCCGGTTGATCCGGAAAAGCGCGGGCGATAACCGGGCCGCATGATCAGGCTTCGCCCTTCCGTGCCGCAGGACGGCCAGCGGGTCGTGGACATCTGGCGCGGCGCGGTCGACGCCACGCACGACTTCCTTTCGGCCGCAGACCGCGCGGCCATCGAGGCGGAGGTGCGGGAATTCCTGCCGAATGCTCCGCTCTGGCTGGCGGTTGACGCCGACGATAGGCCAGTCGGGTTCATGCTGCTCTCGGACGGGCGCATGGAAGCCCTGTTCATCGAGCCCGCGGTGCGTGGACAGGGCGTCGGCCGGCGGTTGGTCGAGCATGCGCTGGCGTTGCACGGAGCGGTCAGCACCGACGTCAACGAACAGAACGGCCAGGCGCTGGGCTTCTACCGCCGCCTCGGCTTCGTCCCGACCGGACGCTCGGACCTGGACGGGCAGGGGCGGCCGTATGCATTGATCCACCTGCGGTATTCCGCCGAACGGGACTAGCGGAACGGCGCGGAAATGCCGAGCTTAGGGTCAGGAGGATCCTGAATGTCCCGAGTCCTGCCGCCGATCGCGGCCCTCATCTGCCTGGTCTTCGCCGCCGGCGCATCCGCCGCCGACGCGCCCGCCGGCTCCGACGTGTTCGGCGTCTGGCGCAACCCCAAGGGCAGCGTGCACCTGGAGGTACGGCCCTGCGGCGACTCGGCCTGCGGCTACGTGGTCTGGGCCTCGGACGAGGCCCAGGCCGATGCGCGAAAGGGCAGCGGGCAGCCGCTGATCGGCCAGCAGCTCCTGCGCGACTTCAAGCCGGACGGCGACGGCTGGCGCGGCCGGGTCTACGCGCCCGACCTCGACCGCACCTTCTCGGGCGGCGCGCGCCTGCTGGACGCGCGGCGGCTGGAGGCGCGCGGCTGCCTGCTGGGACGCATTCTCTGCAAGCGGCAGGTCTGGACGCGGGTCGAGAGCTAGTCTCAGCCCGCCGGCAGGCGGACGCGTGCGGTCAGCCCCTGGCCGGGCGCGCAGGCGAGCTTCAGCGCCCCGCCCATGGCCTGGCAGTTCAGGTCGCAGATGGCGAGGCCGAGGCCTGCGCCGTGGCCGCGGCGGGTGAGCGCGCTCTCGCCCTGCTCGAACGGCTTGACCAGCCGGGGAAGGTCGGCCGGGTCCACCCCCTCGCCGTCGTCCTCGATGACGATCTCCACGAACGGCCCGTCGCGCTCCACCCGCACCCGGACCTCGCCGCCGTCCGGGGAGAAGGCGACGGCGTTCTGCAGCAGGTTGCCGACGACGGTGCGCAGCGCCTTGGGATCGGCGTGGATCAGGATGTCGTGGGCCGTGCGGTCGGCGGTCAGCCGCACCTCGCGGGCCAGCATCTCCTCCTTCAGGCCGCCGGACAGGTCCTCCAGCGCGCACTCCAGGGGCTCGCTGCGGGCGTTCATCTCGGCCGCGCCGCTCTCGAGCCGGGCGATCTCCAGCACCTGATTGACCAGCTTCAGCAGCTTGGCGCCGCTGCCGCGGATGATCTGAGCGTACTCGCGGTACTGCGGATCCCCGAGCGGGCCGTAGAGCTCCGAGGCCAGGATTTCCGAGAAGCCGAGGATCGAGTTCAGCGGTGTGCGCAGCTCGTGGCTGACCATCCGCAGGAAGGACCGCTTCTGATCCTCGAACGCCTGGTCGCGGCGCGCCTGCTGCGCGCCCGGCGTACGGTCGAGCGGAATTGTCGCCTGATGGGCCGGCTGGGGCATGTCTTGCCTTCGGGGGACCTTCTGTCCGTGTGAAGGCTGAGCTTCCCTGATCGCGCTTACGATTTGGTTTCGGCGCGGCGGCCCGTCGCGCGCGAGGCGAGCGGTCTTACGCGGACTCACTCCGGGCGCTAGACTCGCGTTCGATCACGAGGCCCGGGAGCCGGGCCGCAGTCCAGGGAGCGCATGCCCTACCGGCGCTACAGTTCGCCCAGGAAGGTCCGCCGCGGCGGGTTCGCCTTCGGCTGGCATCTCGCCTTCGCCGGCGCCGTGCTGCCGACGGCCGGCGTGCTGGCGGGGCTCGGGCTGCTGCCCCAGGGGCCGGAGCTGGCGGGCCTCGCTGCGGGAGTGGCCGCGGCCCTGGTCGGGGCGGGCCTCGCGCTCACCCGTGGCCGGGCGGGCCCGGTGCTGGCCCTGCTCGTCTGGACCCTGGCCGGCGCCGTCGCCGCCCTGCTGGCCGGCGGGCTCACCGGTCCGCTCGCCGCGTGGTGCCTAGCGCCGCTGGCCGCAGCCACCGCCTTCCGCCGGCCAGAGCTGCTGTCGCTGGGCGCGGCGGGCGCCGTCGCCGCCGCGGCGCTCGCCACGATCGGCACCCTGCTCATGCCGCTGCCGGTCGCGTCGGCGGCCCCCTGGCTCGCCCTGCTGGCGCTCGCCACCGTGGCGCTGGGCGCGGGCGCGGGCCTTGTCTCCATGCAGGGCCTGGCGCGGCGTCAGACCCAGCAGCGGGACGAGATCGAGCTCGGCCTGTTGGAGGTGCTGGAGGCCCAGCCGCAGCTCCTGATGCGGGTCTATCCCGGCGGCCGGATTCTGGAGGCCTGGGGCCAGGCGCCCATCGGCCTCGACGCCAGGGACGCCATAGGCCGCCCGCTCGGCGGCATCGTCTCCCCCGATGACCGGCCCATGGTCGAGGAGGCGCTGCAGCGCGCCGTGCAGGAAGGCTCGGCGGAGGTCGCCTTCGTCCCGGCTCACGATCCGCAGGGCTGGTGCGTGCTGACGCTCCGCCGGATGGACAGCATCCGCCTGGTCGGCGCGCTTCGCGACGCCCGCGCCCAGCGCGCCCGCGAGACGGAGCTCGAGCAGGCCCGGGCTTCGGCGGAAAGCCAGAACGCCGGCAAGTCGCGGTTCCTCGCCAACATGAGCCACGAGCTGCGCACGCCGCTCAACGCCATCATGGGCTTCTCCGACATCATGAAGCAGCGGCTCTTCGGCCCGATGCCGGACCGCTACGTGGAGTACGCCGAGCTGGTGCACGAGAGCGGCGCCCACCTGCTGGAGCTGATCAACGACATCCTCGACATGTCGAAGATCGAGGCCGAGCGCTTCGAGCTCGCCCGCGAAAGCTTCGACGCGCGCGACGCCATCACCTCGGTGCTGCGGCTGATGCGCGGTCAGGCCGACCGGGCGGGCGTCATCCTGCGCGGGGTCCTGCCGCCGGAGCCGCTGGACGCCGACGCCGACCGGCGGGCGGTGAAGCAGATCGCGCTGAACCTCGTCTCCAACGCCCTGAAGTTCACGCCGCAGAGCGGGACGGTGACACTGACGCTGCAGGGCGCGGGGGAGATGCTGGAGATCATCGTCGCGGACACCGGCGTGGGCATCGCACCGGAGGACCTGGCCAGGCTCGGCCGACCTTTCGAGCAGGCTGGCGACGCGGGTCAGAAGGCGGCGGGCGCGGGCCTCGGCCTGTCGCTGGTCCGCGCCTTCGCCCGGCTGCACGGCGGCGAGATGAGCATCGAGAGCACGGTGGGCGAGGGGACGACGGTCACCGTCCGGATGCCGGTGCTCATTGCGCCTGGGTCGGAAGACTCCGAAACGCCACCTGCGCCGGCCGTGTCCGGCCGCTGACCGCGGGCGCCTGCAGGAAGGCGCGGCCGGCGGCGAAGTCGCCGATCTCCACATAGGCGCGGCGTACGCCGTCGGCGAACAGGAACTCCACGACGACGGCCTCGCGCGGGTCGAGGCCGGCGAGCTGGCGGACCGCCTGCGCTGGGAAGCGGAACGCCCAGCCCGAGCGGGCGTCGTCCGGCAGCAGGTCCTGACCGGCCGGGCTGCGCGCCTCGGCCAGGTAGCCCCGCTGGGCGGAGGCCGGGGGCACGCGCCGGTGCAGCGGCAGGGCCGCGGTCGGGCCGCCGTAGTAGCGGTCGAGATACGGCCCGGTGGTCCGGCCGATGTCCCGGGTAACGAGGCGCGCGCCGTACGGCTCCGCGCCGTCAGCGAAGCGGGCGACGGCCATCAGGTGGCCGGTCTCGCCGGCGCCGGCCAGGCCGAAGCTCAGTCGGTCGCGGCCGAAGCGGGCCTCCTGCACAAGGCGCCAGCGCACCTTGCGCGCGGCGATCCGGTCGGCGCGCCAACTGGCGAAGTCGCCGGGATAGGTCAGGCGGTAGAGGCGGGCATAGCCGTCGAAGGCGTCGCGCACCCGCTCGGCGGAGGCGGCGAGCTCGGGCGAACGGCAGGCCGTGCGCTGCGCGCGAGCCCGGGCGTTGCGTTCGGCGGTCTTCAGGGTCTCGGGCGACACGCCGGCCCGCAGCGCCGTACCGCGGGCCTGGGCCGCGCCCGCCGCCAGCGCCTGCGACACCGCGGGCGCGAACAGGCCGCATCGGCTGTCCGCCGCCATCATGGCCGCGCGCTCGAAGAACAGGTCCACCGGCTGGGCGCGAGCCAGACCGGGCGCGGCGAGGCCCGCCGCGATCATCAGCCCCATCCATCGAGACGCCGGCCGCGCTTTGCCGCGCGTGTCCGTCATTCGCGTCTTCTGTTCTCGTCAGCCTTGATGGCCGTTAGCCATGGTGTACCCCCTTCAGCCTTTCGGCCGGGTTGAGGAACGTCCTTAACCGACGCGGTAAACGGAACCTCGCGGGGTGACAGCGGCCGGCCGCTCCCGCATGACTCCCGCATGCTGCTTTCCACCGACATCTGGGTCAGCGCCCTGATCCGCCGGGCCGAACTCGGCGGCGCCTTCGCCGTGGTGGTCCGCAAGGGCGACGCCCGCGCCGGCGCGGTGCTGGTGAAGGTGCTGAACCGGTCCGACCGGACGGCGCGCCTCTACGCCGAGGCCACCCGCATGGACGGGGAGCGGGTGTGGATGCAGCCGCAGCCCTCCGATCAGGAGCCCGACCTCGACCGCTACATCGAGCGCGCCGCGCGCATCGACCCGGACATCTGGGTGGTCGAGATCGAGGACCGGGATGGCCGCCACTTCCTGACCGAGCCTGTGGAACGGGCCTGAACGCCGGGCGGTTAGCTCCGCCGATGTCCAAGCTCGCCGACCTGCCCCTGCCGCTCGACCTCGCCACCATGGAGGCGAAGCTGGTGGACGAAATCCCCCGCGAGGCCGGTTGGCGGTTGGAGCCCAAGTGGGACGGCTTCCGCTGCCTAGCGTTCCGCGCGGGCCACGAGGTGGAGTTGCACGCCAAGTCCGGCAAGCCGCTCGGCCGCTACTTCCCCGAGGTTGTGGAGATGCTCAGGACGTTGCCGGTGGACAGCTTCGTCATCGACGGCGAGCTGGTGGTCGAGGCGGCCGGCGAGCTCAACTTCGACGCCTTGCAGCTTCGGCTTCACCCCGCCGAGAGCCGGGTCCGCAAGCTGGCCGGCGAGACGCCCGCCAGCTACGTGCTCTTCGACTGCCTGGTGGGGCTCGAAGGAAGACCGCTCACCGACGCGCCCTTCACCGCGCGGCGCGCGGCGCTGGAGGCGCTGTTCGCCCGGTTCGGCGGCGGGCCGCGCCTTCGCCTCTCGCCCGGGACGACCAACCCGGACGAGGCCTGCGATTGGCTGATGCAGGCTGGGGGCGGCCTGGACGGCGTGGTCGCCAAGCGTCTCGACGGGCCCTACGTCCCCGGCGAGCGGGCCATGCTGAAGATCAAGCGCATGCGCACGGTGGACTGCGTGGTGGGCGGCTTCCGCTACGCCCAGGGCTCTGAGGCGGTGGGCTCTCTGCTGCTCGGACTCTACGACGACGCCGGCCGGCTGAACCACGTGGGCTTCACGTCCACCATCTCCGCCGCCGAACGGCCGGAGCTGACCAAGCGCCTGGAGGCCCTGGCGCCAGGCCCGGGCTTCACCGGCTCCGCGCCGGGCGGGCCCAGCCGCTGGAGCAACGAACGCTCCACCGAATGGACGCCGCTCCGCCACGAGCTGGTGGTCGAGGTGCGCTACGACCACATGACCGGCGGCCGCTTCCGGCACGGGACCAAGCTGCTGCGCTGGCGCCCGGACAAGGCGCCCCGACAGTGCACCTACGATCAGCTCCAGGGCGGCGGGGCCGCGGCCTTCGCCGCCCTGGGCGCCTAGGCCGCCAACGCCGGGCCCTGCCCGCGCGTGCGCCACATGGAGTAGAGCACGCCGCCGGCCAGCAGGGCGGCGGTGACGCCGAGCGAGACGGGGGCCGGGAACTTCTCCCAGCCCATGGCCTCGGCGACGAACACCTTGCCGCCGATGAACACCAGCAGCAGCGCCAGCGCCGTCTTCAGGTATGCGAACCGGGCCGTCAGCGCGGCCAGGGCGAAGTAGAGCGCCCGCAGGCCCAGGATGGCGAAGATGTTGGAGGTGAAGACGATGTACGGATCGGTGGTGATGGCGAAGATCGCCGGCACCGAGTCCACCGCGAACACCACGTCGGCCAGCTCGATCATCACCAGCGCCAGGAACAGCGGCGTGACGTAGAGTAGGGGCCGCCCGCCGGCCTGCGGCGCGCGACGCACGAAGAAGCGGCCACCCTCGAAGCCGTCGGTCAGCCGCAGGTGACCGGCCAGCCAGCGGTAGGCGGGGTTGTCCTTAGGATCGCCGTGGTCACCCTTCGACAGCAGCATCTTGCCGCCGGCCAGCACCAGGAAGCCGGCGAACAGCAGCAGCACCCACTCGAAGTTGGCCACCAGCGCTGCGCCCGCGCCGATCATCAGGGCGCGCAGCACGATGACGCCCAGGATGCCCCAGAACAGCACCCGGTGCTGGTAGATCGGGGGGATGGCGAAGGCGGCGAAGATGCTGGCGATGACGAAGACATTGTCCATCGCCAAGCTCTTCTCGACCAGGAAGCCGGTCACGTACTCGAGCCCCGCCTGCTGGCCGAGCTCGCTCCAGACCCAGGCGCCGAACGCCAGGCCGATGGCGATGTAGCCCGCCGACATGAGCAGGCTCTCGCGCGCGCCGATCGGCTTCGGCTTGCGGTGCAGGACGCCGAGGTCCAGCACCAGCAGCACGATCACGACGGCCAGGAAAACGGCCCACATCCACAGCGGCTTGCCGAGCGCGGGCTGCAGCAGGAAGTCCATGGGACGGCCTCCCTAGTGCGCGGCGCTGGGATGCAGCGGCGAGAAGCCGGCCTCGAGTTCGAGGATCTCGGCCTTGAGCGCGGATCTGCGGGCCTCGAGCGTGGCCACCCGGAGGGCGTCCGGGCGCCGGCGAGCCTTCTCGCGCCGGATCTCGAGGTCGAGCGCGCGTCGTTTCGCGCGCAGGCGATAAAGCTGGATATGGAGCATCGCGGTCCTCTGTCAGGAGGGGTGGCCCGACACCGCGATCCGCGAGGGGGGGAGCGAGGACCCACGGCATCGAGCACACCCGATGCGGTCCGACATCACGATCGCTGGGAGGTCGATCGCCAGAGGGGCCCGGTCCGCGGTGAATAAGCTGGGGGCGGGCTGTGGCGCTTTCAAGGCCCCGCTGTTGCGTCCTGGAAAAAGATCCGGGGCCCCGCGACGCCGCGCCGTTTGCGGAATGGCGCCCGAGACGCTACCTGCCGCCCCCATGAGCACCTCTCCCGCCGCGGAGGCCGCCCGCCGGCGCACCTTTGCGATCATCTCCCACCCCGACGCCGGCAAGACCACGCTCACCGAGAACCTGCTGCTGGCCGGCGGGGCGATCCGTGCGGCGGGCCAGGTCCGCGCCCGCGGCGAGAACCGGCGCACCCGGTCGGACTGGATGAAGATCGAGCGCGAGCGCGGCATCTCCGTCTCGGCCTCGGTGATGACGTTCGACCACCAGGGCAAGATGTTCAACCTGCTGGACACCCCGGGCCACGAGGACTTCTCCGAGGACACCTACCGCACGCTCACCGCCGCCGACGCGGCGGTCATGGTGCTGGATGCGGCCAAGGGCATCGAGCCGCAGACGCTGAAGCTGTTCGAGGTCTGCCGCCTGCGCGACATCCCCATCGTCACCTTCATCAACAAGATGGACCGCGAGGCCCAGGACCCGTTCGCGCTGCTGGACGAGATCGGCTCCAAGCTCGCGCTCGACCCTGCGCCGCTCTACTGGCCGGCGGGCTCCGGCGGCCGCTTCAAGGGCATGCTCGACCTGCGCCGGGAGCAGTTCATCCCCTTCGCCAAGAAGGGGGCCGACGGCGTCGACGAGGGCCACCCGGACCCCGTCTCCCTCAAGGGCAACTCGCTCGCCGCCTACCTCGACGAGGCCGAGCAGGCCGAGGTGGAGGAGGGCGCCGAGCTTGTGCAGGGCGCCTCCAAGCCGTTCGACCCGCAGGCCTTCCTGGAAGGCCACATGACCCCGGTCTTCTTCGGCTCGGCGCTCCGCCACTTCGGAGTCGACCAGTTGCTGGAGGGCCTGGGCGACTACGCGCCGCCGCCGAAAGGCGTGCCGGCCAGCAAGGGCGGCGAGGCGTTCGAGGTGCAACCCGGCGACAAGGAGGTCACGGGCTTCATCTTCAAGGTTCAGGCGAACATGGACCCAAACCACCGGGACCGGATCGCCTTCCTGCGTCTGGCGTCCGGCAAGTTCAGCCGCGGCATGAAGCTGAAAGTGCAGAACACCGGCAAGCAGCTCAGCGTCAACGCGCCGGTGATGTTCTTCGCCTCCGATCGCGAGCTCGCCGAAGAGGCCTACGCCGGCGACGTCATCGGCATCCCGAACCATGGTGTGCTGCGCGTGGGGGACAGCCTGTCGGAGAGCGGTACGCTGCGTTTCGCGGGCCTCCCCAACTTCGCCCCCGAAATCCTGCAGCGCGTGCGCGTCAAGGATCCGCTCAAGGCGAAGCACCTGGCCAAGGCGCTCACCGGCCTCGCGGAGGAGGGCGTCACCCAGCTCTTCCGCCCCAACATCGGCGCGGACTTCATCGTCGGCGCCGTGGGCCAGCTCCAGTTCGAGGTGATGGCCGACCGCCTGGCCAACGAGTACCAGCTCGAAGTGATCTTCGAGCCGAGCCCCTATGCGGAAGCCCGCTGGCTGGCGGCCGAGCGCGCCGACCTCGAGGATTTCGCGAACAAGCACAAGACCCAGATGGCGGTGGACATCGACGATCAGCCCGTCTTCCTGGCCAAGTCGGCCTGGGAGATCGGCTACGTGGGCGAGCGCTACCCCAAGGTCCGCTTCGAACGCTCCAAGGAACGCGCCTAGGGCGGGCGCGGGCCGCCGCGCCCGCCCTGCCGCGCTACAGCCTGAGGGGCGCGAGCCCGGCCTCGGCGAGGAAGATCTCGTCGCGCCGCCCTGGGATCCGAACGAAAAGGGCGACGACTGGGTCGTCGGAGGCAGGTACTTCGACACGCAGTTCCGCCACCGCCGCTGGTCGGAGGTCATTGGTCCCCTGGACAGCCTCTACGAGGCCACGGCCTTCTGGCGGAAGATCAGCTACCTCTATTCCCACGACGCCCCGGTGCGCTTCCACGAGGTGCGGAGCGCCGTCGTGGCCAAGGCGGCCTGAGCGCATGGCGACCAGCTCGGCGCCGCCACCCGCCGCCCGCGGAGCCAACCGCGGGCGGCGTTCGTTTCGCCGCCATGGCGCCGCTCGGTCCTGCCTTCGCCGCCCTTCTGCTGGTCGCCGGCTGCGCCGCAGCCGGCGGCGTGACGCCGCTGCCGCCGCAGGCGCCCTACGTCGCCGGCGCTCCGCCGCTGGCCTTCATGGCCGAGTATCGGCGCAACTTCGCCCTGCGCGGCGCTGGCCCCAACTGGACAGCGACGCTCCGTCCCGGCCAGCTTCGCCTGCGCGTCGCGGGTGAGCCCGACGCCATCGTCCGCCTGGCGCTTCCGGAGCCGTGCGCCGTCGTCGGTTGCGACGGCGCCTGGTTCGACACGGAGGGCGCCCGCCGCACCGCGATCCTCGAAAAGCGGCCCTGCGCCCTGGCGCCGGGCGGTCCCACCTATCCCTACGTCGCCACCGTCTTCACCGGCGAGGGCGCGGCACGGCGCAGGCTGGTCGGCTGCGCAGCTCCGGGCACGTCGCCGGCTCCCGGCCGGACGGTCGTCCGGACCGCGGCAGACCCGCCGCCAAGCGCGCCGGCCATGACCGCCGAGGAGGCCCGCGACGCCTTCGACCGCGAGCTCGCCGGGCGCCTGAGCGAGGAGCCGTCCCGCATCGCTCCCCGCCCCTGGCACGAGACCGCCTGGCTCCGTTGGGGAACGCCCGGGGCCGTGGGCCGCCTTCACGACCTCTGCACCGGGATGGTGGAGCCGAAGCCCGCGCTATCCATCGGCCCATGGAGCTGGGAGACGATCGACCCGCGGACGCTCGGCCCCGCGGATCGCGAAGCGCTCCTCGCCTGGCGTGGCCAGGTGTTGGCCGCGGCGTTCGGCTGCGGCACGGTCTTCCAGATCGGCACGCTCGGCCATGACGCCATGACCGCCGCGGGACCTTGCCCGGAGGGCCGCCGCTGGCCATCCCCCACCGACACATTCGTCGCCTATGTCGCGCGGCATCCGGAAAGCCGGACCGGCGACGACTTGCTGGCCGTCGCGGTCGCGGCGCTCCAGGACGCCGGCTGCGGCTGACCGCGCCCTGGCGCGGCGGGACTCGCGGGGCTAGAGCGTCACCTCAAGTTGAGTGGCGGGGCGGGCGAGTCGATGAGCGACGTGCATTCGAGACGTGGCGGCTTCGACACCGTGCGGCTCGCGGCGGCCCTGATGGTTCTGCACAGCCACATGTACGCGCTCGCCGGGCTGGGCCAGCCGACGCTGCCGGGCGGGTCCTACGGGGCCGTCGCGGTGGTGATCTTCTTCGTCGTCAGCGGCTACTGGGTCACCCGCAGCGCCCTGCAGCGCACCGTCGCCTCCTTCGCCGTCGCCCGCGCCCTGCGGATCGTGCCCGGGCTCGCGGTGTGCTGCGCGCTGACGGTCGTGGCCTGCGCGCTCGCCTCGTCGATCCCCGTGAACGACTACCTGCGAAGCGCACAAACCTGGAACTTCATGTGGAACGCCGCGCCTTTCTTCCACACCGGGGTGCTGGGCATGCCCGGCGTGTTCCAGGACGGCCCGGTGCCCGACGCCGCAAACGGCTCGCTCTGGACGCTGCGGTACGAGGTCATGTGCTACGTCGTGGCGTGCGCCGCCGCGGTCTTCGGCCCGCGCGGCGTGCGCCTGTTCATGGCGGCCGCGGGGGTGTTCGGCGTGGCCGTGCTGGCGCGGATGCTGGGCGGCGGTTTCGACGCCCTTAACCAGCAGTACGTTTTCCTCCTCGACTTCCTGCAGGTCGGTTGGATCGCCAACTTCCTGGCGGCCTTCGCGTTCGGGGCCTGGCTCTACGGCGCCGACGACCGTCGGCTCCTCCAGGTCCTCGCCGTCTCGGCGGTGGCCATGGCCCTCGGCCACAAGGACCCGAGCTTCGCCCAGGTGATCAGCATCTTCCTCTACGGCTCGCTGGCCGTCTGGATCGGCCGGAATCTCGACCTCGACCGCCGGCTCACCCGCGGCCAGGACATCTCCTATGGCGTCTACATCTACGCCTTCCCGTGCCAGCAACTCGCCGTTCGGTGGGTGGAGCAGGCCTCGGGCGCGGGGTTCTGGCGCTATTACCTCGTGGCCCTCGCCGCGACGGTTCTGCTGGCGGCCGTCTCGTGGCGGCTGGTGGAGCGTCCGGCGCTCCGCCTCAAGGAGCCCCTGTCGCGGACGCTGGAGCGGCTCTTCGCCGCCGCCGCACGCCGGTTCGACCGGCTAGCCCGGAATGACGATCTCGCCCAGCAGGCAGGCGGCGCGCCGCTCCGCGTCGAGGCCGTAGACCCGGACGCCGTTCTTCGCGGGCGCGCCGGTCACTAGGCTCCAACCGACGTCGCCACGCCCGCCCTCCACGGGCTGGCCACCGTCGCCGAACCCCACGAAGCGGCCCTTTCGGTTCACCGCCGCGACCCGCCGCACGGGCGCGCCCGTGGCCGGGTCGCGGGCCCAGCCGGTCACCGCCCGGGCCTCGGCGGAGCGCGGACCGAGGCCCCCGATCGCCCCCGCGCACGTCGTCGTCCCGGGGACGGCCGTGGCGAGGTCCGTCTCCAGGAGCGGCGGAGCCCAGGCCGGCGGCGCGGGACGGGGCGCCGTGCCGCGCGCCGCGGCGCTCAGCGGGCCCGGCTGGTCGCAACCCGCGAGCGCGAGCCCACTGGCCAGCAACAGGCCGGCGCCGCGGGTCCTGAGGTTCCGGTGCATGCGCCTCCTCCCCGGGGTAGCTGCGCCCCAGGAGTCGCAAATCCCCGCCCGCGGGTCCAGCCGCTAGCGTGTGATCGGCGGCGCGCACCGGGCCGCGACCCGCCGCACCGCCGCGCCGGCCTCGTACCACCCGCGGGTCCGGTTCACGATCGCCACCACCGTCAGCATCACCGGCACCTCGATCAGCACGCCCACCACCGTCGCCAGAGCGGCCCCGGACGAGAAGCCGAAGAGGCTGATCGCCGCCGCCACCGCGAGCTCGAAGAAGTTGCTGGCGCCGATCAGGGCCGAGGGTCCAGCGACACAATGCGCCTCGCCGCTCGCCCGGTTCAGCAGATAGGCCAGGCCGGCGTTGAAATAGACCTGGATCAGGATCGGCACGGCGAGCATGGCGATGATCGCCGGCTGCGACAGGATCTGATCGCCCTGGAAGCCGAACAGCAGGACCAGCGTGGCGAGCAGCGCCGCCAGCGACAGCGGACCGATGCGGGCCAGGGCGCGATCGAGGGCTTCCCGGCCGCCACGGCTGAGCAGCGCGCGCCGCAGGAGCTGCGCCAGCAGCACGGGGACAACGATGTAGAGCCCCACCGAGAGCAGCAGGGTCTGCCAGGGCACGGTGATCGCCGAAAGGCCCAGCAGGAGGCCGACGATCGGCGCGAAGGCCACGACCATGATCGCGTCGTTCACCGCCACCTGGCTCAGGGTGAAGTGAGGCTCGCCCCGGGTCAGGTTGCTCCAGACGAACACCATGGCCGTGCAGGGCGCGGCGGCGAGCAGGATCAGGCCCGCGATGTAGCTGTCGATCTGGCCCGCCGGCAGGTAGGGCCGGAAGAGGCCGCCGATGAACAGCGCGGCCAGCAGCGCCATCGAGAACGGCTTGACCGCCCAATTCACGAACAGGGTGACGCCGATGCCCCGCCAGTGGCGGCCGACCTCGCGCAGCGCGCCGAAGTCCACCTTCATCAGCATCGGTACGATCATCAGCCAGATGAGCCCGGCCACCGGTAGGTTGACCCGGGCGACCTCCGCCGCGCCCACCGCCCGGAAGCCGGCGGGGAACAGGTGGCCGAGGCCGACGCCGGCCACGATGCACAGCGCCACCCAGAGGGTCAGGTAGCGCTCGAAGCGGGACATGGCCTTGGGGCCTTCGGCGGGGTCCGGCGGGACGACGCTCATGCTGGCCTCGCGGCGTTGGCCTGCTCGCCGATCTGCTTCAGTCTCGCCTGCAGCGACATCCGGTCGAGCGAGGCCAGGGGCAGGGCGAGGAACAGGTCGATGCGGTTGCGCAACTGACGGGCGGCCTCTGCGAACGCTGCGCCCACCTCGGCCCGCGAGCCCTCCACCGCCGCAGGGTCGGGGATCCCCCAGTGCGCCGTGACCGGCGTGCCCGGCCAGACGGGGCACACCTCGCCCGCGGCGGCGTCGCCGACGGTGAAGACGAAGTCGAGCGGCGGCGCGCCGGGGGCGGCGAACTCGTCCCAGGACTTGGAGCGGAAGTCGGCCGCGCGGAAGCCGAGCGCCTCCAACACCGGGACCGCGCCCGGGTTGATTTCCCCCTTGGGGAACGAGCCTGCCGAGAAGGCGCGGACGCGGTCTCCGCCCAGCCGGTTCATCAGCGCCTCCGCGATGATCGACCGCGCCGAGTTGCCGGTGCACAGGAAGAGCACGTTGTACGATCGTTCCACGTCAGCAGCTCCGGCCTTCCGCCCCGCAGGCCTGGCTGGCGATCGCCGCCAGGGGCCCGCAGATCGCCGCGTTCCCCCCGCAGCAGTCCTCCACCAGGAACGCCAGCAGGTCGCGCATGCGATCGTAAGCGGCGCGATAGATGATCGAGCGGCCTTCGCGGCGCGAGCTCACCAGGCCCGCGCCGCTCAGGATGTTCAGGTTCGACGAGAGCGTGTTCGGCAGCACGCCCGTCGCCCGCGCGATCTCGCCCGCCGGCAGGCCGGGCTCGCCGGCCTTCACCAGCAGGCGGAAGATCTCCAGGCGTCCCTCGTGCGCCAGGGCCGAGAGCGCGCTGACGGCGGCCGTCGCCTCCACCGGTTCAGGCCGCGCCGCAGCAGGCCGTGGCGCGCGGGGCGGGGATCGCCGCCGCTGGCTCGTCCTCGCCATAACGGGTTTCCTCGCCGAAGGTGAAGAAGGTCTCCCAGCGCACGCCCGCTGGGTCGGCCACCCAGCTCTTGTCGGAGCGGGCGTAGCAGCAGGTGGTCGCCTCCTGGTCGAAAGTCTGCGCGCCTGCGGCCTTCAGCCGGCCGGCCAGTTCGCCCAGTTCCTCGCGGGTGTCGACCTGGATGCCCACGTGGTCGACGCCGGCGTCGCGGCCACGCTGCGAGATGGCGAAATTCACCGACGGGTCGTCCAGCATCCACTTGGCGTAGTCGTCCTTCACCACCGCCGGCTTGGCGCCGAACAGGGTCTCGTAGAAGCGGATCGACCGATCGAGGTCCGGCACGCTCACGTGCAGGTGCAGGCGCTTCATGGTTGTCCCTCCTGGGATCGCGTCATAGATGATGATTCAATAATTCCAGAATCATCGAAGAGTCAATGCCGCAGGTCAGGGATTGTTGAACGTCCGCGGCTCGAAGCGACCGGCGCAGAAGATCAGCGCCCAGACCGGCTTGGCGCGGCCGTACTTCGCCGTGGCGTCCTGGGCCTCGGCCTTCGCCCGGGCCGCCGCGCATTCGGGGATGTGCTCCACCGCCAGGCTGGCCAGCTCATAGGCGTAGGCGAACCCCGGCGCTTGCGGATCTCGGCCGCACTCGGACAGCTCCTGCCGCCAGCTCTTCCCGCGGTCGGCCGCTTCGATCGTCGCCCACCAGCCGTGGCAGCCGAGAACCAGCGGCGCGCCGGGCTCGGGCTTCACCGCCTTCTGCGGCTGGTTGGCGGCGGCGTCCTGCGCGACGATCCGGGTCCAGGTCTCCGGCGGCAGAGGCGCGGTCAGCACGCGGCGCGGCTGGTCCAGGCTGATGCTGATGCTGACCGTTCCGTCCCCCGCCCGCTCGAGCGCCACCGCCGGGATCCGGAAGGCGAGCCGCCCGTCCTGGAACGACGCGCGGCGGACCTGCCGGCCTTCCCTCGCCACCTCGGCGATCGGGCCCCACCCGCCTTCGCGGAGCCGCACGCATTCGGACCATCGCTTCTGCCGCTCCGACCAGGCGCGGATCTCGGCCGGCTTGGCGAAGTCGGGGCGCGCGGCTGCGGCGTCGGCGAGCGCGGTGCAGTCGGGCGGCTGGTCTATGAACATGGGCGGCTCCAGGCGCTAGAGGAAAGCCGCTCGTGCGCGGAGGTTCAACCCGGCCGCGCCGCCACAATTCGTCCGCTATGACGGGCAAGGCTGACCTTCCGGCGACGCTTGGGCGGACGCGGGGATGGCGACAGCGGCCGGCCTGTGGCGTTGAAGCCGCAAGCTGGTCTGGAGGTAAGGATGCGGGTGGCGGCCCTGGCCCTGGCGGCCCTGACGTTTGCGGGGGCGCTGAGCATCGCCGGTTGCCAGCGACGCGAGGCGGAGCCCGCACGGCCGCCGACGGCCCCGGCCCCGGCCCCGGCG
>NZ_JAYSEO010000040.1:0-24620 GCF_041913825.1 Phenylobacterium sp.
TGGCGGCCGCCGCGGTCGCGGTGGCGGCTGTGGCGGCGGCGGCGGGCGCTGCGGCGCGCGCGGCCGGGCGGCTCGCCTTGGGCGCGGGCCGGCGCGGCGGACGAATCTTGGTGTAGGGCACCGGCGCGGAGGGCAGGGCCACGGTCGCGGCCGAAGGGGCCGCGGGGGGCGCCGGGTCCTGGGCGGTCGCAGCGGTGGCGGCAAGGAGCATCGCCAGGCTGGCGACGGCGGCTTGGACGGTGGACCGCTTCAAGGGCGACGCCTCGGCTCTATGTCGTGGGACTTGACCCTGGTGTAGGGCGCCAAGTGAGTCCCTGAAAGCCGGCCCGGCCGCGTCAGTTTGCAGCCGGCTCGGAGCCTCCGAAGGGGAGTAGCGGAAGCAGGGGCCGCAGGGCGCCGCCGACGTAGAGCTGGGGCTCGGAGGGCGGCTTCATGCCCTCCTTCTGCTCGCGGGCGGCCACGCACGACTGCACCTGCCGCCCCAGGCCCCAGAACTCGCGCGCCCGGGGCATGGCCTGCAGAAAGCAGTCGTCGAAGTAGGGGTACTTGTCGGCCTCGCCGCAGCCGAACGAGCTGCGGTCGCGCCGCGCGGCGGTCAGGATCATCCGGTTGGGCGCCGCCAGGGCGGGTACGAACCCGCCTGAGAAGCAGGCGGAGATCACCACGACGGTGGGCCGCTGGCCGCAGGTGTGCTCCACCATCTGTCCGAGCACGCCCGGCGGGAGCAGATCCTGGTCGACCACCACGCCCTCGGGCGCGCCGTGCGAGGTGAGATAGAGGAGGCAGCCTCCGGTCGCCTGCCGGGCGAGGTCCGACATGGCCCCGTAGATCGCCTCCACCTCGGCCTTTTGCGGCCGGTCGCGGTAGCGGTCCGGCCGGACGGAGAACTGCCGCACGTTCTCGCGGCGGAAGCCCAGGGCGCCCAGCGCCTGGACCACGTCGCGCCGGGCGTTGTCGAAGGCCTCTGTGGGGCCGCCGTCGTGGGACTGCCAGTCGCCGGCGACGACCACGGCCGCCCAGTCGGCGAAGGGGCTGGCCCCGGCCGGCGCCGCCTGGGTGAGCCAAAGGGCTCCCAGGATGGCGACCAGCCGGGCCAGCCCGCGAGTCATTTCTTGTAGTTGGCGAACGGCGTGGGCAACGCCGTTCCCGTGGCCTTGGCCAAGAGCCGTCCCTCGGGATCGAACAACTCGCCCTCGGTGAAGGCCACCTGGCGGCCCCACTTCACCACCCGGCCGACGCCGCGGATCTTTCCGGGCTGGCCGGGGCGGAAGAAGCTGGTCTTCATCTCCAGCGTGGGCGCCACGGCGGTCATGCCGGACGCCACCATGCAGGCGACGCTCATGCACTCGTCCAGCATGGCGCAGAGGTAGCCGCCCTGGATCTGGCGCATGGGGTTGAGCAGCAGCTCGGCGCGGGCCTCGAACTCCACCTCGACCGACTTCTCGACCTGGTTCACCGCCACCATGCGGAAGCCGAGGGTCTGCGAGCCGGTGGGCTGGTTCTTGGTGCGCTGGAAGCGCTGCAGGATGGCGTCGTCGGTCAGCGCCTCGGCGGCGGTCGCTTCGCTCATCCGTACGTCACTTCTTCCGGAACTGGTCGAGGGAGACGACCTTGGGGCCGCTCTCGGCCGGAGGGGCGGCGGCCTCGGCGGGCGCCGACGGCGGCGTGGCCTCGGCTTCCGGCGGAGCGGGGGGCGGCGGCTCGAACTGCAGCAGGAACTGCACCGAGGGGTCGTAGAAGCGGGTCACCGCGGCGTAGGGAATCGACAGCCGCTTGGGCTGGCCGCCGAACTGCAGGGTGACCGAGAAGAAGGTCTCGCCGGGCGCCAGGTCCCAGTACTGGTGCTGCAGGACGATGGTCATCTCGTCCGGGTATTTGCCCAACAGGTCGGGGGGGCCGGAGACCCCGGCCGCGTCGGTCTTGAAGGTGATGTAGAAGTGGTGAGCCCCGGGCAGCCCCTCGGGCGCGGCGGCCCGGCGCAAGGCGGCCTTCACGACGCCGCGCAGGGCGTCCTGGGCCAAGGCCTCGTAATGCATCAGGTCCTGGGACGGCGGGTCCTGGGCCATGGGGGCTCCGAATACTCTACGCAGGTGCGAAAGGTAGCGTCTGGCCCCAAAGGCGCAAGGCGCGCAAGCCCCGGAATCGCAAAGAAGGCGAGGGGCTTGTGGAGATGGCTGCCGGGAGCTCGGGCTGCGGTCGCTACGCGCCGGAGAAGTGGAGGGATTCTGTTGGCAGGCTCCCTCCCGGCCCCGCCTAAGGATCTGAACCCCTAGGGCTTAGGTCGGATGACTACCGGACCGCATTACGCGGCCAGGCGGACTTCCTCAGCGAAGTTATCGTTCGCATTTAGTTTAAAGACCCGAAGCGGTGGGTCAGGCCGAGAGAAAGCAACACCTTTACACGTCTGTCGATGCTGATCGGCCCCGCAGCATTCCGGCGATAACCCGGAAGGATTTTGGTGGAGCCGCCGGGAATCGCACCCGGGTCCAGTCCGCTTATTTCGTGCGCGTTTATCCCCATAGTCGGGCGAACCCGACAGGAGGGAATATAGGCGACCGCGAGCCGGAATTGAAGGGCGCAAGGGCGATCGGCCATTCACGAAGCGCGGATGGCGGGGCCGTTTCGTGAACCGCCGCGCGGGCTTCGCGGACGGATTCACGGCCGGGCCGGCTCGGCCGTAGCCTCGCACGCATCGGATTTCACGGGAGTTTTCGATGCGTAACCTGCTCCACGCGGCCCGCCCGCTGGTCAACGACCTGTCCTCCAGCCTGCTGTTCGCGGGCCTGCTCGCCGCCGGCCTCGACGCCGCCGCCGCGACGCTGATCGCCATGGCCTTCGGCCTGGCCCACGCCGGCCTGTGGCTGGTCCTGCGCCGGCCGATCGCGGCGCTGCAATGGGCGAGCCTTGTGCTGGTGCTGCTGTTCGGCGCCGCCGGCCTCTTCCTCCACGACCCCAGGTTCCTGATGGCGAAGCCGTCGCTCGTCTATCTGGTGATCGCCGCGGTGATGCTGAAGCGCGGCTGGATGCTGCGCTACATGCCGCCCGTCGCCGCCGGCCACGGCGAGGGGCTGATGATCGGGTTCGGCTACCTCTGGGCCGGGCTGATGGCGGTTTCGGCCGTCACGAACCTGGTGGTGGCGGTCTGGTTCACCGAGCACTGGCCGCTCTACAAGGCGGTGTTCCCGCTGGCCTCCAAGCTGACCCTGTTCGCGATCCAGTACGCCACCGTGCGCGCGGTGGTGAAGCCCAGGGTCATCGCGGCGATGCGGGCGCAGGCGGCGTAGGCGGCGCGGGCGCCGGGGCCGCCTCGGGCGGCGGCTCCGGCGGCGGCTCGAAGGCCGGAGCCTGGGGCCGGGTGTTGGGATCCCGCTTCAGGCTGCCCCCGTCGGCGATCAGGCCCTCGTACATCCGCCGCGCCGAGGAGAAGTCGGCGCCGCGCGGGAAGATCACGTCGAAGCGCGGCTCGTGGCCCAGGGCGGCGCGCAGAACGGGCTCTAGCGCGTCGGCGACCTGCCCGATCTCGGCGGAATCGCAGGCCCGGCGCAGCGCCACCGAGCGCCCGGGGACCACCAGGGTCAGGTCGTAGGAGGTGCCCTCGACGCAGACCGCCTCCGAGGCGCCGGCCTCCTGCACGCGCACCTCGCGCGGCGCGGCCCACATGGGATGGCCCCGCAAGGCAAGGAAGCTCGCCGCCGAGCCGTCCGGCAACTCGCGGTCGAAGCCCACGCGGCGGATGATCCCCGGCTCGCAGCAGGCGAGGCCGGCGCGCGCCTGGACGAAGGTCTCGCCATCGCGGCGCACGACGATCCGCACCACGCTCTGGCGCACGCTCTGGGAGGGGCGCACCCACAGCTCCAGGATCATCTCGCTCCCGCGCAGCACCTGCCACTGGAGCGGCGGCAGGCCCCAGAGCCGGTAGGTGGAGGCGTCCACGCCGTTGTCGATGGCGACGGTGCGCTCGCCGCGGCCCAGGCGGCGGCCGCCCAGCGGATCGGCGGCTTCGGCCGGCTTCGGCCACTTGTCGGTCCACCAGGTGTTCGGGTCGGGCGGCGGGAAGGGCCAGATCTCGGCCTCGGACGGCGGCAGGCCCTCCGGCGCCTCGGCCACTGGGACCTGGCCCTGGGGCGTGCGGCGGCCGAACTGGAACAGCTGCGCGCCCGCGGGGCTCGCCAGGGCGGCGACCAGGCCGGCGATGAGGACGGTGCGGACCACGGGCGTAGAACGCCTCCCCGCGCGACTGTTTCCCTAGAAGGCCTCGGCGCCACGCTGGATGGACAGCACCCCGGTGCGGGACACTTCCACCAGGCCCAGCGGGCGCATCAGCTCGACGAAGCTGTCGATCTTGGTCGGCGCGCCGGTCACCTCGAACACGAAGCTCTCGTGGGTGGTGTCGATGACGCGGGCGCGGAAGATGTCGGAGACGCGCAGGGCCTCCACGCGCTCGGGGCCGGTCCCGCGCACCTTCACCAGCGCCAGCTCGCGCTCCAGGCCGTTGGGGTCGCGGGTGATGTCCTGCACGTGGCGGGTGGAGACCATCTTCTCGAGCTGGGCCTCGATCTGGGCCAGCACGTGCGGCGTGCCGCGGGTGACGATGGTGACCCGGGAGGTGTGCGCCTTCCGGTCGGTCTCGGCGACCGTCAGGCTCTCGATGTTGTAGCCGCGGGCGGCGAACAGGCCGACGAGCCGGTGCAGCACGCCCGGCTCGTTGTCCACCAGCACCGCGAAGGTGGCGAGGCTTTCCGGCTCCTCGTCGTGGGCGAGGTCGTAGACGGAGGCGGGCTGGGCGTCGGACATGGCGGGCATCCTCTTCGCCGCAGGAGGTGTCACAGGAGCGCGCGCCCCGCAACCGCGGCGTTGCCCCGAAGCCACAGGCCGGGTCCGCCTGCGTCGTGGCGTTAACCTTGGCCTTGCGCCCCGCCGGGAGCCGTGGGACACGGCGCCCCCTCGAAGACGAGAGTTCGCCGAATGTCGATGCGCAACACACAGACCGGGAAGGACCGCGCCAGCGGATCCGCCGGCGTGCGCCTCGCTCCACGGCCAGGCGCCCGCACCGCCCTCACAGCCTAGACCGCGCGAGCCGCTCCCACCGAGGAGGCGCCTCGCGCCTTCCTTCGGGAGCCCAAGATGTTCATCCGCACCAGCGGCCTGGTCCCGGCGACGGCGTCGGGCGGGCCGTCGTCCCTGCTGAAGCTGGTGGCCGGCGAGTTCGCCGCCGCCGTCGACCGGCTGTGGCCGGCGCCGCACACCCCGTTCCTGACCGCCCCGGCGGCGCGCCGCCACCTGGCCTGCGTGGCCCTGGCGATCGGCCGCGACCTGGCGGGCCGCGCCGAGGCCCTGCTGGCCGAGCGCCTGCGCCGGCTGATCCCGGCGCTGGTGCCGGAGGCGCCGGCCGGGCTCGAGCGCGCGCTCGGGCGCCTGGGCGAGGTGGCCTGGCCGGCGGACGACTACCGGCGGCTGCTGCGGCTGCTGGAGGCGCCGCGCGCCACCAAGGTCCTGCGCCACGCCGAGGCGATCCCGCCGGAGCTGGTCCGCCGGCTCGACCGGCTGCCGCCGGCCATGGCCGAGGCCGTGGGGCTTGCCTTCGAGCTGCACGAGGACGGGGTGGCGGCGGTCCGCGAGGCCTACGACGCCCTGCGCAGCCGGGAAGGCCTGGCCGTCGCCGAGCGGGCGGCGGAGCGCTGGGCCCGCACCGGCTCGGCCCGGGCGCTGTTCGAGGCGGTCCGCGACGACCTCTGCCCCGAGCCGGCCGCCCCGCCGCACTCGGGCACGCGGCGGCTGCGGCCGTTGGCCACCAAGCGGGACCTGCGGGACGCGGCGCGCCGCTACCGCAACTGCCTGGCCGACCGGATGCCCTACGCCGCCACCGGCTGGTCGGCCTTCTACGAGTGGGAGGGCCCGCCCGGCGCGGTGGTCGAGCTCGCCCGCGATCCGCTGTTCGGCTGGCGGCTCGAGGAGGTGCGGACGCTCGGCAACGGCTTGGTCGCCGAACCGTACCGGGACGCCCTGGTGGACGAGCTGGCGCTGATGGGCGTGCACGTGGGCCGCGCCGGCTGGGAGCTCGACCGGGCGCTGCGGCCCGACGTCGGCCACGGCTGGCGCCTGCGGCCAGCCGATGCGGCCCGCAGCGACGCGTTCGGCGGCGACTGACCAGCCCCGCTTGCCAAGAGGACATCGGCCGCCAACATGCGGCCGATGTCCTCGCTGCGCGTGCCCCAGAGCCTGAACCCGCGTCCCGGCCTCGACACGGGCGAGACGGTGCTGCGCTACGAACTGCTGGAGGAGCAGGCCTACGCCCTGGGCCGGTCCAGCCGCAGGATGGAGGCGGCGCTGGCGGCGCTGCGGGATCATCCCGGCGGCGAGGACCGTGCGGAGGCCCTCAGGACCGCGGCCGACGCGGTGTGGTGCTTCCTCGTGCAGCGCGAGGTCATGGGCCTGCGCGACCGCGCGGCCGTGGTCGCGCAGTACGGCATCCCGCGCGAGGTGCTGAACCGGATCGGGGCGAGCTGACCGGCCGCCGCTCACTTCCCCGCGAGCTGCGCCCACGGACGAAGAACGGTGGTATCGTCGGCGATCATCCACAGGGGTAAGGCCATGTCCCCACTTCGGATGCCGCAAGGCCTGAGCGAGCCACAGCACGTGGACTCCGGCGATGCGGTCCTCAAGTTCCAGCTCCTCGAAGGACTCGACGGCTCGGTGAGCCGCTGCGAGCGCGCGCTGCAGGCCGCGCTCGCCGAACTCGCGCGCCATGGTGAGGCCGAGGACCCGAAGCTTCGAAGCCGGCTGCTCGATGTGGCGGCCGACGCCGCCTGGCGGCTGATCGTCCAGCACGAGGCCTGCGACGTCTGCGACCACGAGGAGCTCATCCGGCGCTACGCCGTCCCGCCCGAGGTGCTGGCGCGGATCGGCGCCCGCCACTGACGCCGGTCAGGCGACTTGGTGGGTGACCGCCGGGGCGGCGGCGCTCTCCATCCACCACAGGCAGTCGCGGGCCGCGCCGGGGGTGTCGTCGGGCAGGATCATCAGGCGGCCGTCCGGCGCGGGCAGGGGCGGCAGGCCGGGCGCCTGGGCGATCCGCTCATGGCCGAGGCGCCGGCCGCGGTAGGCCCAGGACTCGAAGCGCATCGCCACGCCCGAGCCGCCGCCGTTGGGCAGCGGCAGGGTCAGGCTCTCGGCGATCCAGCAGACGTTGACCTCATCCATCAGGTCCGGTCCCGTGCCCGTCAGGCGGACCTCGCCGGTCTCGAAGGCGCCCAGCAGCAGCGGCGCATGGGCCCAGTAGGCGTACTTGTCCGGGTTGGCCGGCATCCCCGGCACGGCGGTGTCCACCGCCGCCAGCGTCACCAGCCGCTTGAACGTGTGGCCGCCTTCCACCGCGCCATGGTCCTGCATGAACCACACGCGCGACATGCCCTGGCCCTTGCGCGTCCAGATCTCCAGCTCGGAGCGGTCGCGCAGGTAGCCCATGCGCCCGGGCTCGCCGAACGGATGCTGCAGGTATTCGTAGGCGTTGCGGAAGTAGCAGTAGCTCCCCGTCGTCATATTCGTCCCCATCGAATATCCGCGTGCGCGAACGCACGCGCCGAAGCACGCTTCACAGACCACGGACTGTCGCGATCTTTTCGGGAGGGCTCCCCAGCACCCCCTAGCTAATGAGTAGGCTGCTTCGTTTTGTCGCCGTGTGACTCAGGTCACGCACGCAATCCGCGCGTCGAGCACACGCACGAGTTCAGCGGGGGAGAGGCGGGCCTGCAGCCCGCGCTGGCCGGCGTTGACGAAGGCTTCCGGCAGGGCGGCGGCGGCCTCGTCCACCACGGTGGGGACGCGGCGCTTCTGGCCAAACGGGCTGACGCCGCCGACCCGGTAGCCGGTCAGCCGCTCGGCGTCGGCCGGCTTCATCATCTCGGCGGACTTGGCGCCCAGCGCCGCGGCCAGGCGCTTCATGGAGACCTCGCGGTCGGACGCCAGCACCACGCAGGCGGGCTTGCCGTCGGCCTTTACCATCAGGGTCTTCAGCACCTCGCCGGGCGCCACGCCCAGGGCCTCGGCCGCCTGCAGCCCCACACGCTCGGCGTTCGGGTCATAGGCGTAGGCGGCGAGCGTGTAGACCACGCCCGCCTTGTCGAGGGCCAGGGTGGCCGGCGTCGTCCGGCTCACACCAGCCGCTTCCCGGCGTCGTCGATGATCGAGCCGAGATCGCGCGCTTCCTCAGCCATGATCATCTCGTTGTGCGCCTTGCCGGACGGGATCATCGGGAAGCAGTTCTCTTCCTTGGTCACCCGGCAGTCGAACAGCACCGGTTTGTCGACGCTGATCATCTGGCGGATGGCGTCGTCCAACTCGTCCGGCCGCTCGGCGCGGATGCCCACGCCGCCGTAGGCCTCGGCCAGCTTCACGAAGTCGGGCAGCGAGGCCGAGTAGGAGTGCGAGTAGCGCTCGCCGTGCAGCAGTTGCTGCCACTGGCGGACCATGCCCATCCACTCGTTGTTCAGGATGAAGATCTTGATCGGCAGGCCGTACTGCACTGCCGTGGACATCTCCTGCATCGTCATCTGCACGCTGGCGTCGCCGGCGATGTCGATGACGAGGCTGTCGGGGTGGGCCATCTGCACGCCGAGCGCCGCGGGCAGACCGTAACCCATGGTGCCCAGCCCGCCGGAGGTCATCCAGCGGTTCGGCTCCTCGAAGCGGTAGAACTGGGCGGCCCACATCTGGTGCTGGCCGACCTCGGTGGTGATGTAGGTGTCGCGGTCGCGGGTCAGCTCCCACAGGCGCTGGATGGCGTACTGCGGCTTGATCAGCTTGTCGTCCTGCCGGAAGCGGAAGCAGTCGCGGGCGCGCCAGCCGTCCACCTGCTTCCACCAGTCGGCCAGCGCGGCCTTGTCGGTCTTCAGGTTGCGCTGCTTCCAGACCGCGATCAGGTCCTCGAGCACCGAAGCCGCGTCGCCGACGATGCCCACGTCGGCGCGCACGTTCTTGCCGATCGAGCTGGCGTCGATGTCGATGTGGATCTTCCGCGAGGTCGGTGCGAAGGCGTCGAGCCGGCCGGTCACCCGGTCGTCGAAGCGCGCGCCGATGGCCACCATCACGTCGCAGTCGTGCATGGCGTTGTTGGCTTCGAAGGAGCCGTGCATGCCGACCATGCCCAGCCACTTCGGATCCGAGGCCGGGAAGGCGCCCAGGCCCATCAGGGTCGAAGTGACGGGCGCGCCGGTCAGCTCGGCGAACTCACGCAGCAAGGCCGAGGCCCGTGGGCCGGCGTTGATGACGCCGCCGCCGGTGTAGAGGATCGGCCGGCGCGCGCTGGCGATCATCGCCGCGGCCTCGGCGATGCGGGCGGCGTCGCCCTTCACGCGCGGGGCGTAGTTGTGGCTGTGCTTCACCTCCCTGGGGCCCTGGTAGGCGGCCTTGGAGAACTGCACGTCCTTGGGGATGTCGATGACCACGGGGCCGGGCCGCCCCGAGGTGGCGATGTGGAAGGCCTCGTGGATGATCCGCGGCAGGTCGGCGACGTCCTTCACCAGGTAATTGTGCTTGGTGCAGGGGCGGGTGATGCCGATGGTGTCGCATTCCTGGAAGGCGTCGGTGCCGATCAGGTGGGTGGCCACCTGGCCGGTGATGACCACCATCGGAATGGAGTCCATCAGGGCGTCGACGATGCCGGTGATGGCGTTGGTGGCGCCGGGGCCGGAGGTCACGAGGACGACGCCCGGCTTGCCGGTGGAGCGGGCGTAGCCTTCCGCCGCGTGGGTCGCGCCCTGCTCGTGGCGGACCAGCACGTGGGTCAGGCGCGGCTCGTTGAACAGCGCGTCGTAGATCGGCAGCACGGCGCCGCCCGGATAGCCGAACAGCACCTCCACGCCCTGGTCCACGAGGGCGCGGACGACGATCTCGGCGCCGGAGAGCGTGTCTTGCTGAGCTTCGATGGTCTGGTGGGCGGTCATGGCGGCAAGCCTTCGGGGCGTTTGGGCAATAAAAAAGGCCCGCGGGGGGCCTGGTTACGAGCGACCGGTCGGTCCTGACGCGTCGTCAGTCCGTCTACGGCCGCCCTACGAGTACAAGAATGGTGCGCACGTGCGTTCTTCCAAAAGGAGGATCAGGGGTGTCGCATGCTCCTAGGAGCCCGTCAAGCGTGGCTCTAGCGCAAGAAACTGCCTCCACTGGTCCTCAGGCGCCTCGGCGTCGAGCCTGGGCCAGCCGGCCATCTGGCCGCGCATCCAGGTGGTCTGGCGCTTGGCGTAGCGGCGGGTCTCCATCTGGGCCCGCGCGACGGCTTCCGCGAGGCTGGTCTCGCCGCGCAGGAAGGCGGCGAACTCCCGCACCCCAACCGCCTTCATGGCCGGCAGGTCGGCATCGAGCTTGCGGGCGAGGAGGGCGGCCACCTCGTCCACGGCGCCCTCGCGGACCATGGCCTCCAGCCGCGCGTCGCAGCGCGCGTAGAGCGCCTCGCGCGGCGGCTCGAGCGCAAGCGCCCGCCAGGCGCCCGCCGGCAGGGCGGGATCGCCCGTGCGCTGCCAGTCGGTGAGCGGAACGCCCGTGGCGGCATAGACCTCCCAGGCGCGGCAAAGCCGCTGGCGGTCGCCCGGCGCGATGCGGATCGCGGCGGCGGGGTCATGGGCCCCCAGCCGCCCACGGAAGGCGCTCTCGCCCATCAGGTCGAAGTCGGCGGCGGCCTGGGCGCGCACCTCGGCCGGCACCTGCGGGATCTCGGCCAGGCCCTGGGTCAGGGCGCGGAAGTAGAGGCCGGTGCCGCCGACCACCACGGCGTCGCGGCCCTGGGCGCGGATCTCCATCAGGACGTCGGTGGCGGCCCGCAGCCAGCGGCCCACGGACCAGCCGTCGGCAGGATCCACCGTCCCGAACAGGTGATGCGGCGCGCGGGCCTGCTCCTCCGGCGACGGCGCGGCCGTCAGCACGCGGAGGCCGGCGTAGAGCTGCATGGAGTCGGCGTTGACCACCTCCGCGTCGGTCGCCTCGGCCAGGCGCAGGGCGAGCGCCGACTTGCCGCTTGCCGTGGGCCCGGCGATCAGCCAGATGCGGGGCTCCATGCAGATCGCCTTCACCTACGTCGTGCCGCCCACCGCGGGCGCGTTTACGCCCAATCTGAAAGCGCTGGCGAAGGCAAGCGTGATCGACAACCGCATCCTGGCGGACAGCGAGACCTTCGCCGAGGAGTTCGTCCTGGAGACCGCCGACGCCGACGCCTTCCGGGCCGAGGTGGCGCAGGACTTCGAGGGCGCCCCGGTGGACTGGTGCGTGCAGCCGGCCGAGGGCCGCCGCAAGCGCCTGCTCGTCGCCGACATGGACTCGACCATCATCAACGTCGAGTGCCTGGACGAGCTGGCCGACTACGCCGGGCTGAAGGCGGAGATCGCGGAGATCACCGAGCGGGCCATGCGGGGCGAGCTGGAGTTCGAGGGCGCGCTCCGGGAGCGGGTCGGCAAGCTGAAGGGCCTCGCGACCACGGCGCTGCAGCAGGCCTACGACGAGCGGGTGCGGCTGAACCCGGGCGCGCGGACCCTGGTCAGGACCATGGCCGCCAACGGCGCGCGCTGCGTCCTGGTCTCCGGCGGCTTCACCTTCTTCACCAGCCGGGTGGCGGAGGCGGCGGGCTTCCACGCCAACCGCGCCAACACCCTGAACGAGGCCGACGGCCGGCTCTCCGGGACGGTGGGCGAGCCGATCCTCGGCCGCGAGGCGAAGCTCGCCGCGCTGCGGGAGGAGGCTGCCGGGCTCGGCGTCGATCTGGCCGCGACGCTGGCGATCGGCGACGGGGCCAACGATCTCGCGATGATCAAGGCCTCGGGTCTGGGCGTCGCCTATCGCGCCAAGCCGGTCGTCGCCGCCGAGGCCCACTGCAAGGTCGACCACGCCGACCTCACCGCCGTGCTCTACTTCCAGGGCTACGCAGCCGACGCGTTGGTGACGGACTGAGCCGATGATCCTGCCGCGCCCGGTCAAGGCGGTCGTCTTCGACATGGACGGCCTGCTGGTGGACACCGAGTCCGTCGTCTTCGAGGCGATGAAGGCCACGGCCCGGCGCTCCAGCCTGGACATGCCGTTCGAGGTGTTCATGCGCATGGTCGGCCTGCCGCACGTGCAGAGCGATCAGATCGTCCGCGAGCACTTCGGCGAGGGCTTCGACCTGGAGCTCTGGCGCCAGGGGGTGCGGGAGCACTTCTACGAGTTCGCCCAGGCCGGCGTCATGCTGAAGGCGGGCGTCGCCGAACTGCTGGACGAGCTGGACGCGCGCGAGATGCCGCGGGCGGTGGCCACCTCGTCGAACCGTGAGAGCGTCGAGCACAGCCTGGGCCAGCACGGCCTGCTGGGGCGCTTCCACGCCTTCGTCACGCGCGACGTGGTGGTGAACTTCAAGCCCCATCCCGAGCCGTTCCTGAAGGCGGCCGAGGCCCTGGGCGTCGCGCCCGAGGACTGCCTGGCCCTCGAGGACAGCCACAACGGCGTGCGCGCCGCCGCCTCGGCCGGAATGATGACGGTGATGGTGCCCGACCTGCTGCAGCCCACCGACGAGATGCAGTCGCTCTGCGTGCGCATCGCCCACGACCTGCACGAGGTTCGCGAGCTGCTGCAGGCGCAGGGCTAGCGTACGAGCTCGGCCAGCCCGCCGCGGGCGCGCAGCACGGCGTAGAGCCGGCTGACCCGGGGCTCGCCCAGCTCCGTGACGGCGCGTTCGACGGCCTTGCGTCGGCAGCGCCAGGCGTCCGTCCGCGCCCTCGGGAACAGCGGGCTCTCCACATGGGCGCAGAGCTCCCGCGCCGCGACCGCGATCCGCCGGAGCATGATCCGCGCCCCTCCGTCGGTGTCGAGATCGAGATCGGCGTGGGGGACCTGCGCCGAGACGATCCTCGGCGGCTCGGCCCCAGCCGGGGCGGCGACGATGAGCGGGACGGCGACGAGCAACCAACGCAGCATGGCGGGCTCTCCCAGACTACATATGTAATCCAAGAGCAGATTACGTATGTAATCTGCGCCGTCAACCGCTCAGCGCAGGTCGATCCAGTAGCGGCGGCCGCGGGCGCCTTCGACCCACGGGTGGGGGATGGTGTCGGCGTGCAGGCCGCCGTTCTTCTCGATGACCCGCTGCGAGGCGGGATTGTCCTCGGCCACGGTGAGCATCACGCGCTCCAGCGGCAGGTTCTCGCGGCACCAGCCGAGCGTCTCCGCCAGCATCCCGGTCGCCAGCCCGCGGCGGCGGGCGGACGGCCGGACGGCGTAGCCGATGTGGCCGCCCCACTGCTCGAGCACCGCGTTCAGGCGGTGGCGCACGCTGATCGAGCCCAGGAAGGCGTCGCCTTCGACGGCCCAGAAGTGGGTCTCCGGCACGCGCTCGCCCAGCGAGCCGTCCGGCAGGACGATGGTGGTCGGCGGGTTGAGGAGCTGGCGGACGAAGGCCTCCGGCTCGGCCGCGATCTGCGCGATGGTCTGGGGCGTCTCGGCGCGGAGGTTGTCGCGGCTGTAGCCCTCGCGCATGGCCTCCACGAAGGAGGCCATGCAGGCGGCGTCCGGCCGGATCAGGCGCGCAGCGGCGGGCAGGCTCACCGCCGCCCGCCCGACGGCCCCTGTTCGAAGTAGCGGAAGAAGGCGCTGTCCGGGGAGAGCACCATGGTGGTGTCGCCCTGGCCGAGGCTCGCCTCATAGGCCTGCATCGAGCGGTAGAAGGCGGCGAAGCCCGGGTCCTTGCCGAAGGCCTGGCCAAGGATCCGCGTGCGCTGGGCGTCGCCCTCGCCTCGGGTGGTTTCGCCGAGCTCCTGGGCTTGAGCCAGGGTTATGGTGACCTCGCGGTCGGCGGCGGCCATCAGCTCGCGCTTCTGCTGCTCGCCGACGGCGCGGATGCGGGCCGCTTCCTGCTGCCGGTCGGTCTGCATGCGGCGGTAGACGGCTTCCTCGTTGGTCTGCGGGAAGTCGGCGCGCCGGATGCGCACGTCGATCACCTCGATGCCGAGGCGCGAGGACTGGGCGCGCTGGGCCACGTCGCGGCGGGTGAGCTGCATCAACTGGCCACGGCGGCCGGCGATGATCTCCTGCTGGGTCGCAGAGCCCAGGACCTGTCGGAGCGAGGAGTTCACCAGCCGCTCGATGCGGTCCTCGGCGGTCCGCTCGTCGCGCAGGGTGCGGTAGAAGCTCAGCGGGTCGGCGATGCGGTAGCGGACGAAGGCGTCGACCACTAGGCGCTGCCGGTCGGCCGTCAGGATCTCTTCCTGCTGGCTCTCGAGCGCGATGTTGCGTCGGTCGAACTTGATGACGTTCTCGAGGAACGGCGCCTTGGCGTTTAGGCCCGCGCCGTCGGTGCCGGGCGCGTTGACCACGCGCACGGGCTCGCCGAAGCGGACGACGATCGCCTGCTCGCGCTGATCCACCACAAACAGGGTGTTGGCCAGGACGACGAGGGCCACGACCAGCAGGACGACATAGAGGGTGAAGCGGCTGCGGATCATTGGGCGGACCTCACGCCGGGCTGGACCTCGACGGCGGGCGGCTCGGGCGCGGCCATCACCTGGCCGGCCTGGGACTGGCCGCGGGGCCTGAAGACGTCCGGCGGCAGGATGATCGGGGCCGACGCGCCCTGGCTGTCGACGATCACCTTGTTGGAGCGGGCGAGCACGCGCTGCATGGTCTCGATGTAGAGCCGGTCGCGGGTCACGCCGGGAGCCCGGCGATACTCGGTGTAGATGGAGTTGAAGCGGGCGGCGTCGCCGAGCGCCTCGCGCACGGCCTGCTCGCGGTAGCCCTGGGCGGACTGGACGATACGGGCGGCGTCGCCTCGGGCCTCATTGACCACGCGGTTGGCGTAGGTGCGGGCCTCGTTAACGGCCGAGGCCTGGTCCTGCTCGGCGCTGTTCACGTCGCGGAACGCGGCGATGGCCTGCTGCGGCGGGTTGGCGCTGCGGATCTGGACTTCCACCACGCGGACGCCGGCGCCCCACTGGTCGAGGGTGCGCTGCATCAGCTCGGCGGTCTGGGTCTGCACCTGGCCGCGCTGGCGGGTGAGCACGTCGTCCAGCAGCATCCTGCCCACGACCTCGCGCATGGCGCTCTCGGCCACGGCCTTCACGGAGGATTCCGGATCGCGCAGGCGGAAGACGAACTGGTCGGCGTCGGCCACGCGCCAGGTCACGCTGAAGTCCAGGTCGACGATGTTCTCGTCGCCGGTGACCATCAGGCTCTCCTGGGGCACGTCGCTCTCGCCGACGCCGCCCACGTCGACGCGCTGCAGGCTGGTCACCGGCACCTTCACCACCCGCTCGATGGGGAAGGGCAGGTGATAGCGCAGGCCCGGCGTCTCGTTGCGGGTATAGGCGCCGAAAGTGGTCACCACCGCTTCTTCGTTGGGCTGGACCACATAGAGGCCCGAAAGCGCCCAGAGCGCGAAGGCGCCGCCGGCCACGGCGGCGATCGCGCCCGGACGGACGCCGCCGCCGGGGCCGCCGAACCAGCGGCCGAACCGGCGCTGGAGCTGCTCGAAGCTCTGGTTGAGGTCGGGACCGCCGGGGCGCTGCGGCCCGCGCGGTCCGCCGCCCTGAGGCCGCCGCGGCGGGGTCTCTCGGCGGTCGTTGTCGTCACCCGGCGAGCCCCACGGCCCGGGGTTGGCGTTGTCGTTCCAGGGCATCAGCCAGGTCGCGTCTTGGTCAAGGTTGTTGTTTTCGTGTCCAGGCGCGGCCGTGTCGGGCAAGCCCCCATGGGCTTGTAAACCGGCGCAGTCAGCCGGATATGAGACCCCTTCCCCACCAAAGCAAGACAAAGGGCGTCATGAACGAGCGGGCCGGCCCGGACAGGGCCGTCATCCTGGAAGCGCTGGACGCTGTCCGCGACCCCAAAACCGGCCGTGGGCTGACCGCCGCCGGACTGGTGCGGGGCCTGGTGATCCGCGCCGACCGGGCGGCCTTCATGCTCGAGGTGGCGCCCGCCGACATCGGGCTCTACGCCCCGGTGCGCGAGGCCGCCGAGCGGGCGCTGGCCGCCGTGCCGGGCGTGGCGACGGCTCAGGTGGTGCTGACCGCCGAGGGGCCGCCCGCGCCCGAGCTGCGCACCGCGCCCCGCCGCCGCGCCCAGGTGGCGGAGGACCCGCAGGCCCGGCTCGGCCACATGCCCGAGGCCGAGCGGCCGGCGCACGTGCGCAAGGTCATCGCAGTGGCCAGCGGCAAGGGCGGGGTCGGCAAGTCCACGGTCTCGGTGAACCTCGCCGTGGCGCTGGCGGGGCTCGGCCATCGGGTCGGCCTGCTCGACGCCGACATCTACGGCCCGTCCGCGCCGCAGATGATGGGCATCCAGGACGAGCCCACTTTCGACGCCGAGAAGCGGCTGAACCCGCTGGAGGCCTATGGCGTCCAGGTGATGTCCATCGGCTTCATCGTGGAGGACGGGGCGGCGAACATCTGGCGCGGGCCCATGGCGTCGTCGGCGCTGCGCACCCTGATGGGCTCCAAGTGGGGCTCGGCGGCCGAGCCGCTGGACGTGCTGGTCGTCGACCTGCCGCCGGGCACCGGCGACATCCAGCTCACCCTGGTGCAACGCCTGAAGCTCGACGGGGTGGTGATCGTCTCCACGCCCCAGGAGATCGCCCTGATCGACGCCCGGCGCGCGGCCGCCATGTTCTCCAAGACCGGGACGCCGGTGCTTGGCGTGGTGGAGAACATGGCCTTCTTCCCGGATCCCACGACCGGCGCCCGCATCCCGATCTTCGGCGAGGGCGGGGCGAAGGCCGAGGCGGAGCGCCTGGGTGTGCCGCTGCTGGCCGAGGTGCCGATCGACATCGCCCTGCGCCAGGGCGGCGACGAGGGCCGGCCGCTGGTGGCCACCCAGCCGCAGAGCCCCGCCGCCCAGGCCTTCTTCAGGATGGCCGAGCGGCTGGCGAGCTAGACGACGGCGCCGGCCGCGGCGCCTCGCGCTCCTCGCCGGTCAGGCTGACGACGGCGGCCGAGGCGTCGAAAGCGGCGTCGCGGGCGTCCAACTCCCGGCGGACCTCGGCGGCCCGTTCGGCGGACAGCCGGTAGCCGATCAGGCAGGCGGCGCCGAGCATCACGAAGACCACCGGCCCCACGACGAAGCACAGCATCAGGGCGTGGATCGCCTCGGCCGTGTTGCGCTGGCCGAGCTGCGGGTCGTAGCCCATTTGCGACAGCACGCCGAAGGTCAGGAAGATCGACAGGCCCGCGGCGATCTTCGAGGTCAGGGTGGTCATGGCGTAGAGCAGGCCGCTGCGCTCCTTGCCCTGCTTCAGGCGCATCTCGTCGGCGACGTCGGCGGTCATGGCGCGGGTGAGCACGTTGAAGCCGGCGGCCATGAAGCCGGTGAAGAACAGGGTCGGCAGCGAGGCCGCCAAATTGCCCTTCGGCAGGAAGGGCAGGGTGACCAGCAGGAGCGAGTAGCAGACCGCGGTCAGCATCACCGTCCGGTGCTTGCTGATCCGGGTCGCCAGCCAGGCGAGGCACGGGGCGCCCACGACGCCCGACAGCACATAGACGGCCAGGAGGATGTTCGCCTGGCCGGAGGTGAACTGCATGTAGTCGCGGCTGTAGAGGATGTAGAGCGCCGCCATCCAGCCCGGCCCGAGGGAGACCATCAGGTCCACCAGCAGGATCCGCCGCATGGAGTGGTCGGTGACGATCTCCACGTAGTCGCGCAGCCGGAAGCGGTGGCCCGCCGTCTCCCGGGCCAGGGTCTCCGGCGTGCGCCAGACGACGATCGCCACGGCCACGGGCGCGAGGAAGATCAGGTACCAGACCATGGCCCGCACGCCCTGGGCCTCGCCGTAGCCCAGCCGCTCCATGACGATGGGGATCAGCAGGACGCTCACCGCGCCCAGCACGCCGACGGCGGCCATGACGCCGAACAGCCGGGCGCGGTCCTCATAGGACTTGGCGAGCGTGGCGGCCCAGGCCTGGTGCGACAGCATCAGGATCGAGACGCCCAGGTACATGACCAGCAGCCAGGTGATCAGGTAGGCGCTGCCGACCCCGCGGCCGGCGGTCAGCAGCATGTAGAGCCCCAGCATCATGAAGGGGGCGCCGATCAGGGTCCAAAGCCGGTAGCGGCCGAAGCGGCTGCGGGTGCGGTCCATGCCCAGCCCCAGCGCCACCTCGATGGGCACGTCGATCAGCCGGACGGTGCCGAAGGCCGCGGCGACCACGGCCAGCGGCACGCCGATGTTGGCGGCGAAGTAGGCCGGAAGGTGCACCGCGACGGCGATGGCGAGCGCCTGCAGGGGCAGGCTGGTCGCCGCGAAGGCGAGGGCGGCGGTGAGCGGGAGCCGGCCCGCTCTCGCTGGCGCGGCTGCCGCGGTCACGACGGCCGGTTCGCCGGGGCCAGGTCCTCGCCGGTCAGCGACTCGAGGCTGGCGGCGGGATCGAGCAGGGTGTCCCGCTCCTCGAGCTTGCGCCGGATCTCGGCGTGCCGCTCGGCGCTGAGCTTGTAGCCGATGAAGCAGGCGCCGGCCGCCATGACGAAGACGATCGGACCGACGATGTAGGCGATCTCCAGCCCGCGGATCGCCTCGGGCGTGTTCACCGAGCCGGCCTGGGCCACGTAGCCGACGGCGGCCAGGACGTTGAAGGTCAGGAAGATGGCCCCGGCCGTGGCTAGCTTCGAGGTGGCGGTGATGCCGGCGTACATCAGGCCCATCCACTCGCGCCCGCTGTCGAGGCGCAGCTCGTCGGCGATGTCGGCGCAGATCGCGCGGATCATCACCGTGAAGCCGGCGGCCATGGCGCCCACCAGGAACATGATCGGCGCGAAGGCGAGGAAGTTGCCGGCCGGCAGCAGCGGCACGACGATCAGGCCCAGCGAATAGATGCTGGTGTTGACCATCAGCGCCCGGTGCTTGCTCAGCCGGTTGGCGAGCCAGGCGGCCAGCGGCGCGCCGGCGAAGCCGGCGACCACATAGATCAGCAGGAGCAGGTTGGCGGCGGCCGTGTCGAAGCCGCGGCTGTCCTTGAAGTAGAAGAGGTAGAGGGCGGCCATCCAGCCGGGCCCGAGCGTCACCAGCAGGTCCGCGGCGAGCAGGCGGATGACGTTGCCCCGGCTGAAGAGGGCCGCGTAGTCCTTCAGCCCGAAGTGGGTGCTGTGGTCGGGAGCGATGCGCTCGGGCGAGCCCAGGACCACGAGCAGGCAGGTGACGCCGGCGCTGGCGATGATGAACCAGATCATCGCCTGGACGCCCTCGGCGTCGCTGGCGCCGGCCTGGGTCATGACCACGGGGATCAGCAGGACGGCGATGGCGCCGATCACGCCCAGGCCGGTGATCGCCCCGAACACCCTCGATCGCTCTGTGTAGGTTGCGGCCAGGCGGCCCGCCCAGGCCAGGTGCGAGAGGTAGATGCCGGAGTAGCCGACGTACATCACCAGCAGCCAGGTCCCGAGGTAGATCGCCCCGACGCCCTCCGGCGAGATCAGCAGCATGTAGAAGCCGAGCATCAGCACCGGGGCGCCCAGCGCCATCCAGACGCGGTAGCGGCCGAAACGGGTGCGGGTCCGGTCCATGGCCAGACCCATCAGCGCGTCCACCGGAATGTCGATGAACCGCACGAGGGCGAACACCGTGCCGACCAGGGCCAAGGAGAGGCCGAGCTCGGCGGCGAAGTAGCGGGGCAGGTGGACCGTGGCCGCCAGAACCAGGGCGCCGACCGGGATGCTCGCGCTGGCGAAGGTCATCACGGCCGGGAGGGAAAGTGCGCCGTCCGGCGCGGCCTTGTTGCCCTGAGCCACCGACATATGCTCCTCCGACCTACGCCTCTCACCGGACGCTGGTCGTCAGGTTACGCGCGTTCACCTGCCCTTCGGCAAGAGGTTTCCGATTACAAATGCGAAACGGGCGGCCCGCTGGGCCGCCCGTCGAAGTTGTACCGGGTTTTCGGAAGGCGGCTCAGCCGCCCTGCATCTTGCGGAAGAACTTCTGGGTCTGCTCGCCGCCGTTGACGTAGGCCTTGGCGCCGGTCTCGTCGGCGATCTTCGCCCAGTTGTCGCGCACGCCTTCCACGCTGGCCTCGTGGCCGAGGTAGACGCCCTCGGTCTCCACGATCCGCGACAGGGCGAAGGCACCCGCGCCCGCCGTCAGGATGGCGCCCGTCGGGGCCTCGTCCGAGCACAGGAAGACCACGCCGGGGGTGACGTACTCGGGCTTGAGCTGCTCGAGGATCGCCGGCGGCATCAGGTTCTCGGTCATCCGGGTCGCGGCCACCGGGCTGATGGCGTTGACGTGGATATTGTTCTTCTGGCCCTCGAGCTTCAGCGTGTTCATGAAGCCGATCAGGCCGAGCTTGGCCGCGCCGTAGTTGGACTGGCCGAAGTTGCCGTAGAGGCCCGACGACGAGGTCGTCACGACGATCCGGCCGTAGTTCTGCTCGCGCATGATCTCCCAGACCGCCTTTGCCGGCTTGACCGTGCCGAACAGGTGGACGTCGACGACCACCTGGAAGTCGCCGATCTCCATCTTGGCGAAGGTCTTGTCCCGCAGGATGCCGGCGTTGGCGACCAGGATGTCGATCCGGCCCCAGGCGTCCATCGCGTCCTTCACCATGCGCTGCACGCCGGCGTCGTCGGTGACCGACGAGCCGTTGGCGATGGCCTCGCCGCCGAAGGCCTTGATCTCCTCGACCACCGCGTTGGCCGCGTCCGAGCCGCCGCCGGAGCCGTCCACCGAGCCGCCCAGATCGTTGACCACCACCTTCGCGCCGCGCCGGGCGAGCTCCAGGGCGTGCTGGCGCCCGAGCCCGCCGCCCGCGCCGGTGACGATGGCCACTTTGCCGTCGAAGCGGATGTCCGCCATGGAGATGTCCTCTCAGAACAGGTGTTCGAAATCGGCGGCGTTGTGCGGTGCGGCGCCAGCGGCGTCAAGTTGACGCGGCGGCGGCCCGAACGCGAAGAGGGCGCCCGCCGCGGCTCGACGACGCGGCGGACGCCCTCTTATCCGCCGCATGCGCGGCGGTGCGCCGCCGGAGCCGCCTGGGCGCGGCGCCGGCGGCTCGCGGTCAGCCTGCCGGGGTCGGAGGCAGGCCGGCCTGCTTCTGGTCCATGAACTTCACCAGCACCCGCTGGCCGATGAGGAAGGGGGCGCCGTCGGCGGCGACCACCACCTCGACCACGCGGTCGTCGGTGCGCTCGGTGGGATCGTCCGACTGCAGCTTGCGGGCGCCGAAGACGGCGGCGCGGCGCAGGACGCGGCCGGGGTAGGTGCGGGTGGGGTCGGCCTCGGGCGACATCTGCACCGTCTGGCCAATGGCCACGTAGGGCAGGGCGCCCTCGGCGATCTCGGCGCGGACGATGCGGCCCGACTGCGGCTCGAGGTCGAACATGTTGGACACGTTCAGGGTCGAGGCGCCGGCGCCGGGATTGGCGTAGCGGCGCACGATGCGGCCGTCCGCCGGGGCGCGGATGATCGACAGCTCCTGGTCGTAGCGGGCCTCGGCCGAGCGGGCCTCGGCGGTGGCGATCAGCGCCCGCTGGGCGGCGATCCGCGCGTTGGCCTCGCGCACCGCGTCGCGGGCCTGGTCGAGGCGCTGGGCGGCGACGAAATTGGAAGGCGCCAGGCCCTGCAGGCGGCGCTCCTCGCGCTGGGCCGAAGAGAGCTGGACCTCCAGCAGCGCCAGCGCCGCGCGGGCCTGGTCGACCTCGGCCCGGGCGCGCTCGGCGGCCAGGCGAGGCTCGTCGTCCTCCAGTCGGGCGAGGACCTGGCCGCGGGTGACCATGTCGCCCTCCTGGACCAGCACGTCGCGGACCACGCCGGCCCGGCGGGCGGCCACCTGGATGATCCCGCCCTCCACGTCGGCCTTGCCGTTGGCGACCGCGGCGTAGGGCGTCTTCTCCTTGGCCTTGGCGGCGTCGGCCTTGGCGGCCTCGGCCTTCTTCGCCTGGGCCTGGCTGTTGAAGTAGAGGCCGGCGCCGCCGCCCAGGACGACGAGGACGGCGACGATCCAGACGATGCGGTGGCGGAGGAAGGCGAACATCTCTGCGGGTCCTCAGGCTTGGACGAGTTCGGGTTTGGGTTGGGCGGGCATGGGCGCGGCGTGGGCCGTGCGCCGGTCGGAAAGGATCCGGCCGTCCTCCAGGTGGATGATCCGGTCGGCGTAGGCCTCGAGGCGCGGGTCGTGGGTCACGCAGATCACCGCGGCGCCGTGCTGCTTGGCCGCGCGCTGCAGCAGCTTGATGACGATCTGGCCGTTCTCGCCGTCCAGCGCGCTGGTGGGCTCGTCGGCGAACAGCAGGCGCGGGTCCTTGGCGAGCGCCCGGGCGATGGCCACGCGCTGCTTCTCGCCGCCGGAGAGCTCGGACGGGCGCATGTTCATGCGCAGCTCCAGCCCCACCTCGGTGAGCGCGTCGGCGGCCTTTCGGCGGGCCTCGCCGGGGGCGTAGCCCTGGTACTTGAGGATGATCTCCACCTGCTGGCGGGCGGTGAGCGCCGGGAACAGGTTGAAGCCCTGGAAGATGAAGCCACAGTGGTCGAGGCGGAATCGGTCGCGCCGGCCGCCGCCGAGCTTCCAGATGTCCTGGCTGAGCGCCGTAACCTTGCCCTCGTCCGGCTTCAGCAGGCCGGACAGGGTGGCCACCAGGGTCGACTTGCCGGATCCCGACGGGCCCATGACCATGGTGACGTCGCCGTGCAGGGCGTCGAAGTCCACGCGCTTGAGGACCTCGATGTGGGTGCGGCCGGTCTTGAACCGCTTGTAGAGGCCGTGGGCGGCGATGGCGCGTTCGGATGAGCTCATCTCAGGAGGTCCGCAGGCTGGCTCTTCTTGAGGATGCCGAGGGCGAGCAGGCCCGAGGCGACGGCGATGACGAGCAGCAGGACGGCGACGCCCACCACCCAGGGAACCGGGAAGCCCATCGGCAGGCCGCCGTTGGTCGCCAGCAGGTAGACCCCGAAGGTCAGCGCGGCGGTGGCCAGCAGGCCGGCCACGCCGACCCAGAAAGACAGCTCCATGACGATCAGGCTGAGCGAGCCCATGGAGACGCCGAGCGCCCGCAGGCTGGCGAACTCCTTGATCGAGGAGAGGATGGCGCCGCGTAGGGTTTGGGAGGTGATCCCGACGCCGATCAGGAAGCCCAGGAAAACCGAGAAGCCGAGGAAGATGCCGATGATCTGCTCCTTCATCAGCGCGCCCTGGTTGGCTTCGGCGAGCTCGGTGCGGGTCCAGGCCCGGTAGGCGCCGTTGGCGCGGGCGTTGAGCTCGTCGCGCACCGCCACGGCCCGGGCGGGGTCCTTCACCCGGATCATCAGCGGGCCGGTCTTGCCGTTCTTGGTCAGCATGCCGAGCAGCCGCATGGTGTCGCGCGACATGGTCACGCTGGCGCTGTTGATGTCGGGATAGCCGGTGAGGACCGCCCGCACGTAGACGGTCTTGCCGTTGATCGAGGCGGAGTCACCGAGCTTCACGCCCAGCCGCTTGAGCTGGCTCTCGTCGATGGCGACCGAATAGGGCTCCAGCAGCGCGCGGCGCGTCGCCTCGCTGAAGTCGACCGGCAGGTTCACCGCGCCGGGGCGGGTGTCCACCATGTTGATGTTGACGTAGGTGGTGACCGCCTTCTTGCCGTCCTCCGGGTGGTTGACCCACCGGCCGCCGTCGCCGTCCCAGCTCGCCACCTCGACGACCTCGGGATGCAGGTACATCTGCGGCTGCAGCCGGCCGGGCAGGGAGCCGCCGCCGGAGTTGATCAGGCTCTCCATCTTCGGCGGCAGGACGAGAATGTCGGCCCGGCTGCGGTCGATGGTGGCGGTGGCGCCCTTCACGATGCCGGTGAACATCCCGACCTGGGCGAGGATCAGCAGGCCGGAGAAGGCCAGGGCGACCATGGCGGCCGTGTAGCGGCGCCATTCGTACAGCAGCGTGGCCAGCGCCAGCGACATGGACCCCCTCCTCGTCCGCACCGCCGGGACGGGGCGCGTTCGAGGATAAGGAGGCGGCCGGCGGCGCCGGCGGATGCAACCGGGACGATTAAACCTTCGTAATGCGAAGCGGGCCGGGGCGGCCCCCGGCCCGATCCCTAGGCGGCGATGTCCAGCGCCTCGGTCTGCGGCAGGGCCCCGTCGAGGTCGAGGACGGTGATGATCCCGTCCGCTCCCGTGACCACGCCGCTGACGAAGCCCGCGTAGTCGGACCCCAGTTCCGGCGCCGGCTTCATCTCCCCGTCCAGCAGGGTGATGATATCGCAGACGGCGTCGACCAGCAGGCCGATCGCCCGGCCGCCGAGGTCTGCCACGACCACTACGGAGGAGGCGTCCGGGCGGATCTTGTGGAGGCCGAGCAGGCCGGCCAGGTCGACCACCGGCAGGACGGCGCCGCGCAGGTTGATCATGCCCAGCACGTAGTCCGGCGCGTGCGGCAGCGGCGTGGAGACGGTCCAGCCGCGGATCTCGCGGACGGCCATGATGTCGAGCGCGAAGAGTTGCTCGCCGATGCGGACCGAGATCAGCTCGGCCGGCGCGGCGGCGGTGGCGGCGAAGCCTTGCATCAGAACTCCTCCCAGTTGTCGGTTTGCAGCTTCAGGGCCGCGCCGCCGGCGCTCGCGCGGCGCAGGTTGGCCACCTGGCGCGCCGGCATCCGGCTCACGTTGCGCGCCGGCTCGGCGCGCTTGGCCGGCGCGGCCTTGGCGGCGACGCCGTCGACCTTGAA
>NZ_JAYSEO010000041.1:0-19881 GCF_041913825.1 Phenylobacterium sp.
CCGGGCCGCCCGCCCCGCGCCGAGCGTCGAGGCGCCAGCGCCGGCCGCCGCCGCGTCTGCGCCCGCCGCCGCCGAGCCGGTGGTCCCGCGGGTCGTGCCGCTGCCCGAACCGGCGCCGGCCGCCGAGCCCCAGCCGGCCCCGCGGGCGGCCACCCCGCCGCCCACCGATCCCGACGCGCCGATGACCACGCGGGCGCCGTACACGGACTAGGATCGATCGCCGGCCATCACCTCCTTGAAAAGCGACACCGGATTCGCCGAACGCCGGGAACCAAGCCGGGCCGTGGAAAATTAGACGGCGTCGCTTCACGACAGGAGGAGAACAAGATGCGCTTCATCGTTTGCGCGGTCGCCGCGGCGGGCCTGCTGACCGCCTGCGCCAGCAACAACGACCAGATGGCGGCCGACACCGGCTCGGCGGCCCCCGTCGCCGACACCGCCCCGTCCACCGCCGAGACCATGCCCGCGCCCGCTCCGGAACCCACCCCGGCTCCGGCGCCGACGCCGGCTCCGAGCACCGGCGAGCGGGGCTGACATAGCCACCGTGTCGAGCGCGTCCGGCCGTCGGCCGGGCGCGCTCCTCGCCGTCTCAATCGCGGCGCTCAGCCTGGCCGGCGTCGGCGCGCCGGCCGCGGCCCAGGTCCTGCCCGATCCGTATTCCGGCTCGGCGGTGGCCGACACCGTGCTGCGCGCGGAGCTCCGCTACCGGCTGCTGGGCGCCTCCGGCGAGGACGCCGAGCTCGCCGCCTTCTACGGCCGGCGCGGGCACGTCCCGGTCTGGTTCGACGCCGGGCCGAAGCCGGCGGCCGAGGCCCTGCTGGCGCGCCTGCGCGACGCCGCCGACGACGGCCTCGATCCCGCGTCCTACGCGCCCGAGCAACTCGCCGCAGCCCTCGACCAGGCGAACTCCGGCGACCCGGCGGCCGTGGCCGACGCGGAGCTCGCGCTGACCCGCACCCTCGTCCGCTTCGCCCTCGACCTGCGGCAGGGCCGCGGCGAGGCCGGCCCGGCCTTCGTCGACCCGCAGCTTCCCGAGACCGCGCCCAGCGCGCGGCGCCTCCTGGCCGCGCTCGGCGAGGGCGAGGCGCCCGACGTCGCCGCCCTCACCCGGATGAACCCGATCTACGACGGCTTCCGCCGCGCGCTCGCCGCCCACCGCGCGGCCGGCGGCGCCCCGGCCGACGAGGCGCTGATCCTCGCCAACCTGGAGCGCGCCCGCGCGCTCCCGCCCGAGTTCGGCGACCGCTTCATCCTGGTGGACACCGCCGCCCGCCAGCTCTGGCTCTACGAGGACGGCGAGGTCCGCACGGCCATGAAGGTGGCGGTGGGCAAGCCCAGCCTGCCCACCCCGATCATGACCGGCCTGATCCGCCACGCGATCTTCAACCCCTACTGGAACGTCCCCGAGGACCTGGTCCGCACCACCGTGGCCCGCAACGTCCTCGACCAGGGTCTGGGCTACCTCCAGACCGAGGAGATGGTGGTCTATTCCGGCTACGAGGCCGACGCCGTCGAGCTCGATCCGGCGACCCTCGACTGGGAGGCGATCTACCGGGGCGACCTCCAGGTGCGGGTGCGCCAGAAGCCCGGGCCGCGCAACATGATGGGCAAGGTCAAGCTGATGCTGCCCAACCCGCTCGGCATCTACCTGCACGACACGCCGAACAAGGCGGTGTTCGGCGAGGAGGCGCGCTACGTCTCCTCCGGCTGCGTCCGCCTCGAGGACGCTCTGGCGCTCTCGGGCCTGCTGTTCGGCGACCGCGCGCCGGCCGCCGCCGCCGGCGGCGAGATCGAGCGGCAGGTCGAGCTGGACCAGCCGATCCCGGTCTACATCACCTACTTCACCGCCATGCCGGCGGCCGGCGGCCTCGCGCGCCGGGAGGACATCTACGGCCGCGACGCGCCCCTGCTCGCCGCCCTCGGCCACGGCGCGGCCGACACCGCCATCGTCGCCCAGGGCGGGCGCTAGGGCTTCATCTCGGCCACCCACTGCCGGATCAGCGCCACGCCCTCGTCGTGCACCAGGCTGCGGCCGAGCTCGGGCATCATCACCCCGGGCTCTGACGAGGCTATGCGATAGACCAGGATCGAGCGGTCCGGGTGGCCAGGGTCGAGGGACACCGAAAGTCCGCCGGAGCCGCGCCCGGCCGCCACCGGCCCCTTGCCGACGCCCAGATGCGCCGCCCGCGTCTCCTCGAGGTTCAGGAACAGGCCGGAGTTCGAGGCGATCGCGCGCGGCTGGTGGCAGTGGGCGCAGTTGGCGTCCAGATAGGCCCGGGCCCGCGCCGCCAGCGGCTCGGTGGGGTCGTCCCAGCGCGGCGTCCGGGGCGCCGCGGCGGGCTTGGGCGCCCCCTCCAGGAGGCCCATCCGCGCCCATCGGGCGAGCTGGTTCTCGCGGCCGTCGGCATAGGCGAAGTCGCCGTTCAGGTTGCGCGCCTTCGGGCCCACCGGGACCAGCGTCCTGTCGAGCTGGTGGCACTCCTTGCACTGGTTCTGGTTGGGGACGGCGTAGTCCACGTCGCGCGCCCGGCCCTGGCCGTCGACGAAGCGCACCGCGACCCGCGCGCCGGCCCGCTTCAGCACCGCGTCCTTGCGCTCGGCGTCCCAGACATAGGCCAGCGCCGTCCACCCCTGCGCCTTGCGGATCAGCAGCCGCGTCTCGATCCAGCGGACGTCCTGCTCGGGGCGGCGCAGGTCGGCCGGGAAGGCGAAGGTCTTCACCAGCATCGCCCCCACCGGGAACTCCAGCACCCCGTCGGCGCGGTAGCGGACCTTGGTCCCCGGCGGCAGCCACAGGTGGCGGAACTTCTCGGCGTAGTCGCTGAACAGCGGCGTGTTCAGCGCATAGGGCGTGAGCGCCGGGTCTGGCCGGCCGTCCTCGAACAGCCGGTAGTCGGAGAGCCGGGGGGCGGGCGCCTCGGCGAGGATGACGTCCAGCGCCGGGCCCTTCGGCGCCGGCGCCGCCGAGACGCAGGCCAGCGCCGCGGCCAGCGCCGCCAGGCGCGCGAAGACGCCTCTAGCCGGCAAGGTCGGCCTGCGCCTTCGGCAGCGTCACCGGCTTCGGCTCGGCCACCGGGGCGTCGCCGGCGGTGGGGGTGACGGTGGGATCGGCGGTCATAAGCTGGCCCGGTCCCTTGAGGCGCAGGTTCAGCACCGGCCCGTCCTCCAGCCGCACCTTGACCACATCGCTGTTCTGCGGGTGCGCGGTGACCCCGTCCCACATCACCGGCGGCAGGGTCCCGCCCAGCGCCTTGGCCAGGATCTCGGCGCCCGGGAACTTCGGATCGTGGGCGTTCTTGCCCATCCGGTTGCCGCGGACCACCACGTCGCGCGGCAGCGGGTTGTAGGTCTTGTCGTCGAACTTCTGGGTGTAGCTGACCAGCATGACGGCCGCCGACTGGTTGCCGTCGATCTCGTTGTCGAAAACGTGGACGTTCTTGTTGGCCATCACCATCACGCCGGTGCCCACCGGCACGCTGGCCACGATGTTGCCCTTGGGCGCGAAGTTCGGCGTGTCGTTCTGGACGATCCGGTTGCGGTAGATGCGGTGCGAGTGCCCGCCCATCTGCGGCAGGTTCGGCAGGTCGAACACCAGGATGCCGCCGGTGTTGCGCGTCGCCACGTTGTCGAAGACGTCGGCGTTGTAGGAGTTCTCGATCTCGATTCCGGCGACGTTGAACTCCGCCCGGCTGTCCTTCACCACGATGTTCTTCGACTGGCCGACGTAGATCCCGGCGTCGGAGGCGCCGCGCACCGTCACCTTGTCGATCAGCACGTTGGTGGAGGAGACCGGATAGACCCCGTAGGCCCCGTTGGTCTCCTTCGGCCCGCCGGTCCATTCCACCCGCACGTTGACGAAGCTGATCTGGTCCGAGCCCTTGGCCTTCAGCCCGTCGCCGCGGGTGTCCTCGACCCCGAGGTCGCGCACCGTCACCCGGTCGGAGGTGATCAGCAGACCCTCGCCGGCCCCTTTCTGGCCCTTGAACGACAGCACCGTCTTGTCCGGCCCGGCGCCGCGCACCGTCACGTCGTCCACGTCCAGCGACAGGCCGTCGGTCAGCTCGTAGCGCCCGGCCGAGATCTGCACCACGTCGCCGGGCTTGGCGTCCAGCAGGGCGGTCTGCAGGGCTTCCTGGGCGTCGCCGCCGGGGGCGACGTTGAGGGTCTTCGCCTGGGCGGCGCCGGCGGCGAAGAGCGCCGCGGCCGCCAGGAGCGCGAGCCGGTTCATCCTGTTGTCCTCCCCGTATCGCCGGGCAGGGTGAACGGTGTTCAGCCGGCTGGCAACCCGGGCCCCGGGCCGCTCCGGAAGCTGCGGAAGGTCACCGAATAGCGGTGCGCCGCCACCGGCGGAATCGAGTGCTCCCAGGCCTCCCGCGCCTCGCCGGCGATCAGATAGGCCGAGCGCGGCTCCAGGGTCAGCGACTTGCGCGCGAAGCCCGACCCCGCCCGGCGGCGCAGCCGGAACACGCAGGGCGCGCCCACCGAGATCCCCACCACCTTCTCGAACTGCGGCCGGTCCCGGTGCCAGCCGATCGGGGCGCCGGGCAGGTATTCGTTGATCAGCAGTTGCTGCAGCCCGCCGGGCGCCAGGCCGGCGAAGGCTTCCGCCCGCGCCCGCACCGGCTGCAGCCAGTCGGGGATCGGCTCGGCGTCTTCCAGCACGCCCCTGTTGAAGTCGTAGCGGTAGCCGAAGGAGCACACCCGCCGGCGGGCTTCGAAGCCGCGGAACTGGAACGGCTCGAACGGCAGCTCCGCCAGTTCGCCCGCGATCGCCCGTTCCTCCTCCGGCGTCAGGAACGCCGGCCGGTAGGCGAAGCCCGGCGGCAGGTCCGGAGCGGCAGGCGCGTCGTCGAAGAGGCCGAGCTGGGACATGGCCGCGTCAGATGGCCCTCTCCTGCCGACGATCAAGCGTCACCGACTGGAGAAAGAAGTCTTCGATGGTTCTTGGAATTTCCATTGGTCGGGATTATGTTGAGAACCGTTCGCAAGAGAGACCGCCATGCGCGCCGCCAAGAAGACCGTCAGCTACTCGATCATGCACCTCACCGTGGCGATCACCGTCGCCTACGCCCTGACCCGCGACTGGCGCGCGGCCCTGGCCATCGGGATGATCGAGCCTGTCTTCCAGACCCTCGCCTTCGCCATCCACGAACGCGTCTGGGACCGCCTCGGCCGCCGCGCCGCCGCCGCGACGACCGCCTAGCCCCTCCCGCCGGGGAGGCGGCCTTGAGGGGCCGAGGGGGTCCGCTCAGACCTCGGTGCAGATCCCCTCAGCCGGCTTGGCCGGAGGGGGAGCGACGTGACGGCTCCTAAAGCCCGGACGGCCAGGTGTCCTCGCCGCCGGTCTCATGATCGCCGGACCGGGCCGCGGGCAGCGGGGTCACCGCCGTCGTCTCGTCGAACCAGACGAAGGCGTCGAACTGCTCGGGCAGGACGCACTCCACATAGTGGCTCCAGCGCTCCGTCTCCGGCCGGTAGATCACGCCGATGAACCGCTCGAGCCGGGGCGCCATCAGCCGCTCGCGCAGCGCGGCGTGCCGGCCGGCCCGGAGGTCGAGCAGCCAGGGCCCGGCTCCCGCCTGGTGGGCGATGGCCTCGTAGCTGTCCGCCCGGGACGGCAGCACCCGCTTCACCTCCATGGGCTCGTCCCAGTCCGACGCGCAGGCCACCGTGCCCGCGTGCGTGCCGAAGCCGATCAGCCGCGCCGCCTCGCCCCAGCGCTGCCGGCAGAGTTGGCCGAGGTTGAGCTCCCCCCGCGCCTTGCCCATGTCGGTCGCGCGCGCGTCGCCGATGTGGGAATTGTGCGCCCACACCACCGCCTTGGCGTCCGGCCCGCGCGCCTCGAGCAGCGCCTCCAGGGTGTCGAACATGTGGGTGTCGCGGAGATTCCAGCTCTCCTCCGAGCCGTAGTACATCACCCGGTAGTAGGCCTCGGCGTCCTGCACGAGGCGGGCGTTCATCGCCGCGTCCACGAAGTCGTCCTCGCCGTCGCGTTCGGCGAGGTCCCGCTTCAGCATGTCGGTCAGCATCTCCGCCACCGCGTCCTCGCAGGGGGCATAGCCGCGGGTCAGCGCGATCCGGCCATAGACCGCCGGCTCCTCGCTCCAGGGCAGGATGCAGCCGTAGCGGGCGCGGGCCACCTGCGCCGCCTCGGGGTCCACCCGGTCGAGGTAGTCGATGACCGCCCGGATCGAGCCCTGCAGGTTGTAGAGGTCGAGACCATAGAAGCCGGCCCGCGCGCCGTCGGCCCGCATGCGGTTGTGGTCGCGCAGCCACTCCGTGAACTGCCGGACCTCCCGGTTCTTCCACATCCAGGTGGGGAAGCGGGTGAACGCGTCGCGGGCGTTCTTCGCCTTGCCGCGGTAGCGGACGTAGCGGTCGATCACGGCGGCGTCCGGCCAGTCGGCCTCGACGGCGACGATGTTGAAGCCCTGGTGCTCGATCAGCCAGCGGGTGATCGCCGCCCGCGCGCGATAGAACTCCGAGGTCCCGTGGCTCGCCTCGCCGAGCAGCACCACACGGGCGTCCGCGAAGGGCTCGAAACAGGCGCCGAACCTCGGGTCGTCCGGGTCCGGCAGGGGATCGGCCGCCTCGGCCACCATCCGGGCGATCTCCGCCGTCTCGTCGAACGCGCGCGTCTCCCGGGCCTGCAGCGCGCGGGGCTTGCGCTCCGGCTCCTGGCCCAGCCATTCGGACGCCATGGCCCTGCTCCTTTGTTCGGGGGCTGAACCGGGGCGGCGCGGCGGCGGTTCCTGCTCCGAGCCCGAAGCAAGAGCCGAAAGCAAGAGGAGGGGTGCGCCCGTGGAGCTTCGCAAGGTGGAGACGGTCTACCAGGGCTACTGCACGCTGATGGTGGCCACCCTGTCGGCCGGCGACGGCGCGACCGTCACCCGCGAGATCGAGCACCATGGCCGCGCGGTCGGGGTGCTGCCCTACGACCCTGAGCGGAAGACGGCGCTGCTGGTCTCCATCCCGCGCCCGCCCGTGATCTGGGCCGGCGGCCCGCCCGAGCTCGCCGAGGCCCCCGCCGGCATGGTGGAGGACGAGGACGCCGAGGACACGGCCCGGCGCGAGGCGCTGGAGGAGGTGGGCGTGCGCCTCGACCGCCTCGACCACGTGGGCTCGCCCTTCTCCACGCCGGGGGTCTCGTCCGAGCGCATCGACCTCTTCCTCGCCGAGTACCGCGCCGCCGACCGCGTGGAGCAGGGCGGCGGGGTCGAGGGCGAGCAGGAGAACATCACCGTCATGGAGGTGCCCCTCGCCCAGCTCTGGGACTGGGTGGCGGGCCGCCGGATCGAGGACCTGAAGACGCTCGCGCTGGTGCTGGCGCTGCGCGTGCGACGGCCGGAGCTGTTCCCCGCATGAGCCTCGACCATTCCGGCCGCGGCGAGCCCCTGGTCCCCAGCCTCCTGGACACCGACCTCTACAAGCTGTTGATGCTGCAGCTCATCTGGCGCAACCACCGCGACGTGCCGGTCACCTTCAGCCTGGTGAACCGCACCCGCCGCGTACGTCTGGCCGACGAGATCGCCGAGCCCGAGCTGCGCGCCGCCCTGGACGCCGTCCGCGCGCTCCGCGTGACGGCGGAGGAGCGCGCCTGGATGGAGACCGCGCCCGTCTACGGCCGAACGGACCGCTTCGCGCCGGAATTCCTGGACTGGCTGGAGACGCTCCGGCTGCCGCCCTACGAGCTCGCGCTCGCCGACGGTCAGCTCGAGCTGACCTTCACCGGGCCGTGGGCCGAGGTGACCCTCTGGGAGATCCCGGCGCTCACCGTGATCAGCGGCCTGCGCGCGCGCCATGCGGTAGCCGCGATGCGTCCGGCCGAGGTCGAGGTCCTCTACGCCTGCGCCCTCGGGCGCCTGGAGGAGAAGGCGCGCCGGCTGCAGGCCCTGCCGGGCCTCGCCCTCACCGACTTCGGCACCCGCCGCCGCCACAGCCTGGCGTGGCAACGGGTGGCCGTGCAGACGCTGAAGGACCGCCTGGGCCCGGCCTTCCGCGGCACCAGCAACGTCCTCCTCGCGCGCGAGCTCGACCTGCCTGCCGTGGGCACCAACGGCCATGAGCTGCCCATGGTCCTGGCCGCCCTCGCCCCGGACGACGCGGCCCTGCGGCAGGCGCAGTACCGTGTGCTGGAGGAATGGCAGGCCCTCTACGACGACGGGCTGAAGGTGATCCTGCCCGACACCTTCGGCACCGCCGCCTTCCTACGCGATGCGCCGGACTGGGTGGCTGATTGGCCCGGCCTTCGCCCCGACTCCGCCCCGCCTATCGAAGGCGGAGAGGCCGTGATCGCCTGGTGGCAGGCCCGCAGCCGCGACCCGCTGACCAAGACCCTGATCTTCTCCGACGCCCTCGACCTCGATTCGATCGAGGCCATCCATCGCCACTTCCACGGCCGCGTAGGCGTCGCCTTCGGCTGGGGCACCAAGCTCACCAACGACCTCGAAGGATGCGCCGAGGCCCCGGGCCTCCAGCCCATCTCCCTGGTCTGCAAGGTCACGCAGGCCGGCGGCCGCCCCGCCGTGAAGCTCTCCGACAATCCCGAGAAGGCGACGGGAGACCCTGCCGAGGTCGCGCGTTATCGCCGGGTGTTCGGCGTCGAAGGGCAGGCGCGCCGCGCGGTGGAGGTCTAGTCATGGCGAAGGGCTACATCGGCTGGGAGCTGGATCGCGAGGACCGGCGGCATCTGCTCGCCCAGTTCCCGCCGCGCTACGCCGAGGCGGTGGCCGACCACGTGACGCTGAAGTTCGCTCCCGACGAGATCAAGCTGCCCACCGAGCGATCCGGCGAGATCGTCGGCGAGGCCGACGACGGCGAGGGCGTGCAGGCCATGGTGGTGCGCATCGGCGGGACCACCGACCGGCCGGACGGCTCCACCTACCACATCACCTGGTCCCTCGGGCCCGGGCGGCGGGCCAAGGAGAGCAACGACGTCATCCGCGAGCACGGCTGGCGGCGCTTCGCCGAGCCGATCCCGGTGCGCCTCACCCCCAAGTACCACCCGCTCTGAGCGGCTTGGCAGCAGACCTTCGCCTCGAGTGCTAAGTCGCGGATTTCATGGAACTTTCGCGCGAATCGGACGTAGCCTTCATCAGGCGCGGCGCCGCTCGCGCAACGGCCAGAGCGGCGGCCGCGCCCGGACCAACAGGCGTGAGGTTGCACATGCTGGCGTCGCCGGAGTTCCGCAAGCAGCTTGAGGGCTACAGCCTGACCACGGCCGAGATCCTCTACCGGATGCCCGACCACCCGGCTCTGCTGCAGAGCTACATCTGGCAGGACTACGACATCTTCCCGGAGTTCCCGGTGCTGAAGAAGTTCCTGGATTTCTGGGAGCGCACCCTGGACGGACCGCTGTTCAAGGTGACCATCGGCCACTGCAAGCTGATCAAGCCGGCCGAACTCAAGGCCATCGGCGGGGAGTTCAGGCTCCACTGAGGGCGCCGGCTCCCTCCTCCCGCCGGGAGAAGGGAGCGGAGCCGCGGCCCTTAGCGCCGCACGTACTCGTAGTGGCAGTTCTGCTTCTTCTTGGCGTTCTTCTTGGCGACCTGGTGGCCCACCACGGCGCCGACGCCGGCGCCCAGCACGGTGCCTTCGGTCTTGGCGCCGTTGCCGGCCACCACATTGCCGAGCACCCCGCCGGCCACGGCGCCCACGAGGGTGCCGTTGTTGGCCTTCTTCTTCACGCTCTTGTCGCAGACGAGCACGCGCTGGCGGCTCTGGGCCTCCGCCGTCAGCGGGACAGCGGCCATCGACAGGGCCGACGCGCCCATGACGGCGACGGCGAACAGCTTATTGCGCAACGGTCTCTCCTTCAGTCGTTCCGGCGACACGCGGGGGGCTAAACCCCAATGGACGCTCAAGGTTGCGACGACGTCCTGCGACGCTTCATCGGGAACCTGATGGCGTCTTCCCGGCTTTTTCGCGGCGCTCGCCGGCGGCAGTCGTAGAAAGCCGGCGTTTTGGGAGAGACCCCTATGTCCATTATCGCGTGGATCGTGCTGGGGCTGATCGCCGGGTTCATCGCCAGCAAGCTGGTGAACCGTTCGGGCGGCAACCTCGTGCTCGACCTTGTGCTGGGCGTCATCGGCGCGTTCGTCGGCGGCTTCCTGTTCACCCGTTTCGGCGCCGCCGGCGTCACCGGGTTCAACCTCTACTCGCTGCTGGTGGCCACCATCGGCGCGGTGATCGTGCTGTTCATCTACCACGCCCTCGCGGGTCGTCGGCGGATGATGTGACGCGGACCCGGCTCCGGCCGGATCCGAGGAGAGCGAAAGGCCCCGCCCGGTTCGGACGGGGCCTTTTTCGTCTGCGGCTTTCGTGATCGCGCCGCGGGGAACAACCCCGTCGCTGGCCTGTTGCCTCCGCGACCACCAGGGAGGCCGCCATGGGCGAGGACATCCGCAAGACGCAGGACCGGGACGGGCCGCGGCAGGGCGCCGGCGACGGCGCGGCCCAGGACTCCGGCTACGGCGCAGGCGGCCTGGGGGCCGGCGGCGACCGCGCCCACCACGGACAGGCGTCCCAGCCCGCCCGCTCCTGGGACGCCCCGGGGGTGACGCCGGACGGCCACCGCACGGGCTCGTCCACGGATGGGCCGCGGATCGCCATGGACGGCGAGGCCGAGCCCGACGCCGAACGCTTCACCGACACCGAGACCGACGAGGACGACGATGGCTGACGACAACACCTTCCCCGAGCCGCCGTTCGAGCAGCAGGAACAGACCCGCCCGCCGGGCCTCACCCGCGAGATGGATCCCCGCCCGGACCACGGGGAGGAGACCTACCGTGGCTCCGGCCGGCTGGAAGGCAAGGCGGCGGTGATCACCGGCGCCGACTCCGGCATCGGCCGCGCCGTCGCGCTGGCCTTCGCCCGCGAAGGCGCCGACGTCCTGATCAGCTACCTCAACGAGCACGAGGACGCCGAGGAGACGCGCCGGCTGGTGGAGCAGGCCGGCCGCAAGGCCCTGGTCGTGGCCGGCGACATCTCCGCGCCCGAGCACTGCCGGGCCATCGTCCAGCAGGCGGTGGAGGCGTTCGGCAGGATCGACGTGCTGGTCAACAACGCCGCCCACCAGATGACCTTCGACGAGATCGGCGAGATCAGCGACGAGGAGTGGGACTACACCTTCCGCACCAACATCCACGCCATGTTCTACCTGGTGAAGGCGGCCGTCCCGCACATGGGCGAAGGCGGCTCGATCATCAACACCACCTCGGTGAACGCCGACACCCCCTCGCCGCAGCTCCTGGCCTACGCCACCACCAAGGGCGCGATCCAGAACTTCACCGCCGGCCTGGCCCAGCTCCTGGCCGAGAAGGGCATCCGGGTGAACTGCGTGGCGCCCGGGCCGATCTGGACGCCGCTGATCCCCTCGACCATGCCCCCCGAGAAGGTGAAGGACTTCGGCAAGCAGGTGCCCATGCAGCGCCCCGGCCAGCCGAAGGAGCTCGCCCCCGTCTACGTCATGCTGGCGTCCGACGAGGCCTCCTACGTCTCCGGCGCGACGGTGGCGGTCACAGGCGGCAAGCCCATCCTCTAGGAACGCCCCGCCAGCTTCGCCGTTAGCTCCGGATCGTTCCCCGACCGATCCGGAGCCTGCGCATGAAGGCGCTCGTCCTCAACTGCACCCTGAAGGCCTCGCCCGAGACCTCGAACACCGAGGCGCTGGCGCGGGTGGTCATGACCCAGCTCGAGAAGGACGGCGTCGAGACCGAGATCGTCCGGCTCGTCGACCTCGACATCAGGCCCGGCGTCGAGAGCGACATGGGCGAAGGCGACGACTGGCCTTCGGTGCACGCGAAGCTCAAGGCGGCTGACATCCTGGTGGTCGCCACCCCCACCTGGCTGGGCCAGATGTCCAGCGTCGCCAAGCGGGCCCTGGAGCGCATGGACGGCATCTTCTCCGAGACCGACGACCAGGGCCGCACCTGGGTCATGGGCAAGGTCGCCGGCGTCGTGGTCACCGGCAACGAGGACGGCGCCCATCACATCGTGGCCACCGTCTCCCAGGCGCTGATCGACATCGGCTGGACCGTGCCAGGCCAGTCCTGGACCTACTGGCACCTGGGACCCGGCCCCGGCCCCGACTACACCGACACCCAGCAGGCGCACGCCTATTCCGACACCGTCGGCCGCAACGCCGCCCGCAACCTGCTGTGGGTCGCCCGGGCGCTGGCCGGCGCCCCGGCCCCCGCGCAGGAGAGCACCGGCTAGCCGGGCCGGCGCGTCAGCGACGTCAGCACGAACACCGCCACGGCCGCGGCCAGCGCCACCGGCAGCATGGCCCCCAGCACCTGGCCCGCCGACCAGCCGGCCTGGCGCAGCTCGCCGGCCAGCAGCGGCCCGATGATCGAGCCGAAGCGGCCGACCCCCACCGCCGCGCCGGCGCCCGCCGCGCGGACCTCCGCCGCATAGAGGGTCGGGGCCAGGGCGTAGAGGGCGTACTGCGCGCCCAGCACCATGAAGCCCGCGAGGGCCGAGAACAGCAGGATCTCCGGCGCGCCGGCCGCGAACTCCAGCGCCGCCATCGCCCCCGCCAGCGCCACATAGGCCGCCACCAGCGTCCAGCGGAAGCCGGCCCGGTCCACCGCCTGGCCCAGCAGCAGCGCGCCCGCCACGCCCACCAGGTTGAAGGCCAGCGCCGCCGAGGCCCCCTCCCCCGGCCCGTGCCCCTTGGCCACCACCAGCGTCGGCAGCCAGTTCAGCATCAGGTAGAGGACCAGCAGGGTCAGCATGTTCACCGCCCAGAGCAGCAGGGTCGGGACGGCCCGGCCCTCGCCGAACAGGGCGGGCAGCAGCCGGCGGTCGGCGCCCGGCGCCCGCTGCGGCCGGGTCTCGGGCAGCAGGAAGGCGATCACCGGGGCGATCAGCAGCGGGAGCGCCCCGCCGAGCAGGAAGATCGCCCGCCAGTCCACCGCCTCGCCGCCGAGCTGGGTGAGCAGGGCCACCGCCGCCCCGCCCGCCGGCATGCCGCAGAACATGGCGCTGGTGGTCGCCGCGCGGCGCTCGGGCCGGCTGATCTCGGCGGCGATGGCGATCAGGTTGGGCATGGCCCCGCCGAACCCCAGGCCGGTCAGGAACCTGGCCAGCAGCAGGAAGCCGTAGTCCGGGGCATAGGCGGTGGCGATGGAGAACAGGCCGAAGCAGGCCGTGGAGCCCAGCAGGATCGGCCGCCGGCCGGTGCGGTCCGCCGCCCAGCCGCCGGCGAAGGCGCCCAGCACCAGGCCGATCATCGCCGCGCTGGCCGCCCAGCCCACCTGACCGGCGTTCAGGCCGAGCTCCGGCGCGAGCCGGGGCGCGGCGACCCCGAAGGCCTGGATGTCGTAGCCCTCGAGGGCCGCGATCAGGAAGCAGACGGCGACGACCAGCTTCGGCCGGGCCGTCCTTGCACTCCGCGCCATGCGAACCCCTCCCGGCGAACTGGGCCGTAGGGCTACCGCGTCAGGCGAACGCGATCCAGCGTCCCGCCGCCGCCGCCACCACCCAGACGAGGATGGTCGCGTAGCCGATCACCCTGGCCAGCGTCCCGCCCTCGCCGTCGCGGCCGCCGGCCACGAGCTGGAAGGCCGCCGCGCCGAAGATCCACGCCGAGAAGATCCAGGCGAAGGCGATGTTCACCGGATCCAGCCGCGCATAGTCGTCCGGCTTGATGACGATGTGCGTGGCCACGAACTGCGCCGCGACCAGCAGCAGCAGCCCCGCCAGGTAGACCCAGCGGATCGCCCCGCGCGCGGCCAGCAGCACGACCAGGGCCGCGGCCAGGATCATGTGCCACAGGCCCGGATTCACCAGGTCGCCGCCGGCGAACACCCAGAGCGCCACGGCGAAGATCGCCAGCCCGATCAGCAGGCCGATCCGCGCCGCGCCGCCCACCCGGCCGTCGGCCCTGGCGGCCGGGCCGCTGGCGGCGTAGGTCAGGACGATCCCGGCGATCAGCGCCAGCATCTTGGCCGTGAAGGCCACCGAGTCGTAGAGCCGCTCGGCGTTGGCCATGCCGATCAGCACGCCGGAGACGACGATGCCGACCACGCCCACGTGCAGCCAGAGCCTGAGGTTGCGGTAGACCTCCGACGGGCTCTCGTTGGTCACGCCCACGCCGATCAGGCGCAGGTTGATGAGGATGCTCGTGCCGCCGAGGATCACCAGCGACAGGATGTGCAGCACCTGCCACTGGGCGAACTGCGGCTTCACGATCGGCGCCGGCCACACGTTGACCAGGTTCTCCACCCAGGGGCGGAGGTGCGGGAAGAGATCGGCCGGGGTCATTGGGCGAGCTCCGCGAGCGTCTGGGCGCCCTTCTCCGAGGCCGCGCACTCCTGCAGGGCGTTGGCCCAGTCGGGCAGCGGCTTGCCGCACTCGAACCAGTCGTAGGCGATGAACCGGCCCAGCATGATGATCAGGGCCCAGGAGGCCAGCGAGATCACCGCCGAGGCCCGCGCCGCCGCCGGCGGCCTCGCCAGATTGTCCCAGGCGGAGATGTTCCGCTGCACCCGGCGGTGGAAGACCATGATGTTGACGAGCGCCAGGACGATGAACGCCAGCTTCGCCCGGAACCAGATATTGTGGTAGTAAACCAAGGGCTTGGCGTAGAACAGCGCGAGCCCGGTGAGGATCACCAGCACGAAGCCGAACACCGTCAGCGGCAGCACCCGGCGGCTCAGCTCCGACACCGGCGTCTTGCGGAAGGTGACGCCCAGCAGCCGCAGGTCGACCACGAAGATCGTCCCGGCGAACAGCATCAGCGACAGCAGGTGGGTGCCTTCCAGCAGGCCCCAGAAGTTCAGCGAGCCGAGGAGCTGCTCGCTCCAGGACATCGCATACTCGTCGGGCCCCTTGCCCAACTGGGTCTGCAGCCAGACCAGGACGTCACGTATCAACCTGGATCCCTCCCCCCGGGACTAGTGAAGTCGCGGCCGTCTTCCGCGGCCGGCGTACCGTTCTTCCGAAAAATGTCTAGCGTATTGCGCCGCTGTTTCGCCAGCCGTTTCGTCGGGTTGCAGCGCCTGGCAGGCCGCTCCCCACCTGAGGACGGCTCAACCCTCACGCCGGCTGCGCGCGCATCCCCAGCCGCGCTTCGCGCAGCGCCGAGCGGCGCACCTTGCCGGCGTCGTCGCGCAGCGCCTCGTCCACGAACTCGTAGCTGCGCGGCTGTTTGTAGCTCACCAGCCGGTCCTTCAGGTGCGCCCGCAGCTCGTCCTCGGACACCGCCTGCCGCGCCTGGACGATGGCGTGGACCACGTTGCCGAAGTCGTCGTCGGGCAGGCCGATCACCGCCACCGACTGCACCGCCGGATGCTCCTCCAGCGCCGCCTCGATCTCGGCGGGATAGACGTTGGACCCGCCCACCAGGATCATGTCGGCCCGCCGGTCGGCGAGGTAGAGGTAGCCCTCGGCGTCGAACCAGCCGAGGTCGCCCAGGCTCTCCCAGCCCCCCGGCAGGGTCTTGGGCGTCGCGCCCACGTAGCGGTAGGTGGGCGGCGCCCCGGGCGCCCGGCGCATGTAGATCTCGCCGGTCTGGCCGGCCGGCAGCGGCTGGCCGTCCTCGCCGAACACCGCCATCTCGCCCACGCTGACCCGGCCCACGGAGCCGCGATGCGTCAGCCACTCCGAGCCGGTGATGATGGTCACCGCCTGGGCCTCGGTGCCGGCGTAGAGCTCCATCACCTCGCCCGGCGCGATCCAGTGGATGAAGGCCTCCTTCAGCCAGGCCGGGCACGGCGCGGCCATGTGCCAGAGCGTCTCCACGGACGACAGGTCGTAGGCCGCCCGCGCGGCCTCGGGCAGGCGCCAGATCCGGCTCATCATCGTCGGCACGAGGTAGACCCAGGTCGCCCGCCGCCGCTGGATCTCGGCCAGCGTCGCCTCGGGATCGAACCGCGGCATGACCACCACGTGGGCGCCCAGCGCGGTGGCCTGCATCATCATGCCGAAGGGGGCGTTGTGGTACATCGGCGCCGGGATCAGCGCCGTCTCGTCCGGCCGCAGGCGGAAGCCGCCCACCTCCGGGGTCTGCCGGGGCGTCACGCCCGGCTGCCCCGCCAGGATCAGCTTCGGCCGGCCGGTGGACCCGCCGCTGGTCGGCGCCTTGGAGATCGGCGGCGTCGCGTCGGGCAGGTCGCCGTCGTCCTCGCTCGCTGCGAGCAGGGCGTCCGCGCTCACGATCGGCCGACCGATCTCGTGGCCGAACTCGGCGATCACCACCGGCGTGTCCGCCAGCTCGGCGATGGCCTTCAGCTCCGCCTGCGGCAGGCGGAACGAGATCGGCTGCGGCGTGGCGCCGAGCTTCCAGATGGCGTGAGCGGCGGCCACGAAGCCGATGCCGTTCGGCATCCCCAGGGTGACCAGGTCCCCGGCCTTGACCCCCAGCGCCTGCAGCGCCCGGGCCATGCGGTTGGAGCGCCGGTTCAGCTCGGCGTACCCGATCGTCTCCTCGCCACAGCTCACCGCCGGCCGGTCGCCGTGCGTCCGCGCATGCTGGCGCAGCTTCTCCCCGAAGGAGATCATCTCCTCGTCGGCCATCCTCGTCCTCCCGCCGGCGGGTTCGCCCGCACTTTGCTTGCCCCTACTCAACGCCCCTGACGCGGCGGCCGCAAGGCGCTAAGAGGGGAATTGAAACGTCTGTTTGAGGAGCGCCCATGACCGCCGAGGAGCTGCTGGCCCAGGACTTCGGGACCATCGCCGACGTGATCCACGCCCAGGCCGCGGAGCTGAAGGACAAGCCGGCGCTGGTGGACGCGCGGCGGGTGATCTCCTACGCCGAACTCGACACCCTCATGGACCGCATCGCCGCCGCCCTGCAGCGGGACGGCGTCGGCAAGGCGGAGGTGGCGGCCATCTGCGCCAGCTCCAGCGTCGAGTACGGCGCGGCCTTCCTCGGAACCTTGCGGGCCGCCGCCATCGTGGCCCCGCTGGCGCCCTCCTCGACGCCCGAGAGCCTGATCGTCCAGCTCAACGATTCCGGCGCCAAGGTCTTCTTCCTCGACAAGGCGCTCGCCGAGCACATGGCCGGGGTCATGGACCAGGTGACGGCCAGGCGGGTCAGCCTGGACGGCTCCGACGCCGGCGTTCCCTTCGAGGACTGGCTGGCGCCGGAAGGGGCGAAGCCCGAGCGGCACGAGGTCGATCCCGACCAGGGCTTCAACATCATCTATTCGTCCGGCACCACCGGCGCGCCCAAGGGTATCGTCCAGCCGCACCGGATGCGGTGGGGCCAGATCCGCCGCGGCGTCTATCCGCCCAGCGCGGTGACCATGGTGTCGACGCCGCTCTATTCGAACACCACCCTGGTCTCGTTCCTGCCGACGCTCTCCAACGGCGGCACGGCGGTGCTGATGCCGAAGTTCGACGTGAAGGGCTTCCTGGACCTCGCCGAGAAGCACCGGGCGACCCACGCCATGCTGGTGCCGGTGCAGTACCGCCGGCTGATGGAGTATCCGGACTTCGACAGGTACGACCTGTCGTCCTTCCAGATGAAGTTCTCGACCTCGGCCCCGTTCTCCGCCGAGCTGAAGCGCCAGGTGCTGGACCGCTGGCCCGGCGGGCTGGTGGAGTACTACGGCATGACCGAGGGCGGCGGCTCCTGCGGCCTGCAGTGCCACGAGTTCCCGGACAAGCTGCACACGGTGGGCCGGCCGCTCCCCGGCCACGACATCCGGCTGATCGGCGAGGACGGCCAGGAGGTGCCGCAGGGCGAGATCGGCGAGGTCGTCGGCCGCTCCGGCGCGATGATGGTCGGCTACCACAACCAGCCCGGCAAGACGTCGGAGGCCGAGTGGTGGAGCCCCGAGGGCCTGCGCTACATCCGCACCGGCGACGTGGGCCGCTTCGACGAGGACGGCTTCCTGACGCTCATGGACCGCAAGAAGGACATGATCATCTCGGGCGGCTTCAACATTTACCCGAGCGATCTGGAGGCCGAGCTCGTCAAGCACGAGGCGGTGCTCGAGGCCGCCGTGGTCGGCGTGCCGTCCAAGGCCTGGGGCGAGACCCCGGTGGCCTATGTGGCCCTGAAGCCCGGCAGGACGGTCGCCCCGGACGAGCTGCGCCAGTGGCTGAACAGCCGGGTCGGCAAGACCCAGCGCCTCGCCGACCTCCAGCTCGTCGACAGCCTGCCTCGCAGCCACATCGGCAAGATCCTCAAGCGCGAGCTGCGCGACGGCTACCAGGGGCCCGCCACGGCGGCGTGACGACGATGATGGAAGGCAACCAGGCCGCGCTCTTCGCCGAGCGCCAGCAGGGCACCCTGCCCGGCAATCTCGCCATCGAATGGGAAGAGGTGGCCAACGGCTCGGGCAAGGGCCGCTTCACCGTCGCCAAGGGCCACATGGCGCCCAACGGCTTCGTGCACGCCGCCTCGGTGGTGGCGCTCGCCGACTCCGCCTGCGGCTACGCCTGCGTGGCCTCGCTGCCCGAAGGCGCCAGCGGCTTCACCACCATCGAGCTGAAGTCCAACTTCCTGGGCACGGCGAAGATCGGGGAGGTGGTCTCCACCCGCGCCTGGCTCGTCCACGGCGGGCGCATGACCCAGGTCTGGGACGCCGAGGTGACCAACGAGACGACGGGCAAGCTCATGGCCACCTTCCGCTGCACGCAGATGGTCCTCTATCCGCGCTGAACGGCCCCTTGCGCGAGGCGGGTCGGATGAGTAGGTTCCGCGCCTCGCTCAGCGGACCCCCTTCGGGCAGGGTCCGGGTCCGGCCTGGAGAGGTGGCTGAGTGGTTGAAAGCACCGCACTCGAAATGCGGCATACTCGCAAGGGTATCGAGGGTTCGAATCCCTCCCTCTCCGCCATCCCCCGCGCCGGCTGATCCCTAGGCGGACCGCGGCCGGCCGAGGTTGCTGAGCAGGTTGCCGAACATCGCCAGCAGGCCGCCGGCCACGCAGCCGAAGATGATCGCCCAGCCGAGGCCGGCGACGGCCGCCTTGGCGCTGGAGGTGTCGGCTCCGCCGAACAAGGCGACCACCGCCCGGGTGGGCGGAGAGCCCGCCACGGCCTCGGTGGCCCAGCACAGCAGGAAGATGGCCGCCAGCACCGCCGCTCCGATGACCGCGGCGTGGACGATGCTGTGGCGCGGGCGCTGCGGCGCGCGGGCGAGGGTCATGGCGCGGTCCTCCTAGGGCAGGAGGATGATGCTCCCGGCGTGGGCCGGCGCGTTGACGCCGATCAACGGGCGGTCAGCGGCGGCGGCGGCCGAAGTCGCCTTCGGTGTGGCTGATGCCGACCGTCACGCTGCCGCAGTCGCCGAGCCGCTGGCTGACCACGCCGCCGATCTCCCGGTAGCCGCGGGTGCCGATCCCGCCCCACACCTGGCCGTGCGGCTTGCCGTCGGACGGCGGGCAGCGGCCCTCGGGGGCGGCGGCGATCTCCTCGGGCGCGGGCGCGGACGGGCGTCCGGCGAGCACGCCCTCGGCCCAGTCGCCGATCTCGCGGGCCTCGCGGTCCTGCGACGGCGTCGCGGGGGTCCGGGCGATCGGCGCCGGCTCGGTCACGACGGGCAGAGGGGCCGCGGCCCCGGCGGTGCTCATCGGCGGCTCGGCCGCGGCGGACCCGCAGGCGAGGACCAGGACGGCGGCGGCGAGGCGAAGGCGCATGGGGAACTCCGGAACAGGGCGGGACCCTGACCCGGGACCTGGGCCACATCGTGGCGCATGCCGCCCCCCGACGCCATAGTCCCTGCCCCCTTGCGGGAGCGGGTCCGCCCAGACGCCGGTTCTGACCCCCTCAGGCGGCTGCGCCGACAGCTCCCCCGACGAGGCAGCGACTGGGTCGGTGTGGTCCGTTGTTCCATTTCCTTGACTTTCCCGTCGACCAATGTTCTTCTTTTGTTCTCATGAGCGACGCAGCCGCCAGCGCCGACGACCGCCACAGCCGGATCCTC
>NZ_JAYSEO010000042.1:0-17713 GCF_041913825.1 Phenylobacterium sp.
ACAACTTCCCGCAAGGGCGGGTCACCGACCACCGCATCAACCTCACCCTCTACAACCTGCCCAAGGTGATGGAAGGCGAGGCCCTCGACGACGTCATCAACCCGCTGATCGCCGAGGACCAGGCCGCCCGCCTCGCGGCCCTGGAAGAAGAGCTGGCCTAGATTCCCTCTCCCCCTGGGAGGGGGTTTCGGGGCGGCGGTCGTTCAGTCGCGCGGCTTGCGCGGCGGCGGGGGCGGCAGGCTCGGGAGCGGCGGCGGGGGCTCGCGCGGGCCGCGGCGGACCAGGTTGTTCACCTGCCGGCGCGTGGTGCCCCAGAGGATGCCGACGCCCTTGCGGACGCCCACGAAGGCCAGGCCCACGCTGTCGGCCACCACCGCACCGCGGCTGCCCATGGGCTTGTCGGCGCCGGTCGTGGTGTCGAGCGCCGTCTGGTGCTCCACCTCGGCGTTGATCTCGGCGCCCAGCAGCAGGGCCATCACCGAGAACCAGATCCAAACCAGGAAGCCGACGATGGCCCCGAGCGAACCGTAGGTGATCTGGAACCGGGCGACGTTGTTGACGTACCAGGAATAGCCCAGCGAGCCGCCCATCCAGACGCCGGCGGCCAGCATCGCGCCCACCGCCACCCAGCGCCACTGAGCCCGCGTCCGCGACGGTCCGTAGCGGTAGAGGATGGCGAAGGCCCCGGCGACGAGCGCGTAGAGCACCAGCCAGCGGAGCGGGATCAGCAGTTCGCCCGCGCCGATCTCGTTCAGGACCAAGGGCGCGGCCACCAGCACCGCCGTCACCAATGCCATGAACAGCAGCGCCGCGAAGGTGAAGCCGTAGGTGACGATGATCCGCAGCAGGTAGGGCCGCCGCTCCTTCTCCTCGTAGGTGACGTTGAGCGCGTCCACGAGCACCCGGATGCCCAGGCTCGCGGTCCACAGCGACAGCACGACCGAGAGCACGAAGGCGATGGACAGCTCCGCCGGCCGCTGGGTTGCAAGCCGCGTCATCTGGTCGCCGACGATCACCAGTACGTCGTGCGGCACGAAGGTGGCCAACTGGTCGAGCTGGCGGCTCACCGTACCGACGTCCGAGAAGAGGCCGTAGAGCGAGACGAACACGCCCACCGCCGGCGCCAGCGCCAGCAGGACGTAGAAGGTCACCCCGCCCGACAGGAAGGCGATCCGGTCGTTGCCGCTCTCCCGGTAGACGCGCCAGGCGATGTCGCGCCAGCCCATCCACGGGATGTGGTGCGGCCAGGCGGCCAGCCGGCCGCGGCCCGGTTCGATCTGTTCGAAGTGCTCGGGGGAGGCGATCTCGGGGTTGGAGAGGCCCGGCGGCGGGCGGCGGGTGGACTGGGCCCAGAGCGCGGTCACCGCCGCCAGCCCGACCCAGGGGGCGGCGCCCAGCAGCAGGCGGCTCAGGCCCAAGCCTCTGCGTTGCGGGGTCTCGGTTCGGCCGCGTCGCGCCACCCCTGCCGTCCTCCTCCCTCGTGAAGCCAAGCCTGCCCGAACCCCCGGGGTGCGGCCCTCGTTCCCCTTGAAGCCTGCCGGCCCTTCCGGCAACAGGCGTCCATGACCGCGCACGTGGCCGCCATCTACCGCCATCCCGTCAAGGGGTTCACGCCCGAGTCCCTGGACCACGTAGAGGTGGCGCCGGGCCAGGGCCTGCCCTTCGATCGCCTGTGGGCGGTGGAGAACGGCCCGTCCGGCTTCGACCCGGCCGCCCCGGCGTTCATCTCGAAGCAGAAGTTCACCGTGCTCATGTCGACGCCCCGGGTCGCCGCCGCGCGGACCCATTACGAGGACGACACGGGCCTGCTGCACGCCCACGCCGACGGCCTGCCGGTGTTCTCCGGCCGCCTCGCCGACGAGGCCGGCCGCGAGGGCTTCGCCGCCTGGCTCACCCGGCTGCTGCCGGAGGACGACCGGCGTGGCCCGCTGAAGGTGGTCACCGCCCCTGGCCAGCACCGCTTCACCGACCATCCCCAGGGCCAGCTCTCGGTGATCAACCTCGCCAGCGTCCGCGACCTGTCGCAGAAGATGGGCGTCGAGCTCGACCCTCTGCGGTTCCGCGCAAACCTCTACGTCGACGGCTGGGCGCCCTGGGTCGAGAACGACTGGACCGGTCGGCCGATGATGCTGGGCTGGGCCCAGGCCCGCGTGTTCAAGCCGATCGTCCGATGCGCGGCCACCCACGTGGATCCCGCCACCGCCGAGCGGAACCTGGACGTGGTCAAGGCGCTGTTCGACAACTACGGACACATGAACTGCGGCGTCTATCTGACGGTCACCGCGCCCGGCCGCGTCGGCGTGGGCGACGCGGTCACCTCCCCCGACGCCGCCCCGGTGGAGACGCCCGAATGGGCCTGACCCTCGTCCAGGCCTGGACGCACGCCAAGAAGACCCTGGAGGCCGCGGGCCTCGCCGGGCCCGTGATCGACGCGCGCCTGCTGGTGGAGGCGGCCGCCGACGCCACCCGCACCGACATCGTCACCGATCCGTACCGGCCGCTGTCCGACGCCCAGGAAGCCCTGCTTCACGACTACCTGGCCCGCCGGGTGAAGCGCGAGCCGGTCAGCCACATCCTGGGCCGCAAGGGCTTCTGGAAGATCATGCTGACGGTGAACCGCAACGTGCTCACGCCGCGGCCCGACACCGAGGTGATCGTCGACGAGGTGCTGAAGCAGACCGCCGAGCGCCAGGCCTTCAGCATCCTCGACCTGGGCGTCGGCTCCGGAGCCATCCTGCTCGCCATCCTGGCCGAGCGGCCCGCGGCCAAGGGCCTGGGCGTCGACGTTTCGGAGGAGGCCCTGGCCGTGGCCCGCGACAACGCCGCCCACCTCGGCCTCGCCGGGCGCGTCGCTCTGCTGCGCGGCGACTGGGCCGATGGCCTGGCGGACGCCAATTTCGATGTGGTCGTCTCCAACCCGCCCTATATCGCCGCCGAGGTAATCGAGACCCTCGAACCGGAGGTCCGCGAATGGGAGCCCAGGCTCGCCCTCGACGGCGGGCCGGACGGCCTCGACGCCTATCGCCGCCTGGCGCCCGAGATCCTCCGCGTGCTGAAGCCCGGCGGCCTCTTCGCCGTGGAGATCGGCTACGACCAGAAGGACGCGGTCGAGGCCCTGTTCCGCGAGGCCGGCGCGGCCGACGTGCGGACGATCAAGGACCTCGCCGACCGGCACCGGGTCGTGGCGGGCGCGAAAAAGCCCTTGGAAACGGGCGCTTGAGTCGCTACATCAGGTCTCGTCTCCACCCATGAAAGCCGGCTAGGCAGAGGCGCCCTCATCAAGGACGCACGCCCTCCCGGCAGGCGCGACGCTTCTGAAAAAGGCCTCTCGCTGAAGAGCTTCCGGGCGGAAGACGGGGAACTTAAGCGTCTTCAACAATCCAGCCGGGCCACGCGCCCGAACCCGCTGAAGGCTACCGCAGAGACCGCCTCAGGGCCGCTCGGGGAAGAGCAAACGGTTATCGAATAATGAGAGATTTCAAGGGTATGAAGCGTCAGCGCGGCCGCAATCGCGGCGGCGGCGGCGGCGGCGGCGGCAAGCCGCAGCAGAACGCGAACCGGGCCTTCGATTCGAACGGGCCCGAGGGCGTGAAGGTCCGCGGCAACGCGCAGCACGTCTTCGAGAAGTACCAGCAGCTCGCGCGTGACGCGGGCTCGGCCGGCGACCGGGTGCTCGCCGAGAACTATCTTCAGCACGCCGAACACTATTTCCGCCTGCTGCGGGCCATGCAGCCGCAGCGGCCCGCCTCCGAGATCCTCGGGCGCGACCACTTCTCTTCCGGCTTCGACATCGACTTCGAGGACGAGGGCGCCCAGGCCCAGGCGGAGGCCGCCGACGAGGCCGCCGCCGAAGGCGGCGAGACCCAGGACACCGAGGCCCGCGACCCGCGCCGCGAGCGCGACGGCCGGGACAACCGGGATCGTGAGAACCGTGACCGCGACCGCGATCGCGGCGAGCGCTTCGAAGGCCGCCGGGACGACCGCGAAGCCCGGGCCGACCGCGACGGCGGCGGCCGCCGCGACCGCTGGCGCGACCGCGACGAACGCCGCAACCGCGACCGCGACGACCGGCCCCGCGACGAGCGTCCCCGCGACGAGCGTCCCCGCGACGACCGGCCCCGTGATGACCGTCCGCGCGGCGACCGCGAGGACCGCCGCGAACGCGACGACCGGCCCGAGCGCGAGCCCCTGGCGGTGATCGAGCCCCAGGCGGCGGCGCCCTTCCCGGGCGAGGACCGGCCGGCGCCGGTGCTGCGCGACGCCGAGGGCGGCGAGAGCCACGCCCCGGCCTTCCTGCAGGCCCGCACCGAGCCGCGGCCGGAAACCGACGAGGGCGAGGCGCCCGCCCGCAAGCCTCGCCGCCGCCGCGCCCCGCGCAGCTTCGAGGCCGGCGAAGGCGCGCCCTCCAGCGAGAGCGAAGAGGCCTAGAGCCCGTCCCTCCGGACACGAGAAAGCCCGCGGATCGCTCCGCGGGCTTTTTTCTTGCCTCTCCTGCGGCGGAGCGGACTCAGAAGCTGTAGGCCACTCCCAGGCGGAAGTTGCGGCCCGGCAGCGGGGCGATGTCCTTCAAGAACGAGGCGTGCTCGCGCGCCTCCTCGTCGGTCAGGTTCCGCGCGTCGAGGAAGACCTTGAAGTCGGGGTCCTTCAGCGGCCGCACGGTCATCTGGGCGTTCACCAGGGTGTAGCCGTCGGTGGGCAGCTCGAACTCCGCCGTGCGGTCCTGCTCGCCGACCCGGCGGACCTCCAGCAGGCCCGTCCACCAGCCGCCCTCGAAGACGCCGCGCAGCGACGCCGACCACGGCGGGATCCGCGCCGGCGGGCCGAGGTCGGTGTCGCCCCGGACGTAGTCGGCCGCGCCCTCCAGGCGGAAGCTGCGCGCGCCCTCCTCCCACAGCCGGTACGACAGCTCGGCCTCGAAGCCGTGGAAGTCGGCGTCGGTCTGCTGGTAGGCGAAGATCGGCAGGTGGCTCTCCTCGTCCTCCTCGCCGGTGGGGCGCAGGTCGATGAAGCCGTCGTAGCGCACGGCGAACAGGTGCAGGTCGGCGGTCCACCGATCGCTGTCGTAGTGGATCGTCCCGTCCAGCGACCAGGAGACCTCCTGGTCGAGGGCCGCGTCGCCGCGCTCGAAGCCGCGGGTGGCGGGGTGCGGTCCGTTGGCGAACAGCTCCTCCTGGGCCGGCGCCCGGCTCGTCCGCGACCCCGACAGGCTCAGGAACCAGCCGTCCGCCGGCCGCACGAACGCGCCGAGCGACCCGGACACGTTGGTGAAGTCGCGCTCGCCCGCCAGGCTGTCCAGCTTGCGGTGGTCGACCCGCAGGCCGCCCTCCACGCCCCAGCCGTCCCGGTCGTAGCGCTGCAGGAGGAAGGCGCCCCACTCCTCGGTGGTCGTGGCGGGCACCAGCGCCTCCTCGCCCACCGCGTCGAAGTCGCGCGACAGCGCCTGGAAGCCGACCGCGCCTTGCCAGCCGTCGCGGTTCGGCTGCACCAGCTCGACGCGGGCTTCCCAGCCTTCCGAGAAGAAGCGGGTGGCCGGCGCGCCGTCTTCCAGCTCCACGTGGGTGTAGTCGGCATAGCCGCCGGCGAAGCGCACCTTCTCGAACGGGCCGAGGTTCAGGTCGTACTCGCCGCGCAGGTCGTAGCGGGTCTGCTCGAGGTCGATGGCGACGCCGGCCTCCTCGCCCGCGTGGCCCTCATCGCCCTCGCCGTCCTCGCCCTCGTGTTCGTGCTCGTGCTCGTGGCCCGGCACGCCGTAGGTGGTCTCCGTCCGCTTCACCGACAGGCCGATGTAGCCGCGCTCGCCCACGTAGGAGAGGCCTGCGCCGTAGGACGAGAGCTCGGTCGAGGTGTTCTCCACCGCGGAGTCCACCGGCCCGGGCCATTCCTCGCCGTCCGCCTCGAGCTGCCGGCGGGATTCCGGGAAGGTGGGGACCTCGTAGTCGTCGGTCTCGCGCCGGACGCCGTCCAGGCTCAGCACGAAGGGGCCGGCCCCGGCCTTGATCGAGCCCGAGACCATCCGCCCGTCGTCCACCGTCGAGCCGGAGGCCAGCACCCGCCCCTCGACGCCGTCCACCGGGTCGCGGGCGATGCGGTCGTCAATCACGTTGACGATGCCGCCGATCGCCGAGCCGCCGTAGGCCAGCGCCGAGGGCCCGCGCAGCACCTCGATCCGTTCCGCCTCCTGCGGGTCGGTGGCCACCGCATGGTCGGGGGAGAGCGCGCTCGCATCCACCTGTCCGAGCCCGTTCGACAGCACCAGCACGCGCGGCCCGGAAAGGCCGCGGATCACCGGCCGGCTGGCGCCGGGGCCGAAGAAGGTGGAGCGGACGCCCGGCACGCCGGTCAGCACGTCGCCCAGCCCGCCCACCGGGGCGGTGTCCAGCGCCTCGCGCTTCAGGATGTTCACGCTGGTGGTCGCCGAGCCGATCGACACCGGGTACGGCGCGGCCGTGACCACCACTTCCGAAAGGTCCTTCTCGGGCGCCGCGGCGGCGGCGTGGACCTGGCTGGAGGCGCAGAGCGCCGTCACGGCGGCGGCGGTGAACAGGGCGGCTCGTGACATGGACACTCCGGACGGGGAACTGGCTTCGGTGTTATGAAGTAACAGCACAACCGTTATGAAATAACATAACGCGTCGTCAAGCCCGTTGCGGCGGAGGGATGCCGGGGTTACCTGAATGCCCATGGGCGATGCATGCCACCATGACGACGGCGTCCATCCGGGGCTTAAGGGCCAGGCGCTGAGCCGCGCCCTGGGCGCCGCCGAGAGCCGCTGCGTGGAGACCCAGGAGCGCCTGACCCCGCCCCGCCGCCGCGTTCTGGAACTGCTGCTGGGCGCGGACGGGCCGCTCAAGGCCTACGACCTGATCGCCGCCTACGGGGACGGCGGAGAGCCAGCCAAGCCGCCCACCGTCTACCGTGCGCTCGAGTTCCTGGAACGCCTGGGCTTCGCGCACCGGATCGAGAGCCTGAACGCCTATGTCCCCTGCCGGCTGGAGTCCGACGGCCACGTGGCCGCCTTCCTGATCTGCGACTGCTGCGGCTCGGCGCAGGAGTTCGAGCCCGAGCTCACCCCGGCGCTCACCGCCGCCAAGGCCGCCGGCTACGACGTGCGCGCCGTAACGCTGGAGGCGCGCGGCCGCTGCCCCGCCTGTCGGGACGGATGAACCCGGCGCCGGCAAGGCGCGTTCCGCCCGCCTGATGCGCAAGCAGATCTATCTCGATTGCGACGGCGTGCTCGCCGACTTCGACAAGGGCGCCGAGGCGATCCTCGGCATGCACCCGCGGGCCTTCGAGAAGCGCCACGGCCTCGGCCGCTTCTGGCAGAAGCTCGCGACGGCGGAGGGCTTCTTCGAGAACCTCGAGCCCCTCCCGGACGCCTACGAGCTCTACGCGGCGGTGAAGCACCGCGACCCGATCATCCTCACCGGCCTGCCGCGCGGGAACTGGGCCGAGCCGCAGAAGCGCCGGTGGGCCGAGAAGCATTTCCCCGGCGTGCCGGTGATCACCACCTCGGCGGCGCTGAAGCACGAGCACCGCCACCCCGGCGACGTGCTGGTGGACGACCGGGACAAGCACCGCCACCTCTGGGAGAACGAGGGCGGGATCTTCATCCACCACCAGGATGCGAAGACTTCGATCGCCGAGCTGAAGGCCCGCGGCTTCCTCTAACGGCCTGTCGTGCAGGCGGTGGACCGCCGGCCGCGCGGGCATGTCGGCCGCGGCGGCGGCGGCGGCGGCGCGCACGCGACCCGGCCCCCGTTCCAGCGCCGCCAGTCCCGCAGCTCCTGCCGATCCTCATGGTCGGCCAGATCGTCTCCCTGCAGCCCCGAAGTGTCGGGGTCGCCATCGCGGTCGACTTTTGGACCGCGCGGCAGGACCTCGTTCCAGCACGCCTCGCCGAGCGGCTCCGGCGCCCGCGCCGCCGCCGGCGGCTCAGGCGGCCGCGGCGGGACCTCCGGCCACGCCGCGGCGCCTCCGGCCCCCGCCGTCAGCAGCAGCCCCAAGGCCAGCGCCCTCGCCCTCATCCGCGCTCCCCCGTCCCCCGTCGGAACAGTCGCCCCCCAGGCTGCAGGATCGGGGCCGTCCGGCCAAGGCGTCTTGAACGCCAGGCCGCCTTGCGCCACCTCAGGGGCTTCCAGCGGCAGGCGAGGCGCATTCCGTGGCGGCGACCCCCAACGACATCCTGGGCTTCTGGCGCAACGCCGGGCCCGAAAAGTGGTACGCCAAGAACCACGCCTTCGACGAGGCGATCCGGCTGAAGTTCGAACCGGTCCACCACCGCGCCGCCTGCGGCCAGTACGACGCGTGGGCCCAGACGGCCGAAGGCGCGCTCGCCCTGCTGATCCTGCTCGACCAGTTCCCGCGCAACCTCTACCGCGGCTCGGCCCACGCCTGGGCCACCGACCCGAAGGCCCGCGCCATCGCCCGCGCCGCCGTGGACGCCGGCTTCCACCGCCAGGTGGAGGCGCCGCTGGCCCAGTTCTTCGTTCTGCCCTTCGAGCACTCGGAGAACCTGGCCGACCAGGACTTCGGCCTTGCCGTGGCCGCCGAGCTGGGGGACCCCGAGATCCTCAAGTGGGCGCAGATCCACCGCGACATCATCGCCAGGTTCGGTCGCTTCCCCCACCGCAACCCGGCGCTCGGGCGCGTCACCACCCTGGAGGAACAGGCCTTCCTCGACGAGGGCGGCTTCGCGGGCTAATCCGCCGCAGGGTGTGACGAAACACGCCACGCCGGCATGCACAATTTCCATAGGGCGCGGTTGATCTCGGGCCGCGATTCTCCAAGCTCGATCCCTAGCTCGCACTGAGTCGCTTCGGCCGACCTTGCACGCCTGGAGGGATCGAACGCATGTTGCTGGCCAACGACGGCGCTTCTGAGCGCCAGTATCTCGATCTGATCCAGGACATCCTCGAGCGGGGCCATTTCCGCGACGACCGCACCGGCGTGGGCACCTTTGCGATCCATGGCGCCACCATGCGGTTCGATCTCTCCGAAGGGCATCTGCCGGTCCTGACGACCAAGAAGACGGGCTGGAAACTGGCCATCAAGGAGATGCTCTGGTTCCTCTCCGGAGAGACCAACATCCGCCCGCTGCTCGAAGCAGGCGTCCACATCTGGTCCGACTGGCCGCACCAGAAGTACGTGGAAGCCACCGGCGACCGCATCTCGATGGCGGAGTTCGAGCGCCGAGTTCTCGCCGAGCCAGGCTTCGCGGCGGAGTGGGGCGACCTGGGACCAGTCTACGGAGCCCAGTGGCGTCGCTGGGAAGGCAAGGACGGCCGGATCTACGACCAGCTCGCGACCCTCGTCGAACAGATCAAGACGAACCCGAACTCCCGCCGGCTGCTGTTCCACGGCTGGAACGTCGAGGAGGTCGAGAACATGGCGCTTCCGCCGTGCCACCTGCTCTACCAGTACTTCGTGAGCAACGGCCGCCTGTCGTGCTCGCTGTATCAGCGGAGCGTCGACGTCGGTCTCGGCCTTCCGTTCAACATCATCGGCGCCTCCGTTCTCCTGAGGATGCTCGCGCAGCAATGCGGCCTCGAGCCCGGTGAGCTCTTCTGGGTCGGCCACGACGTCCACGTCTACGCCAACCACGCCGAAAGCCTTGCTCTGCAGCGGGCCCGCACCCCGCGGCCGTTCCCGAAGCTCGAACTCACCCGCAAGCCGGCCTCCCTGTTCGACTATCGGATCGAAGACTTCGCGGTGCACGGCTACGAGCCCCACCCCGCGATCACGATGGCCGTCGCCGTCTAGCGCGCAACAGGCGGGCCCGCGAAGCGCGGGGTCCGTGGCCGTCCGGTGGCGCACCTCACGGGCGCCCTCTTCAGGCTGCCCGCCGGCGACCTGGCGAACTACCTGCCGGTGAGCGGCTCTAAAGGCTCCTCCGAGGTGGTCGAAGTCTACGGCGGGCTGCTGGCTTCTGCAGCGCGACCCGAGCAACGGCCAGATCGTGCAGATCGTGAACCCGCAGCTCGACCTCGCCCACCCGACCTGCGCTCCAGGGCGTCGGGGTCGAAGTAGCTGATCTCGCCCACGCCCTTGGCGCGATCTGCGCATCGGCGTGGTGAACCTCGCCGAGAAGAAGCCGCCGACGCTCAACCTCAGCTACGTCGGCCTGCTGGCCTCCAAGCCCTACACCTACGATCTCGTGGGGAGGCGCGTGTTCGTCGGCCTGAAGGCCCGCTTCTAGATCGCCACCGCCGCAGGCGTCAGGACGCCGCGCCCTCCGGAAGGCGCGCGGCGTCCACTGTCCCCCCGACCTGCGTCCAGAACGCCTCGGCCGCGAGGCTCTGGCGCGCGCGGGGGCGGTAAAGGCGGATCGACATAGGGACGTCCCAGTCCGTGGTCGCCGCGCTGCGGACCAGATCGCCGGTGGCGAGATCGTGCTGGACGAGGCTCAGAGGGAGCCAGGCGCACCCCCGCCCGGCCCGCGCCATGGTCAGCAGCACCATCGCCAGATGCGCGGTGAACACGGAGGACAGCCAGACCGGCGGCGCATCGCGCGTGCGGGTCGAGGCGATGATCCGCCCCATCCCCGAGGCGGAGCTGAACGCCAGGTGCGCCACCGGAGCGGCCGCCGAGCCCGGCAGCCCATGCAGCGGCGCCTGGCTCCCGGGCGCCTCAGGCGCGCTGACCGGCACCAGGGTGTCGTGCCCGACCTCGAGGCTCCGGAAGTAGGTGGAATCCAGTGACGTCTGCGCAGCCGGATGGTGGTGGCACAGCATGAACTGCGCCTGCCCCTGCATCATCAGGCGCTCGCAATCGGCCATGTTGTCGGTGACGAGGCTGATGCTCGAGCGCGGGCCTGCGCCGGCCGCCACGGCCGCCTCGACACGCGCCAGCCACGCCGGGAAGAAGTTCAGCGACAGCACGTTGGTGCAGACGAAGCGCAGGGCGCTCGCCGAGACCTGTGCGGCTTCGCGCGCCAGCTCGCGGCCCGAGACCACGCGACGCATGATGTCCTCCGCGACGGGCCGGAACTCGTGGCCGGCGGCGGTCAGCTCGACCCGATGGGTGTCGCGGTTAAAGAGCGGCGCGCCGATCCAGTCCTCGAGCATCCGCACGCGTCGGCTGAAGGCGGGCTGCGAGACGTTGCGGCGCTCGGCGGCCCGCGAAAAGTGCCCGCAGGCGGCGAGGGTGAGGAAGTCCTCCAGCCAGGCGAATTCCATGCTCGATCCGTATGTCCTCGCGCGGGCGCGCGAGAGATCCTCATAGCACCTCGCGGGCCGCCACGCCGAATCGCTCGCCCGCGCTCGGCGACGCGACCGCCTCGGGCCTTGCGGGACTCGGCGCGGCGACCCTACCGTTCGGCGTGGACAGCCACCCCCGCAACATCGCCGACCGCGACGAGCTCCATGACCGCCGGGACCGCCCTCCGATGACGCTCTCCGACGTCAGCGACGCGGCGGCGCGGATCTCCGACATCTATGCCGGCAAGTACGGCATCGCCCGTGACGACGACTGGTTCCTGCTGAAGCTCCAGGAGGAGCTGGGCGAACTCGCCCAGGCGCACCTTCGCCTGTCGTCCCGCGGCCGCGGCGAGGCCACTGAACAGCAGCGCGCCGACGAGGCCGCCGACGTGCTCTGCCAGCTCCTGCTCTACTTCCGCCGCTTCGGCATCGACCCCGAGGAGGCCGTCCGCCGCAAGTGGCTGCGCTGGCTCGAGCCCCAGGGCGAGCCCGCCGACCCTGCGCTGAGCCGGTTGCTCCCATAGTCCCTCCCCTCGTGGGAGTGGCCCGGAAGGCCGGAGGGCGTCCGCTCAGCCGCGGTGCTGCCCCCCTCGGTTGGCTTCGCCGACAGCTCCCCCGACCGGGGAGCGACTTCGGCGCGAACCCGCCTTTCGCCGGCCGGGAGCTCATGGTCTAAACCCGGGCCATGTCCCAGATCATCCTCTCCGCCGGCCCGATCGCGCGGGACCGCAACGGCGTCATCGGCAAGGACGGCGCCCTGCCCTGGCGGCTGAAGTCGGACCTCGCCATCTTCCGGGCGGTCACCATGGGCAAGCCGGTGATCATGGGCCGCAAGACCTGGGAGAGCCTGCCGAAGAAGCCCCTGGTCGGCCGCACCAACATCGTTCTCACCCGCGACGGCTCGTTCGAGGCCAAGGGCGCGGTCGTCTGCGAGGACTTCTCCGAAGCCGTGCAGATCGCCCGCGAGCAGGCCGAGGAGGACGGCGCGGCGGAAGTCTGCGTCATCGGCGGCGCCTCGCTTTTCGAGCTCGCGCTCTCCCGGGCGCGCCGGCTCTACCTCACCGAGGTGGACGCCGAAGTGGAGGGCGACGTCCGCCTGCCGCCCATCGACGAGAGCCGCTGGCGCGAGGTGCGCCGCGAGCCTTACCCGGCGTCAGAGACCGACCAGTTCCCCTTCACCTTCCGGGTGCTGGAGCGCCTATAGTCGCCGTCAACCACAAGGAGGGAGGACGACGATGGAGTACGAGCTGGTCGCCGAGGGGTTCGAGTTCCCCGAGGGCCCCATCGCCATGGCCGACGGCTCGGTGATCCTCACCGAGATCAAGGGCCAGCGGCTCACCCGCGTGCGGCCGGACGGTTCGAAGGAGACGCTGGTGGAGACCGGCGGCGGCCCGAACGGAGCGGCGGTCGGCCCGGACGGAGCCATCTGGATCACCAACAACGGCGGCTCCTTCCAGTGGCTCCACCAGGGCGGCCTGACTATCCCGGGGCCGACGCCGCCCAGCCATGCCGGCGGGATGATCCAGCGCTTCGACCTCGCCACCGGCGAGCTGCGCACCGTCTACGACTCCTGCGACGGCAAGCGCCTGGTCGGTCCCAACGACCTCGTCTTCGACCGGGCGGGCGGCTTCTGGTTCACCGACCACGGCTGCTCGACGCCGGACGGCCGCAAGTTCGGCGCGCTCTACTACGCCCGCACCGACGGCTCCCACATCAGCCGCCAGCGCGATCACCTCGTCTCGCCGAACGGCGTCGGCCTCTCGCCCGACGAGCGCGTCGTCTACGTCGCCGACACCACGCTCGGCCGCCTCTGGGCGTTCGATGTGGCCCGTCCCGGCGAGCTGTCACCGCCCGAGGGCTTCGCGCCCGGCCGGGTGATCTGCAACCTGCCGGGCTACCAGCTCCTCGACAGCCTGGCGGTGGAGGCCGGCGGCAAGGTCTGCGTCGCCACCATCATCAACGGCGGGATCACAGCCTTCGACCCGAACGGCTCGACCGAGCACTTCGCCTTCCCGGACCTGATCTGCACGAACATCTGCTTCGGCGGGCCCGACATGCAGACTGCTTGGATCACCGCCTCGGCTACCGGCAAGCTCTTCCGGGCCAGATGGCCGAGGCCCGGCCTGAAGCTCGCCTTCAACGCCTGACCTACCCGTCTCCCAGGATGGCGCGGCGGCGGGCGAGGCTCTCCGGCGGCCATTCCCGGGCCATGTCGTAGTAGACCTCGAAGGCGCGCGCGTCCTCCGGCAGCCGCACCCACGGCAGCTTCGAGCGGGTGAAGATGTGCACGTCGGGCGGCAGCGCGGCCCGGTCGTCGAGGGTGGTGGCGCGCAGGAAGCTCATCACCTTGCGGTCGCCGTAGTCGCTCCAGAGCGTCGTGCCGCATCCCTCGCAGCGGTAGACCAGGTGCGGCCGGCCGCTGTCGGTCGGCATGGAGGTCGGCTTCAGCTCGCCGGAGAGCACCTCGATCCGGTCGGTCTCGATCAGCGCGTTGACCACGAAGGCGCTGCCCACCTGCCGCTGGCAGTCGGCGCAGTGGCAGCAGTGGACGAACATCGGCCGGCTCGCGAGGCGATAGCGCACGGCTCCGCAGGCGCAGCCGCCGGTCAGATCGGACATTCACGGTCTCCTTTTGTTCTTGCGTGCTGACCATGCCCAAGCTCGCCGGGAGCGTCCACCCCCTTCCCCTCGCGTTCAATCGGGCGCAAGCTTGGGTGAACGGCGGTCACTCAAAGGAGCCGCCTCGGGGAGAACTGCCATGGACGACGCTTCCATCGACCTGAAGCGCGCGGCCCGCGACGCCGCCTATTCGATGCCGCTGTCGGAGATCAATCCGGCCGACCCGGAGCTCTTCCGGACCGACACCATGTGGCCCTACTTCGAGCGGTTGCGGAAGGAAGACCCCGTCCACTGGGCGGAGTCCGGCTTCGAGGACGTCGGCGGCTACTGGTCGGTGACCAAGTACAACGACATCATGGCGGTGGACACCAACCACGAGGTCTTCTCCTCGGAACCCACCATCGTCCTGTCGGACCCGGCCGAAGACTTCACGCTGCCCATGTTCATCGCCATGGACCAGCCGAAGCACGACGTACAGCGCAAGACCGTTCAGCCGATCGTCTCGCCGAACAACCTCGCCTACCTCGAGCCGATCATCCGCGAGCGCGCGGCGAAGATCCTCGACGACCTGCCGATCGGCGAGGAGATCGACTGGGTGGACAAGGTCTCCATCGAGCTCACCACCATGACGCTCGCCACCCTCTTCGACTTCCCGTGGGAGGACCGCCGCAAGCTGACCCGCTGGTCCGACGTGGCCACCGCCTCGCCGGAGAGCGGCCTGTTCAGCTCCACCGATCCCGAGATCGCCGAGCAGGAGCGCCGCGCCGAGCTCTTCGAGTGCGTCGACTACTTCATGCGCCTGTGGAACGAACGGGTGAACGCCGAGCCCAAGCCCGACCTGATCTCCATGCTGGCCCACGGCGAGTCCACGCGGAACATGGACCGCATGGAGTACCTCGGGAACCTGATCCTGCTGATCGTCGGCGGCAACGACACCACCCGCAACACCATCACCGGCTCGGTGCTGGCCCTGCACCAGAACCCGGACCAGGACCGCAAGCTGCGCGAGGACCACGGCCTCATCCCGTCCATGGTCTCCGAGACCATCCGCTGGCAGACGCCGCTCGCCTACATGCGCCGCACCGCCAAGCGGGACATCGAGCTCGGCGGCAAGACCATCCGCCAGGGCGACAAGGTGGCCATGTGGTACGTCTCGGGCAACCGCGACGAGGAGGTCATCGACCGGCCCAACGACTACTGGATCGAGCGGCCGCGGGTGCGCCAGCACCTGTCGTTCGGCTTCGGCATCCACCGCTGCGTGGGCAACCGCCTGGCCGAGCTGCAGCTCAAGATCATCTGGGAGGAGATCCTCAAGCGCTTCCCGCGCCTCGAGGTCGTCGGCCCCCCGAAGCACGTGCTCTCCTCCTTCGTGAAGGGCTACGAGCACCTGCCGGTGGTCATCCCCACGCGCAACTGAGGCGTCTCCGCCGGCAAGCTTGACCGGGCGCAAGGCAACCTCGCCTCGGCCGTGCACGTTTGTCCGCACGGGCGGTGGGGCTGTCCGAAGACTGGAGACGACTATGCTTTCGAGAGTTGCGCTCGCGCTCGGCGCGACGGCGATGCTCGCCGCCTGCACCACCACCGACCCCATGACCGGCGAGGTGGTGCGCGACAACCGGGCCACCGGCGCGATCCTCGGGGCGCTGGCCGGAGCCGGCCTCGGCTACGCCACCAACACCAACAAGAGCGAGGAAGGCCGCACGAACGCGGTGATCGGCGCCGGCATCGGCGCGCTCGGCGGCGCGGCCGTGGGCCACTACATGGACCGCCAGCAGGCGCAGTTGCGCGAACAGCTCCGCGGCTCCGGCGTCGACGTGACCCGCCAGGGCGACAACATCGTCCTCGACATGCCGGGCGACATCACCTTCGCCTACGACCGCGCCGACATCCGGCCCGAGATGCGCACGCCGCTCGACGGCATCTCCCGCACCCTGCAGGAGTACCCCTCGACGCTGATCGATGTGGTCGGCCACGCCGACTCCACCGGCTCGGACGCGTACAACCAGGGCCTCTCGGAACGGCGCGCCAACGCCGTGGCCACCTACCTCATGGACCGCGGCGTCCAGCGCGAGCGGATGTTCGTCGCCGGCCGCGGCGAGACGCAGCCCAAGGCCAGCAACGACACGGACGCCGGCCGGGCCGAGAACCGGCGGGTGGAGATCATCCTGCGCCCGCTGCGCGGCTGACGGACGGGAGGGCGCGGCCGCCGCGCCCTCCTCTCCCAGCTCAGAGCCCGAGCACCATCTTGGCCATGATGTTGTGCTGGATCTCGTTGGAGCCGGCGTAGATCGAGGTCTTGCGGTAGTTGAAGTACATGGGCGCGACGGTCGCCGCATAGTCCGGCCCGGCGCGTGGCGTGTTGGTGCGCCCCTCGAGTCCGGCCCAGGTGTCGCGCACGAAGGGCTGGGCGTAGATGCCGGCCGCCTCCAGCGCGAGCTCGGTCATCGCCTGCTGCATCTGGCTGCCTTCCAGCTTCAGCATGGACGACACCGCCCCCATGGCCTCGCCGTTGGCCCGGCCGGCGAACACCCGAAGCTCGGTGGCGTTGAGCGCGCCCATCTTGATCTCGACCTCCGCCAGCTTCCGCCGGAAGTCGGGGTCGTCGAGCATCCGCTGGCCGCGGCCGTTCTGCTCCACGGCGGCGATCTTCTTGACCTTGTTCAGCATGTTCGAGAGGCCGGGCGCATAGGCGTTCCCGCGCTCGAACTGCAGCAGGTACTTGGCGTAGGTCCAGCCCTCGCCTTCCTCGCCGATCCGGTTGGCCACCGGGACGCGAACGTTGTCGAAGAAGACCTGGTTGATCTCCTGGTCACCCTCGGGCGGGCCGTCCAGCGTCGGGATCGGCACGATCTGGATGCCCGGCGTCCTCATGTCGAGCAGCAGGAAGGAGATGCCCTTCTGCCGGATGGGCTCGCTGGAGGTCCGCACCAGGCAGAACATCCAGTCGGCCCACTGGGCGTAGGTCGTCCAGGTCTTCGAGCCGTTGAGGACGTAGTGGTCGCCGTCGCGCTCGGCCTTCAGCGCCAGCGACGCCAGGTCCGAGCCGGAGCCCGGCTCGGAATAGCCCTGGCACCACCACACGTCGGTCGACAGGATCTTCGGGAGGTGCTGCTGTTTCTGCTCGGGAGTCCCGAACGCCATGATCACCGGCGCGCACATCCGCAGGCCCATGTTCGAGGTGTTGGGCGCGCCCGCCAGGGCCATCTCCATCTCGTAGATGTACTTCTGCGACAGGCTCCAGCCCGTGCCGCCGTACTCCACCGGCCAGTCGGGGGCGATCCAGCCCTTCTCGTGCAGCCGTTTCAGCCAGCGGACCTGGCCGGCCTTGTCGATGTGGCCGTTCTTCGACTGGCCCATGCGCGCGCGCATGTCCTCGTCGAAGGCCTCGGCGATGAAGGCGCGGACCTCGTCCCGGAACGCGAGGTCTTCAGGCGTGAAGTCGAGGTCCATGGCCCATCACCCCACGCCGTCCAGGTACTCGATCTCCGGCCGGCCGCCGAGCACGCCGGCGAACTTCGGGCCGGCCGCCTTGAAGTGCTCCGTGCCGCCGTGGTGGGTCAGCGCGTCCTGATCCTTGTAGATCTCGAGCACCTTGTAGGTGTTGGGCTCGCTGCGGCTCTTGGTGAGCTGGTAGGCGATGTTGCCGGGCTCGTTCGCCCGAACCTGCCGGGCCAGCTCGGTGAAGAAGGCCTCGAACTCCTCGGCCTTGCCGTCCTGAATCCTCAGCGTCGCGATCACGCCAACCGTCATCCCGTCCTCCCAACGTTTGTTTGAAACGCGACGGTAGAGGCGGGGCAGCGTTGCGGCAAGCGCGGTGTTGGCGGGCGGCGGGGGGCACGCACCTAGTCGCTCCCCCGGTCGGGGGAGTTGTCGGCGGAGCCGACGGAGGGGGCTGAACC
>NZ_JAYSEO010000043.1:0-16889 GCF_041913825.1 Phenylobacterium sp.
TTGCCGTCGATCGCCTTGGCCATGCGGATGAAATAGCTCTGCGGCCGTCGCGCCAAGCAGGCGCGTTCCACGGCCCCGCGCCAGGAGGCGCGCATGAACTGGCCGGTCTCGGCCGGGGCGGCGAGGGCCGGCTGGTGCTGAAGCTGCCGGCTGGCGATCATGCCATAGAAGGTCTCGCCGTTCTGGGCGGCGAGCCGCAGGAAGCGGGCGGCCGAGGCGGCGTCGCCCGCCATGGAGGCCGAGCGCGAGGCCCAGAAGGCGCCGGCGGAGCGGGTCCAGGCGTCCTGGCTCGGATCCTGGGCCACGTCGCCGAACCAGGCGAGTGCGTCGCCGTAGGACTTCATCCGCCAGGCGGCGAGGCCGGCGACCCAGCGCTCGCCGGCGGCAGGCGCGAGCTCCGCGGCGCGCTTCACGTCGCCGGTGTAGAAGGCGTAGCGGGCCAGGAAGCCACGGTCGGCGGGCGGCAGGCGGGCCATGTCCTCGGCCGTCAGCTCAGGCCGCGGCGGCTCGATGGCGTCGGCGGGCTTGCGCTTGGCCGCCAGCGAGAAAATCCGCTCAGCCAGCGGCAGGTCGCGGAAGCGGGCCAGCCAGCCGGTCAGCTCGTCGTAGTTCGCCTTGTGCGCCGAGGGGTGCATGAGCTGCCGGAACGACAGGTAGCCGAGCAGCGACTGGTCCTTGATCTCCAGCGTCTTCATCTGGGCGTCGATGAAGTCGCCGCGGTCGGCGGCCTCGAAGGCGAGCGCATAGGCGCGCGCGTCGTCCGGGCTCAGCGGCTGGAAGCTGGCCGCGGCCGAAGCCGTCGCGATGGAGGCGGCGCAAACGAAGGCCGAGGCCCCGACGCACAGGCGCTGGAAAAGCGTCATGCGCTCCTTACTGCCGCGGGCCCCTCTAACGGGAGGTTACGCGGTCACCCTTTTTCTCGAACAGATTCGTAGTGTTACGGACCGCCTTGAGCATGATCAAGAAGCCCGCCCGGTCACGGACGCGTGAGCAGGGCGCGGCGCACCGCCGCAGGGCAAGCTACGGTAAAGCTTGAGGCTTTCGGCGGCAGGGCCGTCCGGACCCGCTAATCCGGCCGGTGGGGGCGGTCGAGGCGCTCGGCGAGAGTGAGGAGGTCGGTCCAGGCGCGCTTCTTGGCGGCAGGCTGGCGCAGCAGGAAGGCCGGGTGGAGGGTCGGCATGGCTGGCAGCTCCAGGGCGCCGTCGGCCGAGCGCCATTCGAACCAGCGGCCGCGCAGCGACAGGATGCCCTCCTCGCGTTTCAGCATGGACTTGGCCGAGGCGCCGCCCACCAGCAGGAGCATGGAGGGCTTTACCAGGGCGATGGCGCGCTCGACGAACGGGGCGCAGATCATCTGTTCTGCCGGCGAGGGGGTGCGGTTGCCGGGCGGCCGCCAGAAGACGGTGTTGGTGATGAACACCCGGTCGGCCAAGCCGGCGGCGGCAAGCATCTTGTCGAGGAGCTGGCCCGCGCGGCCCACGAACGGCGCGCCCTGGCGGGCCTCGTCCGCCCCGGGGCCTTCGCCGATCACCATCAGCGGGGCGTCCGGGCGGCCGCGGGCGAACACCGCGCGGGTGGCGGCGCCCTCATGGCGCAGCGGGCAGCCCTCGAAGGCCGCGATCAGCTCGGCGAGGCGCTCGAGGCTGTCGGCCTGCGCGGCCAAGGCCTGGGCCTCGGCGACCGCGCCGGCGACATCGGGTTGGCCAGGCAGGGCGGGGCGGATCGGGGAGACGGTGGCGGAGGGCTGGCCCGCCCGCCCGGGCGGCGGTGGCGGCGGCACGAACTTGCCGGCCTCGATGCGGTCGATCGGTTCGTCGAGCAGCACCGCGTCCACGCCCGAGTCCGCCCAGAAGGCGAGCAGGCTTTCGGCGATCTGCAGGCTGGAGGGTTCGGCCGCCATGGGCATGGAGACGTTCATGCGGCCTGCGCCGCCGTTTGGCTAGGGGCGCCGGCGCCGCGGAGATGGCGCGACCACGAGAGGGGACCACGGAACACGCGGACCACACGGACGAGGTCGGCGCGCGTGTCGTGTGCGGCCGACGTCGATCAGAAGCGCTGACGCATGGCTGGGGGCCGTTCCTTATTCGGTCAGCTTGCCGGGGCGGGGGCGACCTTGCGGGAGACGCGGTCGGCGAGCTTGAAGACGAAGGGGTTCAGCACGATCGACAGCAGGGCGGCGGCGAGAATCAGGTCGTGGGTCTCCCGGCTGAGGATCTGGAGCTTCAGGCCGACGCCGGCCAGGATGAACGAGAACTCGCCGATCTGGGCGAGGCTGGCGGCGACGATCAGGCTCCCGTGCCGCTCGAGCTTGAAGACCGTGGTGATGGCGAGGGCCGCCACCGACTTGCCGACGATGATGATCGCCAGGACGGCGGCCACCGGGCCGGGCTGCTCCACCAGCACCCGCGGGTCGAACAGCATGCCCACCGAGACGAAGAACAGCACGGCGAACGCATCGCGCAGCGGCAGGGAGCGCTCGGCGGCGTTGTGGCCGAGCGGCGTGCCGTTCAGCACCACGCCCGCGATGAAGGCGCCGAGCGCGAACGAGGCGCCGAAGACGGCGTAGGCCAGGTAGGCGATGCCAAGGGCGATGGCGAGCACGCCCAGGGTGAACAGCTCCCGCGACCGTGTGTGGGCGATCCGGACCAGGAGCCAGGGCAGGACGCGCCCGCCGACCACCAGCATGAAGGCGACGAAGATGGCGACGCTGAGCAGGGTGCCGCCGATCTTCAGGCCGATCTGGCCGAGGTCAGGGGCCGCGCCCGCCGCCGCCAGCAGCGGCACCAGCACCAGGGCGACCACCATCACGAGGTCCTCGACGATCAGCCATCCCACAGCGATGGCGCCGGTCTCGGTCTTCACCGCCTTCCGCTCCTCGAGCGCGCGCAGGAGCACGACGGTGGAAGCGACGGACAGCGCGAAGCCCATGAGGGCTGCCTCGGCGTCGCCCATGCCCATGAGGCGGCCGACGGCCCAGCCGAGGGCCGTGGCGACGGCGATCTGCACGAGCGCGCCGGGCAGGGCGATCTTGCGGACCTTCATCAGGTCGGGGAGTGAAAAGTGCAGGCCGACCCCGAACATCAGCAGGATCACCCCGATCTCGGCGAGCTGGGCGGCGAGGCCGGTGTCGGCGACCCAGCCCGGGGTGAAGGGGCCCACCACGACACCGGCGAGCAGGTAGCCGACGAGCGGCGAGAGCTTGAGCCGCAAGGCCAGCATCCCGAGGGCGAAGGCGAGCACGAAGCCCGACACGAGCGTGAGGATGAGGCTGTCGTCGTGCGGCATCGGGTCTCCTGGCTGGGCTGATCCCCGGACGTGGCCGTGGCGGCGGGCTGCGTCAACCCCATGGACATTATGCGGCCGGGTCGCCGTCGCGTGGAACCCGAAGCCCAGCTTGAGAGTCTTGCGGCTACGGGAACACAGCCGGCCGTACGCCGGGGGAGCGCGCATGGCCTTTGTCGTCTTCGCCGGGCAGTCGAACACCGGCGGGTACCAGTCCTATCCGGCCCCGCCGCCGCCCTACGCCGCCGATCCGCTGACACTGATCTGGGACACGGGCCAGAAGGCCTGGGTGCAGATGCAGCCGGGGGTGAACACCGGCTATCCGGGCTTCCCCAACACCTGGGGGCCCGAGGTCCAGTTCGCGCTCGCGTTCCGGCAGGCGTTCCCCGGCGAGGAGCTGCGGATCGTCAAGCAGGCCGAGGGCGGCACGGGGCTGCGGATCGATCCCGCGCAGTGGGCCTACGACTGGTCGCCGGGCAGCGACCAGGAGCTGTTCGACCGGGTGACCGGTGTCGTCAACGAGGCCTCCGCGGCGGCAGGGCGCCGTCCCGACGCGGTGTTCTGGGGCCAGGGCGAGGAGGACGCCAACCAGGCCGGCTGGGCCGGCGCCTACGGCCAGAACCTCCAGGCGCTGTTCCAGGCGATCCGCGCCGAATGGCTGGGCGACGCGAACGGCAAGATCGGGTTCTTCCAGATCGGGACCACGCCGCCCTTTGCCGACGCCGTCCGCCGCGGCCAGCAGTACGTGGACCAGCAGGACCCCAACGCCGAAAGCTTCGACACGGCCGGCTACCCCATGCAGGGTGACAGCCTGCACTACGCGCCGGAAGGCTTCCGGATGATCGGGGCCGAGTACTTCAAGCTGTTCGCGGGCTGGCACGGCGCGGGCGGCGGCGGATCGGGCGGGCCCGGCCAGCAGCTCAACGGCAATCCCTGGGCGGACACCCTGATCGGCGGCGCGGGCGACGACAGCGTGGCCGGCGGCGCGGGGCTCGACTACCTGCGCGGCGGCGACGGCCGCGACCTGATGTCGGGCGGCGACGACTTCGACGACATGCACGGCAACACCGGCGACGACACCCTGGCCGGCGGCCCCGGCGGCGACTGGGTGGTGGGCGGCAAGGACAACGACCGGCTGTTCGGCGACGAGGGCGACGACATCGTCTACGGCAACCTGGGCGACGACTGGAACGACGGCGGCGCGGGCGACGACCTGGTCCGCGGCGGCCAGGGGAACGACCAGGTGCTCGGCCAGTCCGGCAACGACTGGCTGTCCGGCGACCGCGGCGACGACACCATCACCGGCGGCTCGGGCGCGGACGTCTTCCACAGCTTCGGCGACGCCGGCCTCGACAGGATCACCGACTTCTCCCGGGCCGACGGCGACCGCCTGCAGCTCGACCCCGGCACGACCTGGCGGCTGGAGCAGCAGGGCACCGACGCGGTGGTGGTGATGGACGGCGGCGGCCGGGTGGTGCTGGCCGGTGTCCAGGCGTCGTCCCTGACCGGCGACTGGCTGTTCGTAGCCTGAGGCCCTAGCGCGTCATCCAGGGCTTGGATTTCGACGACGAGCGGGCGGCGGCCGCCTGCTCGCGCTGGAAGCGTCCGCCGCGCGGCGGTTTCGGCCGGGCGGCGATGGCCTCGTTCTTCAGCCGCAGGGCGCGCTGGATCGGGGTCTCTTCGGGTTTCGGGTCGTCGGCCATGCGGCGATCATCGCAGATTCCGCGCCCCCGCGCGCGCCGGGCCTGCGTCGCCTTCGCCACATGGCGACCGGCTGATCACTTCCGCGCCTCTTCCGGCTTGACCGCCCCTGCGTGACGTCCCGATAAGACCCGCGACGTATCAATGCCGTGCGGGAGCAAGCTCGCACGAGGGGAGCCGGAACAAGATGAGCGAAGCCGTCGAACGCGAGGCCATGGAATACGACGTCGTGATCGTCGGCGCCGGCCCCTCCGGCCTCGCCGCTGCGATCCGCCTGAAGCAGCTCGCCGAGCAGGCCGGGAGCGAGATCTCGGTGGCCGTGCTCGAGAAGGGCTCAGAGGTCGGCGCGCACATCCTCTCCGGCGCGGTGATCGACCCGAAGGGCCTGTCCGAACTGTTCCCGAACTGGAAGGAGATGGGCGCTCCGCTGGAGACCGCCGTCACCAAGGACCGGTTCCTGATGCTCGGACCGCAGGGCAGCCTGGAGCTGCCGATGTTCGCCATGCCGGGCTTCATGGGCAACCACGGCAACTACATCGCCTCGCTGGGCAACGTCTGCCGCTGGCTGGCGCAGCAGGCCGAGGCGGTGGGCGTCGAGATCTACCCGGGCATGGCCGCCTCCGAGGCGGTGTTCGACGAGAACGGCGCGGTAAAGGGCGTGGTGGCCGGCGTGTTCGGCATGACCAAGGACGGCCCAGGGCCCGACTACCAGCCGGGCGTCGAGCTGCACGGCAAGTACGTGTTCATCGGCGAGGGCGTCCGCGGCTCGATCGCCAAGGTGCTCAAGCACAAGTTCGGCCTGTGCAAGGACAGCAACCCCGAGAAGTACGGCATCGGGATCAAGGAGCTGTGGCAGGTGCCGGACGAGGTGTTCCAGCCGGGCCTGGTGCAGCACACCACCGGCTGGCCGCTGGACGACAAGACCGGCGGCGGGAGCTGGATGTACCACTTCGGGGACAACTACGTGTCCATCGGCTACGTGGTGCACCTGAACTACAAGAACCCCTGGCTGTCGCCGTTCGACGAGTTCCAGCGGTTCAAGCACCACCCGGACGTGGCCAAGCACCTGCAGGGCGGGAAGCGGATCGCCTATGGCGCGCGCGCCATCGCAGAGGGCGGGCTGCAGTCGATCCCGAAGCTCTACTTCCCCGGCGGCGTGCTGCTGGGCGACAGCGCGGGCTTTGTGAACGTGCCCCGCATCAAGGGCAGCCACAACGCCATGAAGAGCGGCATGATGGCCGCCGAGGCGGCGTTCCACGCCATCCAGGCCGGGCGCGCCCGCGACGAGCTCGTGGAATACAAGCAGGCCTTCGACGCCTCCTGGGTGAAGAAGGAACTGCACGTCGTCCGCAACGCCAAGCCGATGCTCTCGAAGTTCGGCACTGCGATCGGCGGGGCGATCTCGATGTTCGACATGTGGACGACGAGCACGCTGGGCGGCTTCTCCTTCTTCGGCACGCTGCAGCACGGGAAGGGCGACGCCGAATCGACCGGGCTCGCCAAGGATTACAAGCCGATCGTCTACCCGAAGCCTGACGGCGTGCTGTCGTTCGACAAGCTGTCGAGCGTGTTCCTGTCGAACACCAACCACGACGAGAACCAGCCGGCCCACCTCCGCCTGCGTGACCCGTCGGTGCCGATCTCGGTGAACCTGCCGAAGTACGGCGAGCCGGCGCGCCTGTACTGCCCGGCCGGCGTGTACGAGGTGCTCTACGACGAGCAGGGCAACAATCCGAAGTTCCAGATCAACTTCCAGAACTGCGTCCACTGCAAGACCTGCGACATCAAGGATCCGTCGCAGAACATCGACTGGACGACGCCCCAGGGCGGCGACGGGCCGAACTATCCGAACATGTGAGGCCGGGCGGCCTTGCAGCGGTCGCGTTTAGGCCCGAAGTTCCGCCGATGCGCCATCTGCTGATCGCCGCCGCCGCCCCGCTCGTCCTGCTCTCCGCCTGCGCGGCGACGGGGGAGGGCGGGCCGCGGCCCGCCGCCCGCGAAACTTTCGGCCAGTCGCCCTACGGGATGTTCCTGGCCGGCCAGGCGGCGCTGAACGACGGGCGCAGCGGCGAGGCGGCGCGGTTCTTCGAACAGGCCAACGCCCAGGCCGTGACCGCCACCGAGGTGAGCGAGCGGGCGTTCACCGCCGCGCTGCTGGCCGGCGACATCGACCGCGCCGTGCAGATGGCCCCGCAGGGGCCGGAGGTCTCGGAGGCGACCAACCGTATGGCCCGGCTGGCTGAGGCGGTGGAGGCCATCGCCGACGGCCGCGGCAAGCCGGCCCGCGAGCTGCTGGGCGGCGACCGGATCGGCTTCCCCCACCGCGGCGTGGCGGCCCTGCTGGCGCCCTGGGCCGCGGCCCAGGCGGGCGACGTGGAAGCCTCGCTGGTGAGGCCGCAGGTGCGCGGCGACCGGGTGGTCGACTATTTCGGCCAGCTCGGCCGGGCGCACCTTTTCGAGCGCGCCAAGCGCTACGACGAGGCGGAGACCGACTTCAAGGCGGTGGGACAGGCGGCCGGCAGCGAGATGGCGGTGCTGGCCTATGGCGAATTTCTCGAGCGGCGCGGCCGCCGCGCCGACGCGGTCGCGCTCTACGACACCCTCCTTGCGCAGGAGCCCTCCAGCATCGCGGTGAAGTCCGCCAAGGCGCGAGCCGCGGCCGGCAAGGCTCCGCCGCCGCAGCCGACGATCCGGGAAGGCGCCGCCCAGGCGATGCTCGCGCCGGCCGCCACCATGCTGCAGGCCAAGCAGAACCAGCTCGCGCTCGCCTACCTGCGGCTCGCCCTGCGGCTCGACCCGCAGCGCGACGAGGCCTGGGTCATGGTCGGCGACATCATGCAGGCGGCCGGCGACAGCGAGGCCGCGCGCCAGGCCTATTCGAAGCCGAAGGCCAACTCGCCCGAGTTCGCCGCCGCCCAGGCCAAGCTCGCCTGGACCTACCAGAGCGCCAAGGACACCGAGACGGCGCTGAAGCTCGCCCGTGCGGCCGCCGCATCGGGCGACGCCGACGCGCGGATGACGCTGGCCGACCTGCTGCGCGCCAACGAGCAGTACGCCGAGGCGGCCGAGGTGCTGAGCGGCCTGATCGGCGAGGCCAAGACGCCGGACTGGCGGCTCTACTTCGCCCGCGGCGTGTCCCTCGAGCGGCTGGGGCGGTGGAAGGAGGCCGAGACCGACCTCCTGGCGGCGCTGAAGGTGCGCCCCGACGAGCCGGAGCTGCTGAACTACCTGGGCTACACCTGGATCGACCGCGGCGAACGGCTGCCCGAGGCCCTGGCCATGGTCGAAAAGGCCGTGGCGTCCAACCCGCGCTCGGGCGCGATGATCGATTCGCTCGGCTGGGCCCACTACCGGATGGGCGACTACAAGAAGGCCGTGGAGAAGCTGGAGCAGGCGGTCGAGCTCGAGGCTGGCGACCCGGAGATCAACAACCACCTCGGCGACGCCTACTGGATGGTCGGGCGCAAGGACGAGGCGGTGTTCCAGTGGCGGCGCGTGCTGACGCTCGATCCCGAGCCCAGGATCAAGGCCGACGCCGAGGCCAAGCTGGCCTCGGGGCTGGGGCCCAAACGGCAGGTCGCCGAGCACTAGGCGATGGCGCTGAGCGCGCTGGCTCCGGCCAAGGTCAACCTGTTCCTGCACGTGGGCGGGCCCGGAGCGGACGGGTACCACCCGCTGTGCAGCCTGATGGCGTTCGCCGACTTCGGCGACCGGCTGACCCTGCACGCCGCCGACGCCCTGGAGCTGAAGGTCACCGGCCCCTTCGCCGCCGCCCTCGAGGGTGGCGGGGAGAACCTGGTGGCCCGGGCCGCCAACGCCCTGCTGGCGGAGGCGCGGCGGCCGGTGGCGCCGTTCGGCCTGGCGCTGGAGAAGCAATTGCCGGTGGCGTCGGGCCTGGGCGGTGGCTCAAGCGACGCCGGCGCGGCGCTTCGACTGATCCGTGAGGCCGCGGGCCTGCCGATCGATGACGACCGGCTGGAGGCGATCGCCGGGGCGCTGGGCGCCGACGGAGCGGCCTGCCTGTGGGGGCGGCCGGTGCTGGCGGAGGGCCGCGGCGAGCGGCTGTCGCCGGCCCCCGCCTTCCCGGCGGCGGACGCGGTGCTGGTGAACCCGCGGGTCGCCGTGTCGACGCCGGCGGTCTACCGGCGCTTCGACGATCTCGGACGGTTCGGCGCGGTCGACCCGCCGGCGGCGCCTGCCGTCTTCGAGACGGTGGTGGAACTGGCCGCCTGGCTGGCTGCGCAGCGCAACGACCTGGAAGCCGCGGCCATCGCCGTGGAGCCCCAGGTGAGGGCGGTGTTGGACACCCTGGCCGGCGAGCCGGAGAGCCTGCTGGCGCGGGTTTCCGGCTCGGGCGGCACCTGTTTCGCCCTCTGCGCTTCCGACATCGAGGCCGAGGGGCTGGCCGAGCGCATCGAGGCCATCGCCCCCCACTGGTGGGTGAAACGGGTCCGCATCGGAGGACCCTGGTAGGCAAACGAAAACGGGGGCCCCGAAGGACCCCCGCTCCCGGCAACCGACGGCTCTCCCCGTCAGCTGTGGTAGGCGCGCTCGCCGTGCTCGACGATGTCCAGGCCTTCCTCTTCGGTGTCCTCGCTGACCCGCAGGCCGATCGTGAACTTGATGATGAAGAAGACGATGGCGCTGGCGACGGCGGACCAGGCGATGGAGACCAGCACGCCCTTGATCTGGGCGAAGACCTGGGTGGCCATCACGTAGGCCGCGGCGTCGCAGGTGGAGATGTCGCCGTCGGCCGCGCAGGTGGTGTAGTCCACGATGCCGGCGCCGCCGAGGCTCGGATCCACCAGGATGCCGGTGGCGATGGCGCCGACGATGCCGCCGATGGCGTGGATGCCGAAGGCGTCCAGGCTGTCGTCGTACTTCAGCGCGTTCTTCACCGCCGAGCAGAAGATCACGCAGATCGGCGACACGATCAGGCCGAGCACCAGGGCGCCCACCGGACCGGCGAAGCCGGCGGCCGGGGTGACGGCCACGAGGCCGGCCACCAGGCCCGACGCCATGCCGAGCATCGAGGCCTTCTTGCGGGTGACCCACTCGGTGATGGTCCAGGAGAAGCCCGCCGCGGCGGTGGCGATGAAGGTGTTGACCATGGCGAGCGCGGCGTAGCCGTTGGCTTCCAGGTTGGACCCGGCGTTGAAGCCGAACCAGCCGACCCACAGCAGGCCGGCGCCGACCAGAGTCAGCGTCAGCGAGTGCGGGGGCATGGGCTCGGCCCGGTAGCCCTTGCGGGCCCCCAGGATGAGAGCGCCGACCAGGGCGGCCACCCCGGCGTTGATGTGCACCACGGTGCCGCCCGCGAAGTCGATGGCCCCGAAGCCCCAGATCAGGCCGGACTGGATCGGATCGGTCGGCGCGGCCGCGACCGCGTCGGGACCCGCCCACCACCAGACCATGTGGGCCAGCGGGTAGTAGGAGAGGATCGGCCACAGGACCGCGAACACCAGGACCGCGGCGAACTTCATCCGCTCGGCCACGCCGCCCAGCACCAGGGCCGCGGTGATGCAGGCGAAGGTCATCTGGAAGGCGATGAACGCCAGTTCCGGGATCACCACGCCGGTGGAGAAGGTGGCTACGTTGGAGGCCGGCGTCACGTCCTTGAGGAACAGCCGCCCGAAGCCGCCGACGAACTTGTCGAGGCCGCCGCCGTCGGTGAAGGCGAGGCTGTAGCCCCACAGCACCCAGGCGATCATGCCCACGACCGTCACGGTCGAGACCTGCATCAGCATGGACAGCATGTTCTTCTGCCGCACCAGGCCGCCGTAGAACAGCGCCAGGCCCGGCACGATCATCAGCAGCACCAGGACGGTGGAGATCAGCATCCAGGTGGTGTCGCCCTTGTCGGGCGTAGGCGCCGGCGCCTCGGCGGGCGCGGCGGCCTCCGCAGGCGCGGCTTCAGCCGGCGCGGCCGCGGCGACGCCGCCCGGCGCGGCCTCGGCGGCGGCCGGCGCGGGCGCCTCCTGGGCGAAGGCCGTCGCGCTGAGCGGGCCTCCGATCATGGCGGCGGCGAGGGCGATCCCCGCGAGCGCCTTGGTTGGAACGAACTTCATGATCATGGATCCCCTTTGTCCCCCTGTGCGCTCAGATCGCGGCCGCGCCGGTCTCGCCGGTCCGGATCCGGACGGCCTCGGCGACGTCGAGCACGAAGATCTTGCCGTCGCCGATCTTGCCGGTGGCGGCGGCGGCCTTGATGGCCTCCACGGCCTTGGGCGCGGCGGCGTCGTCGACCACCGCCTCGAGCTTCACCTTGGGCAGGAAGTTCACCTGGTACTCCGCGCCCCGGTAGATCTCGGTTTGCCCCTTCTGACGGCCGTAGCCTTTGACTTCCGAGACCGTCAGCCCTTCGACGCCGGCGGCGACCAGCGCTTCGCGCACGTCGTCCAGCTTGAAGGGTTTGACGATCGCCATGATGAGTTTCATCCGCTCGCTCCCGCGTGGCCCTTGGGCTGGGCCCGCCCCGTCTGGCGTTTCTCAAAAAGACCGCCGCGGACGTCCCCATCCCCAAGCGCGGCGGTCGTCGGACGCTAGACAAGGCCGGGCAGGGGGCGCGCCGCCAGGGCGCCGCCGCTGCTCAATAAGGCAGCCGCCGCGCAAAACCTGAGCGGCGCCGGCGCCGGGCGCCCAAGAAATAGGCGCAAACCGCGGCTGACGCGCGCTTGCGGCGCTCGGGCAGCAGAAGAGTTCACGAGCGCGTGAAGCCGGAAACCGACGGCTTCGCCGTGCGTAAGACGCCGCGACGTCTGGGGCCGGCGGACGCGCCCGTCCGGCTGAACGCGAAGATCGAGGAGCTCACCGCCCATGTCCCGCCTGCTGACCGCCGCCGTCGCCGCGCTGACCGCCGGGCTGGCCCTCCCGGCCGCCGCCCAGACGGCCGCCACCGCCAAGACCGAGGCCCAGGCCCAGGCGGTCACCGGCAAGGCCACGGCCGACAAGCCGGCGGCGACCCAGCCGCAGGGCGCCGCCCGGGCGGTTCAGCAGGGCGCCGCGCCGGTCGCCGCCGCCCAGGGCGCGGCGCCTCCCGCCGGCGCGGTCGCCGGAGCGCGAGTGGCCCCGGCCGGCGACATCGTCGAGACGGCCCGGGCGTCGGGCCAGTTCAACACCTTCCTGAAGGCGGCGGACGCCACGAACCTGACGGCCGTCCTCAAGCGCAACCCGGGCCTGACCGTGTTCGCGCCCACCGACGCGGCCTTCGCGGCCCTCCCGGCCGGTGAGCTCGACCGGCTGATGGCCGACAAGCCGGCCCTGCAGAAGCTGCTGACCCACCACATCATCAACGCCACGGTGGACTCGTCGAAGATCGCCGGCGCCCGCGGCCCCGTGCCGACGGTGGCCCAGGACCAGGTGCTGCTCGACGGCAGCCAGGAGGGCGTGCTGAAGGCCGACGGCGCGACGATCGTCCAGGCGGACGTGCGGGCCACGAACGGCATCCTGCACGTGGTCGACCGGGTGCTCGTGCCGGGGCAGGGCGGCCAGGCCGCTGCCGGCGCGGCCACGGGCGCGGAGACCGCCGCCAGCGCCACGACGTCGAACCCTTCGACGAAACAATAGGAACCTTCACCACGGGGCGGGGCTTTCAGGGATCGTCACACGAGGAGTGAAGACATGAAGCTGAACCATCTGCTCACCGCTGCGGCGGCCTGTGCGCTGATCGGCGGGGCGGCCCACGCCCAGTCGACCGGCTCCACCAGCTCGACCACCGACGCGGGCGCCTCGGCGGCCACGTCCGGCCAGCCGACCACCGGCGACACCACGGGGTCGGTGTCCGGCTCCACCACGGGGTCGACCACGGACGCCATGCCGGGCTCGACCACGGGCTCGGTCACCGGCTCCACCACCGACACCACCACGTCGGCCACCGTCGGCGCGGACACCAGCACGACGAGCTCGACCGCCTCCACGGCGCCGGCCGCCGGCAGCTACGCCACCGGCGCCAGCGTGACCACCACGCTCGTGACCAACGGGCCGGTGCCGGACACTGCCGAGAACCGCGCCAAGTACGGTCAGCCGATGTCGCGCGCCGGCAAGCGGACGGCCGCGCGGGGCAACTGACAGCACGGCTGCCAGCAAGCTTGAAGCGAAGGTCGGCGGGCCCTATGGTCCGCCGACTTTTTTTGCGCCTGCGAACGGCCCTTTTTTCGATGCCAGAGAAGCCGCTTTCGTTTCAGGGTCTGATCCTGAAACTGCACGAGTATTGGAGCCAGCAGGGCTGCGTGATCCTGCAGCCCTACGACGTCGAGGTGGGGGCGGGGACGCTCTCGCCGATGACTGTCCTGCGCACGCTTGGCCCCAAGCCGTGGAAGGTGGCCTATGTGCAGCCGTCCCGTCGGCCGGCGGACGGCCGCTATGGCGAGAACCCCAACCGGCTGCACCAGCACCACCAATACCAGGTGATCCTGAAACCGAACCCGGAGAACCTGCAGGAGCTCTATCTCGGCTGCCTGGAGGCGATCGGCATCGATCCCCTGCTGCACGACATCCGCTTCGTCGAGGACGACTGGGAGAACCCCACCGTGGGCGCATGGGGGCTCGGCTGGGAGGTCTGGTGCGACGGGATGGAAATCACCCAGTACACCTACTTCCAGCAGGTGGGCGGTCTGGACGTGTTCCCCGTTGCGGGCGAGCTGACCATCGGCCTGGAGCGCCTGAGCCTCTACCTGCAGGACAAGGACAACGTCTACGACTTGGATTTCAATGACCAATTCAAGTACGGCGACATCTACCTGGCCAACGAGCAGCAGTTCTCCGCCTTCGAGCTGGAAGCGGCGGACGTGGACACCTGCAAGCGCCAGTTCGAGGACATGGAGCGCGAGGTGCCGAAGATCCTCGCCCAGCGCGGCCGCCAGGGCCAGCCGCTGGCGCTGCCGGCCTACGACCACGTGCTGAAGGCCAGCCACCTGTTCAACATCATGGACGCCCGGGGCGCGATCGCCGTCGCCGAGCGCCAGAGCTACATCGGCCGCATCCGCGACCTGACCAAGATGTGCGCCGAGGCCTGGGTCGAGAGCCAGGGCGGGAACGGCTGAGTCATGCCCCAACTGCTTCTCGAACTGTTCTCCGAAGAGATTCCCGCGCGCATGCAGGCGAACGCCGCGCGCGACCTCGAGCGCATGGCGCGCGAGCGGCTGGCGGCCGAAGGGCTGCTGCCGGAGGCGCTGAAGACCTTCGCCGGCCCCCGCCGGCTGACGCTGGTGGCCGAGGGGCTGCCCGCCGCCCAGGCCGATCGGCACGAAGAGGTGAAGGGCCCGCGGACCAGCGCGCCCGAGCAGGCGCTGGACGGCTTCCTGCGAAAGAACGGCCTGACCCGCGATCAATTGGTCGAGAAGGACGGCGTCTTCTTCGCTCACCTGCACCGGCCGGGCCGCCAGACGGCCGAGATCGTGGCGGAGATGGTGGAGCAGGTCGTCCGCGCCTTCCCCTGGCCGAAATCCATGATCAGCGGGACCAGCAAGCTGCGCTGGGTCCGCCCGCTGAAGCGCATCCTCTGCGTCTTCGACCGTGAGGTCGTGCCGCTGAACATCGAAGGCATCCTCTCGGGGGACCTCACCGAGGGTCACCGGTTCATGGGCTCCAAGCAGCCGTTCCGCGCCCGCGACTTCGACGAGTACCAGGACGGGCTCGCCCGCAACTTCGTGGTCCTCGACGCCGAGGAGCGGAAGGAGCGGATCATGGACGCGGCCCGCACGCTCTGCTTCGCCCGCAACTTCGAGCTGGTGGAGGACGAGGGCCTGCTGGACGAGGTGGCCGGCCTGGCCGAATGGCCGGTCCCGGTCATGGGCGACATGGATCCCGTGTTCCTGGAGCTTCCGCCGGAGGTGATCCGCACCTCCATGCGGGTGCACCAGCGCTATTTCGCCGTGCGCGACCCGAACACCGGCTTCCTCGTGCCGCACTTCATCACCGTGGCCAACATCCAGGCCAAGGACGGCGGCGAGACCATCGCGCTCGGCAACGCCAAGGTGCTGTCGGCCCGCCTGTCGGACGCCCGGTTCTTCTGGACCGAGGACCAGAAGACGAAACTCGCCGACCGGCTGGAGAAGCTGAAGGGCGTCACCTTCCACGCCAAGCTCGGCACCCTGTACGAGCGGGTGGAGCGGATCGCGGCGCTCGCCGGCGAGCTCGCGCCCTACGTCCGCGACGACGACGGCACGAAGGCCAAGGCGATCGAGGCCGCGCGGCTGGCCAAGGCTGACCTCGGTTCAGGCATGGTCGGCGAATTCCCCGAGCTGCAGGGCGTGATGGGCGGCTACTATGCCGACAAGGAGCGCCTCGACCCCGAGATCGCCGACGCCATCCGCCAGCACTACAAGCCGCAGGGCCCGAGCGACGCCGTGCCGGTTCAGTCGGTGGCCGCCACGGTGGCGCTGGCCGACAAGCTGGACACGCTCGTCAGCTTCTTCGCCATCGGCGAGAAGCCCACTGGAAGCCGCGACCCCTACGCCCTGCGGCGCGCCGCGCTGGGGGTGATCCGCATCCTGCTGCAGACCCGCACGCGCCTGCCGCTGCGGCGGTTCTGCTCGGAGGAGCTGATCGCCTTCTTCGCCGACCGGCTGACCGTGCTTCTGCGCGAGCAGGGCCAGCGGCACGACCTGGTGGCGGCGGTCTTCGCGCTGGGCGACGACGACCTGGTGCGGATCGTCAGCCGCGTGGAGGCCCTGGCGGGGTTCCTCGGCAGCGACGACGGCAAGAACCTGTTGGCCGGCTACAAGCGGGCGGTGAACATCCTCAAGGCCGAGGAGAAGAAGGGTCCGCTTCCGAGCGGCGAGCCCGTCGACATGGCCGGCGCGCCGGCGGAGGAATCCGGGCTCGTGGCCCGCATCGGCCACGTGGAGATCGAGGTCGGCAAGGCGCTGGAGCGCGAGGACTTCGAGGCCGCCATGCGCGAGCTGTCGCGGCTCCGCGAGCCCGTCGATGCGTTCTTCGACAAGGTTCTTGTGAACTCTGAGGTCGCGGCGGAACGGGATAACCGCTTGCGGCTTCTGGTGAAGGTTCGCGACGCCATGGGGCGGGTCGCGGACTTCTCACAGGTTACGGGGTGATCCCGGCGCCCATCGCCGGGACGGACGGAGGTTTGCAATGGTGGCCGACACGATGGTGAAGACGCGCTGGGTCTATGCCTTCGGCGGCGGGGGCGCCGACGGCGACGCCTCCATGAAGAACCTGCTTGGCGGCAAGGGGGCCAACCTGGCCGAGATGTCGTCGCTGGGCCTGCCGGTGCCGCCGGGCTTCACCATCACGACCGAGGCCTGCACCCACTACTACCAGAACGATCGGCAGTACCCCGCCGACCTGAAGGAACAGGTCGCCTCGGGCCTGGCGAAGGTCGAGGAACTGACCGGCAAGCGGTTCGGCGACGCCGCCAACCCGCTGCTGGTCTCGGTGCGCTCGGGCGCCCGGGCCTCTATGCCCGGGATGATGGACACCGTCCTGAACCTCGGCCTGAACGACGAGACCGCCGAGGGCCTGGCCAAGCTGGCCGGCGACCGGCGCTTCGCCTTCGACAGCTACCGCCGCTTCATCCAGATGTACTCGAACGTGGTGCTGGGCCTCGACCACCACATGTTCGAGGAAATCCTCGACGAGCATAAGGACCGGCTCGACGCGCATGTGGACACGGCGCTGTCGGCCGAGGACTGGGAAGCGGTCGTCGCCGACTACAAGAAGGCGGTGCAGAGCGAGCTCGGCCAGCCGTTCCCGCAGGATCCGCAGGCGCAGCTCTGGGGCGCCATCGGTGCGGTCTTCGCGAGCTGGATGAACGACCGTGCGAAGTTCTATCGCCGCATGCACGACATCCCGGAGAGCTGGGGCACGGCGGTCAACGTGCAGTCGATGGTGTTCGGCAACATGGGCGAGACGTCGGCCACCGGCGTCGCCTTCACCCGCAACCCGTC
>NZ_JAYSEO010000044.1:0-16352 GCF_041913825.1 Phenylobacterium sp.
CCGCCGCCTCCGCCGCCGCCCCCGCCGCCTCCGCCGCCGCCGCCCCCGCCGCCTCCGCCGCCGCCGCCGCCGCCGGTGACGATGCCGGGGCCGGGGATCAGCCCCGAGGCGCGGGCGACGCCGCGCTTCCTGACGTTCGTGCGCGAGCGCCTGCACGAGCGGCCGACGCCGGTGTACCCGACCGTGCCGTTCTCGAAGCGGCAGGCGACCCAGGCCGCCAAGGCGACGGAAAGCTTCCGCGCCGAGCGCGCCGCGCGCCTGCAGGTGACCGCCTCGAGGACCGTGTTCGCCCACCAGGCTGCGCTGCCGCTGATGCAGCTCGTGCAGGTGCAATCGGCGCAATTCCAGGCCGGGTTCTCGGCCTCGGCCTACCGCACGCGCTTCACCAGTTTCGGTGGAGGGCGGACGATCTAGCGACCTCCGGACGAGGGCGATCCCCGAGCCCCGGCGCGAACCTGCGCCGGGGCTTCGCTTTTCCGGGAACCCCACAGCGGCGTTGCGGCTTGTTCGGCCGGAAGAGGGCCGGTCGCGTAACAGCGGCCGGTCCAAGCGGCCACGCATGACACGCTTCGGAGACGCAGATGACCAACATTGACCCGACCATGGGCGGCCAGGCCGGCGCGGCCCCGGACGAGGGCGGCGGCGCGACGGGCTCGACCAAGGAGATGATCGGCAAGGCCGGCCAGACGGTCCGGCAGGAAGCCGCCCACTTCGCCTCGCAGGCCCAGCAGCGGGCGGCCGGCGAGATCGAGAAACACAAGGCGACGGCGACCCAGACCCTGGGCAGCTTCGCCAACGCCATCCGGCGGGCGGGCGACGAGCTGTCGACCTCCGACCAGTCGATGGCGGCGCGGTTCGTCGGCCAGGCGGCCGACGGCCTGGAGAACTTCGCCCGCGCGCTGTCCGAGAAGCGCCCCGAGGACCTGCTGGACACGGTGCGCGACTTCAGCCGCCGCAACCCGACCGCCTTCGTGGCGGGCACGGTGCTGGCCGGTCTGGCGCTCGGCCGGTTCCTGCGCAGCTCGGAGCCGGGCGGCGAGATGGGCTTTGCGGCCAACGCCGGCGGCGCCGATTGGACCGAGAACGAGCCGGCGGTGTTCACGGGGGTCGGCGAAGACACCGGCGCGACCGGCCTCGGCGCCACCGGCGACGTCGGTGTCGACGTGGGCGCGGCGGAGAGCCTGGAGGCCCAGGTGTCGGGCGGCATCGGCGGGGTCTCGGGCGCGACGGAAGACGACGCCCTGACCGAGGCCGACATCGACGGCACGACCCCGACCGGCGGCGACACCGACCGTTCGCGGTTCGGCGGCTCGGGGGTCTGAACCCATGGACATGACCCCGCGCGAGGACCCGCGCAGCATTCCTGAGCTGGTGTCCGCCCTGACCGGCGACCTGGCCAACCTGGTTCGCAAGGAGTCCGAACTCGTCCGCACCGAGGTGGGGGAGAAGCTCTCCCACGCCGGCAAGGCGGGCGGCCAGATGGCCATGGGCGCCGTCCTGCTGCTGGGGGCCGTCATGGTCCTGCTGCAGGCGCTGGTGATCCTGCTGTCGAAGGTGATGGACCCCTTCTGGGCCTCGCTGATCGTCGGCATGCTGGTCGGCGTCGCCGGCCTGCTGATCGTCAAGGCCGCGGTGGCCATGCTGAAGCCTGAGAACATGGGCCCGAACCGGGCGGTCCGGCAGCTCAAGCAGGACGCCGAGATCGTGAGGAAGACCTAGATGACGAAGTCCGCAGCGGACGTTGAGCGCGAGGTCGAGGCCTCGCGGGTGGAGCTGGAGCGCACGGTCGAGGCGCTCAAGGAAAAAATGACCCCTGGCGAGATCTTCCGCGAAGCGAGCGGAGCCATGGGCGCAAGCGGGAACAGGATGATGATGAAGGTGGTGGAGCAGGCGAAGGACAATCCCGTCCCGGTGGCGCTCATCGGGCTGGGCCTGGCCTGGCTGGCGGTCAGCCAGTCGAAGAAGTCTTCGAGCTACGGCGGCGCCTATGCGGCGGGGTACGGCATCGACCGGCCCGCGACCAGCGGCGGCGACTACTACGGCGATGCGAGCCGCGGCCCGGGCCTGAAGGAGAAGGTCTCCGACCGGGCGCACGCGGTGGCCGACAAGGCCTCGGGCCTGGTGTCCTCGGCCAAGGAGCGGGTCCACGGCGCCGCTTCCGGCGCGCGCGAGGGCACGCGCTCGGCCTTCATGGGCGCGCGGGACACCACCCGCTCGGCCATGGACGGCGTCTCCCAGCGGGCCGCGCAGGTGCGTGAGCGCGCCGGCGAAGTGGGCCAACGCGTGAAGCAGCAGGCCACGGACGCCTTCGAGTCCGAGCCGCTGCTGCTCGGGGCCCTGGGCCTCGTGGTGGGCGTGGCGATCGGCGCAGCCCTGCCGGCCAGCGCCGCGGAGCAGCGCTACCTCGGCCCGACGCGCGACAAGCTGCTTGGCAAGGGCAAGGACCTGGCCCGCACCCAGGTGGACACCGTCAAGGGCGTGGCCCAGACGGCCTACGGCCGGGTGAAGGAAGAGCTGCAGCGCGGCGAGGATGGCCAGGACCTGGCCGGCCGCGTGGGCGCGGCGGCCACGGCCGGCGTGCAGGCGGTCCGTGACGGTCTGCAGGAGCAGACCGGCGCCGGTACGACGCACTGATTGGCGGGGCGGCGGCCGGACCCCGGCCGCCGCCCGCTACCACGGGTCGGAAAAGCGCGGCGGATACAACCGCGCCACGCGCTGCTGCAATCGCGAATAAGTTGCGGAGCCGGCCCCAGGCCGTAGATTTCCGGGATGGATGCTCTCGAACAGAACATGTTCGCCCTCGAGCTGATCGTGACCGCACGCCTGGCGCTGGACCCGCCGGAAACGCGCCGTCAGCTCGCCGACTTCATTGGCCGCGAGCCGGCCGACTGCGGGGCCGTCGAGGCGGCGATCCGCCGCCGCGCCGTGGAGATCATCCGCGGAGCGGACCGGCCCGACCTGGTCTAGAGGCGCCGCGGCGCCCGCCCTGGTGGTGACTTTCTTCACCAGCGACACGCACTTCGGCGACCACCGCACGCTCAACCTCTACCCACGCCCGTTCGCCTCCATGGGCGAGATGGACGCCGAACTCGTCCGGCGCTGGAACGCCGTCGTCGCGCCCGACGACGAGGTCTGGCACCTGGGCGACTTCGCCCGCACCGCCAAGCGCGCCGCCGAGGTGCTGCCGCAGCTCCACGGCGTGAAGCACCTGATCGTCGGCAACAACGACCCCTCGCCGGGCGAGGTCCCGGGTTGGGCCAGCGTCGCACCCTATGCGGAGATCGAGCGGGAGGGGCGCTTCCTGGTGCTGTGCCACTACCCCTTCCGGAGCTGGAACCGGCAGCACAGGGGCGCGGTCAACCTGCACGGCCACAGCCACGGGCGGATGAAGCCGCTGCCGCGGCAGTTCGACGTGGGCGTGGACGTGCGCGACTACCGACCGGTGACCCTGACCGAGTTGCTGGCGAGCTAGAGCAGCCGCCCCTGTGGCGGGTGCACCGAGAATGGGTGGGGCAGGATGTCGGGCAGGCGGATCCGGAACACGGCGCCGCCGTCGTTCTCGACCTCCAGCTCGCCGCCGATCTGCTGGGCCATGGAGCGCACCAGCCGCATCCCCAGCCCGCCGCTGATCCCCTTGGCGGCGCCCTCCGGCAGGCCACGGCCGGTGTCCGCCACCGAGAGGACGATGCCGCGCTCGGCGCGCTCGAGCCGCACCGCGATCTCCCCCGAGGCCGGAGGCGGATAGGCGTGCTTGGCGGCGTTGGTGACAAGCTCGTTGACGATCACCCCGAGCGCGACCGCGCGGTCGAGGGGCAGGACGGCGGGTTGGACGGCGAGTGCTATGCGGATCCGGTCGTCCTCCAGCAGCGAGCCCTGCAGCCGCTGGCAGAGGTCGGTGAGGTAGGCCGCGAAGTCGACGTCGTCCTTGCGGCTGGACCGGTAGAGGCTGGCATGGACATCGGAGATCGCCTGAATGCGGTCCACGGCCTTCTGGAGCTGACGCGCGACCTCCGGCGGGGAGGCGCGGGCCTGCAGGGCGAGCAGGGAGGAGACCAGGGCGAGGTTGTTCTTCACCCGGTGGTTCAGCTCGTCGAACATCTCCGACTGGCGGGCCTCGGCGACCTTGCGGTGGGTGACCTCGCGGACGAGCTGCGCGATCTGGTCGTCGGCGACGCGGGTGAGCTGGATCTCGAACCAGCGGTCGGCGCCCGGCGCGTGGTATTCGAAGGTGACGGGCTCGCCGTCCAGCGCCCGGGCGCAGGCGGCGAGGAAAGCGGTCGGCGCGTCGGGGATCACCTCGCTCTGCCGACGCCCGATGATCGAGGGGTCCGCGGCGAGGATGGCCAGCATGGCGGGGTTGGCCTCCAGGATCACATAGTCCTCGAGCCGGCCGTCCGGACCGCGCAGGCCGCGGACCAGCGCGAAGCCTTCGGAGACCGCGTCGAACAGGGCGCGGTAGCGCAGTTCGCGCTCCTGCAGGCGCACGGTGTTGGCCTGCAGCCGGCCGACGAGGGCCCGCAGGTAGATGCCGCCGGCGGCGATGCACAGGCCGGCGAAGCCGTAGAGACCGAGGTTCACCGCCGTCGAAGCGTCCGGAGCGTGGAAGCCTGGGACCGGCGGCAGGAAGAAGTACCAGCCGAGCAGGCCGCCGCCGAGCAGGGCCACAACGGCCGAGGTCCAGCCGCCGGCGAGCGCCGCGACCATGATCACGGGGTAGTAGAGGCTGAAGGCCGTCAGTACAGGGAACGCTTCGCCGAGGCGCAGCCGAACCAGGGTCGCGAGCCCCAGCGCCACGAGGGTGAGGAGCAGCGCGAGCAGGCCCTGCAGCAGCGGCACGCGCCCTGCGGACCGAAGAGGTCCTGCGCCGTTCATCAACGCCCCACCGAAAGCCGGCCAACCGGCGGGATTGTTGGCGCAGATTTCAGGTGTTGGCGACCCGCGATCGTGAGCACGCCTGCAATGTTCGTGGCGCGCTTATCAAAAGAAACTAACCTTGGGTGGTAAAGGATTCCGCGGCTCCCCGGCTCAGTTGCAAGCACTAAGTCTGGCGGTGAGTTCGAGAGGGCCGATCTTGCCCGCCATTGCCTTTGGAGATCTTTGCGACAGAGCCGATGTCGCGCGCAAAGGTCGCAGGCGGCGCGGCTGCGCTTGCTAACGAGAACATCGTCCGTCTACAGCACACGCGAGAGTTCGGCGGCGCGGGCGTTTCGGCCCGTCAGCCGCCGGGGCCATGGGGACGGCGACGGGTGCGGCGGCGATGCCGCGCCCGCTTCCCCTGCAAGCGGCGCCGATGTTGCTGCGTCGCGGACGGAACCGTCCGGGAGGCCCCGATGCGCCAGTTCGAGACAGAGACCGCCCCAATGCGGGACCCGGCTGCGCCGATCGCCGGCCTGGTGCGTCCCGAAATGCGCACGGCCGAAGCTCTGGCGCTGGCGCTCGAAACCCGGGATGCGCTGATCCGTCTGACCACCGCCAATGGCGCCGGCGCGGAGAGCCGCGCCGCCTGAGCCGCCGGCCCGCCGTTTCCCGCTTGCACCCGTTCGGCCTTGCCGGTTGTTGGGCAGGCGAGACGGAGCCGGAGGGCAGATGGACGAGGCGGGACGCATCCTGTCGCTGGAAGCGCAACTGGAGGACGTGAAGCGGACGCTGGTCGCGCACGATTTCCTGCTCCGCGCGTTGCTGACCCACCTGGCGCTCTCCGACCCCGAGGCTTTCGGCGGGCTCATCGGCGGCTTCGCCAAGTCGGGCCTGTACCGGGCGGAGGGCTCGGCCGGCGACCTGACGCGGGAAGTGGCCTATGAGCTGACGCAGCTTCTGGAGGAGGTGGCCGCCAGCCTGGACAGGCGGAGGTGAGGCCATGCGACCCATGACCATGGTGCTGGTGACGCTGGCGGCGATCGCGCTGACGGCGGTCGTCTGGGTGGCGAGCGGCGGCCGTGCGTTCGTGTTCGTCCTGCCCCTGATCGCGCTGCCGCTGCTGATGCGGCGACGCGGCTGATCAAATCTGACTGTTACGCAGGAAACGGCGGAACGCCGGTCGATCCGCGACGTTGGCGGGGAAAGCTGGGATCCCCGCCATGACCGACCTGAACGCCGCCTCCGCGGACGAGCTCGCCACGCTGCCCACCGTCGGCCTCGCCGCTGCCTACGACCTGATCCTGTTCCGGCCCTACCTGAGCTGGGAGGAGGTGGAGTACGTGCCCGGCTTTACCCCCGAGCGGGTGGACGAGCTGCGGAGCGCGGGCGCCGCCCTGGGGCCGCCGCCGCGTCGCCGCCTTCTGGTCGAACGCGACCGCCAGGACCTCCAGGCCTAGGCGCGGCCCCGCCGCTCACCAGTCGCAGCGGTTGTCGATCCAGAGCGTCATCGCGCCCACCGCCTGGCCGGCCTGACGCTCCGTCATGCAGGCGGAGAAGGCGGTCTGGAAGGTGCTGAACCCGGCAGGGCCGCCGGCGAGCAGGGTCCGGGTCGTGGTCGTCTCGCCGGCCGCGGCGGCGCAGCGGCGGGCGGTCTCCACCACGTGCGGGGCGGGCGCCGGGCTGGCGAACTCGCCGATCAGCTCGCCGCGGCGTTCGTAGGCCGCCATTCGGAGTTTCGGCTGGAAGAGGCTGGCCAGGCGACGACGGCGCGAGGTGACGCACTGCTCCGTCACGACACTGCCCGACCACAGCCGGTCGACGGCGCCCTTGAAGCCGACCTCGGTCTTGGGCCGGGGCTGGAACGGCGCGTCGGCGGCCTCGGCCGCGCCGGCGGCGGCCAACGCCATGACGGCTCCGACCCCGAAGGACCAGAAACGCATTGAATATTTCCCCCTACTGGGAGGACGGGGCCAGAGCGTGGCCTTAGAGTCAATGAAATCTTAAGAGCGGAAGGTTAACGGCCGTGCCAGCGAGGTCTTGGGCGGAAGGCCTCGGGGCCGGCTCGGCGGCGCGGTCCCCGAGGGGGCCTCAGAGCGGGATCAGAGGCGGCCCTCCGCCACCAGCTCGCGGGTGCGCTTCAGGGTCGAGAGCAGGGCGGCCCGGTAGCCGTTCTCCCCGTCGAGCTGGGCCTGTTCGGCCTTCTCCTCCGGCCCGCCCGGGGTTTTGCCGCGCAGGCCGAGGTAGCCGTAGAAGCGCAGCCGCAGGGCGCCGGCCTCGTCTTCGTGGAGCTCGTTGACGATCGCCCCCTCGCGCGGGCCGGCGGCCTGGAAGAACGTCACCTTGCTCTGCGGCTCCAGGGCGACGATTTCACGGAGGTCCTGGCCGCCGATGGTGGCCTCGCGCACGAAGTGGGTGGGGCTTTCCTCCACCACGTCGCAGCGGGTGCAGAGGCCGGGCGGCAGGAAGAGGCGGGCGTCGCGCGCCTTCAGCTCGAGGCCGGCCCAGGCCTGGGCGCGCGTGAGGACGGGCTCCCCCGGCGGGTTCACCGGGACGCTGGCGGTCGAATAGATCATGGCTGGCTCCTTCTTCAGGGCGGTTGCGGAGAGCGTCGGGTCAGGCGGTGGCGCGGGCCGCGGCGGTGCGGGCCGCGAAGTCGCGATAGGTGTGCAGCGGGCGGCCGAGGAGGCGGGTCAGGCGTTCGACGTCGCCGGGCTCGGGGATCATGCCGTCGCTCACGTAGCGCTCGGCCATCAGGCGCATCTCGTAGGCCATCCAGCGAGGCATGATGTTCGCCAGGTTCGGCTCGAATCCCGACGGATCGTCGCCGCCGTAGGCGACGGGCCGGCCGAGCACGTCGGACCAGATGGCGGCCACGGCCTCGCCGGTCAGGGTCTCGGGACCGACCAGGTTGACGACCTCGAGCGGCAGCTTGCCGGGCGCGTCGTTGCGGCGGATCAGCTCCAGGGCGGCGACCTCGGCGATGTCGCGGGCGTCGACCATGGCCACCCCCTTGCCGCCGATCGGCATGGGATAGACGCCGTAGTCGAAGATCGCGTCGGCGATCATCAGCTCGTTGTCGATGAAGTAGGCCGGCCGAAGGATGGTGGCGCTGAAGCCCATCCCGGCGATCATCCGCTCCGCCCCGGACTTCACCGCGAAGTGCGGGACGTTCACCCAACCCTCGGCGTGGATGACCGACAGATAGACGACCCGCTCGACGCCGGCCTCGCGGGCGACGTTCAGCACGATGAGCGCCTGGGTGAATTCGTCGGCGGCCACGGCGTTGAGCAGGAAGAGGGTGCGCACGCCGGCGAAGGCGGCACGCAGGGACTCGAGGTCGAGGAGGTCGCCCTGCGCGACCTGGACGCTCGGGCCGAAGCCGGCCTTGGTGGGATCGCGCACGAGGACGCGGACGTCGGCCCCGCGGCTGACGAGCTGCTGAACGACGTGGCGGCCGACACGGCCGGTGGCGCCGGTGACGAGGATGGTCATGGGGATCACTCCGGTTGGGGTCTGAAGACACCCAAGAGATCGCCGATCCACATCCGGGCCGGGAGGCGCTATATCTGGACGCGCCGTCTCACTGGTGGAACAGATGGATCTGCTCGCGCTCGCCGACTTCAATCTCGTCGCCCGCCACGGCGGGTTTGGCCGCGCGGCCCGGGCGGCCGGGCGCCCGAAGGCGACGCTGTCGCGGCGGGTGGCGGAGCTGGAGGCGGCGATGGAGCTGCGGCTGTTCGAGCGGGGCGGGCGGACGCTCAAGCTGACCGAGGAGGGCCGGGCGCTGTTCGAGCGCACCGGGGCCCTGCTGACCGAGCTCGACGAGGCGGCGGCGTCGATCGCCTCTGGCGGCGAGCGGCCGCGCGGCCGGCTGCGGGTGAGCGCGCCGCTGCTGTTCTCGCAGACCGCCATGGGCCGGCTGGCCGCCGAGTTCGCGCTGAAGCATCCGGAGGTGCGGCTGGAGGTGACCACCGACGACCGCCCGGTCGACCTCGTGGAGGAGGGCTACGACCTGGTGATCCGGGTCAATCCCGCGCCGGACGAGAGCCTGGTGGGGCGGGCCTTCCTGCGCGACCGGATGGTGGTGGTGGCGAGCCCGGACCTCGGCCGGCCGCCGGCCGGCGCGGCGGCGCCGGCGGTGGTGCGGGGGGGCGGCGAACAGGCCGGCGCCTGGCGGGTCACGACGCCGGACGGCGGCGCGGCGGTGGCGGTGGAGCCGGTGCTGCGGCTGTCGTCCCTGGTGATGGTGCGCGACGCCGTGCGGGCGGGCGTGGGCGTGGCGCGCCTGCCGATCTCGCTGGTCGGCCGCGACCTGGGCGCGGGGCGGCTGGTGAGCTGGGGCGACGCGGACGGGCCGGAGATCGCGCTCTGGGCGCTCTATCCCTCGCGGCGGCTGCTGAGCGCGCGCGTGTCGGCCTTCCTCGAGCACCTGAAGGCGGCCTTCCCGCGCGGCGAGCCGGAGGAGCTGGCGGCGTATCTCGACGGCTGACTAGATGTTCGCTTTTTGTTCTTGACACCTGCGCGCGTTTTTGGGTGCACCTCTCCTTCGATCCGCGCATGCGACGGCAGGTGCTGACCCGGAGGCCCGGCGGCTACGCCCTGGGGCTGCCGTCATGATCGCCCGCTGGCAAATCGCCATGGCGGCGGTGCTGACGATCCTGGGCCTCGCTGCCGTGCTCTATTGGTCCGGGCGGCGGGATGGCGCCGCTCGCGAGCGCCCCAGGACGGAGGCGGCGCGGGCGGAAGCCGCCGTCGCCAGCCTGGAGACGCAGGGCGCCCGGGCGACAGTGCGCCGCGTCGAGGTGGTGGTGCGGCAGCGAGAGGCGGCCGTGCAGAGCGCCGCCAGAGCCACAGAAGAAGCCCTGAAAGCGGAGGACGCAGATGCCCCCCTGGACGACGCCCGTGCTGGCCGCCTGCGCGCTCACGATCGCGAGCTGTGCCTCGCGGCCCCCGACCTCGCCGGCTGCCCCTAGGATCGAGATGCCGGCTGAGGCCGCGCGGCCCTGCAGCCTCTACGTCCTCCCCGACAGGCCAACCCAGGCCGACCTCGAGGCGGGCTACGCAACGCGCGGAGCCCAGATCCTCGCGTGCGACGCCGCCCGCCGGCTGGCTGTGGAGACGCACGCCTCCGAGCACGCCCTTGAGGAGGCCGCGCGGCGGCCGGCCCGCCGCCGCTAGACCCTGGCCGCGCGCTCCGTGGCCGCAAGCCGGGCCACGTAGGCCCGCAGGTCCGGAGGCCAGGCGCCGACGAGAGCGTCGAAGCGGGCGTCGTCGCGGGCGTAGAGCGCCCGGGCGGCCTCCTCAAAGCCGGGAAGGTCGCCGCCCAGAGCGGACATGACCCGGTAGAGCGCCTCCTGCGCGACCCGGCTGCGGTCGGCGCCTTCGCCCGCCCGCCGCGCCTGATCAACGAGGCGGCGAAGCGCGGCGGATGCGCCACCGGGCTGGGCAGCGAGCCAGTCCCAGTGGCGGGGCAGCAGGGTGACCTCACGCGCCACAACGCCGAGCCGTGGCCGTCCGCGGCCCTGACGGGCGGGAGGCGCGGCGGGCGCAGGCTCCAGGGCCAACGCGGGCGGATCGGCGAAGGGATCGAGCTCCACGGCTCGGCCCGTGGCGTCGTCGAAGATCAGGACCTGATCGCCACGCCGGCCGGCGCGGCTGGCGGCGGCCGCCACCGCTCCGGCGTCACCGGTGGCTAGTTGGCGGCCGTCCGCCCAAGCGGTGTAGCTGTTGGTCGTGTCCATGCGTCCGACCTAGCCGCGGGCGCACGCGTCGTCAATTTCACCCGGGTGAAAAACTACAAGCCGCCGCCTCAGGAGTGCGCGCGGACCGGCAGCGGGAAGGCCCCCGCGGCCGAGAGCCGAGCGCCGAAGACGGCCGGCATCGAGCTCTCGCCGTCGTCCGACGGCGTGACCAGAAGGCCGTCTTCGGCGAAGGCGTCGCCGGTGCTGCGCCGCGAACTCCACACCGCGAGCGGCGCCGCGAAGAGCAGCGGGAGCACGATCGGCGCGAAACAGACGATGAGGTCGGGGCGGAAGCAAAGGGCGAGGGTGAAGCCGGCCCCGGCGATCATCTGCGGGCGCATGGCGCGCCAGGCGTCCGACCAGGCGATGCCGTCGGCGTCGCGCTGCTGCGGGCGCCAGCCCACGTCGCGGCCGCGGAGGATCTGAACCACGGCGTTCGTGTTGGCGACCATCAGCACCGGGGCGAGGACCGCCGTCAGGGCGATCTCGACGGCCACGCTGCGCACGATGGCGCCCGCGCCCCCGAACGCCCGCCGCTCGCGCGGCCGGCGCAGGACGATGATCGCGCCCAGCACCTTCGGCCCGATCAGCAGCAGGGCGGCGAGCCAGCCCGCCAGCATGAACGGCGAGAACTCCGGATCGAGGAAGTACCAGAACGAGGCCATGTCGATCGGGTGTTGGAGCTGCAACGCCAGGCCGATGGCCAGGGCTGCGAGCCACAGCGGTGAGGACAGATAGGCGAGCGCCCCCATGCCGAGCTGCAGCCGGCTCATCGGGTGCAGGCCGCGGGCGCCCAGCAGGCGCAGGTGCTGCAGGTTGCCCTGGCACCAGCGGTGTTCGCGGCGGATGAAATCCAGGATGGTCGGCGGCGTCTCTTCGCAGCTGCCGTCGAGGGCGGCGGTCACGTGGACCGCCCAGCCGGCGCGGCGGAGCAGGGCGGCCTCGACCACGTCGTGGCTGAGCACGTCCCCGCCGAACGGCTTCTCGCCCGGGAGGATCGGCAGGCGGGCGCAGGCGGCGAACGCCTCGACCCGGACAATCGCGTTGTGGCCCCAGTAGCTCGACTCAGCGCCTGTCCACCAGGCGTAGCCGGCGGCCGCCACGCGCCCGTACATGCGGACGCTGAACTGGGAGACGCGGGCGAAGAGGGTCCGGGCGCCGACGATCACCGGGGTCGTCTGGATGAGGCCGATCCCCGGGTTGCGCTCCATGGCGTCAACCAGGCGCAGGACGGTCTCGCCGGCGAGCGTGCTGTCGGCGTCAAGGACGATCATGTTCTCGTAGCCGCCGCCGAAGCGGCTGACCCAATCGGCGATGTTGCCGGCCTTGCGCTCGTGGTTCTCGCTGCGGCGGCGCATGTAGACGCGGCTGTGGGCGTGGGCGCGGAACGCCAGGAAAGCCGCCTCCTCGGCGGGCGCGACGCGGTCGCTGGAGTCGCTGAGGACGAAGAAGTCGAACGCCTCGGAGGCGCCGAGACGGGCCAGGGACGCGTCGATGGAGGCCAGCCGGCCGAAAGCGGCCGCGGCGTCCTCGTTGCAGAGCGGCATCAGCAGGGCCGTGCGCGTGGTCGGCTGGGCCGGGCGGGGCGAGAAGGCGAGGTCCTCCTGCTCGCGCCCCTTGAGCAGCACGACGAAGCCGAGCAGCGCGCTGCAGAACCAGCAGGCGATCGGCGAGACGAGCAGCAGGAAGACGCCGAGCCCGATGATCTCGAACGGCTCAAAGCCGCGCCGGGCGTAGAGGACGTAGGGCGCGATCGCCATCAGCAGCGTGAACAGAACCGTCCCCGCAGCGAGGGTCAGCCGGCGACGGCGGACGTCGGACGGCGAGGTGGGCAGCACCTGGCTGATGGCCGGCGCCTCCTCTTCGAAGGCCTGCCGCGGCATCGCCAGCGGGGTTTCCTCGGGAAGCCAGGGACGGACGTCGAACTCGGCGCTTTCCAGAGGCGCCGTCAGTCGGCGTGCAAGAATGCTCATTCTGCTCTACCCCGCCCACAGGCCCCTGGCCGGTCCGCCTCGTCGGCGGAGTCAGCCTCGTCTCAGATTCCCCCCTGATCAATCACGGACTTGTGAATGCTGCAATAACGAGACGCATCTGTGCGTCACTTAGGCTGTGGGCGCCCGCGAAGCTTCCACGTGCAGACGGCGCTCCAGCACGATGGCGGCGACCGCCACCCAGCCCACCAGAACGACCGCATAGGCCCGTTCCCAGAGACCGACGTTCGCGTCGTTCACCGTCCCGGGGAAGACCAGGTGCTTGGTGATCACGGTGAGCGCGGCCATCAGCAGCGACACGGCGGCGAGGAACAGCTTCAGCTTCGGCAGGTCGCGCCGGTCGCGAAGCCCCCAGAGCAGCAGGAGCGGCGCAAGCTGGATGCCCAGGCCGAGGTTGACCGCGATGTGGCGCGGGTCGGGCCAAGGATAGAGCGCCGCCGTGACCAGCCCCAGGCCCGCCACGGCGAAGGCGGCGGCGGTGAGGCCGCCCGTGAGGCGGGCCTTGGACAGCCCGGAAACCGCCAGGCCGAAGCCCGCGCCGGCGATCGCGGCCATCAAGCCGGCGGCGAGCACCCCGGCGTTGAAGAAGATCGGCGCGGGCGCGCCGGCGCCGCCGAGTTCGCTCAGGTACTGCCGCGCATGGTTGAAGCCGGGGTAGGCGGCCATAGCCAGCGACACGCTCGCCATGGCCAGAGTCGGCGCGGCGACGCCGAAGCCGAGCAGCAGCCGGCGACGGGCGAAGATCGGGCGGCCGGCGGCCGGAGCCTTCGGAGCCTTGAGTCCCCAAAGCGTCCGCACGACGGGGAGCCGCCGCACGGCCTCGTAGGTCAGCAGGCTTCCGGCGAAGGTGACGCCGATCAGGATCAGGGCCTCGGGGAGGACGGGAAGCTGCGCCGGCCGGATCAGCCAGACGGCCACCACCAGGATCGTCTGGTGGGCCAGGTAGCAGGGGAACACCGCCTGGTTCAGGTAGGTGAGGTGAGGCCCAGAGGCGTTCCGCAGATGCCGGCGGGCGAAGCCCAGGGCCGCGGCGATGGCGGTCCACTGGAAGATGCCGAACACCACGGCGCGCGGCACGCCGAGGAAGGCGCCGCCGCCGGGGTGGGCATGCTGCAGCATGACCAGGGGCAGGGCGAGGCAGGCCACCGCCAGGCTGGTGCGGCGCCACCGCTCCAGATCCGTCCACACCTGCGCCTGTCCGACCATCAGGTAGCCGAACAGGAAGGCGGCGAAGGACTGGGCGTGGTTGTACCAGTCGTGGGTCAGGTTGTTGGTGACCCCGAAGAACGGGAAGAGGACGATCCGGATGGCCACCAGGTAGGCCGCGGGCGCGATGAGCACGCGCCAGCCCGTGAGTTGCGGTGCGAGCCAGGCGCTGAGGCCTTCGATGACGCGCCGCGCGGTCAGGAGCGGGCTGGCGAGCACGGCGTAGGTGGCGAGGTAGACGAGGAACCACAGGTGGTTCACGGGCACGCCGTCGGCGAGACCCGTCGGGCTGAATTCGCGGCTCCACCACTCGAGCAGGCCGCCGGACCACGAGCCCTTGTCCATGGCCTCGATCCAGGATTGCACGGGCACCAGGACGAGGACGCCGAACAGCAGCGGCGGCGCAAGCCGCTTCAGCCGCTCTGACGCCAGCTCGCCGGCCGTGCGGCCGGCGCCGACGAATCGCAGGGCGGCGCCCGAAACCAGGAAGAGCAGGGTGAGGCGCCAGGGGCCGGTGGCCAGGAGCGCCTCTTCCATCCAAGGGAAGGTGTGGGTGCTCTGCACATGCCAGTCGAGCGGGCCGTAGACGAGCCCGACGTGGAACAGGATCAGCAGGGCGAAGGCGATGATGCGGATCCAGTCGAGGTCGTGACGACGGCCGCCTTCCGGACGTTGCAGGCGCTGGCCCGACCCGAGTCGCTCCGGCGCAGCCGACTGCGGGCCGTCGCCACGCAGGGCGAGGCGGGCGACGCCTTGCGGCGTTGCGGGCGCGGAAGTCGATGCCGTCATGTCCTCTCCAAGAGCGGACCAAGAGCGCAAGCCGAGCCGATGCGCAATCTCGATCCGCGCTCACGGGCCGCAATGCCGCAACCGCGGGCGTTCGAAGCGGCGGCGGCTCACGGCGAAGGTAAGGCTTCGGCCCGGCGGACGCCACCTCACCGTCAGGGGGCGGCCGGGGCGCGCACAGAGCCGAATCGCGGCCAAGTTGCGCCAGGAGAATGTTCGTGCACTGGATTGTATATCGCGGCAGAAGGCAACTGCGAACACCTGGGAATACATACCGGCGCGTGCACCAATGTTTTATTTCTCCTTCCGCGTGAAATAAAGAACACCGTTATTTAATACCTCCCGGCGACGCTGCGGCGGCAGATCGGGGAGGGACCCATGTTCTCACGCAAGTCTCGGCCGGGCGTCGACGCCCATGTCGCCGAACTGGAATCCAAGGTGGCGGCGATCCTGCGGTCGCAGGCGGTGATCGAGTTCGAGCTGGACGGGACGATCATCACGGCCAACGAGAACTTCCTGAAGACCCTGGGCTATACGGCCGAGGAGGTGGTGGGCCGGCATCACAGCCTGTTCGTGGACCCGGCCTATGCGCAGAGCGCGGAGTACCGCGAGTTCTGGGCCCGGCTGAACCGGGGCGAGTTCTTCGCCGACAAGTACCTGCGCTTCGGCAAGGGCGGTCGCGAGGTGTGGATCCAGGCGACCTACAACCCGATGCTGGATCGCGAGGGCAAGCCCTACAAGGTGATCAAGTTCGCCTCGGACGTGACCGCGGTGGAGCACGAGCGGGCGGCCAACGAGCGCGAGCGGCGCGAGGCGGCCGAGCGCCAGGAGCTGGCCATGGGCCGGCTGGCGCAGGGGCTGTCCGGCCTGGCCGAGGGCGACCTGACGGTGCGCATCGACGGCGAGTTCCCGGCCGAGTACGGGCGCGTGCAGACCGACTTCAACGCCGCCATCCAGCGCCTGTCGGAGGTGATGGGAGTGATCGTCGAGACGGCCGGCAGCATCGGGGCGGCCACCGGCGAGATCGGCCAGGCGGCCGACGACCTGTCGAAGCGCACCGAGCAGCAGGCGGCCAGCCTCGAGGAGACCGCCGCGGCGCTGGACGAGATCACCGCCACGGTGCGCAAGACCGCCGAGGGCGCCAACCACGCCCGCGACGTGGTCGCCACCGCCCGCGCCGACGCCGAGCGCTCGGGCGAGGTGGTCCGCGAGGCCGTCTCGGCCATGACCGGCATCGAGAAGTCGGCCCAGCAGATCAGCCAGATCATCGGGGTCATCGACGAGATCGCCTTCCAGACCAACCTGCTGGCCCTGAACGCCGGCGTCGAGGCCGCCCGGGCCGGCGACGCCGGCCGCGGCTTCGCGGTCGTGGCCTCCGAGGTGCGCGCGCTCGCCCAGCGCTCGGCCGACGCGGCCAAGGAGATCAAGACCCTGATCTCCACCTCCACCCAGCAGGTCGGCGAGGGCGTGACGCTGGTCGGCCGCACCGGCGAGGCGCTGGAGCGGATCGTCGCCCAGGTCAGCGACATCACCGGCGTGGTCACCGAGATCGCCGCCTCGGCCCAGGAGCAGGCCACCGGCCTCGCCGAGGTCAACACCGCCGTCAACCAGATGGACCAGGTGACCCAGCAGAACGCCGCCATGGTCGAGCAGTCCACCGCCGCCAGCCATGCCCTCGCCCAGGAGACCCACCAGCTCACCGAGCTGATCTCCCGCTTCAAGGTCGACGGCGTCGCCGCCAAGGCCGCGCCGGCCAAGCGCGCCGAGCCGG
>NZ_JAYSEO010000045.1:0-16296 GCF_041913825.1 Phenylobacterium sp.
GCGCAAGCTGCACGAGGGCACCCTGGAATACACCAAGCAGCGCAAGCAGTTCGGCCAGCCGATCTCCGCCTTCCAGGTGCTGCAGCACCGCATGGTCGACATGTTCATCAACGTCGAGCAGACGATCTCCATGACCTACATGGCGACCATCAAGCTCGCCGACGACGCCGAGCGCTCCAAGGCGGTCTCCGCCGCCAAGGTCCAGCTCGGCAAGGCCTGCAAGTTCGTCGGCCAGAACGCCATCCAGCTCCACGGCGGCATGGGCATGACCGACGAGATGGCCATCGGCCACTACTTCAAGCGCGCCACCCTGATCGAGAGCGCCTTCGGCAACACCGATCACCACCTGGCCCGCTACGAGTTCCTGAGCCTGGGCCAGGCGGCCTGAGCCATGGGCAAGGAGGCGCGGGTCAAGGCGACCTTCGCCGACGGCGCGGATGAGGGGCGGCTCCTGTGGGAGCCGCCCCGTCTCGTTTTCAGGGGCGCCGCGCGGCGCGTCTTCGAGGCCGAGGCCCTGGCCGGCGTCCGCGCCGAGGGCCCGGACCTGGTGCTGGCGGACGGCGCCCGGTTCAGTCTCGGCGACAGGGCCGCCGCGGCCTGGGCCCAGGCGATCCTCAATCCGAAGACCCGCGCCGAGAAGCTCGGCGTGAAGCCCGGCCTCCGGGCGCGGGTCCTGGAGGTGGAGGACGCCACCCTGGGCGCCGAGCTCGCGGCCGCCGGCGCCGTGGTCACGGACGAGCCTGCCGGCCTCGACCTGATCTTCTACGCCGCCGACGACGCCGAGACCCTCGCCCGGATCGACCGCCTCGTCCCGGCGCTTGCCGAGAGGGGCGCGCTCTGGATCGTCTCGCGCAAGGGTCGGGCGGCCACGGTGAGGGACGTCGAGGTCATGGCCGCCGCCAGGGCGTGCGGCCTGGCGGACACCAAGGTGGTCGGCTTCTCGGAGACGCACACCGCGCTGCGGTTCGTGCGGCGTCAGCCATAGCCTTACCTGCCGCGTAATCGACCGGCCGCGGCGTGTGCGGTTTGCTCCGGGCGTCACGGGAGACGCCGCCATGCTTCGCCGCCAGATCCTCACCGCCGCCTTCGCCGCCCCCATGCTGGGCGCCGCCGCGGGACGCGCCACGGCCGCCCCGCGCCGCCGCGCTCAGATCCGCGCGCGGGACGGGACGCGGCTGTTCCACCGGGACTGGGGGGATGGGCGGCCGGTGGTGTTCGCCGCCAGTTGGGGGCTGTCCTCGGAGATGTGGGCCTACCAGGTCGCGCATCTGGCCGAGCGCGGCTTCCGCTGCATCGCCTTCGACCGGCGCGGCCACGGCCGTTCCGACGTTCCAGGCGGCGGCTACGACATGGACACCCTCGCCGATGACCTCGGCGCGGTGATCGAGCAGCTCGACCTCGCGGACGTCGGCCTGGTCGGCCACTCCATGGGCGGCGCGGAGGTGATCCGCTACCTGGCCCGCCACGGCCAGGCCCGCGTCCGCAGGGTCGCGCTGGTGGCGCCGGTCGCGCCCTACATCGTGCAGACTCCGGACAACGCCTACGGCGCGCCCATGGCCGCCCACGAGGCGACCATGGCCCAGTGGGTGAAGGACTTCCCCGCCTGGGCAGAGGCCAACAAGGGGCCGTTCTTCACGCCCGGGACCTCGCCGGCCCTGATGGACTGGCTGCTCGAGCAACTGGTGGCCACCGACCCGGCGGTCGCCGTGGCCACCTTCCGCGCCCTGATCGGCAAGGACCTTCGGCCCGATCTCGGCCGCATCGCCCGGCCCACCCTGATCCTGCACGGGGACCGCGACGCCTCGGCGCCGCTGGAGATCACCGGCCGGCGCGTGGCGGCGGGCGTCCGCGGCGCGCGGCTGGAGGTCTACGAGGGCGCGCCGCACGGGCTCTTCCTCACCCACATGGACCGCGTCAACCGCGACCTGGAGTCCTTCCTCGGCGGCTGAGGTTGCCCGCGCGGGCGCAGCACCCTAACCCGGGCGCGATGTCGCTCCGTGACTTCGGCCTTCTCCTGATGGTGTGCCTGATCTGGGCCGCCAACAACGTGCTGTCGAAGTACGTGGTCAGCGTCATGCACGTGCCGCCGCTGTTCTATGCGGCCCTGCGCTTCGCCATCGTCCTTGCCTGCGTCTTCCCCTGGCTGTTCCCGGCGCCCCGGCCGCTCTGGCGGCTCGTGGTGGTGGCGCTGCTGATGGGGGCGGTGAACTTCGCCCTGCTGTTCGTCGGCCTGACCATGGCCACGCCGTCGTCGGCCGCCGTGGTGCTGCAGCTCGGCATTCCGATGAGCATCCTGCTCTCCATGCTCCTGCTGGGCGAGCGGATCCGCTGGCGGCGCGGGATCGGCATCGCGCTCACCTTCACCGGCGCCATGACCGTCATGTGGGACCCGCACGGCGTGGCGATCTCCGCCGGTCTGCTGTTCGTGGCCGCCGCCGCCTTCGCGGGCTCGCTCGGCTCGGTGCTGATGAAGCAGCTCGAGGGCGTGAAGCCGCTGCAGTACCAGGCGTGGGTCGGCTTCAGCTCGCTGGCCCCGCTGGCCGCGCTCTCGGCCCTGCTGGAGCCGCACGCGGCCGGCAGCGCGCTGGCCGCCGGGTGGCCGTTCGTCGCCGCGGTGCTGTTCTCGGCCCTGGTCGTCTCGCTGCTCGCCCACTCCCTCTTCTACGTCCTCGTGCAGCGCTACGAGGCCAACCTGATCTCGGCGTTGACGCTGATGACCCCGCTCGCCACCATCGCGCTCGGGGTGGCGGTCATGAAGGACCCGTTCGGCCTGCGCATGGCGGTCGGCAGCGCGGTGGCGCTGGCGGGCGTCCTGATCATCGCGCTCCGCGGCAACCAGGTCTGGCCGTTGCTGCTCGCCCTACGGAACCGCGCCCAATGAACGTCATCGAAGCCCCGTCGCCCAACTGGGACCACCGGACCGCCCCGCCCGACGTGCTCGTCCTGCACTACACCGGCATGAAGACCGGCCAGGAGGCGATCGACTGGCTGCGCACGCCGGAGTCCAAGGTCTCGTCGCACTATGTGGTGGAGGAGGACGGGCGCATCTTCCGCCTGGTGCCGGAGGAGCGGCGCGCCTGGCACGCCGGCGTGTCGTTCTGGAAGGGCCAGCGCGGCCTGAACGGGACATCCATCGGCATCGAGATCGTCAATCCCGGCCACGAGTGGGGCTACCGCCCATTCCCGGAGGCGCAGGTCGCCGCGGTGATCGATCTCGTGGCCGACATCCGCACCCGCTGGGACATTGAGGACGGGCGGATCGTCGGCCACTCCGACATCGCCCCCGACCGCAAGGACGATCCCGGCGAGCTGTTCCCCTGGAAGCGGCTGGCAGAGGCCGGCCACGGCCTGTGGGCCGAGGTCCCGGCCGCCCCTGGCGCGCCGCTGGGGGAGGGGGAGGAGGGCGCCGGCGTCTTCGCATTTCAGGCCGGGCTCACCCGCCTGGGCTACGACTGCGCGCCGACCGGCAGGTACGACGCCCACACCGCCACCATCGTCCGCGCCTTCCAGCGCCACTGGCGGCCGGAGAAGGTGGACGGGATCGCCGACGGCGAGACCCGGGCGCGGCTGATCGCCCTGCTGCGGCTTGGCGGCTGATGCATCCGGCCCGGCTGTTCCACGTGGACGACGCCGAGCGGCTGGTGGCGCAGCTCGCGGCGCAGCCGTTCGTCACCGTGGCCGCGGCGCCTGACGGGCGGCCCCGCGTGGCGCACGCCCCGGCGGTGGTGCGCCGGCTGGCCGGCGGGCTCGCCGTCGACTTCCACCTGTCGCGCAACAACGGCCTGGCCCACTTCCTGGCGCAGGGCTTCCGGGCGACCCTCGTGAGCCTCGGCCCGGAGGCCTACATCAGCCCGGACTGGTACGAGAGCGCCGACCAGGTGCCCACCTGGAACTACGTCTCGGTGGAGGCCGAGGGGCCGTGCGTCCTGCTGGACGAGGCGGGGCTGGTCGACCAGCTCGACGCGCTCTCCGCCCAGGAGGAAGCGAGGCTCCTGCCCAAGCGCCCGTGGACCCGGGCCAAGATGACGCCCGGCGTGTTCGAGAAGATGCTGCGCGGCATCGTCGGCGCCCGCCTGTCCGTCGAGCGGCTCGAAGGGACCTGGAAGCTCGGGCAGAACAAGCCGGCCGCCGACCGGGCGGGCGTGGTGGCCGCGCTCGGCGATCATCCGGTCGGCCGGCTGATGGCCCGTCCCGATGGGACGGATTGACCCCGGCTGACCCGCGGGCCATCTATCGCGCGGACCAGACGGCCGGGCGGTCGCGGGCGCAAGCTCGAGGAAAGTCCGGGCTCCACGACGACATGGCGGCGGGTAACGCCCGCCGGGGGCGACCCCAGGGATAGCGCCACAGAAAGCAAACCTCCGCCCTCCGGGGCGGGAAGGGTGAAAGGGTGGGGTAAGAGCCCACCGGGCGGCTGGTAACAGGCGTCGCATGGCAAGCCCCGCCAGGAGCAAGACCGAATAGGGACCGCGCGCCGCGAGCAATCGCGGCAGGGCCGTCGTTGGCCCGAGCAGGTCCGGGTAGGTCGCGAGAACCGGCCCGCGAGGGTCGGTCCAGAGGAATGGCCGCCGCGTCCCTTCGGGGGCGGCACAGAACCCGGCTTACAGGCCGTCTGGTCCCCACCATCCCCACGCCCACACCGCGAAACGCGCGAGACGCCCCAAGCTTAACGGGTTCTCTGTACGTTCTGTGGATAAGTAACGGCGGCCCGCAAACAGGGCCTGCGACATCGTTGATTCCACGCAATTGAGTCGTCTGGAGTCATTGTATCCCAATTCGTCCCATGTTAACCCAATCACCATTCGCTAACCACGCGGCCCCGCTTCGCCAGAAGGCGCTCAGGGCGGCATCCGGGGAGTGACGGCGGGGCGGCCGGGGGTGCGGTCGCGGGCAGGGGTTGAACGGCGGTGTTTCTCTCGACCTTCGAGAAACAGCTCGACGCCAAGCGGCGCATCGTCGTGCCGCAGGAATTCCGCGCCCTGGCGGCTGGCCCGTTCGACGGCGTGTTCTGCTTCCCCTCCATCGAGGCCGACTGCATCGAAGGCGGCGGCAAGGCGCTGTTCGACCGCTACAACGGGGTGATCGAAGAGCTGCCGTTCGGCGATCCGCTGCGCTCGGCGCTGGAGACCTCGATCCTCGGCGGCATGGCCCGCCTGTCCTTCGACACCGCCGGCCGCATCACCCTGCCGGAAAGCCTCTGCGAGATGTTCGGCCTCACCGACTGGGTGGTGCTGGTCGGCCTCGGCGACCGCTTCCAGATCTGGCAGCGCGAGGCCTTCCAGGCCCACCGCGCCGCCCAGCGCGACGCCGCCCGCGAAGGCCTCGCGCAACTGCGCGCCCAGCAGCGCGCCGCCAGGCTCGGAGCCGCGCAATGAGCGGCGCCCCGCACGTCTCTGTCCTCCTCGACGAGGTGATCGAGGGCCTCGCGCCCCAGGCGGGCGAGACCCACGTCGACGGCACCTTCGGGGCCGGCGGCTACACCCGTGCGATCCTGGCCACCGGCGCAAGCGTCGTCGCCTTCGACCGCGACCCCACCGCCCGCCGCTTCGCCGAGGGCCTGCCGGCCGACCGCTTCCGCCTGGTGGAGGCCCGGTTCTCCGAGATGGCCGAGGTGCTGGGCGAGGGCGCGGCCGACGGCGTGGCGCTCGACCTCGGCGTCTCGTCCATGCAGCTCGATGAGGCCGAACGCGGCTTCTCCTTCATGCGTGACGGACCGCTCGACATGCGCATGGGCGCTGACGGCCAGACCGCCGCCGACCTCGTGAACACGGCCGAGCCGGCCGAGCTCGCCCGCGTCCTGTGGGTCTACGGCGAGGAGCGGCAGAGCCGCCGGATCGCCTCGGCCATCGCCCGCCGCCGCGCCGAGCAGCCGTTCGCGCGGACGCTCGAGCTCGCCGAATTCATCGAGAAGGCGCTGGGCGGCCGCCGCGGCGCCAAGGTCCACCCCGCGACCCGCTCGTTCCAGGCCCTCCGCATCGCCGTGAACGAGGAGCTGTCGGAGCTCGAGGCGGGCCTGGTTGCGGCCGAACGGACGCTCAAATCCGGCGGTCGCCTCTGCGTCGTCACGTTCCATTCGCTGGAAGACAGAATCGTCAAAAGTTTCCTGCAGGTGCGAGCGGGTAGAACGCCGTCGGGATCGCGCCACGCGCCGCCGGTGGAAGCCGGCGCCGCGCCCAGCTTCCGGCTCCTGTTCAACGGCGCGAAGGGGCCCGGCGACGCGGAGACGGCGGCCAATCCCAGAGCCCGTTCGGCGAAGTTGAGAGCGGCCGTGCGCACCGATGCGCCGGTCTGGAGTGATGCGGCATGAGCCTGCTCGATCGGAGGGTGCGCGGTTTCCGCCTCGTCGACCTGGTGGCCCTGGGGCTGCTGGTGGTGCTGATCCTGGGCGTCTACCTCGCCAAGACCATCGCCGGGCGCGAGCGCGCCGAGATCGCCCGCATCGAGCGCCAGATCGCCGCCGAGAAGGCGCGGATCCGCCTGCTGCAGGCCGAGGTCAGCCACCTCGAGCAGCCCTCGCGCATCGAACGCCTGTCCACCGCCTACCTGGGCCTGGTGCCGGTGTCGGTGAAGCGGGAAGCCTCCACGGACACCCTGCTCGACGTCGCCCGCAATCCGGCCCCGCCGGTGGTGGTGGTTCCGCCGCCGGCCGAAGTCGCGCCCGCCGTCGCCGAGGAGACCGGCGCCGAGATCGAGGCCGGCGGGGAGGAGGGCCAATGAGCCTCGCCCAGCATGGCCTGAACCCGCCGCCGCTGTCGCAGTGGCTGACCCGCTGGATGTGGGGGCTGGAGCACGCCTTCGAGCGGGCCCGCGCCTCGGGCAAGGCCGAGGACGACACCCGCATCCGGATCTTCTTCGTCCTGGCGATCTTCGGCTTCGCGTTCCTCACCCTGGCCATCGGCGCCACGCGCGCGGCCCTGTTCTCGGGCCTGCGGCACGGGGAGGGGCTGGCGCCCCTGGCGGGCGCCGCGCGCGCCGACCTCGTGGACCGCAACGGCCAGATGCTGGCGGCCGACCTGCTGCACTACGGCCTCTACATCGACCCGCGCGAGATCTGGGACACCGCCGAGACCCGCTCGGCGCTCAGCCGCACCCTGCCGGAGCTCGACCGCCGACGCCTGGAGCGCGCGCTTCGCGGCGAACGCCGGGTCTTCGTGCTGGGCGGCCTCACGCCGGAGGCCCGCGCCCGCGTCCACAGCCTGGGGCTGCCGGGCATCTCCTTCGAGCCGGAGGAGCGGCGGGTCTATCCGCTCGGCTCCACGGCCGCTCACGTGATCGGCTTCGCCGACACCGGCGGCGAAGGCCTGACCGGCGCCGAAGCTGCGCTGAACGAGGACATCCGCAAGGCCGCCGCCGGCAAGGCGGTCGTGCCACTCTCCATCGACCTGCGCGTCCAGGCGGCGCTGGAGGATGAGCTCTACAAGGCTGCCGCCGAGTTCCGGCCCAAGGGCGCGGTGGGCATCGTCACCAACGTCCACACGGGCGAGATCCTGGGGATGGCCAACTATCCCACCTTCGACCCGAACAAACCCGGCGCGGCGACGGACGACGCCAAGCTGAACCGCGCGGCGGCCTCGGTGTTCGAGATGGGCTCGACCTTCAAGGCCTTCACCGTGGCCATCGGCCTCGACACCGGCGTGGCCAGCCCGACCTCCACCTTCGACGCCCGCGAGCCGTACAAGCTCGGCTACCGGACGATCCACGACTACCACGCCGCCCGGAAAATCCTGACCCTGGTGGAGGTCTTCCAGCACTCGTCCAACATCGGCACGGCCAAGCTCGCCGTGGCGGTGGGCCCGCAGCGCCTGCAGCAGTACTTCACCAACCTCGGCCTCACGAGCCCGGCCAAGGTGGAGCTGATCGAGAGCGCGCGGCCGCTGACGCCGAAGAAGTGGGACGAGGACGCGGTGGCCTCCACTTCCTTCGGCCACGGCATGAACGTGTCGCCGCTGTCGCTGGTGATCGCCTACAACACCATCATGAACGGCGGCGTCCTGCGCCCGCTGACGATCCGCAAGGTGGAGCCTGGCCAGGCGACCGAAGGCCGCCGGGTGATGAGCGAGCGCACCTCGGCGCAGATGCTGCAGATCATGCGCGCCAACGTCACCGGCGGCTCGGGCAAGTCGGCCAACGTCCCGGGCCTGTCCGTGGGCGGCAAGACCGGCACCGGCGAGAAGTACGACCCGGCCATCCGCGGCTACAGCCGGCAGCGCCAGGTTTCGTCCTTCGCCGCCGCCTTCCCGACCGACGGGGCGATCGAGGACGACCGCTATTTCGTTCTGATCCTCATGGACGAGCCGCATCCCAGCGCCCGCACCTACGGCTTCTCCACCGGCGGGTGGGTGGCGGCGCCGGCCGCCGGCCGCGTGATCGAGCGCATCGCCCCGTTCCTCGGCGTGAAGCGCAAGACCGACATCCTCACCCTGGCCGAGGGCCAGGCCGCCCCGCCCCCGGGAGTGCAGTGATGGCGCGCCTCTCCGCCCTCGTGAAGCGCGACCTGCCGGTCGATCCGGAGATCGCCGGCGTCACCGCCGACAGCCGCAAGGTCCAGCCGGGCTTCCTGTTCGCCGCCCTGCCGGGGACCAAGGTCGACGGCGCCGAGTTCGCCGCCAAGGCCGTGGCCGCCGGCGCCGCCGCGGTGATCGCCGAGCGCGACCTCGGCCTCTCCGCGCCGACCGTCGCCACCCCCGACCCGCGCCGCGCCTACGCCCTGGCCGCCGCCAACTTCTGGGGCCGCCAGCCGGCCACCTGCGTCGCGGTGACCGGGACCAACGGCAAGACCTCGGTGGCGAACTTCTGCCGCCAGATGTTCGCCCGCGCCGGCCGCACCTCGGCCAGCATGGGCACCCTGGGCGTCACCGTCAGCCATCCGGACGGCCGGCACGACCAGCTCACCCCGCCCGGCCTGACCACCCCCGACGCCGCCGACGTGGCCGAGCTGCTGGCCAGGATCGCCGGCATGGGCGTCACCCACTTCGCCATGGAGGCGTCGTCGCACGGCGTCGACCAGCGGCGCCTGGACGGGGTCAAGCTGACCGCCGCCGGCTACCTCAACCTCACCCAGGATCACCTGGACTACCACGGCACCATGGAGGCCTACCGGGCCGCCAAGCTGCGCCTGTTCGAGACCCTGCTGCCGCGCGGCGGCACGGCGGTGCTGAACGCCGACAGCGACGATTTCCCGGCCTTCGCCGCGGCCGCCGCCTGCGCGGGGCAGACGGTGTTCAGCGTCGGCGAGGACGGGCAGGGCCTGAAGCTCGCGTCGCGCAGCCTGCTGCCCGAGGGCCAGCGGCTGGAGATCCTCGCCCAGGGGCGGACCTGGGACGTGCGCCTGCCGCTGGCCGGCGGCTTCCAGGCGTCGAACGCGCTGGTGGCCGCGGGCCTGTGCCTCGCCGCCGGCCTGACGCTGGACGAGGTGTTCGCCGGGCTCGAGGGGCTGGAGGGCGCGCCCGGGCGGCTGCAGCGCGTGGGGCAGGGCCCGCGAGGCGGCGAGGCCTATGTGGACTACGCCCACACCCCCGACGGGCTGGAGACCGTGCTGAGGGCGCTGCGCCCGCACGTCACCGGCAAGCTCATCGTGGTGTTCGGGGCCGGCGGCGACCGGGACCGCGGCAAGCGCCCGATCATGGGCCGCATCGCCGCCGAGCTGGCCGACGTGGCCATCGTCACCGACGACAACCCGCGCTCCGAGGACCCGGCCGCGATCCGCGCCGAGGTGCTGGCCGGGGCGGCCGGCGCGCAGGACATCGGCGACCGGCGCGAGGCGATCCGGGCCGGCGCGGCCCTGCTGGGCGACGGCGACATCCTGGTGGTGGCCGGCAAGGGCCACGAGCAGGGCCAGACCATCGCCGGCGTCACCCACCCGTTCGACGACGTCACCGAGACCCGCGCGGCGCTGGAGCAGGCCCATGGCTGAGCCCCTCTGGACCGCCGACGAGATCGCCGCCGCCACCGGCGGCAAGGTCGCGGGCGGCTTCACGGCCGGCGGCGTCTCCATCGACACCCGCACGATCGAGCCGGGCGACCTGTTCGTGGCCCTGGCCGGCGTGCGCGACGGCCACGAGTTCGTCGCCCAGGCGCTCGCCGCCGGCGCGGCCGGCGTGCTGGCGTCGCGGCCCGTGGACGGCGCGGCGGTGATCGTCGACGACACCTTCCAGGCGCTGGAGAAGCTGGGCGTCGCCGCCCGCGAGCGCGCGCCCGGGGTCCGCCGCGGCGCGGTCACCGGCTCGGTGGGCAAGACGAGCGTCACCCAGGCGATCATGGCCGGCCTGACGCTGGCCGGCCGGGCGCACTCGTCGGTGAAGTCCTACAACAACCACATCGGCGTGCCGCTGACGCTCGCCCGCATGCCGCGCGACGCCGAGCGCGCGGTGTTCGAGATCGGCATGAACCACGCCGACGAAATCCGCCCTCTGGCCCGCTTCGTGCGCCCGCACGCCGCCGTGGTGACCACCGTCGGACCGGTCCACGTGGAGAACTTCCCCGACGGCGAGGCGGGCGTCGCCCGGGCGAAGGCCGAGATCTTCGAGGGACTGGAGCCTGGCGGCGTGGCGGTGCTGAACGCCGACAACCGCTGGTTCGACCTCCTCAAGGCCGAGGCCGAGAAGGTTGGCGCCGTCGTGCGCACCTTCGGGACCGGCGAGGCCTGCGACGCCCGCCTGATCGACTTCCAGGTTCCCGGCGGCCACGCCGTCGTCCAGGCCCGGCTGCACGGCAAGGCGCTGGACTTCCCGATCCTGCAGACCGGCCTCCACTGGGGGCTGAACAGCATGGCCGTCCTGCTGATGCTGGAGGCCCTGGATGTCGACCTGAACGACGGCCTGGCGGCGCTGGGCTCGTTCGAGCCGCTGGCCGGCCGCGGCGCCGAGAAGCGCCTCCGCGTGAAGGGCGGGACGGTCACCCTGATCGACGAGAGCTACAACGCCAACCCGATCTCCATGGCCTCGGCGATCGCCACGCTCGGCGCCCGCGCGGCGGAGGGGCGGCGCATCGTCGCGCTCACCGACATGCTGGAGCTCGGCGAGGACGCCCGGGGCTTCCACGCCGCCCTCGCGGAGCCCCTGGAGCGGGCCCGCATCGACCAGGTGTTCTGCGCTGGTCCACTGATGAAAAGCCTCTGGGACGCCCTTCCTCCGACTCGCCGGGGCGCGTACGCCGAAAGCGCGGCGGAACTCGCGCCGCAGGTCGTCCAGGCCGTAGAGCCCGGCGATCTGGTGATGGTGAAGGGGTCGAATGGGTCCAAGGCCGGCGCGGTCGCGCAGGCGCTGATGGCGCTCGACTCCGAAGGTGGGGAGGGCGGCCGATGATCTACTGGCTTTACGAGCTGCTGGCCGCCGGCGGCTACATCCCCGGCCTGAACGTCCTCAAGTACCAGACCACCCGCACCGGCCTGGCGATCTTCACGGCCATGATCATCGTGGTCCTGATGGGCTCGCGGTTCATCCGCTGGATGCAGGCCAAGCAGGGCAAGGGCCAGCCGATCCGCAAGGAAGGCATCGAACGCCACATCGTCGAGAAGGCCGGCACCCCCACCATGGGCGGGGTGATGATCCTGGCCGGCCTGCTGGGCGGCACCCTGCTCTGGGGCGACCTGTCGAACCCGTACATCTGGGCGGTGATCATCGTCACCACCGGCTACGGCGCCCTGGGCTTCCTCGACGACTACGCCAAGGTGACGAAGCAGAGCACCGAGGGCGTCTCCGGCCGCGTGCGCCTGCTGCTCGAGGCGCTGATCGCCATGGCGGCGGTCGCCGTGATCATCCTCTTCGCCGCGCGTCCGCCGCAGATGCCGCAGCTCCTGACCACCGTGACCTTCCCGGTGTTCAAGCAGGCCTACATCGACCTCGGCTGGTTCTACCTGATCTTCGGCGCCTTCATCATCGTCGGCGCGGCCAATGCGGTGAACTTCACCGACGGACTCGACGGCCTGGCCACCGTGCCGGTGATGATCGCCGCCGCCGCCTACGGCCTGATCGCCTACATCGTCGGCAACTTCGTCTTCTCGAACTACCTGCAGCTCCACTTCGTGCCGGGCGTGGGCGAGATCTCGGTCTTCTGCGGGGCGCTGATCGGCGCGGGGCTGGGCTTCCTCTGGTACAACGCGCCGCCGGCCAAGATCTTCATGGGCGACACGGGCTCCCTGGCCCTGGGCGGCGCGGTGGGCACCATCGCAGTGGCCACCCGGCACGAGATCATCCTGGCGGTGATCGGCGGGCTCTTCGTGGCCGAGACGCTGTCGGTGATGATCCAGGTGGCCTCGTTCAAGCTGACCGGCAAGCGCGTGTTCCGCATGGCCCCGGTGCACCACCATTTCGAGAAGCTCGGCTGGTCCGAGTCCACTGTCGTGATCCGCTTCTGGATCGTCGCCGTCGTCCTGGCCGTCATCGGCCTGGCCACGCTCAAGCTGCGGTAGGGAGGGTCAGCGCCAGCCATGATCCCGGTCCGCGGCTTCGAAGGGAAGACGGTGGCGGTGTTCGGCCTCGCCCGCACCGGCCTGGCGGCCGCGCGCGCCCTCATGGCCGGCGGCGCGCAGGTCGCGCTGTGGGACGACAAGCCCGCCACGCGGGCCGCGGCGCAGGCCGAGGGCTTCACGCTCACCGACCTGACCACCGCCGACTGGAGCGGCTTCGCCGCCCTGATGCTGTCGCCGGGCGTGCCGCTGACCCATCCGGCCCCGCACTGGACGGTGGAGCGCGCCCGCGAGGCCGGCGTCGAGATCCTGGGCGACATCGAGCTCTTCGCCCGCACGGTGAACGCCGCCCCCGAGCACAAGCGGCCGAAGATCGTCGCCATCACCGGCACCAACGGCAAGTCGACGACCACCGCCCTCATCGCCCACATCTGCGCCCAGGCCGGCCGCGACGTGCGCATGGGCGGCAACATCGGCTACGGCGTGCTGGGCCTGGAGGACATGCACGGCGGCGCGGTCTACGTGCTCGAGCTCAGCTCCTACCAGCTCGACCTGACGTCCAGCCTGCACCCGGACGTCTCGATCATCCTCAACATCTCGCCCGACCACCTCGACCGCCATGGCGGGATGGAGGGCTACGTCGCCGCCAAGCGGCGCATCCTGCTGAACCAGGGCAAGGGCGACACCGCGGTGATCGGCGTGGACGATCCCTGGGGCGCGCGGATCTGCACCGAGATCACCGCCGCCAACCGCCGCACCATCGTGCCGGTCTCGGCGTCCAAGGCCATGGGCCGCGGCATCTACGCCCTGCAGGGCATGCTCTACGACGCGACGGGGGAGAGGGCCGTGGAGGTCGCCGACCTCACCCGCGCCCGCTCGCTGCCCGGCCGCCACAACTGGCAGAACGCCGCGGCCGCCTACGCCGCGGCCAAGGGCCTGGGCATCGCCGCCGAGGAGGCCGCCGAGCACCTGATGACCTTCCCGGGCCTGGCGCACCGGATGGAGACGGTCGGGACCATCGGCAAGGTCCGCTTCGTCAACGACAGCAAGGCCACCAACACCGACGCCGCCCGCCAGGCCATGTCGAGCTATCCGAAGTTCTACTGGATCGCCGGCGGCCAGCCGAAGATCGGCGGCATCGAGGCCCTGGTCGACCTCTTCCCGCGCATCGAGAAGGCCTACCTGATCGGCGAGGGCGCCCCGATGTTCGCCCAGACCCTGGCCGGCAAGGCCCAGGTCCAGGAGTGCGGGACCATGTCGGCCGCGGTACAGGCCGCCTACGCCGACGCCGCGGCCTCCGGCCAGGACGCCATCGTGCTGCTGTCCCCCGCCGCCGCCTCCTTCGACCAGTTCAAGGACTTCGAGGAGCGCGGCGAGGCCTTCCGCTCGGCGGTGGGCCGCCTGGCTGCGCCGGCCTCGGCCAGCAAGGGCGCCGCATGACGCCCTCCCAGGCCCACGCCTTCGCCCGGTCCGACCGCTCGCCCATCGGCGTCTGGTGGTGGACCGTCGACCGCTGGATGCTCGGCGTCGTCGGCCTGCTGATCTTCATCGGCGTGCTGATGTCCTTCGCCGCCAGCCCCGCGGCGGCGGCGCGCATGAACCTCGGCGACCCGTTCCACTTCGCGGTCCGCCAGTGCGTCTTCGCCAGTGTCTCCGCCTTCGTCCTGATCAGCATCTCGATGCTGGACGTGAAGGGCGTGCGCCGGGCCGCCTTCTTCATCTGGGTGGCGGCCATCGCGGTGATGATCGCCCTGCCGTTCATCGGCCACAACGCCAAGGGCGCCACCCGCTGGCTGGAGTTCGGCGGCTTCACCTTCCAGCCGTCGGAATACATGAAGCCGGCGCTGATCATCCTGGTCGCCTGGATGTTCGCCGAGGGCCAGAAGGGGCAGGGGGTGCCCGGCGTCTCGATCGCCTTCGCCCTCTACTTCGTCTCGGTCGCCCTGCTGCTGATCCAGCCGGACGTGGGCCAGACGGTGCTGATCACCGTCGCCTTCGGCGCGGCCTTCTGGATGGCGGGCGTGCCGCTCTCGTGGGTGATGCTGCTGGGCGCCATGGCCGTGGCCGGCCTGTCGTCGACCTATTTCCTGTTCCCGCACGTGGCCAGCCGCGTGGACCGCTTCCTGTCCCCCGACAAGGCCGACACCCACCAGGTGGACCGGGCGGCCGAGGCCATCGCCGCCGGCGGCTTCTTCGGCCGCGGGCCGGGGGAGGGCGTCATGAAGCGCCATGTGCCCGACCTGCACACCGACTTCATCTATTCCGTCGGCGCCGAGGAGTACGGCCTGGTCTTCTCGCTGCTGCTCATCTCGCTGTTCGGCTTCATCGTCATCCGCGGCCTCTACCGCGCCATGAAGCTGTCCGATCCCTTCGAGCAGGTGGCCGCCGCCGGACTCTTCGTCCTGGTGGGCCAACAGGCCTTCATCAACGTCGCCGTGAACCTCAACCTGATCCCGACCAAGGGCATGACCCTGCCGTTCATCAGCTATGGCGGATCGTCCATGATCGCCATGGGCCTCACCTTGGGGCTGGCTCTGGCGCTCACCCGCCGCCGTCCGGGCGCCTACCTGGCCACGGAAGGGCTCGCCAAGGCCGGCGCGTTCGCCTAGTGCGCTTGCTATCATGAACAAGACAGCGGTCGTCGCCGCCGGGGGCACCGGCGGTCACCTCTTTCCGGCCCAGGCCCTGGCCGAAGCCCTGATCGCCCGTGGCTGGCGGATCGTGCTCGCCTCCGACGAGCGGGTGGCGGGCCTGGCCCAGGACTTCCCGGCCGAGCGGCGCATCGGTCTGTCGGCCGCCACCTACAAGCCCGGCGATCCCGTCGGCATGGCCCGCGCCGGCCTCGCCGTCATGGCCGGCGCCATGAAGGCCCGCCGTGAGTTCCGCGAGATCGGCCCCAACGTGGTGGTGGGCTTCGGCGGCTATCCCTCGGCGCCGGCCCTCGTGGCTGCGCTGCTCGACCGCCGGCCGACGGTGATCCACGAACAGAATGCGGTCATGGGCCGGACCAACCGGATGCTGGCCAGCCACGTCAGCACCGTCGCCTGCGCCTTCCCGACGCTCCAGAAGGCGCCGCCGAAGGTCGCCGGCCGCGCGGTCGTGGTGGGCAACCCGGTGCGCCCGCCGATCCGCGCGCTGGCCGAGCTGCCCTACACCCCGCCCGAGCCGGGCGGCCGCGTCCGCCTGCTCGTGACCGGCGGCAGCCAGGGCGCGCGCCTGCTGTCCGAGCTCGTGCCCGAGGCCATCAAGATCCTGCCCGAGGACCTGCGCCAGCGGCTGGTGGTCCAGCAGCAGACCCGCGCAGAGTCCATGAACGTCGCCCGGCGCGCCTACCGTGACGCGATGGTCGAGGCTGAGATCGCGCCCTTCTTCCGCGATCTCGCCGGCCGGCTTGCCGACGCGCACCTGGTGATCGGCCGGGCCGGGGCGGGCACCGTCTGCGAGCTCGCTGTGGCCGGGAAGCCCGCCATCCTCGTGCCGCTGGCCATCGCGCTCGACGACGACCAGGGCCAGAACGCCCGCCTGCTGGCCGACGCCGGCGGCGCCGAGGTCGCCCGTGAGCACCAGCTCACCGTCGACAGCCTCGCGAGCGCGCTGGAGAAGCTGCTCAACAACCCCGCGCGCCTGGCCCGCATGGCCGCCGCCGCCCGCTCGGTCGCCATCCCCGACGCCGCCGAACGTCTCGCCGACGTGGTCGAACGCACCGCCCGCGGCGGCTGACCCGCGCCCGCGCTTCTTCCGCCCGCCCCACTCGCGGCGATGACCGGGCCTGTCCCGGGCCCGTGTGGTCGTGGCGCCAATTCCTTGACTTTCGGCTCCGCTCGTGTTCTCGTTCTGTTCTCATGAGCGACGCAGCCGCCAGCGCCGACGACCGCCACAGCCGGATCCTC
>NZ_JAYSEO010000046.1:0-13675 GCF_041913825.1 Phenylobacterium sp.
GGGGGTGTCCCCGGCGGCCTCTGTCGTGGATCAGGTCAGCTTGCGCTTACTTGATGATCTTGGCCACCACGCCGGCGCCGACGGTCCGGCCGCCTTCGCGGATGGCGAAGCGCAGGCCCTGGTCCATGGCGATCGGCGTGATCAGCTCGACGAGCAGCTCGGCGTTGTCGCCGGGCATGATCATCTCCACGCCTTCCTTCAGCTTGATGATCCCGGTCACGTCCGTGGTCCGGAAGTAGAACTGCGGACGGTAGTTGGTGAAGAACGGCGTGTGACGGCCGCCCTCTTCCTTCGTCAGGATGTAGGCCTCGGCCATGAACTCGGTGTGCGGCGTGATCGAGCCCGGCTTGCACAGCACCTGGCCGCGCTCCACGTCCTCGCGCTTCGTGCCGCGCAGCAGCACGCCCACGTTGTCGCCCGCCTGGCCCTGGTCCAGCAGCTTGCGGAACATCTCGACGCCCGTGCAGGTCGTCTTCTGCACGTCGCGGATGCCGACGATCTCGACTTCGTCGCCCACCTTCACGATGCCCTTCTCGATCCGGCCGGTCACCACCGTGCCGCGGCCCGAGATCGAGAACACGTCTTCCACCGGCATCAGGAACGGCTGGTCGATCGGACGCTCCGGCTGCGGGATGTAAGAGTCCACCGCCGCCATCAGCTCGAGGATCTTCTCCTCGCCGATCTGCGGGTCGCGGTTCTCGACCGCCGCCAGCGCCGAACCCTTCACGATCGGGATGTCGTCGCCCGGGAACTGGTAGGACGAAAGCAGCTCGCGCACTTCCATCTCCACGAGGTCCAGCAGCTCCTCGTCGTCGACCATGTCGACCTTGTTCATGAACACCACCAGCGCCGGCACGCCCACCTGACGCGCCAGCAGGATGTGCTCCCGGGTCTGCGGCATCGGGCCGTCGGCCGCCGACACCACCAGGATCGCGCCGTCCATCTGCGCCGCGCCCGTGATCATGTTCTTCACGTAGTCGGCGTGACCCGGGCAGTCCACGTGCGCGTAGTGACGGTTCGTCGTCTCGTATTCCACGTGCGCCGTGTTGATCGTGATCCCACGCGCCTTCTCTTCCGGCGCCGCGTCGATCTCGTCGTACTTCTTCGCCGTCGCGCCGCCCGACTTCGCCAGCGTCATCGTGATCGCCGCCGTCAGCGTCGTCTTGCCGTGGTCAACGTGGCCGATCGTGCCGATGTTGCAGTGCGGCTTGTTACGTTCGAACTTCTCTTTGGCCATTTCAAGCTCCAGCCCTGTCCGGGCCTGTCCTCTAAACTAGGGTTGGAAGTTAGGCGTACTTCTTGATCACTTCGTCGGCCACGGCCTGCGGCACGGCCTCGTAGTGGTCGAACTGCATCGTGAACTGGGCCCGACCCTGGGACATGCCCCGGAGGTTGTTCACGTAGCCGAACATGTTGGCCAGCGGCACGAAGGCGTTGATGACGGTCGCGTTGCCGCGCACGTCCTGGCCCTGGATCTGACCGCGGCGGCCGTTCAGGTCGCCGATCACCGAGCCCAGGTACTCTTCCGGGGTCACGACCTCGACGGCCATGATCGGCTCGAGCAGCTTCGCCCCGCCCTTCTCGCGCAGTTCCTTGAAGGCCGCGCGGGAGGCGATTTCGAACGCCAGCACCGAGGAGTCGACGTCGTGGAAGGCGCCGTCCACCAGGGTGGCCTTGAAGTCGATCACCGGGAAGCCGGCCAGCAGGCCGTTTTCCTTGGCCGAGGTCAGGCCCTTCTCGACGCCGGGGATGTATTCCTTCGGCACCGCGCCGCCGACGATGGCGGACTCGAAGATGAAGCCCGAACCCACTTCACCCGGCTCGAACACCAGCTTCACGCGGGCGAACTGGCCCGTGCCGCCGGTCTGCTTCTTGTGGGTGTAGTCGATCTCGGCCCGGCGCGAGATGGTCTCGCGGTAGGCCACCTGCGGCGCGCCGATGTTGGCTTCCACCTTGTAGGTGCGCTTCAGGATGTCGATCTTGATGTCGAGGTGCAGCTCGCCCATGCCCTTCAGGATGGTCTGGCCCGACTCGTGGTCGGTGGAGACCGTGAAGGACGGATCCTCGGCAGCCAGCTTGGCCAGGGCGACGCCCAGCTTTTCCTGGTCGGCCTTCGACTTGGGCTCCACCGCGATCTCGATCACGGGGGCCGGGAACTCCATGCGCTCCAGGATGACCGGCGAGCGGTTCGGATCGCACAGGGTGTCGCCGGTGCGGGTTTCCTTCAGGCCGGCCAGGGCGACGATGTCGCCGGCGTAGGCTTCCTTGATGTCTTCCCGGTTGTTGGAGTGCATCAGCAGCATGCGGCCGACGCGTTCCTTCTTGTCGCGGGTCGAGTTCATCAGGCCCATGCCGGTCTCGAGCTTGCCCGAGTAGATGCGGCAGAAGGTCAGCGAACCCACGAACGGGTCGTCCATGATCTTGAAGGCGAGCATGGACAGCGGCTCGTCGTCCGACGCCTTGCGCTCGATCTCTTCCTCGGTCCGGAAGTCGATGCCCTTGGTCGCGGGGATGTCCACCGGCGACGGCAGGTAGTCGACGACGGCGTCGAGCAGCGGCTGCACGCCCTTGTTCTTGAACGCAGAGCCGCAGAGGATCGGGTAGAAGGCGCCGGTCAGCACGGCCTTACGGATGCACTTCTTGATCACCTCTTCGGACGGCTCTTCGCCCGACAGGTACGCTTCCATCGCCTCGTCATCGAGCTCGACGGCGTTCTCGATCATGTAGTTGCGGGCGGCCTCGGCCTTTTCCTTCAGGTCGGCCGGGATTTCTTCGTCCCGGTACTTCGCGCCCAGGCCGTCGTTGTCCCAGACCACCGCCTTCATGCGGACGAGGTCCACGAGGCCGCGCAGGGCGGACTCGGCGCCGATCGGCAGTTGGATCGGAACGGCCTTCGCGCCCAGGCGATCGCGGATCGACTCCACCGACTTGTCGAAGTCGGCGCCGAGTTTGTCCATCTTGTTGACGAACACGATCCGCGGAACCTTGTACTTGTCGGCCTGACGCCAGACGGTCTCGGTCTGCGGCTCAACGCCGGCGTTGCCGTCCAGCACCGTCACGGCGCCGTCGAGCACGCGCAGCGAGCGCTCCACCTCGATGGTGAAGTCCACGTGCCCGGGGGTGTCGATGATGTTCAGGCGCTTGCCGTTCCAGAAGGCGGTCGTCGCGGCCGACGTGATCGTGATGCCGCGCTCCTGCTCCTGTTCCATCCAGTCCATGGTCGCGGCGCCGTCGTGGACTTCGCCGATCTTATGGCTCTTGCCGGTGTAGTAGAGGATCCGCTCGGTCGTCGTCGTCTTGCCCGCGTCGATGTGGGCCATGATGCCGAAGTTGCGGTAGTCTTCGATTTTATGCGTGCGGGGCATAGCGGGTGCTCGGAAAGGGGCGTTCGTGGGGGGCCTGAACGAACGGCGCGGGCGGGTTTTCTCAAAACCCCCCCGCCCGTAAGCTCACGATATGGGGGCGTTACAGCGGGTGTGGGGGTAGGCCCCGGTGGGGTGGGGCCACTTTTGCTTTTGGGGTGGGGGCATTTGGGGGTGCGGGCATGGGGGGTTTGGGGGGGGCCCTCACCCCCGGGGGGGGGGGTTTACCCAAAAACCGCCCGCGCCGGAAAGCTCAGGATATGGGCGCTTACCAGCGGTAGTGCGAGAAGGCCCGGTTGGCTTCGGCCATCTTGTGCGTGTCTTCACGCTTCTTGACGGCCGCGCCACGGTTGGAGGAGGCGTCCAGCAGTTCGCCGGCCAGCTTCTCGGTCATGGTGTTCTCGCCGCGATTGCGGGCGGCGTTGACCAGCCAGCGGATGGCGAGCGCGCGGCGGCGGTCCGGACGGACCTCCACCGGCACCTGGTAGGTGGCGCCGCCGACCCGGCGGGAGCGCACCTCGATGGCGGGAGCGACATTGTCCAGGGCGGCGTGGAAGGTTTCCAGCGGGCCCTGGTCCTTGCGCTTGGCTTCCAGGATGTCGAAGGCGCCGTAGAGGATGTTCTCGGCGACGGCCTTTTTGCCTTCGTACATCACGTAGTTCATGAACTTGGTGACGACGAGGTCCCCGAACTTCGGATCCGGGAGGACTTCACGTTTTTCAGCGCGGCGGCGGCGGGACATGACTTCTGATCCTTACTTCGGACGCTTGGCGCCGTAGAGCGAGCGACGCTGCTTGCGGTCCTTGACCCCTTGGGTGTCGAGCACGCCGCGCAGGATGTGGTAGCGGACGCCCGGAAGGTCCTTCACCCGGCCGCCGCGGATGAGCACCACGGAGTGCTCCTGCAGGTTGTGGCCTTCGCCGGGGATGTAGCACACCGCTTCGATGCCGGTGGTCAGGCGCACCTTGGCGACCTTACGCAGAGCCGAGTTCGGCTTCTTCGGGGTCGTCGTGTAGACGCGGGTGCAAACGCCACGGCGCTGGGGGCAGCCCTTCAGGGCCGGCACCTTGTTGCGCGAGGGCTTGTCCTGGCGCGGCTTGCGGATGAGCTGGTTGACTGTAGGCATCTAATCTCGCTGCGGAGGCGTGTGCCGTTGGGCCGAAGCGCCTCGATGGGGGTTATTGTTGTCGTCGGGTTTCCGAGGCTTCCGGTGAACGCAAAAACTCGCCGGCACGCCCTGGTTTGGCGGTCCGGCGGGAACCACGTCTCCGGACAGGGAAGACTCCCCGCCTCGAAAGAGCGCGCTACATAGTCGTGAAGCGCCCGCGCGTCAACGTTTGCGCAAGGGGCGCGGCGCTCGGGCCGCAGCGCCCACATCCCGCCATCAAAACGCCGCCGGGCCCCTCGCCTTCTAAGCTGAAGCTTGGGACGGATGGAAGGGGCTCATGACAGGGGCGCAGCGCCGCGGGCGCGCCGTCGCGATTGGCCTGTCGGTCGCCGCCCACGCCGGGCTGCTGGCGCTGGTGGCCGTGCACGCGCCGCGGCTGAAGGGCCCGCCGCCGCCGCCCGCCGGCCCCCCAGTGGCGATCATCCCCCTGCTGCTGTCGCCGCGCGCGGCGCCCGACGACGGCGGCCATGGCGGCGGTGGGCCCATCCGGCTGCATCGCCGCCAGGTGCGGTCGCGGGACCTGCCCCCCCATGTTGCGCCGCTGGTCGCCGCCGAGCGCCCCGTGCCGCCCGCCCCCTTCGCCACGCCGGGAGAGGCCGCCGCCGCCCCCGGTCCGGCGCTCGCCGCCGGTCCCGCCCCGGACCTCTCCGGGGCCCTGCGCAGCCGCCTGGGCTGCGCCAGCCCGCAGGCCCTGTCCCGCGCGGAGCGGGCGGCCTGCGAGGAGCGCCTCGGGCGCGGGGCCGCCCAGGCGGCCTACATCCCCGCGCCCATCGATCCGGCCAAGCGCGCCTACTACGAGGCGGTGGCCCAGGCGAAGGCGCCGGACGGGGCCCCCACCCCGCAGAGCGCGCCCGGTCGCGGAGGCCTCTTCGATCCCGACCTGCGCGGCATGAAGGGCCATGGGCCGCAGGTGGGCTGCGCCCTGCAGTTCGGGCCAGGGAAGAAGTCGAAGGGGCCGCCCAATGCGCTCAAGCTCGGCCCCTGCTTCATCAACCCGCCGGCGGGCTCCCTCTCCCCAGACGTCGATGTGCCGCCGCCGTGAGGCGCCACGAATTCGCCGCGCACCGCCGTTCTCGATAGGCTCCGAGGGACGCGGGGAATCGATGGCTGGGCGGAGACGGCGCCGGACGACCTATGCGATCGCCGCATCCGCGGCGGTCCACGGCCTCGTGCTCACCCTGCTGGCCATCCACGCACCGGTCCTGAGGACCCCGCCCCAGGTCTCCGGCCCGCCCGAGCCGATCATTCCTGTCCTGATCATGCCGCGGCTTCCGCCCCCCGCGCCGGGCGAGGCCGCGCCGGCCCCGATCCGCCTGCACCGCCGGCCCCAGCGGTTCCGGCTCGAGGAGCTGCCGGTGGCGCCCTTGCCGGTCCCGGAGGCCAGAGCCTCCGCGCCGGCGCCCCGGGAGGGCGACCGTCGGGGCGGCTTCCACCCAGCGCCCCTGCCGGAGAGCCCGAAGGACCAGCTCCGGACGGTTCTGCGGGGCAGCGACGTCGGGTGCGCGAACACCGCCGCGGTGGGCCTGAACCGCGCCGAGCGTGAGGATTGCGACGAGCGCTTCGGCCGTGGCGCCAAGGACGCGCCCTTCCTGGAGCCTGGCCTCGGGATGACGCGGGCCAAGCGCCAGGAGCTGGACGCCGCGGCCGCCGCCAAGAGCGCCCGCCGCGCGGCCATGGAGGGCCCGGCGCCCCGCCCGATCCCACCGGAGCCCTCGGACTACGACGGGGAGCCGCACATCACCGGGGCCGGCGAGAGCGCGCTCGGCCAGGCGACCCATCCGCCCAGCAAGCGGGCGGCGAAGCGGCTGGGGCGCCTGCCGCCCTGAGCCCCGTGTCCTCAGGCGGCGAGCGGGGCCCTCTTGTTCAGCGGCGCCTCGAGCGTCGCCCAGTCGATCATGCCGTCGTCCTGCAGGTTCTCGAATTCCAGGACGCCGAGTTCCTCGAACTTCGGCCGGGCGCTTTCGGTGAGCAGGCCCACCCGCTTGAGGTTCGGGATCATCCGCTCGAACAGGAACTTCCGGAACGCGGCCCCGCCCTGGCTGGCGTTGTTGATCTCCAGCGCCTCCTCGCGCGTGAAGCCGAACTCCTCGGCCACCGTCGTGGAGACGAGCCGGTTGCGCATCACCACGCAGGCCTCGTAGGCGAACTGCGCCCGCTCCTCGACCTCGTTCTGCGGCAGCGAGCGGATCCAGTCCTCGAGGTAGTTCACCCCGAAGGCCACGTGCCGGCCCTCGTCGCGCATGACGAGCTCGAGGACGTCGCGCAGCACGGGATCGCGGGTCTGCTCCTTGATGGTCTGGAAGGCGGCGAGCGCGAGGCCCTCGATGAGGATCTGCATGCCGATGAACTTCAGGTCCCAGCGCTCGTCGGTGAGCACCTTGTCGAGGAGCGCCTTCAGGTTGGGATTGATCGGGTAGATCATCCGGCACCGCTCCATGAGGTAGCGGTGAAAGACCTCCACGTGCCGCGCCTCGTCGAATGTCTGGGAGGCGGCGTAGAGCTTGGCGTCATGGGTCGGCGCGCAGCTCACCAGTTGCGACGCGACCATCAGCGCGCCCTGCTCCCCGTGCAGGAACTGCGACAGCGTCTGGGCCTGAGAGCGGGCCATGAACTCGAGCCGCTGGGCGGGGGTGAGCGCCTTCCACTTCGGGTGGTCGACGAAGCCTTCCGGACCCTCCTCCGCCGCCCCGGTCGGCACGGGCGGCGCGGGCTGGTTCCAGTCCACGTCGAGCTCGGCATTCCAGTTGAACCGCTTACCGAGCTCGTAGAGCCGCCGGATCTTCGAGTTCGCCGCCTCGTAGTCCCAGTTGTACGAGCCGGTGAGCGGCGTCCGGAAGATCTCCCGGATGACCTCGACGTCGTGGTCTGTCAGCCGGTGCGCGAGATCCTCCTCGTCGAACGTCTGGACCTCGGTGGGCGGCCCTTCGACGACCTGCACGTTCAGCATGGCGTTTGTTCCTTCCCTTGCCCGGCGCTTGCCGGATCGGAAGGCATGTTAAAGATGACGCCTGCGTCATCTTTGACCGGGATCAAACGGCCACGCTGTCCGCCGCCTCAGTCGAAGATGTCGAAGATGTCGAATTTCTTCTTCTTTTTCCGGTAGTGGTAGTCGTCGTCGTACTTGTAGCGATGCTGGGCGCTGTCATAGGGGTGGCGCTGTTTCCAGGCGTCCGGGTTGCGGTGGAAATCCTCAACCTCCCGGTCGAACCGCTGGCGGTCCTGCTGCATCCCGCTCTGTTCCTGGCGCGCGTCGCCGAGGATCTTCTCCAGTTCCCCGCGGTCCAGCCAGACGCCACGGCAGGTCGGGCAGATGTCGATCTCCACGCCGTTGCGGTTCACGTTCTGCATCGAGGTGTTGTCGTTGGGGCAAAGCAGCAGGGGCACCGCAGGTCTCCTCCGTTGAACCTCCAACTCATCTAGGAACGCGAGGACCAAAAGAAAACGGCCCGGGATCGCTCCCGGGCCGTTCGCTTGTTCTGGGGCGTCGAGTTCTAGCTCTCGACGCGCTCGGCCTCCGCCGCGTCGGAGATGACCTCCGGCAGCGGCTCCATGGCCTCCTCGCGGCTCTGCGTGAGCGCCTCGTCGCGCTTGGCGGCGATGCGTTGCAGGTTGCGGAGGTACGAGCCCGTGCCCGCCGGAATGAGGCGGCCCACGATCACGTTCTCCTTCAGCCCTTCCAGGGTGTCGATCTTGCCCTGCACCGAAGCCTCGGTGAGGACGCGGGTCGTCTCCTGGAACGAGGCCGCCGAGATGAAGCTGCGGGTCTGCAGCGACGCCTTGGTGATGCCGAGCAGCACGGGCTGGGTGAGCGCCGGGCGGCCGCCACGGGCCTCCGCCTTGGCGTTCTCCTCGTCGACCTCGACCTTGTCGAGGTGGTCGCCCTTGAGCAGGCCGGTGTCGCCGGGCTCGAGGATCTCCACCTTCTGCAGCATCTGACGGACGATCGTCTCGATGTGCTTGTCGTTGATCGGCACGCCCTGCAGTCGGTAGACCTCCTGGATCTCGTTCACCAGGAAGTCGGCCAGCGCCTCGATGCCCTGGATGCGCAGGATGTCGTGCGGATCCGGGTTGCCGTCGATCAGGTACTCGCCCTTGCGGATGATGTCCCCGTCGTGGACGGCGATGTGCTTGCCCTTCGGGATCAGGAACTCGACCGCCTCGCCGCCGTCTTCCGGCGTGATCTTGATGCGGCGCTTGTTCTTGTAGTCCCGACCGAACTCGACCCGGCCGTCCATCTCGGCGATGACCGCGCAATCCTTCGGACGCCGCGCTTCGAACAGCTCCGCCACCCGCGGCAGACCGCCGGTGATGTCGCGCGTCTTGGCGCTTTCCGTCGGGATACGGGCCAGCACCTCGCCGGGCTTCACCTCGTCGCCGTCGCCGACGGAGAGAATGGCGCCCACGGGCAGCAGGTAGCGGGCCTCACCGCCGTTGGAGATCCGACGGTAGGCGCCGGCCTCGTCCAGCACCGCCATGGCCGGACGCAGGTCCGAGCCCTTGGTGGAGGCGCGCCAATCGATGACGACGCGGTTGGAGATGCCGGTGGCCTCGTCGGCTTCCTCGCGGACCGAGAAGTTGTCCACCAGATCCTCGAACCGCACTCGGCCGCCGACCTCGGTGATGATCGGGGTCGTGTACGGGTCCCACTCGGCCAGGCGCTGGCCGCGCTTGACCTTCTCGCCGTCCTTCACCCGCAGGCGGGCGCCGTAAGGCGGCTTGTAGGACTCGCGGTCCTTGCCATCGACCTGCACCGTCAGGAGCAGGTTGCGGCTCATGCCGATCAGGTGGCCCTCGGCGTTGGTCACCGTGTTGCCGCCCGAAATCCGGACCGTGCCGTCGTTGGCGCTTTCGAAGAACGACTGCTCCGCCACCTGGGCCGTGCCGCCGATGTGGAAGGTCCGCATCGTCAGCTGGGTGCCCGGTTCGCCGATCGACTGGGCGGCGATGACGCCCACGGCCTCGCCGATGTTCACCGGCGTGCCGCGCGCCAGGTCGCGACCGTAGCAGGCGCCGCAGACGCCGTTCTTGGCCTCGCAGGTCAGCACCGAGCGGACCTTCACCGACTGGACGCCGGCGCTTTCGATCAGCTCGATCATGTTCTCGTCGAGGTAGGTGTCGGCCGGCACGATCACGTCGCCGCCGCCCGGCTCCTTGACGTCCTCGGCCGCGAAGCGGCCCAGGATCCGCTGACCGAGCGACACCAGCACATCACCACCTTCGACGACGGCGCGCAGGGTGATGCCCCGGGTCGTGCCGCAGTCTTCCTCGTTGATGATGCAGTCCTGCGCCACGTCCACCAGGCGGCGGGTCAGGTAACCCGAGTTGGCGGTCTTCAGCGCGGTGTCGGCCAGGCCCTTACGGGCGCCGTGGGTGGAGTTGAAGTACTCCTGGACGGTCAGGCCTTCCTTGAAGTTCGAGATGATCGGCGTCTCGATGATCTCGCCGGACGGCTTGGCCATCAGGCCGCGCATCCCGCCGAGCTGCTTCATCTGGGCCTGCGAGCCCCGCGCGCCCGAGTTGGACATCATGAAGATCGAGTTGATCTCCGCCTGACGCCCGTCCGGTCCGATGGGAGCCGAGGAGACCTCGGCCATCATCTCGTCGGCCACCCGGTCGGTCGCCTTCGCCCAGGCGTCGACGACCTTGTTGTACTTCTCGCCCTTGGTGATCAGGCCGTCCGCGTACTGCTGCTCGTATTCCTCGACCAGCTTGCGGGTCTCTTCGACGATCGGGGCCTTGCGGGCCGGGATGACGATGTCGTCCTTGCCGAAGGAGATCCCCGCCTTGGCCGCCTCGCGGAAGCCCAGGCCCATGATCTGGTCGGCGAAGATGACCGTCGCCTTCTGACCGCAGTGCCGGTAGACGGCGTCGATCAGGTTGCCGATCTCCTTCTTGGTGAGGTTCTTCTCAAGGAGGCGGTGACCCAGCGCGGGGTGATGCGGCAGGAGCGCCGCGATCTTCATACGACCGGGCGTCGTCTCGATCACCTTGCGCACCACGTTGCCGTCGGCGTCCATCTCGGTGTGACGGGCGCGGATCTTGGAGTGCAGCGTGACCACGCCCGCGTCGAGCGCACGCTCGATCTCGCTGAGGTCGGCGAACGCCTTGCCCTCGCCCGGCTCGCCGTCCTTGGCCAGCGACAGGTAGTAGAGGCCGAGAACGATGTCCTGCGACGGCACGATGATCGGCCGGCCGTTGGCGGGCGACAGGATGTTGTTCGTCGACATCATCAGCACGCGCGCTTCAAGCTGGGCTTCCAGCGAGAGCGGGACGTGAACGGCCATCTGGTCACCGTCGAAGTCGGCGTTGAACGCCGCGCAGACGAGCGGGTGCAGTTGGATCGCCTTGCCTTCGATCAGCTTGGGCTCGAAGGCCTGGATGCCCAGACGGTGCAGGGTCGGCGCCCGGTTCAGCAGGACCGGGTGCTCGCGGATCACCTCGTCGAGGATGTCCCAGACGGCCGGCTGCTCGCGCTCCACCATGCGCTTGGACTGCTTCACGGTGCCCGACAGGCCCTTGGCGTCCAGGCGAGCGTAGATGAACGGCTTGAACAGCTCGAGCGCCATCTTCTTGGGCAGGCCGCACTCGTGCAGCTTCAGCTCGGGACCCACCACGATGACCGAACGGCCCGAGTAGTCCACGCGCTTGCCGAGCAGGTTCTGACGGAACCGGCCCTGCTTGCCCTTCAGCATGTCGGCGAGCGACTTCAGCGGGCGCTTGTTGGCGCCGGTGATGACGCGGCCGCGGCGGCCGTTGTCGAACAGGGCGTCGACGGCTTCCTGCAGCATCCGCTTTTCGTTGCGGATGATGATGTCCGGCGCGCGCAGCTCGATGAGCCGCTTCAGGCGGTTGTTCCGGTTGATGACCCGGCGATAGAGGTCGTTCAGGTCGGAGGTCGCGAAGCGGCCGCCGTCCAGGGGCACCAGCGGACGCAGTTCCGGCGGGATCACGGGGATCACCGTCAGGATCATCCACTCCGGCTTGTTGCCGCTCTCGAGGAAGCTCTCGATCAGCTTCAGGCGCTTGGACGCCTTCTTCAGCTTCATCTCGGAGGTGGTGGTGACCAGCTCCTCACGGAGCTTGTCGGCCTCCTTGTTGAGGTCGAGCGCGCGCAGCAGGCCCTGGACAGCTTCGGCGCCGATCTCGGCGGTGAAGCTGTCGTCGCCGAACTCGTCCTGGAAGCGGATGTACTCGTCTTCCGTCAGCAGCTGGTGCTGCTTCAGCGGGGTCAGGCCCGGCTCGGTGACGATGTAGTGCTCGAAGTAGAGGACCCGCTCGATGTCCTTGAGCGCCATGTCCAGCATCAGGGCGATACGGGACGGCAGCGACTTCAGGAACCAGATGTGGGCGACCGGCGAGGCGAGCTCGATGTGACCCATGCGCTCGCGGCGCACGCGGGCCAGGGTGACTTCGACCCCGCACTTCTCGCAGATGATGCCCTTGTACTTCATCCGCTTATACTTGCCGCACAGGCACTCGTAGTCCTTCGTTGGACCGAAGATGCGCGCGCAGAACAGGCCGTCACGCTCGGGCTTGAACGTGCGGTAGTTGATGGTCTCGGGCTTCTTGATCTCGCCGAACGACCACGACCGGATCTTCTCCGGCGATGCCAGAGCGATACGGATCTGGTCGAAGGTCGGCGCGGCCTGGACCGGGTTGAAGATGTTCAGGACTTCCTGGTTCATCGGATTTCCAGTTCGTCAGTATTCTTGAGAGCGGCGGGGAGGAGCTGACGGGCCCCTCCCCTCGCGTATGCGGACGGCGTCGTTCCCGCGCCTAGCTGTTCTCCAGCTCCACGTTCAGGCCCAGAGAGCGCATCTCCTTGACCAGCACGTTGAAGCTTTCCGGGATGCCGGCCTCGAAGGTGTCGTCGCCGCGGACGATGGACTCGTAGACCTTGGTCCGGCCCGCCACGTCGTCCGACTTCACCGTCAGCATCTCCTGCAGGGTGTAGGCGGCGCCGTAGGCCTCCAGGGCCCACACTTCCATTTCCCCGAAGCGCTGGCCGCCGAACTGCGCCTTGCCGCCCAGCGGCTGCTGGGTGACGAGCGAGTACGGCCCGATCGAGCGGGCGTGGATCTTGTCGTCCACAAGGTGGTGCAGCTTCAGCATGTAGATGTAGCCGACCGTGACCGGGCGCTTGAAGCGCTCGCCCGTCTGGCCGTCGTACAGGTACGACTGGCCGGAGCGGTCGAGGCCCGCCTTCTCGAGCAGGTTCTCGATGTCATCGATGTGGGCGCCGTCGAACACCGGGGTGGCGAAGGGGATGCCCTTCGACAGGTTCCGGGCGAGTTCGATCAGCTCCTCCTCGGTGTCGGGAAGCTCCTCGGTCTGGCCGTAGACGTCACGCAGGTGCTCGATGAGCGCCTGCTTCTGCCCGCCGTTCTGCCAGTCCTCCAGCAGGCGCTGGACCTGCTTGCCGAGGCCGGCGGCGGCCCAACCCAGGTGAGTCTCGAAGATCTGGCCGACGTTCATGCGCGAGGGCACGCCCAGCGGGTTCAGCACGATGTCGACGCTGGTGCCGTCCTCCAGGTAGGGCATGTCCTCGATCGGCAGGATCTTGGAGATGACCCCCTTGTTGCCGTGACGGCCGGCCATCTTGTCGCCTGGCTGCAGCTTGCGCTTCACCGCCACGAACACCTTGACCATCTTCATCACGCCGGGCGGCAGCTCGTCGCCGCGCTGCAGCTTGTCGACCTTGTCCTCGAAGCGGCGGTCGAGACGCTTGCGGGCCTCGTCGAACTGACGGCGCAGGGCCTCCAGCTCGCCCATGGCCTTCTCGTCGTCGAGCGCGATCTGCGACCACAGGCCCGGCGCGATCTCGGCCAGCTTCTCCTCGGTGATCTCGCCGCGGCCCAGGCCCTTCGGACCCGAGACGGCGTTCTTGCCGACCAGGAGCTGGCGCAGGCGCGCCTGGAAGTTGCGGTTCAGGATCGCGAACTCGTCGTCGCGGTCCTTGCCCAGACGGTCGATTTCCGAACGCTCGATGGCCAGGGCCCGCTCGTCCTTGTCGACGCCATGACGGTTGAAGACGCGGACTTCCACGATCGTGCCGGCGACGCCCGGGGGCAGACGCAGGGAGGTGTCGCGGACGTCGGACGCCTTCTCGCCGAAGATGGCGCGCAGCAGCTTCTCTTCCGGGGTC
>NZ_JAYSEO010000047.1:0-13176 GCF_041913825.1 Phenylobacterium sp.
TCGGCAACATGGGCGAGACGTCGGCCACCGGCGTCGCCTTCACCCGCAACCCGTCCACCGGCGAAAACAAGCTGTACGGCGAGTTCCTGATCAACGCCCAGGGCGAGGACGTGGTCGCCGGTATCCGCACGCCGCAGGCGCTGACCCGCGCCGCGCGCGAGGAGATGGGCGAGAAGAACCCCTCCATGGAGGAGGCGCTTCCGGAGGTCTTCACCCAGTTCAAGTCCGTCGTGGAAAAGCTCGAGAAGCACTACCGCGACATGCAGGACATCGAGTTCACGGTGGAGAAGGGCCGTCTGTACATGCTGCAGACGCGCAACGGGAAGCGCACGGCCAAGGCGGCCCTGAAGGTCGCCGTGGACCTCGCCTCCGAGGGCCTGATCACCAAGGAAGAGGCGGTGATGCGGGTCGAGCCCGCGAGCCTCGACCAGCTCCTGCACCCGACGATCGATCCGGGCTCGCCGCGCGACGTGATCGCCAACGGCCTGCCGGCCTCGCCCGGCGCGGCCACCGGCAAGGTGGTGTTCACCGCGGAGGAGGCCGAGAAGCTCGGCGGCTCCGGCGAGGCGGTGATCCTGCTGCGCGAGGAGACCTCGCCCGAGGACATCCGCGGCATGGATGCCGCCCGCGGCATCGTCACCGCCCGCGGCGGCATGACCAGCCACGCGGCCGTTGTGGCCCGCGGCATGGGCCGCCCCTGCGTGTCGGGCGCCGGCGAGATCCGCATCGACCAGAAGGCCGGCGAGTTCCACTGCCGGGGCAAGACCTTCAAGGCCTACGACATCATCACCATCGACGGCTCGACCGGCGAGGTGCTGGCCGGCGCGGTGAAGATGATCGAGCCGGAGCTCTCCGGCGACTTCGCGACCCTGATGGGCTGGGCCGACGCCGTGCGCCGCCTGAAGGTGCGCGCCAACGCCGAGACCGCGCTCGACGCCAAGACCGCCCGCCAGTTCGGCGCGGAAGGCATCGGGCTCTGCCGCACCGAGCACATGTTCTTCGACCCGGACCGGATCGCCGCGGTGCGCGAGATGATCCTGGCCGACGACGAGGCCGGCCGCCGCGCCGCCCTGTCGAAAATCCTGCCGATGCAGCGCCAGGACTTCGTGGAGCTGTTCGGGATCATGGAAGGCCTGCCGGTGACCATCCGGCTGCTCGACCCGCCGCTGCACGAGTTCCTGCCGCACACCGAGGAGGATGTGGCGTCGGTCGCCGAAGCCACGGGGCTGGACCCGAAGAAGCTGCTGCGTCGGGCCAAGGAGCTGCACGAGGTGAACCCGATGCTGGGCCACCGCGGCTGCCGCCTGGGGGTCGCCTATCCCGAGATCTACGAGATGCAGGTCCGGGCGATCATCGAGGCCGCCTGCGAAGTGGCCAAGTCGGGCAAGCCCGCCCCCATCCCGGAGATCATGCACCCGCTGGTCGCCAAGGGCGAGGAGATGAAGTTCCTGCGCGACCTGACCGACCGCACGGCCAAGACGGTGATCAAGGAGCAGGGCTGCGAGATCGAGTACATGGTCGGCACCATGGTCGAGCTGCCGCGGGCGGCGATCCGCGCCGGCGACCTCGCCGAGAACGCCGAGTTCTTCTCGTTCGGCACCAACGACCTGACGCAGACGACGTTCGGCATCAGCCGGGACGACAGCGGCCGGTTCCTGAACGCCTACATCGAGAAGGGCATCTTCGAGAAGGACCCGTTCGTCAGCCTCGACCAGGAGGGCGTCGGCGACCTGATCCGCATCGCCGCCGAGCGCGGCCGGGCGACGCGGCCGAACGTGAAGCTGGGCATCTGCGGCGAGCACGGCGGCGACCCGGCCTCGATCCAGTTCTGCGAGAAGGTGGGCCTCGATTACGTGAGCTGCTCGGCCTACCGCGTGCCGATCGCCCGGCTGGCGGCGGCCCAGGCGGCCATCGGCGAACGCGAGAAGGACCGCTAGGGCCCACGGGGGAACGGCTCGGGCATGGGCGGGTTGATCCGCCCATGCCGCAGCACCAGAGCCTGTTCCCCACCTTCTTCCTGTCCGGCTTCGAATGCTCGACCTTCGTTTGGCAGGACGAGGGCCGGCGCGACTGCTCGGCCGAGACGCGGCACCTTCAGCACGCCCAGGCCGACTACGCCTTCCTGCGCCGGTTGGGCATCGGCGTGGCCCGCGAGGGCTGCCCCTGGCCTTTCGTCGACCTGGGCGGCGGCCGCTACGACTTCAGTTGGATCGACCCGCTTCTGGAGGCGCAGCACGCCCAGCAGGTGCTGCCGATCTGGGACCTCTGTCACTACGGCTACCCGGATGACCTCGACCCGTTCGGGCCGGATTTCGTGCCGAGGTTCGCCGACTATTGCCGGGCCGTGGCGGAATACGTGACGCCCAGGAGCCCGGGGCCGCACTTCTTCACGCCCATCAACGAGATCACCTTCTTCGCCTTCATGGGCGGAGAGTGGGGCTGGGCCGCGCCGTTCCGGAAGTCGCGCGAGGACAGGTTCGAGCTCCGCCGGCGGCTCTGCGCGGCCGACATCGCCGGCGTACGCGCGATCCGCGAGGTCTGCCCCGAGGCCCGGATGGTGCACATCGACCCGCTGGTGAACGTGGTGGCGCCGCGCGACCGGCCGGACCTCGGCGGGGCGGCCCGTCACGAGACCTACGAGGACACCTTCCTGGCCTGGGACATCATCGCCGGGCAGGCCCACCCCGAGCTCGGCGGGGCGCCGGAGATCCTCGATGTGCTGGGGGTGAACTGCTACTCGTTCGGCCAGATGGAGTACCGCGCGCACGGACCGCACGCGGCGCTGCCGCCCGGCGACGACCGCATCGTGCCGCTCTGCCACCTCCTGAAATACGCCTACGACCGCTACCGGCGGCCGATGATCATAGGCGAGACCAGCGGGCTGGAGGGCGGCCGCCACCACTGGCTGCGCGACACGGTGCAGGAGGCGCTGGCGGCGGTGGACCAGGGGATCGACCTGCATGGGCTCTGCCTGTTCCCCGCCGTCGACATGAAGGACTGGGGCAAGGGCATCTGGGTGCACAACGGGCTGGCCGACCTCGTGGAGGAGGACGGCGATCTCCGCCGGGTCCCGGTGGAGGCCTATTGCGAGGAACTGCGCCGCTGGCAGAAGCGGCTGAATCGGGTCACCCACCTGGACGAGGATCCCCTGAGCGACCCCGTGAACCTGGAGGACATCGTGGTGGCGGCGCGGGAGATGCGGATGCGCTCCGACGCCAACTGGTCCTAGGAGAGGAACAGTTTCCAGACGATCAGGCCGAGGGCCGAGGTGCTGATCACGAAGGCGATCAGCACCAGCAGGCCGTCGCGGGCGATCAGCCCCAGGCCGAAGGTGGCGATCGCCAGGCTCGGGATGAAGGCGGCGAAGGGCAGCAGCTCCAGCGGCGGCACGCACAGCGCCACGAGGATGCAGACCAGGGCGACCACGCGGTCGGCCATCGGCTTGGTCAGCGCCTGCAGGCGCGGCTTCACGAGCTTGTCCACCACCCGGGCGGGCTTCTCGCTGACCCGGACCGTCTTCTTCACGCGCTCGGCCTTCACCGACAGCTTCTCGAGGAAGCGGGGGATCCAGATGCTGTCGCGTCCGAACAGGAGTTGCACAGACACCAGCAGGGTAATGGTGGCGATGATCGTGGGCGCGGTGGGGATCGCCGCCACCGGCGTCATGCCGAGCAGGCCGCCGAGCAGCAGCAGCGGGCCAAAAGAGCGGCGGCCGATCGTCTCCATGATCTCGCCCACGGACACCTTGGGCCCGCTGTCCTCGGCGGCCTTGTCGAGTTCGTAGAGCAGGTCCTCAAGATCCTGCGCGGCATGTTCGGCCATTGCGCGACCTCCGTTGGCGGAGGCGGAACGCGCGAGCGCGTCTTTTGTCTACCAGCTCCAGTCCGAGGCGCTGCTGCGGCAGCCGCCGTCCGGCCGTCCCGTCCAGGCGCGGCCGCGCACGACGCGGCCCGGACGCGCGGCGGTGGGCTCGCCGTTCTCCAGGGCGAGCTGGCCGTTGACCAGCACGTGGCTGACTCCGGTCGCGAACTGCTGGGGCTTCTCGTAGGTGGCGTGGTCCTGGATCCGGGCCGGGTCGAACACCACCACGTCGGCCATGTCGCCCACGCGCAGCCGACCACGGTCGGCGAGGCCGAGGTTGTGGGCGGGGAGGGCGGAGAGCTTGCGGACGGCCTCGGCGAGGCTCAGCCGCTTCTCGTCCCGGACGTAGCGGGCGAGCAGGCGAGCGAAGTTCCCGTACGCCCGCGGATGGGTGGAGGAGAGCAGGAACGGCCCCTCCGGCGCTTGGGACTCCGCGTCGGAGCCAAAGCTCATCCAGGGCAGGGCCGTCTGGCGCGCCACGTTCTCGTCGGCCATCAGGAAGTAGACCACCTGAACGCGGCTGCCGTCCTCGATGACCAGGTCGATGGCGGCGTCCTGCGGGCTCACGCCGCGCTCACGGGCCACCTGGGCGAGGGTCTTGCCGGTGAGCGGCTTCAGCTTCTCGTTCTTGAAGCCCACCAGCAGCGTACCCTCGGCGCCGGCGTGGCGCATCAGGTTCTCGAACGTCGGGGTCTCGGCGCGCATCTCGACGAGCACCCGGGCGCGGGTGGCCGGCTCTTTCAGCCGGGCGATCCACTGCTCCACGCCGCCGGCCTGGACCCAAGGCGGCATGGCCGCGTCGAGGCCGGTGGAGCCGGCGGTGTAGGTGTACATGTCGGCGGTGATCCGCTGGCCGCCGGCGCGGGCGGCCTCGATCTTCGCGATCACCCGCTCGAGCTTCGGCCAGTTGCTCCGGCCGGCGGCCTTCAGGTGGTATATCTCGGCCGGGGCCCCGGAGCGGCGAGAGATCTCGATCAGCTCGTCCACCGCCTCCTCGAAACGGTCCGCCTCGGAGCGCATGTGGCTGATGTAGAAGCCGCCGCAGCGGCCGGCCTCGGTGGCCAGGGCCGCGAGTTCGTCCACCTCGGCGTAGTTGCCCGGCGCGTAGATCAGCGAGGAGCCGACTCCCATGGCGCCGTCCTCCATGGCGCGGATCACGAGGCGGCGCATCTGGGCGAGCTGCTCGGGCGTGGGGTCCACGTCGGCCTCGCCGAGCACGTTGATCCGCACGGTGGCGGCGCCGACGAACGAGGCCACGTTCATGGAGACACCGCGCCGCTCCAGGGTCCGCAGGTACTCGTCCAGGGTGGACCAGGTGATGTCGTACCTGATGTCGCCCTGGCGTTGGAGCTCCAGCGCCTTCATCTGCGGCGTCAGGGGGCCCATGGAGGTCCCTTCGCCCATCACCTGCAGGGTGATGCCCTGGCGCAGCTCCGACTGGCCCCGGCCGTCCTGGAGCAGGCTCTCGGTGGACCAGGAGAGCATGTTGATGAAGCCGGGCGAGACCGCCTGGCCGGCGGCGGCGATCTCGCGGGCGCCGCGGCCCGGCGCGCGCGGGCCCACATAGGCGATGCGGTCGCCCCGAACGGCGACGTCGCCGGTGAACGGCTGGCCGCCCGAGCCGTCGTAGATGGTCCCGCTGCGGATCACGACGTCGTAAGCCGGCGGCTGGACGGTGGCGCAGGAGCCGAGCAGCAGGGCTGCGGCGACGGCGACGAACCTCTTCATGCGGATGCTCCCCCGATCTTGCGGAGGAGCCTAGCGCTACCGCTTGCGGACGAACACCGTGCCGGCGGAATAACCGGCGCCGAACGAGCAGATCAGCCCGAGCTCGCCCGGCCGGAAGTCGTCGTTGTGCTTGTGGAAGGCGATGATCGAGCCGGCCGAGGAGGTGTTGGCGTACTCGTCGAGGATGATCACGTTCTCCTCGGGCGTGGGCTCGCGTCCCAGCACACGGCGGCCGATCAGCTCGTTCATGTTGATGTTCGCCTGGTGCAGCCACAGCCGCTTGAGGGCCGTGGGGTCGAGCCCCAGGTCCTCGGCATGGGCGACGATCATCTCCGAGACCATCGGCACCACCTCGCGGAACACCTTGCGGCCCTCTTGAACGAACAGCTTGTCGGGCTTGCCGACGCCCTCGGGCGCGGCGCGGTTCAGGAAGCCGAAGTTGTTGCGGATGTTGTTGGAAAACTGGGTCTTCAGTCGCGTGCCCAGGATGTCCCAGCCGCCGCTCGCCTGGTCGGCCGCCTCGACGATCACCGCGGTGGCCACGTCGCCGAAGATGAAGTGGCTGTCGCGGTCCTGGAAGTTCAGGTGGCCGGAGGTGATCTCCGGATTGACCACCAGCACCGCCTTGGCCGAGCCGCTGGCGATGTAGTCGGCGGCGGTCTTGATCCCGAAGGTGGCCGAGGAGCAGGCCACGTTCATGTCGAAGCCGAAGCCGTCGATGCCGAGCGCGTCCTGGATCTCGATGGCCATGGCCGGGTAGGCGCGCTGCATGTTCGACGCGGCGCAGATCACCGCGTCGATTTCGGAAGCCGGCTTGTTCCAGGCGACCAGCGCGTCCATCGCCGCCTCCACCGCGATCTCGGCCAGGATCGAGATCTGTTCGTTCGGCCGCTCCGGCATGATCGGGCGCATCAGGTCGGGGTCGACCAGGCCGGTCTTGTCCATGACGTAGCGCGACTTGATGCCGGAAGCCTTCTCGATGAACTCCACGGAGGAGGGCGACAGGGCCTCCGCCTGGCCCGCCGCGATGGCCTCGGCGTTGCGGGCGTTCTCGCGGGCGACGAACGCGTTGAAGGTCTCCACCAGCTCGGCGTTCGTCAGCGTGTTGGGCGGCGTGTAGAGGCCGGTGGCGGCGATCACGGCGTCGGTCAAGGAAGCCTCCGGAATCCGAAAGCGGGCTTGATAGCACGGCCGCGCGGGGCGTCAGCGACCATTGTGTCCCACGGGCCACACTCCGCGCCTTGCCACAGTCAAGCCGTAGAACCCACCCGGTGTCGCCGGAGTTGAGCGCCCACCTAGGGACGGCCGGGGCTGTTCGCACCCAAGAGTGGAGTTACTTCCGATGAAAGCACTGTTCGCCGCGGCTTCCGCCGCCGCCATCGCCATGATCGCGCCGGCCATCGCGCAGGCGCAGACGGCGATGCCGTCCGGCCTTTACGGCACCCTGGGCTACGCCCAGACGGACACCAACGACGTCGATCTCGGAGCGCTCCAGGGCCGCCTGGGCTGGCGGGCCAACACCTGGCTCGGCGTGGAAGGCGAAGCCGCCTTCGGCGTGAAGGACGACGACGTCGACCTGGGCGGCGGCGTGGAAGCCGACGTCGAGCTGAAGCACCAACTGGCGATTTACGCCGTGGGCTTCGCGCCGCTGTCGGAGAACACCGACCTGCTGGCCCGCATCGGCTACGGCACGACGAAGATCAAGGCTTCGGCCGCTGGCGTCTCGGCCTCGGAAGACGGCGACTCGTTCAACTTCGGCGTGGGCGCCCAGCACCATTTCGACGGCATGAACGGCGTGCGGATCGACTGGACGCGCCACGACTTCCGTGACGACGGCGCCGGCCATGCCGACGTCTGGTCGATCGCCTACACCCGCAAGTTCTAAGCGGCGAAGAGACCGCCGGCGGGCGGCAACGTCCCCGATCGTCCGCCGGCCGGAAGGCCCCCCGTGTCGCACGGGGGGCCTTTTCCTTGACCTCGCCGCCTCTTCGCGCGCAGCCTCCGCGAGGGAGGAAGCGTGCGTTGAACGAAGCGTATCTGATCCAGTTGGCGGCCTCGGGGCTGGCCGTGGCGCTGCTGGTCGGCCTCGCCGCGTGGGCCAGCATCGCGCGCCCGAACCAGCCGCTCACCGACGCTCAGGCCCGCGCCCTGTTCGCCGAGGAGTTCCCGGCAAAGCCGGTGGAGGCCGTCTGGGTGGCGGAGGACGGCAAGGGGGCGCTGGCGAAGTCGGGGGCCGCGGCGCTGGTGATCTGCCGCTTCGGCGACGGCTTCGTGGCCCGCCAGATCCCTTGGGGGCAGGCCCTGTCGGCCGCCTTCCGGCGTGGCGAGCTGTGCATCGACCTCGCCGACGTGGCCGCGCCTCGCGCGGTGCTGGCTCTGCGCTCCTGGCCGCCGTCCGACGGCAGGGACCTCGCCGCATGAAGCCGGCCTTCGACCCGGTGACGCTCGCGACGCCGTTCTTCATTCTCAGCATCATCCTGGAGATCGGCCTCGCCCGGCTGGGCAAGGCGCAGGCGCGCTACGAGTGGCGCGACACCGCGGTCTCGCTCGGCATGGGCCTGGGCTCCACGGTCGCGGGCGCGCTGCTCGCCACGGTGACCTTCGCGGCCAGCCTCTGGGCCTACGAGCACCGGCTGTTCACGATCCCGATGACCGCTGTCTGGGCCTGGGTGGCGATCTTCCTTCTGGAGGACCTCACCTACTACTGGTTCCACCGGATCAGCCACGAACGGCGCATCTGGTGGGCGGCGCACGTCAATCACCACTCCAGCCAGCACTATAATCTGTCGACGGCGCTCCGGCAGACCTGGACAGGCGGGGTGGCCGGCACGTGGCTCCTGTGGTTGCCATTGGCCTCCCTCGGCTTCCATCCGGCGATGATCGCCATCCAGAAGGGGATCAGCCTCGTTTACCAGTACTGGATCCACACCGAGGCGATCCGGCGGATGCCGCGCTGCTTCGAGGCCGTGTTCAACACGCCCTCCCATCACCGGGTCCACCACGCCCGGAACCCGCGCTACCTCGACCGCAACTATGCGGGCATCCTGATCGTCTGGGACCGCCTGTTCGGCACCTTCCAGCCCGAGCTCGACGAGGAGCCGTGCCGCTACGGGATCGTCCGCAACCTCGGCACCTTCAACATCTTCCGGGTGGCGTTCCACGAGTGGGCGGGCATCGCCAGGGACCTCGTACGCCAGCCGCGGTACGCCCTGGGCTGGGTGTTCGGCGCCCCCGGCTGGAGCCCCGACGGCAGCCGCCAGACCAGCGCCATGCTGAAGGCCGAGTGGGAGGCGGGCCGGACGGTCCCGGCCCCTGCCGAACGCGAGGCGGCCTGAGCCCCCCGCCCAGGGTCGCGCGGAGCTATTGGTCGCGCAGCAGGGGCAGGGAGAGTCCGCTCACCGGACGGGCGGCGAGGATCTCGCGGCGGAAGCGGAAGAGCTCGGCGGGGCGGCCGCCGGTCTCCGCGTCCATGCGGCCGAGGCCCTCCACCAGCTCGGCGCGCTCCAAGGCGCGGCGGAAGTTCTGCTTGTGAAGCGGCACGCCGGCGATCGCCTCCACCGCTCGCTGCAGGGCCGACAAGGTGAACGCCTCGGGCATGAGCTCGAAGACCACCGGGCGGTATTTCAGCTTGCCCCGCAGGCGGGAGAGGGCGGTGGCGAGGATGCGGCGGTGGTCCGAGATCATCGGCTCGCCGGTGGGCGGCAGGCTGTCTGGCTGGACCTCGCCGCGGTCGCGGGCGGCCTCGTGCACCAGGCCGGCCTCGTAGAGCAGCTCGTAGCGCTCGAGCACCCGCTCCTCGTTCCAGGGCGCGCCGTCCAGGGCGAAGAGCAGGCGGGCGCGGGCGAGCTGCTCCGGCCCGGACGCCCGGGCGCGTAGCGCCGCCTCGATAGGCGCGAGCGAGGCCGGTCGGCCGTCGCGCCAATCCTCATAGGGGAAGAACCGGTTCCAGGGCTGCCAGCCGGAGGCGGCCGAGTGTCCGTCGAGGGCGGCCGGCGTCAGGCCGAGGTAACCCACCGAGATCACCCGCGCGGCGCCGGCCCCCATGTCGGCGAGCGGCGCGTCGCGGCCCTTGTCGCCGAAGGTGTAGAGCTGCTCCACATAGCCGAGGTCGAAGCGGGTCTGGGCCTTGACGAAGGCGCGTAGGGCCAGCTCGAAGGTGCGGTGGCCCTCCGGGTCGAACGGCCCGAACGGCAGGCCCTGCAGCTCCTCGCCCGGGAACTTGAGGGTGAGCACGACCGCCTCGCCCTCGCAGATGGCCACCACCACCGCCGAGAGCCCGATGACGACCGAGGTGGGCACGCCGGTCACTCCGTGTCGAAGGCGGCGGGCGAGGGGGTGTATCCCGCCGCCTCGGAGAGGATGTGGAAGCGCTGGACGTAGCGCTGCTGCGCCAGATTGGCCGCCCAGGGCTCGATGACGAGCTGGTAGCCGTCCGGCGGCTCGCCGAAGAAGTCGTCCGCCTCGTCGCGACCGAAGCCGGCGAGCTGGGTCGCCTCGAACCACGCACAGGCCCGGTCGGCCTGCTTGATCAGCTTCTTGATGGCGAGCGGCGTCTTGGCCGGCAGGCCGAAGCGGATGTGGATGGCGTTCTCCAGCCGCTCCTCAAAGGTCTTGTAATCGACGCCGAGCGCGGCCTTGAACGGCGAGATCATGTCGCCGATCACGTACTCGGAGGCATCGTGCAGCAGGCCCGCGAGGCGCCATCGCGGCTCCAGGTCCGGCTGGATGTGGGCCATGATCTCCTCGACCACCACCGAGTGCTGCGCCACCGAGAATGCGTGCTCTCCCACGGTCTGGCCGTTCCAGCGGGCCACCCGCGCCAGGCCATGGGCGATGTCCTCGATCTCGATGTCCATCGGCGAGGGGTCGAGCAGGTCCAGCCGGCGCCCAGACAGCATCCGCTGCCACGCCCGGGGCTCCTGCTTGGCTTTACGCAGCCCTTTCCTCACCGGCGCATTCCCTCCATGGTCAGGCTGTGAACTGGCCCAGACCCTGAGAAAGATCAATGCGAGCCTGAGGCCTTCGGGTCCAAGCTCCACAGGATGGAAGGGACGAACCCATGAGTTGGGCGCGGATCATGGCGCCGCTGTCGGGCGGTCAGGGCGACCGCGCGGCCGTGGCCGCCGCGGTCATGCTCGCCGAGCCGTTCGGCGCCGAGGTGGCCTGCGTCTACACACCCGCCGACGTGGCCGACGTGATGCCGTGGATGGGCGAGGGCTTCCTGGGCGGGGTGCAGACGACCGCCCTGGAGTCGCTGAAGGAAGCCGCCGCCGCCGGGGAGAAGAGCGCCCGCGCGGCCATGGAGGCGCTGAGCTACGGCAAGCGGCGGTTCATCGCCTTGCAAACCCCGGTGTGGGCGGGGCTGTCGGCCGAGAGCCGGCTGTCGGACGTCGTGGTGTTCAATTCCGATCCCTCGCGCGGCCGCGGGCCATTGGCCGAGGCGTTCCAGCAGATCGTGGCCGACGAGCAGCGGCCGGTGCTGATCGCCCGCGAGGGGCTGAAGATCGGCGGCACTGTCGCCGTCGCCTGGGACGGCGGCAAGGAGGCGAGCCGCGCGGCCCGCCTGGCGCTGCCGCTGCTCGAAAAGGCGCAGAAGGTGGTGATCCTGGCCGCGCCGAAGGCCAGCGCCCGCAGCTTCGATCCGGCCCGCCTGCAGGCCTACTATGCCGCCCGCGGCGTCCGGGCCGACCTCGAGATCCTCACCGCGACCGGCGAGGCGGCGCCCGCCCTGCTGGCGGCGAGCCGCGCGGCCGGCGCAGAGATCCTGGTGGCCGGCGCGTTCGGCCACCCGCGGCTGCAGGAGTTCATCTTCGGCGGCGCCACGCGGACGCTGTTGAACTCCGACCAGCCGTCGTTGTTCTTGTCTCACTAGCTCTAGAAGGTGAAATCCATGCCCCTGTCGCGCATCGTCATGCGGCTTGCCCGCAACCCTGGCACCGAATTCGCCGGAGGCGACGACCACCGCGGCTATGCCCTGACGGCCCCGCTCACCCCGGATGGCATGCTGGACGAGGCCGAGTTCTCCAAGGTCCGCGAAAAGTGCTCGGTGCGCCGGTTCGCGCCGGACGAGGATCCCACGGACGGGCGGCTGAACCGCCGCGGCACGCGCTGGTTCTTCGACTACGACGACAGTGACTCGGCCGATGACGAGCCGGTCCATCGCCTGGGCGAGCACCGCTTCGCGGTGGGCGAATACGTGACGGTCACCGATGAGGACGGCCGGCCGCTGACCTACAAGGTGGTGGAGGTGCAGCCGGCCTGAGCCCGCGGGGGCGGGGCTCAGACCCCGCCGTTGCGGCGGACCAGGTTGGCGACGTCCTCGTAGAGGTCGCCGTCCGGGCCGTCGGTATCGGCCTTCGACTTCACGACGGCGACCGCGATCGGGCCGGCCTTCGGGCCGCCCGCCTCGTAGCCGACGACGCGATAACCGCCGGCGAACTCGCCCTCGCGCACGAGGGTGGCGCGAACGCCCCGCTTCTGCCGGGAGAACGCCTCGCCCTTCAGCCGCACGTCACGGTACATGCGCACGGTGGCGTGGTCGCCGTCCGCGTCGATGGAGACGCCGCCCACCTTGACCTGGGCGTCGTCCCCGCTGGCGGTGATGCTGATGCCGGGGAGGCGCACGCGGGTGACTTCGCCGTCGCCGGCGGAAGCGGTCTGCTCGGCGTCCTCGCCGGTCTTCACGTCGACCGTCGCGGTGATCGTCTTGGTGCTGTCGGGCGAGATGGCGGCGGCCGCATCCGCCTGGGCCTCACGAACGGCCGCCTGGGCGTCACGGGCGCTGGTTGCGCCGGCCTCGGCGGCCCGCGTCCCGGCGCCTTCCGTGGGCGCCGCAGCGACGGCAGCGCCGGGGGCGGGGGCGGGGATCTGGGCCTCGATCCGGCGCAGGGCGCCTTCGGGGTCGCCGCCGGTCGCGACGAGCTGGAGCTGGACCTCGGCGCCGCGGCTGGTCACGTAGGTGCAACTGCGCCGGTCAGGCGCGACGGCGGTGCGGGTCAGGTCGCCCTGGGTCTCGGGACAATCGAGCGCCGCCCGCTGGGCGGGCGGGCCGCCCGGGGCGCAGGCGGCGAGGCCTCCAAGCGCCAGCGTGGCGGCGGCGAGGGGAAGCAGGGACTTCATGTGGAAAGGGCTCCGGTCCATTCCCCAGAAGGGTGGCCGGAGCCCTCGGTAAAATCGAGTGAATTCGCCGTAAGGGCGCCGGCGCGGCGGCCTACTGGCCCGGCCGGGAACCCGCGCCCTCGCGCCGCGCCAGGAAGGCCAGGCGCTCGAAGAGGTGCACGTCCTGCTCGTTTTTCAGCAGGGCGCCGTGCAGCGGCGGGATCAGCTTGGTCGGGTCCTTCTCGCGCAGGGCGGCCTCGTCGATGTCCTCGACCATCAGCAGCTTCAGCCAGTCGAGCAGCTCGGAGGTGGACGGCTTCTTCTTCAGGCCCGGCACCTTGCGCATGTCGTAGAAGATGCGCAGGGCCTCGGCGACGAGCTTCTGCTTGATCCCCGGATAGTGGACCTCGACGATCTGCTGCATCGTCTCGGCCTCGGGGAAGCGGATGTAGTGGAAGAAGCAGCGGCGCAGGAAGGCGTCCGGCAGCT
>NZ_JAYSEO010000048.1:0-12175 GCF_041913825.1 Phenylobacterium sp.
TGGTGTCGCGGGCCATGACCTCGAACTCCTCGATGTGGATCGAGGTGAAGACGTCATCGCGCACGATCCGTTCGGAGATCAGGATCGAGTCTTCGAAGTTGTAGCCGTTCCACGGCATGAACGCGACGAGGGCGTTGCGGCCCAGCGCCAGTTCGCCCAGCTCCGTCGACGGGCCGTCGGCGATCACGTCACCGGCGCGGATCCGGTCGCCCACGCGCACCAGCGGACGCTGGTTGATGCAGGTGGAGGTGTTGGAGCGCTGGAACTTCTGCAGGCGGTAGATGTCGACGCCCGGCTTGGTGGGGTCGGTCTCTTCCGTGGCGCGGACCACGATCCGGGTGCCGTCGATCTGCTCGACGACGCCCGAGCGGCGGGCCACCACGACGGCGCCGGAGTCAACCGCCACGATGCTCTCCATGCCGGTGCCGACCAGCGGCGCATCCGACTGGATGAGCGGCACGGCCTGCTTCTGCATGTTCGAGCCCATCAGGGCGCGGTTGGCGTCGTCGTTCTCGAGGAACGGGATCAGCGAGGCGGCGACCGAGACGACCTGCTTGGGCGACACGTCCATCAGGTCGACCTGGTCCTTCGGCAGCAGCGAGGGCTCGCCGTTGACCCGGCCGGGGACGAGGTCCTCGGCGATCTCGCCTTCGACCAGCTTGATGTTGGCCTGGGCGATGACGTGCTTCGCCTCCTCCATGGCCGACATGTAGACCACCTCGTCGGTGATCTTGCCGTCACGGATCCGCCGGTACGGGCTCTCGATGAAGCCGTACTTGTTGACCACGGCATGGGTGGCCAGCGAGTTGATCAGGCCGATGTTCGGGCCTTCGGGCGTCTCGATCGGGCAGATCCGGCCATAGTGGGTCGGGTGCACGTCGCGGACCTCGAAGCCCGCGCGCTCGCGGGTCAGACCGCCCGGGCCCAGCGCCGAGAGGCGGCGCTTGTGGGTGATCTCGGACAGTGGGTTCGTCTGGTCCATGAACTGCGAGAGCTGGGAGGAGCCGAAGAACTCCCGCACCGCCGCCGCCGCCGGCTTGGCGTTGATCAGGTCGTGCGGCATGACCGTGTCGATATCGACCGAGCTCATGCGCTCCTTGATCGCGCGTTCCATGCGCAGCAGGCCGACGCGGTACTGGTTCTCGAGCAGCTCGCCCACCGAACGGACCCGGCGGTTGCCGAGGTTATCGATGTCGTCGATCTCGCCGCGGCCGTCGCGCAAGCCCACCAGGGTCTGCAGCACGGCCAGCACGTCTTCCTTGCGCAGGATGCGGACGTCGTCAGGGCAGTCCAGCTCCAGGCGCATGTTCATCTTCACGCGGCCGACCGAGGACAGGTCGTAGCGCTCGCCGTCGAAGAACAGGCTCTTGAACATCGCCTCGGCGGCTTCCACCGTCGGCGGCTCGCCCGGACGCATCACGCGGTAGATGTCGAACAGCGCGTCCTCGCGGACGGTGTTCTTGTCCACCCGCAGGGTGTTGCGCATGTAGGCGCCCACCGTCACGTCGTCGATGTCGAGGACGTCGAGGGTGGTGAAGCCCTGCTCCTCGAGCGAGGTCAGCAGGGCGGCGTCCAGCTCGTCGCCGGCTTCGGCGTAGATCTCGCCCGTTTCGAAGTTCACCAGGTCGCGGGCCAGGTACTTGCCGGTCAGCGCCTCGGGCGCCAGCAGCAGGGTCTTCAGGCCGTTGTCGGCGAACTTCTTGGCGTTGCGCGCGGAGATTTTCTGGCCGGCCGGAGCGACTTCCTCGCCGGTGTCCGCATCGATCAGCGGGAACTCCGGCTTCACGCCGCGCCAGCGCTCGGGCTTGTAGGCCGTGGCCCAGCCGCCCTGGCGCTTTTCGTAGGTCAGGGTGTCGTAGAAGGTGGAGAGGATCTCCTCACCGTCCATCCCGAGCGCCATCAGGAAGGTGGTGGCTGGCAGCTTACGGCGACGGTCGATGCGGACGTAGACGATGTCCTTGGCGTCGAACTCGAAGTCGAGCCACGAGCCACGGTAGGGGATCACGCGGGCGGCGAACAGGAGCTTGCCCGAGGCGTGGGTCTTGCCCTTGTCGTGGTCGAAGAAGACGCCCGGCGAGCGGTGCATCTGGGAGACGATGACGCGCTGGGTCCCGTTGACGATGAAGGTGCCCTTCTCCGTCATGAGCGGGATATCGCCCATGTAGACGTCCTGCTCCTTGATGTCCTTCACGGAGCGGGCGCCGGTCTCTTCGTCGGTTTCGAAGACGATGAGGCGCAGCTTGACCTTCAGCGGCGCCGCGTAGGTCATGTCGCGCTGGACGCATTCCTCGACGTCGTACTTCGGCTCCTCGAACTCGTAGGAGACGTACTCGAGCACCGCGCGCTCGTTGAAGTCCTTGATCGGGAAGACGGACTTGAAGACCGCTTCCACGCCCTCGTCGCGGCGCTCGGCCGGACGGACTTCGCGCTGCAGGAACTGCTCGTAGGAGGAGCGCTGAACCTCGATCAGGTTCGGCATCTGCACGGCTTCAGGAATGCGGCCGAACGACTTCCGGATCCGCTTCTTACCGGTGAAGGACTGCGCCATTTTGATCCCTTGAGGACGCGCGGGAACGGAGTCCCGCCGTCAAGCTTTAGTATCCTGCGTCCACCCTCGTGCTCCCCGAAAGGAGCCGGACGCTGGAAGCCCCTGTATCGTCAGGGGCGCCCCCTCGCATGGCCGGAGGGCTGCGGGCCATGCCTCGGAGCAATCACGCGCGAAGAACCGCGTCTTCGGAGTCGGAAATTTCGCGAAGGAGCCGAGATAGGCTTTTTCGCCGCGGAAGGGAAGTCCCCTGAGCCAACAAATTCGGCGCAAACGAAATGGCGGCGCCGGGTGGAGATCCCGACGCCGCCTTCTGGTCAGTCCCGGGGAGGCCCCGGGTTAGTGCTAGCTTCCGATAGTCTACGCTGGTCGCGCATCCTTCCAACCAGGGAGGGTCCCCGGAAGTTCCGGCGCAAGTTACGGTAGAGCTGCAATTTTTTCAGCGCCCTAGCCCTATTCCGCCGGCACGGGGGCCGCCTTCGGCGCGAACGGCCGCCAGGCGGCGCGGGCGTAGCGCGCGTGGTACTCGGGATGCTCGGTGCCCATCCATCGGTCCCACCAGGTGAACCAGGCGGCGTAGTTCCAGCCCGCCTGGGCGTGATGCAGGTCGTGGTGGGTGGTGGTGACGATGAAGTCCAGCATCGGCCGGCCGTCCCGCCTCGCCGGCATCAGCTCGTAGCCGGAGTGCAGCAGGGTGTTGGTGACGATCTGGTAGAGCATCACCCACTGCATGGCGCTCCACGGCATCGGGAAGACCATCGGCCAGACGATCACGAAGCCGAACAGCAGCAGCGCCTCGCCGACATCGAAGCTGTAGGCGGTGAACGGCGAAGGATTGTTGCTGCGGTGGTGGCGGCGGTGGAAACGGCGGAACAGCCTCGGGTCGTGCATCAGCCGGTGGGTCCAGTAGAACCAAGCATCGAGCCCGATCACGCCGGCGACGATCGAAACGCCGAACCAGAGCGGCCCCCAGCCGTTCGCCAGCTCCCCCAGCGGATAGAGCCCGGCGCGGAACATGAACGCCATGACCACGCCGCCGGTGGCGAAGATCGCCATCGAGCGCAGCGAGAACAGCAGCTCCGTAACGAGCTGACGGCCGGGCGGCGTCTGCTCGCGGATCTTGCGCGCCTTCAGCCACGGCCCGAGCCAGACCCAGAGCAGCAGCCATAGGCCGACGGTGAAGATCAGATAGCGGGTGAGCGTGGGCTCCATCTCGCGGAGCCAGATGTTCGCGACATCGCGGACGACGTCCATGGCGGTCCCCTCGTGTTTCCTGCCGCAGCAGGAGCCTGAGGGGTCCGGGGCCGTCTCGCCGAGGCCGCACGGACCTCGCCGAATCCGGAATCAGACGGCTTCTTTCAGTTCCGGCGAGCCGTCGGCCAACGCCTGGCGCCGCCACTCCGTGGGGGTCGCGCCGGTCGCCGCGCGGAAGGCGCGATTGAACGGGCCGAGCGAGCCGTAGCCGAGGTCGAAAGCGATGGCGGCCACGGTGGTGCGCGCATCGCCCGGATCGGCCAACCGGCGCTTTGCGGCCTCGATCCGGTGGGCGTTCAGGAAGTCGGCGAAGTTGCGGTGGCCCAGGCGGCGGTTGATCAGTCGGCGAAGCTGGTGCTCGGCCATGCCGAGATCCTCGGCCAGGGCGCCGATGGTGAGGCCCTCGCGCCGCCAGGCGCCAGCCGTCATCAGGCCGTGCAGCCGCTGCAGCGCCTCGCGGTCGGCGGCCTCGGCCCGCGGATCGGGGCCGGTCTCCGCGCGGCGGGGGGCGCCGAACACCGCCGGGTCCACCCGCAGCATCAGGCTCGCCAGCGAGAGCGCGAGCGCCGTCAGCATCAGCCCGCCGTACGTGCGGCCGACGACCACGGAGAGCCAGGCGGGATCCTGGGTCAGCCGGAAGGTGTAGCCCACCCCGACCTCCACCACGACGAAGACGCAGGCGAGCACCAGCAGGATGGCCCGGAACCGGCGCCGCGCCTCCATAAGGTCGCCCGCCCACCCGCGGACGATGACGCCGCCGGCGTGGATGGCCAGCAGGGCCGAGACCGCGTTGCGGGTCCACCAGAGCCAATCCTGCGCCGGTCGCGGCAGCGCCTGCATGACGAGCCCCGTGACCAGCAGCACCGCCGCCGGCGCGAGCGTTCCCGCGGTGACCCGCATGTCGGCGAAGACCACCAGCACGAACAGCCAGAACAGACCCGCCACCGCACAGGCCAACACCAGCACCGGCCAGGGCGCGTCGAGCGCCCGCCACAGCGGCCAGGACTCGTTGATCGCCCAGGCCGCGACGCTGAGGCTGAACAGGGTCGAGGCGATCTTCACGTCGCGGCTGAGGCCGCCGCGCAGCACCGCCACCATGACGACAAGGGTGAGGCCCACGGCGATCCCGTGGACGAAGGCGCTGACGATGGCGGCGGAGTCGCTCACCCGCGGAGCCTAGCACGACCCACGAAAAAAGGGCCGGGGGTCGCCCCCCGGCCCTTCTGGATCTTCGGAACTCCGAAGCTCCGGCTTACTTCACCTGGACGGTGGCGCCGGCTTCTTCGAGCTTCTTCTTGATCTCTTCCGCTTCCTGCTTGGAAACGTTTTCCTTCACGTTCTGCGGAGCGCCTTCGACGAGGTCCTTGGCTTCCTTCAGGCCGAGGTCCGGACGGACAGCGCGGACTTCCTTGATCACGTTGATCTTCTTGTCGCCACCGGCGGTCAGAACAACGGTGAACTCGGTTTGCTCTTCGGCGGCGGCGGCGGCTTCGCCACCACCGGCGGCCGGAGCGGCGGCCACGGCCACCGGAGCGGCGGCGGAAACGCCCCACTTCTCTTCCAGCATCTTGGAGAGCTCGGCGGCTTCCATGACGGTCAGGGCGGACAGGTCGTCCACGAGCTTTTGCAGGTCGGCCATTTCAGTTGGTCCTTACTTGATAGGGGTTGTCGGGGAAGATGACGATCAGGCGGCGTCTTTGGTCGCGTAAGCGTTGAAGACGCGCGCAAGCTGGCCCGCCGGCGCCTGCAGGACACCCGCGACCTTGGTCGCCGGAGCCTGGATGAGGCCGATGAGCTTGGCGCGGAGCTGGTCGAGGGACGGCAGAGACGCGAGCGCGCTCACGCCCTTCTGGTCCAGCACCTGTTGACCCATGAAGCCGCCGACGACGCTGAACTTGTCGTTGTCCTTGGCGTACTGGGTCGCGACCTTGGCGGCCGACACCGGGTCCGGCGCGAAGGCGATGGCGACGGGACCCTTGAAGAGGCTGTCCGCCGCTTCGCCGATCGCACCGTCCAGAGCCTTCTGGGCCAGGGTGTTCTTCACCACCTTCAGCTGGGCGCCCTGCTCGCGCAGGCGGCCCCGCAGATCGGTCATTTCCGCAACGGTCAGACCCATGTAGTGGGTCACGACCACGGCGCCGGCAGCCGCGAAATCGCCCTTCAGCGTTTCGATGGCTTCCTGCTTTTGAGCGCGGTCCATTGCGGTCTCCATACTCAGGTTCGACCCGCGCGCGATTGCGCGAGCCGGATAGTCACCTGTCGAGTGAGAGAAGCCGCAGCCTCGCGCCCACGCCGTGACGGCTGGGTCGCGGAACTATCATCTTCCCGTCTCCCGGCGGCCGAAGGAGGGCTCCCCTTCGCGTTATGGCGCCAGGCGACCCCTGGCTCCCCGCAGTTCTCTGACAGGCCCAGGCGCCTCAGGAAGGCCCCTGCCCTCGCCGCTCCCCCGGAGGGGACCGACGTGAAGGCGCGCCTCATACAGGAAACCCATCCGGAACTCAACCCGACGGCTTCACCCCCGCCAGACGGGCGGCCGCTTCTCAATCCAGGCCTTCACGCCCTCCTTGTAGTCCGGCTCACGGGCCATCTGGTCGAGCAGGGCCTCGGCCTCGCGGACCGCGGCCGCCGCGTCGCGGTGGAGGTCGCGGTAGATCTGGCGCTTGGTCTCGCGGGCCGAGCCCGGCGCCACCGTCCGCGCGAGATCGCGGGCGTAGGCCAGCGCCTCGTCCATCAGCCGCTCGGGCGCGACGATGCGGTTGAGGAAGCCCATCCGCTCAGCCTCCTCGGCCGTGAACACCCGGCTGGAGAGCAGGATGTCGTTGGCATGCGTCAGGCCGACGATGCGCGGCAGGATCCAGGAGAGGCCGAACTCCGCCGGGAAATTGAACCGGCCGTGCGCGGCGGTGAACTTCGCGCCCGGTACGCAGAACCGCAGGTCAGCGAAGGCGGCGAGCACCAGGCCCACACCCGCCGCCGCGCCGTTGATGGCCGCCAGAATCGGCTTGCCGACGCCGAAGTGATAGGCGAACGCCGCGTCGAACGCGGGGTCGACGCCGTAGCCGGGCGTGGCGATGTCCTGCGGCGTGCCGGGATCGTAGCCGCCCTTTTCCGAGTGCCCCTCCAGCGCCTGAAGGTCGGCGCCCGCACAGAACGCCTGGCCCTCGGGATCGCCGGTGACGACGATCGCCCGGACAGCGGCGTCGCGGTCCGCCTCCGCGAGAATCCACCGGTACTCGGTGTGCATCCGGCCGGTCCAGGCGTTGCGCCGCTTCGGACGCGAGAGGGTGACCACGGCGACGCCGCCGTCGTGAATCTCGTAGCGGATGGTCTTCAGGTCCATGGCCTCACCCTGCCACGGTCAGGCGCAACACGGGACCGTTCCAGTGCGCATCGTCGCGGTCCAGAGCCTCCACCCGGCCGGCGGCAGTGGCCACCTGCAGCCAGAAGGCCTGCGCCGCCAGGTTGCGCCGCGCCACGGCGATCTCCCAGAGCCCCGGCCTTGCCTCGAGCGCCGCCAGCGCCGCCGCACGGCCAACGCCCGCGCGACGGTACGGCCTGCCGACGAAGAACTCGCCCATGTTGAAGTCGCAGGGCAGGCCCGAATGACCCTTCCGGTCGATCAGCACGAACCCCGCCGGATGACCGTCGGCGCGGATCAGCAGCGCCTCGCCGCCCGGCTGGTCCCAATAGTCGTCCAGCGGCGGGTAGCGCCCGAACCGGCCGTCCTCCTGGAAGTCCGCCTGCCGGCTGGTCCAGAAGTCGGCGAAGTCGTGGACGTAGAACTGGAAGAGGTTGGCGATGACCTCCCGGCGTTCCGGTCCGCAGGGTTCGAGCTCGACGGCCATCTCAGTACAGCGGCTCGAAGCCGAAGACCCACGATGTGTCCGTGTCGACGCGCACCTTCACCGCCTTCAGCTCGGGCGCGCCATAGACCTGGAGCCGGGTGATGTTGGCGTAGAGCGGCGGCTTGCTCTCCCCCTGGCTGACCATGAACGGCCGGTCGATGACGAGATCGTGGTAGTCGCCGTTGATCAACAGCACCGGCTTGCCGAACCGCGCGGCCGCGTCGCGGATGGCGAACACGGTCCAGTAGAACGGCCCGTCCGTCCCGCCGCGCACCGCCTTGCCCGTGAACTCGCCGCCCTCGCCGTCCACGAACATCCCGGCCTGCAGGGCGATGACCACCGCCTTCGCGTTCTTCGTCGCCGCCTCGGCGAACGCCGCGCGGATCCAGTCGACGTTCGCGCGATTGCGGGCCACCGCCTCGCGCAGCCGCGCCTCGTCGTTGAGCGTCACCCCGTTGCCGGACCCCGGCACGCTGATGGTGGCGAAGATCACACCGCTCCGCTCCCAGCGCGTGTTCTCGGCCGTCTGGGTCGCGGGCATGACGTCGGGCTGCCGGACGAGCGGCATGGTCCGGGCGCCCAGGCTCTGCGGCTTGCCGAAGTAGGTCTCGCGGATGGTGCGCAGGCTGGCCAGCGGATCGGCGAAGCCCGCGCTGGTCCAGGCGCCTTCGAAGCTACGGAGCGGCAAGAGCAGGGCGAGGTCCTGCGGCGTCGCCTTCCCGCCCAGGTAGCGATGGTAGGCCTCCAGCACGTCGGGCCGGCGGCAGTCGACCCACTCGTTGTCGCCGGGCGTGTAGACCACCGGATGGTCGAACTTGGCGAACTGGGCGAGCACGTAGCGGTGGTTGGCCTCGGTGCAGGGCTCGGCGCCCCAGGTGTCGCCGACATGGATCGAGAAGGCGGGGCGGGCGCGGTTTATCTTGCCGATCAGAGCGTCGTAGACCGGCAGATCCTTCGGCAGGTTGTAGGCGGTGTCGCCCAGCGCCACGAACTCGAACTGCTCGGCGTGCGCGGCGGGCGCGCCCACCGCCAGCGCCGCCGCCACACCCAGGATCGCACGCCACATGGAATAGCCCTCCCCGTTGTTCGTCGAACAGCGTAGCGCGAGCGGCCATGCGCGGGCGAGCGGTCAAACGAAAAGGGCGCGGACCCTGCGGCCCGCGCCCTTCACTAAAGTCTCCGGAGGCTCAGGCCGATCAGGCCTGGGCGCCCACCGAGCCGGCGTCCACCTTGAAGCCCGGGCCCATCGTCGAGGACAGGCTGATCTTCTTGATGTAGGTGCCCTTGGCTCCCGACGGCTTGGCGCGGTTCAGCGCGTCCACCAGGGCCCGCACGTTGGCCAAGAGCTGCTCCTCGGTGAAGGAGGCCTTGCCGATGCCGGCGTGGATGATGCCGGTCTTCTCGGTGCGGAACTCGATGGCGCCGCCCTTGGCGTCCTTGACGGCCTGGGCGACGTTCGGGGTCACGGTGCCGACCCGCGGGTTCGGCATCAGGCCGCGCGGGCCGAGCACCTTACCCAGACGGCCCACCAGGGCCATCATGTCGGGGGTCGCGATCACCCGGTCGAACTCCATGAAGCCGCCCTGGATCCGCTCCACCAGGTCCTCGGCGCCGACGATGTCGGCCCCGGCGGCCTGGGCTTCGGCGGCCTTGGCTTCCTTGGCGATGACGGCGACGCGAACGTCACGCCCGGTGCCGGACGGCAGGCTGACCACGCCGCGGACCTGCTGGTCAGCGTGACGCGGATCGACGCCCAGGTTCACCGCGATCTCGACGGTCTCGTCGAACTTGGCGTTGGCGTTGGCCTTCACCAGCTTCACGGCGTCTTCGACGCCATGGGTGGCGGCGCGGTCGCCGGTCCACTGCTGGGTGCGCTTCGGTTGCTTCGCCATCTCTTAGGCCTCCACGATCTGCAGGCCCATCGAGCGGGCGGAGCCCTCGATGATGCGGGCGGCGGCCTCGACGTCGTTCGCGTTGAGGTCCTTCATCTTCTTCTCGGCGATCTCGCGCAGTTGGGTGCGCGTGATCTTGCCGACGGTCTCGCGGCCGGTCTTGTTGGCGCCGGACTTAATGCCCGCGGCCTGCTTGATGTAGTAGCTCGCCGGGGGGGTCTTCGTGACGAAGGTGAAGGACTTGTCCTGGTAGACCGTGATCACGGTCGGCAGGGGCGTGCCCTTCTGTTCCTTCTCGGTGCGGGCGTTGAACTCCTTGCAGAAGCCCATGATGTTGACGCCGCGCTGGCCGAGGGCCGGCCCGATGGGCGGCGACGGCGTGGCGGAGCCCGCGGGCACCTGCAGCTTGATGTAGCCCAGAATCTTCTTGGCCATCTTTGCTCCTCATGGCCGGAAACCCGGCCGGTTTGAGCCGTGGTCCGAGGTTACGGTGGCCGCCCTCTCCCACGGGTTTGAAATCGCAGACGGAAAAACGAAGAACGCGCCCGTCCGCGAAGGGCGCGCTCCTACCAGCTAACGTCAACCGCGGCAACCGCGGCCGATCGTCAGGCGATCTTTTCGACCTGGCCGTATTCCAGCTCGACCGGCGTCGCGCGGCCGAAGATGGAGACGGTGACGCGCAGGCGGGCGCGCTCCTCGTCCACCTGCTCCACCGAGCCGTTGAAGCTCGCGAAGGGGCCGTCGGTGACGCGGACCTGTTCGCCGATCTCGAAGGAGATGGTCGGCTTCGGCCGCTCCACGCCCTCTTCGATGGCGCCGATGATGCGGGCGACTTCCTTCTCGGACACCGGGATCGGCTTCGAGCCGGAGCCCAGGAAGCCCGTCACCTTCGGGGTGTTCTTGATCAGGTGATAGGCCTCGTCGGTCATCTCCATCTTCACGAGCACGTAGCCCGGGAAGAACTTGCGTTCGGAGTTGACCTTACGGCCGCGGCGGATCTCCACCACGTCCTCGGTCGGCACCAGGATCTCGGAGAAATTCTCGTCCAGGCCCTGGGCGTGCGCCTGTTCCTTGATGGACTCCGCCACCTTCTTCTCGAAGTTCGAGTAGGCGTGGACGATGTACCACTTGTGGCGCGGGTTGGATTGTTGTTGGGCGGCTTCGGACATCTCTTTACCCGGCGTTCGCCAGTCGGAGGACGAGGGAGACCAGGACCCGCAGGGTCGAGTCGACGCCCCAGAAGAACAGGGCCGCCAGGGTCACCATGATGGCCACCATGACGGAGGTGATCCAGGTTTCCTTGCGGCTCGTCCAGGTGATCTTGCGCGCCTCGGCCCGCACTTCCTTCAGGAACTGACCGGGACTCGTCTTCTTCTTGGGCGCCTGAGCGACGGCCGCGGGCGCGGTCATGGCCGCGGCCGTCCTGGCGGCGCGGTTCCTCATCGCTTGCGGGGTCGAGCCCGGTTTCCTGGCCATGGCGGCGTCTTCAAACTCGTCGGTTTAGGGGCGGCTGGAAGCGGCCCCGATTCACTGCGCTTGGGACATATATAGGGTGGCAGGAGTGGAGGGACTCGAACCCCCGGCCCTCGGTTTTGGAGACCGATGCTCTACCAGCTGAGCTACACTCCTACGACCAGCCCTTTTCGGTCCGGCGCTCCGTCAATGATGAGCGCGCCGGAAAGCGGCCAGCCTTCCGGCGCGTTCGGCTCATCGCCGGAGCCGGCTCATCTAGCAGGGCGGTCCGCCCCGGGCAAGGCGGGATCGAAGCGCCGCCAGCGCCGTTCCTTCGCCGACCCGCACACACCCTTCGAGGCGACCATGGCCGGCCAGGACCTAGAGAAGCAGTACAACCGCGACGACGAGATGAAGCCGGGCTCCCCGCCCCGCCCCTCGCAGGAACCGCCCGGCTCCGAAGGCTCGAGCCGCAACGACAAGACCATGACCGATCCGGCGACGGGCGCGCCCCAGCCGGGCGCGCCCGCGCCGAACCAGTCCGGCGCCGATCAGGTCGACGGGCTGGACGAGGACTAGCGCCCGGTCGCCGCCGCTGGCGCGGGGGCGGCGCACTGCAGCCCCTGATACTCGACCTCCACATTGGTCAGCTTCGGCCCGCAGGCGGTGACCTCGCCGGCGGCGCGCCCGGTCACGGCGACGGCGACGCCGCGCGTGAGGTCGATCCCGGCGCCCGTGACGTCGTAAGCCTTGCCGCCCGCGGTCACCGTGACGCAGTCGGGCTTGGGGGTCTTGGGGCAGCCGATCGCCACCACCTTCTCACCCTGGGACTCGCCGCCCGACGCCTGGGCGGTGCTGGTCGCACCTTGGCCGCAGCCCGCGAGGGCCATCGCCGAGGCGACGGCCGCCAAACTCCCTAAAACGCGCATGCTTCTTTCCTTTGGCACACGTCCTGTCCCCATTCGGACGGGTTGACTGTGCGCCTCGACTCGCAGGCCGGCAACGGGAATTTCGCCGTTATGTCGAATGGGTAAGTCGTTGTTATTGCTGACTCCGGCTACACGCTTCGCGCGAGCTTCACCCACCCTTCACAACCGGCGCGCGGATGCCGCAGGCAAAGAAAAAGGCCGCCGGGGGTGTCCCCGGCGGCCTCTGTCGTGGATCAGGTCAGCTTGCGCTTACTTGAT
>NZ_JAYSEO010000049.1:0-7931 GCF_041913825.1 Phenylobacterium sp.
TGCGCGTCGGATCGCCGAGCACCGCTTGCGGCGCGACGAAGAAGTTCGCCACCGTACCGCCGTCGGCGTGCAGTTCAGAAACCGCCTGGCCGCCTCGCTCGAAGGTCAGCAGCACGGGTGGGAAGACGCCGGGAATGCTCGACGAGGCGATAAGGATGTTCTGAAACAGCTGACGGGAGGCGGGATCGGTGCGCTGCGCCAACGCCCCCATGTCCCAAACGACCTGGGTCTGAGTATCCAGGCTGGTTGTGGCGATGAAGAGCCGCCGACCTTTCCGGTGTTCGGCTGCCACGGCCTCGATGAGGCCGGGTGTAACGCTGTTGGTGATGAGCTTTCTCAAGGGTTCCGGCTTGAAGACGCCAGGCCAGAGCAAGGCGCCGAGGCCTCGCGATCGAAGCAGATCCTTCGAGCGGCCGTCTGTGAAGGCCTCGCGAAGGGCCGGATCAAAGGCCGGTCCCGCGAAGACGAACGGTGCAATCAGCGCGCCCGCGCTGACCCCCGTTACGACCTCGAATTCAGGTCGGTCGCCACGCCGGCCCCATCCGTACATGACGCCGGCGCCATAGGCGCCGTTGGCGCCGCCGCCCGAAAGGGCAAGGAGCTGAAGCTCGCCACTGGCGTGTTGGCGCCCGACGCTGTCGATATCGCCGAGGAAACGTTCGCGGGTCGCGGGCTTGATGAAATCGTAGCGGTACTCCGGGCTCGCCGCGTGGAGCGTCTCCAGCGGGTAAGGCGCCCGCGGAAGGGTTTGACAACCGCCGAGGAGGAGCGATGAAAACGCCAGCGCGGCGAGAATGCGTCGCATCGGCTGGTTATGGGTTCACGGCGGGCCGGCTCGCGGCGATGGCCCGCGGCGCGGCGGGTGGCTTGCAGCCTCGCGCCTGCCCCACACCCTTCAAGTAGCTTCGGCGGGCTATCCCGGCGGCGATCGCCTCTTGCACCTTGCGGTCCCGACGCTCGGCCCCGGAGAGCTTCCTGATCCAGCTGCGCATCGGGATGATGTCGGAAACGACGCTGGCGACAACGCCGTAGGCCGTCTTCTCATCGTCGTCCTTGGCCTCCTGTTCAGGACTTCGGTCATCGAAATCATCCCCGAGCACGTCGCTCAAGTCGCTGATTTCCTTTCGCAGCGTGGCACAGCTGCGCTGCCCCGATCGTGCATAAGGATTGTCAACAGCCTGCTCGAGGATTGGCGGGATTTCGGTTTTGATCAGGTTTGCGTCTCGGAGCGGCGACGTCACCGCACCCTCCAGGCTCTCACGGCTTTCTTCCGAGGAGGTGAGGGGGCGTTGTGAACTCTTCCCCTTCTCAGCCTTGCGGTCTGAGGGCGCTGGCTGCGGCTGAGCGTCAGCCGGACTGGCCAGCGCCGCGCCCGCGACTGTGCAGAGCAAAATTGAGAAGATGACCGATACCGATCTTGAACTCATGCGCATCACGTCACCTGAAGCTGTATGCGAGACCGAGTCGAACCGCGTCGAACTCCTGGCCCAACTCTTGTGGCGAAGCTTGGTTGCAATCTCGACGCACGCCGGTGCTCAACATCACCCGCTAGCCGTGCGCCGCCAGACCCGCCTTGCTTATCGCGCCGCTTTCAGCGAAGTGGGTAATGCGTTGGCAGCCGTCGCGCGCCTGCGTCAACAGCGGGGTCACGATGCGCGCCCAATGCGGTGCGTTGGTCCAGGCCTTGGCCGTGGCCTCCGATCGTCTGCTTGAAAGTGGAGGTCCGCTCGAAGCTATGATAACGCAGTAGTCGCGGCTGGGCTCCTTTGACGAGAGGGAGCGCGGGCAGAACTCGTGTGAGCGAGGTTCAACCACCTCCGTGCGCGCCTAACGCGTGCGGGCGCGGAACCCTAAAGTTTTCGCCGCGACCACGGCATGCCGAGCTCTTCGCGGGTATTGTCTGTCCACTTACTTCGAAAAACAATTGTCGGGGCCCCTCGCCCTTTGACCGGCGCAGTGAGAGGGCGACGATCGCTGCACCTGCAGCGACAATCATTGCATCCTCAATGAGGCCGCTGCGTGTCTGCCCAACGCGCACCATCGCCCGCTTGCGCGCGGCCAGCGTGAGGTAGGCCAACGGGACCGCTGTGGCGACGGCGACCATCGCCCCGGCCCGCTCCTGGCCGCGCGACACCAGGGCTGCGCCAGCGATGCCGGCGCTCATCACACTGGCCAGCAATCCCAAGAAGACCGTCCGATCAGGGGCCGACTTCATCTTGTCGCCGAACAATTCCCCGACGCCCATCACCAAGGCGCCGAGCTTGAATATCAGCCGGTCGAGCAAGATCAGATGCCCAGGCGTTCCACGTCCTGCGAGGCGGGCGGCAGCCAAGGTGGCCATCGGCGTCATGGACCGGGCGCTCGCGACAGCGCCGATGTGGGCAGACGAGAGCAGCCCGCGATGTTTCATAGCGCCTGAACGCAGGAGACGGGCCGAGGTTGAGTGCCCGCTGGACGCCCGCGCGTAGCCCGCTCGGGCAAATTAGGCGCTCGGCGGGCGGTTGGACGTCTAACGCGTTGCGGGCGGGCCAGCGCCAGTCGGAGCAATGAGTCGCCGAAGCGGTCCGTCACCATCCCAAAGAACCTTGCCGGCCGAGTTGGCTCGCGGATGTCGTGGCCGCCGCCCCCCGCCAGTGCTTGGATGACATAAGGGCCCAGGTCCTGGAGCTGATCAAGGCGCGCTACGCGGATCTCGGGCCGACGCTGGTCGCCGAGAAGCTGCGCGAGGTCCACGGCATCCCGGTTGGGCGCGAGACGTGACCAACGGTCGTCGCGCCAAGCTGATCGAGATCACGGAACCCGGTCGCGCCATGCTCAAGATCCCGGAGGCGCTCTAACACGGGTCCTGGCGCGCACCTGTCGGCGAACTTGCTTCATCAAGCCTCCGCGTGGTCTGTCCCCGAACCGGCGGCGCCCGCGGCGGGCAGCTGTCGGCGCAGCCGCGGCAGCTCACGCAGCGACCGGCCGGGCGAATGCACGGATCGGGCAAACGGCGCGCAAGGGGTCGCCAAGCCGACTTTCGACGTCGAGGCCGTCGAACCTTCGGACGCCTCGACGGCTCTTGATCGATCACGAGGCTGGGCATCGCGCGCCCCCCGTCACGCTCCTCAGCCCAAACTTTGACTAGAAGCGACGGAAGGGGCCGGCTTGGCGCTTCCAGCTTCGTGGCGGCGGCTCAAGGTCATCGATCACCACCTCGGCCGGATCGCCGCAGCGCCGCAGCGCCGCAGCGCTTCCGCACAGCCCGCCGCATGTCGGAGGGCCGAGCCGAGCCGCGCGACCGGAATGGCGTCATCATGCCGTCTCCGACCCGTACGGCCCAACCGTAGGGCTCCTCGACCACTCGAAAGCAGATGATGTCTCTATGCATGGTACGCCTGCTGCGACGCATTTTGCCTGACTGACGCGTCTATCGCCAATCCGACGGTTGACCATTGATCAGGGTCAAGAACCGCTGAGGCGGCGCACGGGAGGCGTATCGACCTGCCGCCCTCGCGGCGGACCAAGCCGGAGGCGAAGCGTGTGCGATCGCCCGTCGTCCAGCAAAGGGATGGTCGCGGGTGCGACCCCAACGGGCGCGCCGTCGAGATCGGCGGCGCTGACGCCGCGCATGACGCCGTCCGGATTCTCGACCACGACGTGATAGCGGCTCGATCCCTGGCGGATCACCGCCTCGAAGCCTGGCCAATCCCTGGGGATGCAGGGATCTACGCTCAGCGCGCCGGCTATTCGGCGCAGGCCGAGGATCGCCTCGATCCCCGCGCGCTGCATCCAGGCGGCGGAGCCCGTGTACCAGGTCCACCCGCCGCGGCCGACGTGGCCTGCCGCAGCGTAGACGTCGGCGGCCGCGACATAGGGCTCGACCTTGTAGCGATGCGCCGCCGCACGCGTGCGGGCGTGGTTGACCGGATTGAGCATGGCGAACAGCGACGCGGCCTTGTCGCCGTCGCCGAGGGTTGCAAACGCGATCACCGCCCATGCGGCGGCATGGGTGTACTGGCCGCCGTTTTCGCGCACGCCCGGCGGATAGGCCTTGATGTAACCGGGGTCGAGCGGAGTGCGGTCGAAGGGCGGCGTAAACAGCAGCGCCAGCTGCTCCTGCTGCAGGATCAGCTCCCGATCGACGGACGCCATGGCCTGCACGATGCGCTCCGCGGCGCCGGCGCCCGAGATCACCGCCCAGGACTGGGCGATGGAGTCGATGCGGCACTCGTCGCTCGCCGCCGAGCCCAGGGGAGAGCCGTCGTCGAACCAGCCGCGGCGATACCACTGGCCGTCCCAGGCGTTGCGCTCCAGCGCCGCCGTGAGCGCCGCCAGATGGGCCTCCCAGGCCTGCGCCCGCGCGGTCTCGGCGCGCGCCTCGGCGAACGGCAGGAACGCCGTCAGGGCCGCATGCAGCATCCAGCCCAGCCAGACGCTTTCGCCGCGCCCACGCGCGCCGACCCGGTTCATCCCATCGTTCCAGTCGCCGCCGCCGAACAGGGGAAGGCCGTGCCCGCCCAGTTCGAGGCTGGCGTCCAGGGCGCGGGCGCAGTGCTCGTAGAGGCTGGCCGGCGGCTCGGCCGGAGCCGGCTGGAAGAAGCTCTCCGCCTGGTCGGGCTCAAGCAAGGGGCCGCTGAGGAAGGGCGCCGGCGCGTCGAGCACGCCCAGATCGCCTGTGGTTTCGACATAATGCGCGGTCGCGTAGGGCAGCCAGAGGCGATCGTCGGTGAAGCGCGTGCGCACCCCCTGTCCGGAATGCGGCAGCCACCAGTGCTGCACGCCCCCTCGACGAACTGCCGGGCCGCGGCGCGCAGCCGGTGCTCGCGGGTCAGCTCCGGCCGGGCCGCCGCCAGAGCCATGGCGTCCTGCAACTGGTCGCGGAAACCGTAGGCGTCGCTGGCCTGATAGAAGCCCGCCCGCGCCCAGGAACGGCAGGCGAGCGTCTGATAGAGCAGCCAGCCGTTGAGCATGATGTCCATTGCGCGGTCCGGCGTCTTCACCTCGACTGCGCCCAGGATGGCGTCCCAGTGGGCCTTGATCTCGCCCAGCACGTCGTCGAGGTCGGCGGCCCGGTAGCGGGGACCAGATCGCGCGCGGCATCGTCGCCGTCCGCCTCGTCCAGCAGGAAGATGACCTCGCGCACCTCGCCGGGGGCGAGCTCGACGATGCGCTGCAGCCCGCCGCAAGGGTCGAGCCCGGCGCCGGCCGCGCCCGAGAGCGGCTCGCGCCACCGAAGCGCGGCCGGCGCGGCGAGCACGCCGTTGCGGCCGATCAACTCGTCGCGGTCGCCGGTCCAGCTCGCCGTCCCCTCCCCCAGGTCCGCGAAGGCGGTGGGGGACCTCAAGGCGGGATTCCACCCGTTGCGCGCGAAGAGCGCGCCCGTGGTTTCGTCGAGACCGGTGACGTGAAGGCCGCCACGGCGGCACGCTGCGGCCCCAGCGCCCACTCGGCGTAGGCCGTCACCGACAGGCGGCGCGACCGCCCGGACCGGTTCGTGAGCCGGAGCCGGGAAATCTTCACCGGGTCGACGAGCGGGACGAATTGCACGAGATCGAGGTCGACGCCGCGCGACACGTGCTGAAAGCGACTGTAACCCCGACCATGGCGGCAGATGTAGCTCGCTGCCGGGTCTCGCCGGGGCGCTGGGGTCGCGCTCCAGACCTCGCCGCTCTCCTCGTCGCGGAGAAAGATCGACTCCCCCGTCGTCTCGCTCACCGAGTGGTTGGACCAGGGCGTCAACTGATGCTCGCGGCTGTTGCGCCGCCAGGTGCAGCCGGCGCCGTCGGCGGAGACCAGAAAGCCGAACTCGGGATTGGCGACGATACTAATCCAGAGCGTCGGCGTCGTCTGACCAGGCGTCAGCGCCACAACGTATTCGCGTCCGTCCTCGGCGAAGCCGCCCGGGTCGTTGCCGTATTCCAGCGCCGGCGAAAGCCCTTCGGGCGCTTCCGAGGGCGCGGCCTCAGGGAGCGCCGGTGGGCGAACCACGGCGCGATCCGACAAGCGTTCGAGCTGCTCCGAGAGCGTTCCTTCCTGTGCCGTGAGCACGATGCGGGCGACGGACAGCAGCAGCTCCGAAGTTTCCGGCGCGATCAAATCCGCGCGTAGCACTACCGTTCGGCCCGGCGGCGAATGCTGCGTGATCGCCGCATGCGACTGGGCCGCGCGGACCAGGGACTCCAGCGCGACCTTCAGATCCTGCACATAGGAAGCGCCGCGCTCGTTGAGCAGCACAAGGTCGAAGGCCAAGAGCTTGCTGCGCCAGTACTCGCTGGCTTCGATCAGCTGCCGGGCGATGCCGATCTCATGCGGCTCGGAGATCCGCAGCAATACGATCGGCGGGTCGCCGGAGATGCCGACCCGCCACAGGCCCGGCTGGCCTTCGTGCGCCCGCCGCAGCCCTTCGGCAAACGGAGCAGCGCCGCGGTCGGATACACGAGGTGCGCCGCCAGCTTCTGGAATAGGGCGGCATCCGACCGTTCGACGCCGAGGTGGTGCAGCTGCACCAGGGCCTGGGTCCAGGCCAGGTTAGCGGCGCGTTCGAAGGCGGCGGCGTCATGATGCTTGTCGATCAGGTCGAAGAGCACCTTCCGCGAGCCGGCGACGAGCGGCCAGAACGAGACTCGCGCCGTTCTGCCGGGCGGGATCCTGACGCGCCGGCGTAGCGCGAACACCGGATCGAGCACCGTCCCCGTCGCGCCACCGAAGGGGCGACCGTCCAGGATCCGAACCGGCGCATGCACGTCCCGTCCCCGCCCGAGCACCTGGGCGCGATCGGTGTCGAATTGCGGTGGGCCGACGGACACGCCCTCCACGACCGAGAGCTGAGCGGCCCAGACCTCCGGCTCGGTCGGCGCCCGCCGCCGCCGGGTGGCGAGGATCGCGCCGGCGCTCGAGAGGTGCTCGGTCTCCACAAACAGTTTCGAGAACGCCGGGTGCGCCGCGTCGGCCGCCGGCGGCGCCAGCACGATCTCCGCATAGGCCGTGACCTCGATCTCGCGCACCGCAAATCCGCCGTTGGTGATCGACACCCGGCGGACCTCGCCGTCGTCCTCCGCCGAGACAACCACCTCGGTGACGGTCGTGAGCGCGCCGTCGCAGCGCGTGATCTCGCAGCGGTCCTCGCTGAAGATCGCCTCATAGCGATCCGGCTCGCCGCCGATCGGTTGCCACCCCGCCGACCAGACCTTGCCCGAATGGACATCTCGCAGATAGATGTAGGCTCCGGTGTCGTCGCAGGTAGGGTCCTCGCACCAGCGCGTCACTGCCAGGTCCCGCCAGCGGCTGTAGCCGGAGCCGGCCGCCGATAAAGCTCCTCAGGTCGAAACGAAGCCGGCGGGCCGCCACCGCCGCGGGCGTCCACTCCAGCAGATGCCGGCGCGAGATGAACAGCCGCGCCTGCAGCCGGCGGTCCTGCCGATGCGAGTTCTCGGATTCCAGGATCAGGCCCAGCCATTCGGCGTGGGATAGCGCGGCCGCCTCGGGGTTCTGGGTCAGCTCGGAGAAGGCCTTGGCCGCGCCGCGTAGGCCGAGCTCCTGCAGGCGTTCGACGGTGGGATGGGTGAGCATGAGTGTCTCTCCTTCAGTGGTAATAGGTGGAGCCGCGGATGTTGGCGTGATGGATGGGTGCGGCCTCCTCGGCGTCGGCGGCGAGAGGCCGCCGGTCCAGGCCATGGTCGAGGATCGAGCGGATCGAGCCGTAGCTGCGGGCGCCGATCTCGAGCGCCCGCGCGCAGGCGCGCAGGCGCGCTCCAGCCGCTCGCGGCCGAAGGGGCGCACCAGGCCCACCACGCCCTGGCAGGCGCGCAATTCGAGGAGCGGGTGGCGTTTAGACTCGAAGATCAGCTGGCTCGGCCGGTAACGGCTTGAGCGCGGCCTTCTCCACCTGTTCGAGGAGATCTCGCCGGGAGACGCCGAGCTTCTTCATCAGCCGCGCATTCAGCGTCGCC
>NZ_JAYSEO010000050.1:0-7644 GCF_041913825.1 Phenylobacterium sp.
ATCGAGGGACGGTGAAACGGCCGCGGCCTTCGTCCTATGGGCAGCAGAGCACTATCGACGGAATTTCGCCGGCGGATCCTTCTCCTGGGCTTTCCTCACGGATGAGCTCGGCCTCAGTCTCGACCAAGCTACACTGCGTGACCTAACAGCCAGAGGACTGCGGAAGCTGCGTCGCCCGCCGCCCCGCAGCAGCGATGCGGGCGTGCAGTACCTGCGTACGCTCGCCGCCGAGGGCGGGCTTCCTGTGAGGCTTCTGGCGAACGAAGGCGGCTATCGTGCGGCGCTCGTCGGCCTCGTCGCCGATCTGGAGCGCTTCGGCGCAGGCTGTCCAGAGGAGCAGGCGCTGGCCTTCGCCCGGAGACGCGCGGAACGTCTGCCGATGGGCTATCGCACCGAGGAGTTCCACGGTCTTTTCGTGCAGTTCGCTCGCGAGCTTGTCGACTTGCGCGGCCGGGCACCGCGCGATTTGGCCGCCGCCGACGTCGAGAGCTGGCTCGACCGCGCGGAGCCGGCCTGGCGCGAGCGCCTTACGCTACGCTTCGACGGGGATGCCGCCCGTGCGCTCTTCGCCGAAGCGATGACCGTGCGGGCCGGCGGCGAGGTCGATGAGCCGTTGGGCCGCCAGCTGGTGCGTGATGAGGATGGCGCCTGGCGGGCCTTCGTCGACGTCGCCCCAGCGACCCGCCTGCCCGCGCGTCTGATGGACGGTATCGATGCGGCCTATCGGCGCGTGCGCCTCGCCCCGACCGGCGCGCTGGCAGCGGCCTGCCCGGACCTGATGCTAGCCCTCGACCGTGAGGAGGGCGGCTGGAGCGCGACCAGGATCAGCGGACGCCGGACGGCCCGCTTCCCCTTCCCCCTGTCGGCGCCGATTGAGCTGGTGGCGATGGCTGACGGCCGGCTGCTGCAACCTGTCTCCTTGCCCGGCGGAGGGGCGGTCGACCCAGCCGAGGGCCTGACACTCTGGACGTTGGCCGAAAGCGGTGACGACGGCGCGGCGCGGCGGCTGGCCTGGGCCGGCAGCGCATCTCTGCGGACCCACGACCCGTTCGTCTGGGCGCTCGTGGGGGCGAATGCGCGGGTGACTTGCAGCGAGGGTCTGGTCGCCCAGCCGGGCGGCGAGAGCGCGGAGGGCCGGCTTCTGCGGCTTGAGGGCAAAGGGCGGATCGGTGTGCGCGACTGGTCACTCGCGGTCCAGACGGGCGCGGACCGCACCGAGCGAGACGAAATCGCCGCTTTCGGCGCACAGGACAGCACGGTGCGCGACGGGCGAGGGGTGCCAGTGTTCCGAGGTCTACCCGACATCGCCCTGCGCCGGGCGGGGCACGGGTTCGTCTCCCTTCCGACTCGGCGCCGTCTGTACCGTTCCGGCGGGCGCGGCGCTTGGCGACGATCAGCACCGGAGGAGAGCTTCCTCGGCACGCTCGACGTCGCCGCGGAAGAAGACGGGAACGTGGGCGCACGGCTCCGGCTACGAATCCTGCCGCCGGCAGCGCGCTTCTCGATGGATGCCGGGGGCGAGGCGCTGAGCGTCTCCGGCTTGCCTGCCGGCTGGGCCCTGCGGGTGGAAGACGCCACGCCGGCGGTGATCAATGAGGCTGGGTCTGCCCAGGTTCCGCTGCCCGCGGGCGGGGTCCGCAAGGCGCGGCTCCGCCTGCGCGCCGCTGCGCCAGATGGGGCGGAGACGCTGGACTGGCAACTCGCGCTCCCGGCCACGCGGGCCTATCTGGCAGGGCCAGACGGGTCGATCCTTGAGACACAGCGCGAGATCACGCTGCACGATCTGCGCGACTGGCAAGTGCTGCCAGCCTACGTCGGCCAGACCGACCTTAGCCTGCGGCTGGTCGCGCCCGGTCTTGGTGGCATAACGTCGCCGCTGGCCGTCCGCGTCCACGGCGAGGCGCCCCTGTCGAGCATTCGAGACCTTGTGGACGACTTGCTCTCCCATGGCGGGCCGGACGCGGAGGTTCGGCTTCGAGCGCTCGCCGACGGGCACGAGTCGCCCCGACTCCTAGTGCGGCGGTTCCTTGGCGAGACCCATTTGACCGAGGATGGGGTGATCTTGCGAACGCATGGCGCACCGGGTGATGAACGGACGTTGCCCGACCTGGTGGCGATCAACATCGACGCGCCTGGGCCGGCGGTCGCGGCTCCCAACGCGCCGCCGGCGGCGATGGGAAACGTGCTCGGGCCAGGGCGCTGGTTCTTCCTTCCCTCTCTACACGGACAGCCGCTTCGCCCGCCCCGCCCGCTCGTGGTCGAGCCGGATGCCGGACAAGAGGCGACGACCGATCAAGATGATCGTCTGCATGCCGCCGGCACCGGACGCACCCGTGCAGCGCGAGTCGAAGCCTATGCGGCGATATTCCGCGACGGGGTCGATGTACAGCACATCATGGCGCTTGAGCGGGCCATAGACGCCCTGACGACTCATGGTGCGAGCCCTTCCGCGCTGGACCAGGTGCTGGCGCTTGAACGAGTGTCGGCCGTGGCCGTGCGTCTGCTCGTGAGGGCCGACGTATCGGACCTGTCGGACCGACTGGAGCTTGAGCGTCACGGCGCACGCCGCTGGGCTTTTGTTGCGCCGCGGGACTGGGGCGCGGCCGTGGCGTCGGAGCTGGCAAGCCTGACCACTAGCCTCGCTGCGATCCCCGCGCTGGCGGAGCGGGCCGAGACGCTCGCGCGCGAGCAGATGGCGCGACGCGTGCGGGAGATCCTGACGCTCCGCCCCGATCTGGACGGGCATCTCGCGCTCGGCCTCATGGAGGCGAGGCTCGCGGCGCCCCCCGATCTCATGCACTGGCTTGGGCGTATGCCGTCAGCGTTCGGGGATCCTGAAGGGACCCTTCTGCGGCTTGCAGACGCGGCGGTGCGGCGCCACGGCGAGAGCGACCTCTCCTTTCCCGACCTGCGCGCGGCGGCGCAGCCTGCGGCCTTCGTCCGTTTTGCCGATCATGTGAATGGCCTGATCGAGGCGCCGCTATTCGTGTCCGAGGTCGCCTTCGGCCTGCGAGCAGCGCCGCAGGGCCGCACCGGGGTGCAGCTGTTGCGCTGCATCCACCTAGACCCGAGCCATTTTGACTTGGCGCTCCCGGCCGCGATGGCCTGGCAGGCAATGCGCCTTTCGCGGAAATAAGGGAAGACGGCAGAATGAAGGACGGCATCGACACCAACCGCTCGGGCTACGCCGAGGTCCTGGATCGGGTCGCGGAACGCGCCGCGTCGGCGGTGGTGGCCAAAGGACGTGTCCGCTCGGTCGCCCTGCGCACCGCGCTTTCCGCGCGCCTGCGGGCCGAGCCAGGACAGGCGGACGCGTTCCTCGCCGACCCGGTGTTCGAGGCCGCGCGGGTCTGGAAACGCGCGGACCGCACGCTGAACGATCTGGCAGGTAGACTTTTGGAAGAGGATCTGGTGGCCGCACTAGACGGGGCGCCAAACCGCCGATGGCCACGGCACGGCGCTGAGCACGCGCCCTATCTCCACCAGATGCGCGCCTGGACCGCCGCGGCCGAGGGGCGGAGCTTTCTCGTCACCAGCGGCACCGGCTCGGGCAAGACCGAGTGCTTCATGGTGCCGATGCTAAACGACCTCCTGCGGCAGTCGCCAGCCGGGCGGCGGCGGGGCGTGCAGGCCATCGTCCTCTACCCGCTAAACGCTCTGATCGACAGCCAGCGCGAGCGGCTCGGCGAGTGGATTGCGCCCCTGTCGGGTAGGATCACCTACGCGCTCTACAACAGACATCTCAAAGAGACGCTGCCACCCCATGAATGGCCCGGCGGCGGGATGGTGCCGGACCGCAAGCGGCTGCGGGAGGATCCACCCTCGATTCTCGTCACTAACACCACGATGCTCGAATACATGCTGATGCGGGCTCAGGACGGACCAATCCTCGAGCGTTCGCAGGGCACGCTGCGCTGGATCGTGCTGGATGAGGCGCACAGCTACGTCGGCGCGCAGGCGGCAGAGATGGCGCTGCTGCTGCGCCGGGTGCGGGAGGCGTTTGGGGTCGCCCCGGAAGACGTTCGTCTCGCTGCGACCTCCGCCACCATCGGCGAAGGACAGGAAACGGCGGCGGCGCTGCGCCGCTTCGTGGCGGACCTGGGCGGCGTGCCGGAGGATCGCGTTGAGATCATCGCCGGCGAGGAGCGGGAGCCCGATCTTCCGCCCGAAGGCGATCAAGCGGCGCTCGACCGAGAGGCGCTGGCGGTCCCAGACGAGAGCCTCTGGCAGATGCTCGCGCCCGATCCTCGGATCCGTGCCGCCCGCGCCCGGATGCGCGACGGGGGGCTGACGCTCGGCGGAGCGACGGGGATCCTCGGGCTCGGGGATCCGGGCGATCGAGGGGCCCGGCATCAGGCTTTCGCGGTTCTGGAGGCTGCGGCACGGGCGTGTGCTCCCGGATCCGATCTCCGCCTCGCGCCGTGGCGGCTCCACGTATTCCACCGGGCGCAGGCCGGACTCTGGGCCTGCATCGACCCAGCATGCCCGGATCGCCACCCGGCGCTTTCCACCGAAGGCTCGGACTGGCCATACGGCCAGGTGCATCTTGAGGAACGAGAGCGCTGTACCTGCAGCGCGCCGGTCTTCGAGGTCGGCGCCTGCGACGAGTGCGGAACACCCTGGCTCCTCGCTGAACGCTTCGCGCAAGGGGCCCACGAATACCTGACGCAGGCCCGCAGGGGTGACGACGAGGACGAGTACGTGCTCGATGTCGAGCCCGACCCAAGCCCCGAAGAGGGCGCTGCGGCGACGCCGTCACGCGAGGTTCTGCTCGGCCCCGCGCAGGATAGCGGGGACGACATCGCAGTTCGGCTCACGGATGGCGCGTTGCTGAACCGGCCTGAGCCAAGTGACCTTGTTGCGACGCTTCGGATCGTCGAAGAGCATGCCGATCGGGCCTGTTGCGCGCGCGCACACGAGCCACGCACCGGCGTTCGGCCGCAGACCTTCGGCGCACCGTTCCTGATGGGTAACGCGATGCCCGTGCTCCTTGAGGCCGTGCCGCGCGTCGAGGGCGCGGGGGCGGCGCCCTTCGGCGGACGGAGGCTCTTGTCCTTTACCGACAGCCGGCAGGGCACCGCGCGGTTTTCGGCCAAGCTCCAGCAAGAGGCCGAGCGCAACTTGACCCGCGCCGTGATCACCCATGCCGTGCAAGAGGCCGGCGGGGGCGATCCGGCTAGAGCGGCCGCGCTGCAGGCCGAGATCGAAGGGCTGGAACAAGCGGTCGTTGCCGTGCCGTCGCTGCGTGGCCTTCTCGAAGAGAAACGGGAGGCGCTCGCTGCGCTGATCGACGGTGCCGGCCGTATCTCCTGGACCGATCTGCGCGCTACCCTCGCTGCCAACCCCGAACTGTCGGACTTCGCCGCCGAGGTTTGGCGCGGCCGCCCGCTCGGGGGTGCGCATCTGGCCGACACGCCCGCCGACCTCGCCGAACTGTTCCTGTTCCGCGAACTCTTCCGCCGGCCACGGCTCCAAAACAACGTCGAGACCATGGGCCTCGCCCGGCTCGTCTTCCCGGCGCTCGAGGAGCATGCGCGCCTCAAGGTGCCGGCGCCGCTCGCCGAGGCCGGGCACGATACGAAGGTCTGGGCGGACGTCCTCCATGCTGCGGTGGACATCGTGTTCCGCGCCACCCTCGCCATCGACCTGCCACAGGATCCGGTGGACATGCGCCACTGGATTTCGCCCCGCAGCGCGCTTTCGGCAGTCATGGAGCCTGGTACGCCGCCTGACGCCGAGAGCCCGGTACGCAGCCCGTCCCGCTTTCCCACTGCCGCCGCGACGCGTGGCAGTCTAGTGCGGCTGCTCTACCGCCTGACAGGCGGTGCCCCCGACAACGCGCTAGACGCGGGGCGTGTCGACACCGTCCTCGCGGCGATCTGGACGGCCTTTAGCAGCGCGCGCCTGCTGAGGGCGGCCGGCCCCTATGCATGGCGGCTAGACCTTCGACGAGCGGAGGTCGCGCGGCTCGACCGCGCCTGGCAATGCCCGCAGACTTGGCGGCTTCTGCCCTTTGCGCCTGCCGGCGTTTCGCTCAACGCAATCGAGGCCGAGGCCCTGGCTACTCCCGTCGACATGCCGCGCCTGCCAGGGGCAGCGCCTACGGGGCTGACGGCCGAGGCGCGGGCGGAGGTCCGGCGCTGGCTCGAAGAGGACGGGAGGGTGGCTTCGCTCCGCAAGCGGGGCCACTGGACCGACATACACGACCGGATTGCTGAGTTCGCGCCCTTCCTGCGGGCGCAGGAGCATTCCGCTCAGATCGACCGGGCCAGCCTTCAGACGTATGAAGAAGCGTTCAGGAAAGGACGGATCAACATCCTCAACTGCTCCACCACCATGGAGATGGGCGTCGACATTCCCGACGTGGGCCTCGTGGTGAACACGAACGTGCCGCCGGCGCCTGCCAACTACCGCCAGCGGGTCGGCCGAGCCGGGCGCCGGGGCGAGCCATGGGCCCTGGCATTCACCTTCTGCAAAGACCTCCCGCTCGACCGCATGGTGTTTCGCGAACCCGCGCGCCTATTGAAGGGCGCGGTACGCGCGCCGGCGGTGCGGCTCGACGGGCCTGTCCTAATTCAGCGCCATGTCAACGCGCTCCTTCTCGGGATGTACCTGCGCGGCGAAGGCGGCATCAGGGTGACTACGGGCATCGGTACCTTCTTCGGCGCGACGCCCGATACGGTCTCGCCGTGGCTCCCCGACAGCCCGGCCGAAGGGTTCCTCGTCGCGCTGCAGGGAGAGTGGGCCGACAGCCTAGCCGTGGCTGAGGCCCTTCAGAACCTCGTTCGTGGAACCGTGCTCGAAGGCAACGCCGCAGTGACCGAGCGCGCGGCGGACGCGTTCGACCGGATGCGCGAGCGCTGGATGGCGGAGTATGGGCAGCTCCTGACTGCGCAAGATGCCCATCCGGAGCGTGACCCCGCTCATGGCTTCTACATGCGGCGCGCAAAGCGGATGCGGGAAGAATTCATGATCTCCGAACTCGCACGCCGTGGCTTCACCCCGGCCTATGGCTTTCCCGTCGATGTGGTCGCCTTCGACCATGTCGGGCGGACGGGCGGCGAAAGCGGTCCCTCGCGCCCGCTCGACATGGCGATCCGGGATTACTCGCCCGGGGCCGAGGTGGTCATCGACGGGCTCGTGCACCGCTCCGACGGCATCCTGCCGACTTAGGGCAACAGGAGCGAGCCAGGATCGGTCGAGGACCTGCGCACGCTATGGCGCTGTCCGTCCTGCAACGCCTTCGGACTGTCGCGCCTGCCCGTCGACACCTGCCCCGACTGTGGCAGCGGGACACGGCGGGGGGAGCTGCTGCGGCCGTCCGGCTTTCTCGGCACCAGCAAGCCACATGCAGCCTACGAGACCCTCGCCTTCGTGCCGCCCGACCGCGCCCGCGTGTCGGCGGCAGGCGCGCCATGGGTCTCGCTCAGCGATCCCGCCACCGGCGCGCTGCGGACCAGCCGAGAAGGCAAGGTGCTTGTGACCTCCTCGGGGCCCGGGGGCGCGGGCTACGCGATTTGCATAGCCTGTGGCCGGGCCGAGGCTGAGACCGGCGAAGACAGTGAAACGCTGCCGGCGGGTATGCGTAGTCACCGGCCATTGCAGAAACTCCGTGACAACCCGCGCGACGACGGGCTTTGCCCG
>NZ_JAYSEO010000051.1:0-5512 GCF_041913825.1 Phenylobacterium sp.
GTTGGCGCTGGCCGAGCCCGAGCCGTTGACGTTGGCGAACTTGACGACGAAGTCGTTCACGCGCGGTCCGACACCACTCACTACCGGCTCTGGCATGCGTGCTCCGCGTGCGTGACCTCGAGGTAGAACTTCTGCATGTCCCACGCGCCGGTGGGGCAGCGCTCGGCGCACAGCCCGCAGTGCAGGCAGACGTCCTCGTCCTTCACCATCACCCGTCCGGTGGGCAGGGCGCCGGACACGTAGAGGTCCTGGGTGAGGTTTGGGGCCGGCGCCTTCAGCCGGGTCCGCAGCTCACCCTCCTCCCCCGGCTCGGTGAAGGTGATGCAGTCCATCGGGCAGATGTCGACGCAGGCGTCGCACTCGATGCAGAGGGGATCCGCGAACACCGTCTGGACGTCGCAGTTCAGGCAGCGCTGGGCCTCCTTGAGCCCCAGGTCCCGGTCGAAGCCCAGCTCCACCTCCAGCCGTACGTCGCGCAGCGCCTCCACCTTGGGCCGCAGCGGCACCCGGTAGCGCCGGTCGTTGGAGACGTCGTTGTCGTAGCTCCACTCGTGGATGCCCATCTTCTGGCTGACCAGGCTCGCGCCCGGCGGCGGGCGGACCGCGACGTCCTCGCCCTCGCAGAACCGGTGGATGGAGACCGCCGCCTCGTGGCCGTGCGCCACGGCCCAGATGATGTTCTTCGGACCGAAGGCTGCGTCGCCCCCGAAGAAGACATTGGGCAGGGTCGAGCGGAAGGTGACCGGGTCGACCACCGGCATGCCCCACTCGTCGAACTCCAGGCCCAGGTCGCGCTCGATCCAGGGGAAGGCGTTCTCCTGGCCCACCGCCACCAGCACGTCGTCGCATTCGTAGTGCTCGTCGGGCGCGCCGGACGGCACGAGCCGGCGCCGCCCCATGTCGTCGTAGCGGGCCTCGACGACCTCGAAGAGCACGCCGGTGAGCCGGCCACCCTCGTGGGTGAAGGCCTTGGGGACCCGGTAGTTGAGGATCGGGATATCCTCGTGCAGCGCGTCCTCCTTCTCCCAGGGCGAGGCCTTCATCTCCTCGAACCCGGAGCGGACGATCACCTTCACGTCCTCGCCGCCCAGCCGGCGCGAGGTGCGGCAGCAGTCCATGGCGGTGTTGCCGCCGCCCAGCACGATCACCCGCCGCCCGATGCGGTCCACGTGGCCGAACGAGACGGAGGAGAGCCAGTCGATGCCGATGTGGATGTTGGCCGCGGCCTCCGCCCGCCCCGGCAGCTCCAGGTCCCGGCCACGCGGCGCGCCGGAGCCCACGAAGACCGCGTCGTAGCCCTCCGCCAGCAGGGCCCGCAGGCTGTCGACGCGCTCGCCCAGGCGCAGCTCGACCCCGCCCAGCGCGGTGACGTAGCCCACCTCCTCGTCGATGACCGCCTCGGGCAGGCGGAAGCGCGGGATCTGCGAGCGGATCATCCCGCCGCTCTTGGCCTCGGCATCGAAGAGGGTGAGGCGGTAGCCCAGCGGCGCCAGGTCCCGCGCCACCGTCAGCGAGGCGGGTCCGCAGCCGACCAGGGCGATCCGCCGGCCGTTCTCCGCCATCGCCGGCGGCGGCATCAGCGCCGCCACGTCCCCCTTGTTGTCGGCGGCCACCCGCTTCAGCCGGCAGATCGCCACCGGCTCCTCCTCCACCCGGCCCCGCCGGCAGGCCGGCTCGCAGGGGCGGTCGCAGGTGCGGCCGAGCACGCCGGGGAAGACGTTGGATCGCCAGTTGATCATGTAGGCGTCGGCGTAGCGGCCCTCGGCGATCAGCCGGATGTACTCGGGGACCGGCGTGTGGGCCGGGCAGGCCCACTGGCAATCGACGACCTTGTGGAAGTAATCGGGGCCTTCGGTACGCGTGCGCTGCAAGACGGCTTCCTTCCCGACCACGCTCTACTCCCGCGGCGGCGAAGGCGAACTCTGGCCTGGCCAGAGAGGGCCCGCCGTCACGACGCGGCGTCCGGGATCGAGGTTAAGGCCCGTTCCGGCGCGAAGCCAACCGGATTCTGACCCGCGTTCGGCGATTTCGGGTCTGCGGACGTCCTCCCTCACGGGATCGTCAAGGCCGGCGCCGCGAGGTCACCCTAGGCGGCGAGACAGCGTAAATGATACCTTAACAGCGGGAGGTCCCCGGGGGAGCGGGGATCCAGGGAGAACCGCCCGATGGCCCCCGAGACCGACGTGCTCACTGTGCCTGCGTCCCCCGCCTACGAGCCCGCCGTCGCCCTGCCGCCCGAGCGGCCGGAGGACGACGCGCCGTCGCCGCACCAGGAGATCAACGCGCGCCGCGCGCGCGTGGAGAACCCCGAGCTGCTGCGCCGCCTGCGCGGCCTCTAGCCCATCGCCGGCCAGGAAATGAAAACGCCCCCGGAGTGACCCGGGGGCGCTTCGAATGCGTGGCTGTCGCCGCCGATCAGGCCGAGTAGCCTTCCGGCAGGTCGTCGTCCTTCATGAGGTCGTCCTTGGAGACCTTCTTGTCGGCGACCGTGGCCTTCTCGACGATCAGGTCCACCACCTTGTCCTCGAAGATCGGGGCGCGGAGCTGGGCCTGGGCGTTCGGGTTCTGGCGGAACAGGTCGAACACCTGCTGCGCCTGCGGGCCGTAGCGCATGGCCTCGCGGCGCATGGCCTCGGCCAGCTCCTGGTCGGTCACCTGGACGTTGTTGGCCCGGCCGATCTCGGCCAGCACCAGGCCCAGGCGCACGCGGCGCTCGGCGATCTTGCGGTATTCGGCCTGGAGCTGCTCGTCGGTCTTTCCGGCGTCGTCCTCGGGCAGGCTGCCCTGCTCCTTGTCCTGCTGGACCTGCTGCCAGATCGAGGCGAACTCGGCCTCGACCATCTTCGGCGGCAGCGGGAAGTCGTGCTTGGTGTCGAGCTGGTCGAGCAGGGCGCGCTTGAGCTTGAAGCGGCTCGCGCCCGCGTACTGCTGCTCGAGGTTGGTCTTGATGAGCTCGCGCAGCTTCTCGAGGTTCTCGACGCCCAGGCGCTCGGCGAAGGCGTCGTCCGCGGCGGTCTCCGCCGGGGCCTTCACTTCCTTCACCTTCACCTCGAAGACGGCTTCCTTACCGGCGAGGTTGGCCGCCTGGTAGTCTTCCGGGAAGGTGACCTTCACCTCCACGTCGGTGTCCGGCTTGGCGCCGATCAGTTGGTCCTCGAAGCCCGGGATGAACTGGCCCGACCCCAGCACCAGCTCCGCGTCGGTGGCCGTACCGCCCGCGAAGGCCTCGCCGTCCAGCTTGCCGACGAAGTCGATGACGACCATGTCGCCGTCCTTCGCCTTCACGGCCTTGCCGGTGCGGGTCTCGTAAGTCTTGTTCTGCGAGGCGAGCTCGTTGACCGCTTCGGTCACTTCCTCGTCGGTCGGCTCGTACACCGGGCGCTCCAGCGACAGCGTCGCGGGATCCACCGGCTCGAACTCGGGCATCAGGTCGACGGCGATCTCGTAGGTGAGGTCGGCCTTGCCCTCGATCACCTCGTTGATGTCGCCTTCCGGCTTCAGGTCCGGGTCTCCCGCCGGCCGCAGGTTGTTGTCGGTCAGCACCTTCTGGGTGGTCTCGGTGAGCGTCTGCTCGACCACCTCGCCCATCAGCGCCTTGCCGTAGAGCCGGCGGACGTGGGCCGGCGGCACCTTGCCGGGGCGGAAGCCCTTGATGTTGAGCGTCGGCGTGATCTCCTTGATCCGCGCCTCCAGCTTCTCGGTCAGGTCTTGGACGGGCACCGTCACGCCGTAGACGCGGCTCAGGCCTTCACCGGACTTCTCAACGATCTGCATCGACATTCTGGAACTTCCGGACGCCGCGTCGTCTCACGCGTTCCGCCCGCCTTCAGTGTGAAATGGTGAGCGCCGCCGGAGAGGCTCCGGCGGCGGGGCGGCGACTTATGTCATGCGCCACGCCCGTGTCCAAGCGTTTAGGCGCAGGAGCCGTCCGGCCAGGCCCGGCGGGCGCGGCAGGATGGTGCGGATGAGAGGACTCGAACCTCCACGCCTCGCGGCGCTGGAACCTAAATCCAGTGCGTCTACCAGTTCCGCCACATCCGCGTGGCCCGGCGACAGCCCTTAGGGCAGAAGCGGCCCCGCCGCCAGACCTCCCGAGGGCGGGGGTGACACCCGCGCGGCCGGCGCTATGAAGGCGCCATGCGGTCCGGCGTCGTCTTCGTCCACAACAATTTCCCTGCCCAGTTCCGCGATCTGGCGCAGACGCTGCTGGCGCGCGGGGTGCCCTGCGCCGCCATCGCGGCCCACACCGCACCGGGGCTGCCGGGCGTGCGGCAGGTGACCTACCGGCTCGGGCGCGGCACCACGCCGGGCATCCTGCCGCTGGCCGTGCGCGCCGAGGCCGACATGCTGCGGGCCCGGGCGGCGTACAAGGCCGGCAGGGCCCTGCAGGAGCAGGGCTTCGATCCCGCCGTGGTCATCGGCCACCCGGGCTGGGGCGAGACCCTCTACCTCGACGAGGTGTGGCCGCAGGCCAGGCGCGTGCTGTTCGCCGAGTTCTTCTACCACGGCCGCGGCGTCGACATCGGCTTCGACCCCGAGTTCGGCGAGCCCAGCGAAGAGGCCATCCTCCAGGGCAAGACCAAGAACGCCACCATGGCGCTCGCCCTCACGGACGCCGACGCCATCGTCTCGCCGACCCCCTTCCAGGCCTCACTGCTGCCCAGCGTCTTCGCCCCACGCGTCCGGATCTTCCACGAGGGCGTGGACGTGCAGGCGATCCGCCCCGGCCCGGCCGAGCCGTTCGTCCTGCCGGATGGCCGCGTGATCCCGCCCGGCGCCCCGGTTATCACCCACATCAACAACAACATGGAGCCGATGCGCGGGCTGCACATCTTCGCCCGCGCCCTCCCCGCCCTGATGAAGGCCGTGCCGGACGCGCAGGTCATCGTCATCGGCCAGGAGAGCAAGCGCGGCTACGGCGGGGCCGCCCCGGACGACAAGACCTGGAAGCAGGTCTGCTTCGAAGGGCTCGAGCTCGATGAGACCCGGCTGCATTTCCTGGGCCGCGTGCCGCATCCGCAGATGCTCGCGGCGCTCCGGCTCTCCACCGCCCACGTCTACTACAGCTACCCCTTCGTGCTCTCCTGGTCTCTTTCGGAGGCCATGGCCAGCGGCTGCTATGTGATCGGGTCGGACACCCCGCCGCTGCGCGACGCCATCCAGGACGGCGTCAACGGACGGCTGCTGCCGTTCTTCGACCCGCAGGCGCTGTCGGAGGCGCTGATCGACGCCTGCCGCCATCCGGAGGCGAGCGGCGGAATGCGCGCCGCGGCGCGGGCCACGGCGCTCCAGATGTTCGACCGGGAGAAGGGCCGCGCGGCCTGGATCGACCTGCTGCGTGGGCTGGGCGTCGAAATCCCCTAGCCGCAGCGGATCTCGCGGATGACGCCGGTCGCGGCGTCGAAGAAGAAGTTCAGGCGGTCGGGGCTGAAGTCCTGCGTCACCGGGCAGGTGGTGCAGGCGACGCGCTGGCGGGCGGGATGCACCGGCACCGGGATCTCGCTGCGGGGCC
>NZ_JAYSEO010000052.1:0-3303 GCF_041913825.1 Phenylobacterium sp.
ACCGCCGGGAAGGCCGCCTTGCGGCCGGCCCAGAAGGCCAGGCGCTCGGCCTCGCTCTCGGAGACCCGGACGTAGTCGGCGCCGCGGGCGCGGGCGATCTCCACCACCGCGGCCGAGAGTTCGCCGCACTCCGCCTCCGGGCCGTCCAGCTCGACGATCAGCAGGGCCTCGGCCTCGACGGGATAGCCCACCTGGACGAAGGCCTCGGCGGCGACGATGGCCGGCCGGTCCATCATCTCCATGCCGGCCGGGATGATGCCGGCGGCGATGACGTCGGCGACGCAGGCGCCGGCGGCCTCGACCGAGCCGAAGCCGAGCAGCATGGCCCGCGCGGTCTGCGGCTTCGGCAGGATGCGCACGGTGACCTCGGTGACCACGCCCAGCAGCCCCTCCGAGCCGGTGACCACGCCCAGCAGGTCGTAGCCGGCGGCGTCGTAGGCGCGGCCGCCCAGCCGGACCACCTGGCCGTCCATCAGCACGATCTCGCAGCCCAGCAGGTTGTTGGTGGTCAGGCCGTACTTCAGGCAGTGCACGCCGCCCGAGTTCTCGGCCACGTTGCCGCCGATGGTGCAGGCGATCTGCGAGGAAGGGTCGGGGGCGTAGTAGAAGCCGTCGCCCTGCACCGCGTGGGTGATGGCGAGGTTGGTGACCCCCGGCTGCACGACGGCGCAGCGGTTGGCGTAGTCCACCTCGAGGATGCGGTTGAACTTGGCCATGCCCAGGACGATGCCGTCGGCCAGCGGCAGGGCGCCGCCGGAGAGCGAGGTGCCGGCGCCGCGGGGCACCACCTTCACCCCGTTGGCCTGGCACCAGGCCAGCACGCGGGAGACCTGGTCCACGGTCTCCGGCAGGACGACGGCGATGGGCGTCTGGCGGTAGGCCGACAGCCCGTCGCTCTCGAAGGGGACCAGGGCGTCAGAGTCGGAGACCACCCCCTCCCCCGGCACGATGGCCCGCAGCGCGCGGACGATCGCGGCCTTGCGGGCGATCAGGTCGGCGTCGGGGACGGGCATCTTCATGGGCGCAGCCCTACGCGCTTGCGGCGGCTTGCGCCACCTAGCGGCCCTTGAAGTCGGGGGTGCGCTTGTCGTTGAAGCTGGCGACGCCCTCGCGGCGGTCCTCGGTCCGGAAGAGACGATTGTAGTGGGTCAGCTCGAGGTTCATGGCCTCCGGCAGATCCAGCGCGGCGCCGTCGCGGACCACCGACTTCAGCGCCCGGACGGAAAGCGGCGCCTTGGCGGCGATGGTCTGGGCCACGGCCATGACGGTGGACATCAGGGCGTCCGGCGCCGCCACGCCGCTGACCAGGCCGAACTCGAGCGCCTCGGCGGCGGTGAACAGGCGGCCGGTGGTCAGCAGCTCGATGGCCCGGCGCTCGCCCACGGCGCGGCGCAGGAGCTGGGTGCCGCCGAGCCCCGGCATGATGCCCAGCCCCACCTCGGGCAGGCCGAAGCGCGCGCCCTCGCCCGCGTAGGCGAAGTCGCAGGCGAGCGTCATCTCGCAGCCGCCGCCGACGGCCGCGCCGTTCACCGCCGCGATCACCGGCACGGGCACGGCGAGCTGGGCGCGGATCATCGCCTCGAAGACCTCGTGCTGGGCCGACCATTCATGGTCGGTCATGCCGTTGCGCTCCTTGAGGTCGGCGCCGGCGCAGAAGTGGCGGCCCTGGCCGGCCAGGACCACGCAGCGCAGGTCCTCCCGCACGGCCAGCCGGCTCCAGGCGTGCAACAGCTCCTCGCCCATCTTCGTGTTGAGCGCGTTGGCCGCGTCCGGGCGGTTCAGGGTGACGACGGCGACGCCCGGGGCGGCGTCCTCGATCAGGAGGGTCTCAGGCGTAAGTTCGGGCATCAGAAGGACTTCGGCAGGTCCAGCACGTGGGTGGCCACGTGGGAGAGGATGAGGTTCGTGGAGATCGGGGCGACCTGGTAGAGCCGGGTCTCCCGGAACTTGCGCTCGATGTCGTACTCCTCGGCGAAGCCGAAGCCGCCGTGGGTCTGCAGGCACATGTCGGCGGCGTACCAGGACGCCTCGCTGGCGGTGAGCTTGGCCATGTTGGCCTCGGTCCCGCAGGGCTCGCCCGCCTCGAACAGGGCGGCCGCGTGGTCGACCATGTGGGCCGCGGCGGTGGCCTGCACATAGGCCCGCGCGATCGGGAACTGCACCCCCTGGTTCTCGCCGATGGCGCGGCCGAACACCTGGCGTTCCTTGGCGTAGGCGGAGGCGCGGTCGATGAAGAACCGGGCGTCGCCGATGCATTCGGACGCGATCAGGATCCGCTCGGCGTTCATCCCGTCGAGGATGTAGCGGAAGCCCTTGCCCTCCTGGCCGACGAGGTTGTCGGCCAGGACCTCCAGGTCCTCGAAGAAGAGCTCGGTGGTGGCGTGGTTCAGCATGGTCCGCACGGGCCGGATGGTCAGGCCGTTCCCCACGGCCTGGCGCATGTCGACGATCAGCACGCTCATGCCGTCGGACGGCTTGGCCACGTCCTCCCGCTTCTGGGTGCGGCAGAGCAGGACCATCAGGTCGGAGTGCTCGGCGCGGCTGATCCAGATCTTGCGGCCCGAGACGACGTAGCGGTCCCCCTCCCGGCGGGCGAAGGTGGAGATGCGGGTGGTGTCGGTGCCGGCGTCGGGCTCGGTCACGCCGAAGGCCTGCAGGCGCAGCTCGCCCGAGGCGATCTTCGGCAGGTAGGCCTCTTTCTGGGCCGGCGAGCCGTGCCTGAGGATGGTGCCCATGGTGTACATCTGGGCGTGGCAGGCGGCGCCGTTGCACCCCGAGCGGTGGATCTCCTCCAGCACCGCGGTGGCGGCGCGAAGGCCCAGGCCCGAGCCGCCGTACTCTTCGGGGATCAGCACCGACAGGAAGCCGGCCTCGGTGAGCGCCTGGACGAAGGCGGTGGGGTAGGCGCGCTCGCGGTCGAGCTCGCGCCAGTAGGCGCCGGGAAAGCGGGCGCAGAGCCGGCGCACGGCCTCGCGGATCTCGGGGAAGGTTTCGTGGGTCACGGCCGCCTCTGTGCCACGGGAACGCCGGGTCAGCCTAGCGGCGGGTGGGACCCCGGAGAGGCGGAGGCCACGCCGAAGTCGCTCCCCCGGTCGGGGGAGTTGTCGGCGGAGCCGACGGAGGGGGTCAGAACTGCGGCCGGGCGGACCCCCGGCCCTTCGGGGCACCTCCCCCGAGGGGGCGGGACTGGGAGAGGGACTGGGAGAGGGACTGGGGGGTGAAGGCCCTAGCTGGAGTCCGCCGTGGCGGGTTCGGTCTCGCGGCGCTCGCGGATCTCGTAGAGCAGGCCGGGGTCGAGGCCGA